>NZ_AP019367.1:0-1200000 GCF_003966955.1 Parolsenella catena | reverse complement strand
CATAGTAAGTTCCTTTCATCGTTAGGAAACAACGGCGCATTTAAGTTTCGTGAGCATGCGGGGCGAGGCGGGCGCGGACTCGGCGGGCGGTAGCTGGGCCATGCCAGGCGGGCGCTGCGCAGGCTCGGCGTTTCCTTGCGGGCCGCGCCCCACGTGCGCCGCCTGTGCCCGGACGCCCCGGTTAGCGGTATGCTCTCGGGACCACGTTATGGATAGGGGGCTTCATGGCGAGACGCCGCTGGTCTGGTTCTCTGGACGTCACCGAAGGGAGAATAGGCAGGCAGCTTCTGCTGCTGTGCGTGCCCGTGTTCTTCTCGTCCTTCTTCCAGGAGGCGTACTCGCTGGTAAACACCTTTGTGGTGGGTCAGTTTGCAGGCAAGGCGGCACTCGGTGGAATCCAGGCTACCGCACCGCTCGTGGACCTAGCCGTGGGCTTCTCGGTTGGCATGGGCACGGGCTTTGCCGTGGTGTGCAGCCAGTACTTTGGCGCGCGTGACGAGGAGCGCCTGCGTGCCTCGGTCCACACGGCGATGACCATCGCGCTTGTGGGTGGCCTTGCCGTCTCCGTGTTGGGGGGCCTGCTCGCGGGCCCCATCCTCACGCTCATGGGCACGCCGACAGACCTCATGGGCGAGTCTCTGGACTTCGTGCGCCTCTACTTCGGCGCCATGGTGTTCTCGATTGTCTACAACACCGGCTCGGCCGTGCAGCGTTCGGTGGGCGATACCCGTTCGCCCTCCATCATCGTGGCGTCCACCTGCGTCGTCAACATCGTGCTCGACCTCGTGTTCGTTGCCGGCCTCCACATGGAGGCGCTTGGCGCTGGCCTTGCCACGGCGCTCTCGCTCGTGTGGGGCTGCGTCGTCACGCTCGTGCGCCTCACGCACGTCGACGGGCCGTGGAGGCTCGAAGTGCGCAGGCTCGGCATCGACCCGGGCATCTGTCGCGTCATGCTGCGTACGGGCCTTCCGCTTGGGCTGCAGTCATCGTGCTACTCGGTGTCCAACATCATCACGCAGTCGACCATCAACTCGTTTGGCTCCACCGTCGTGACGGCGTTCGGCCTGTGCGGTCGCATCGATGCCATCGTCTGGATGGTCTCTGAGGCGCTTGGCGTGGCCGTGACCACCTTCAGCGCGCAGAACTTTGGCGCGAGAAACTACGAGCGTATGCGCCGCGGCCTCAGGGCGGCCCTGTGCCTCACGGCCCTGGTGGTGGGATCGCTGTCCGTGGCGCTTCTCGCCAACGTGCGCGCCCTGGCTGGCTTCTTCATTGATGATGCGCAGATCGCCGAGCTCACGGCCCAGGTCATGTGGTACGTGGGTCCCTTCTACGTGGTCTACTCGCTCTACGACAACATCGCGGGCACCATTCGCGGGGCGGGGGAGAGCCTGCGTCCCATGCTTATCGTGCTCACTGGATCGTGCCTGCTGCGCATCATCTGGCAGCTTGTCATCGTGCCGCTCGACCACACGCTGCACATGGCCATGCTCAGCTATCCCATCACATGGGTCACCACGGGCATCGCGTTCATCTTCTACTACCGCTTCGGTCACTGGATGGACCACGCGCACGAGCGCAAGGAGGCCAATCTCGCCGCATGAGGCATCGTGGTGCCTCCCCGCTGGCCGGATTGGACCGTGTGTCCCAAAGTTCGATTGGCACGACGAGCACGTCAGCAGCCCCGCCCGCCTCTCGTATCGAGTACACTAAAAAACTTACTGATTATAGTTGTGTCTCCCGGCCCGCTCTCCACTCTGACATGACGAGGTGTTGCGAAATGAATGCGCCCGAAACCACGCCGCCCTCGCCGAGGTGGCTGAGTGGATTTCTCGCCTTCGGCTCCGCCCTCGTGCTCTTGCTCACGCTGTTGCTTGGGGTTGCGTCGGTCGTCTCGACGGTGGGCGGGGCAACTATATGGGGTCCAACGACGCCGTGCCCAACCTCCGCCGCCGTCATTGGCCTCTCGCTCGTCGTCCTCGCGATTTGCCTTGCCCTCTGCCGTCTCCTCGCCCGGCGAAGCGATTTGATCAACCTGCCGCTGCTTGAGGCCTCCCTTGCGGGAATTGCCCTGCTGGTCGGGCTGTGGTTCATATGGGTCAACCACACCGAGACGAGCCTGTTCCATGACTCCCTGGTCCTTCAGCAGTTTGCGGAGCATCTGTCCGCCGGGGATCTCTCTGACTTCTGGCCGCACATCGACAACTATGCGGCGAAGGCCCCCGGTGACCTCTACATGTCGATATATCCTCACCAGGCGGGCCTTCTCCTCCTGATGACGGGCCTTCGCTGTCTCTTTGGCTCCGGCATGGTCAAGGCCCTGCAGGTCATGAACCTACTTGCTGCCATCGGAGTCTCCGCCCTGCTCTGCTCGCTGGCGCGTGCAGTCGAGAGGCCCCGGGGCGAGCGCGCCGTCCTCGCCCTGGTTGCGTACGGCTTTCTTCCCAACGTGCTCCTCAGCGTCTTTCCGTACGGCAACACCATCGGCCTGCTTCTCGTGTTGGCCGCCTCCCGGGTGCTCCTTGCGTCCCTCCGCAACGCGAGCGGTGCGCGCTCGGCCGCCCTCGGGCTTGCCTCGGGCCTGCTCGCGCTCTCTGGCCTCATGATCAAGTCCACCTACATCTATCTCGTTGCCGGTGTTGTCCTCATTGCCCTGCTCGGCTGCATTAAGGAGAAGGCCCTCGTCAGGGCCGTCGTCCTTCTGTTCTCTACGGGCGCGCTGCTTGCGCTCTCGTCGTCTGTTCCCAGGGCCGGATTCAAGGCGCTCGTTGGCTACGCGCTTCCCGAAGACCAGCCCAAGATGACCTGGCTTGCAATCGGCCTTGACTACCAGCCGTCAACAGACCCCCGCCCGGGTTGGTACAACCCCATCGGGATGGATAATCGCATCAGGCACAATGGAAACGTGGGGGACGAGGAGGCTACCGCCGAATCCGTCGTCTTGGACCGGCTGGGGCATCTGGCGGGCAATCCTGGCTACGGCGCGTGGTTCTTCGCAAAGAAGCTGACGTACGAGTGGCTTGATCCAACCTACGACAGCTACTTCGTTGCCTCGTTCAGCAAGATGAGCGAGGAGGACGCCGCGCGCTGGGGGCGTGGGGCCGACGCATGCTTCTATCCGATGGACCTCACCAAGCCACACGGTTACGTCTGCCTCGTGTTGTTTATTGTCATGGACGCTTGTCAGTCGCTTCTCTATCTTGGTGCCGCACTGGGTGCGCGAGACCTCATGCGCGAGGCGTTGCGCGGGGGTCGTGGGGCGGCCCTTGCCGAGTACGCCCTTCCCTGCGTCTTCTTCGCGGGCTTTCTCCTCTACCTTGTCTGGGAGGGGAAGAGCATGTACACGCTGCCCCTCGCCATAAGCCTGCTCCCCACTGCCGCGCGCGGGATAGCCACATTTGTGCGGCGGCCGCACCGCAAGTGCTTCGCCCAATAGCCGGGCGCGTGCCCCCCGTATTCATCGTGCCGAACGCACCTATTCCCAGCGTCCGAGGCCCGAAGTTGGGGACGATCGGCACGATGAGTGCGCCGCCGTTGGCAGATAGGGACGATTGGCACGATGGGCCGCGCGCGAGACGTGCCAAAGGGCTACGCCCCCTGGTGCAGGGCAACGTGCTAGAATGTCGCACGATCGAAACGGGGGCTGGCGCATGCCGGCTGAGACTGGGCCTAGGATTGCGGCCCTGACCTAAAACCTGATCTGGGTAATGCCAGCGTAGGGAACCTATAGGTACGCATGTACGAGGCTCCCGCAAGTGCGAGGGCCTCTTTTGGTTCTCGCGGAAAGCGAGGAAAGCATGGAATGCAGTGTGGCCATCCAGGTCCTGCCGATGGACTCGGCATCGGACGAGGACACGATCCGCGTCGTTGACGCCGTGATCGCAGAGATCCAGAAGTACGACGTCAACCCCTACGTGGGTCCGTTCGAGACGGCCATCGAGGGCGACTACGACACGTGCATGGAGGTCCTCAAGAAGTGCCAGCTCGTGGCCGCCGAGGCTGGCTGCGGCCAGGTCATGACCTACGCCAAGATCGACTACAAGCCAAACGGCGCGGTGCTCACCACCGAGAAGAAGGTCGGCAAGTACCACCAGGGGGAGAACTAGCCCCATGGCCACGCGCGCGAACAACGCGCCTGCCCGCCGATGCTGGCTGGCGCCCACCGTCACCCTCGCGAGCCTCATCGTCGTCTGGCAGCTTGTCTGCATGGCGGGCCTCGTGCCCACCTACCTGCTGCCGAGCCCCGTCCAGGTCGTCGAGGCGCTCGTGGGCGACCTGCCCCTGCTTGTGAGCCACTCGGGCACCACGATCGCCGAGGCGGTCCTCGGCCTTGCGCTGGGTGTGCTCGTGGGTTTTGCCGTGGCCGTTCTCATGGACCGCTTCGAGGTGGTCTATCGCGCGCTCGACCCCATCGTCACCGTGTCGCAGACCATCCCCACCGTGGCCATCGCCCCGCTTCTCGTGCTGTGGTTTGGCTACGGCCTCATGCCGAAGGTGCTGCTCGTGGTGCTGGGAACGTTCTTCCCCATCACGGTGTCGCTCGCGAGCGGCTTTCGCAGCGTGGACCCGGATATCATCGACCTCATGCGCACGATGCGCGCGAGCCGCCGCCAGATCTTCTGGATCGCCAAGCTGCCGGCGGCCATGAGCGAGTTCTTCGCGGGCCTGCGCATTAGCGCCACCTACGCCGTCGTGGGTGCGGTGGTCTCCGAGTGGCTCGGCGGCTTCGTGGGCCTGGGCGTCTACATGACGCGCGTGCGCAAGTCCTACTCCTACGACAAGATGTTCGCCGTCATTCTCATCATCTCCGCGCTCTCCCTGGCGCTTATGGCCCTCGTGAGCCTGCTGCGTCGCGTCTCCATGCCCTGGGAGAGGGCAGAAAGAAAGGATCAGGATCAATGAGCAAGTCAATCTCTCGTCGCTCCTTCGTCGCCGGCGCGGCCGCTGCCGCCGCCATGACCGGCCTCGCCGCCTGCGGGGGCTCTGGCGCCGCCGCCACGACCGAGGCCGCCACGGACGCCGCCTCCGGCGACGCCACGAAGCTCACCTTCGTGCTCGACTACACCCCCAACACCAACCATTCCGGCATCTACGTGGCCATCGCCAAGGGCTACTACGCCGACGAGAACCTCGACGTGGAGGTCGTGCAGCCGCCCGAGGACGGCGCCGACGCGCTCGTGGGCACCGGCAAGGCCCAGGTTGGCATGAGCTACCAGGACGTCATGGCCAACTATCTGGGCTCCGATGACCAGCTGCCCGTCACGGCCATCGCGGCGACCATCCAGCACAACACCTCCGGCATCATGAGCCGCGCCGGGGAGGGCATCGACCGCCCCAAGGGCATGGAGGGCAAGCGCTACGGCACCTGGGACCAGGATGTGGAGAAGGCCATGGTCAAGAGCGTCGTCGAGACCGACGGCGGCGACTTCTCCAAGGTCCAGCTCGTTCCCTCCGGTGACGAGGTCAGCGGCCTGAAGTCCAACCAGTTCGACTGCGTGTGGGGCTACGAGGGCTGGGGCCTGCAGAACGCCAAGCTCCAGGACCTCTCCTGCGACTACTGGTCCTTCCGCAGCATCGACTCGGTGTTTGACTACTACACGCCCGTCGTCGTGGCCAACAACGACTTCCTCGCCAACAGCCCCGAGGTGGCCAAGGCCTTCCTGCGCGCCACAAAGAAGGGCTACGAGTTCTGCGTGACGAACCCGGACGAGGCCGCCCAGATCCTGTGCGACGCCGCCCCCGAGACCGACGCCGAGCTTGCGAAGGCCAGTGCCGAGTACCTCGCCGACCAGTACACCGCCGACGCCTCGAGCTGGGGCATCATCGACCCCAAGCGCTGGGCCGCGTTCTACACGTGGATGAACGACAACCAGCTCACGCCCGTGGCGCTCGACGTCAACGGCGGCTTCTCCATGGACTACCTGGAGCAGTAGCGCATGGCCCCCACGCATGACGCGAACGTGGCGCCCGAGCCTGGCGCGCGCGGGCTCGGCGCGGCCGAGTGCGGACCGGCTGCGGGCCAGGCGGCCACGCCGGCCCTCGAGGTGCGTAACCTCACGCTTGCCTGGGAGGACTCCGAGACGCCCACGGTGAGCGACGTGTCGCTTGCCGTGGCGCCGGGCGAGATGGTGTGCCTCGTCGGCCGCTCGGGATGCGGCAAGTCCACGCTGTTCCACGGCATGGCCGGCCTCACGACGCCCGTCTCGGGCAGCGTGCTTCTGCATGGCGAGGACGTCACGGGCAGGCCCGGTCGCGTCTCCTACATGCTGCAGAAGGACCTGCTGCTTCCCCAGCGCACGATCATGGCCAACGTCTGCCTGCCGCTGACGCTTGCGGGCACGCCCCGTGCGGCGGCGCGCGAGAAGGCCGAGCCGCTGTTCGAGCGTTTCGGGCTCAACGGCACGCAGGACAGCTATCCCAGCGAGCTGTCGGGCGGCATGCGCCAGCGTGCGGCGCTCCTGCGGACCTACCTCATGGACAACGACGTGGTGCTCATGGACGAGCCGTTCAGCGCCCTTGATGCCCTCACGCGACAGGACATGCGCTCTTGGTTCCTCTCGCTCGTGAGCGACCTGGGAATGTCGTGCGTGCTCGTGACGCATGACGTGGACGAGGCCGTCGAGATGGCCGACCGCATCCTCGTCATGGGTGGCAACCCCACGGCCGGAGTCCCGAGCGGCATCGTGGGCGAGGTGGACATCGACTGCGCCCGCGGGCAACGCGCCGAGTGGCTGCTCACGCCTGCCTCGCTTGAGGCAAAGCGTGAGGTGCTGCTGCTTCTGGGCTAGGCGCATGCCCGCGCTTGTCGTGCCAAGCGCACCTATCTGATGCGCTACCTCGCTTTTCGTGCCGAACGCACCTAATCTGCGGCCATTTGGCCGAGAAATAGGTGTGTTCGGCACGTTTTTTCTGGCTCGGCAGTGTGGCCTGCGCGCTTCTCGCCGTTATTGGTGTTTGCCCCCAGCGCCGCTACTCCACGCGGAAGTCTGCCGGGAAGTGGATGCCCGCCTGGTGGCGGATTTCGTCGCAGACGGCCAAGGCGTCGAGCGTGACGTCGGTGAAGCTCGACTCCGCGCCGCGTGCGTCCATGCCCGAGCCCCAGAGCGTGTCGAGCTTCTCGCCCCGCACGACGCTCACGAAGTCGCGCAGCTCGAACACCATGTTGTTGTCGCACGGCTCGATGGCGAGCTGCTCGGTGACGCTGCCCACGGCGTTGGCCTTGGTCGTGGCCGCCCCGCGCACGGCTTGGCCGCGCACCATGACGCTTGCGGCCTGTGGCACGCTCATGGCGTCGAGCGTGAGCGTGCCCAGGTCTCCCTCGATCTGGCAGGGGAGCAGGTCCGTGCTGATCTTTGAGTAGGCGAGCTCCACCACCAGGCCCGGCGTGCCCGAGCGGCGGCCGTAGGAGCACAGCACGGAGCCGGCGCCGTCGATGATGCCGTTCGTGGAGGCCGTCTGCGCGTCCGAGATGAGCGTGGGCGCGGCGACGACGCGCTCGGGGACGCCAAAGAGCGCCACCATGGGCTCGATGCAGTAGACGCCCAGGTCCATGAGGGCACCGGAGGCCATGCTCGCGTCAAAGATGTTCGTGTGGCGCCCGGCCTTCACGTCGTCATAGCGCGAGGAGTACTTGCCAAAGCGGAAGGTCGCCCGGCGAAGGCGGCCCAGGCGGGGCAGCTCGCGCCAGATCTGGGCCCAGGCGGGGTCGTGGACGGGGCGCATGGCCTCGAGCGCCACGACGTGGTGCAGCTCGGCTGCCGCGTAGAGCGACTGCGCCTCGTAGCGGTTGGAGCACAGCGGCTTCTCGACCAGCACGTGCTTGTCGCCGCGCACGCAGGCGAGTGCCTGCTCGTAGTGGCAGGCGTTGGGCGTGGCGATGTAGACGGCGTCGACGTCGGGGCAGTTCGCGAGCTGTTCGAGCGAGGTGAACGGGCGGTGCCCGCCGTGTTTCTCGGTGAACTCGCGGGCGTTCACGGGGTTTCTCGACAGCGTGCCCACGTACTCGATGCCCTCGACCTGGCGCGCGGCCGCGATGAGGTCGTCGCTGATCATGGACGTGCCGATGGTTGCGAGGCGAATGCTGTCTGCCATGATGTCTCCCGATGTGTCGATGTGTCGATGTGTGCCCACCAGGTGCGATTCTATGGCGAAGCATGCCTGCGAGCAGCGGCTTATTTGCGAGCGGTGGAGCCGAGAAATTTTCTTTGATTGGGACTTGCGCGCCCGTGGGGCTTTCCGCTATAGTTCTTATTCGCTGACGCGCACAGCGCGAAGGCACATGGAGTTGCCAGCTTAGCTCAGTTGGTAGAGCACCGCTCTCGTAAAGCGGGGGTCACCAGTTCAAGTCTGGTAGCTGGCTCCATCGAATGCATCGGGCCGGGGACCTACGTCCTCGGCCCGTTTTCGTTTGGAGCGAGGATGCGAGACACCGGGGACGGCTCGCCAGTCCCCAGGGCGGTGACAGTTTGGCCCCGCCCCAAGTGTCACCGGGGCAGCTGCTAGAATGAGCATCCGACTGACCAAGCTAGCAGGGGAGAGCCACATGTCACGTCCCGAGAGAATCGACTGCGTCCTGTTCGACTGCGATGGCGTCCTCATCGACTCAGAGCCCATCGCGGCACGTCGCAACGTCGTGGTGTTCGGGCGCATGGGCATACCGGCCACGTTCGAGGACTGCCTCACGATGTGCGGCCAGGACGGCAAGACCACCATCCCGACCATCGGCGCCAAGTACGGCATCGACGTCACGGCCGAGCAGTTCTTTGCCGCCAAGCGCGAGTGCATCGACGCCGGCGCCATCGAGGCCGTGAGCTACCGCATGCCCGAGGCGGACACCCTGCCCGGCGTCCACGGCGTCCTGCGCCGCCTGCGTGCGGCCGGCGTCCTCACCGGCCTCGTCTCCACGACGGTCTCCTCGCACATCCTCGTGGGCCTCGACCGCTTCGAGCTTGCCTCGATGTTCGACTGCATCGTCACCGGCGACATGGTGGAGCGCCACAAGCCCGACCCCATGCCCTACCAGACCGCCATGGACTACCTGCACGTTGACCCCGCCCACACCGTGGTGGTGGAGGACTCTCCGGCCGGCGTGCGCAGCGGCCTTGCCGCCGGCTGCTACGTGCTGGGCTTTCGCGGGTCGGCGACGGTGAGGCAGGACGTGAGCGCCGCCAACGAGGTGCTCGACAACTACTTCGACTTCGACCTGGTGTAGCGCGTGGGCGAGAACGGTGGCAGCGCCGCCACGTCCCTTGTCCGGATGCGGGGCCTCCTCGGCACGGAATGGTTCAACAAGCTGCTCATCGTGGCGTGTGCCCTGGCCTGGGGCTTCTCGTTCTTCGTGATGAAGGACGTCACGGCGAGCCTTCCGGTGTTCTGGCTTCTGCTCGTGCGCTTTGGCGCGTCTTCCGTCGTCATGCTCGCGGTGTTCTGGCGCCGCATCCGCGACAACCTCTCGGCGCCCGTCGTGCGCGTGGGAGTGCTGCTTGGCGCGTTCTACGGCGCGGCGTATGTGCTGCAGACCTACGGCATCGTCTACACCACGCCGGGCAAGAACGCGTTTCTCACGGGCGTGTACTGCGTGCTCGTGCCGCTGTGCGCGTGGTTGCTGGGACGCGGCGCGCCGCGGCGCATGAGCGTCATCGCCGCGCTCGTGAGCCTCGTGGGCGCGGGGTTCGTCGTGCTGGACAACGGCCTGCCGCTCAACGTGGGCGACGCGCTCACGCTCGCGGGCTCGGTGTTCTACGCGCTCGAGATGGTCATCGTGGCGCATGAGGGCCGCGGGCGCGACGTCTGGGCGCTCACCTTCTGGCAGTTCCTCACGATCACGGCCATCGTGGGCGTGGGCCACGTGCTCGTGGAGGCGCCGCCCGCAGCCGAGGCGTTCACGCCCGGCAACGTGTGCGCGCTCGCGTTTCTCGCGCTCGTGTGCTCGTTTGGGTGCCTTGCCGTGCTCAACTACGCGCTCACGAAGGTGGACCCCACGAGCGGCGCCCTGCTCTCCTCGCTCGAGAGTCCCAGCGGCGTGGCGTTCTCCGTGGCGTTTGGCTACGAGACGCTCACGCCCCGCCTGCTCGCGGGCTTCGTGCTGATCTTTGCCGGCATCGTCCTGTCCGAGGTAGGGACCAAAGGGGACGGGTCCCTTTGGTCCCGGGACGCGCCGTAGCCGCGCAGGCTACGCCAGCTCGCGCACGAGGCCGAGAAGCTCGTCGACGTCCTCGGCGGCCGTGGCCCACGAGCACACGAAGCGGACGACGCGCCGGCCGTCTGCCAACACGTAGAACGTCTCGCAGCCGGCGGCCTGGGCGAGGCGAGCCTCCTGGTCCTCGCTCACCGTGACGAAGACCTGGTTGCTCGTGGAGTTGCCGTACAGATCGAGACCGGCGGCCACGAGGCCCTGGCGCAGGCGGTCGGCGCACTCGTTGGCATGCCTCGCAAGCTGCCAGTACAGGGCCTCGGAGCCCTTGGCGGCCTCGAACGCCGCCTCGAACTGCGCGCCCAGCAGAAATCCCTTCGCGAGAAGGCCGCCGCGCTCCTTCTGCAGGTAGGGGAACGCCTCGCGCAGGCGCTGCGCGTGCTCGCCGTGGCCGCAGATGACGATGGCCTCGCCCATGAGCATGCCGTTCTTGGTGCCGCCGATGTAGAACGCGTCCACGCGGCTTGCGATGTGCTCGAGCGTAAGGTCGTTGCCAGGCGCCGTGAGCGCGCTGCCCAGGCGCGCCCCGTCCAAGAAGATGCCCAGGTCGTGGCCGCGTGCCCAGTCGCAGATGGCGTCAAAGCGCTCGCGGCTCCACACGCCGCCCAGCTCGGTGGTGTCGGTGATGTAGATGGCGCCCGGGCGCGTCATGTGGCGGCCCGTGCCCATCTGGAACTGGTAGACGCGCTCGGCGGCCTCCGGCGTGAGGAAGCCGTCCGCGTCGTCGGTGGGCAGCGACGTGCGGCCGCATGCGGCCAGCGCGCCCGTCTCGTGCACGATGATGTGGGCGTCTCGCGTGCAGATGGCGCCCTCCCAGTCGCGCAGCATGCCGGACAGGCAGATGACGTTGGCGCTCGTGCCGCCGATGCAGAACTCGACCATGGCGTCTGGGCAGCCGCAGGCCTCGCGGATGAGCTCGCGGGCGTGCTCGCAGTGGGCGTCGCCCTCCGTGTAGCCAACGCTCTGCTCGCCGCCGCACGCGGCGACGGCGTCCATGATCTGGGGCGCGGCGCCCTCGGAGTAGTCGTTGCGGAACAGGTGCATGTGGGTCTCCTCACGTTGGCGTGCGTTTTCTCGGACGCCATGATAACGCTGCCGCCCTGTGGTCACGTTCGAGCTGCCCGCGTTATACTCAACCAGTTACATAGCGAGTGAGAGGGATGCCACATGGCGAACAAGGCAGAGGGCACCGAGGACCTGTTTGGCGCGCGCATGCGTGCCTGGGAGCGCATGCAGGCCGTTGCGCGGCAGACGTTTGCGCCGTACGGCTTTGCGGCCATCGAGACGCCGGCGATGGAGCAGGTCTCCACGTTCGTGCACGGTATCGGCGAGTCCACGGACGTGGTGCGCAAGGAGATGTTCCGCGTCTTCTCCGGCGCGCTGCTCGACCGCGTGTTCGCGGCCGGCTCCGACGCGGGCCTCAAGCCCAAGCAGCGCCTGGCCATGCGCCCCGAGGGTACGGCGGGTGTGGTGCGTGCCGCGGTGGAGAACAACTTCGTTCCGCAGGGCGGGGCCCCGGTGAAGCTGTGGTATGCCGAGCCGATGTTTCGCGGCGAGCGCCCGCAGAAGGGCCGTCTGCGCCAGTTCCACCAGGTGGGCGTCGAGTGGCTGGGCGCTCCTGACCCGGCGGCGGACGCCGAGTGCATCATCATCCTCATGGACTTCTACCGTGCGCTGGGCATCGACCCTGCCCACCTGCACCTGGCCATCAACTCCATGGGTGACGCCGCATGCCGCCCGGCCTATCGCGAGAAGGTCCGCCAGTTCATCCTCGACCATGCCGACGAGATGTGCGAGGAGTGCCGCGAGCGTGCGGAGATAAACCCCCTGCGCGCCTTCGACTGCAAGAACGACCACTGCCGCGAGGTCATGGCCGCAGCCCCGCTGGCCCATGAGAACCTATGCGAGGAGTGCGCCACCCACTACGAGCAGGTCAAGCGCTACCTGGACGAGGCGGGCATCGCCTACGAGGAGGACCCGACGCTCGTGCGCGGCCTTGACTACTACACGCGCACCGTCTTCGAGGTTGACTACACGCCAGACCCCGCCATCGGCGCCATCGGTGGCGGCGGCCGCTACGACGGCCTCATGGAGCTCGAGGGCGGCAAGCCCACGCCCGGCATCGGATTCGCCGTGGGCTTCGAGCGCGTCATGCTCGCGCTGGAGGCCGAGGGTGTGAACCTGGGCGGCGAGGAGCCGAGCTGCGTCTATGTGGCTGGCACCGAGGCAGAGATGCGCCCGGCCGTGTTCTCGGCCACGCTTGCGCTGCGCCGCGCGGGCATCCGCACCGAGGCAGACTACCAGGGCCGCTCGCTCAAGGCCCAGTTCAAGCAGGCCGACAAGCACAACGCCAGCCTGTGCGTCGTCATCGGCCCGGACGAGGTGGCCGCACACACGGCCACGATCCGCGACATGGGCACCCACGAGCAGGTGAGCGTGCCCATGGACGAGCTCGCCGCGCGCGTGGCCGAGCGCCTCGCCTAGCGTGGGGCCCAACAAGGGACACAACGCCGCCGGCGCCGCGGGGACCCACGAGGCCCCCGCCGCGCCGGCGGTCGTCTACGAGGACGAGTGGCTCCTCGCGGCCGACAAGCCCGCCGGTCTCATCGTCCACGGGGACGGCACGGGGACGGCGACGCTCACGGACGTCGTGCGGGCCCACCTCGAGCGCGAGGGCCGCGACGAGGCGGCCGCCCAGCTCCAGGCCGTGCAGCGCCTGGACGCCGACACCACCGGCCTTGTGCTCTTTTGCCTGGACAAGGCCGTTCAGCCCAGGCTGGACGCGCTCGTTGCCTCCCATGACGGCATCGAGAAGCGCTACCTGGCCATCGTGCGCGGCGAGGTGCCCGAGGGCCTGAGCGTGATAGACGCGGCCCTCGCCCGTGACCGCCATGACGCCCGTCGCATGCGCGTGGACGCTCGCGTGGGCAAGCCGAGCCGTACCCGCGTGCGCGTGCTTGACGTGGCAGGCCCTCGCCGTGCGCGTCTCTCGCTGCTCGAGCTCACTCTCGAGACGGGCCGCAAGCACCAGATCCGCGTGCACCTCGCAAGCCGTGGCTATCCCATCCTGGGAGACGCCCTCTACGGCGTGCCGGCAGACCGCTCCGGCCGCGCCCCGCTCATGCTCCACGCCGCCTCCGAGGCGCTCGCGCATCCCGTCACGGGCAAGCGTCTTGAGCTTGCCGTTCCGTATCCCGAACGGTATTCCGTTTTTTTTCCGCGCTAGTCTCCAGCTGCTAAGATGTACATGACTGCCTAGGCATCTGCGCGCGAAGGTCCCTCGCTGCGCGGGTGCCGGGACAAGACGTGCGCGTCGCCGGGCATGGGGATGCCGGGCGCTGCGGGGCCCCATGGGGATGGGGCAACCTTCTAGGAGAGGACATCCATGTCTGGAACCATGCGTGGCGTGTACACGAACCTGACCGAGATCAGGCGTCGCGTCTTCGCCGAGGTCGCGAGGATCGCGTACGCCTCGGCCAACGAGAAGGGCGAGGCGTCCGTCGACGACACGGCCGCCCAGCTCCAGCAGCTTCCGTACGAGATCGTGCCTGGCGACGTGGCGACCTACCGCGAGTCGGTGTTTCTCGAGCGCGCCATCGTCCAGGAGCGCATCCGCCTGGCGATGGGCCTGCCGCTGCAGGACCTCGACCGCCCGGAGACGGTCTCCGACGGCATCAAGAAGGCCGCCGTGCCGGAGACCTATTACGAGCCGCCGCTGGTCAATGTCATCAAGTTTGCCTGCAACGCCTGCGAGGACAACGTCTACCGCGTGATGCCCAACGCCTGCCAGGGCTGCCTGGCGCACCCCTGCCGAGAGATCTGCCCCAAGGGCGCCATCTCGTTCAGGGACAAGAAGGCGTTCATCGACCACGACAAGTGCATCAAGTGCGGCCGCTGTGCCAACGTGTGCCCCTACCACGCCATTCACCACCATGTGCGCCCCTGCGCCGACGCGTGCGGCATGCACGCGATTGGCTCTGACGAGCACGGCCGCGCAGAGATCGACTACGAGAAGTGCGTGAGCTGCGGCCAGTGCCTCGTGAACTGCCCGTTTGGCGCCATCGCCGACAAGAGCCAGATTTTCCAGACGATCATGGCCATCAACGCGGGTGACGAGGTCATCGCCGAGGTAGCGCCCGCCTTCGTGGGCCAGTTTGGCGGCAAGGGCAACGTGGACAAGCTGCGCGAGGCCTTCAAGGAGCTGGGATTTGCCGGCATGGAGGAGGTGGCCCTGGGCGCCGACCTGTGCACGGTGGAGGAGGCCGAGGACTTCCTCGACGAGGTGCCCGAGAAGATTCCGTTCATGGGCACGAGCTGCTGCCCGGCATGGTCGGTCATGGCCAAGAAGGAGTTCCCGGAGCACGCGGGCTGCATCTCCATGGCGCTCACGCCCATGACGCTCACGGCCAGGCTCATCCGCCGGCAGCACCCCAACGCCAAGATCGTGTTCGTGGGGCCGTGCTCGGCCAAGAAGCTCGAGGCCATGCGCAAGAGCGTCAAGAGCGAGGTCGATTTCGTGCTCACGTTCGAGGAAATGGCCGGCATGATGCAGGCCAAGGACATCGATTACACCAAGCTTGCCGGCGAGGGCGGCGACTTTGACGTGGCGAGCGCCGACGGCCGAGGCTTTGCCGTGGCCGGTGGCGTGGCCAACGCCGTGGTGAACGCGATCCACCGCCGCTACCCGGACCGCGAGGTCAACGTGGCCAATGCCGAGGGCCTCGACGAGTGCCGCAAGATGATGCGCATGGCCGTGAAGGGCAAGTACAATGGCTACCTGCTCGAGGGCATGGCGTGCCCGGGCGGCTGCGTGGCCGGCGCCGGCACGCTGCAGGCCGTGGCCAAGTCCGCGGGCGCGGTGAAGATGTACTCCAAGAAGAGCTCGCGCAAGAACGCCACCGAGAACGCCTACCGCATGCTCATCCCCGAGCTTGAGCGCGACGAGGACGGCAAGCACGAGCAGGACCAGGTCGCCGAGACCAACGAGGCCCAGATGCCCAAGGAGTAGGCACCAAAGGGACCAAAGGGGACGGGTTCGTTTGGTCCGCCCGCTCGATCCGCCTAAACCTCGTCTCCCAGGACGTTTTCTAACAAGCCCCGCCCCTCGATGCGATTAGAGGGGCGGGGCTTTTTCGCTATCGCGGTGACGCGTGGGGACGAGGTCAAACTGTCACCGTCTGCCGGATTGCTGGCGCCTTACGCCTGCTCCAGCGCCTGGGCGATGTCGGCGACGAGGTCGTCGGTGCCCTCGAGACCGCAGCTCATGCGCACCATGGCCGGCGAGATGCCCGCTGCCATGAGCTCGTCGTCGGTCATCTGGCGGTGCGTGGAGCTCGCCGGGTGCAGGCAGCACGTGCGCGCGTCGGCCACGTGCGTCTCGATCGCGGCGATCTTCAGCGCGGCCATGAAGCGCTCGGCCGCCTTGCGCCCGCCCGCGAGCTCGAACGACACCACGCCGCACGAGCCGTTCGGCAGGTACTTCTCGGCCAGCTCGTGGTAGGGGTCGCCCGGCAGGCTCGGGAAGCGCACGCCCGAGACCTTGTCGCTGCCCTGCAGGAACTTGGCCACGGCCATGCCGTTCTCGCAGTGCCTGGGCATGCGCACGTGCAGGCTCTCCAGGCCAAGGTTCAGGATGAAGGCGTTCTGCGGGCTCTGGATGGAGCCAAAGTCGCGCATGAGCTGCGAGGTCGCCTTGGTGATGAAGGCGCCCTCCAGGCCGAACTTCTCGGCATAGACCACGCCGTGGTAGGACTCGTCGGGCGTCGTGAGGCCGGGGAAGAGGTCAGCGTGGGCCATCCAGTCGAACTTGCCCGAGTCAACGATGGCGCCGCCCACGCCCGCACCGTGGCCGTCCATGTACTTGGTGGTGGAGTGCGTCACGATGTCGGCGCCCCACTCGATGGGACGGCAGTTCACCGGCGTGGGGAACGTGTTGTCCACGATGAGCGGCACGTTGTGCGCGTGCGCCGCCGCGGCGAAGCGCTCGATGTCGAGAACGGCGAGCGCGGGGTTGGCGATCGTCTCGCCAAAGACGGCGCGCGTGTTGGGGCGGAATGCCGCCTCGAGCTCCTCGTCGGTGCAGTCGGGCGAGACGAACGTGCTCTCGATGCCCATCTTGGCCATGGTGTGGGCCAGCAGGTTGTACGTGCCGCCGTAGATGGCGGAGCTCGCCACCACGTGGCTGCCGGCCTCGCAGATGTTGAACAGCGCAAAGAAGTTCGCGGCCTGGCCCGAGCTCGTGAGCATGCCGGCCGCACCGCCCTCGAGCTGCGCGATCTTGGCGGCCACGGCGTCGTTCGTGGGGTTCTGCAGGCGCGTGTAGAAGTAGCCGGTCTCCTCGAGGTCGAACAGGCGGCCCATCTGCTCTGAGGTGTCGTACTTGAACGTGGTGCTCTGGATGATGGGGAGCTGGCGCGGCTCCCCGTTGCCGGGGCGATAGCCGCCCTGGACGCAGGTGGTGTCGATGGACATGCGTACCTCCGTGTGCGGAATTAGTTGCACGGATTATGGTACGCCTTAATACCTACTTTAATTAGGAAATTGGGCGGGCGGCATCAGGGGTGCCAAACGAACCCGTCCCCTTTGGTCCCGGGGTGCCAAACGAACCCGTCCCCTTTGGTCCCCTTGGTCCCGTCAAGGGCGCGCTCGAGCTCATCGGCCGTGGCGCAGATGGTGGCGGCGCCTGTCTCGGCAAGCTGCTCCGGGGTGCGGAAGCCCCAGCTCACGGAGAGGCAGGGGAGCTCGGCGGCAGCTGCCGTGGCAACGTCCACCTCGGAGTCCCCCACATAGACAGACGGGCCGCACGCCACACCGCCCATCTCGGCGATCGCCACGTCCACCATGTCGCGGGCGGGCTTTCTCGCGACGCCTGGCCGCACGCCCACCACGGCGTCGAAGGCCCCCTCAAAGTGGATGCCCACGAGCTCGTCCACGGCGTACTGCGTCTTGTTGGAGACGACGGCCAGGCGCACGCCCCGCCCACGAAGTCGTGCGAGCAGCTCGGGTACGCCGGGGTAGGGGCGCGTGTGGTCGTTGCAGTGGACGGCGTAGTGCGTGTCGAACTCGGCGTTTGCCTTGGCAACCGTGGCCTCGTCCGTGCCGGCGGGCACGGCGCGCTCGATGAGCCTGCGGATGCCGTTGCCCACGAAGGCGCGCGTCTCGGCCAGCGTGCGCGTGGGCATGCCCAACGCGGCGAGCGTGTGGTTGAGCGTGAGGTGCAGGTCCTCGAGCGTGTCGAGCAGTGTTCCGTCCAGATCGAAGATGACGGTTGAGTAGTGGGTCACTATATCTCCTAGCTGCGGTGTTGCGGGCTGTCTGCTTCCAGTTGGCTCGCTGGGCGCCGCCCCGGGCCGGTCTTCCTAGAGTAGCTGCGAGGCGAGGTTCACGAGCGGGAGCGCGAGCACGGCCACGAGCATGGGCTGGATGAGCCGGGCCCCGCGCTTGAGTGCCGTTCGTGAGAGCGAGAATACCGCTCGGCAAACTGGCCCTTGCATACATGGCATCGTTGCGTTACACGCTCGTTACAGTCGCCATCGACCGCCTCGCTGCTGCTATCATAAAGAGGCTGCCCGCGCCGCGCGCCGGCGGGGGCGGACGCATTCTGCACGGAGAGCCCAAGGAGGCACCCTTGACAGAAAGAGACACCATCGCCAAGCGAGACGACCAGCGCGCCGCCGCAGAGGCGGAGGCGGCGAAGACGTTCGCCAACGTGAAGCTCCCGGAGAGCCTGCGTGACAACCTCGAGCTGTTCCTGCGCCTGCTCCGGGAGGTCCTGAGCGAGTACTCGCCCGAGCTGCGCTCCACGTTCGACGAGGTCCTCGCAGACCTCATCGCCGCGGACGAGGTCGGCGTGGTCAGCGCCACCGGCGCGTCCACCGAGGACGAGAACTTCCAGGCCGCCTACGAGCTCATGCGCGGCCTCACCGTTGAGCAGCAGACCATGCTCACGCGCGCCCTCACCGCCTACTTCCATCTCGCGAACCTATCCGAGGAGAACTTCCGCGTCCAGACGCTGCACGAGCGCGAGCGTGAGGTCTCCCTCGACTCCGAGACCGACGAGTCCAACGCGCTCGCCATGGCCTACCACCAGCTTGTGGAGGAGGCCGGCGAGCAGCATGCCAACGAGCTTCTCGCGCGCCTCGAGTTCCACCCCGTGTTCACCGCTCACCCCACCGAGGCCCGTCGCAAGGCCGTCGAGGGCAAGATCCGCCGCATCGCGTGCCTGCTCGAGCAGCACCCGCACCTGGGCGGCTCCGACCTTGCGGAGAACGAGCGCCACATGCTCCAGGAGATCGACGCGCTGCTGCGCACGAGCTCCATCGCGCTCAAGAAGCCCACGCCCGTCGAAGAGGCAGACACGATCATCGACATCTTCGACAACACCCTGTTCGACATGGTGCCGCAGGTCTACCGCCGCTTCGACGACTGGGTGCTCGGCGATAACGCCGGCAAGGTCCAGCCCTTCTGCCCGGCGTTCTTCCACCCCGGCTCCTGGATCGGCTCCGATCGTGACGGCAATCCCAACGTAACGGCCAAGGTGAGCCGTGCCGTGGCTGCCAAGTTCTTCACGCACATGGTGGCCACGCTCGAGGACAAGTGCCGCCGTGTGGGCCGCAACCTCACGCTCGACGTCGACCACACCAAGCCCTCCGCCGAGCTCGTGAACCTGTGGAACCACCAGGTGGAGATGAGCGAGAAGCTCACGGCCCGCGCCGAGCTCATCAGCGAGTCCGAGCTGCACCGCGCCGTCATGCTCGTCATGGCAGACCGCCTCAAGGCCACGATCGTGCGCAACTCCGACACGATGTATCGCTGCTGCGACGAGTTCCTCTCCGACCTGCGCATCGTCCAGCGCTCGCTCGTCGCCGGCGGCGCCACCCGCGCCGCCTACGGCCCCGTCCAGACGCTCATCTGGCAGACGGAGACGTTTGGCTTCCACATGGTGGAGATGGAGTTCCGCCAGCACTCGCTCGTGCACAGCCGTGCGCTCGCGGACATCAAGAAGCACGGCCGCAACGGCGAGCGCGGTGCGCTCGACCCCATGACGCGCGAGGTCCTCGACACCTTCCGCGCCCTGGGCTCCATCCAGAAGCGCTACGGCGCCAAGATGGCGCGCCGCTACATCATCTCGTTCACGAAGAGCGCCCAGAACGTCGCCGACGTCTACGAGCTCAACCGCATCGCCTTCGCGCATGCCGAGGACGTGCCCACCATCGACGTCATCCCGCTGTTCGAGCAGCTCGAGGACCTCGAGAACTGCGTGGACGTGCTCGACGACATGCTCAAGCTTCCGGATGTCCAGACGCGTCTGGCCGCCACGAACCGCCGCATGGAGGTCATGCTCGGCTACTCTGACTCCTCGAAGGACGCCGGCCCCACCACTGCCACGCTCGCGCTGCACTCCGCCCAGGAGCGCATCGCCCAGTGGGCTCGCCGCAACCATATCGACCTCGTGCTCATGCACGGCCGCGGCGGTGCCGTGGGTCGTGGCGGCGGCCCGGCCAACCGCGCGGTGCTCGCCCAGCCGGCCGGTTCGGTCAACTGCTTCTTCAAGCTCACGGAGCAGGGCGAGGTCATCTTCGCCCGTTACGGCAACCCCGTGCTTGCCCAGCGCCACCTCGAGAGCGTCGCCGGCGCCACGCTCCTTCAGAGCGCGCCGTCCGTCGAGAAGACGAACACCGAGATGACCAAGAAGTACGCGGATATGGCTGCCGAGCTCTATGACGCAAGCCATGACCACTTCGTCGAGCTGCTGAACACGCCGGACTTCACGCCGTGGTTCTCCACCGTGACGCCGCTTGTCGAGATTGGCCTCCTGCCGATTGGCTCGCGTCCCGCCAAGCGTGGCCTGGGCGCCAAGTCGCTCGATGATCTGCGCACGATTCCCTGGGTCTTCAGCTGGAGCCAGGCTCGCATCAACCTTGCTGCCTGGTACGGTTTGGGCACGGCGTGCGAGAAGCTCGGAAACCTCGACCTTCTGCGTGCCGCCTACAAGGAGTGGCCGCTGTTCACGACGTTCATCGATAACATCGAGATGTCCATAGCCAAGACCGACGGACGCATCGCCCGCCACTACCTGGCTCTGGGCGACCGCGATGACCTCGCCAAGATGGTTATGGACGAGATGGCGCTCACGCGCAAGTGGACGCTTGCCATCGTGGGCGACGAGTGGCCGCTGCAGCACCGCCGCGTGCTTGGCCAGGCCATCCGCGTGCGCAACCCCTACGTGGACGCCCTGTCCATCTCCCAGGTGCGGGCCCTCACGGCCCTGCGCGAGCACGAGGCGGAGCTCACTGCCAAGGAGCGCGACGCTTACATCAAGCTCATCCTCTCCGCCGTCGCCGGAGTCTCCGCCGGCCTGCAGAACACCGGGTGATGTCCAGGCTATAGCTCTATCGCAACCATGCCCGCCGGTAGCACTCGCTGCCGGCGGGTGACAAAGGGACAGTCCCTTTGTCAACTTTCCAGGCCTGCCTCGCGTTTCTCGCGCGGGGCAGGCTTTTTTGTCGGACGGATTTCGGTTTGGGCCATTTGTCCCAAACCGTGGCTCGCAAGGGGCCTTGTGGGCATGTGATTGTGTCTTCCGAGGAATCAGAATCCTAGGTGAAAGGGATCGGGCGTTGTGCCCGCGGCATCGCTTTCATAGTCAAACCTGTAGGCAGGGAGGCAAGTATGGGGCTCGAGAGCGTCAACTACCAGTGCCCGGCGTGCGGGGGTCCGTTGCGCTATGACGGCGGCAAGGGCAAGCTCGTCTGTGACCATTGCGATTCCGAGTTCGAGGTTGCGCAGATCGAGGCCATGTTCGCCACCGCCGAGGCCAAGGCGGAGGAGCGGGCGGCGGGTGCTGGCGCCCAGACGCTTGACGGCGGCTATGTCTGCGCGTCGTGTGGCGCCCAGCTCATGACTGACGGCACCGTTGCCGTCTCTCGTTGCCCCTACTGCGGCAACCAGACCATGCAGGCAGCCACCTTTACGGGTGACTTCAAGCCTGACCTCGTCATTCCCTTCAAGCTTGATCACAAGGCTGCCGTCGCCGCCCTTGACGAGCACTACAAGGGCAAGATCCTCCTTCCGCGCGAGTTCAAGACGGGCAACCACATCGACGAGGTCCAGGGCGTCTACGTGCCCTTCTGGCTTTACGACTCCAACGCCAACGGCAGTGCCACGTTTGAGGCAACCAATACCCGCAGCTATATGCGCGGTGACGACGAGATCATCGAGACTGACCACTACACCTGCGAGCGCTCTGGCTCCATGGCCTTCACGCTCATTCCCGTCGATGGTTCCACGCGTATGCCTGACGGCCACATGGATTCCATCGAGCCGTATGACTACCAGTCTCTGGTTACCTATTCTTCTGCCTACCTTCCTGGCTTCCTGGCGAATCGCTGGGACGAGGACGTCGATGCGTGCCGCTGCCGCGCGGAGCATCGCGTCACCAAGAGCGTCGAGAACGCCCTCGGCGAGACCGTGACCGGTTATGCCACGGTCGACTGCACGTCTTCTAACGTCGACTGCGGCTGGCACGACGAGAGGTGCGCCCTGTTTCCGGTGTGGATGCTGAGCACGAGCTGGGAGGGGCAGAACTTCCTGTTCGCGATGAATGGTCAGACCGGGCGCCTCGTGGGCGATCTTCCCATCTCCAAGCCCAAGCTCATCGCTATCTGCGCCGTTGTCTTCGCCGTGCTCTTCGGTGGGTTGTGGGTCGGCATGGACGGCGCCTCCGTCATGGAGTCCGATAACCCGCTTTGGGGCCTTGCGATGATCGTCCTCATTCCTGTCATCATCACCGTCATCGTCGGCGCTGTCCTCGTGGGGCAGATGAAGAGCGCGATTGAGGCTGGTCAGGCGGATAACTACCTTGACCGGGGCACCTTCCAGCTTGTCTCCCAGAGCGATACCTACACGCACACCACGACGCAGGTTATCCACCACGAGAAGAAGAAGTAGCAGCAGCGTCTTTGCGACACGCATTCGATCGGCTCCAGCACGTACATAACGGCCGTGCCCCGCGGTGCGCGCGCCAACCGGCTCCACCACGTTCGCCACTTCGAGAAAGGAAACACCATGGGACTTCTTAAGGCTGGTATCGGTGCGGCATCTGGCGTTCTTGCCGATCAGTGGCGCGAGTACTTCTACTGTGAGGCCCTCGATGCTGACACGCTCGCCGCGAAGGGCCAGAAGCGCACGGGTAACCGCAGCAGTAACAAGCATGGTGAGGAGAACATCATCTCTGACGGCTCGATCGTCGCCGTGGCTGATGGCCAGTGCATGATCATCGTCGAGGACGGCGCCATCGTCGACGTCTGCTCCGAGCCGGGTAAGTTCGTCTATGACACCGGCACCGAACCCTCCGTATTCACGGGTAATCTCGGCGAGAACATCAAGAGGAGCTTCCAGGAAGTCGGCAAGCGCTTCTCCTTCGGTGGTGACACTGGCAAGGACCAGCGCATCTACTACTTCAACACCAAGGAGATTATCGGCAACAAGTACGGTACCGCGAGTCCCGTGCCGTTCCGCGTCGTTGACGACAAGATTGGTCTCGATGTCGATATCACGGTCCGCTGCAACGGCGAGTACTCCTACAAGATCGTCGACCCGCTGATGTTCTACAAGAACGTCTGTGGCAACGTTGACACCGTCTACACGCGTGACCTGATCGACTCACAGCTTAAGAGCGAGCTGCTGACGGCGCTCCAGCCCGCCTTCGCGCGTATCTCCGAGATGGGCATTCGCTACAGCGCGGTTCCGGCTCACACCAAGGAGCTCGCTGCCGCCCTCAACGAGGAGCTCAGCTACGAGTGGCGCGATCGTCGCGGTATCGAGGTCGCCGCCTTTGGCGTCAACACGATCAGCGCCCCTGAGGACCAGGAGCAGATGATTCGTGATCTCCAGAGGGCTGCCGTCATGGCCAACCCGACTATGGCCGCCGCAAACATCGCGGCCGCCCAGAGCGACGCCATGCGCACCGCTGCGGCGAACCCTGCCGGTGCCGCCATGGGCTTCATGGGCATGGGTATGGCGGGTGGCATGGGCGGCATGAACGCCGCGCAGCTGTTTGCCCAGGGTCAGCAGCAGGCGGCCCAGATGCCGGCTCAGCAGGCCCCGATGCGGCAGGCCCCCGCTCAGGCAGCTCCCGGTATGGCGGGCGCGGCTGTCGCCGCCGGTGGTGCTCCTGCCGGTTCCTGGACCTGCTCGTGCGGTGCTGTCAACACGGGTAACTTCTGCCCAACGTGCGGCTCTCCCAAGCCAGCCCCAGCTGCCCCCCAGGCTTCTGCCGAGTGGTACTGCCCGTCCTGCGGCACGAAGAACTCCGGCAACTTCTGCATGAGCTGCGGTACGCCGAAACCGTAGTGGCATAAGCGTCTGCTTCGGGCGCGGGGCGTTCGTGCCTCCCTTCCGCACCCGCGCCCGGGCAGGCGCCGAGAGACGACTAGCAAAGCAAGCGGGAGAAAGGACAAGACATGAAGAAGACGGCGAACCTCTGGCGAAGGATGCTCGTTGGCATCGCGCTCATGCTCACCATGTGCCTCGCCCTTGTGGGCTGCGGCGGCGGTGGTGGCTCCGCTGAGTCCAAGCTTGTCGGCTACTGGGAGCTTTCCGGCGGCACCCTCGAAGGCGAAGAGCTCGATGACGAGTTTATCCAGATGATGAAGGACTGGGATGCTCACATGATCATCCACTTCGCCGAGGACGGTACGTGCGAGGTGGACATGTTCGGCGACGTCTACGATGCCACATGGGACGCCAAGGCCAAGACCATGGAATGGGAGGGAGAGAGCGTCGAGTTCAAGCTTGATGGTGACACCATGAGCATCGCTGACGGATCGGATCACATCAAGTTCAAGAAGGGCGACTCGACCGACCTTGCTTCCATCATCGAGGCTGATCGCTCCAACATGACTCGCAGCGGCACCGATTCCACCACGGACTCTGACGTCGAGCCTGCCATGATCCCCCTCGATCCCGTCCAGACCATCGCTGATGACGAGTGGATCACCGCCACGGTCGACGCGAAGTACGCTGACGAGTACGGCTACGTTGGTCTTGTCATTTCCGTCAGGAACAACTCCAACGAGAACGTCACGCTCTATTCGCCTACCGGCATGAACTACGTCGACGACGTCGAGCACGAGGCCTGGTTCAGCTGCAGCCTGGCGCCCGGAGAGACCAAGACCACCGAACTCAGCTATGACGGCATCACCTCTGTTGACCAGCTCGTCAACATCACCCTCAACCTCGGCCTTTACTATACCGAGTCCTATGACGACATCTGCAGCTACAGCACCGTCGTCATGTAGCTCTTCGTGCGATAGCCGTCCGTTCGTGAGCTAAGTCATGAACGAGGGGCCGGGACGCTTCGAGTGTCCCGGCCCCATTTCTATGCGCTGGCCACGTGGTGCCGGCTCCTACTTGTCGCCGATGCGCGGGACGATGGAGCCCTCCGCCACGGCATGTACGGCGAGGCGGAGGATGTTGTCATAGCCCGTCTTGGCGAGGATTTCGCCGATGCGACGCTTGACCGTGCCTTCGCTCATGTAGAGCTCGCTGGCGATCTCCTTGCGACTTTTGGCCTCGCAGACAAGGCGAAGAATCTGGATCTCCTCATCCGTGAGGGCCGCGCTTCCGGAGAAGACGGAATCCGGAGCCTTGGGGAAGGTCGAGTAGCCGGAGTCCGTGGAGCGCATCACGGAGAGTAGCTCCGAGATGCCAACGTTCTTGTACACGAAGCTGTCGACCCCAGCGTCACGCGCCTGTTCGACGAAGGTGATGTCTGGCATGCCCGTCATGATGACGACGCGCACCTTGGGGGAGTCTTGCTTGATGCGCTTGGCTGCCACTATGCCGCTCGAGTCATTCTCGGTGCAGACGTCCATGAGGGCGAGGTCAACGCCGTCCCTGGCAACGAAGGCGGGTGCCTCCGCGGCGTCTGCGAGCGAGGCGACGACATGCATGTCTGGCTGGGAATCGATGGTGGAGACAAGGCTTTCCCTGAGCATCGCCTGATCCTCGACGATCAGCACGCCAATGGTTTCCATGTAATCACCTCTCGGGAATGCCGATATTGATAACGAAGGGGGATTTGCTCGCGATTTCGAGGAACCCGCCGAGGGACTCGACGGCGCGCCTCATGCCCGTGATGCCTGTGCCGCTCGTGATGTCCGCGTTCTTTGCCATGCCGTCGCCATCATCATGCGCAACGAGCGTGACGTAGTGGGCGCCGTGCGAGGCCTCTTTGCGCCCAAGCTGGATTTCGACCGTGTGGGCATGGCCGTGCTTGCAGGCGTTGGTTGCCGTCTCGCGGATGACGTCGACGAGTGTCGCCGCCACCCGAGGGTTTGTGGGCAGCTCGCCTGTGACCTCGATCTCTACGCCCACGAGGGCGAACGCGGAGACGACGGCGGCGAGGGCGGTGCTGGCATCCCCGGCATCCCCGCGCAGGTCATTCATGACCGTGGCGATGAGCTCCTTGAGCTCCGCGACGGAGGTGTTGTCGATGCGCTGTTCTTCGAGGTAGCGGTGGATGATGGAGAGACGCTGGCCAACGACGTCATGGACGCGGGCTCGCATCTTTAGGTGCGCCTCTCCCTCGGCGACGAGGCCGACGAGCGACATCTGCTCCCGAATGGCCTCGGTTGCATCTTTGAGGTCGAGGTTTGCCCGCCAGAGATTGCGGTTGGCAAGGGCGAGGTCGGTCACATCGAGCGCGAGCGTCATGTGCCTCTCGCCATTCTCTAATATCTCCCTAGTGAAGAGCTTGTACGTATCGTTGGGGAGGCGAATGAGGAGCTTCTCGTTTCCCTCGCCTGAAAGCAGCGGGATTCCCTGCAAATTCGCGATGGCGCGAAGGGGCTCCGCAACGCGGTCGAGGCGCTCCCACATGTCACTAAGGTCTCCAAGGTCGGTCGGGAGATTGAGAATGCCGAGCGTGTCTCGCATGGTGTTGTTCATAAGCGCGGAAGCTGATCGGTGTTCTGTTGCGAGGATGCCCACCGGAATGACGTTGACGGCCTCGATGACGGAGAGCTTCGAGAGCTTTTCCGTGCGGCGGATGGCGTCGACGCAGATCGCCGCGGTGGTCCTGAACAGGAAGTACGCCACGTCAAGAATCGCGACGATGGTCCAAC
The DNA here is from genome assembly GCF_003966955.1 of Parolsenella catena. Classification (GTDB taxonomy): domain Bacteria; phylum Actinomycetota; class Coriobacteriia; order Coriobacteriales; family Atopobiaceae; genus Parolsenella; species Parolsenella catena. The sequence continues at coordinate 1,173,681 of NZ_AP019367.1, read as the reverse complement.
TTGGGCCGAGAAGTCTGAGCGCGGGTGGCGTACAGAGCGCCATGAACGTTATCTCCGGAATCATCACCGGATGTTTCAGGTAGATGCAAAAGGCGATGCCGTATGTCACGGTGATGACATTGCCCCAGAGGAAGTGACCCCATTGGGATGCGAGGATCGTGTCCGCCGCGAAGGTGCCTGTGTTCGAGAGGACGCCAATCATGTAGTCCGCCGCGAGGAAGAGGTGGTTCGCGACGCCTAACTCGTAGAAGAGGCCGATGAGGGCGAGGCGGCGGTTGCGTCCGGCTGCGGTGAGGGGGACGTGGACGAGCTGGAGGCAGCAGCTGATGAAGCTACCCACGAAGAGCAGGAGCAGGGATGTCTCGTTGAAGACACCGGGCATCATGCGTCATCTCCCAAGCGGACCCTCGCGACGAGCCTGAGCTCGCCGGCGTCACCGGAAAGGACGAAGATCACGTCACGTGCCTCGAGGGTGCGCTCGAGCTCGACCGCCTGGGGTCGAGCCAGGAGGTCGTCATCATCGTCAGACTCGAGCACCGCGCGGAGCTCCGCCGTTCCGTCGGGGCGAGTGCCAAGGCGATAGAGCAGGCTGGGCTTCTTCGTGTCGAGCGCAACGTAGGCGAAGTCATAGATGCAGTCATAGAGCGTGCTCATCTCGCTCGTGGCGAGGGCATGGGGAAGATCGACGGCGGCGGCGCAGTCGATGCCGACCGCGCGCAGGTCGCTCGCGAGCTCGTTGGCGATGAGGACGATGCGGTCTCGGTTGAGCTCGGGATCCTCGCTGGTTGAAAGGACAAGGGAGCCTTTGCGCTTGCTATAAGCGACGAGCATGCGTGCCCGTTCGACCTCGCGCCGGCGTTCCTCGTCGTGGCCGGGACCCTCTGGAAGCGTGTCCAGGATTCTCGCTGCCCGTGAGAGGGACGTGGCGAGAGCCGCCTCGATCTCATCGACGAGCTTGCGCTCTGCCTCTACGCCGGCGAGGGCCTTGGCAACCTGCACTTGGGCGCCAAGCACCTCGCTGTCGCGGAGGAGCTCCGCGTGGACCTGCTCGAGCTCGGCATGGACATGGTCAAGACCGCTGACGTCCTGCGCGAGAATTGCGGCCCCGCCCGAAATGGGCCAGACCCTCGTGACCTCGTGCTCGCCCGTTCGTATGGAGACGGCCCCGTCGCCCTTGTTCTTGGCGAGTTCTTCGAGCAGGTGGCGGACGGTGTCGCGCCGGACGGACTCCGCCTTAGTTGTGGCGAGGTAGGTTTTGCCGTCGAGGTCGACGATGCGCAGGTCAAGGGGGATCTTCGCAAAGGATTTATCGAACCTGACCATGGACGGAATGAGCCCGAGGTCGAGTGAGAGTTCGAGGGCCGTCACTACGAGCAAGGCGTAGACGAGCGAGAAGTTGAGGCGCATTGCGAAGGGGAGGCGGAACACGTAACCGAGCATGTAGAGTACGCCGACAAGAAAGACGCCCACGATGATGGCGATGAATGTACGGAGGTGCTTCCGCGACGCGCGGGCGAGGCAGACGAAGAAGCCGGCGTAGCAGAGGACGTTCCAGATCATAAAGAGCCAGTAGCCGCCGCGGTACTCATACTCACCCACTACGCCCGGGTTAGGCGAGTCGAACGAGAAGACGAGCTGATGGAGGTTGTTGGAGAAGACGAGCACGATGAGGGCGCAGGCGAGGGCAATGAGGCCGTTTTTGATGTTACGGGCGGCGGGGGAGCGGTCGAGGCCCGCGGCGCGCCCGCCAATCAGCAGGGTGAGCAGCGGGATGACCGTCATGGGGACGTAGTAGAAGTACCAGCAGAAAATGCCGAGCCAGAGGCTGTGCGTCTTCCACTTGATGATGGCGTCGAGCATCCAAAATACGAGGAAGACCGCGATGCCAGCGAGGTAGATGCGGTTCTTGCGGTCGAGGCAACGGAGATAGGCGGAGACTCCCCAGAGCGAGAAGGCCGAACTCGCGATGCGCATGTAGACCGCACGGTCTCCCATCCACCTGAACTGGACGTTGCCCTGCGGAACCGGGGGAATGGGCGGCCCCGCAAAGGCCATGGCGGCGATGACGAGGGCGAGGAACACGACGGCGATCGCGCCACAGACGACGAAGACCCCGCGCTTGCGGGCTAGGTTTCTTGCCGACTTGATTGGGCTGGCCATCGGCACCTCCCCATGGCGAGACTCATGCATCTCCGGTACTTCTAGGATACGCGACCGTGGGTGGGTCACGTGTCCCAAGCTCGCCATTCTCGGCGCGCGGGTGGGTGTGCGGGTGCATGCGGGTGTGCGGGCTGCCGGGCGCGTGTGGATGGGCGCGTGCGGGCATTTGCCACGCTTAGGGCGGCTAAGCGCGATGTTTCGCGACGGCGTTCTCGACCTCTCGGATGCCGGCATCTTTTCGGCGCGCATGCACCCGCTAAGCGCATCGCTTGAGGCGTGTGGCCAGCGCCCCGGCAAACCGTGGCGGCTTTTCGCGCGCTTAAACGCCGTCACGCCCCGTAACTATGTCAAAAGGCCGCCAAGGATTTACGTCGCGCGGGCCAAGCCTGCATTCTGTGCTCTTAGCGCTCCTATGCGTGCAGGTTTGTGCGCGCGGCTGTCGTGAGCACTCGGCTGCGATGTGGTGCACCGCATGGCAAAGGGACAGTCCCTTTGTCGGCTATTCGGATTCGTCCGCGTTTCTCACGCGGGATGGGCCCTTTTGCGTCTTAGGACTTATTAACGAACTGCCCCGTTGGTCGAATAAGGGGACTTCTGCTATTGACCTATTCGGCCTGGGGGGGGGTAGGTTCTTTGTTACCGAACCTTAAAGGATGCTAAAGGTTCTCCATTTCCTATGGCTGGAGGGGTTGTATGAGTAGCGGAACTGACGACGAGATTGATAAGACTCTTGAAGATGGACACGACTCGGAGCCCAGTGAGGCTAAGGCCGAATTAGCCACCTCTGAATCCGAGTCAACGGATTCGTCTGAATCTGATGGCAATGCTAACGATGTTCCAGAAATAGAATCCAATGAGAAGCCTGAAGATGCTACGTCAGCTGAGGAACAGGTCTCGGATGAAACGGAATCTTCCGATTCTGACGAGAAGCCAATTGATAAGAAAGCTAAGATAATCGGAGGTGTTATTGCTGCCGTAATTGTGCTTCTCATAGGTATTTCTCTACTTCCTTGTCGTCATGACTGGCAAGAGGCGACGTGCACTGAACCTAAGACGTGTAAGAAATGCAAGGAGACCGAGGGCGAGCCTCTCGGCCACGACTATGCTGAGGCAACTTGTACTGAGCCCAAGACGTGCAAGCGCTGTGGCGAAACAGTGGGCAGCGCGCTCGGCCATGAGGTCGGCGAATGGACAATCGTAAAAGAGGCGACTTGTAGCTCAACTGGAATCAGTGAAGGCGTTTGCACTCGATGTGGCGAGAAGCAGACGAAGTCACTTCCCAAGCTTGATCACACTCCCGGCGATTGGGAGATAACAACTCCTTCAACGGTCTCTTCGGACGGTTCGATAACGGCGGGAGTAAGAACCCGCTCATGCACAGTGTGTGGAGCTGTAATCGACACGGAGACGTACAGGCTTGAGGCGACCACCTCGCAGAGGAACGCCCTTCGAAAGGCTCAGAGTTATCTCAATACGATGGCTTTCTCACACAGGGGCCTTGTTGAGCAGCTCGAATACGAGGGCTACTCGACTGATGACGCCACGTTTGCAGCGGATAACTGCGGGGCAGACTGGAACGTTCAGGCTGAGAGGAAAGCCCAAAGTTATCTGAGTCTCATGGGATTCTCTCACTCGGGTCTTGTCGATCAGCTCGAGTACGAAGGCTTTACGACTGAGCAGGCTGAGCATGGTGTGAGCGCTGCTGGTTTGTAGAAGAGAGACGAGATATGTAACTTTCTCGAAAAGATTTTCTCGCGTCTGTATCTATTGCTGCTGCAACAATCTTGCTGGACGGTTGTGGGAGCGTTGATGAGACTGCGAATTGGACAAAAGAAGAGGCTCTAGATTTCGCTATCAAGCATCCAGACGGATGGAAGATGCAGGTGGATAACGGTAACAACTCCGTGACGTGGGGTTCTGACGATGGAATAATAATGGCTGTCGGCAAAACCACATTCTCGGCCAACTTGGATAGTGAATTGGTTGCCCGGGCTATTTATTCGGGTGTCTCTTCAAATTCGGACGCCACGGTCGGTGAGCTCGAGGAGACCGATAACCAGAATGGTCTTAAGGTCTATCAATGTACAACGAAAGACAAGACTGGTTCTGGCATCTTGGCCTCCGTCTTTGAAGACAATTCGTATTACTGTGTGTTTACGACAACGTTTAATGGCAAAGATGACTCTACTGTTACGAAGGTCCTTAGCACCTTAGTGATTAAGGAGGAGGATGGCTCGGAGCTTACGGTTTTCGAAAGCTAGCCTGTATTGATTGTCCAAGCTATGTGACATGTTGCCCGCCTCGCGCGTGCGCGGGGCGGGCAATTTATGTCTCTGCCGTCTGGCGATTGCCTGCGGGCGTGAGTCGCCTGCCCCTGTACACTCAATTAGATTATGTAAATCACCCGCATATGCCCATGGGGATGAGCGTGGCTTACGAGGGGAGAGACATGGAAGATACCGAGAAGGACGCGCACGAGCGTGAAGTCCGCGTCATCGAGGTCAAACAGAGTGTGTTCGCGAGCAACGACCGCGCGGCGGACGCTCTCCGCGACGAGCTCCGTGCTCGCAAGACCTTCCTGCTTAACTTGATGAGCAGCCCCGGCTCGGGCAAGACCACAACGCTCGCACGCACCATCGAGGCCCTTGCCGGCGACCTTTCCATCGGCGTCATGGAGGCGGACATCGACTCAGACGTCGACGCGCGCGCCATGGCCGCGACGGGTGTCACGGCGATCCAGCTCCATACGGGTGGCATGTGCCACCTCGACGCCGCTATGTGCCGCCAGGGCCTCGCGGAGCTCGAGGCCGCAGCCGAGGCCGCGGGCACGGCTCCCCTTGACCTCGCGATTCTCGAGAATGTCGGCAACCTCGTGTGTCCGGCGGAGTTCGATACGGGCGCGAGCGTGAACGTCGCGATCCTCTCCGTGCCGGAGGGTGATGACAAGCCCCTCAAGTATCCGCTGATGTTCGAGGTCTGCGACGTCGTCCTCGTCAACAAGATGGACGTGGCGCCGTACTTCGACTTCGACCTCACACGCTGCGAGGAGAACGTGCACCTGCGAAACCCGGGTGCCAAGGTCATCCCGATGAGCGCCAAGACGGGGGAGGGCACAGGCGCGTGGGCGGCATGGCTGCGCGCCGCCGTCGCCGCATGGAAGACCGGCACGTTCGAGAAGGCCACGCCGGCCAACAGCGAGGCCCCGCACTATCCAGGCGAGTAACGGCGGGCCTGCGCCTGCATCCGTACGCCCGCGCGCGTCCGTCCGTCTCCCAGATCCGCCTCTTACGCCCCAACCCGGAGGAGTGACTATGATCATTAACGGCCCCGGCATTTCCTACACCGAGCCTGACATCGGATCCGAGTTCGTCCCCGAGCTTCCCGACAACCCGCGCCCGAGCATCGTGGCCCTCTGCAAGCACTGCACCAACCGCATCCTCGGCAAGGACGAGCTCCTGCCCTACGAGTACTGGAGCTTCGCCGAGGCGGCCACCGACGAGCAGGCCGACATGCTCGTCAAGCTCAAGGTCCGCGTGCCCTGCACGCTCGAGGCCGCTGTCAAGGCGACGGGCATCCCGCCGGAGAAGCTCGAACCCATGCTCGACGAGGTCTCCTACGTGGGCCTCCTCGAATACAACTGGGAGAATCCCCAGCATGAGAAGCAGTGGGTCCTCCCCATGCTCGTGCCGGGATCGGCGGAGTTCCTCAACATGCGCTGGAGCCAGCTCGAGGAGCACCCGGTCTTCGCCAAGTTCTTCGAGCAGGCCTCGAAGGGACCGCTCTCCCGTGCGACGCCGCTCGTGCCGCCCGGAGGCGCGGGCATCGGCATGCACGTCATTCCCGTCGAGCGCGCCATCGAGCACGAGAACCAATCCATCTCCATCGAGCACATCAAGCACTGGCTCGACAAGTACGACGGCAAATACGCCGCGAGTGCCTGCAGCTGTCGCATGAGTCGCCAGCGCATGGGCGAGGGCTGCGGAGATGACTTCAACGACTGGTGCATCGCCGTGGGCGACATGGCCGACTACGTCGTGGAGACCAACCGCGGCCGCTACATCACGCGCGAGGAGGCCCTCGAGATCTTCCAGCGCGCCGAGGACAACGGCTTCGTTCACCAGATCACCAATATCGACGGCGAGCACAAGATCTTCGCCATCTGCAACTGCAACGTGAACGTGTGCTACGCCCTGCGCACCTCGCAGCTGTTCAACACGCCCAACCTCTCGCGCTCTGCCTACGTGGCCCACGTTGACGCCAAGAGCTGTGTGGCGTGCGGACGCTGCGTGGAGGTGTGCCCGGCCGGCGCCGCCAAACTCGGCCAGAAGCTGTGCTCCAAGAAGGCGGGCGGCAAGGTGCCCGAGTACCCGCGCCAGGAGCTGCCCGACACCGTGAAGTGGGGCCCGGAGAAGTGGAGCCCCAACTACCGCAACGACAATCGCATCGAGACCCACGAGGGCGGCACGGCCCCCTGCAAGACTGCCTGCCCGGCCCACATCGCCGTGCAGGGCTACCTCAAGCTCGCGAGCCAGGGTCGCTACCAGGAGGCCCTTGCCCTCATCAAGCGCGAGAACCCGCTGCCGGCCGTGTGCGGTCGCATCTGCAACCGCCGTTGCGAGGACGCCTGCACGCGCGGCCGCGTGGACGAGGCCATCGCCATCGACGAGGTCAAGAAGTTCATCGCCCAGCTCGACCTCGACGCGAGCACCCGCTACATCCCGTCCCAGGTGCGCCCCAAGGTCGAGGGTGACTTCACCGAGAAGATCGCCATCATCGGTGCCGGCCCGGCGGGACTGTCCTGCGCCTTCTATCTGGCCGAGCGTGGCTACAAGCCCGTCGTGTTCGAGAGAGGCGCGCGTCCCGGCGGCATGCTCACCTACGGCATCCCCGCCTACAAGCTTGGTAAGGACGTCATCCAGGCCGAGGTGGACATCATCGAGGCCATGGGCGCCGAGTTCCGCTATGGCGTGGAGGTGGGCCGCGACGTGACGCTTGCCCAGCTGCGCGAGCAGGGGTTCAAGGCGTTCTACGTGGCCATCGGATGCCAGGGCGGCCGTCTCGCGGGCGTGCCCGGCGAGGATGCCGAGGGCGTCTCCGTGGCCGTCGACTTCCTGCGCGGCGTTGCGGAGGCGCAGCTCGCGGGTACTGAGGTGCCGGCCGTGGGCAGGCGCGTCGTCGTCGTGGGCGGCGGCAACGTGGCCATCGACGTGGCACGCACGGCGGCGCGTCTGGGTGCGGCGAACGTGGACATGCTGTGCCTGGAGACCCGCGACATCATGCCGGCCTCCAACGAGGAGGTGGCCGAGGCCGAGAGCGACGGCGTGCGCCTCTCGTGCGGCTGGGGCCCGGCCGAGGTCCTCGTGCGCGACGGCCATGCCGCCGGCGTGCGCTTCAAGCGCTGCACCCGCGTCTTCGACGAGGACGGTCGCTTCTCGCCCGAGTACGACGAGGCCGACACGATTGACGTCGAGGCGGACCAGGTGGTCTTCTCCATCGGCCAGAGCATCGAGTGGGGCGGCCTTCTCGAGGGCAGTGCCGTGGAGCTGGGACGCGGCAATGGCGCCGTGGCAGACCCCAAGACCTACCAGACCGCCGAGCCCGACATCTTCGTGGGCGGCGACGTCTACACCGGCCCCAAGTTTGCCATCGATGCCATCGCCGCAGGTCACGAGGCTGCCGTCTCCATCCACCGCTTCGTGCAGGGCGGCACGCTCACGATCGGCCGCAACCAGCGCAGCTACCGCGAGCTTGACAAGGCGGACGCGGAGCTCGGCTCCTATGACACCGCCAGCCGCCAGCAGCCCGAGATCGACCACGAGGCCGAGAAACGCGCCCCGTTCTCCGAGTACGTGAGGACCCTCACCGAGGAGCAGGTGCGCGCCGAGACGGCCCGATGCCTGGGCTGCGGCGCCTCGATCGTGGATCCCAACAAGTGCATCGGCTGCGGCCTGTGCACCACCAAGTGCGCGTTCGACGCCATTCACCTGCGCCGCGAGCGCCCCGAGTGCTCCGTGATGGTCAAGAGCGAGAACAAGGTGCCGGCGCTGCTCAAGTACGCGGCGAAGCGCCAGGCCAAGATCATGTTCGGCCGCAAGAGGTAACGCACCTCTCGGCCAGCTTATATTCGCCAAGGGAGGGGCGCAGGCTCGCGTCCCTCCCTCACACGTATGGAGTCACGCGTGCACGAGCTAGGAATTGTCTTCTACATCATCGACGACGCAAAGAAGGCCGCCACGGACAACGGCCTTACGTCCGTGCGGCGCGTGACCCTGCAGCTCGGCGAGGTCTCCGGCGTGGTGCCCGAGCTTCTCGGCGACGCCTGGAAGTGGGCCTGCGCGCGCGAGCCCATGATGGAGGGCTGCGAGCTTGAGGTGGAGGACATCCCTGCCGTGACGCACTGCGAGGCGTGCGGCACCGACTACGGCACCGTGGAGCACGGGCGCATCTGCCCGGCATGTGGCAGCGACCAGACATATCTGCTGCGCGGTCGCGAGGTCATGATCAAGCAGATCGAGGCGTACTAGGGGTCGGTGCGTCTCGTGCAACGCGTCAGCCCCATCCTTGTTACAAGATTGCTTCATGCGTGTTGCGCCCGCGTTGGCGTAACGGAGGTGACATATCCGGCTCCTAAAGTAGCGAGAGCTTGCCTGCACCCATGTGCGGCGGCGCCATCGTGAACATTCGGAGAAGGACCTCACCATGGAGTCTCACCAGCAGAAAGCCTCCCAGCAAGGCCTGTATCGCCCCAGCTACGAGCATGACGCGTGCGGCATCGGCGCCATCGCCTCGCTCAAGGGCGTCAAGAGCCACCAGACGCTCGACGACGCGCTCTCCGTGCTCGTGAACCTCGAGCACCGCGGCGGCAAGGGCCTCGAGCGAAACACCGGCGACGGCGCCGGCGTGTTGTTCCAGATCCCGCACCGCTTCTTCCGCAAGGAGGCGCAGAAGGAGGGCCAGCTGCTGCCCGACGCCGGCGACTACGGCGTGGCCATGCTGTTCTTCCCCCACAGCGACGAGACCGGCGAGACGGACGGCGCGGCGGACCCCGAGGCCGTGGCCGCGGCCATCCGTGTGTTCGAGGAGGGCTGCGCCGAGTGCGGCGTGCCGCTCATGTTCTGGCGCCGCGTGCCCGTTGACCCGCATGACCTGGGTGACACCGCCAAGGCCTGCATGCCCACGATCATGCAGGCGTTCCTGCGCCGTCCCGAGGGCGTCGAGGCCGGCCAGGACTTCGAGCGCAAGCTCTACGTGTGCCGCCGCACCATCGAGCGCGCCGCGGACAAGAACCCGGCGCTCGCGAACAAGATCTTCTACGTGTGCTCCATGAGCTCGCGCACCATCGTGTACAAGGGCATGCTCGTGGCCACGCAGATGCGCCGCTTCTTCACTGACCTCAACGATGCCGCCGTGGAGACGGCGCTCGCGCTCGTGCACTCGCGCTACTCCACCAACACCACGCCCTCCTGGGAGCGCGCGCATCCCAACCGCTACATCATCCACAACGGAGAGATCAACACCCTGCGCGGCAACGTGTCCTGGATCCGCGCACGCGAGCCAAACCTGTACAGCCCCGTGCTGCAGCACGACCTGGAGCGCGTGCTGCCCATCATCAACCGCGAGGGCTCCGACTCCGCCATCCTCGACAACGTGCTCGAGTTCCTCACGATGAACGGCCGACCCCTCGACCGCGCCGTGACGCTCATGATCCCCGAGCCGTGGGACCACAACCCCAACCTGTCCGGGAAGCGCCGCGCCTACGACGCCTACCAGTCCATGCTCATGGAGCCCTGGGACGGTCCGGCCGCCATCGCGTTCACGGACGGTCGCATCCTGGGGGCGGCGCTCGACCGCAACGGCCTGCGTCCCGCGCGCTACTACGTCACGCGCGACGACCGCCTCATCCTGTCCTCCGAGGTGGGCACCATCGACGTGGAGCCCGAGAACATCCTGCGCACGGGCTGCCTGGGCCCGGGCGAGATGCTCGAGGTGGACCCCGCGCAGGGCCGCGTGCTGTGGAACGACGAGATCCGCGACAAGTACGCCAACGAGAAGCCCTACCGCGACTGGCTCGGCGACGAGACGCTCGACATCCGCGACCTGCGCGAGCCCGAGGCCTCCGAGCTGCCTGCCGAGCCCGACGAGGGGCTCTCGCTCACGCAGCGCCTCGCCCGCCACGGCTACCACTACGATGACGTTGACGAGGCCGTGCGCCCCATGGCCGCCTCGGCGAAGGTGCCGCTGGCCTCCATGGGCGTCGACGCGCCGCTTGCCGTGCTCTCCAAGAAGACGCGCAGCTTCTTTGACTACTTCCACCAGCTGTTCGCCCAGGTGACGAACCCGCCCATCGACGCACTGCGCGAGAGCCTCGTCACGAGCTCGGTGCTCTACCTCGGCAACCACGGCAACCTGCTCGAGGACTGCCGCGACACCTGTCGCCTCGTGCGCCTGCAGGGCCCGCTGCTCACCCATGACGCGTTCAGGCGCATCTGCGCCATCGATCGCGTGGGCTTCCGCACGCAGGTCTTCCACGCCACCTATCGCCGTGACGCCGGCGAGGGCGCCCTCGAGACGGCGCTCGATGCGCTCGACCACCAGATCGAGGACGCCGTGCGCGCCGGCACCAACATCGTGGTCATCTCCGACCGCGCGGGGGAGGGCGAGGTGCCCATCCCGAGCCTGCTCGCGCTGGGCAGCGTGCACAACCACCTCATCCGCACGGGCGTGCGCATGCTCGCAGACATCGTGGTGGAGACGGGCGACGCCCTGTGCGCCCATGACTTCGCCTGTCTGGTGGGCTACTCCGCGAGCGGCATCTACCCCTACATGGCCCACGACTGCATCCGCGAGCTCGTGGCCCGCGGCGAGATCGACCTGCCCGGCGACGAGGCCGTGGCCAACTACGACCGCGCGGTGACGGCCGGCATCACCTCGATCATGTCCAAGATGGGCATCTCGACCATGCAGGGCTACCACTCCGCCCAGATCTTCGAGATCATCGGCCTGTCCGACGAGCTCGTGGACCGCTACTTCACGGCCACAACCACGAGCGTGGGCGGCCTTGGCATCGAGGGCGTGCAGCGCGAGCAGAACGAGCGCTACGACAGCGCCGTGGCGCTTGCCAAGAGCCCGTCTCCCAACCAGCTGCCGAGCCTGGGCCTCACGAAGTGGCGCCCCCTCGGCGGCGAGGAGCACCTCATCGAGCCGCGCGCCATCTACCTGCTGCAACGCGCCTGCTCAGAGGGTGACATGGAGCTGTTCCGCGAGTACGGCAAGGTCGTCCACAGGCCGGGCCGTGCGGTGACGCTGCGAGACCTGCTCGACTTTGACGCGGCCGGCCGCACGCCCGTGCCGCTCGAGGAGGTCGAGCCCGTCTCGTCCATCGTGCGCCGCTTCAACACGGGCGCCATGAGCTACGGCTCCATCTCCAAGGAGGCCCACGAGACGCTCGCCATCGCCATGAACCGCCTGCACGGGCGCTCCAACACCGGCGAGGGCGGCGAGGACCCGGTCCGCGAGGTGCCGCTGCCCAACGGCGACTCGCGCAAGAGTGCCATCAAGCAGGTGGCGAGCGGCCGCTTTGGCGTCACGAGCCGCTACCTGTCCAGCGCCATCGAGATCCAGATCAAGATGGCCCAGGGCGCCAAGCCCGGCGAGGGCGGTCACCTGCCCGGCAAGAAGGTCTACCCCTGGATCGCCGAGGTGCGCCAGTCCACGCCCGGCGTGGGCCTCATCTCGCCGCCGCCCCACCACGACATCTACTCCATCGAGGACCTCGCCGAGCTCATCTTTGACCTCAAGAACGCAAACCCGGGCGCCCGCATCTCCGTGAAGCTGTGTGCGCTGGCGGGCGTGGGCACCATCGCCACGGGCGTGGCCAAGGGCGGGGCCGACAAGATCACCATCAGCGGCCACAACGGCGGCACGGGCGCCGCGCCGCGCGACTCCATCTGGCACGCCGGCATCCCGTTTGAGATCGGCCTGGCAGAGACGCAGCAGACGCTGCTTCGCAACGGCCTGCGAAGCCGCGTGGTCGTGGAGACGGACGGCAAGCTCATGGACGGCCGCGACGTTGCCATCGCCGCGCTTCTCGGCGCCGAGGAGTTTGGCTTTGCCACCATGCCGCTCGTGGCCATGGGCTGCCTCATGCAGCGAGACTGCCAGCAGGACACCTGCCCGGCGGGCATCGCCACGCAGAACTGCAAGCTGCGCGGCCGCTTCACGGGCACGCCCGAGCAGGTCGTGAACTTCATGGAGTTCACCGCAGCCGAGCTCAGGGAGATCATGGCGAGCCTGGGCTTCCGTACCGTCGACGAGATGGTGGGCCACCCCGAGTGCCTGTGCCAGGTCGAGGTGTCGGACAACTGGAAGGCCAACGAGGTTGACCTGTCCCGCGTGCTCGCGAACGGCACGAACGAGTTCGGCCGCAGCATCCCGGGCGCGGAGGGCAGGCACTTCCTGCCCTCCATGGCCCCCGACCTCGAGATGGGACGCACGCTCGATGCCACGCTGCTCGTGCCCTACACGGCAGACGCGCGCACGCACCTCGAGCCCATCCGTTTCCACGCGGACATCGACAACGTGAACCGCTGCGTGGGCACGATGCTGGGCCACGAGGTCACCGCCGCGCACCCCGAGGGCCTGCCCGACGAGTCCATCGTCGTTGACTGCACGGGCTCGGGCGGCCAGAGCTTTGGTGCCTTCCTGCCCCGCGGCGTGACGCTCGCCATCGAGGGCGATGCCAACGACTACTTTGGCAAGGGCCTCTCGGGCGGCACGCTCTCCGTGCGCCCGCCCGCGCGCGCCAACTACAAGTTCGACGAGAACATCATCGTGGGCAACGTTGCGTTCTACGGCGCCACGAGTGGCAAGGGCTTCGTGAACGGCCTGGCCGGTCAGCGCTTTGCCGTGCGCAACTCCGGCGCCACCGTGGTGGTGGAGGGCGTGGGCAACCACGGCTGCGAGTACATGACCGGCGGCACGGCGCTCGTGCTGGGCGAGGTGGGCCTCAACTTCGCCGCGGGCATGAGCGGCGGCGTGGCCTACGTGTTCGACGAGTTCGGCACGCTCGAGAGCCGCTGCAACACCGAGATGGTGGAGCTCAAGGCCCCGAGCACAGAAGAGCTTGCGCAGATCCATGCGCTCATCGAGGAGCACGTGGCGCGCACCTCGAGCCCGCGCGGCATCAAGATGCTCTACCGCTTTGACGCGTACAAGGACAAGTTCGTGAAGGTCATCCCGCGCGACTACGAGCGCGTGCTCGAGGCGGTGGCCGCCGCCGAGGCGGACGGCAAGTCTCACGAGGAGGCCCTGCAGGTGGCCTTCGACAAGATCACGGGGAGGAACTAGCCATGGGCAAGCCAGGAGCGTTTCTCGAGCACGGCAGGCAGGCCCATGGGCTGCGCGACGTGGCCGAGCGCACGAAGGACTACGACGAGCTCTATGAGCTGCTCAGCCCCGAGCGGCAGCAGGTGCAGGCAAGCCGCTGCATGATGTGCGGCGTGGCCTTCTGCCAGACGGGCATCTCGTTTGGCCACGCGCGCCCGAGCGGCTGCCCGCTGCACAACCTCATCCCCGAGTGGAACGACCTCGTCTACCGCGGGCAGTGGGAGGGCGCGGCCGAGAGGCTGGCGCTCACCTCGCCCATGCCCGAGTTCACGAGCCGCGTGTGCCCCGCGCCGTGCGAGGCCGCCTGCAACCTGGGGCGCGCCGACGAGCCCGAGACGATTCACGACAACGAGCGCGCCATCAGCGACTGGCAGTGGGCGCACGGCGGCCCCGCGCGCTTTGAGCCGGCCGCGGCGGACGCCCCGAGCGTGGCCGTGGTGGGGTCGGGGCCGGCCGGCCTCGTGAGCGCCTGGGAGCTCGCGCGCAGGGGTGCGCGCGTCACGGTGGTGGAGCGCCACGACCGCGCGGGTGGCCTGCTCATGTACGGCATCCCCAACATGAAGCTCGACAAGTCCGTGGTCACGCGCCGCGTGAGGCTCATGGAGGAGCTCGGGATCGAGTTCCGCCTGGGCGTGGACGCGGCGGACCCCGCCGTGGCCAAGTCGCTGGCCAGCGAGTTCGACGCCGTCGTGGTGGCGGCCGGTGCGTGCAAGCCGCGCGGGCTTGGGGCCACGGGCTTTGCCGAGGGCCTCACGAGCGGTGGCGTGGCGTACGCCGTGGACTACCTCACGAGCGCCACGAGAAGCGTGCTCGACGGCGGTGCGCCTGCGATCGATGCCGCGGGCAAGGACGTCGTGGTCATTGGCGGCGGCGACACGGGCAACGACTGCCTGGGCACCGCCGTGCGCCAGGGCGCGCGCTCCGTGCGCCAGTTCGAGTTCCTCTCCTGCCCGCCGCAGGAGCGCGCGGCAGGAGACGCGTGGCCGCAGTGGCCCAACGTCATGAAGACCGACTATGGCCAGACGGAGGCCATCAAGCTTATGGGTGGCGAGATGCGCGAGTGGGGCGTCGACACGCTCGAGGTCCTGCGCGGCGAGGACGGCGGCGTCCGTGGCCTGCGCGTCGTTGACCTGGACTGGAGCCACGGCAAGCCGGAGCGCGTCGAGGGGTCCGAGCGTGAGGTGCCCGCCCAGCTCGTGCTCATCGCCTGCGGCTTCACGGGCCCGGAGAAGAGCGTGTTCGACGCGTTTGGCGTCGGCCTGGCCCAGAAGGGGCGTCCGCTGCCCGTCATGGCCACGCCCGCCTCGCACCGCGCCGCCGCGAGCATCGGTGCCACGCCGGTGTTTGCCGCCGGAGACGCACGCAACGGCTCCTCGCTCGTCGTGAGCGCCATGGCAGACGCCCTGGCCTGCGCTGCCGAGGTGGCCTCCACGCTCAAGCTGTAGCTGACTGCGGAATCGTCTCCCCTTTGTCAGGTTTTGTGACCCGCCGGTGGCCGTGTGGCTGCCGGCGGGCCTCTTTGTTACCATCGCGGGGGATATCGACTGCGATGGGAGGCCGAGATGGGCGAGAAGGTCGTGCACGGCAAGGTTGAGGGAATCGGTGGCGAGGAGCTGAGCGAGCGCATCCGGGAGGTCGCGGGGCTTCAGCGTAAGCTCGTGGCCGAGCTCGTGGGGCTTGGCGCCACGATGTGCGCGGCGATGGACGCCAACCCTGGGTTCGTTCCGTGCGGGCATGCGTTCGGCGTGGTCATCGAGGGGCTTTCGGCCTCTGCGGGCCATGTGGAGCCAGCGCGCATCCGCGAGGCGTGCGAGGCCGTTCGTGCCCGAAGCAAGCATGTGGCCGAGCACCGTGGCGTGGCGCGTGGGAGCGCCGTTGACGTTCTCGCGCGCATCGAGCGCGGCGAGAAGGGTGCGCAGACGCGTGCGTCTGCCCTTGCCTGCCTGCAGGGCGCGGCGCCCTATGCGCTGCGTGCCATGGAGCTGGGCCAGATGAGCGACGAGCTCGACGTGGCGCTTGTGAGCGCACTGGCCGGGCTCGGCGCCGACGAGCCGGATGCCGCCGAGCTCATGGGGCACGCGGCTCGTGCCGCCGCCCTCGCCATGGCGCTTCCTCTGTAGGGGCCAGCAGACAGGCTCCCCTTCGCATGCAAAAACTCCGCCTCCCGGACGTTCTCGCGCGATAATCGCTCGATTTCGTTCCGGGAGGCGGAGTTTGTCGTTACGGTCGTGTGAGCCGAGTGCGCCTTACGCCTCGCCCCAGACCTTCTCGGCCACGCGGCGGACGAGCGCGACCTTGGCCCACTGCTCGTCCTCGGTGAGCTTGTTGCCGCACTCGCAGGAGGCAAAGCCGCACTGCGGGGAGAGGCAGAGGTTCTCGAGCGGCACGTACTTGGCCGCCTCGTTGATGCGCTTCTCGAGCAGCTCCTCGTCCTCGAGGCCGGGCTGCTTGGACGTCACGAGGCCAAGCACGACCTTCTTGCCGGGGGCCACGTACTTGAGCGGCTCGAAGGTGCCGGCACGAGGCGTGTCGAACTCGAGGTAGAAGGCATCGACGTTCTCGTTGGCGAACAGGTAGGGCGCGACGGGGTCATAGCCGCCGGCGAAGGCGTAGGTGGAGTGGTAGTTGCCGCGGCAGACGTGCGTGTTGATCACGAGGTCGTCGGGCTTGCCCTCGATGGCGAGGTTGTTGAGGCGAACGCCCAGCTCGGAGACCTTCTGGATGTCGACGGGCTTCATGCCGGTCTTGGCCACGAAGTCCGTGTCGCAGTAGATGCCCCAGGTGCAGTCGTCGAACTGGATGGAGCGGCAGCCGGCGGCGTAGAGGTCTGCGATGACGGTGCGGTAGGCGGCGGCGATGTCAGCGATGAGGGCCTCGTCGTCAGGGTAGACGGAGCGCAGGCTCTCGATCTGGCCGTCGCAGCGGTCGAGCGTGACCTCGGAGAAGGTCTGGATGGGGGCGGGGATGGTCTGGCGGGCAACCTGGCCGTCCTCCTCGAGCGCCTTCACGAACTTGAAGTGCTCCACGAACGGGTGGTTCTCGCCGGAGATCTTGCCCGTGACGACGGCGGTGTCAGCGGTGGTCTCCTCGTCGTGGAACATATAGCCGGTGCGGCTCGTGCGGCGCTCGATGCCCTGCAGGCCCCACATGAAGTCGAGGTGCCAGTAGCTGCGACGGAACTCGCCGTCGGTGATGACGTGGAGGCCGGCGGCCTTCTGCTTGGCGACGAGGTCGCGGATGGCCTCGTTTTCGACCACCGTGAGGGCGGCGTCGTCGATGACTCCGGCGGCGTGGTCGGCGCGGGCCTGCTTGAGGACGTCAGGGCGCAGGAAGCTGCCGACGACGTCATAGCGGAACGGGGCGTTGTGCTTGTAGGGCATGGAACTCTCCTTCTCGAATACCTTGTTCTCTGCTGGGAAATAGTATTTCACGAACGCGAGCTATGCGGTACTACGCATCATGTATGCAAATCCATAGGGTAAAACTATGGACTGGCGACAGCATGAGTCTCCCTCGGCTGTAATGAAAAGGGTCGAGACGCGCGTGGCGTCCCGACCCATATGAGACCAGATGAACCCGTCCCCTTTGGCCCCCTTTGGTCCTAGGCGTCGTCCCAGACGGACTCGGCTACCTCGCGGACGAGGGCGAGCTTTCTCCACTGGTCCTCCTCGGCCACGGAGTTGCCCTCCTCGGTGGAGGAGAAGCCGCACTGCGGGGAGAGGCACAGGCGCTCGAGCGGCACGATCTTGGCGGCCTCGGCGATGCGCTCGCGGATGCGCTCGGCATCCTCGAGCTCGGGCTTCTTGGTCGTCACGAGGCCGAGGACCACGCGCTGGTCGGTGTCTTGCGGCAGGTGCTTGAGTGGCTCGAAGTCGCCGGAGCGCTCGTCGTCGTACTCGAGGAAGAAGCCATCGAAGCCGCGGATGCCCAGCAGGCGGCGGGCGATGGTCTCGTAGGTGCCCTCGTAGAGCCAGTGGCTCATGAAGTTGCCCTTGCACATGTGGGTCGTGATGACCATGTCCTCGGGCCTGTTCTCGAGCGCCTCGTCCGTGATGTCGCCAAAGACGTCGATGAGCTCGTCGGGGTCATAGCCGCAGGCCTCGATCTTGTCGCGGAAGCGGCCGGAGAACAGCGCGCCCCAGCTCGTGTCGTCGAGCTGCAGGTAGCGGCAGCCGGCGTCGTGGAAGGCGCGGATGGCATCCTGGTAGGTCTTGGCGAGGTCGTGGCGCAGCTCGTCGAGGTTGGCGTAGACGGGGTTGGCGGCGTACTGCTGGGAGAGCACGACGGAGTCGAGCGTCACCATGTTGGGGCCGGCGATGGTCTGCTTGACGGGCGTGTCGCCGGCAAGCCTCTGCGTGCGGCGGAAGCCGTCGAGGAAGGGGTGGTTGGGGTCAAAGGAGAGCGGGGAGTCCACGTAGGTGCCCTGCATGACCTTCTCGATGCCGAAGCCGGCGGTCTTGAAGTCGTAGACCTTGATGCCGTTGAAGCCAGCGAGCCAGTCGAGGTGCCACCAGCGGCGGCGGAACTCGCCGTCGGTCACGGCATGCAGCCCTGCGGCCTTCTCCTTCTCGATGAGCTTGGCGACCTCGGCGTCCTCGACCTCGCGGAGCTGCTCGAACGAGATCTTGCCGGCGGCGTGCTGGGCGCGCGCCTCGTGGATGGCCTGCGGGCGCAGGAAGCTGCCCACGATGTCGTAGCGGAACGGGCCCTTGAGCTTGTCTGTCATGGTGAGTCCTCTCTGGGACGGTTGGGCTGGGGATTGGTGCAGCCAGTATCGCATGCGCGCCAGCGATTGAACGCGTCTCTTTCCCAATGGCGGTGCATAGCGTAAGGCTATGGGAGGGGATGACAGGTTGTCTGCTTCCTCGCGCCCTGTCACGAAAAGGGCGGGCTCCCGGAGGAACCCGCCCGATGGCTGCCTATGGGGCAAGGACTAGCCCTGCTTGACGGCCGCGAAGCCGCGCTCGAGGTCGGCGATGATGTCGTCGATGTGCTCAGTGCCGATGGAGAGGCGAATCGTGGACTGCGTGATGCCCACGTTGGCGAGCTCGGCGTCGGTGAGCTGGGAGTGCGTGGTGCTGGCCGGGTGGATCACGAGGCTCTTGACGTCAGCGACGTTGGCGAGCAGCGAGAACAGCTGCAGGTTGTCGATGAACTTCCAGGCAGCGTCCTTGCCACCCTTGATCTCGAACGTGAAGATCGAGGCGCCGCCGTTGGGGAAGTACTTCTCGTACAGCTCGTGATCGGGGTGGTCGGGCAGGCTCGGGTGGTTGACCTTCTCGACGAGCGGGTTGTTGGCGAGGTACTCCACGACCTTCTTGGTGTTCTCGGCGTGGCGATCGAGGCGCAGCGAGAGGGTCTCGGTGCCCTGGAGCAGCAAAAACGCGTTGAACGGGGAGATGCAGGCGCCCTCGTCGCGCAGCAGGATGGCGCGGATGTAGGTCACGAACGCGGCCGGGCCACAGGCGTCGGCGAAGGAGATGCCGTGGTAGGAGGGGTTGGGCTCGGCGATCTGCGGGTACTTGTCGGAGGCCTTCCAGTCAAAGTTGCCGCCGTCGACGATGACGCCGCCCAGCGAGGTGCCGTGGCCGCCGATGAACTTGGTGGCGGAGTGGACGACGACGTTGGCGCCGTGCTCGAGCGGACGGAACAGGTAGGGGGTGCCGAACGTGTTGTCCACGACGACGGGCAGGCCGTGCTTGTGGGCAATCTCCGAGATGGCGTCGATGTTGGGGATGTCGGCGTTGGGGTTGCCGAGGGTCTCGAGGTAGACGAGCGTCGTGTTGTCCTTGATGGCACCCTCGACCTCGTCGAGGTTGTGGGCGTCAACGAAGGTGGTCTCGATGCCGAACTGGGAGAGCGTGTGCTCGAGCAGGTTGTAGGAGCCGCCATAGATGGTCTTCTGGGCCACGACGTGGTCGCCGGCCTTGGCGAGCGCCTGGATGGCGTAGGTGATGGCGGCGGCGCCGGAGGCAACGGCAAGGCCGGCCGAGCCACCCTCGAGCGCGGCGATGCGGTCCTCGAAGACGCCCTGCGTGGAGTTGGTCAGGCGGCCGTAGATGTTGCCGGCGTCAGCGAGGCCAAAGCGGTCGGCGCCGTGCTGGGAGTTGCGGAAGACGTAGCTCGTGGTCTGGTAGATGGGCACGGCGCGCGAGTCGGTGGCGGGGTCGGCGCTCTCCTGGCCGACGTGAAGCTGCAGGGTCTCGAAGTGGAAGGTCTTCTCGACCTCGGGGGTGATGTCGGACATGGTGTTCCTCCTTGGGTAGGCGGTGCTTGGGCTTCGTTGCGTCAATCTCTCTCAGGTGATCCGGGTACGAAAAAGCGCCCGGCAGCTCAGGGCTCCCGGGCGCAAGTCGGAGACTTCCGTGCGCGCCTCGTCGATGTCGCTACCAATCGACGTTTGCGCCGGCGGACTCCTGTGGTGCCCGGGAGCTCAGCATTCGCATGCACATCATCATGGTCGTCGTGGTCATTCTGGGCACCTCCTTGGGTCCGTCGCTTCGTGTTGATGAATTTATACGACCGCGTCTTGGCCTCGTCAATACCCTAGCGGAAAAGTAGGTATTAACGTTTTGTTACGTGCAGGTGAGAGGGCAAGAACGTGTGGATATGAGAATTTATCTGCATGCGAGGGCATCAACGCCATCCGCTGAGCCGCAAGGAGTGGTACGAGGTCTACTGCGCCGCCGGCAACGTCATGCCGTAGGTGGACTTGGCAAGGGAGGGGCGCCTCGGGAGACCGGGGCGCCCCTCGCGGGTGACGGATGGGGACGGGGTCGAGCTGTCACGGTGACACTTTGACCCCGTTCCCGCGTGTCAACCGAGGACGTCGTAGCCCTCGGAGGCGACGAGCGAGCGGAGCTCCTCGAGGTAGCGCGCGGCCATGGGGGAGAGGCGCGCGCGGTCGTTCGTGAGATATCCCAGCTGCATGGTCTCGTCGGTCTCGAGCGGCACGGAGGCGATGTCGTCGCCGTTGAGGTCGCTGTTGAGCACGCCCGAGCTGATGGTGTAGCCGTTGACGCCGCGAAGCAGGTTGAACAGCGTGGCGCGGTCCGTGAGCACGATGGTCTTGCGGTGGCTCTCGAAGGGCAGAAGCTCCTCGGAGAAGTACAGCGAGTTGTGCGTGCCCTGCTCGTAGCACAGGTAGGGATAGGCATCGAGCTGAGCGAGCGTGACGCTCTCGGCGCCCGCGAGCGGGTGGCTCGTCGAGACGAACACGTGCGGGCGGGCGTCGAACAGCGGCGTGTAGGAGAGGTGGTTCTCGCGCATGAGCTTGCGCAGCACCTTCTCGTTGAAGGAGCTGAGGTAGAGCACGCCCAGCTCGCTGCGGTAGCCCGCCACGTCCTCGATGATCTCGTACGTGCGGCTCTCGCGAAGCGTCATCTCGTACTCGTCGGCCTCGACGCTCTCGAGCAGGCGCACGAAGGCGTTCACGACGAAGGCGTAGTGCTGTGACGAGATGGCGAACAGGCGCTTTGAGGGCCGGGCGTGGGCGTAGCGCTGCTCCACGAGCTCGGTCTGCTCCAGGATCTGACGAGCGTAGGAGAGGAACTCGGAACCGTCCGGCGTGAGCGAGATGCCGCGGGCGGAGCGGTTGAAGATGACGATGCCGAGCTCGGCCTCGAGCTCGCGCACGGCCGACGAGAGACTTGGCTGCGAGATGTAGAGCTGGCGGGCCGCCTCGGTGATCGATCCGCACTCGGCGACCTTGGCAACGTAGCGGAGCTGGGTGAGCGTCATGGTGTCTCCTCTCGGGAACTGTCGCAATTCTGCCATGCAAGGCGCCACCGGTACAGCGTGACGCACCTCTCGAGCGACGCGTGTCCTCAAGGGTAGTACGCTTGTCGGCGAGAGGGGTGCGCGTGCGCGCACATTCCGGCGCTGGGGGAGCGCCAAGACGCGTCATTGGAGGAACCTCATGACGGAAACGTACAACTTCTTTGCGCCCACGAAGGTCCTGTTCGGACCGGGCAAGCTCGCCGAGCTTGGCGGTCAGGCGCTGCCGGGCAAGAAGGCGCTCGTGGTCACGACGGGCGGCAAGTCCGTGAAGGCCAACGGCTACCTTGCGCGCGTCGAGGAGCAGCTCGACCGCGCCGGTGTGGGCCACGTGCTGTTCGACCGCATCGAGCCCAACCCGCTGCGCGACACGGTGAACGCCGGCGGCTGGATGGCTCGCGAGCAGGGTTGCGACTTCGTGCTGGCGCTGGGCGGCGGCTCTGTCATGGACGGCTCCAAGGGCATCTGCGTCGTGGCGGCCAACCCCGGCCATGACGAGGCGGGCAACGAGGTTGCCGGCGACATCTGGGACTACGTCATGGGCGGCACCGCCAGGGGCCTGCCGATCCCCAACGACCCGCTGCCGCTCGTCTGCGTGACGACGACGGCCGGCACGGGCTCTGAGGTCGACGCGGGCGGCGTGCTCTCCTGCAAGGAGAGGGACGAGAAGCTGCGCCTGGGCAGCCCCAAGCTGTTCCCGCGCCTCTCCGTGGTGGACCCCGAGCTCATGCTCACGGTTCCGGCCCGTCTCACGGCGTTCCAGGGCTTCGACGCGCTGTTCCACAACGTGGAGTGCTACATCGCGAACAACCACACGCTCATGGGCGACATGATCTGCCGCGAGGGCGTCCGCAGCGCGGCCGCCTCGCTTGCCGCGTGCGTGAATGACGGCGCCAACCTCGAGGCGCGCACGCGGTTGGCGTTCGCCAACACGCTTGGCGGCTACGCCATGGTCTGCAGCGGCTGCTGCGGCTGCCACGGCACCGAGCACGGTATGAGCGCGCACCACCACGACCTGCCGCACGGCGCCGGCCTCATCATGATCGCACGCGCCTACCACCAGCACATGATTGACGTCCACGCGTGTGACGATCGCTATGTCGACATGGCCCGCCTCATGGGCGCCCCCGAGGTCGACATCGAGGCTCGCGGCGCGTCCGCGTTCGTCGACCAGCTCGAGGGGCTCATGCGCGCGTGCGGCATGGCCGAGCTCGCCATGAGCGAGTGGGGCATCACCCGCGACGAGCTGCCGGCGATTGCCGCCAACGCGCTGTCCACGAACGACGCGCTGTTCGGCCACGACCCGGCGCCGCTCTCCGTCGATGACGTGACGGCCATCCTCGAGGCGAGCTGGTGCTAGGGCATCTGGAAGCGTTGGCAGCTTCTTGTGAGCGAAGCTGCAAAGAAAAGCAGAGGTTTGTGCGCTGAGGCTGAAGAGGCCTCCAAAGGCGCAATCGGGGCCCAGGTCGAGCTGACCTGGGCCCCGATTATGCGGCTTGTGCCATGGCGTCTGCGGGCACGTAGATCTCGATGTTGCCGTTGTAGCTCATGAGCATCGACTTGAAGATGAGCGCAAGGCCGCCGATGATCAGGGGCAGGGACAGCCCTTCCGAGGTACGTCCCTTATAGTGTTGGTTTACATAAGACAACACAGGGGTATCATGCTGCAGAGTTTACATAAGTTCAACGCCGTGAAGTCACGTCTCCGAGGGGAGCGTCACGGTGGAGGGCAAGGGAGAGGCAAGCATGGGACTCACTCAAGCCGCCGAGCGCGCGGCGCTCAACAAGCTCGTCGACTACCTCGACGAGAATCCCGAAGAGCACATCGACAAGATCATGGAGCTCGTCAACAAGCTCGTGCCGGACAGCGTGTTCCCCGTGCAGCGCAAGGCATTCACGGACGTCATCGCCAGCCGCGGCAACTGGTACGAGCTCATGATGCGCGTGTTCAGGCTGAACCCCCAGATGCGCACCAAGCTGCTGAAGGCCCTGCTCGTCGACGGCAACCTGCTGGCCTGGCCCGTCCAGGAGAGGGCGCGCGAGAAGTACCAGCGAAACATCCCCTGGGCGATCCTGCTGGACCCCACGAGCGCCTGCAACCTGCACTGCACCGGCTGCTGGGCCGCGGAGTACGGCCACCAGCAGAACCTGTCTCTCGAGGACATCGACTCAATCGTGACACAGGGCAAGGAGCTCGGCACCCACATGTACATCTACACGGGCGGCGAGCCGCTCGTGCGCAAGCATGACCTCATCAAGATCTGCGAGAGGCACCCGGACTGCGCGTTTCTCTGCTTCACGAACGCCACGCTCATCGACGAGGACTTCTGCCAGGACATGATCCGCGTGGGCAACTTCGTGCCGGCCATCTCGGCCGAGGGCAACGAGCACACCACCGACGCCCGCCGCGGTCAGGGCACCTACGTCAAGATCGAGCGCGCCATGGACCTTCTGCGCTCCCACCAGCTGCCCTTTGGCATCTCGTGCTGCTGGACGCGCGCCAACGCGGACACGGTGGCCACCGAGGAGAACATCGACTGGATGATCGAGAAGGGCGCCCTGTTCTGCTGGTACTTCCACTTCATGCCCGTGGGGCGCGCCGCCACCGCGGAGCTCATCCCCACGCCCGAGCAGCGCGAGAAGATGTACCACTTCATCCGCGAGATGCGCGAGAAGAAGCCCCTGTTCACGCTCGACTTCCAGAACGACGGCGAGTACGTGGGCGGCTGCATCGCCGGAGGTCGCCGCTACCTGCACATCAACGCCGCGGGCGACGTGGAGCCGTGCGTGTTCATCCACTACTCCAACGCCAACATCCACGACGTGAGCCTGCTCGACGCCCTGGGCAGCCCCATCTTCATGAAGTACTACGAGGGCCAGCCCTTCAACGGCAACCACCTCAAGCCCTGCCCCATGCTCGAGAACCCAGACACGCTGCCCAAGATGGTGGCCGAGAGCGGCGCTCGCTCCACCGACCTCGTGGAGCAGGAGAGCCCCGAGCAGCTGCGCGAGAAGACCGCTGCGGCAGCTGCGGCCTGGGCGCCCGTCGCCGACCGCCTGTGGGAGGACAGGGCCGACGCCATGTACGAGAAGCGCCACGGTGCGGACCACTCGCAGGGTATGGCCGCCTCCGACATGTCCAAGTTTGCCTCGCAGGGCCACGTGGGCTACATCGACGAGCCCACGGCCATGAAGTAGGCCCCACCGCGTGGAACCTGCCACATAGGTGAGCCCCCTGGGCCCGTCTCGCATGCTCGGGACGGGCCCCTTTGCTGAAAAGAGCCGAGTTTGCGACCCTTGTCAACCGTGCGCGGCACGATTGCCGCTCGCGGATGGGCTGGTGCCGCTCACGGACGCAGAAGGTCATACCTAAGCGGCCTGGGGTATCCCTGTGCACCGTGTGTCCATTCATTTGCCGCCCAGGGGCGGGCGGCCAACAGAAAAGGGGAGACCCATGACGAATCTGCGCGAGAAGTACGGCGAGTGGGGCGTTGTCCTCGGAGCCACCGAGGGCGTGGGCGAGGCCTTCTGCAAGAAGCTCGCCGAGGGCGGCATGAACCTCGTGATGGTGGGCCGCCGCGAGGAGCTTCTCAAGGAGAAGGGCGAGAAGTTCCACGAGGAGTACGGCGTGGACTACAAGGTCGTCCGTGCGGACCTGTCCTGCCCCGACGAGGCCTGCGAGGCGGTCTTCTCGGCCACTGAGGGCCTTGACATGGGCTTCATGAGCTACGTCGCCTGCCTGCACCACTTTGGCAAGTTCCAGCACACCTCGCTCGAGGACCACGAGAAGATGGTGAACGTCAACGTCATCAGCTTCCTGCGCATGTTCCACCACTTCATGACGATCTTTGCCGAGCAGGACCGCGGCGCGGTCATCAACGTCTCGTCCATGACGGGCATCTCGAGCTCCCCGTGGAACGCCGAGTACGGCGCCGGCAAGGCCTACATCCTCAAGCTCACCGAGGCCGTGGCCTGCGAGTGCGAGAAGACGGGCGTCGACGTCGAGGTCTGCACGCTGGGCACCACGCTCACGCCCACGGCCATCAAGAACTTCCCGAAGGGCCCGGTGGGCGAGAAGGTCGTCAAGCTCGCGCTCACGCCCGACGAGGTGGCCGACGAGGCGTTCGAGAAGCTCGGGAAGGAGTTCTCCATCATCACCGGCGAGCGCAACAAGAAGAGCGTCCACGACTGGAAGGCCAACCACACCGAGGACGAGTACATCCGCTACATGGGCTCGTTCTACGCCGACCAGGACTAGCGCCGGGGCGTAACGCCCGAGTGCTATGACGAGGGCCCGTCTCGCGTCGTGCGAGGCGGGCCCTTTTTTATGACGGGCGGTCGGAGAGGGAGCTGTCCCTCCGCCATGCCTACGCGCGGACCTCGAGGTCCGGGTGGGAGGAGGCGCCCGAGAGCGGCATGCGCTCGCACGAGGCAACCGAGAAGCCCAGACCCATGCGACGCAGGAACTCGTAGCTGCTGCGCGCGTCGGCGAACTGGTCGCGAAGGCCGGCGAGCACGCGGCAGACGGCGTGGCCCGTGCCCTGGAGCTCGGAGCTCACCGTGCCGTCGTCCTCGTTGCGCACCCAGCCGCCCACGCCCGCGGCCCGTGCGAGCGCCTGGGTGGTCCAGCGGAAGCCCACGCCCTGCACCGTGCCGCAGAAGGTGAGGGCAAGGCGCACGGGCTCGTCGATGTCCCAGCGTGCGATGACCTCGTCCACGTCCATGGCACCCGCGGCCATCGCTACAGCGCGCTCTCGTAGATCTTGCGGGCGTCGTCCATCGTGAGACGCTGGAGCTGGCCGAACTCGGCGCCCTTGTTGAGCTCGAGCGTCTCGAGCAGCGCCGGGATGTCGTCTGCCGTCACGCCCAGCTCGCCGAGCGTGCGAGGCATGCCCAGCGAGCAGAAGAACGCCTGAAGCTCGTCGATGGTGGCGAGAACGGCGTCCTCGACGGCCTCCTCGGGCGTCGCGTCGATGCAGTCCTCCACGACGTCGACTGGCTCGATGTCGAACACGCGGGCTCCCAGCGTGAGGAAGCGCTCGGGGTTCGAGCGCCACACGTAGCGCATCCATGCCGGCATGATGACGGCCAGGCCCGCGCCGTGGGCGACGCTGGGGTCGTGGGCGGACAGCTCGTGCTCCATGCCGTGGCTCTCCCAGCCGCCCGCGCGCCCACCGTTGACGCCGCGGCCGCAGCCGGCGAGGTCGTTGTGGGCAAGCGTCCCCGCCCACATGATGTTGGCACGCGCGTCATAGTCCTCGGGGTCCTCGATGGCGCGCGGGGCCATGTCAACGAGCGAGCGGATGAGGCCGCAGTCGAGCTCATCGGTCACTGGGACGGGACCGCTCGTGGAGAAGAAGCGCTCGAGGATGTGGGCGCAGATATCCGTGACGCCGGCGGCCGTCTGGTAGGCGGGCAGCGTGAAGGTGAGCTCGGGGTCCATGAGGGCCACGACGGGGCGGTTGAGCTCTGTGGACAGGCCCTTCTTGAGCAGCGTCTCGTCATTGGTGAGCACACTGGAGGCGCTGGCCTCAGACCCTGCGGCCGGGATGGTGAGCACGCAGGCCACGGGCAGCTTGCCGTCCGCGACGGGCGCCGCGGCATGGGTGTAGAGGTCCCAGACGTCTCCCTCGTAGGGCACGCCGAGCGCGATGCCCTTGGCCGTGTCGATGGCAGAGCCGCCGCCCACGGCCAGCACCACGTCTGCCGCGGCCTCGCGGGCGAGCGCGATGCCGTCCCGTGCGTGGGCGAGGCTCGGGTTTGGGCGGGCGCCGCCGAACTCGGTGTGCGCGACGCCGGCCGCGTCGAGCGAGGCGAGCACGCGCCCGAGCGTGCCCGTGCGCACGACCGACCCCTGGCCGTAGACGACCAGTGCGTGAGCGTAGCCGCGCGAGGCGAGCTCGGCGCCCGTGCGGGCCGTGACGCCGCGCCCGAACACGACCTGGGTGGGCATGGAGAAGCTGAAGTCGTTCATGCGGGTTCCTCTCGGCACGTAGGGTGACTTCATTGGTATGCTGGGAGCCATTGTAAGCGCGCGTGCGCGGGCGACGGAAAGGCAAATCGATGGGAGACACCGGAATCGGACGTGCGGTCGTGGCGGCACTTCTTGGCATGGGCGTTGCCGTTGCCGGTCCCTATGCGCTCACGGGCGTGGACGTCGCCTGGCAGCGAATCGTCCTGATGTCGCTTCTGCTCGCGTGCGTGGCGCTGCTCGTGGCGACCGTGGTGCTGTCGATGGTGGCCGAGATGTGCGCGCGCTCGTCCCGACCGTGCGCCGAGCGCGTGCTGCTGCTCGCGGACGCGTTTGTGATCGCGTCTGCCGGCGCCATGCTCGTTACGTGCGTCTTTGCGTTCGTGCTCGCCGTTACCAGGCTTGCCTGAGCGCGTCACGCGGGCTTCACATTGTGGCTGCGGCCACATGCCAAATGACCAGTGATGCGCAAACAACTTGCCCATCTAGCAGCAAATTTGCATAATACGTTCCGAGCAGGGCCGCCACGCGGCTATACTGTTCGCGGTTAGTGTTTGTCGCTTAATGCTATGGAGGTAAGACATGCTCGTTAACGCAACGCACATGCTCCAGTCCGCCGAGAAGGGCCACTACGGCCTCGGCGCGTTCAACACGAACAACATCGAGTGGACCTACGGCATCCTCACGGCTGCCGAGGAGCTCCAGAGCCCGCTTATCATCCAGTGCACCGCCGGTGCCGCCAAGTGGATGACCAGCTTCAAGCTGTGCCACGACGTCGTCGTCGACATGATGGACACCCTCAACATCACCGTGCCGGTTGCCCTTCACCTCGACCACGGCTCCTACGAGGACTGCTTCAAGGCCATCGAGGCCGGCTTCTCCTCCATCATGTATGACGGCAGCCACGAGAAGGACTTCCAGACCAACCTCGAGCACACGGCCGAGCTCGTGAAGCTCGCCCACTCCAAGGGCCTCTCCATCGAGGCCGAGGTTGGCGGCATCGGTGGCACCGAGGACGGCGTGACCTCCGCCGGCGAGCTCGCCGACCCCGAGCAGTGCAAGCAGATCGCCGACCTTGGCGTCGACTTCCTCGCCTGCGGCATCGGCAACATCCACGGCCTGTACCCGGCCGACTGGAAGGGCCTGTCCTTCGACCAGCTCGCGGCCATCAAGGCCAAGACGGGCGACCTGCCGCTCGTGCTCCACGGCGGCACCGGCATTCCCGTCGAGCAGGTCCAGAAGGCCGTCTCCATGGGCGTCTGCAAGGTCAACGTCAACACCGACCTTCAGGTCGTCTTCGCCCAGGGCGTGCGCGAGTACGTCGAGGCCGGCAAGGACAAGCAGGGCAAGGGCTATGACCCGCGCAAGATGCTGCTCCCGGGCCGCGACGCCATCGTCGAGCGCACCAAGGAGCTCATCCGCGAGTTCGGCTCCGACGGCAAGGCCTGGAACTAGGACTGTCGCTCGAGCGTCGCTTGTGTCTGAGCGTCTTGCCAGGGTCGTCCGCCACGTGCGGGCGGCCCTTTTTCTTACGCGGTTGAGTGGGGACAGTCCCCTTGTTGACTTTTGCAGGCCGCGCTTGGCGTCCGCGGCCGAAGTGCGATACTAGGAGCGACGAAAGGAAGTTAGCCATGTATGACAACGAACCTGTCCCTGGCCGCAACGAGCCGTGCTGGTGCGGCAGCGGCAAGAAGTACAAGAAGTGCCACGCGGCCATCGACGAGCGCCTCCAGGAGTGCTACCTCAATGGCCAGGAGGTGATCTATCGTCACCTGCTCAAGACGCCCGAGGACATCGAGGGCATCAAGCGCTCCGCGGCCATCAATGTCGGTGTGCTCGACATGGTGGCCGAGCGCATTGCCCCGGGCGTGACGACGGCCGAGGTGGACCAGTGGATCTATGACTATACCGTCGAGCATGGCGGTATCCCGGCCGACCTCAACTATGAGGGCTTCCCCAAGAGCGTCTGCACCTCTATCAACGACGTCGTGTGTCACGGCATCCCCAGCGAGCGAGATGTGCTGCGCGAGGGCGACATCGTGAACGTCGACTGCTCCACGATTCTTGACGGCTACTTCTCCGACTCCTCGCGCATGTTCTGCATCGGCGAGGTGTCGCCCGAGCGCAAGAAGCTCGTCGACGTCACGCGCGAGAGCATCCAGCGTGGCCTGACGCAGGTCAAGCCCTGGAACACGCTCGGTGACATGGCCCATGCCGTGCAGACCTACGTGGAGGAGAACGGCTTCAACGTGGTACGCGAGTTCGGTGGCCATGGCATTGGCAAGGAGTTCCACGAGGACCCGTTCGTGTCCCACGTGGGCGAGCCGGGCGAGGGCGTGGTGCTGGCTCCGGGCATGTGCTTCACGATCGAGCCGATGGTAAACGCCGGTGGCGCGGACATCGACATGAACGATCCCAACGGCTGGACGGTGCGCACGGCCGACGGCTCCGACTCGGCCCAGTGGGAGGTCCAGCTCGTCGTGACCGATACGGGCTACGAGCTGCTGAGCTGGTAGCTCGCGAGCGCAGCGTGTTTTTCGAGGGGCTTCCCGGCCTGGCTGGGAAGCCCCTCTCTTTGTCTGGGGTGCGATGGGTGGTCGGTGCCCAGAGGGCTACGCCCCCCTGGGGGCGCTTAGCCGGCGATGCTCTCCCAGTAGAGGTATGCGGCCTGGGCGGGGTCATCGCATCCGAGCCAGGTGAAGTAGTCCTCGGCGTCTGCCTCGTAGTCGTCGGGGTTGTCATAGTCGTTGGGGTCTGGGAGGTCCGGAGCACCGGACGACACGTCGTTTCTTGCGCCAGAGGCATCGAGGATGGGAAGGGCGTCGGCGTTGAGCGAGGTGCTCTCGGGCCAGTAGTTTGCGCCCTGGTTCCACCTGGAGACGTCGATGATCTCACCGTCTCGCACGACGGCCTCGAACACGCGCTCGCGCTTCTCGTTGCGCGAGCGCCAGTAGTAGGGCGTGCCGCCGTCGAGCAGGCCACCGTCGATGACGCCGCCCGTCTCGTCGGGCTCTCCGAGGTAGGTGCTGCCAATGAGGGTGGCAGACATGCCCTTCCAGGGCATCGCGTGCGCAACGGGAATGCCACGGGGGTTCGTCGTGGGGAGGTCCTCGGTCTGTGCGACCTCGGTGGTGGAGGGCTGCGTCACGGCGTCTATCCTTGCCTGGTTGTTAGCAAGCTGCCGCTGCTTCGTGGCGAGTTGGCTCTCTGCCAGCCTGATGTTCACGTAGGTGGGCGCCGGTTTTGGCTTCGGGGCCATGGCCAGGCTGCATGCGGAGATGGTGAGCGCGGCGATTGCGATGCCGAGAAGACCGAACGGCGTGCTGTGCCTCATGGTGTCCTCCAATCCTTGCGTCGAGTCTAGCGCCAGTTGCGGACAATATGTATCCTCGCAGGTAATGAGCACTGCAAGGCGAAAAGGAGACGGCATGGGACTTGCAGAGGACGTCATGGCGTACCAGCCCGTGAACGAACAGGAGCACGTGGACCGAGAGCTCATCCTGGGATGTCTCGCGCACGACCCGCACGTGGCGGACCGCAGCTCGCTCGCGCACCTCACGACGAGTGCCTGGACCGTGGATGCGGCGGGCGAGCGGGTGCTTCTGTGCTACCACAACATCTACGACTCATGGAGCTGGGTGGGCGGGCATGCGGACGGCGAGCTTGACCTTGCCGCCGTCGCGGCCCGCGAGCTCGCCGAGGAGACGGGCGTGACCCGCGCCCGCCTCGTGGACGCGGGTGCGGGCGGCATCGCCTCGCTCGAGGTGCTCACGGTGGACGGCCACGTGAAGCGAGGGCACTATGTGGGGTCTCACCTTCACCTCAACGTGACGTACCTGTTCGTGGCAGACCCCTCGCTGGCCCTGCGCAAAAAGCCGGACGAGAACAGCGGCGTGCGCTGGGTTGCGCTCGATGAGATCTTCGCCCTCTCGAGCGAGCCCTGGATGTGCGAGCGCGTGTACGAGAAGCTTATCGCCAGGACGCGCGAGCTCCGCGACGCGGGCCTGCTGGGCTGAGGCGAGCCCCTAGAGCGCCGTGCCGCGTGTGGGGACCGTGAGCCCCGTGAGGGCAACGCCCTCGTGCTCGAGAAGGGCCACCTTGGCCTTGATGCCCCCGCCAAACCCCGTGAGGCTTCCGTCCGCGCCCACGACGCGATGGCAGGGGACGATGATGCCGATGGGGTTGGCACCCACCGCGCCGCCGACCGCGCGCGGCGACGTTCTGGAGCCGCGCATGTCCGAGACGCGCCTCGCCACCCAGCCGTAGGTGACCGTCTGCCCGTAGGGGATGGTGAGAAGCGCCTCCCAGACGGCCTGTTGGAACGTCGTGCCGCGCGGTGCGAGACAAAGCCGTGTGGGGTCTGGCGCCTCGCCCGCGAAGTATCGGTCAAGCCAGGAGCGGGCCTGGCAGAAGACGGGCGCCTGGTCGCTGCGCTCGGCGCCGTCCCAGCAAAACTTGGCGGCGTCCCTGCCGGACGTGAACTGGCAGGCGCACAGGCTCGTGCCGTCCTCGCTCCCAAGCACGAGCGGAGCGATGAGGGTGGGCTCGTACGTCGAGTACATCATTTGCTCGATTCCTTCCTCCTTGCCTTGTCACGTGAGCGCCTGCGTGCCTTTCTCTGCGCATCCGTGAGCGGGGCGTAGTCCTTCTCGAACCCTGGGAACTGGCCACCGGCGATGGCCCACAGATACAGGCTCGCAACGCTTCCATACGGGCTGTACCTGCGTCGATAGCGCTCGAATTGCTCGCGGGTGACCTTGCGGTGGTGATAGACCATGCGCATGCCGCGCTGGATTGCCAGGTCGTCGAAGCTCAGGACGTCTGGCCGTTCAAGGCAGAAGAGCAGAAGCATCTCTGCCGTCCAGACACCGACGCCCCTAAGCGAGCAGAGCGCCGTTATGGCATCGGCGTCGTCCATGCGCTCCACGGCCGCGAGGTCGAGCTCATGGCGGTTGACCTTCCTTGCGAAGTCCTTGATGTACTCGGCCTTCTTGAACGTCATGCCGCATGACTGCAGCTCCTCGGCGCTCGCTCGGTCTACGCGCTCGGGGCATACGCTTCCGAGCGACGCGCGAAGCCGCTCCCATACCGTGCGCTGAGCCGCGTTCGAGATCTGCTGCCCCACGATGTGGTGGATGACGGCGGAGAAGAGGTCCTCGTCAGTCTCTCTAAGTATGTGGCCGCACGTCTCCTCCACGGCCGCAATCGCCCGGCCCAGCCGTCTGTCTCTTGAGGAGAGATAGTCCGTGGCCTCGCTCGTGTAGCTGAAGTACGTGGGCATCGTGGTCTCCGTCCGATCGCCTGCGGCCTATATCATACATATGTTCGATTCTGCTGCAACGGAAATCGTGCGCCGGGTATACTCGACACAACCAAAGGCGCCGCCGGGGAGCGGCGCGAGGAGAGGAGTCTCGCATGAAGGTCATGCTCGTGAACGGTAGCCCGCACAAGTATGGGTGCACGAACCGCGCGCTCGAGGAGGTTGCCCGCGCGCTCGAGGCGGACGGCGTGGAGGCGGAGATCTTCTGGATTGGCGCCGAGCCGCAGGGCGGCTGCGTGGCGTGCGGCGCCTGCGGCAAGACGGGGGATTGCGCGTTCGGGGAGGTTGTGAACGAGTTCAGGGCAAGGGCCGCCGAGGCCGACGGCTTCGTGTTCGGTGCCCCCGTGCACTATGCCCACGCCGCGTCCTCGCTGCTGGGGTTCATGGACCGTCTGTTCTACTCGAACGGGCGCGCCGGCAGGCCCAACGTGCTTGCGCACAAGCCCGCGGCGGCGGTGGCGAGCGCGCGCCGTGCGGGCACCACGGCATCGCTCGATGACATCAACAAGTTCTTCACCATCTCGCAGATGCCCATCGTGAGCTCGTTCTACTGGAACAACGTCCATGGGGCCACCCCGGCCGACGTCGAGCGGGACGAGGAGGGCCTGTCCGTCATGCGCCAGTTGGGCCACAACATGGCCTGGATGCTCAAGTGCATCGAGGCGGGTCGTGCGGCGGGCGTCGAGCCCGTGGCCGAGCCGCGTGCCTGGACGAACTTCATCCGCTAGCGACTTTGCGCTTCATGGGAAGGCGCGTCCGGGGCACCTGGCCGCGGATGCGCCGATGGTGACGCTCGCTATGGTCGTGCGCAGAGATCGGCCTACCTGGCAGGCCCGAACACCTCGACGGAGCGCGCGAGCTCCTCTCGGATCTTGATGCGCTGCGGGCATGCCTGCTCGCACTTGCCGCAGCGCAGGCAGTCGTCCGCGGGCAGGTGCCCGTGCTTCTCGACCTGCCAGGAGCGTTCCTTCTTGGCGATCTCGAGGTTGTCGTAGAGCGTGAGCATGTTCATGGCCGTGAAGGTGCCGGAGATTCCGATGTCCTTGGGGCACACCTTGGCGCAGTAGTTGCAGCGCGTGCAGGGGATGAGGGGAATCTTGGCAAGCTCGGCGCGCGCCTCGTCGAGCGTCGTGCGCTGCTCGTCCGTGAGTCCCTCGAACGTCGCCATGCTGGAGAGGTTGTCGCGCATCTGCTCCACGTTGCTCATGCCGGAGAGCACCGTGATGACGCCCGGCAGGCTCGCGGCGAAGCGGACGGCCCAGCTGGCGGCGCTGGAGCCCGGCTCGGCCTGGGTGAGGACGCGGGCAACCTGCTCGGGCGGGTTCGCGAGCATGCCGCCCTTGACGGGCTCCATGATGACGACGGGCTTGTGGTGCGCCCTGGCCACCTCGTAGCAGCGCCGGCTCTGCACGGCCGGGTTGTCCCAGTCCGCGTAGTTGATCTGGAGCTGTACGAACTCCATCTCTGGGTGGGCGCTCAGCAGCTCGTCGAGCTCCTCGGGCGTGGAGTGGAACGAGAAGCCAGCGTGCTTGATGAGACCCTGCTCCCTCTTCTCGGCGATCCAGTCCCACATGCCCCACTGGTCAAAGAAGTGCGTCCTGAACTCGCCGAGGTTGTGAAGGAGGTAGAAGTCGAAGTAGCCTGCGCCCGTCTTCCTGAGCGAGGTCTCGAGCTGGGCCACGGCGTCCTCGCGGCTCTCGCAGCCAATCCAGGGAGTAGCCTTGGTGGCCAGCTGGAAGCTCTCGCGCGGGTAGCGCTCGACGAGCGCCTCGCGGATGGCCTCCTCGCTTCCCGCATAGGCCCAGGCGGTGTCGAAGTAGGTGAATCCGGCGTCCATGAACAGGTCGACCATCTGCTTCGTCTGCTCGATGTCGATGGCCTCGCCCGCTCTGGGCAGGCGCATGAGGCCAAATCCCAGCCTCTTGATGCCCGTGGCGCCGTCCTCGTTGATGTCATAGCTTGCCATGAGTGTTCCTCTCTGGTTGGCGCGTCCCCGCGCGCCCACATGTCTTGGCCAGGCTCTCGTCCCCGGTCGCTATTTTGCCCGGTACCACGTGAGGCACATGAGGACGAACTCCTCTATCTGCGCCTCGAAGTCCACGTGCGCGGGCTCGATGCCCAGCCTTGCTACGGCCTGCGCCACGAGCGGGTTGTTCAGGCATGACCCGGCAAGGCCCACGGCGTGGTGATAGACCGTGTTCACGAGTTGCTCGACGAGCTCCTCGCGCACGCCCAGACCACGTGACAGTCGCTCGCGAACCTCGGGAAGCTGAGCGTAGTAGCCCCGCTTGAACTGCTCGAGCTTGTCGACGGTGACGTTCGTCTCGATGACGGTGTAGAGCAGGTCCCCATAGCGAAAGTACGTGCGATGCCGCCCTGCGACCTGCGCCCAGACACGTGCCGCCGTGCTCGCGTCAAGCGCGCGTGGCGTGCCGAGCGCATCGACGAGGTCTGCCGTGTAGGCGTCTCGCAGGTCTGCCATGACGAGGAGGAATATCTCCTCCTTCGTGGAGACGTACTTGTACAGGTTGGCGCGAGACCAGCCGAGCTCCCCGGCAATCGTGGTGAGCGTGATCTGGTGGTAGGGCCGCGCATCGAACTGCCTGCGGGCGGCGCCCTTTATCTCGCCCATGCGCTGGCGCTTCTGCTCGGCGCTCCTCGCGCGTTTGAACTCTGCCATGTGGCGGGCCCCTTAAGGTAACGGTTTGTTGCTTATGGTAACGCGCCGCCATGGGCCGCGTGGCTCACGCGGCCCGGCCCAGAAACTCGATGAACGCGTCGGCGAGCGAGGTGGGGCGCCTGCCGCGCGGGGTGGCGATGCCGATGACGCGGCACGCGGGCGGGTCAAGCGGTCGCGTCGTGAGCTCGATGCCGCAGCTCTCGATGATGAGACGGGGCATGACGGACACGCCGAAGCCTCCGTTTACCATCGCGAGCGTGGAGAGGTCGTCGTTGAGGACGTAGCGAATCTCGACCTCGTGGCGCTCGAGGTCAAGCACCTGGCGGATGTCGTTGTCCGAGCCCCGCTGCGGCATGATGATCGGGCACGCGCGGATGTCGTCGAGCGTGACGGCGTCCTTGCCCGCGAGCGGGTGGCTTGGCGGCAGCACGGCGAGCATCGGGTCCTCGCAGAGGGGACGGAACTCGAGTGCGGGCGAGACAGGCAGGCTGAGAAAGCCACAGTCAATCCGTCCCTCGAGGAGACGGTCGGTAATCTCGTCGTAGTCACCGGTCCAGATCTCGAACTTGGCCTGGGGGTGGAGGCGCTGAAACTCGCTCACGATGCGCGGCAGCCACTTGGTGGAGACGCTCGTGAAGCTCCCGAGCCGCAGCGTCCCCTCCACCGTGCCGCGTATGGCGCTCATGGCCTGCTCGAGGGCGTGGCTCGCGTTGACGAGCTCGCGTGCCGGCTCGAGGAGCGCTCGGCCCTCCGGCGTGAGCGTCATGCCGTCCGAGCCGCGTATGAACAGCGGAAACCCCGCCTGGCGCTCGAGCTTGGCGATGGCGTGGCTCGCGCCGGTCTGGGTGTAGCCGAGTGCGGCCGCGGCCTTCGTGACGCTGCCGAGGTCGGCGACCTTGAGGAATATGTCGTAGCTGCTCATCGCGTCTCCTGCTTCAATGGGCGTGGTTGTCCCATGGTAGTACAAACGTGCATGCAAACCATGCGATTCAGTCTGTTTATGTATGCCTTGGCTCCCTGTATACCTAGATGGGCAGAGACCGGCGGCGCCTGCGTGCGCCGCACATGACGCAAGGGAGCGGGGATGGCTCAGCGACAGGGCAAGGGACTTGGGCGTGGCGCGGCAGACGCGCTGCTCGCCGTCATCGCGTGCGCCTGGGGCAGCTCGTACCTTCTCATGAAGGTGGGGACGGGCGCCGTTCCGCCGTTCTCGCTCATCGCCCTGCGCTTTGGCATCGCGTTCGTGGTCGTTGCGGCCATCTTCTCGCGCCGCCTTGCCAAGACGCGCGTCTCCACGCTCGTGCGCGCGGCTGTCCTCGGTGCGCTCATGTTCGCGCTGTTCGGCTTTCTCATGACCGGCATCGTGCAGACGAGCGCCTCGAACGCCGGCTTTCTCACGAGCCTGGCCGTGGTGTTCGTGCCCGTCATCAACGCCGTGGTGCGCCGGCGCGCGCCTGGCGCCCGCATGACGGCCGGCGTCGCCGTGACGCTCCTGGGCATCGCGCTGCTGAGCCTTCACGGCTCTCTCACGCTGAGTCCGGGTGACGCCCTGTGCGTCATGGGCTCCATCTTCTATGCCCTGTTCATCGTGGCGACCGACCGTCTCTCCGCCAAGGAGGACCCGCTGCTGCTGGGCGTGTGGCAGCTGGGATTCGCGGCGCTCTTTGGCCTGGTGGCCACGAACCTATTCGAGGCGCCCGCGCTGCCCGCCGACCCCGTCCACTGGGGCGCCGTGCTGGGGCTTGCGCTCGTGTGCAGCGCGTTTGGCTTCGTGGCCCAGCCCGTGGCCCAGCGCGCCACCACGGCCGAGCACGCCGCGCTGCTCTTTGCGCTCGAGCCCGTGTCGAGCGCCGTCCTCGCGTTCGTCTTCCTGGGCGAGACGCTCGACGCCCGCGGCATGCTGGGCGCCGTTCTCGTCATTGCGGGCGTGCTTGTGGCGTCGCTGCCCGCGCGCCGTCGCAGCGCCATCAGCCCGAGTCCCGAGACGGGCGTGCGCGCCTAAGAGACGGCAAGACTCGCAGAAGACGGCCTGCAAGGGCAGTCCCCCCTACAGGCTTTTTATGCTCGCAAGCTAGATGAGGATGCCGTTCGTGTGGTCAACCTCGTGCTGGATGATCTGGGCCATGTAGCCCGAGAAGCTCCCCGTTCGCTCGTGTCCACGCTCGTCGAGGTAGCGCACGCGGATGGTCCGGAAGCGAGTGCAGGGTCGCGTGCCGGGAAGCGACAGGCAGCCCTCCTCGGTCTCGTAGGCGCCCGTGCCCTCGAGGACCTCGGGGTTGTACATGAGCAGCGACCGCGTGCCCTCCACGGCGACGATGATGCGCTTGCGCACGCCAATCATGTTCGCGGCCATGCCCACGCACTCGTGCCTGTGCGCCTCGAGCGTGTCGAGGAGGTCTTGTCCCACCTGCGCGTCCAAGGCGTCCGTTGGGTCTGCGTCCTCGCCGGGCGCGCGGAGCATGAGCGGGCTGGTCACGATTGGTTTGATCACGGGTGGGCCTTTCTCGAGCGTGTGGGTTCTCGCACCAGCATAGCCGCCGGCAATACGCAAAGGGGGCTCGCCCTACCGCGGGCCCTACGCCGCGCTCGTGCGCTGGGCGTAGACCTTGCTCGGACGGATGACCATGAGGGCGGCAAACACCAGCAGCGTGGTGCATCCCAGGCTGATGGGGTAGATGGCCAGCAGCGTGAGGAACGTCGGCGAGGCGGGGAACACCACGCTCACCCAGAAGAAGCGCCAGCCGCACACACTCAACGCCGTGATGATGGCCGGGGGCAGCGAGATGCCGAATCCTCGCAGGTATCCGCTCATGTTCTCGTAGGCCATGCTGAACATGTAGGACGGGAACAGGACGCAGATGCGCAGGTATCCCAGCGACACGACCGTGGGGTCTGGGTTGAACGCCGCCACGATCTGGTGCCCCAGCCCAAGCAGGATGGCGAGCATGACGAGCTGCGCCACCTCGGCCTCGGCGAGCGAGACGAGCAGCACGCGCTTGCAGCGCCTCACGTTTCCCGCGCCAAAGTTCTGGCCCACGAAGGTGGTGCACGCCTGGCTGAACGAGTTCAGCAGGTTGTACACGACGTACTCGAGCGAGATGACGGCCGAGCTCGCCGCCATGACCTCGGTGCCCAGGCTGTTGATGCACGCCTGGATGACGATGTTGGCAAGCGAGAACACGGCGCTCTGCAGCCCGGCGGGAAGGCCAATCCTCACCACGCGTGCGAGCACCGCGCGGTCGATGCCCAGCTCGCGCGGGTTCAGCCTGATCGGTGCGTCGATGCGCGTGAGGCGGACGAACAGGATGAGCGCGCTCACCGTGTAACTGATCGCCGTCGCGGCCGCGGCGCCTGCCACGCCCCAGCCCATCACGGGAATGAACAGCCACACGAGCGCCACGTTGAGCAGCGAGGAGAGCGCGAGCGCCTGGAGCGGCATCTTGGTGATGCCGACGCTGCGAAAGATGGCCGCCTCGAAGTTGTAGAGCAGGATGGAGGGCATGCCAAGCAGGTAGACGCGCAGGAAGGCGAGCGCCTGGCCCAGGTTCTCCGCGGGCACGCTCAGCAGGTGGAGCAGGGGCTCGGCGATGAGCTCGCCCACCACGGTGACGGCGATGCCCACCACGGCGAAGGTGACGGAGCTGTGCACGGCCTTGTGGACGGTGCGCTCGTCGCCCGAGCCGATGGCGTTGGCGATGACGACGTTCGTGCCGAGCGCGATGCCGATGAACAGGTTGAGCAGAAGGCTCGTGATGGGGGTGTTCGATCCCACGGCCGCCATGGCGGCGGGCCCCGCCTCGCCGGAGAGGTGCCCCACCATCATCGTGTCGATGAGTGAGCTCATCTGCTCGAGGATGCCCGTGAGCGCCACGGGAAGCGCAAAGGCGGGAATCGCCCTCCAGAGCGAGCCGGAGAGCATGTCGAGCCCCCGCCTGTCGCCCCGTGCCCTCGCCGTGCCGCCTGCGGCCTCCGCCATGCTGTGCTCCCATCGCCCGATTCCAACGCAGCCTAGCCTAGTGACGTTGCGTGGGCCCGGCGGCCTGAATCGCGATAGTTCATCGTATCGTCGCACGGGCCTTGCCACAGGCCCGCGCGCTATAGTCTCAGGCTGAGAGGGACGAGAAGGCCAGGAGGAGCACGCAATGACGAGGAGCACGGAGCTGCCGAGCCGCATCGAGGTGCGCGGGGCGCGCGTCCACAACCTGCATGACGTCGACGTCGACATCCCACTGGGGCAGGTCGTGGGCATCGCGGGCGTCTCGGGCTCGGGCAAGAGCTCGCTTGCCCTGGGCGTGCTGTACGCGGAGGGCTCGAGGCGCTACCTCGAGGCGCTCTCAACCTACACGCGCCGCCGCCTCACCCAGGCGGGCCGGGCGAGCGTCGACGAGGTCCGCTACGTGCCCGCGGCGCTGGCCCTTCACCAGCGTCCGAGCGTGCCGGGCGTGCGCTCGACGTTTGGCACCATGACCGAGCTGCTCAACAGCGTGCGCCTGCTGTTCAGTCGCTGCGCGAGCCACGCGTGCCCGCGCTGCGGGGCCTACGTGTCGGCGAGCATCAACGTGGCCGCGGGCCTTGCGCTCACGTGCCCGGAGTGCGGCGAGACCTTCTGGGCGCCCAGCGCCGAGGAGCTTGCGTTCAACTCCGGCGGTGCGTGCCCCACCTGCGCGGGCACGGGCATCGTGCGCGAGGTGGACCGCGCCGCGCTCGTGCCCGACGAGTCGCTCACGATCGACGAGGGCGCCGTCAAGCCCTGGGGCAGCCTCATGTGGGACCTCATGAAACAGGTCTGCGGCGCCATGGGCGTGCGCACGAATGTGCCGTTTCGCGAGCTCACGGACGCGGAGCGAGACATCGTGTTCAACGGCCCGGCCGAGAAGCGCCACATCCTGTACAAGGCCAAGAAGGGCGACAACTTCGCCGAGCTCGACTTCACCTACTTCAACGCCGTGCGCACCGTGGAGAATGCCCTCGAGAAGGCAAAGGACGAGAAGGGCTTCGCGCGCGTGGCAAAGTACCTGCGCGAGGGTCCGTGCCCGGACTGCGGCGGCACGCGACTGTCCGCCCGCGCCCGCGCGCCGCGCATCGGCGACGTGGGGCTCGCAGACGCCGCGGCGATGACCCTTGACGAGCTCGTGGAGTGGGTGGCCGGCGTGCCCGCGTCCATGCCGCCCGAGAT
This sequence comes from Parolsenella catena, assembly GCF_003966955.1. GTDB lineage: Bacteria > Actinomycetota > Coriobacteriia > Coriobacteriales > Atopobiaceae > Parolsenella > Parolsenella catena. The sequence continues at coordinate 1,133,213 of NZ_AP019367.1, read as the reverse complement.
GCGGGAGATGGCAGGAAACATCTGCGAGTCCTTTCTCGACTCGGCGCGGCGGCTGCTCGAGCTTGGCCTGGGCTACCTGTCGCTTGACCGCGCTGGCTCCACGCTCTCCACGGGCGAGCGCCAGCGCGTGCAGCTCGCCCGCGCCGTGCGCAACCGCACCACGGGCGTGCTCTATGTGCTCGACGAGCCGTCCATTGGCTTGCACCCGGCAAACGTGGACGGGCTGCTCGGCGTCATGGACGACCTTGTGGCAGACGGCAACTCCGTCGTGGTGGTAGACCATGACACGCGCGTGCTGGCAGCCTGCGACCACCTCGTTGAGATGGGTCCGGAGGCGGGCGAGGCGGGCGGGCGCGTCATCGCCCAGGGCACGCCCGGCCAGGTGGGCGCTGCCGCAACGAGCCGTATCGCCCCATACCTGTCGGGCGCCGCGTCCGTTCGCGTGCGCCCGGGCGTCGCAGCGGGCGAGCTGTTCGACCTCGGCCGTATCCACCTGGAGACGGGTGCGCTGCACACGGTGAGGCCGCTGTCCGTGGACATCCCACGCGGCAGGCTCGTGGCGGTGACGGGCGTCTCGGGCTCGGGCAAGACGACGCTCGTGCTCGAGGAGCTCCTGCCCGCGCTCAAGGCGGCTGCGGCTGGCGAGGCGATGCCTGCCCACGTGCGCTGCGTGGACGCCGAGGGCATCGCGCGGGCGAGCCTCATCGACGCCACGCCGATCGGCGCGAACGTGCGCTCCACCGTGGCCACCTATGCGGGCGTCCATGACGAGCTGCGCCGCGCCTTCGCGAGGACCGAGGAGGCGAGGGCGGCCGGCTACAGGGCGGGCGACTTCTCGTACAACACGGGGCGCCTCCGCTGCCCCACGTGCGACGGCACTGGCTCCATATCGCTTGACGTGCAGTTCCTGCCCGACGTGGACATCGAGTGCCCGAGCTGCCGCGGCTCGCGCTACGCCGCGGCGGCAGGCGAGGTCCGCCGCGTCTGCAAGGATGGCTCAGAGCTCACGCTGCCCCAGCTCATGGCTATGAGCGTCGACGAGGCGCTCGACGCGTGCGCGGGGCTCAGGAAGGTGTGCACGCGCCTGCAGACCCTGTCGGACCTTGGCCTTGGCTACCTCACGCTTGGCGAGCCCACGCCCTCGCTCTCCGGTGGGGAGGCCCAGCGCCTCAAGCTCGCAAGCGAGATGGGGCGTGCGCAGGACGACGCCGTGTTCGTGTTCGACGAGCCCACGATCGGCCTTCACCCGCGTGACGTCGAGGTGCTCCTCGGCGTGCTGGGGAGCCTCGTGGACGCTGGGGCCACGGTGGTGGTCATCGAGCACGACCTCGACCTGATCAGGAACGCCGACTACGTCATCGACATGGGGCCGGGAGGCGGCGCGGCGGGTGGCAGCGTCGTGTGCGCCGGCACGCCGGCCCAGGTGGCCGCGTGCGGGGGCAGCGTGACGGGACGCTACCTGTAGCGATGGCGCCTACCCCTGGGCTATCGCCTCGACGCTCGCCGCGTGACCCGTGGCGATGCGGACGAACTCGTCCACGACCGGCCAGCGGTAGCCGCCGGCCGGCAGCGCGTAGCTGATGGCGTAGGAGGCGTCTGGTCCCAAGTCGTATGAGATGAGGTCTCGCTTCTGCTCGGGCGTCCCCGTGTCGTTGAGCAGGTCGAGCGGGCAGATGCAGACGCCGACGCTCCTGAGCGCCAGCGACAGCAGCGTGGCCATGTTGCGCGAGAAGGCCTTGACGCGAGGCCTGAAGCCGGCGCGCTCGAGGATCCTGAGGCCCTGCTTGCCTGATATGTCCTCCGGCGGGCTCAGGACGAAGGGGCACTCCGCGAGAGGGGAGACGTCGCCGCGTGAGAGCGGGCCGGCGAGGCCCTTGACGTCGAGCCCGCACCCCTCGAGTAGCTCGCGCGTGGCGAGCAGCACCATGTGTTCGTCAAAGAGGGGGTGCGCCTCGATGAGGGGCTCGCTTCCGGAGAAGACGCCGATGACAAGGTCGAGCCTGCGAGCCGCAAGACTGGCCGCGAGGGCCTCGTTCGTGTCCTCGCGAAGGTCGACCGTCACGTTTGGGTACAGCTCGCAGAATCGCTCGATGACGCCGGGGAGCAGCGTCCGGCCGCGCGTGAAGGAGATGCCCACGCGAAGCGTGCCGTGCTGTAGGGTGCTTGGGCCGCCGAGCTCGCGGCGCAGGTCCGAGAGGCCTCGCTCGAAGCGCCTCGCGTAGGACAGGAACGTCTCGCCCTCGTGGGTGAGGCGAAGCGGCGTGGAGCGCACGACGAGCCTCGCTCCCAGCTCGCGCTCCACACCGGCAATGTGGGCCGAGAGGGTCTGCTGCGTCACGTGCAGCTGCTCGGCCGCCTTCGTGAAGCTCCTCTGCTCGGCGATGGCGCGGAAGTACTCCATGGTCTGGAAGTTCATGCTCGGCCTCCCCGGATGGGACCAAACGAACCCGTCCCCTTTGGTTCGAACCCGTCCCCTTTGGCTCCTTTGGTTCCACAAATAATAATTGTGGCAATAACGAATAGTAACAGTTTGAAATCGTGAGACAGAGGGCCGATAGTGCTTTATGCACGTTCGTTCGTCTGGAGGGGCCCGTCTCATGCTTGAGCTCGCTGTGCTTGGTTCGTTCTGTGCGTGCCTCATGGCACTCGTCGCCCTGGGGACGCCCGTGCTCGTGCCGCTCGCGATTGGCTTTCTGCTGTTCTGCGGCTATGGCATCGCCCGCGGCCACTCCGTGCGAGACGTGCTGGGAATGGCGCTCGATGGCATCTCCGGAGCGCGCGGCGTTCTCGAGTCATTCATGCTCATCGGCATCCTCACGGCGCTGTGGCGCGCCGCTGGCACCATCTCGGAGGTCGTGCTGCTCGCCACACCGTTCGTGACGCCCGCCATGGCGCCGCTCGCGGTCTTTCTGCTCACGGGCGCCATGTCGTTTCTCATGGGCACGGCGTTTGGCACGGCCGCCACGATGGGCGTCGTGTGCATGACGATCGCCACTTCGATGGGTGCCAGCTCGCTGCTGTGCGGCGGCGCCGTGCTCGCGGGATCCTACTTTGGCGACCGCTGCTCGCCGATGAGCTCGAGTGCACTGCTCGTGCGCTCCGTCACACATACGACGCTTGGCCAGAACCTCCGCTCCATGATGCGCTCGGCGCTCGTGCCGCTCGCCGTCACGCTTCTCGTCTACGGCCTTGCGGGGCTCGCCCTCGCCCCCGCCGGCGGCGCTGCCGCGTCTGGCACGACCGCGGCGCTCGCCGGCTACTTCGACCAAGGCGTCGTGGCGCTGCTTCCGGTCGTGCCCGTTCTCGTGCTGCCGCTTGCGCGCGTGGGCATGAAGCGCACGATGGTCGCGAGCATCGCCATCGCGGCGCTCGTGAGCGTCCTTGTGCGCGGCGTGGCGCCGGCAGACCTCGTCTGGTCTGCGGTGGCGGGCTACGTGCCCGCCGGCGCCGGCACCGTCGTGCGCTCCCTCATGAGTGGCGGCGGCATCGTGTCCATGCTCAACGCGAGCGCCATCGTCTGTCTGTCCTCGAGCTTCTCGGGCCTGTTCATGGGCACGGGCCTGCTCGACGGCGTCCGTGGGCACGTGGCCGGCCTTGCCGAGCGCGTGACGCCGTTTGCCGCCGTGCTCGCCGTGGCCGTGCCGGCATCGATGATCGCCTGCAACCAGACGCTTGGCACGATGCTCGCAAACGACCTGTGCTCGGGCCTCGAGCCCACGAGCGGCTCGCTCGCCCTCGACCTTGAGGACTCCGCCGTGGTCGTCTCTCCGCTCGTCCCGTGGTCAACGGCGTGCGCGGCCGTCGTGACGATGTGCGGCGCGCCTGAGATGTGCTGGGCTACGGCCGTCTACCTGTGGCTCATCCCGCTGTGGCACCTTGCGGCCACGTTGGCGGCGCGTCATGGCTCGCGCGCCTCACGCGGCGTGGCGCGGCTCGCCCTTGGGCCCCGCGGCGTGGCGACGGCCTAGCCGCGCGGGCGATAGCTCGGGTCTACCTCCTGCAGCTCGGCGAACGAGTCGATCTCGATGATGTGGGAGGGGTCGCACGCGCGCACGTGGACGTCATAGGAGTCGGCGCAGACGCGGCAGGGGACGTCGTCCCAGAAGATCTGGCGGTTGTCGTCCGTGGCCTCAAAGACCGCGGGCAGGTCACGCGCGAGCCTCCTGCCGTCCGCGGCGCTCCAGAACGAGAGGCCCACCATCTGCCAGCAGTCGCGGCCCAGGTCCTTCGCGAGCTTGGTGATGCGCCCCTCCTCGTCTGCCTCGAAGTACCAGTCACGCGTCTCGTTCACATGAAATCCCAGGTAGTTGCTCTGATACTGGTACTTTGAGATATAGCTCGGGTCCGTGAGGTACAGGTCGCTCTCAAAGGCGTACGCCTGCTCGAAGCAGTGGGGGTGCGCCTCAACCGCCGCCACGGCAGACGAGATGTTGTTCGTCTCGTCATAGAGGGGGTTGTCGATGAAGCGGATCTGCGGGTAGCGCTTGAGCAGGATGTCGAACTCCTCGGCGAGGTAGCCACGCACGACGTAGATCTCCTCGATGCCCGCCGCGATGACCGCGTCGAGCAGGCGCTCGATGAAGCGCTTGCCGTGCACGCGCACGAGCGGCTTGGGCGTGTTCACCGTGATGGGCAGCATGCGGCTGCCAAAGCCGGCCGCAAAGAACACGGCCCGCTTGGCCCGGTAGGGCTCGAGGGCCATGAAGCCAGACGTCGTGAGGCCCCAGGCGCGCTTGGGGCCTGCGCCCTCCGCCCTCACGAGCCCCTCGTTTGTGAGCGCGTCAAGGACCGCTTGCCTGTCCGTCCCCGCCTGTCTGGCGTCTCCGGCCTCGACGGCCACGAGCGCGTCGAACTCCGCCCGCGTAAGGGCACGGGTTGCCTTGGCGCTCTCGTCGATCATGGCCTGGGCCGCCGCGCCAAAGCGCTTGGCGGCGTCGTACCAGATGCGCGTCCACTCGCCGACGGGCGAGCCCTTGCACTCCTTGAACAGCGCCCACACGTACCAGTACCAGCCAACGACCGCTACGCAGGCGATGCAGTGGAGGCGCTCCTCGGCCGTGGGCGTGCGCCCGAAGTAGAGTGGCAGCACCGCCAGCGCGCGGTCGACGTCGTAGCCCGAGCCCTGCGCCACGAAGTTACCAAAGTCGCAGCCGTAGTCGCCCATGGCGGCGTACTCCCAGTCGATGAGGCAGATGTCATCGCCGTGGACGAGCAGGTTGGGGCCGTAGAAGTCGTTGTGGCACAGCACGGGACGCCCCGCGCCGGCGCGCATGGGGCCCACGAGCCGCGCTATCTGCTCCTCGCGCTGCTCGAAGTCGTCCGGCAGGGGCCAGCCCTCGTCGCGCAGCAGGCCCACGATCTTTCTCGACTCGTCGTAGAAGTCGAACCGCCACGGGCTCGTGACGCCGCAACGATGCAGCCTGCGGGCGATGGAGAGGGCCTGGGCAACCTGGTGCTCGTCGTCGTAGTCAAACTCGGTGCAGTCCGAGATGTAGCGGCTGATCTTCCAGCCGCTCTCGTAGTCCTCGTAGACGAATGACGTGTCGAGCCCGAGCCGCGAGGCCACCTTGAGCGCGTACGTCTCGGCCTCGCGGTTCACGATCTGCTCCGTGCCGGCGCCGGGGTGGCGGTAGACGTAGCGCTGGCCCTTGCACGAGAACAGCACGGACAGGTTCGTGAGGCCCGAGTCGAGCGGGCGGACATCGCGGATGTCGTCGCGGGTGCACCCGAGCGTGCGGCAGATGTTGTCGAGGATGGAGGAGTCCACGTTCTCCATGAAGTCGGTGTCGAAGTCGCACAGGTCTCCGAGGAAGTCGAACTCGTGGATGATGCCCTCGTCTATCTTGCGCGCATATATGTGCAGCGTGTCGGCGTGTTCGAGAAGGACCGTCTCCCAGAGCTTGCCGAGCGTCTCGGGCAGGTCGTACTCCTCTGCCAGCACCCGCACGTAGTCACGCGCGAGCGCCTCGTCGAGGTAGGCCGGCCCGTCCATGCGCCACGCCTCGCGCAGCTCCTTCTTCGCGGCGACGACGAGCCCGCCCGCGCCCAGCTCGAAGGCCTGCTTGGCGTCCTTGCCGGACGTGTGGACGGCCGTGCAGCAGGAGCGATACTCATAGGCGTGGAAGAGGTTCTCGTCGTAGTACTGGTCGGAGGGACACACATAGGTGTTGCCGAGGAACTCGCGCGCGGCGAACAGCGAGGCGTGGTTGTTGCGCGTGACGTACTCGTTCGTCTGCACGAGGTGGACCCCGAGCATGTCCTCCAGGTAGTAGAAGCTCTCCTTCATGGGGCCGACGACGACGTGGATGTCCTCGACGCCCGCCTCGCGGAGCTGCCGGATGAGCCGCTCGATGAGCACCTCGCCGCGCACGCGGAACAGCGCCTTGGGGCGCTCGAACGACAGGGGGACGAACCTCCTGCCCATGCCGGCGGCGAGGACGATCGCCCCACGCACGCGGTGGGGCGCCAGCGCGGCCCGACCGGCCTCGGTGATCGCGATGTCGCCGTCCCGGCCGGTCACGAGGCCCCCGTCGAGCAGCTCGTGCACCGCCTTGTTCGTGGAGCCGAGCGACACGCCCGCCGCCTGCGCGAGCCGGCGCTGGGAGGGCTCGGGCGCGCTGGCGAGGGTGACGAGTACGTCGAACTGTGCCTTTGTGAGCATGGGAGGTCCTTGGTCTTGGTGGGTGGGGCTGTGGCGGTGCCGCGGCGCGCGCGGGCGGCCGCCCGCCTTGCGTCTAGCGTCCGCCGCGTGCGAGCATGCCGCGCGTGACGGCGGCCACGACGCCCTGGTGCTGCGGCTCGTAGGGCCGGCCGCCGAGGATGAGGCCCTCGACGTGCAGGTTGCCAAGGCCGGCGGGCCCCACCTCGTAGGGATTTGCGGACAGGATCGCCATGTCGGCGAGCTTGCCCGCCTCCAGAGACCCGCGGTCGCGCTCGTCGAAGGTGGCCCAGGCGCCGTTGTAGGTGCACATGCGCAGGGCCTCGCGCACGGTGAGCGACTCGGCGGGGTTCGAGTGGTTGCAGGCGCGCTGCATCCACAGGATGGGGTCGGGGTCGGTGCAGGGCGCGTCCGAGCCCGCCGAGAGCACGATGCCGCGGTCCCACATCGTTCGCAGCGGGTTCAGGCGGCTGGCGCGCTTAGGCCCGAGGACGCGCTCGAGGTAGGAGTCGGGCTCCTGCGGCCAGTCGATGAAAGACGTCTGCATGGGCAGCTGGATGTGGTAGCGCTCGCAGATGTCGAGGCCCTCGGTCGTGGGCAGGCAGGCGTGGATGATGCCGTGGCGGTGGTCGTTGCGGGGAAAGTCGTCAAGCGCGGCGGCCAGCGCGCGGCACGCCTGGTCGAAGGCCGCGTCGCCGATGGCGTGCATCTCGATCTGCAGGCCCGCGCGGTTCGCGGTGCGGCAGAAGTCGATGACCTGCTCGTCCGTGTAGTAGAGCACGCCGGAGTCGTCCGCGCCCTCGTAGGGGGCGAGCAGCGCGGCGTCCGTGGAGCCAAAGCAGCCGTCGAGCGCGCACGCGAAGCACCCTCCGATGCGCGGCAGGTGGCGACGCGTGGCCACGCGCACGTCCATGGACTGGGGGAACACGCGGATCTGGAACCCGCTCTGGGCGCTTCTCGCGAGCCAGGTCTCGAGCGATATGTCGAGGTTGCCGGCAAACCCGACGCCGGAGACGTCGTGGACCATGCCGATGCCACGGCTCGCGAGGTAGTCCATGGCGTGCTGGATGTTGCCCACGAGCTCGGGGATCGAGAGCGACCCGGTGATGAAGTCTGAGACGGCGAAGAACGCCTCCTGGTTCATCTCGCCCGACTCGGGGTGATAGCCGCGGAGCTTGGAGACCTTGCCCTCGACCTTCTCGAGAAGCTTGGAGTTGACCACGCAGGCGTGGCCGTCGTACTTCACGAGCATGAGCGGTCGGTCGGGGCAGGCGCGGTCGAGCTCTGAGCGGCTCACGAGACGGCCCTCGGCCACGGAGTGGGGCGAGGCGCCGAACGCGATGAGCGTGGCCGCGTCGCTTGCGCCCGCGAACGCGCGGACCATCTCGCAGATCTGGGCGTTGCTGCGCGCGTCCATGACGTTGAGGCCGGCGTTGAACGTGGCGAAGCTCGCGAGGTGCTCGTGCGTGTCCACGAAGCTCGGGCACAGCGCGCGCCCACCCAGCCGCTCGAGCGGCTCGCCCGCGAAGCGCCCGGGCAGCTCGCTGCCCACGTAGGCGATGCGCCCGCCGTCCTCCACGAGGTAGCGTGCCACCTCGTCGTGCTCGTTGACCGTGAGGATCGTCCCCTCGTAGACCTTCATCGCGTCTCCCGTCGTGCTCTCCCAGGAAGCCTTAACGGTCGACAGTTTAGGTGTTCATGAATTCATGTGTTGAGAAATCCGTGAACGGTACGGCCTGCGGTGACTGCCGCCCTCGCTGGCCGCGAGGCCCGAGCGAGGGACCCTCGGCCCCGCGCTGTTGACATAACGCGGCGTTATGCAGCGATGTTGTTGAGATGGCGTGCCGTGCCACGTGTCGTCGCGTGCCTTCGCGCTATACTTCGATGGATATATGAAGTCTCGGAAGCGGCGGCGTGACCCGTCGCTCTGTGAGAGGAGAGACGCATGGCACAGACCATCCCCGGTACGCTCCGGGTCTCCAATGACGTCATCGCCGACCTCGCCGGCTACGCCGCACTCGAGTGCTACGGCGTCGTGGGCATGGCATACACGGACGCCCAGGACAACATCGTGCGCCTGCTCTCGCTCGGCAGCCTGCGCAAGGGCATCGACGTGAGCACGTGTGAGGGACGCGTCAAGGTTGACCTGCACACGGTGCTCGAGCAGGGCGTCAACATGGCGAGCGTCTCGTGCAACCTCGAGAGCGCCGTCCGCTTCACGCTCAAGGAGGTCGCCGAGATCGACAACGCCGACGTCACGGTTCACGTCGAGGACCTTCGCGCCAACAAGTAGCAGCCCCGATCGCCGACCCGGCCCGCGCCGGGTCGCTGCACGCCCAGGCGCCCCGTCGTGCCTGCCATACGATTTGGAGATTTCTCAGACATGATTGCCAACGTGATTCGCTCGTGCTTCCCCGTGGCCGCCCAGGCCGTCGCCGACAAGTCCGAGGACATCAACAAGCTCAACGTCTTCCCCGTGCCCGACGGTGACACCGGCACGAACATGTCGCTCACGCTCGGCACCGTCGTGCGCGAGGTCGCGGCGCTGCCGGCAGACTCCGACATGGCCGCCGTCGCCAAGGCGATCACCCACGGCTCGCTCATGGGCGCCCGCGGCAACTCCGGCGTCATCACGAGCCAGATCCTGCGCGGCATGGCCGAGGGCCTCGTCGGCGCCCACGACCCCGTGACGGCAGACGACATCGCCGTCGCCTTCCGCAACAGCGTCAAGGTTGCCTTCAAGGCCGTCCGCAAGCCCGTCGAGGGCACGATCCTCACGGTCATCCGCGACATCTCCTCGCGCGCGGACCGCTGCGCCAAGGAGAAGATGGGCGTGCCCGAGATGCTCGAGGCCCTCGTCGTGGAGGCCTACGAGTCCGTGGCCCGCACGCCCGACCTGCTGCCCGTCCTCAAGGAGAACGGCGTCGTTGACTCCGGCGCCTACGGCTTCGCCACGTTCGTCGAGGCCTTCGTGAACGCCGCGCTCGGCAAGGTCGGCGCCGCCATCGACTTCGACACGTCGGTTGCCACGGCCTCCGGCGCCCACAACGCCGCCGACGCCCGCGTGGCCATCGAGCTCAACGACGACTGGGAGGGCTCCGAGTACCGCTACTGCAACGAGTTCCTCTTCAAGGCCGAGGAGGGCTTCGACCCGGACGCCGCGCTCGCGCACCTCGCCACGCTCGGCGACTGCGAGCTCGTCGTGGGCTCCTTCCCGGACTTCAAGGTCCACGTTCACTCCAACGAGCCCAACCGCGTGCTCGAGTACATGCTCAAGTACGGCCAGGTCTATGAGGTCTTCATCCACAACATGGACATGGAGGCCCATGACCGCACGGCTGGCATCGCCGCGGACCAGGCCGCTGCCGCCAAGCCCGCCGAGCCGCGCAAGCAGCTCGGGTTCGTGGCCGTGGCGGCCGGTGACGGCGAGGCGGAGATCCTGAAGTCGCTCGGCGTGGACGTCGTGGTTTCCGGTGGCCAGACGATGAACCCCTCCACGGCCGACATCCTCGACGCCGCCGCCGTGGCCAACGCCGAGAGCGTCATCGTGCTTCCCAACAACGGCAACATCCGCATGGCCGCGGAGGCCGCCGCGAGCGCGAGCGAGGACTTCAAGATCGTCGTCGTTCCCACCAAGACCGTGCCCCAGGCCTTCGCTGCCATGTTCGCCGTCGATGTCGATGCTAGCGCCGAGGACAACGCCGAGGCCATGGTCGAGGCCATCGCCGAGGTGCGTGACGGCGAGGTCACGCACGCCGTGCGCGACTCCCAGGCCGCGGACGGCACGCCCATCCACGACGGCGACATCATGGGCATCGCCGGTGGCGACATCGCCATCGTGGGCTCGGACGTCGAGCAGGTCACGCTCGACCTCATCAACAAGATGCAGGCGGAGCAGGAGGGTGACACCCTCACGATCCTTGCCGGGCAGGACATGGACGATGAGCGCTTCGAGGCCCTGTGCGACCGCATCGAGGACGCCCAGCCCGACCTCGAGGTCGACGCCCACCGTGGTGGCCAGCCGCTCTACCCCGTCATCTTCTCCATCGAGTAGTTGCGTGTATCTCCCGTGACCGAGGTGAGTGGAGCCGGCAAGCGCGGCACCCTTCCAAACATCTGCGAGGCGTCCGTGCGCCTTGCGCGCACGCAGGCGTGGGACGGTGACGTCTCGCGCCTGCGCTTTGCTCGCGGCGCCCGCGCCGAGGCCTTGGGGCGCCTTGACATCTCCTCCGTGCGAGACGCCCTGCAGCACGTGCCTCATCGCTACCTGGACTTCACGAGGATCACGCCCGTGGCTGGTGCCGACGTGGGCGAGCAGGCCACGGTCGTGGGCAGCGTGGACAAGGTGACGCTCAAGCGTCCCCGCCCCCGCCTGCAGATCGTCGAGGTGGCGCTCGTGGACGCCACGGGCGTGCTCATGTGCGCCTTCTTCAAGCAGCCCTGGCTTGCCGAGCAGATCCACGTGGGAGACACGCTTGCCGTCTCCGGCAAGGTGACGTTCGCCTATGGCTTCAAGCAGATGACGCCGCAGTTCCACGAGGTCGTCGCCAAGGCGGGGGAGGGCGCCGCCACCGCGGCGAGCTTTGCGCGCATGCTGCCTGTCCATGGCGCCACGGACGGGCTCTCGCCTGCGTGGATGCGTCGCATCGAGAGCGCCGCGCTCGCGGACTACGGGGACGCCTGCGACTTCATGCCCGCCTCGCTCGTGGCGTCGCGCGAGTTCATGACCGAGGCCCGCGCACTTCGCGAGGCGCACTTCCCAAGCGGTCGCGCGGCTGCAGAGCGCGCGCGGCGCCGCCTCGCCTACGACGAGCTGCTGTGCCTTCAGGCGGCGCTTCTCGCGCGGAGGGCCATCGAGCTTGCGGACGTGGCGCCCCACGAGCACGTCGTTGGTGGGCCGCATGTCTCGGCCCTCCTCGCGGCCCTGCCGTTTGAGCTCACGGCCGAGCAGCGCCAGGCCGCCGACGAGATACTGGCCGACATGGCGGCGCCTGCGCCCATGAACCGGCTGCTCTTGGGAGACGTGGGCACCGGTAAGACGGCAGTGGCGGCCGTGGCGCTCGCCGCCGTGGCAGACTCCGGCTCCCAGGCCGCCGTCATGGCGCCCACCTCCGTGCTCGCGCGTCAGTATGCCGAGAAGCTCGGCCCCGTGCTCGACCGCGCGGGTGTCTCATGGGCTCTCGTCACGGGGTCGACTCCTGTGGCGGAGCGCGGGGCCACGGCGGCGGGGCTTGCGTCCGGCACGCTTTCCGTCTTGTTTGGCACCACGGCCGTTCTCGGCGATGACCTGGCCTTTGACGACCTGTCCCTTGTCGTCGTGGACGAGCAGCACCGCTTTGGCGTGGGGCAGCGCGCCCGCCTGCGCTCCAAGGGCACGGCCCCAGACCAGCTCACGATGACGGCGACGCCCATCCCGCGCACGCTGGCGCTGTCCGTCTACGGCGACCTTGCCTGCTCGCGCATCGCCCAACGCCCGCACGCCGGCGCTGGCGTCACCACGAAGGTCATCACGCCCGAGAACGTCGACCTCGCCCACACGGCCATCGCCGAGGCCGTCGCGGCGGGGCACCAGGCCTACGTCATCTGCCCGCTCGTGGACGACGCCGATGACGGCGCGGGGCTCGACGACGTGCCCGTCTCCGAGCTCGCCCAGACAAGCGCCCGTCCGCACTCCGCCCGGGCCGTCTACGAGCGGCTCCGGGACCGCGTCTTTCGCGGCGTGCGCATGGGCCTCGTGACTGGCCGCATGAGCGCCGCCGAGAAGGACGAGGCCATGGCCGCGTTTCGCGCGGGCGAGGTCAAGGTGCTCGTTTCGACCACGGTCGTGGAGGTGGGCGTGGACGTGCCCAACGCCACGGTCATGATGGTGTGGGACGCCGACCGCTTTGGCCTGGCGACGCTGCACCAGCTCCGTGGCCGCGTGGGCCGCGGCGAGGATGCCGGCACGGTGTTTCTCGTGAGCGCCGCGCGCGGGACGAGCCCGGCACGCAAGCGCCTGCGCGCCCTCGAGAAGACGAGCGACGGCTTTGCCCTGGCGGAGATGGACCTGCGACTGCGCCACGAGGGCGAGGTCCTGGGATATAGGCAGAGCGGCGGCGTGACGCTTCGTCACGTAGACATGATCGCAGACGCCGACCTCGTGGCGGCCGCGCATGAGGACGCGGCGCACCTGGTGGCAAAAGACCCCTCGCTCACGGATGCGCGGCACGCGCCGCTCGCGCGCGAGGTCAGGCGAAGGTTCGGCGCATACTTCAAGGGAGAGAGGGGAGACGCATGAGGATCGTTGGCGGAGAGTGGAAGGGTCATCCCATCGAGGCGCCTGAGGGCCGCGACGTCACGAGGCCCACGACGGACCGCGTGCGCGAGGCGGTCTCGTCCATGCTCATGAGCGCCCGCGGCCTCACGCTCGATGGCGCGAGCGTGCTCGACGCCTTCGCCGGCTCGGGCGCCCTGGGGCTCGAGCTTCTGAGCCGCGGGGCCGCGCACGCGACGTTCGTCGACCTCGACCGCGGCGCCTGCGCGCGCGTGCGCCGCAATGCCGCCACGCTGGGGGCCGCAAGCTCGCGCTTCTCGGTCACGAGGGGAGACTCGTGCCGTCTGGCGGCCGCGGGCTCGCTTGCGGGCGCGCCGTTTGACATCGTGGTGCTCGACCCGCCGTACGCCACGGCCGTGGACGTCGTCTCTGGCCTCGTCGAGGCGCTGGACGCAAGCGGGCTTCTCGCCGCGGGCGCGCTCGTGCTCTACGAGCGCAGCGCGAGCAGGCCCACGATCTGCCCGTCTGGGTTTGTGGCGCTCAAGCAGAAGCGCTATGGTCAGACGGCCGTCGACCTTCTCGGCAGACAGGGCTAGGGCTTGGAGGCCTTTGTGGAGCACACCGATCGCGTTGAGCATGTCGTCGTCCCCGGCACGTTCGACCCCATAACCTATGGTCACATCGACGTCGTGCGCCGCGCCCGCCGCATCGCGGGACGCGTGACCGTGGCCGTTGCCGCGAGCCTGGGCAAGAACGGCACGGGCCCCGCGCTCACGCTGGACGAGCGCGTGGAGCTGGCCCGCCAGGCGCTTGCCGACGAGGGCGTGAGCGAGGGCGTGGACGTCCGTCCGCTCACCGGCCTTCTCGTGGACTTCTGCCACGAGGTGGGCGCGGGCGCGGTCGTGAAGGGCCTGCGTGCCATGACGGACTTCGAGTACGAGCTGCAGCAGGCGGACCTCAACTTCCGCCTCGCGCCAGACGTGGAGAGCATCTTCGTCATGAGCAACCCCGCCTACGGCTACGTCTCGAGCTCCATCGTCCGCGAGCTCGCCGGCCTCGGCGCCGACGTCTCCATGCTCGTGCCGCCATGCGTCGTGAAAAAGCTCCGCGAGCACTTCTTGACCGCATAGCTCTCAGGGTCGCGAGCGCTGCAAATGAGACACTTTTGGCCTCCATGAGGGGTGTAATCTGTCTCGAATGCAGCTCTCGCGGTTTCTTATCCCAAGGAAGGAGCCAAAGTGAGCGAGACCACCATCGAACAGGAGCTTCGCCGCGAGGCCCGCGAGGGCGCCGGTGCGTCGTGGCGGGCCTCGATCGCGCTTCTCGGGCAGCTCGTCTCGCCCTATCGGGGGCTTGCCGCGGCCACGTTCGTGGCCATGCTGTTTGACCTCTCGGGCATGCTGCTCATCCCCACGCAGCTCTCGGCCATGATCAACACGGCGGTCACCACGCAGGACGCCAACGAGTTCCTCGCCCACGGCGCGCTTATGCTCGCCGCGGCGCTCGTGGGCTCGTTTGGCTACATCGCCTCGACGTGGCTCGCGAGCCGCCTGTGCGCCAATGTGGGGCGAGACCTTCGCATGCGCGTCTACCGCGCCTCGCTTGCCTTCTCGGCCGCGGACTTCAACCGCTTTGGCACGGGGTCGATGATCACGCGCACGCTGTCGGACGCCAACGTGGTGCAGCAGACGCTGCTCATGACCGTGCTCATGATTCTCCCCGTGCCCATCATGTGCGCCATCTCGGTGGGGCTGGCGTTCTCCACGGACTTCGTCATGGGCTGGGTGCTGCTCGCGGTCACGCTCGTGACGCTCTCCATCTCGCTTGTGGCCATCCGCGGCACGGCGCCCGTGTTCACGCGCCTGCAGGGCTTCATCGACGCGATGAACGCCCGCCTGCGCGAGGCCATCACGGGCGTGCGCGTCGTGCGTGCGTTCGGGCGCGAGGAGCTCACCCGCGAGCGTCTTGACGAGACATTTGACGCCTACGCGAGAAACGCCATCCGCGTGAACTACGTCTTCGCCACGACAGACCTCATGACGTTCTTCCTCATGAACGGCGTCGAGTCGCTCACCATGTGGCTGGGTGCCAACCGCGTGGGCGCCCACGCCATGCAGATCGGCTCCATCTCGGCCCTCATCGAGTACGCCATGCTCATCATGTTCTTCATGATGATGGCCCAGTTCGCGATGCTCTCCGTTCCGCGTGCGCTTGCCTGCCTCGGACGCGCGGCCGAGGTCCTCGCCGTGCGCCCCGAGGTGTCCGATGCCGAGCGCTGCGTGGAGCCGGACCTCTCCTCGGGAGTCGTGGCCCGCTTTGACCACGCGTCGCTTCGCTACGCGGACGCCGACGAGGACACCCTGCGCAACCTTGACTTCTCCGTCCGCCGCGGGCAGGTGTGCGCCATCATCGGCAACACCGGCTCGGGCAAGTCCACCGTGGCCAAGATGCTGCTGCGCTTCTGTGACGCCACGGAGGGGCGCGTGCTGCTTGGCGACGCCGACGTTCGCGACGTGTCCCAGCAGACGCTGCGCGAGCACGTTGCCTACGTGCCCCAGAAGGCGTGGCTGTTCAGCGGCACGATTGCCGAGAACCTCCGTCACGGTCGTGCCGAGGCCACCGACGAGGAGCTGTGGCACGCGCTCGACGTGGCGCAGGCCGGCTTCGTGCGCGAGCTTCCCGACGGACTGGGCGCCCGCGTGGCCCAGGGCGGCACGAACTTCTCGGGAGGGCAGCGCCAACGCCTCGCCATCGCGCGCGCCCTCGTGCGCCATGCGGACCTCTACGTGTTCGACGACTCGTTCTCCGCGCTCGACTTCAAGACCGACGCGGCGCTTCGCCACGCGCTCGCGCCCGAGCTGGCGCGTGCCGCCACGCTCATCATCGCCCAGCGCGTGAGCACGATTCGCGAGGCGGACCAGATCGTGGTGCTCAAGGACGGGCAGATCGTAGGCCTGGGCGGCCACGACGAGCTCATGGGGACGTGCGAGACCTACCGCGCCATCGCTCAGTCCCAGGCCAGGAAGGAGGCCAGCCGTGGCTAGCGACAACGACCAGCCCGAGTACCAGGCGCCCGAGACCGCCGAGGAGCTCGAGGTGCCAAAGAACGCGCTCGCGACCATCGCGAGGCTGTGGGACGCCATGGTCGGCCTTCGCTGGCGCATCGTGGCGTGCACGGTGTCGGCCGTGCTCTACGTTGTGGCCACGCTGGCCGCCGTGGGCTTCAGCGCGAGCGTCATAGACATGCTGTGGGCAAAGATCCAGGCGAGCTTCGCCTCGGGCGAGCCGTTCGTGCTCACGCTCGAGAACGGCGGCGCGCGCGTGCTGACGTTCCTCGGCATCTGGACGGCCGCCTGGGCGTTCTACTCGTTCAACGACCTCGTCATGGCGAGCTTTGCCGAGCGCCTGAACCTGCGCCTGCGCGAGCGGATCTCTGCCAAGCTCGCGCGCCTGCCACTGTCCTACTTCGACGCCCACCAGCCCGGCGACACGATAAGCCGTGCCACGAACGACCTGGACAAGGTGTCTGAGGTCCTGCAGCGCGGCGTGCTGCAACTGCTCACGAGCGTCATGACCGTGGTGGGGGCCGTGCTCATCATGCTTACGGTGGACGTGCGCCTCGCATGCATCTTCCTGGCGTTCGCGGCGGTCGCGCTCGCCGTGACCAAGGTGTTCGCCACGCGCACGCTTAAGGCGGCAACGGCCCGGCAGGCGTCGCTCGGCGCGCTCACGGGGCGTGTCGAGGAGGCCTACAGCGGCCGCGCCGTCATCAAGGCGTTCGGCCGTGACGAGGCGAGCGCGGGCGAGGTGCTTGCGGCCGCGCAGAGCCTTGCGGACTCCTCGGCCTCCTCTGACTTCCTCACGAACGCCGTGGGGCCGGCGATTCGCTTCGTCATGCGGCTGTGCCAGGTCACGATCGCGGTGCTCGCCGGTCAGATGCTCATCGCCGGCCAGCTTTCGGTTGGCGTGTTCCAGGCGTTCTTCCAGTACGTGACGCAGGCGTCCGAGCCGCTCACGCAGCTGGGCCTCACGGTCAACATGCTGCAGGGGGCCCTCGCCGCCGCCGAGCGCGTGTTCGCCCTGCTCGACGAGCCCGAGGTCGAGGCGGACCCGGCCGAAGTGCTCGCGCCCGTCGAACCCGTGCGCGGTCGCGTGGCCTTCGAGCACGTGCGCTTTGGCTACAGCGCGGACAAGCCGCTCATGCGAGACGTCTCGCTCGTGGCCGAGCCGGGCCAGAAGGTGGCCATCGTGGGCGCCACGGGCGCTGGCAAGACCACGCTCATCAACCTGCTCATGCGCTTCTACGAGGTCGATGGCGGCCGCATCACGCTTGACGGCGTCGACACGAGAAGGATGCGCGCGCAAGTCCTCCGACGTGAGTTTGGCATGGTCCTGCAGGACGCGTGGCTGTTCGAGGGTACGATTGCCGAGAACATCGCCTACGGGCGCCCCGACGCCACGCGCGACGAGGTCGTTGAGGCCGCCAGGGCGGCGCACGTGGACTACTTCATCCGCACCCTGCCGCACGGCTATGACACCGTGCTCGCCAACGATGCGGACGCGGTGAGCGCCGGCCAGCGCCAGCTGCTCACGATCGCGCGCGCCATGCTCTGCGACCCGTCCATACTCATCCTGGACGAGGCCACCTCGAGCGTGGACACGCGCACCGAGCAGGCCATCGTCCACGCCATGGAGACGCTCATGGCCGGTCGCACGAGCTTCGTCATCGCGCATCGCCTCTCCACGATCGTGGACGCGGATCTCATCCTCGTCATGGACCGGGGCACCATCGTGGAGCAGGGCACCCACGACGAGCTCATGGCGGCGGGCGGCGCCTACGCTGAGCTCTACCTGAGCCAGTTCGCCTAGGAACCAAAGGGGACGGGTTCATTTGGTCCCTCTTCCCCAGGGCGGCCAGGGACGGGACCAAGCGAACCCGTCCCCTTTGGTGCTACCCTTCATTGCGGACACAACCGCAAGGAGGAGCACATGCCCTGCACCACCATTCTCATTGGCAAGAAGGCCAGCTACGACGGCTCCACGATCGTGGCGCGCAACGAGGACTCGGGAAACGGCAGCTTCGAGAGCAAGCGCCTCGTCGTCGTGGCGCCCGAGGACCAGCCGCGCCACTATCGCTCGGTCATCTCGCACGTACAGATCGACCTGCCCGACAACCCGCAGCGCTACACGGCCGTTCCCAACGCCAACCTCTCCCAGGGCATCTGGGGCGAGGCCGGCTTCAACGAGAGCCAGGTTGCGATGAGCGCCACCGAGACGCTCACCACCAACGAGCGCGTGCTCGGCGCAGACCCGCTCGTCGAGCGCATCCCCGCCAGCGGCGCCGAGGGCGAGGAAGACTACCAGCCCGAGGTCGCTGGCGGCATAGGCGAGGAGGACTTCCTCACCATCGTCTTGCCCTACATCCACACGGCTCGCGAGGGCGTGGCTCGCCTCGGTGAGCTTCTCGAGCGCTATGGCACGTACGAGATGAACGGCACGGCCTTCTCGGACGCCGATGAGATCTGGTGGATGGAGACCGTGGGCGGACACCACTGGATCGCCCGCCGCGTGCCCGACGAGGCCTACGTCACGATGCCCAACCAGCTTGGCATCGACGAGTTCGACCTCGACGACGCCTTTGGCGAGCAACGCGACTGCATGTGCTCTGCAGACCTGCGCGAGTGGATGGCCGCCAACCACCTCGACCTCACGCTCTCCGACGCCGACCTGGGCCTGGACACCTGCGAGGCCGCTACGGCCGCGGCAGACGGCGTTCACGTGTGCTTCAACCCGCGCGAGGCGTTCGGCTCGCACTCCGAGCGCGACCACGTCTACAACACGTGCCGCGCCTGGGCCATGCAGCGCGCGCTCAACCCCTCCGACTTCTGGGACGGCCCGGACGCCGACCACACGCCCGAGAGCGACGACATCCCCTGGTGCCGCGTGCCCGAGCGCAGGCTCACGATCGAGGACGTCAAGGACGTGCTCTCCAACCACTACGAGGGCACGCCGTTCGACCCCTACGGCTCCAAGGGCTCCTCGGCCGACGCGCACCGCTTCCGTCCCATCGGCATCAACCGCAACTGCCAGCTCGCCGTGCTGCAGATTCGTCCCTACGCGCCCGCCGCATGCCGCTGCGTGCAGTGGATGGCGATGGGCTCCAACGCGTTCAACACGCTCGCGCCCTTCTA
Organism: Parolsenella catena; assembly: GCF_003966955.1. GTDB lineage: Bacteria > Actinomycetota > Coriobacteriia > Coriobacteriales > Atopobiaceae > Parolsenella > Parolsenella catena. Next base: position 1,114,111 of record NZ_AP019367.1, on the reverse strand, counting down.
CGGCCTCGTGAGTGACATGCCCGCCTACCTGCGCGACACGACCGACCACGTGACCACCGACAGCTTCTACTGGGCCAACCGCATCGTGGCCGCCGTCGCGGACCCGCACTTTGGCGACAACATAAACGCGATCGACAACTACCGCGAGCGCACGATGGCCTATGGGCACCGCGTGCTTCGCGAGACGGACGCCGAGGTCGCGGCGCTGCCCGAGGGCGACGACGTGACGCTCGTGCTGGAGGCCGCCAACGAGCGCATCGCCACCGAGCTGCGCGAGCAGACCGACAAGCTCCTCTCGAAGGTCCTCTACACCTCGAGCATGCTCATGAGAAACGGCTTCTCGCTCTCCGACCACTAACCGCCGGCCGCGGTCGCGAGTCATCGTGGCGTCCCAAAGGGCCCCATTCCCTTTGGGACGCCCTCTTTGTGCCGCTACTCCACGCTCTCGATCGTGCCACCGCCGAGGACCTCGTCGCCGTCGTAGAGGACCGCTGCCTGTCCCGGCGTGATGGCACGCTGGGCGTCGTCGAACTCGAGGCGGACGCGCCCGTCTGGCAGCGGCGTGGCGACGCAGGGCTGGTCGGGCTGGTGGTAGCGCACCTTGGCGGCCGCCCGCAGCCTGACCTCGGGCGCCGCACCCGCCACCCAGTTCCAGTCGCGGGCCACGAGCGAGCGCGCCATGAGGCGCTCGGGGCCTCCGAGCGTCACGGTGTTGGCCACGGTGTCGATGGCGCAGACGTAGACGGGTCGCGCGCAGGCCACGCCCAGCCCCTTGCGCTGGCCGAGCGTGTAGCGAAGCGCGCCCTCGTGGCGCCCGATGACGTTGCCGTCCGTGTCGAGGATGTCGCCGGCCGGTGCCACCCTTCCCGTGCGCTGCTCGATGAAGCGCAGGTGGTTGCCGCCGGGCACGAAGCAGATGCCCTCCGAGTCCCTCTTGTGTGCGCTCGTGAGCCCCAGGCGCTCCGCGATGGCGCGCACCTCAGGGTTCTTGTGCAGCCCGCCCAGCGGAAACAGCACGTGGGCGAGGCGCTGCTGGGTGAGCCCGAAGAGGAAGTAGCTCTGGTCCTTGCCAGCGTCCACGCCCTTGAGCAGGTGATACCCCCGCCCGTCATGCTCCACGCGGGCGTAGTGCCCCGTGGCGAGGAAGCCGCACCCCAGCTTAAGCGCGCGGTCGAGCAGCGCGCCGAACTTGAGGTGGCGGTTGCACGCCACGCAGGGGTTGGGCGTGAGTCCCGCCTCGTAGGCGGTCACGAACGGGTCGATGACGTCTCTCTCGAACGCTTCCGTGTAGTCAAAGACATGATGGCGAATGCCCGCGTCCCAGCAGGCCTGGCGCGCGTCGGCGACGTCGTCGGTGCTGCAGCACGTGCGCTCGCCGGGACGGTCGTCCTCGTTCGTGGCGAGGCGCATCGTGGCGCCCACGCACTCGTAGCCCTGCTCCACGAGCAGGCTTGCCACGACGCTCGAGTCCACGCCGCCGCTCATGGCCACGAGCACGCGCCCGCGGCTCATCGGGCGCTCCCGCGCAGACGCTCTGCCACCTGCAAGATCGCGTCCGCCGCCTCGTCGATGCTGCGCTCGTCGTTCTCGGTGGCGTCGATGGAGACGCGCAGATAGGTGCGCGCCACCTCGGACGGCACGCCCATGGCGGCCAGCACGTGGCTGCTCTCCACCGCACCTGCCGCGCAGGCCGAGCCCGCGCTCACACACACGCCCGCCTCATCGAGGAGCACGAGCGCGGACTCGTGGTCCACGCCCTCGAGCGCAAGCGCCACGATGCCGGGCAGGCGCAGCGACGGCTCCTGCGGGCCGAGCACGCGCACGCCGCCCGCCTCCGTCAGCCGCGAGACGAGGCGCGCCCGGAGAGCCTCGACCCTCGACGCGCTGTCCCCAAGCCCCTCGCAGGCCTCTCGAAGCGCGCATGCCATGCCCGCAGCGCCCGCCACGTTCACCGTGCCGGCGCGGTGGCCGCGCTCCTGGGCGCCACCAAGCAGAAGAGGGGCTGGCACCACGCGCTTCGAGCACAGAAGCGCGCCCACCCCTCGCGGTCCGTGGAACTTGTGTGCCGAGACGCTCAACATGTCAAAGCCGTCGCGCGTGAAGTCGATGGGCACATGTCCCGCCGCCTGCACGGCGTCGGTGTGAAACAGGATCGCCCGCTTGCGGCACATGCGGCAGACGTCGCGCACGGGCTGGATGGCGCCCACCTCGTTGTTGGCGTACATGAGCGAGACGAGGCACGTGTCCTCGCGAAGCGCCTCTTTGACGCTGGCCACGCCCACGACGCCCGTCTCGTCTGGTCTCACGAGCGTCACGTCAAAGCCGCCGCCAAAGGGGCCGTCGGCGCTTGCGAGGCGCTCGAGCATGCGCAGCACGCTCGGATGCTCGACGGCGGAGGCCACGATGTGCCTGCGCCCCTCGCGTGCGCCGTAGGCTGCACCCGTGAGCAAGGCCTGGTTGTTTGCCTCGGTCCCGCACGAGACCCACTCCACCTCGCTGGGCCGTGAGCGCAGGCATGCGGCCACCTCGCGCCTGGCCTCCTCGAGCGCGCGCAGGGCGGCGTCTCCGGCGGCATGCTGGCTCGATGGGTTGGCGAAGGCGTCCCCGGCCATGATATGGGCCATGGCGTCCATGGCGGCGGGGCTCGTGCGCGTCGTGGCGGCGTTGTCGAGGTAGACCATCGGCGCTACTCCGCCTCGGCGGCCGGCCCGTGCGGGGCGCTCGGGGCGGTGCGCATCGCCAGGATGGTCTTCTCCATGAGCTCGGGGAGCTCCCAGCCAAGGCGGGCCGCCCCCTGCTCGATGACGTCGCGCGAGCACCCGGCCGCAAAGCGCTTGTCCTTGAACTTCTTCTTGAGCGACTTCACCGTGAGGTCGTCGACGCTTCTGGACGGGCGCATGAGCACGGCCGCGCCGATGAGCCCGGTGAGCTCGTCGACGGCGAACAGCGCGCGCTCGAGGTCGCTCTCGGGCTCGTAGGGCGTGTCCGTGAGCCCCCAGCCATGGCTTGCGCACGCACGCACGATCACCTCGTCGATGCCAGCCTCGCGCATGAGGGCCTCCTCGCGCACGCAGTGCTCCTCGGGCCAGCGCTCGAAGTCAAGGTCGTGCAGGGTGCCCACGACCTGCCAGAGGTCCGCCTCGTCGGCGTGTCCCATGTCCTCGGCAAACCAGCGCAGCGTCTCGCCCACGATGCGGCCGTGGGCGAGGTGGAAGGGGTCTGAGTTGTACTGCTCGAGGAGCTCGTAGGCCTGCTGGGGGGTGGGGATCATGGTGCCTCCTTGATGTGCGTCGGCGCGAGGAGATTCGCCCCGTCGCATTGTTATCGCGTCGTTTTCCCTTTATCCTATAGCAATGATAGGAAATGGATTTGCCTGCAACACGTGCAATGGTACGCCGCCTGCGTTCGCCGTGCCCGCGGGCCTATGGAGGATGCCATGCTCGTTTCCACGAAGGGCCGCTACGCCCTGCGCGTCATGATCGACCTCGCCGAGCACGAGGGGGACGGATTCCTGCCGCTGAGAGACATCGCGGCACGCCAGGCCATCTCGGACAAGTACCTGGAGAGCATCCTCAAGGCCCTCGTGCGCGACCACCTCGTCTCGAGTCTGCGCGGCAAGAATGGCGGCTACAAGCTCGCGCGACCCGCCGGTGACTACACGGTGGGGGAGGTCCTTAGGGCCACGGAGGGGCAGCTGGCGCCCGCGAGTGGCATGGACGAGCCCGAGCGGTTCCGCGCCGAGGAGCCCCGCTGCCACGAGATGTGGGAGCGCCTGGGCGGAATCATCAACGATTACCTGGACGGCATCCGCATCTCAGACCTGTGCGCGACCTCCCTCGCGGGCAACGACTACGTGATCTAGGGACGCCTCGCGTTGCGCTCCCGCCCGCGGCGCCTGCGGATCTCGTCGAGCTCCTCGCGGCTGTGCTCGTTTATCCTCCTCAGGTCCTCGCGGTGGTCGCGGCGTATCTGCTCGGCTTGGGCGAGAAAGTCCGCCGCGGAGAGCCGCACGCCCTGCTCGCGTAGCTGGGCACGCTCGTCATGGAACAGCTGGTCGGCCTCGCGCACGAGCTCGTGGTGCTCGCGGATGACGTCGCGGGCCGTCTCGGGCCGCTCGGCTATCTCGCGGGCAGCCTCGACGGGATGCGCCGCGATCGCCACGCGGGAGACGTTCGTGATCACGGGGATCACGAGCACCGTGAGCGCCCCTGCCGTCACGAGCACGCTCGCCATGGCGTCGCTCATGGCCCCGGCGCCCGTCGCGGCCTCGGTGAGCGCCACGATGAGGGGCAGCGCCATGGTGCAGTACAGGCTCGCGGCGACCTTCTCGCCCGCGGGCATGGGCCTCGTCTCGGGAAACGCCTGCAGGCACATGCCCACGGGCAGTGCGCGCACGAGCAGCAGCAGGCCCACGAACGTGGCGAGCAGCGCCGGGTTGGCGCCCACGGACGCAAAGTCGATTCCCATGGCCGAGTACACGAAGAAAACGGGGATAAACAGGCCGTTGCCCATGACCTCGATCTTGCCGATGAGACGCTGCCCGCTCTCGTCGGGCAGCACGTGGCGCAGGATGAAGCCGGCGGCAAATGCCGCGAGCACGGCGTCGAGGTCCAGCATCGCTGCCAGCGCGAGGAGCCCCACGAGCAGAAGCAGGGTGGTCCTGAGCGTTGCCTGCGAGCTTGTCTCTGCGTTGTTAGAAATCCAGCGCGCGAGCCGTCCGCCCCAGTCCCTCACGCGCTGGCCCTGGATGGCCACGATGACGCACAGGGCGAGAAATCCCAGCAGGACCGCTATGTTTGCGCCCATGGAGCGCCGGGGCGAGAGCATGACGGACATGGCCACCACGGGCAGTAGCTCGCCCATGGCGCCATAGGACTCGATGACCGCCCCCACCGCCGTGCCCGCGAGCTGGCGGTCTCGCACGATGGGGACGAGGGTGCCGTAGGCCGTCGTCGTGAGGGCGATGGCGAACGCCGCCGTGCCGGCGGTGGAGAGCCCGAGGCCAAGCGCGAGGGTGGCGGCGCAGGCAAGCGCCATGCAGACGGCCCAGCAGACGGCCCCGTGGCGCCCCGCGCGCCCCGTGAGCTCGCGCAGGTCGAGCTCGTAGCCGGCGATGAGGAACAGGATGCCCATGCCCAGCCGGCTGAGCAGCGCAAGCCCTGCCGTCTCATGGATGACGCCCAGGCAGTGCGGTCCCATGACGGCTCCCGCCACGACGAAGAACACGACCTCCGGTATGGGCCTGCCCGGGATGAGGCTCGCCGCAAACGACGAGCACACCACCACGGCGAGCATCGCGGCCAGTATCGTGAGCTGTTCTGCCATGTATGTTTCCCCTCTGCCTCGCCCGTCGCGCGGCAACGGCCGGCCCGCCATGGTGACGGACCGACCCCGTCCCCACCTGTCACCTCTCATACCCAAGTTTGGGCGCCGGGGCAATCGGTCGTATCATGGGGCACGTAAAAAAGAGCGAAGCGCTTTGATGGGAGCGACCATGACCGAGAACAACGCCCGGCTCAAGGCAGAGATCGACGAGTTCGTCGAGCGCGTGTGGCCCGAGGTGCTCGATGACATCGAGGCCCTCGTGAGCCACAGGAGCGTCGAGGACCTCAGTGCCGCCGAGGAGAACGCCCCCTGGGGCCCGGGCCCGCGCGAGGCGCTCGACGAGGCCCTGTGCATCGCCAACGTCTGTGGCCTGGAGGCCCACGACTGCGACGGCTACCTCGGCTATGCGGACCTTCCCGGTGCCTCTGACAAGCAGATTGCCACGATCGCCCACGTGGACGTGGTGCCCGAGGGGCCGGGCTGGCACACGGACCCCTACGAGATGGTCCGCCGCGACGGCTGGCTGCTCGGCCGCGGCGTCATCGACGACAAGGGCCCGGCCGTGCTGTCGCTGTACGCGGGCCGCTTCTTTGCCGAGCGCGTCGAGGTCACGGGCGAGCGCCTGCCCTACACCCTGCGTGTGATCCTCGGAGCCAACGAGGAGACGAACATGGGAGACGTCGAGCACTACCTCGCCCACTATCCCGAGCCCGACTTCCTCTTCACGCCAGACGCCGAGTTCCCGGTCTGCTGCGGCGAGAAGGGCCTGTACGGCGCCACGTTCGTCTCCGCGCCCGTCTCCGGCAGCGTGCCCGGCTCCGTCATCGCCTCCATCGAGGGCGGCAGCGCCACGAACGCCATCCCGAGCCTTGCCTCGGCCGTCGTGCGCGCTGACGCCGCAGCTCTCGAGCCCGCGGACGGCATCGAGGTGGAGGCAGCGGGCGAGGGCCTCGCGCGCGTCACGGCGCACGGCGTCGGCGGTCACGCGTCGCTTCCCGCCGGCACGAGAAACGCCATCGGCATGCTGTGCGGCTACCTGCTCGACCATGACCTGTGCTCGGATGGGGAGCGACGCTTCCTCGAGCTCGAGCGCACCATCCATGCCTCCACGGATGGCAGCTCGCTGGGCATCGACGCCACGGATGACGTCTTCGAGCCGCTTACGTGCATCGGCGGCACCGTGGCGCTTCGCGAGGACGGTCGCATCGCCCAGACCGTTGACGCGCGCTACCCCAAGTCCACGACGGCGGAGGCCATCACGGCGCGCCTGGCCGAGGTGGCCGCGGACCACGGCTGCTCGCTCGAGGCGGGCCGTGCCGTCGTGCCGTTCTACGTGAGCCCCGACTCGCCTCAGATCCAGACGCTCGTGCGCTGCTACAACGAGTACACGGGCAAGGACACGAAGCCCTTCACCATCGGCGGCGGCACCTACGCCCGCCACTTCAGGAACGCCGCGAGCTTTGGCCCCGAGGAGCCTGCGATGGCGTGCCCCGAGTGGGTGGGCTCCATGCACGGCCCGGACGAGGGCGCGAGCGAGGCCCAGCTGCGCGAGGCGCTCAAGATCTACATCTACGCCATCAACGAGCTCATGAAGCTCGAGTTCTAGGGGGATTCTCGCTTTGGAAAGAGCCAAGCAGATATCGGAGTCCATCGAGTTGGGCGTGCTGCTCGCATTGGCCGGCGGCTTCATGGACGCCTACTCCTACATCGCCCGAGACGGCGTGTTCGCCAACGCCCAGACGGGCAACATCCTGCTCGTGGGCATCAACCTCTCCGAGGGCGACCTCATGCGTGCGGGCCGCTACTTCTTCCCGGTGCTCGCGTTTGCGCTGGGCATCATGCTCGCCGACCTCATCCACGAGCGCTTCTCGAGCCTGTTCCACTGGCGTCAGCTCACGGTGTTCCTCGAGGCCGCGATCCTTTTGGGCGTGAGCTTCATTCCCGGGACCGCCAACCTTGTGGCGAACTGCCTGACGTCGTTTGCGTGCGGCATGCAGGTGGAGAGCTTCCGCAAGATTCATGGCCACGGCATAGCCACGACCATGTGCATCGGAAACCTGCGCAGCGCGCTCCAGAGCGTGGACGACTACATCATCACCCACAAGAAGGGCTTCCTCGAGAACGGCCTGCTCTACTTTGGCGTCATCCTCACGTTCGTGTGCGGCGCCGTCCTCGGCAACCTCTGCATCGGCTGGATTGGCCTTCATGCGATCGCGGTGGCGTCGGCGTTGCTCGCCGTGTGCTTCCTCATCATGTTCATCGACCGCGAGGGCAAGGTCAAGGGCGTGCGGCGCCTGGGCTAGCGGCAGGGCTGGTGCGCAAGGGAGGGTGCCGGGGACACGTTTCCCGGCGCCCTCCTTTTCTTGTGCGGGCTTTTCTCTGGTGGCCCGGCTCGCTAGCGGTCCGGCTCGTGCTCGATCGAGTCAACGACGCCGTTCATGACGTCGTCTCCCGTGAGCGCGCCGAGCAGCGTGGCAAAGCTGCGAGCCACGGGGAAGACCTCGGCGTCGGTTGACGCCTGCGCGGCCTCAACGAGCACGCCGATGACGCGCTCCGTGGGCGCGAGGGGAACGCCGGCGGCCTCGAGCGTCTCGTTGACGCTTGCCGGCTCGACGGGCTCCGTGCCGCCGAGCGCGCGCATCGTGTGCAGCTCGAACGCCGCGGCACCAGAGCACGCGGCGCGGCTCACGGCAGCCTTCTGGTAGCAGGCGTCCGCCACGTCGGTGCGTCCGCGCTTCCACTCGATGAAGGCAAGGCGGTAGTAGCCCACGCCAATCCCCTGCGGGTCAAAGGCAACGTCGAGCCAGCGCCTGAGCTCGGACGCCGCCGCGTCGAGGTCGCCCTCGAGCTCGTGGCAGCGCACGATCCGCAGCACGCTGGCCATGTCGAGTGGGTCGAGGTCCTGGGCGCGGCGGGCAAAGCCGAGCGCCTCGGCCGTGCGTCCCTGGGCGAGAAGGGCGCTCGACATGAGCAGCTGCGCGCCGTAGTAGGCGTCCGGCACGAGGTGCGTGCGCTCGCCGGGACGGGCGAGCAGCCGGTTGTAGAGCGTGCGCGAGACATAGCTCATGAACTGGCGCCAGGTGTCGTCGCCCGCGTCCGCATAGGTGTCGAGAGAGTCGATGGGGGCGAGCATGTCCGTGAGCACCTCGATGGCCTCGGCATAGCTGCCCTGCTGGAGCAGCTCCATGGCCTGGTCGCAGGAGCGGGAGAGCTCGTCTCCCTCCACGAAGTCGTCGACAAAGGCGATCGCGTCGTCTCCGGAGAGCGTGCCGTCGATGAGCCGTCCCGCCGTGCGACGGCCGGCCTCGCGCACCGTGAGGTCCGGGTCGTTCTCGGTGAGGCGCAGGATACGGCGCACGGAGCGCTCCGTGGAGCCGCCAAGCTCGCGGACGACCTCCTGGGCCTTGGTGGCGCGGCGGGCGCTTTCGTTGATGGAGAGGTCGCAGACGTGCTCGGCCCCGAGCAGGCTTGCCTCAAAGCTCGGCAGGACCCTGCCGGAGAGGTCGACCGTCTCATAGCGGCCGCTGGGGCAGAAGCGCTCCGAGTCGAGCTCGAAGCCCTGCTCGATCGCGACGAGCGACTCGTTCTCCGTCGAGAAGCGGATGCCCAGCTCGCGGGCGAGCCTGCGTGCGTCGAAGTCCTCGGACAGGTCGTGCTCGCGAAGCGCCTCGCGGCTGACGTCTCCCGAGACGAGACAGGCGTGGCGCGACGGCGTCTCCAGGCAGACGGCCACGAAGACATGGCACAGGCGCTTGGAGCTGCGGAAGGCGTGTGCGGCCAGCAGCAGGACGCAGCGCAGGGCGTAGTCGGTCGCCATGCGCTCGCGCATCTGGTGCGAGGCCGGCAAGATGCGGTCGAGCCCTGAGGACCACACGGAGGCGGGCTGGGCGCCTGCCGGCACGAACGAGGCCACGATTGCGGCGTCCCCGCCCATGAGGTTCACGCGGAAGCGCGCCGAGAGGCGCAAGGGGAGCCTGAACGTCTCGATGCCCGCCGCGATCGTCTGCCTCACGCCCCACTCGCCGAGCATGTCGCTCATGCTCGCGCGGGCGATGGGCTCGGCGCCGAGCTGCGCGGTGATGGAGCCCGCGAGCGCCTGGTTGAAGCGATAGCAGTCCTCGAGCGTGACGTCTGCGCGGTCCATGTCGCCGTCGGCGTGCTCGACGAAGTGCTCCCACGCGAACAGCGCGCGGTTGAGCGCGCCCTCGACGGCCAGGACGCGCAGCATGTCTCCCCAGGCAACTGAGGAGTCGGATGCGCGAAGGTAGAACGTGTGGCTTCTATTGGTCCTGATGACGGAGAGCTCGGGCCAGCGAGCGTCTGCGTCCAAGATGCCGGCTTCGCGAAGCCCACGGGCAAGGTAGCTCGAGATGGCGTCTGGCCGGGCGGCCTGCCCCTCGTCCGCGCGGCGCTCGGCGTGCTCGAACCTTCTCGTGAGGCTCCTGAGCTTGGAGATCGGGTCAGCAGCCTGGAAGAGCTCGCGGGCGAGGTCGTCCATGTCCACGGGCCTGGGCGCGGGATCGAGCGCGGGCTCGGCGGGCTTGTGGGAGGGCCCGGGTGCGGCGGGCGTGGCCTCGTCGGTGGCTTTCGCGAGCTCGTCGGGGAAGGCCGTGGCTTGCGTGTCTGCGTGCGGCTCGTCTGCGCCCGCCGTATCGGCGCCTTCGGCCGTAAGGGGCCCATAGCCTTGGGGCGGCACCGGGGAGGCGGGCTCGCCTGTGCCAGGGGACCTTTTCGTGGCGTGTCGGCGCGCGAGGTGCAGCCCCAGCCCCGCGGCCACGGCGCCGGCGGCCCCGCCGGCGATGAGGGCTATGAGGTTGAAGCTTGGGGCCCACATGGCGGTTCCTCCGTGCGAGAGTTGCAGATGATACCTATCTACTATACCCAGACGCAGGTATGATGCTCTGGATTGCACGGCGCGCGAAACAAGGCTCGCATGGGAGGACCAGATGGCCATCGACATCAATCAGCTTGCGGAGAGGATCGCCGACGCGGTCGAGGCCGCGCCCGAGCTTGCGCAACAGCTCGTGGAAAACCCGGTTGCGACGGTCGAGCGCATCACGGGTGTCACGGGCGGCTATGACCTCACCGAGCTGTTTGGCCTGTGCCTCGCGCGCCTCGCCGAGGCGGGCGTGGATCTCTCGGCCGTTGACCTGGGCAAGCTCGACCTCTCCGCCATCGACGTCTCGAGGCTGAGCCCCGACGAGCTGCTGGGCCTGGCCGCCAGGCTCAACGTGGACGTCTCCAAGCTCGACATGGCTGCCATCGCGAGCAAGATGCTCGGGGCGGGCGGCCTTGGCGGCCTTCTCGGTGGCCTGTTCGGCGGTAGGTAGCCGGCTCGCGCTTCCCGTGCCGTCGTGCGTGCCGTTAGGCGAACCTGTGGACGAGCAGCCCCTCGCCGGGCAGCAGGCCTGCCGTTCCGCGTGAGAGCTCTGCCTCGCTTATGAGCATCGCGAGCGGGTGGAGCACCGCCGCGCGCGGGTCCATCGAGGGGCGCGCCTCCCGGGCGCGGCGCGCAACCAGCCGAGTGGCCACAGCCTCGAGGCAGTTGTCCGCAACGTGGCCATCTATCTGGGCAAACGTCGTTGTCACGGCCTCGATGGCCTCAGGCCTGCTCATGCGCCAGACCACGACCTGCTCGCTTCCGTTCGAGAGGTTGTACAGCGGCGTGGCCGAGCGCGCGGCCCCCAGGATGAGGTCGAGCGCCCGGTTGCCCTCGTAGGCGATCGTGATGGGACGCGTGTGCGCGCCGAGCGCCTCGATCTCGTCCGCCCGCGCGCCGGCTTCGTCTGCGTCGACGGCTGCGACGTCGAGCTCGGCTGCCGAGCAGCAGCAGGCCACGCCCGTCGTGACGACGCCGTCGTGCCTGCGTGCCACGAGGTAGAGCGCGCGCGACACGTCGGTCGTGTAGGCGCCTGCGGTCACGAGCCCGTCGAGCTCGGCTGCCGTGGCGCAGGCACGCATCTGGTCCATGTGCTCAGGCTGTGGCCTGGTGCACGAGAAGCCCTGGATTTGCATGGTCCCTCCAATGAGAAGCGGCCGGCAGCCCGCGAGGGGACACCGGCCGCACGCTTGCGTACGCCTCGATGCTACTTGATGACGCGCACGCGGTACACGGCGGGGATCGCCTTGAGCGCGTCGATCGTGGAGTCCTCGAGGTGCTCGTCGGTGTCGAACATTGTGTAGGCGTTCTCGCCGGCGCTCTCGTTGACCATGCGCTGGACGTTGGCGTTGTCCTTGGCAAGGATCGCCGTGATCTGGCCGATCATGTTGGGCACGTTGGCGTGCAGGCATGCCACGCGGCTCGCGGCGCGGGCCTTGCCCATGGAACAGGCGGGATAGTTCACCGAGTTGGCGATGTTGCCGTTCTCGAGGTAGTCCTTGAGCTCGGAGATTGCCATGTCGGCGCAGTTGGCCTCCGCCTCGCCGGTGCCCGCGCCCGAGTGCGTCGTGATGAACGTGTTGGGCATGGCCACGGTCTTGGGCGTGGCGAAGTCGGTGGCAAACCACGAGAGCCTGCCGCCCTGCAGCGCGGCGTCCACGGCGTCCTCGTCCACGATGGTCTCGCGCGCGTAGTTGATGAGCACCGCGCCCGGGTTGAGCAGCCCCAGGACGTCGGCGTCGATCATGCCGATGGTGTCCGCCTTGCTCGGCACGTGGACGGTGAGGTAGTCGCAGCCGCGGCACAGGTCCTCGAGCGTGCCGACGCGCTGGACGTCTCGGCTGAGCGCCCACGCGTGCTCCACGGAGATGAACGGGTCGTAGCCATAGACCTGCATTCCCAGGTCAACGCACGCGTTGGCCACCTTGGACCCCACGTTGCCCAGGCCCACGACGCCGATGCGCTTGCCCTTGAGCTCGCGGCCCACGAACGCCTTCTTGGCCTTCTCGGCGTCGACGAGGATGTTGGGGTCGTCGGCGTGCGCGCGCACCCACTTCATGGACTGCACGACGCCGCGGCTCGAGAGGATGAGCATGGCGATGACGAGCTCCTTGACGGCGTTGGAGTTGGCGCCCGGCGAGTTGAACACGACGACGCCCCTCTTGGCGTACTCGTCGGTGGGGATGTTGTTCACGCCGGCGCCGCAGCGGGCGATGGCGCGGATCGAGGAGGGCGGCTCGTAGCCGTGAAGGTCGGTGGAGCGCATGAGGATGGCGTCTGCCTCCTCGGTGTTCTCGACAAAGTCGTAGCCGTCGCCGAACTCGACCTTGCCGTCCTTCGTGATGTCATCGATGGTCTTGATGTGGCGCATGGATGCTCCTTGGTGTCTGTCGTGTGATGTGGCCGCGCGCGCAGACATGCGGCTGTCGTTTCTACTTGGTGTGCTCGTCCTCGAACTCGGCCATGTAGTCCACCAGGGCGCGGACGCCCTCGATGGGCACGGCGTTGTAGACGCTCGCGCGCATGCCGCCCACGAGGCGGTGGCCCTTGACGCCCACAAGGCCGCGCTGCGTGGCGCCGTCGACGAAGGCGGCGTCCAGGCGCTCGTCACCCGTGCGGAACGTCACGTTGGCGATGGAGCGGCTGGCGGGCTGCGCGTGGCCGTGGAACAGGTGCGACTGGTCGAGGTAGTCGTAGATGAGGCCGCTCTTCTCGCGGTTCATCCGCTCCATTGCCGCAAGGCCACCGGCGGCCTCGATCCAGTGGTAGACCTTTCCGCACAGGTAGATGCCGAACGTGTTGGGCGTGTTCAGCATCGAGCCCTTCTCGGCCTGCTCGCGATAGTCGAGGTAGGTGGGGCAGCACGGCAGGGCCGGGCCGTTCTCGATGAGGTCATCGCGCACGATGACCACCGTGACGCCGGCGCACCCGGCGTTCTTCTGCGCGCCTGCGTAGACCAGGCCGTAGCGCGTGACGTCGATGGGCTCGGCCAGAAAGCAGCTCGAGACGTCCGAGACGAGCGGGACCTCGCCGGTCTGGGGCAGCTCGTGGTACTGGGTGCCAAAGATCGTGTTGTTCTGGCAGATGTAGACGTAGTCGTAGCCCGTGGCCTCGGCCAGCTCGCCCACGCCCGCCACCTCGGGGATGCGGTCGAAGCCCGTGTACTCGCTCGTGGCGAGCACGTCCACCTCTCCGTACTTGCGGGCCTCGCGCTCGGCCTTGGCGGCGAAGTTGCCCGTGACGAGGTAGCCGGCCCGTCCGCTTACCATGAGATTCATGGGGATGCCGGCGAACTGCAGCGTGGCGCCTCCCTGCAGGAACAGCACGCGGTAGTTGCTCGGGATGTTCGCGATGCGGCGCAGCGTTGCCTCCGCGTCGTCGAAGATCTGCTGGTAGGAGCTAGATCGGTGGCTCATCTCCAGCACGCTCATGCCACAGCCGTGGTAGTCGAGCATCTCGGCCGCGCACTCGGCGAGCACGCTCTCGGGCAGCGCCGACGGGCCTGCCGCGAAGTTGAAGACTCGAGCCATACGTCCTCCTTGCCGCTTGCGCCCCGGCCCGTGCGGCCGAGGTCAATTCATTCAAGGATACCCTCGTCGGGTCATGGGATGGTTACGCCCTCGTAACAGAAGCGCCCCGCGGCTCACTCGCCGTGGGGCGCCTCGCATGGGGCCTGCGCTAGTCCTGGTCGCCCTTGGCCTCGTCCAGGTAGCTGTAGAGCGTGTACTTGGAGATGCCGAAGTACTTGCACACCTTGGGGCCCGACTTCGTGATGAGAAACGCCCCAGCGTCGTTGAGGTAGCGGATGGCGCGCACGCGCTCGTCCTTACTCATGAGTGCCGCGGGCTTGCCCACGAGCGCCACGCTCTGCTCGATGAGGTCATCGAGCAGGTCGGCCACGCTGCGGACGATGGGCTCGGGGTCGCCGGTGGGGTCGTCGTTGGGGCCCGTGCCCGTCATGCCGTTCAGGGTGTCTGCCGCGGCGGCCAGCACCGTGATGTCGTAGTTGATGCCCAGGATGCCCACGGGCACGTTGTCCGCGTCTCGGATGAAGACGGTGGAGGAGCGCAGGATGCGGCCGTCGGTGGTCTTGGTGAGGTAGGCGAGGCGGTCGGAGAGCTTGTGGACCTTGCCGGCCTTGACGGCGTCGAGCACGATGTGGCTCGGGCCGTCTCCCACGGAGCGGCCGGTGACGTGGCCGTTCTCGATGGCGACGATGGAGCGCTCGGGGTCGTTGGTCTCCAGGTCGTGGACCACGACCTCGCAGTTCGAGCCGAACTGCACGGCTATGGCGTGGGCGAGTCGAGCGTAGAAGTCAGTCTGGGCGGCGTCCATGTGCGGCCTTTCGCGATTCCAAGAGCGCGCCTGCTGCCTCATCCGGCGCACACACGTCGAGTACAATCGGTTCTACCTGCAAAAACTAACACAAAGTATGGTTTTGCGACAATATATAATCAAACCAGCGAGCCAATCGGAGACGCAAGTGAGAGGAAGAGGTCCCCACATGAACGAGAAGGTCGCCGCGTTCGTTCCGTTCGTGGACTTCCTGGGTGCCGCGCTTGGATCTGCGACCGAGGTGGCCCTGCATGACCTCACCGACCCGTCCCACTCGATCGTGAAGATCGTGAACGGCCACGTCTCCGGTCGCGCGGTCGGCGCGCCCGCCACGGCGTTCTCGCTCAAGATGGCCGAGCAGCTCGAGCGCTCCGAGGACTGCTTCGTGAGCGACTACGTCTCCACGACGGCGGACGGCAGGCCGCTGCAGAGCTCGTCGTTCTTCATCCGCGATGGTGCCAAGGTCGTGGGCATCCTGTGCGTCAACATCGACCCGCAGCCGTTCCGCACGCTCGAGGACGGCCTCAAGGCGTTTATGGAGGCGTACCGCCACGGCGGCTCCGAGGAGTTCCGTGACACGAACCTCGAGGCCGTGCGAGCCGCCTATCGTGCCTCGAGCGTCGAGACCCTCTCCATCGGCGGGGCCGAGACGGGCGTGGCAGAGCAGGTCCGCTCGCTGCTCGGCGCGCTTGGCAAGACGTCGAGCGAGCTTGACCAGGCCGGCCGCATCGACATCATCCGCAGGCTCGAGGCAGCCGGCACCTTCCTTATCAAGGGTGCGGCCGCAGACGTCGCCAGCGAGCTGCACGTCTCGGTGCCGAGCGTCTACCGCTACCTGCAGCAGGTGCGTCGCCAGGGTTAGGCGCACCGCGGGCATGGGTGGGCCGCCCTGCAGACCCGTTTGTGCCATTCGGACTCAAATGGTTGGTTTTTCTCGGCACGCAAACGTGTGTCGCTACAAAACCGCTGGTCACGGAGTTTTTCGTTCGGGGAGCGCCGAGAATCCTCGACATTCTGAGTCCGTTTTGTACAAACGGGTCCAGTGCCCTCCATCAGCTGCCTCAGCGGCTGCCATCGTCGTCCCCACGTGGGCGGTGCGTTTCGCTTTCCTTGCGCTCACCTCGCATAACGCCGCTCACGGGAGTTTCGCTACCGCTTGCAACAAGAAATTATTATCAGCTAATAGTAATAATTAACAATCAGGCTAACCAGAATCGGGCGGTCCGACCTTTCGCGAGGGAACCGGGCCTGCCCGTGACCAACGGCACGCAACTCAGGCGTCGCTACCATTCGTGCGGTGGGGCGAGCCCGCGGTGCCGGGGCTGATCTGCGGCTTGTCTGCGAAGGTGTGCGAGCGATGGCTCGCGTCGGCATGCGGGCGCCAGGGCCCGCAGCGGTCTCAAGGGAGAGTCTTCATCTAACGCGGGCGCGGCCACGCGTGACGTGCGGCCGGCATTCCCAGACAACACGGCGGCGCATGCCGCCAATCGAGAAGGAGCAAGCAATGGATACGAACTCGTTCGTCCTCAAGGGAAGCGTCTGCTACAACACGAGCCCGCAGGAGGTGCGCTGCGTCGAGGGCGGCTATGCCGTGTGTGTGGACGGCGTCTCTGCCGGCGTGTTCGAGCAACTGCCCGAGAGGTTCGCCGCGCTGCCGCTCGTCGACTGCGGCGACCAGCTGATCGTCCCGGGCATGAGCGACATCCACATCCACGCCCCGCAGTACGCCTTCCGCGGCCTGGGCATGGACCTAGAGCTTCTGGACTGGCTCAACACCCACACGTTTCCCGAGGAGGCCCACTACGCCGACCCCTCCTACGCCGAGCGCGCCTACGACATCTTCGCGAGCGACCTGCGCCGCAGCCCCACGACGCGTGCCGTGGTCTTTGGCACGATGCACGTCGAGGCAACCGAGCTGCTCATGGACAAGCTCGAGGCCACGGGACTCGCCACGTACGTGGGCAAGGTGAACATGGACCGCAACGGTGGCGAGAACCTCGAGGAGGACACCGCCCAATCCGCCGCCGACACGCGCCGCTGGCTTTCCGACGTTGCCGACCGCTATGACCGCACCGCGCCCATCATCACACCGCGCTTCACGCCGAGCGTCACCGACGAGCTCATGGCCCAGCTCGCCGACATCGCCCGCGAGCAGCACCTTCCCGTCCAGAGCCACCTGTCCGAGAACCCGTCTGAATGCGGCTGGGTCAAGGAGCTGTGCCCGTGGTCGAGCTGCTACGGCGACGCCTACGACCACTTTGGGCTGCTGGGGCCCCGCACGGTCATGGCCCACTGCATCTACTCGGACGAGACCGAGACGGAGCTTCTGCGCGCCACCGGCACCTACGTGGCCCACTGCCCGCAGAGCAATGCCCAGCTCTCGAGCGGCATCGCGCCCATCCGCCGCTACCTGGACCTCGGCATGAACGTTGGTCTGGGCACCGACGTGGCCGGCGGTGCCAACCTGTCGATGTTTCGCTGCATGGCAGACGCCGTGGCCGTCTCCAAGCTGCGCTGGCGCCTCGTGGACGAGAGCCTGCCCGCGCTCACCACGCAGGAGGCGCTCTGGCTCGCCACGGCCGGCGGCGGCTCGTTCTTTGGGCGGGTGGGCTCACTTGCCGAGGGCTACGAGTTCGACGCCCTCGTGCTAGACGACTCCAAGATCCGCACCCCGCGCGAGCTCGGCGTCTGGGAGCGCCTCGAGCGCTACGTCTACCTGGCCGAGGAGGGCGGCAGCCTCACGCGCAAGTACGTCTCCGGTCGCCAGATCGACCTCTCGTGACACCTGGGGGCGGGGTCAAACTGTCACCGTCTGCCCTTGCGGGCCTCGCTCGTGCGGGGCCCGTCTTTTTGCCTCGGCCGTGCCCGGCGGCGTTGTTCTCGTGCGTGCGCAACGAAACCGCAGCTAACTCGCGGTGCCCAACATGTTCGCGCACTACCGTTCACCGATTAGTAATAATTTCGCAGCATGCCCGTATTTCGCCATAAACATGCAGTTATTACAAATAGTTAGGTTCGATAACATTCTGTTTGCCATATGCCGTTAAGCTAAGACCATGGTGCGTTTCCTGCGTCTGCGGGGACAATTGGCATAGGCGGTCGAACCTTGGGGCCGCACGCGCGAGAGCGGGGGAGGACCCGCCACCGGCAGATGCGGCGCGCGAGCTCACAGGACAGCTGTCGAAGGCGTTAACCCCCGCCTGCGACGATGAAGGGAGCACCATGCTTATTGTCGGCAATGGTCGCGTCATCACCCGAGACGCCGAGAAGCCTTACCTCGAGCACGGCGCGGTTGCCATCGACGGCGACACCATCGTTGCCGTCGGCGACGAGGCCGAGCTCAAGGCCGCCAACCCCGGCTACGAGTACGTCGACGCCCATGGCGGCGTCATCATGCCGGGTCTCGTGAACTGCCACACCCACATCTACTCGGGCCTTGCCCGCGGCCTTGCCATCGATGGCTGCAACCCCACGAACTTCCTCGAGAACCTCGAGCAGCAGTGGTGGAAGATCGACGACAACCTCACGCTCGACGGCACGCGCGCCAGCGCCTACGCCACGATCCTCGACTCGCTGCGAGACGGCGTCACCACGATCTTCGACCACCACGCGAGCTTCTGCGAGATCCCGGGCTCCCTGTTTGCCATCAAGGACGTCGCGGCCGAGCTCGGCATGCGCTCCTGCCTGTGCTACGAGGTCTCCGACCGCCGTGGCCCGGAGAAGCGTGACCAGTCGATCGCCGAGAACGCCGAGTTCGCCCGCTGGGCTCACGACGCGCGCGAGAAGGACAACGACACGATGATCGCCGCCATGTTCGGCGGCCACGCCACCTTCACGCTCTCCGACGAGACGATGGACAAGATGGCCGAGGCCAACGACGGCCTCACGGGCTTCCACATCCACGTCTGCGAGGGCATGAACGACGTCTGGGACTCCCGCAAGAATCGCGGCGGCATCCCGCCCGTCGAGCGCCTGCTGCAGCACAACCTGCTTGGCCCCGACACCATGCTCGGCCACTGCATCCACGTGACGCCCGCCGAGATGGACATCATCAAGGACTCCGGCACCTGGCTCGTGAACAACCCCGAGTCTAACATGGGCAACGCTGTGGGCTGCGCCCCCGTGCTCGAGTTCATGCGCCGCGGCATCCCCGTCTGCATGGGCACGGACGCCTACACCCATGACATGCTCGAGAGCCTCAAGGTCTTCCTCGTCATCCAGCGCCATAACGCCGCCATGCCCAATGTGGGCTGGGGCGAGGCCATGACGATGCTGTTCAAGAACAACTACGCGATGGCCTCCAAGTACTTCGGGCGCACGTTCGGCAAGCTCGCGCCGGGTGCCGCCGCAGACGTCATCGTGATGGACTACCCGGTGTTCACGCCCTTCTCCGGCGACAACATCGACGGCCACATGCTGTTCGGCATGATGGGCAAGAACTGCCGCACCACGATTGTGAACGGCCGGGTGCTCTACAAGGACCGCGAGTTCGTGGCCTTTGACGAGGAGCGCATCAACGCCTGGACGCTCGAGCAGTCCAAGAAGCTGTGGGGCACGCTGAACCACCGCACCTACTAGGTTTTCTCCGGGGGCGCCCCCATGGCGTCCCCGTTGGCGGTGCCGGCGAGTCCGGTGCCGCCGCACCGCGTCCGCGCCGGGGAGCGCGGACGCGGCAGACGGCCTCCGCGGGGCCGTCGCGCACGGGGCGGCATGCCTCGCGCGTAACACATCTCGCCCTCGTCGCGCGGTCTCGACGGGGCAGGAGAGGAGCTCAGACATGAGCGACATCATGAGGCCGATCCCGTTCGCACAGATGATGGACTGGATCCTCACCGAGCACGCCAACCTCGGCAGCGTATTCGGCGTGCGCAAGATCGTGCGCCACGAGGGCGGCGCCGACCCCATCTTCAACGAGAAGATCGAGTCGCCGTTTGGCCCGGCTGCCGGCCCCAACAGCCAGCTCGCGCAGAACATCGTTGCCTCCTACGTGGCGGGGTCCCGCTTCTTCGAGGTCAAGACCGTGCAGGTCATGGACGGCGCCGAGCTGTCCGCGTGCGTCAACAAGCCCTGCATCGTGGCCGAGGACGAGTGCTACAACTGCGAGTGGTCCACCGAGCTTGAGGTTAGCCAGGCGCTCAACGAGTACGTAAAGGCCTGGTGGGCCTGCAAGCTGCTGTCGCGCGAGCTTGGGCTGGGTGCGGCTGACGGCTTCGTCTTCAACATGAGCGTGGGCTACGACCTCGAGGGCATCAAGAGCGCCAAGGTCGACAACTACATCGAGTCCATGAAGGACGCGAGCAACACGGCCGTGTGGGCCGAGTGCCGCGACTGGGCGCTCGCCAACCTCGACCGCTTCGAGCACGTCGACGCCGAGTTCGTGAACTCCGTGAGCCCGCACGTCTCCACCTCGGTCACCGAGTCCACGCTCCACGGCTGCCCTCCGGCAGAGATCGAGCGCATCGCCACCTACCTTATCTGCGAGAAGGGCCTCAACACCTACATCAAGTGCAACCCCACGCTGCTTGGGTATGACTACGCCCGCGCGCGCCTCAACGAGCTGGGCTTCGACTACATCGCCTTCGACGACAAGCACTTCGTCGAGGACCTGCAGTGGGAGGACGCCGTCCCGATGATGCGCCGCCTCATCGACCTCGCCGCGAGCCACGGCCTCGCCTTTGGCGTGAAGCTCACGAACACGTTCCCCGTCGATGTCACGCGCTCGGAGCTGCCGAGCGAGGAGATGTACATGTCCGGCCGCTCGCTGTTCCCGCTTACGGTCGAGGTGGCACGCCGCATCTCAGCCGAGTTCGACGGCAAGCTGCGCATCAGCTACTCCGGCGGCGCCGACGCCCGCAACATCCATGACCTGTACGCCGCGGGCATCTGGCCCATCACCATGGCCACCACGGTGCTCAAGCCCGGCGGCTACGAGCGCTTCAGCCAGATCGCGCACATCCTTGAGGGCATGGAGCGTCGCGAGGACGTCGACGTGGCCGCCGTCACCGCCCTGGGCGAGAAGGCCACGGAAAGCTCGCTGTACCACAAGCCCATCAAGCCGGCCAAGCCCCACAAGGTGAGCGCCCCGCTGCCGCTCACGAGCTGCTTCACGGCCCCGTGCCGCTCCGGCTGCCCCATCCAGCAGGACATCCCGGCCTACCTGCACGCCGTCGACGAGGGCAACCTCGCCGAGGCCCTGCGCATCATCGTGAGCAGAAACGCTCTGCCCCACATCACCGGCAACCTCTGCCCGCACCCCTGCGGTGCCAAGTGCGAGCGCGCCTTCTACGAGGCAGAGGGCGCCCAGATCCGCACCAGCAAGCTCAAGGCCGCCCGCGGTGGCTTTGACGAGGTCCTCGCCGAGCTCAAGGCCGCCAAGCCCGCCGGCAGCTCCGACAAGCGCGTCGCCGTCGTCGGCGGCGGCCCGGCCGGCCTCGCGACGGCGTTCTTCCTCACGCGCGCCGGCGCCGACGTCACCATCATCGAGCGCACGAACCGCCTCGGCGGCGTGGCGCGCCACGTCATCCCGGAGTTTCGCATCTCCCACAACGACATCGACGCCGACGAGCAGCTCTGCCTGGCCTTTGGCGCAAAGGTCGAGCTGGGACGCGAGGTCAAGAGCGTCGATGAGCTCAAGGCCGAGGGCTACACGGACGTCGTGGTCTGCGTGGGCGCCTGGGCGCCGGGCCACGTGGGCCTCGAGTACGGCGAGGAGCATGACGTCCTTGAGTTCCTGCGTGCCGCCAAGGACGGCGAGGACCTCTCCGCGCTTGGCTCCGACATCGTGATCGTGGGCGCCGGAAACACCGCCATGGACGCCGCCCGCGTGGCCAAGCGCCTGCCGGGCGTCGAGAACGTGCGCATCGTCTACCGCCGCACGAAGCGCTTCATGCCCGCCGACGAGGACGAGCTGCAGGAGGCGCTGGCAGACGGCGTCGAGTTCTGCGAGCTTCTCGCCCCCAAGGGCGTGGCGGACGGCAAGCTCACCTGCGACGTCATGAGGCTCGGCGAGCCCGACGAGTCCGGCCGCCAGCGCCCCGTTGCCACCGGTGAGACCGTCGAGGTCCCGGCCACGGCCGTGATCTGCGCCGTGGGCGAGCACATCGAGGGCGGGGTCTATGCCTCCGCCGGCGTCGAGGTCGACCGCAAGGGTCGCCCTGCTGGCACCGCCACGGGCGTGGACGGCGTCTGGGCCGCCGGTGACTGCCGCCGAGGCCCCGCGACCTTTGTCGAGGCCATCGCCGACGCGCAGGCCGTGGCCCGCGACATGCTCGGCGCCGACTTCAACGCCTACGCCGAGGCCAACGCCGCGGCGTCGGTCGAGCAGTGCTACGAGCGCAAGGGCACGCTTTCCACCGAGGCCGCCCCGCTCGCGCACAGCCGCTGCCTGGGCTGCGCCAAGGTCTGCGAGGTGTGCTGCGACGTCTGCCCCAACCGCGCCAACGTCGCCATCGACGTTCCGGGCCTGGCCCAGCACCAGGTCATCCACGTGGACGGCATGTGCAACGAGTGCGGCAACTGCGCCGTGTTCTGCCCATGGGAGGGCCGTCCGTTCAAGGACAAGCTCACCCTGTTCTGGAGCGCCGAGGACATGGGCGCCTCCGAGAACCGCGGCTTCCTGCCCCAGGCCGACGGCTCCTTCCTCGTTCGCCTCGCCTCCGGCACGGGCGCCTATGACGTCGACGACGCCAACTGCGGCCTGCCTGAGGACGTGCGACTCACGATTCGCGCCGTGCGCGACAACTACGGCTACCTGCTCGCCAAGTAGGCGAGTGGCCCCATCCGGGCGGGCGTTCCTCCCGCGCCCGCCCGGTTTCCCGTCGGGAGGTTCCCCCTATGTCATTCGGGTGCCTGCGGGGCCTGGGCTCCGCGCCCGGCCACGCAGGCGCCCCGCGAGAAACGAAAGGCCAAGGACATGGCCTACGACAACAACAAGCATAAGACCGCGAGACCCGCGGCCACCCGTCCGAGAAAGCCCCGCCCCGTCGCGGTCGTCATGTGCAACGGCGGCTGCGACCTGCAGGGTTGCAAGCAGGGCTGCATCGGCTGCGGCACGTGCGTGGGCGTGTGCCGCAAGAACGCCATCCACATCAACGAGCGCGGCGTCGCCGTCGTTGACGCGTCCGCCTGCATCGGGTGCGGACTGTGCGCGCGCTCCTGCGAGCAGGGTATCATCCAGCTCGTCGAGCGCGAGTTCACCATCACGGCGCGCTGCTCCAACACCGAGAAGGGCTCCGACGCCCGCCTCGTGTGCGACAACAGCTGCGTTGCCTGCGGTGCCTGCGAGCGTGCCTGCCCGGCCGGCGCCATCCACGTGACAGACAACCATGCCGTCATCGACTGGTCGCATTGCATCTCCTGCGGCATGTGCGCCACCAAGTGTCCAAGAAACGTCATCCGCGATGCGTTCGGCATCGTGGCCGAGAGGTAGGGGAGGCAAGACATGGCTGCCGAGTACACGCTGCACATCAACGGCCGCGACTACGTCACGTCCGAGAACAAGTCGATCCTCCGCTACCTGCGCGATGACCTTCATCTCACGAGCGTCAAGGACGGCTGCTCGGAGGGTGCGTGCGGCACGTGCACGATCATCGTTGACAACCGGGCCGTGAAGTCGTGCGTCCTCACCACCAAGCTCGCCCAGGGCCACGACATCGTCACCATCGAGGGTCTCACGGAGCGCGAGCAGGAGGCGTTCGTCTATGCGTTCGGCGCAGCCGGCGCCGTCCAGTGCGGCTTCTGCATCCCGGGCATGGTCATGGCGGGCGCTGCCCTGTGCCGCCGCACGCCCGACCCCACCGACCTGGAGATCTCCCAGGCCATCAAGGGCAACGTCTGCCGCTGCACCGGCTACAAGCGCATCCTCGTGGGCATCAAGCGCGCCGCCGCCATACTGCGCGGAGACGAGCAGATCGACCCGTCCGCCGAGCGTGGCGACAACTACGCGGTGGGCGAGCAGATCTTCCGCGTCGACGTGCGCCGCAAGGTGCTGGGTTTTGGCAAGTACCCCGATGACATGACCGAGCAGGACTTCCCCGGTCTCAGCTACGCGTCGGCCGTGCGGTCCAAGTACCCGCGCGCCCGCGTCCTGTCCATTGATGCGAGCAAGGCCGAGGCGCTTCCCGGCGTCGTGGGCGTGCTCACGGCCGCCGACGTGCCACACAACCAGGTGGGCCACCTCATCCAGGACTGGGACGTCATGATTGCCGAGGGAGACATCACCCGCTGCTTGGGAGATGCCGTCGCGCTCGTCGTCGCCGAGGACGCAAAGACCCTCGAGCGTGCCAAGAAGCTCGTCAAGGTCGAGTACGAGCCGCTCGAGCCCGTCCGATCCATCGAGGAGGCAAAGGCGCCCGACGCGCCTCGCATCCACGACAGCTTCTTTGCGTTCGGCAACACCGTCGAGCTTGCGGACAACGTCTGCCAGAGCCGTCACGTCACGCGCGGAGACGCCGCGAAGGCCCTTGCCGAGTCCGCCTACACCGTGACCCAGCGCTTCACCACGCCGTTCACGGAGCACGCCTTCCTCGAGCCGGAGTGCGCCGTGGCCGCCCCCTACAAGGACGGTGTCAAGATCTGGTCCACCGACCAGGGCGCCTACGACACGCGCAAGGAGTGCGCGCACATGTTCGGCTGGGACGACACGCCCGAGCGCGTCGTCGTCGAGACGATGCTCGTGGGCGGCGGCTTCGGTGGCAAGGAGGACGTCTCCTGCCAGCATCTCGCGGCCCTCGCCGCCTACAAGTTCGGACGTCCCGTCAAGTGCCGCTTCTCGCGCCAGGAGTCGCTCTACTTCCATCCCAAGCGCCACGCCATGGACGCAACGTTCACGCTCGGCTGCGACAAGGACGGCAACTTCACCGGCCTGGACTGCGAGATCAACTTTGACACGGGCGCCTACGCAAGCCTGTGCGGACCTGTCCTCGAGCGCGCCTGCACGCACTCCGTGGGCCCCTACAAGTACCAGAACACCGACATCCGCGGATACGGCTACTATACCAACAACCCGCCCGCGGGCGCCTTCCGTGGCTTTGGCGTGTGCCAGTCCGAGTTCGCCCTGGAGAGTCTCATCGACGTCCTGGCCGAGAAGGCCGGCATCGACCCGTGGGAGATTCGCTATCGCAATGCCATCGAGCCGGGTGAGGTCCTGCCCAACGGCCAGATCGCGGACTGCTCCACGGCCCTCAAGGAGACGCTCGAGGCCGTGAGGGACGTCTACTACGCGCACCCGGGACACGCGGGCATCGCCTGCTCCATGAAGAACGCCGGCGTGGGCGTGGGCCTGCCGGACGCGGGCCGCTGCAACATCCGCGTCGAGGACGGCCGCGCCGTCATCTACGCCGCGACCTCCGACATCGGCCAGGGCTGCAACACCGTGTTTCTCCAGGACGTTGCCGAGGCGTGCGGCCTGCCCCTCTCGTGCATCGCAAACGGCGAGTGCTCAACGGAGGCGGCGCCTGACTCTGGCACCACGTCTGGCTCGCGTCAGACCGTCGTCACCGGCGAGGCCGTGCGCGGCGCGGCGTTCCTGCTGCGTGACGCCATGCTTGCCATCGAGCGCGGCGAGGCCGTGTGCGACGATCGCGTGAGTGCCAAGGGAGACGGCGTCACCCACGAGTTCGCCGACGGCACCACCTTCGAGGTGAGCGCCGAGCAGCTCACGCCGGGACACGCCGTGCATCCCAAGCATCCCGCCGAGGCCCTGCGCGCCCTCGAGGGGCACGAGTTCTACTACGAGTACCTCGAGAAGACCGACAAGCTGGGCGCGGACGTGCCCAACCCCAAGAGCCACATCTGCTACGGCTTTGCCACGCACGTCGTTATCCTCGACGACGAGGGCAGAGTCGAGCAGGTCTACGCCGCGCACGACTCGGGCCGCGTCATCAACCCCATCGCCATCCAGGGCCAGATCGAGGGCGGCGTGCTCATGGGCATGGGATACGCGCTCACCGAGCAGTGGCCGCTCAAGGACTGCGTGCCGCAGGTCAAGTACGGCACGCTCGGGCTCCTGCGCTCCACCGACATCCCCCAGATCCATGCCATCTACGTGGAGAAGGACGAGCAGCTGCCCGTGGCCTACGGCGGCAAGGGCATCGGCGAGATCGCCACGATCCCCACGGCGCCGGCCGTCCAGAACGCCTACCACGCGCTCGACGGCAGGCTGCGACCCAACCTGCCCTTGGCAGACACCTACTACAGCCACCGCCTCGGCCGCGACTAGCGACTGTCTGCCCAAAGGCGCTTCCCCAAGGTGTCAAAGACCTTTGGGCCATGCCAGCGAGGGGTCCGGACCAAACCGTCCGGACCCCTTTTGTCGTCTGGGATGCTCGCGAACCTGCTTGGCACACACTTTGGCGCCAATAAAAAGTCCTTATACCGAAAATCGTTTATTGTCAGGTCGAAAAAACGGCACCTGGAGCTTTCCCAGCTAGACGTTATTTCAAAAAATGAGAGCGCGAAACGCCTAACCGTCCACCGGACAAAACAGGCCGTATGAGCGGCGGAAACTGAAAGAATGTAAGCCTACCTGCAAGTTTGTAGTAACTTTTTCTCACCAGACAGTTAACCAATCCGTATGCATGTCGGGTTACTCTGGGAACGGAAATTCCGGCGCCGCCGCCTCTCGGTGGTGCCACGAGAGGGAAGCTCCTTTGAGTTTGGCTGTTCTGACTCGTGCGGCAGAGGCAACGATCGAGCCCGCTTGACCGCACGGGTAGGAGAGGGGAGGGCACCGCGAGCGCGGTGCAGGCGGGGAACATCGAAAGGTGGTACGTATGGCCGAGTTGCTGAGGATGGAGAACGTCAGCAAGTGCTTCGGTTCGTTCTACGCTAACAAGAACGTGAACCTCACGATCGAGCAAGGCGAGGTCCACACGCTTCTGGGCGAGAACGGCGCTGGCAAGTCCACGCTCATGAACGTCCTCATCGGGCTCTACACGCCCACAGAGGGCAAGATCTACATTCGCGGCCAGGAGGTGAACATCTCCAGCCCGGGCGTGGCCGTCGAGCACGGCATCGGCATGGTCCACCAGCACTTCATGCTCATCGAGGACATGACGGGCCTCGAGAACATCATCCTGGGCGACAAGCGCCACAACAGCCCGCTGCTCCAGATCGCTGACGATCGCAAGACGATCGAGGAACTCATGGACCGCTACGGCATGGAGATCGACCTTGACGAGAAGGTCGGCGACATGTCCATCGGCATGCAGCAGCGCGTCGAGATCATGAAGGTCCTGTTCCGCGGCGCCGACCTCGTCATTCTCGACGAGCCCACCGCCGTGCTCACCGACCTGGAGGTCGAGGGCCTGTTCGACATCATGCACTCCCTCACGGCCGAGGGTAAGTCCATCATCTTCATCTCCCACAAGATGCGCGAGGTCATGCACATCTCCGACCGCGTCACGGTGCTCCGCCGCGGAGAGATGATCGACACCCTGCGCGTGGCAGACACCACCGAGCAGGAGCTCGCCGACCTCATGATCGGCCAGAAGTTCACCGAGAACACCTACGAGAAGGTCGAGACGCCCGGTGACGTCGCCTTCGAGCTCAAGGGCGTCTCCTACCACCCCGAGGTCAAGCACGGTGGCCTCAAGAACATCTCCATGCAGATCCACAAGGGCGAGGTCCTGGGTGTGGCAGGCATCGACGGCAACGGCCAGTCCGAGCTCGCCGCGCTCGTCACGGGCATGCTCAAGCCCGAGGGCGGCGAGGTCGTCGGCCCGGACGGCAACAAGATCGCGCTGTTCAGCCCGAGTGCCTTCATCGAGACGGGACTGGGCAACATCCCCGAGGACCGCAACAAGATGGGCCTCGTCGGCGACATGACGATCGCCGAGAACCTCGTGCTCAAGCAGACGAACTCCGAGCGCTTCTCCGCCGGCCACGGCGCGTGGCTCAAGCTCGACGCCATCCACGAGTACGCCGAGCAGCTCAAGGACGAGAACGACATCCGCTGCACCTCCGTCAACCAGACGGCCCGCTCGCTTTCCGGCGGCAACCAGCAGAAGGTCATCCTCGCCCGTGAGCTCGACTCCCACCCCAAGCTGCTCGTGGCCGTCTACCCCACGCGCGGCCTGGACATCGGCGCCACCGAGTTCATCCACAACCAGATCATCGCCCAGCGCGATGCCGGTTGTGCGGTGCTGCTCATCTCGGCCGACTTCGACGAGGTGCTGAAGCTCTCCGACAGGATCACGGTCCTGTTCGAGGGAGAGGTCATGGGAACGTATCCTGGCGCGAATCCTCCCATCAAGGAGATCTCGCTCGCCATGGCAGGAAAGTAGGAGGGGAGGAACAGTGGCTGACAACAAGAAGCAGACGAAGGCCAAGAAGGCCGCGGCTACCCCCGAGCAGCTGCGCGAGAAGAGGATTGCACTGCTGACGCCCGTCGTCTCGGTGCTGCTCGCCCTCATCGTGGGTGCCATCGTGATCGCGTGCCTGGGCAAGAATCCCATCCAGGGCTATGCGGCCATGCTGCAGGGCTCGCTCGGTGACATGGGCAAGATCGGCAAGACGCTCGAGCGCGCGTGCCCGCTCATCTTCACGGGCCTGGCCGCCGTCTTTGCCTACAAGTGCGGCGTGTTCAACCTTGGCGGCGAGGGCCAGTTCATCATGGGCGGCTGCGCCACCGCGACGGTCGTCCTCGGCCTTAACCTCACCGGTCCCATGGGCCTGCTGCTCGGCCTCATCGCCGGCATCGTGGTCGGTGGCATCTGGGCGCTGCTCCCGGGCATCATGAAGATCACGCGTGGCCTCAACGAGATGATCACCACGATCATGCTCAACTACATCGCCATGTACTTCATGGAGTACATCTTCAAGAACGTCTTCTCCGACCAGGGACTGCCCAAGACGCTCGCCATGCCCAAGTCGACGCACCTCATGGACGTGGGCACGGCCCACTGCGGCGTCATCATCGCGATCCTGCTCGGCGTCTTCCTGTGGTACGTGATCTTCCGTACGTCCTTCGGCTTCAAGATTCGCGCCGTGGGCCTCAGCCCCACCGCCTCGAAGGTCAACGGCTTTCCCGTGCGCGCCCTCGTGCTGCTTGCCTTCGTGATCTCCGGCGCTGTCGCCGGCCTCGGCGGCGCCGTGGAGCTGCTCGGCAAGACCCCGTTCCGCCTGGCCGACGGCTTTGGCTCCGGCTTTGGCTTTGACGGTGTGGCTATCGCGCTCATCGCGCAGCTCAACCCCATCGCCGCCATCTTCGTCGCCCTGCTGTTCGGCATCCTGTCCACGGGCGGCACGATGATGCAGTCCGTCATCGGCGTGCCCACGGCCATCGTCGACATCGTCCGCGGCCTGATCATCATCTTCGCCGTCGCGGGTCTGGCCATGGTGAAGCTGCCCAAGGTCAAGGCGATCATCGCCAACCTTGGCAAGAACAAGAAAGCTGAGGTGAACGCGTAATGGACTTCATGGTTGCGCTTCCCACCATCGTCAAGGCGATGGCGATGGGCGCCGTGCCCATCCTGCTCGCGGCTCTCGGCGAGGTCTTCTCCGAGCGTGCCGGTCTCGTCAACATCGGCCTCGAGGGCATCATGGCCGTCGGCGCGTTCGTGGCGTTCGCGGTCGGCAAGGTCACGGGCAGCCTGTGGCTGGGACTTCTCGCGGGCATGGCCGCCGGCGTGCTCATCAACATGATCTACGCCTTCTGCACGGTCAAGCTCTGCTCTGACCAGACGGTCACGAGTATGGCAATCAACATCCTGGCCCCTGCCGTGGCGCTGTTTGGCTACAACCTGTTCGTGGGCGCCAACCCCGCCAACGCCACGGGCAGCCAGATGCCCAGCCTTGCCATCCCGGGCCTCTCGAGCATCCCCGTCATAGGCAACGGCCTGTTCAACCAGACGCTTCTTGCCTACCTTGCGTTCCTGCTTGTGCCTGTGGTGTCGTTCTTCTTCAAGCGCTGCCGTGCTGGCCTGTCCTGGCGCTCCGTGGGCGAGAACCCGCAGGCCGCCGAGACGCTCGGCATCAACGTCGTGCGCACCAAGTACGTGGCCTGCATCGTGTGCGGCGCTCTCGCGGCCGCCGGCGGCGCGTTCCTCACGCTGTGCTACACGCCGATCTACACGGACGGCATCGTGATGGGCCGCGGCTTCATCGCGCTGGCCACCGTCATCTTCGGTCGCTGGAGCGCCGTGGGCGTCATGGGCGCGAGCCTTCTGTTCGGCTTCTTCGATGGCCTCAACGTGGCCCTGCAGGCCCAGTTCCAGGCCGCCCCGGTCATGTTCTTCAAGATGATCCCCTACATCTTCACGATCATCGCGCTCATCTTCTTTGGCTCCAAGCACGCCGGCCCCAAGGCGAGCGGCCAGCCGTACTTCCGCGAGTCTCGCTAGAGTTTCTGTGCCATGGCGGGCAGAGGTTAAATTGCCCGCCATGGCAAGATGTGAGGTGTCAGCTTCCTTAAAGCTGGGTATCAGGTAGTCGTAGTGCTTTGCACGGGAAGGCGGGCGCATCGGTGCGCCCGGACGAGTGGGAAAGGAAAGACCAACATGAGTGAGTCCAAGAAGTCCCAGTCCCGAGTCATGCTCAACAGGCGTCAGGCCCTTGGCCTTGGCGGGGCAGCTGCCCTGACCGTGGCGCTGGCCGGCTGCGGCGGCTCTGGTGACAGCTCTGCCGCCTCCACCGGAGACTCCGGCGACAAGAAGTACAAGGTCGCCATGATCATGAGCGGCATCACCACCGACGGCG
This sequence comes from Parolsenella catena, assembly GCF_003966955.1. GTDB lineage: Bacteria > Actinomycetota > Coriobacteriia > Coriobacteriales > Atopobiaceae > Parolsenella > Parolsenella catena. The sequence continues at coordinate 1,083,876 of NZ_AP019367.1, read as the reverse complement.
GCTGGGACCAGGGCCACTACGAGTCCCTCAAGCGCGCCATCGACGAGCACCCCAACTGGGAGATGCTCGAGCCCAAGGAGAACACGGCGGACGCGGACGCCGCCACCGCCGCCCAGACCTACGTCGACCAGGACGTCGACCTCATCATCGGCAACGGCAACCAGTTTGCCTCCGACTGGGCAGAGGTCGTCGCCAGCGCGGCAGACGAGCACCCCAACGTCAACTTCCTCATCACCAACACCGACCCTGAGGCCGAGATGGGCGATTACGAGAACCTCGACCACGTCGAGACCGTGCTGCCTGACTTCGTCCAGACGGGCGCGCTGGCCGGCGTCGTCGCCGGTCTCATGACCCAGACGAAGAGCATCGGCTTCATCGGCGGCATGAAGCTCCCGTCCACGACAAAGAAGTACGCCGCCTACCTCGCCGCCGCTCAGAAGATCGACGCCTCCATCACGGGTCAGTACAACTTCGAGGCCGGCTTCACCGATGCCTCCCTGGGCACCAAGCTCGCCGAGCAGTGGATTGCCTCCAACAACGTCGACGTCATGTGGGGCGACGCCTCCGCGGTTGACAACGGCGTGCGCCAGGCTCTCCAGAACGCCGGGGCCGACACCCACTTCGACATCGCCCAGCCCATCGACGCCGTGGGCGATGACCAGCCCACCGTCATCACCTCCACGATCACCGACTGGATGATCGGCCAGGCCATGGATGAGATCGAGTCCGGCAAGTTCGGTGGCGGAGTTGCCATCACCGGCAACATGGACAACGGTGGCATCACGCTCGGCAAGTTCTCCGACAAGGTCTCCCAGGACGTCCAGGACAAGATCGCCGAGTACTCAGACCAGATCAAGGCTGGCTCGTTCATCAGCGACGCGGACGTCGAGGCAATCGAGAAGGGCCTCTAAGCTCTCTCACATAGCGTTTAGGTAGCAAGGGACCGAGTCGGACTTGCTTCGGCTCGGTCCCCTTTTCATCCGGGTCCGCTATTATGTGCGGACATATTAAGGGAAGGGGATTCCATGAAGAACCACAAGCTCGTCAGCCGCCGCGATGCCATCAAGCTCGGCGCCGGTGCCGCCACGGCTGCAGCCGCGCTTTCGCTCGTTGGCTGCGGTGGCTCCTCCGACGGCGGCTCCGACGCCGCCAGCGGCGAGGCCAAGGACAGCTACAAGGTCGCCCTCGTCATCTCCGGTCCGGCGCTTGACGGCGGCTGGGGCCAGGGCCACTACGAGTCGCTGCAGAAGGCCTGCGAGGAGAACTCCAAGTGGGAGATGCTCGAGCCCAAGGAGAACACCGCCTCCGCCGATGCCGCCACGGCCGCCCAGTCCTACGTCGACCAGGACGTCGACCTCATCATCGCCGCGGGCAACGAGTTCTGCTCCGACTGGGCAGAGGTCGTCGCCGAGGCCGCCGAGTCTCACCCCAACGTGCACTTCCTCATGACCAACACCGACCCCACGACCGACCTCGCCGACTACGAGACGCTCGACAACCTCGAGACCGTCCAGGTCAACCTCAAGCAGGCCGGTTCGCTCGCGGGTGTCGTCGCCGGCCTCATGACCAAGTCCAACTGCATCGGCTTCGTTGGGGGCATGCGCATCCCCACGACGCTCACGAAGTACTCCGCCTACCTCGCGGCCGCCCAGAAGGTCAACTCCGCCGTCAAGGGCGTCTACAACTTCGAGGCCGGCTTCTCCGACGCCTCCGCCGGCGTGAAGCTCACCGAGTCCTGGATTGGCACGGACAACGTCGACGTCATGTGGTGCGACGCCTCCGCCGTTGACGGTGGCGTGCGCCAGGCCCTCGAGAGCGCCGGCGCCGACACGCACTTCAACATCGCTCAGCCGATCGACCTCTGTGGCTCCGACCACCCCTGCGTGGTCACCTCCACCGTTACCGACTGGAAGATGGGCGAGGCCATGAGCGCCATCGAGGACGGCTCCTTTGGCAGCGGCAAGGTCATCGAGGCCAACATCGAGAACGGTGGCGTTTCCCTCGGCAAGTACTCCGACGCCGTCTCCCAGGACGTCCAGGACAAGGTCGCCGAGTACACCGAGCAGATCAAGGCCGACACCTTCCTGACCGACGACGAGGTCGAGACCATCAAGTCCGGCCTGTAGTCCTTCCGCATCAACGCTCGCCTCAAAGTGTCTGGGCGCCTTCCCGCAATCGGGGGAGGCGCCCTTTCTTGTGCGCTGAACAGCGTGACTTCGTTGCACTCGCTTGCAAATAACGCCCAGGTCAGAGGCGTTGTTTCATGTTTGGCAACCGACCCGTCTGCGCGCTGAAACCGTCCGCTCACCGTAATGAACCAACGCTTGATTCTCGCGGTAATAAAATTTTGTTTGCAAGCAAGACAACTTTTGAGAGTGAGGCGTCATGGAAAAGCTCAGGGAGGTTGGTCGCCCCGTCGTGCGCGTCGACGCATATGACAAGGTGACGGGACGCGCCAAGTTCACGGATGACCTGTGCCCCAAGCCCTGCCTCGAGGCAAAGATCTATCACGCCACGATCGGCAACGGGCGCGTTGTGTCCATCGACACGTCCGACGCCGAGAAAGAGCCGGGCGTCGTTGCGGTTTTCACCTGCTTTGACGTGCCCGACACCTGCTATCCGGTTGCAGGCCACCCGTGGTATGCCGACAGCGCCGCCGCCAAGCGCGACCAGGCAGACCGCAAGCTGCTTGACGACCGCGTGCGCATCTACGGCGACAACATCGCCGTAGTCGTGGGTGAGGACACGGTTGCCTGCGACCGCGCCCTCAAGAAGATCCACGTGGAGTACGAGGAGTACCCGGTCGTCTATGACGCGCTCGAGTCCATGAAGGGCACGAACCCGCCCGTACAGGACCGCAAGCCGGACAACATCGTGGCCCACTCACTTGCCCGCACCTCCGAGGAGGACCTCGCCCGCGCCGGCTACAAGACGGTCGAGGAGGCCCTCGAGGACCCCAAGTACCACCACGTGAAGATTCATGCGGAGTCCCGTGAGCAGTCCCAGGTGCACATCGAGACGTGCGTCTCGTACTGCTACATGGAAGGCGGCAAGATCGTCTGCGTCTCCTCCACGCAGATCCCCCACGTCGTGCGCCGCGTCATCGGCCAGGCGCTCGGCATCCCCTGGGGAGACGTGCGCGTCATCAAGCCCTACATCGGCGGCGGCTTCGGCACCAAGCAGGACGTCCACTACGAGCCGCTCAACGCCTGGATCTGCAAGCAGATCGGCGGCCGCTGCGTCAAGCTCGAGCTCTCCCGCGAGGAGCTGTTCTGGGACACGTCGGGCCGCCAGCCCAAGACGTTCGACATCGAGTGCTCATACGATGACGAGATGAACCTGCACGCGCGCAAGATCGTGGCCTACTCCAACACCGGCGGCTACGTCCATCACGGACACGCCCTCGTGCTCAACTCCGTGAACTCGTTCCGCTGGTTGTACCACACCCAGGAGGTGGCCACGCACTCCGAGGCCTACACCATCCACACGAACGGCCCGCACACGGGTGCCATGCGCGCCTATGGCGTGCCCGAGGGCAACTGGGCGGCCGAGTGCCTCATGGGCGACATCGCCTATGACAACGGCTGGGACGGCGTCGAGTTCCGCCTCAAGAACGTCTACACGGACAAGTTCGTGGACGAGTTCACGCCCGGCGGCGTCATCGCCGCGCACACCTGCGGCATTCCCGAGTGCGTCGAGAAGGGCAAGGAGTACATCGAGTGGGACAAGAAGAAGGCCGAGTATGCCAATGAGACGGGTCCCATCCGCCATGGCGTGGGCGTCTCGTTCTTCGTGTACAAGACGGCCGTCGCCCCCTTTGCGCTCGAGACGGCCACGGCTGCCGTGACGCTCAACCAGGACGGCTCCATCCAGCTTCAGATGGGCGCCACCGAGATCGGCCAGGGTGCGGACACGGTCTTCTCGCAGATGGCGGCAGAGGCCATCGGCGTCGACACCGAGGACGTCCACATCGTGTCGTTCCAGGACACCGACGTCACGCCCTATGACTCGGGCGCCTATGCGTCGCGCCAGACCTATGTCTCGGGCACGGCCGTGAAGAAGGCGGGTGAGACGCTGCGCAGAAAGATCCTCGACTACGCCCATTACCTGCACCCGAGCGCCCAGGGCGAGCTGTGCCTTCGCGACCACAAGATCTTTGACGTCGTGGGCAACGTCGTGTGCACCCTGCCCGAGCTCGCCCTCGAGGCCTACTACAACCTCGGCGCGGCCAACCAGCTCCACGCGCACGAGACGATCAACGTGCACACGAACTCGATAGCGGGCGGCTGCACGTTCGCCGACGTCACGGTGGACATGCCGCTTGGCAAGGTCACGGTGAACAAGATCATCAACGTCCAGGACTCGGGACGCCTCATCAACCCCAAGCTCGTGGAGCAGCAGATCCACGGCGGCATGGCACAGGGCATCGGCTACGGCCTGTTCGAGGAACTGCAGGTTGACCCCAAGACGGCCCGCGTGCTCAACCCCACGCTTCTCGACTACAAGATTCCCACGACGATGGACCTGCCCGACCTCAAGGCGGACTTCGTGGAGAAGCCCGACCCCACGGGCCCCTACGGCAACAAGGCCGTGGGAGAGACGCCCGCCATCTCGCCGGCCGCGGCCATCCGCGACGCCATCCTCGATGCCACGGGCTGCAAGTTCTACGTCGAGCCCATGACGCCCCAGCGTCTCTTCGAGGGCTTCAAGAAGGAGGGGCTGATCTAGATGTATGACATCGAATCGCTCTACGAGGCCACGAGCGTGGCCGACGCCTGCCAGGCACTTGCGGCAGACCCCGCCGCCGAGGTCATCGCCGGCGGCACCGACGTGCTCGTGAAGCTGCGCGAGGGCAAGGGCGCTCCGGCGCACCTCGTCTCCATCCACGGCCTTGCCGACGAGCTCGATGGCGTTACGCTCGCCGATGACGGCACGGTGGAGATTGGTCCCATCACGTGGTTCCACCACGTCACGACGAGCCCCGTCATCCAGACCACCGTGCCTACGCTCGGCGAGGCGTGCGACACGCCCGGCGGCCCGCAGCTGCGCGTCTCGGGCACCATCGGCGGCAACATCTGCACGGCTGCGACCTCGGCAGACTCGGCGTCCACGCTGTTTGCCTACGGCGCCCTGCTCGACGTCCAGAGCGTGCGCGGGACCCGAACCATCCCCATCGAGGAGTGGTACGCCGGGCCCGGCCGCTCCCACAAGGAGCGCGACGAGGTGCTCGTCAAGATTCGCATCCCGAAGGACCACTACGAGGGCTTCACCGGCTACTACTTCAAGTACGGCAAGCGCAACGCCCTCGAGATCACGACCATGGGTTGCTGCTGCCTCGTGAAGCTTGGCTCTGACAAGCGCACGATAGACGACATCCGCCTGGCCTTTGGCGTTGCCGGTCCCACGCCCATGCGCGCCATCGAGGCCGAGGATGCCGTGCGTGGCACAGACGTGCACAAGGCCGTGGGGCGCATCGGCGAGCTCGCGGCGGCTTGTACGAACCCGCGTGACAGCTGGCGCGCGTCCAAGGACTTCCGCCTGCAGCTCATCAAGGAGATGTCAAAGCGCTCCCTCATCTATGCGGCGCGCAGGGGAGGAGCTGATCTGTGATGGACATGAAGATCTTGAAGTGCACGGTGAACGGCAAGGAAGTCCAGGTGGGCTATGACCCGCGCGAGTCGCTGCTCGACACGCTGCGAAACCGCCTGGGCCTCACGAGCGTCAAGCGCGGCTGCGAGGTGGGCGAGTGCGGTGCCTGCACCGTGCTCATCGACGGCGTGGCCACAGACACCTGCCTCTACCTCACGGACTGGGCTCAGGGCAAGGACATCCTCACCGTCGAGGGCCTGCAGGCGCCTGACGGCACGCTCAACCCCGTCCAGCAGGCGTTCATCGACCAGTTCGCCGTCCAGTGCGGCTTCTGCATCCCTGGCATCATCATGAGCGCCATGGAGATGATCAACACCGGCAAGACCTACACCCGAGACGAGATTCGCAAGAACCTCTCGGGACACCTGTGCCGCTGCACCGGCTACCAGAACGTAATCGACGGCGTCGAGAAGGCCATCGAGATCGTTCACGGCGAGTGCGGAACCGAGGAGTAGGCGAGGGCCAATAAAGAGGCGGGCCCGGCTCACGCTCGAGCGGGCCCGCCCCGTTTAGTGGGCAGGGGAAGGTCTCTCGCCAGCCTACGCCCACTTGACGACGATTGTGTTGTTGTCGATCTTGCCGTTGCCCTTCTCGTCCCCGTTGCCAACCTCCACCTCGTAGCCCAGGCGCTGGAGGTCGTTCACGAACTTCGCGAGCCTGGAGCTGTACGTGTTGAGGATGCGCGCGGTCTGGATGGGGGAGATGAGGTCCTGCTCGCGGCCGTAGATGATGTCGCACACGGCGTCGGCGACGTTCGTGTTGCTGTTGGCCACGAGGTCGTTGTAGAACGAGTTGCCCTCGCCGTCGCGGTCGTTGTCGCTGGGGGCGAACTTCACGGACAGCGTGGTGCGGCCAAACTTGGCGTACATGCGGATGCGCGTGTCGGTGCGGTGGATGGCGTTTCTGATGGCCCAGCTGATGGCGTTGTTGGAGAGCGTGTCTGCGGCGGCAGTCTCTCTCGTGGGGTCCGCCTCCGCGGCGATGGCGCGGGCCTCCTCGGCCTTGATCATGTCGAGCATGGGCTCCTCCTCGTGTCTGTCTCAATCTCATTCACCGTCGAGTATACGCGCAAGGTCGGACCCATTCTGGCCGTCGCGGTACCGCTCGCGCCCAAAATGCAGCCGTTGGCGTGCGGTTTGAGACTTCCTAACAAAATGTAAGCACAACTGAATATTCTTTAGGATGTTATTTCGCCCCAGTCAGGGGATGATGCGCGGGCGGCCCCCGAGGCAAGGGCGGGCCGCACCCACAGGCGCGTGCCAGAGCGCCCTCACGAGAGGAACATGTATGGACAATACCCAACAGGCCGAGGCGGGCCTCGACAAGTCGCTGTTCAAGCGTGACGGATTCCCGCCCCTGGGCTCGCTCATCCCCACGTCTTTGCAGCACGTGCTCGCGTCGTTCGCCGGCGTCATCACGCCCGCGATGATGATCGCCTCCACCTGTGGCTTCACGGCGGAGCAGGAGACGGCCATCATCCAGGTGGCGCTCATCCTGTCTGCCATCGACACGCTGCTTCAGCAGTTCCCGCTGTTTGGGCGCATCGGCTCGGGCCTGCCCATCCTCACGGGCGCGTCCTTCGCCTTCCTGCCGGCCCTGCAGGCAGTGGGCGTGGAGTTCGGCTTCTCCGTCATCCTCGGCGCGGAGATGGTGGGTGGCATCGTCGCCATCGTGTTCAGCCTGTTCTATGACAAGATCCGTTGGATCTTCCCACCGCTCGTCACGGGCACGGTCATCTTCACCATCGGCGTGAGCCTGTATCCCACGGCCATCAAGTACATCGCCGGTGGTGTGGGCACCGAGAACTTCGGCAGCGCCATGAACTGGATCGTGGGCCTCATCACGTTCGCCGTGACGTTTGGCCTCACGAACTTCACGAAGGGCATCACCAAGATCGGCTCCATCTTCTTCGCGATCATCATCGGCTGCGTCGTCTCCATCCCGTTCGGCATGATCGACCCGTCCGGCATCGGCGAGGCAGCCTGGTTCTCCCTGCCCACGTTCATGCCGTTCGAGCTCAAGTTCGACCCTGCCGTGTGCATCACGATCGCCATCATCTACGTCATGGTGAACATCCAGCTCATCGGTGACCTCTCCGCGGCCACGGCCGGTTCCATGGACCGCATGCCCAAGGGCCGCGAGGTCTCCGGCGGCATCATGGCCCAGGGCCTCGTCTCCATCCTGGCCTCCCTGTTCGGCGGCGTTCCCACCTCGGCGTTCGGTCAGAACGTGGGCATCATCGTGAGTACGAAGGTCATCAACCGCTGGGTGTTCGGCGGCGCCGCCATCGTCTTCATGGCCGCCGGCCTGTGCCCCAAGCTCTCCGCGCTTCTGCTCATGATTCCGCAGCCTGTCATCGGCGGCGCCACGATCAGCGTGTTCGGCACCATTACGCTCAACGGCATCCGAATCCTCGTGAAGGACGGCCTCACGCCGCGCACGTGCACCATCTTTGGCGTGTCCGTCGCCTTTGGCCTGGGTATCGCGCAGGTCTCCGGCTCGCTCACGGGCGCCGGCATGCCTGGCTGGATCAACACGATCTTTGGCACGTCCGCCATCACGCCCTGCGCCATCATGGCCATCGTCCTGAACCTGCTCATGCCTCCCGAGCCCGTCGAGGAGGAGAAGAGACTCCACGTCTCCGACAGTGACGCGGAGGGCGAGGAGTAACTTTCGCTGATGCACGGTCGGCGGGTGTGCTTCTTCCCCGAGCAGCCTCGTCGTTGTGTTGGAGGGCCGTCCCATGCCGGGGCGGCCCTTCTTTTTTTGCGGTGCGGGCAAGAAGGCCGCGCTCGCCCGGGGAGTGCCAAAAAGTCTTTGACACTTTGGGGACAGCGTGCCATGCCTAAAAATTTGTTAGGCAATCGAACCACCCGAATGTGTCGCTCGTGTGACGATGGGGTTCCATGGCACACTGCCGTTATGTCAATCAGCGCGCAGATGCGCATGTTTGCCGCTTGCGCGCGTACGCTGGCCCCCTACGCTCGCGGCCGATTTCGCAACGCTCACCAGACGGCGTAAAACTAGCCTTGAATCTAAAACAAAGTGTGGTTTCATATGGAGTAACAAACTATTTGTTTGGTTATCAAACAAATAGTTGAATGCAATCAACCAAGGAGGTCTCGGTAACGTGAGCGAGAAGATTCAGTGGGCCGTCAACCACATGCCCAAGAGTGACGATGCGCACCTGGGCATCATGTCGCTCGACAACGTCAAGAAGGCCCGCGCCTTCCACAAGAGCTTCCCGCAGTACACCGTGACGCCGCTCGCACGCCTCGATGGCCAGGCCGCTCGCCTGGGTCTTGGCAACCTGTGCGTCAAGGACGAGTCCTACCGCTTCGGCCTCAACGCCTTCAAGGTGCTCGGCGGATCGTTCGCCATGGCCAACTACATCGCCGACGAGACGGGCAAGGACGTCGCCGAGTGCACGTTCGACTACCTCACCTCCGACCAGCTCGCCAAGGACTTCGGCCAAGCCACGTTCTTCACCGCCACGGACGGCAACCACGGCCGCGGCGTTGCCTGGGCCGCCAACAAGCTCGGCCAGAAGGCCGTCGTGCACATGCCCAAGGGCTCCACGAAGCCTCGCTTTGACAACATCGCCGCCGAGGGCGCCAAGGTGACCATCGAGGAGGTCAACTACGACGAGTGCGTCCGCATGGCCGCCGCCGAGGCCGATGCCTGCGAGCGTGGCGTCATCGTGCAGGACACCGCCTGGGAGGGCTACGAGAAGATCCCGTCCTGGATCATGGAGGGCTACGGCACCATGGCCTCCGAGGCTGCCGAGCAGCTCCGCGAGATGGCCATCAACCGCCCGACCCACGTGTTCGTCCAGGCTGGCGTGGGCTCGCTTGCCGGTGCCGTCGTGGGCTACTTCACCAACCTCTTCCCGGACAACCCGCCCACGTTCGTCGTGGCCGAGTGCGCCCCCGCAGCCTGCCTGTACAAGGGTGCCGCTGCCGGTGACGGAGACCCGCGCATCGTCGACGGCGACATGCCCTCCATCATGGCCGGCCTGTGCTGCGGCGAGCCCAACATCCTGGGCTGGGACATCCTTCGCAACCACGTGACCGCGTTCGTCTCCTGCCCCGACTGGGTGACCGCCCGCGGCATGCGCACCCTCGGCGCCCCCGAGAAGGGCGACCCGCGCGTCATCTCCGGCGAGTCCGGCGCCGTTACGACGGGCCTCGTCGAGACCCTCATGCTCGACCCGGAGTACGCCGAGCTCAAGGAGGCCATCGGCCTGGACAAGACGAGCTCCGTGCTGTGCTTCTCCACCGAGGGCGACACCGACCCCGAGCAGTACCGCCGCATCGTCTGGGAGGGCGAGTACCCCACCTGCTAGGCACCACTGCCGCTCGTGCGGCCCAAGCAATAGGTAACGAAGGCCATCGAACAGAAAGGTTCACGACATGGCTAAGCAGCTCGACTACGATCTCATCAAGAAGACCGCCCAGGACTACGGCAAGGACATGACCGCGTTCCTGCGTGCCATGATCTCCCACCCGTCCGAGTCCTGCGAGGAGGGCGAGGTCGTCGCCTGCATCAAGGCCGAGATGGAGAAGCTCGGCTTCGACGAGGTCAAGGTTGACGGCCTTGGCAACGTCATGGGCTTCATGGGCGAGGGCGACAAGATCATCGCCATCGACTCCCACATCGACACCGTGGGCATCGGCAATCGCGACAACTGGGACTTCGACCCCTATGAGGGCTTCGAGGACGACCAGCTCATTGGTGGCCGCGGCGGCTCCGACCAGGAGGGTGGCATGGCCAGCGCCACCTACGCCGCCAAGATGATGAAGGACCTCGACCTCATCCCCGAGGGCTACAAGGTCATGGTCGTCGGCACGGTCCAGGAGGAGGACTGCGACGGCATGTGCTGGCAGTACATCTACAACGTCGACGGCATCAAGCCCGAGTTCGTCATCTCCACCGAGCCCACCGACGGCGGCATCTATCGTGGCCACCGCGGCCGCATGGAGATCCGCGTTGACGTCCACGGCACGTCCTGCCACGGCTCCGCTCCCGAGCGCGGCGACAACGCCATCTACAAGATGGCCGACATCATCGCCGACGTCCGCAAGCTGAACAACAACGGCTGCGACGAGTCCACCGACGTCAAGGGTCTCGTCAAGATGCTCGACCCCAAGTATAACCCCGAGCACTTCGAGGACGCCCGCTTCCTGGGCCGCGGCACCTGCACCGTCTCCCAGATCTTCTACACCTCGCCGTCCCGCTGCGCCGTGGCCGACTCCTGCGCCATCTCCATCGACCGCCGCATGACCGCCGGTGAGACCTACAAGTCCTGCCTCGCCGAGGTCGAGAACCTCCCGTCCGTCAAGAAGTATGGCGACGACGTCAAGGTCTCCATGTACATGTACGACCGTCCGTCCTGGACGGGCGAGGTCTACGAGACCGAGGCCTACTTCCCGACGTGGATCAACAAGGAGTCCGCGCCCCACGTCAAGGCCCTCGTCGACGCCCACAAGGCGCTCTTCGGCGACGAGCGCATCGGCTGCGAGAAGTCCATGGACAAGCGCGCCGGCCGTCCGCTGTGCGACAAGTGGACCTTCTCCACGAACTGCGTCTCCATCCAGGGTCGCTACGGCATCCCCTGCGTCGGCTTTGGCCCTGGCGCCGAGTCCCAGGCCCACGCGCCCAACGAGGTCACCTACAAGCAGGACCTCCCGACCTGCGCCGCCCTCTACGTCGCTGCCCTCAACCTCTACGACCCCTCGCAGGCTGACGGCAACGCCACGACCTACCGCGCCGAGCTCACGGACAACGACATCAAGTAGCCGGTCGCGCGCACCGCTTTAGAATCTTTCCTGCCGCCCCGGCTCGGGGAGCATGGGGCGGCAGGTCCTGCGCGGGCATGCGCCCGCCACCACACCAACTAGGGAGAGGAAACCCAATGAGCGACATCCAGCAGTACCTCGACGTCCTGTCTGGCCTTGACTTCAAGGGCATGTACAACAGCGACTTCCTGCACACCTGGGACAAGACCACCGACGAGCTCAAGGCGCTCTACGCCACCGCCGCGGCTCTTCGCAACCTGCGCGAGCGCAACATCTCGTCCAAGATCTTCGACTCGGGCCTCGCCGTCTCGCTGTTCCGTGACAACTCCACGCGCACCCGTTTCTCCTTCTCCAAGGCCTCCAACCTGCTCGGCCTCGAGCTCCAGGACCTCGACGAGAAGAAGTCCCAGATCGCCCACGGCGAGACCGTCCGTGAGACCGCCACGATGATCTCCTTTATGGCCGACGTCATCGGCATCCGTGACGACATGTACATCGGCAAGGGCGACGCCTACATGAAGGAGGTCTCCGAGTCCGTCCAGCAGGCCTACGCTGATGGCGTCCTCGACCACCGTCCCACGCTCATCTCCCTGCAGTCCGACTCCGACCACCCCACGCAGTCCTCTGCCGACATGCTCTACCTCATCAAGGAGTTTGGCGGCCTTGAGAACCTCAAGGGCAAGAAGGTTGCCGTGACCTGGGCCTACTCGCCCTCCTACGGCAAGCCGCTGTCCTGCCCGCAGTCGCTTATCAGCCTGCTGCCGCGCTTTGGCATGGACGTCACGCTGGCCCACCCCGAGGGCTACGACCTCATGCCCGAGGTCGTCGAGCGCGCAAAGGGCTACGCCGCCGAGAACGGCACCTCCTTCAAGCAGGTCAACACGATGGCCGAGGCCTTCGAGGGCGCCGACATCGTGATCCCGAAGTCCTGGGCCCCCTACGTGGGCATGGAGAAGCGCACGAACCTCTACGCCGAGGGTGATGACGCCGGCATCGCCGCGCTCGAGAAGGAGCTTCTCGCCCAGAACGCCACGCACCAGGACTGGTGCTCCACGACCGAGCTCATGGCCAAGACGGCCAACGGTCAGGACACGATCTTCATGCACCCGCTGCCCGCCGACATCTCCGGTGTCTCCTGCGAGCACGGCGAGGTCATGGCCGATGTCTTCGACATGCACCGCGACGGCATGTACAAGGAGGCTTCCTACAAGCCCTACGCCATCGCCGCAATGATGTTTCTCCAGAAGGTTGCCGATCCCGTCGCCACGCTCAAGGCGCTCGAGGATGCCGGCACCCCCCGCTGGTATCAGGCCTAATGCCCCCGTGTCGGCCTAGCCGATTCGAGGCCTGATACACCTCACAAACCGGCCCCCACTGGGGGCCGGCGCTAGTTGGAACCCACTCGGTCGCCCCCACTTCCCCCCTTTATTGGGGCGGCCGAGTGAGAACCTTATCGCTTACCCTTTTTTGATCGGAGCCCCCCATGTCCAAGCGCATCGTCGTTGCCCTCGGCGGCAACGCCCTTGGAAAGAACCTTCCCGAGCAGATGCAGGCCGTCCAGGTGACCTCCAAGGCCATCGTCGACCTCATCGAGCAGGGCAACGAGGTTGTCGTCGTGCACGGCAACGGCCCGCAGGTTGGCATGATCGCCAACGCCATGACCGAGCTGACGCGCAGCGACCCTGAGAAGTACATTCCGTGTCCGCTGTCCGTCTGCGGCGCCATGAGCCAAGGCTACATCGGCTATGACCTGCAGAACGCCCTTCGCGAGGAGATGGAGCGCCGCGGCATCGACAAGGGCGTGGCGACCGTCCTCACGCAGGTCGAGGTAGACCCGGCCGACCCCGCCTTCGAGAACCCCACGAAGCCCATCGGCTCGTTCATGAGCAAGGAGGAGGCCGAGAGCCTCAAGGAGAGCCGCGGGTACGACTTCGTCGAGGACTCAGGCCGAGGCTATCGCCGTGTCGTGGCTTCGCCCAGACCTAAGCGCATCGTCGAGCTGGACACGATCTCCTCGCTCGTCGCTGCCAACCACGTGGTCATCGCCTGCGGTGGCGGCGGCATTCCCGTGGAGCCCACGGGCAACCACCACCTCAAGGGTGCCGCTGCCGTCATCGACAAGGACTTCGCGGCTGAGCTTCTCGCCGAGTCCCTCGATGCGGACTACCTCGTGATCCTCACGGCCGTGGAGAAGGTCGCCGTGCGCTTTGGAAAGCCCGACGAGGAGTGGCTCGACGCCCTCACGCCCGAGCGCGCCCACGAGCTGGCAGACGCAGGCGAGTTTGGCAAGGGCTCCATGGAGCCCAAGGTCCTGGCCGCTGCCGCGTTCGCCGAGAGCAAGCCCGGCCGCTCTGCCCTCATCACGCTGCTCGAGAAGGCGCGTGACGGCATCGACGGCAAGACCGGCACCACCATTCGCGCTTAAGCGATGCCTTCGGGCCGCACCCTGGGTAGAGCTGGGGTGCGGCCCGTCACCCATTGTTTTCGAGCATGCGCAACGACGCGTATCGCACACGCCAACGTCGGGGATAATGGAGCCATGAGACCAAGCGTCAGGACATATCTGGTTGACGAGAGCGGCGAGCGAGTCTTCGGGCCCGGTCCCGCGGAGCTGCTTCGTCGTGTTCGCGAGTACGGAAGCCTTCGTGCAGCGGCCATCTCGATGGGGATGGCCTACACGAAGGCGCTCGCACTTGTGCGCAAAGCCGAGGCCGGCCTGGGCTGCCCTCTCACGACGCGTGTCGTGGGCGGCTCGGGCGGAGGCGGGTCGACGCCCACGCCGGAGGCGGACGAGCTGCTCGCCTCCTATGAGCGCTGGACGAGTGCCTGCGAGGCAAGCGCCGGTGCCCAGTTTGCCTCCGCGTTTGCGCCAGGCGTCTATGCCACGACGCACGATGACGAGGATGCCGCCGGCCGCCGCGTTGGCGTGGCGGTGCTTGCCGCGGGCCATGCGCGCCGCTTTGGGGCCAACAAGCTCGTGGAGCCGCTCATGGGCGAGCCCGTGCTCGAGCACACGCTTGGTTGCGTGCCCCTGGGCGTGCCCATGGTGGTAGCGAGCGCCACGGACGAGGTTGACGCCATCTGCGCGCGCCGCGGCATCGACGTGGCGCGGCCGCAGGGGGCGCTCGAGCAGAGCGACTCCATGCGCGCTCTTGTCGCGCATGCAGACGCCGCCGGGTGGGACGCGTGCCTGTTCGTGCCCGGAGACCAGCCTCTCGTTGAGCGGGGGAGCCTGCGTACGATGCTATCCGTCTCCGCCGCCAACCCAGACGCGGTTGTGCGCCTCTCGTGGCGTGGCCGCGCCTCCTCGCCCGTGCTCTTTCCCCGCGGGCTCTTCTCGCGCCTGTCCGAGGTCACGGGAGATTCCGGTGGTTCGGCCGTGCTGGGGGACGGCGTGCGCGCCATCTCGGTGGAGGCATCGTGGCCCTGGGAGCTTTGGGACATCGACACGCCTGATGACCTCGGGCGTTGCCAGGAGATTATCGAATGCGGTCTTGGTCGTGGAGGGAGCAACTAACATGGTCATCATCCAAGGCGGCACGCTCGTGTGTCCCGACGGCCTGCGTAGGGGAGACGTCGCGCTCGAGGCAGACAAGGTGGTGCGCATCGCCAGCTCGATCGAGCCTGCCGAGGGCGACGAGGTCTATGACGCCCGCGGGTGCTGGGTGTTCCCCGGCTTCATTGACGCGCACACGCACATGCAGTGCTGGACGGGCATCGACTGGACGGCCGACAGCTTCGAGACGGGCACGCGCGCGGCCGCGTGTGGCGGCACCACGACGATCGTGGACTACGCCACGGCCGACCGAGGCGTCACGTTGCCCGACGCCCTCGACGAGTGGCACAAGCGCGCCGACGGCACCTGCACGGCAAACTACGCCTTCCACATGGCGCTTTCCGAGTGGAACGAGCGCAACCGTGCGGACCTCGCCATCATGCGCGAGCGTGGCGTCTGCTCGTTCAAGTCCTACTTTGCCTACGACCACCTGCGGCTCGACGACGCCGAGACGCTCGAGCTCCTCGAGTCCCTCAAGCCGCTCGGGGGCACCCTGTGCGTCCACTGCGAGAACGGCACGCTCGTTAACGCGCTGCAGAAGCGCGTGTACGAGTCGGGCATCCACGGCCCCGAGGGACACCCCCTGAGCCGCCCCGACGTGTGCGAGGCGGAGGCCGTGAGCCGCCTGCTGTATCTCGCCCACCTTGCCGGGGACGCGCGTGTGAACGTCGTGCACCTGTCCACCAAGTTGGGGCTCGAGGCCATCCGTGCCGCCAAGGCGCGCGGCCAGAAGAACATCTTTGTGGAGACGTGCCCGCAGTACCTGCTGCTGGACGACACGTGCTTCCTGAGGGACGGGCAGGACGGCCTCGAGGGCCTCGAGTTCGTCATGAGCCCGCCGCCGCGCAAGCCCGCCGACCGCGTGGCGCTGCGCGAGGCCCTCGTCAACGGCGAGATCGACACGATCGCCACGGACCACTGCAGCTTCAACATCCACGGGCAGAAGGACCGCGGGCGCGATGACTTCCGCAAGGTGCCCAATGGCGGCGCCGGTGTGGAGCACCGCCCCGCGCTCATCGCCACGACGTTTGCAGACGAGCTTGGCCCCACCGACCTGTGTCGCCTCATGAGCGAGAACCCCGCGAAGGTCTTTGGCATGTGGCCCGCCAAGGGGCGCCTTGCCGAGGGTGCCGACGCCGACATCTGCGTCTGGGACCCGAGCGTCTCCTGGACTATCAGCGCGGCCACCCAGCACCAGAACGTGGACCACACGCCTTACGAGGGCTTTAAGGCCAAGGGCCGCGCACGGCTCACGTTCGTGAACGGCGTCCTCGCCGCCCGCGACGGCGAGCCCACCGGCGCCCAGCCCGGCCGCTACGTCAGCCGCTAGCTGGCGAGGGGAGACAAGGGGAGACAAGGGGACAGTCCCTTTGTCTCAAATTTGGTACCACGCTCCGTTTTTGGGGCATGAGATAGGCCGCGGATGCGGCCCGAGAGAAGGAGTTTCACATGGCTATTGAGGCAATCGTCACCGACAAGGCCCCCGCCGCCGTCGGTCCCTATTCCGCCGCCACGAAGGCCGGCAACTGCATCCATGTCTCCGGTCAGCTTCCTGTTGACCCCGCCACCGGCGAGTTCGCCGGCGACGACATCGCCTCCCAGACCCGCCAGAGCCTCACGAACGTCAAGAACGTCCTCGAGGCTGCCGGCGCCACGATGGCCGACGTCGCCGAGACGACCGTCCTGCTCGACTCCATCGCCGATTTTGGCGCCATGAACGAGGTCTACGCCGAGTTCTTCGCCGCCCCGTACCCGGCCCGTGCCGCCTTCGAGGTTGCCGCGCTGCCCAAGGGTGCCAAGGTCGAGATCAAGGCCGTGGCCTACCTGTAGGACCTCATTGGCATCTGGCCCGTGAGCATTGGGGTTGCGTCGTATGGGGCGCAACCCCTTTCTTGTCCGAATTGCAAGTGCTCAACCGCTCACGGCTAATTTGGGTTTCTCGGGCGGGCTCGCGTGCGGCTGGGGTAGACTAGAACCCGTGGCCTAAGCGCCACGTATTGTTCAGCGCGCAAGCGCACTTGTTGCCCCCGGAGGGGCAAACGAAAGAAAGGCACGTCATGGCTCAGGGTACTGTTAAGTGGTTCAATCCGGACAAGGGCTACGGCTTCATCTCTCGTGAGGACGGCGACGATCTGTTCGTCCACTACTCCGAGATTCAGATGGACGGCTTCAAGACTCTGGACGAGGGCCAGGCTGTCGAGTTCGACATCACCACTGGTCAGAACGGCAAGCTCCAGGCCTCCAACGTCCGTAAGCTCGCCTAAGTTCGACTTACATACGCTTGGAA
Source organism: Parolsenella catena (assembly GCF_003966955.1). Classification (GTDB taxonomy): domain Bacteria; phylum Actinomycetota; class Coriobacteriia; order Coriobacteriales; family Atopobiaceae; genus Parolsenella; species Parolsenella catena. The sequence goes on along the minus strand of NZ_AP019367.1, from coordinate 1,066,586 downwards.
GGGGAGACGTCCACGTGGGCGTCTCCTTTTTTGTGTGCGGCGATAACGACAAACTCCGCCTCCCGGGACATTTCTCTCGTCATTCGGACGAGGAATCATCCCCAGAGGCGGAGCTTGTGCGTCGGGTGAATCGGGCGGGGGGCGGACCAAACGAACCCGTCCCCTTTGGTCCCTGGCCAAGCGGGGACGGACCAAACGAACCCGTCCCCTTTGGTCCCTACTGCACCTTTGTGGCGAACTCCAGGTACTGGACGCGTGAGAGCTTCTCGAACGCGTCGTTGGCACGCTCGTAGGCATAGACGGCCTCGGCGGGCATGGGATTCTCGGCTTTTTCAGTCGGGAGGCTGTTGTGCCAGAAGCCCTGGTTGTCCTCGTAGGCAAACAGGTTGATGGCTGGCATCTCGAGGCGTGCGCCCATGGCGGCCTTCTGGTAGGTGGTGAGCGGAGCTCCCACGGCGTCTGCCATGACGGCGCCGAGCGTGCTCGTGGACGCCTGCTCCCAGCGCATCTCGTCCGTCCCCGCAACGTCATAGTTGGCCCACACGATGTAGTTCGTCTCGTAGGCACGGGCGGCGTGGGTGGCCTCGTCGTCGGCCGTGTAAAGGGCGTCGTTGAGGTTCATGCCGATGTTGGGCTGGTGGTCGCCAAAGAACACGAGGACGACGGGGCGGTCGAGCCCGCGCAGCTGCGAGACGAACCACTCGAGGTCGTGGTCGGACGCGTCGATGCAGGAGAGGTACTCGTTGAGCTCGTGGGTGACCGTCTCGTCCAGGTAGTCGGGGGCCACGCTGCGCATCTGGTCCTCGGGGATGTTGTACTGGTCGTAGCCGGCGTGGTTCTGCATCGTGACGTCGAGGATGAACTGCGGGTCATCGCTGCTCGAGAGCTGCTCGAGGACCTTCTCGTAGGTGGCCTGGTCGCTCACGCCGCTGTGGAAGACGGGGGCGTCGGCGAAGTCGTTGATGGAGAGGAACTGGTCAAAGCCCATCTCCTCGTAGACCTGCTCGCGGTTCCAGTTGGTGGGCAGGTTGGGGTGCATGGCGGTGGTGGCGTATCCCATCTGCGAGAACTGCCGCGCGAGGTTGGCAGGCCCAGAGAGGTCATAGAGCGTGTAGGGGTACAGGCCCATGCCGATGTAGGCCAGGCTGCTGCCCGTCATCGTCTCGAACTCGGAGTTGCACGTGCCGCCGCCGTAGGCGGAGACGGACAGGTTGCCGCGCACGAGCGCATCGTCGAGAGACTTGAAGTACGTGGGCCCCTCGTAGCCCACGCCCAGGTCTCCGTAGATGCTCGAGAGGTCGCTGAACGTCTCGTTCATCACAACGACCACGCTCGGCCTCATGGCATCGAACTGCTCCTGGCGAGCCGTCGTCACAGCGGGGTCACAGCTCGCCTCATATGCCTGGGCGAGCTGGCTTTCCGTCGCGGCTGCGTCCTCGTCCGTGTAGCCCTCCGGCACGGTGATCTTCATGTCCTGCATCATCGTGAGGAAGGTGGGCATGAAGCCCTGCGCGTAGTAGCTGTTCATTGGCCACCAATAGTCGATGGAGGTGCCGTACTTCTCGCGGACGTCACAGGTGTTGTAGGCGTTGACGCCGTAGAGGACGCACGCGGCCGCCACAAGCGCCGTCACGACAAAGCGCAGCCACGGGCGCACGGGGGACTTGCCGGAGGGCCGCATGAGCGTGCAGGCGACGAGAGAGACCGCGAGTGCCACGATGCCCTGGGCGATCTGCGGCGTGGCCTCGTAGACGAAGCTTCCTCCCACGGCCGCGGCCGTGCCGAGCGCGAGCAGGTCTGAGGGGAGCAGCGCGGTGCCCTTGAGCGCGAGCATGAAGCCCTGGGCGATGCCGAGTGTATCGAGCGCGGCCACGGCAAGCGCAAGCACGGCGCCGCGGCGCTGCCCCACGAAGTAGGCGCACACCACCACGATGGTCACCACGAGGCGGTCAAGGCCGATGAAGCTCGGGTCAACCTCGGAGAAGCTCGTGTTCCAGGGAAGCTCGAGTGCGAGCGTCGTGGCGGCCACGAGCGCCGCGAGGATCGCGACATCCCTCACCACGGGAATGGCGCGCCCCAGCAGCTTTTTGCGGACGTCCTCGCTGTCGGCGAGGCGGTCGAGCGGACGCAGCAGGTACTCGCGTACGAGCGACAGCGCGGCGCCCATGACGAGGATGAGCTCGATGAGGGCAAAAGAGTCGCCGTCGATGACAAGCGTCCCGGCCGACGCAAGGCCCTGCAGCGTCAGGGCGAGAACGACAAAGACGAGGGCCCACAGTATGCTTGCGGGCCTGAGAAGGGGGTGCAGGCCGCGGACGCGGCCCAGCAATCCCTCGAGCTTGGTTCGAAGGTCCATGTCACCTCAATTGGGTAGCGGATGCAACCTTTATAGTTTACAGGTTTTGCGAGGTAGATGAAGCAGATTCGGCACTGCCTGACCTGGCTGAGCAACAACGCTGGCCGGCCGTGTCCGGCCCTAGAGCTCCCGGATGGCCCCGGCCCCGTAGCCCTCGTTGCGCACAACGCGCCTGAGCCCGTCGACGTCCGCGCTCTCCTTGGTGCGCACGGTGGCGATGCCCGAGGCGAGGTCCACGCTTGCCATGGTGCCAGGCATCGCGTTGAAGGCGTTCGCGATGCGCTTGGCGCAGTTCTCGCAGCTCATGCCGTCAACCTTGACCTCATAGGTGTGGGCGTAGTGGCTGGCGTCCCTGTCTGCCGGTCCCTTGGCGCGCACGACGTCCACACCTCCGCAGCAGTCTCCCTTTCCTCCGCGCGCGATGTAGCCGCGGATGACGAGGGCCGCCGCGATGACGACCGCGACGACGATGACGATGTTGATGCCCATGGTTGCAACCTCCCTGCGCCAGATTGGTGGCGGCGCAGAATGTTTGTCTTGGCTTACTCATTCAGTGTAGCGCGTGCGTTCGAGATGCGCATCTCGCGCTGCTGGGGGCACCGTCCGCCGCAGACATACTTTCTGGTTTGATTCAATTTGATATGATGGGCCAAGGGGGCGGGAGGGACCTGCCCAAGGACGAAGGAGCACCATGAAGTACACGAACGTCGCGCGCAGGGCGCTTGCCCTCGTCTGTACGGCCGCGCTTGCCGCCATTCCCGCGCTCGGTCTCACCGCCTGTGGCGGCCCGAGCGATGAGGAGCTCATCAAGCAGACGCTCACCGCCGACCTTGACGCCATCAAGACGGTGGACGAGGACACCGTCAAGTCCATGATGGGTGACTCCGCGGTGAGCGAGATGGAGACCTACGGCATTGACGCCTTCGCGTTCTACACCAACTGCGTGAAGCAGTTCTCCTACGACAACGTTGACGTTACGGTCGATGGCGACTCCGCCACGGCCACGCTTGACGTCACGAACGTGGACATCGAGAAGGTCATAACGTCGTGGGCCAATGACGTCTCCGCCTACGTCACCTCGCAGGAGGCCATCGACGACTACAACAACCTGGGCGAGAACGGCATGATGCAGAAGATGCTCCAGCAGCTCACCGATGCCCTGGGAGCCAGCGACGCCCCCACCAAGACCTCGTCCATGTCCATCGACTTCACGAAGGGCGACGACGGCTGGGACCTCTCCGATGCCTCGCAGCTCTCCAGCCTCGTGTTCGTTGGTGCCGACCTCAGCGGCCTGGGTAACCTGTAGCGTCTTGGCCCGCCGGGTGCCGTCACGCGCCGCCCGGCTCGCTAGGCCCTCACATACGTGTCGAACTCAAAGGCGACTCCCTCGGGCGTGACGAGGGGGTCGCCGTTCTCGTTGGTGGTGCGGGCGTGCTCGAGGCACCACGATGGGTCCTCGTCCAGGTTGGGGAAGAACGTGTCCGCGGGCCTCGTGCAGTGGTTCTTCGTGACCTCGGCCGTGGCGCAACGGCCGACGAGCGCGTGGTAGAGCATGCCCCCGCCGATGAGCCACGTCTCCTCATTGCCGATAAGTGCGAGCGCCTCCTCGATCGTGTGGGCCACCTCGACGCCCTCACGGGAAAAGGCGGGATCTGTCGTGATCACGATGTTGCGACGGTTGCGCAGCGGGCGTCCGCCCGGGAAGCTCTCGAGCGTGCGACGCCCTATGAGCACGGTGTGGCCCTTGGTGCAGGCTACGAAGTGGCGCATGTCCTCGCGGTTGTCAACGACCATGCCACCGGCAAGGCCGATGCCCCAGTCGTCGCAGACGGCAACGATGGCGTGTAGGTTGGGCAGCATACCGTTGAGGGCGGGTCCGGTTGTCACTGTGGGCCTCCTTCGCTAGACGGCGATGGGGATGTTTCTAACCTGCGGGCCATGCTCGTAGTTCTCCACGATGAGGTCGTCGGTCGTGAAGCCGTAGAAGTCCGTGACCTCTGGATTGAGCGAGACGCGCGGAGCCGCAAGCTTCGGGCGGGAGATGAGCTCACGGATGATGTCGATGTGGCGGTCGTAGATGTGGGCGTCGGCGATGACGTGCACGAGCTGGCCGGCGATCATGCCCACGCTTTGGGCCACCATCATGAGCAGGATGGCGTACTGGCACACGTTCCAGTTGTTGGCCGCAAGCACGTCCTGGCTGCGCTGGTTGAGCACCATGTTGAGCGTGAGCTTGTCGGAGCCCGGCGTCTGCGTGACGTTGTACGTGCAGCTGTAGGCGCACGGGTAGAGGTTCATCTCCGAGAGGTCGGCGAAGACGTAGGTGTTCGTCATGATGCGGCGCGAGAAGGGCGTCTCGCGCAGGTCATAAAGCACCTTGTCCATCTGGTCCATGTCGCCCTGCGGGTAGTGGGACTTCTGGCCGATCTGATAACCGTAGGCCTTGCCGATTGAACCCGTCTCGTCTGCCCACTCGTCCCAGATGTGGGAGTGGAGGTCGTGGATGTTGTTGGACTTCTTCTGGTAGATCCATAGCACCTCGTCCATGGCGCTCTTGAGCGCGGTGCGGCGCAGCGTGAGCGCGGGGAACTCCTCGCGCAGGTCATAGCGGTTCACGACGCCAAACTGCTTGATGGTGTAGGCGGGCGTGCCGTCCTCCCAGTGGGGGCGCACCTTCTGGCCCTCGGTGGTGGTGCCGTTCTCGAGGATGTCTGCGCACATGGCGCAGAAGAGCTCGTCTGCCTTGCTCATGGGGTTCCTTTCTTGCGCTCGCGCGAGCGGCGCGCGTGTGACGGGAGCCAGCTCGCGAGAGGGACTTGCTTAGGGCGGGGGGGGGGTTGCGCTGGGCGCCGGTGCGCGGGTGCGCTACTTGTCCGAGGCCGAGGTTGCCAGCGCGCGCGTGAGGTCGATGGCCGGGTCGGTGACGTCGCCCGCGTCATTGTCCAGGTCGGAGAGCTCCGAGGAGGTGTGCCCCTCCGGCGAGGCGAGGACGGCGACGAGCTGGGCGAGCTTGTCCCAACGCCGCCTCGTGGCGTCACGGCCCTCGGTGAGGTGCTCAAGGATGTCGTCGGCCGAGCCGCCCGTGATGTCGGCGGTGCCGGGCAGGGCGAGCCCGTCGATGGCGGCGCTCGTGTCCTGGCAGATGCTGGCGGCCTGGGAGAGTTCGTCGGCGCGGCTGGCGTCGTCCGTGGCGGCGGCCGCGGCGCGGAGGTGGCCGGCTAGCTGGCCCGCGGCGTCGGCGTCTGTCTTGGCGAGCGTCTTGACGTAGGCGGAGACAGCCTGCTGGGAGCCGGAGTAGTCGCTGGCGAACACGTAGTCGTCAACGGTGTAGTCGGTGCAGGTGAGCTCGACGTCAAAGACGTTGTCCGCCGTGAGGTCGCGTCCCGTGCTTCCCTGGGGGTCGAGGTCATCAAGGTCATCGAGGAGGCCGTCATAGTCGAAGCTGTCGTAGTAGTCCTCGTCGTAGGCGTCGCCGATGCCTTCGCCCACGGCCGAGACGAGGTTGGCGAGGGCGAGCGAGAGCGCCACGAGCACTGCGAGCGTGGCCGCGACGATGACGTAGGGCGCCGCCCCCGCGTGGTTGTCGGAGGAGGTAGTGGCGCTGGCGCTCTCGATGACGGATGGCTGCGGCTGGGGCGCAGGGGCTGGCTGCGGCGCCGATGCGGGCGAGGGTTGGGGCTGTGGAGTCTGTGCGGGAGCGGGCTGCGGCGTGGGTTGCGGCGCGTCGGCGGGCTGCTGCGTGCTGTTCTCGTCCATGGCGTGTCCTCTCATTGGCGCGTTCGTCTGGCTAGGCGAGGTCCTCGAGGCGACCGTGGCGCTCGTAGCGCGTGAGGCGGGCAATCTTGTTGTCCTCGTCCACGAAGACGACGCGCGGCTTGCTCTCGCGCGCCTCCTCGGGCGTCATCTGGGCGTAGCACATGATGATGACCTTGTCGCCGGGGGTCACGAGGTGCGCGGCGGCACCGTTGAGGCAGATCACGCCGCTGCCCGGCTCGCCGGAGATGACGTAGGTCTCCAGGCGCGTGCCGCGCTCGACGTCTGCCACCTGGACCTTCTCATACTCGAGGATGCCTGCGGCGTCCATGAGGTCCTGGTCGATGGTGATCGACCCAATGTAGTCGACCTCGGCCTGCGTGACCGTGGCTCGGTGGATCTTGCCCTTGAGCATGTTGAGAACCATGTGGTGGTGCTCCCCGTATGAGTGATGCCGCTCGTGCGGCCGTTGTATGCCAGCTCATTAGAGTACAACGTGGAGCGCGGGGCGGCGCCGACTCCTTTGCTCTCTCCATGGAATCGGTGCCGCCCCGCGGGGCTTGCGTATGGGGTTGGCTGCTACAGGTCGAGGAAGAGCTGGTGGATGCGCGGGTCCTCGTCGAGCTCGGGATGGAAGGCGAGGGCGAGCTGTTTGCCCTGCTGCACGGCCACGACGTTTCCGTCGCAGGTGGCCAAGGTCTCCACGCCCCTGCCCGTCTCCATGACGAACGGCGCGCGGATGAACGTCGCCGGCACGGTGCCCATGCCGGCAAGCTCCAGCGAGGTGCGGAAGCTGCCGAGCTGCCGGCCGTAGGCGTTGCGGCGCACGAGGACGTCCAGCGTGGCGATGCGCGGCGTGTCACGGTCGTCGTGGGCGTCGAGGCGTCTCGCAAGCAGGATGAGGCCGGCGCAGGTGGCGAGCACGGGCAAGCCGTCCTCGATGCGCTCGCGCAGGGGCTCGAGCATGCCAAGCTCGGCAAGCAGCTTGCCCTGCGTGGTTGACTCGCCGCCGGGCAGCACGAGCCGGTCGAAGCGCTGCCTAAGGTCCGAGGCCTGGCGAAGCTCCACGCATGTCTCGCCCAGCTCGGCGAGTCTGGCCTCGTGCTCGGCAAACGCTCCCTGGACGGCCAGAACTGCGGTTGCCACTAGCGACCACGCTCCTCCATGATGATGTCTATCTCATCTGCGTTGATGCCCACCATGGCCTCGCCGAGATTGGCCGAGAGCTTGGCGATGAGCCTGGCGTCCGTGTAGTTGGCCACGGCCTTCACGATGGCGGCGGCGCGGCGGGCCGGGTCGCCGGACTTGAAGATGCCCGAGCCCACGAAGACGCCCTCCGCGCCGAGCTGCATCATGAGCGCGGCGTCTGCGGGGGTGGCCACGCCGCCGGCGGCGAAGTTCACGACGGGCAGCCTGCCGTTCTCGTGCACGAAGCGCAGCTGGTCAAGGGGCACGGCGAGCTGCTTGGCGGCCTCGAACAGCTCGTCGTCTCGCAGCGCCACGACGTCGCGGATCTGCTTTTGGATCTTGCGCATGTGGCGCACGGCCTGCACCACGTCTCCGGTGCCCGGCTCGCCCTTGGTGCGGATCATCGTGGCGCCCTCGGCCACGCGGCGCAGGGCCTCGCCGAGGTCGCGTGCGCCGCAGACGAACGGGACGTCGAACTGCGTCTTGTCGATGTGGTGTGTGTCGTCAGCCGGTGTGAGGACCTCGGACTCGTCAATGTAGTCGATCTCTATGGCCTGCAGGACCTGCGCCTCCACGATGTGGCCGATGCGGCACTTGGCCATGACGGGGATGGAGACGGCCTGCTGGATTCCCTCGATCATGGCTGGGTCGCTCATGCGGGAGACGCCGCCGGCCGCGCGGATGTCCGCGGGGATGCGCTCGAGGGCCATGACGGCGCAGGCGCCGGCCTCCTCTGCGATGCGGGCCTGCTCGGGGGTGGTGACGTCCATGATGACGCCGCCCTTGAGCATCTGGGCAAGCTGTCGGTTGAGTTGGGTTCGGTCGTTTGCGCTGGTCATGTGGGCCTCCTGTGCGTGCGCTTGCGTTTGGTGGCTCGATAGCCTACGCGTGAGCTGGCCTTGGCAAAATAGTCAGATAATGAGAAAGTTAACGGGTCAGAATAAGGTCAGTAGACGTAAGAGGTAAGGCCAGATGCTTGACTACGATCTCTCCGCACGTGGCGATTCCGCGCTGTACGACTTTTTGTACCAGCGGATTCGCGACGACATCATGGCGGGCGCGATTGCGGCTGGGCAGCGGCTTCCCTCAAAGCGCGCGCTGGCCCAGCACCTTGGCGTGAGCGTTGTGACGGTTGAGGGTGCCTATGCCCAGCTCACGGCGGAGGGGTACGTGCGCTCCAGGCCGCGTAGCGGCTACTTTGCCTGCGAGCTGCCGGCGGGGGAGGGCATGCCGGTGCCGACGTCTGCGCCTGTCGTCGCCTGCGAGGCGGTTGATGACGGTGCGGACCTCACGAGCTCGGTGTCGTTCTCGGGAGATGCTGCGCGCCTGTGGGCGCGCGCACTGCGGCAGACGCTTAGCTCGGAGCCGGAGGGGGAGGTGTTTGCGCCTGCGCCTGCCCAGGGTTCGATGCGGCTGCGACGCGCCATCGCGGCTTACCTGCGGCAGTCGCGCGGGCTTGCGGTGGATCCCGCGCGCATCGTTGTGGGCGCGGGCGCGCAGATGCTCGACGTGATGATCTCCCAGCTTGTGGGGATTGGGCGCGAGTTTGCCGTCGAGGACCCGGGGTACGTGCGCCTCACGCGCATCTACGAGGCCTGCGGCCAGCGCGTGCGCCACGTTCCGCTCGACAGGCAGGGTGTGCGCGTGGACGCGCTTGGGGACGCGGACGTCTTGCATGTCATGCCGTCACATCAGTTTCCCACGGGGCGCGTGACCACGATCGGAAGGCGCTACGAGCTGCTTGGCTGGGCCTCGGCGCGCGAGGGCCGCTGGCTTGTGGAGGACGACTACGACTGCGAGTTCAGGATGTCCGGTCGTCCGGTGCCGGCGCTGCTGAGCGCGGACGTTGCCGGCAACGTCATCTACACGAACACGTTCTCCAAGAGCCTGGGCAGTGCGCTGCGGCTTGCCTATATGGTGCTGCCGGAGGAACTGATGGAGCGCTATGTGCGTGAGCTGGGCTTTTACTCAAGCACGGTGAGCTCCGTGCAACAGGTGACGCTTGCACGGATCCTGGAGGGCGGTGAGTACGAGCGCCATGTGGCCCGCGTTCGCAAGCGCTGCCGCGATATGCGTGACGCCCTCGCGAACGCGCTGCGCTCGCGAGGGGATGCGGAGCGCGTCCGCATCGAGGAAGCGGATGCGGGCCTGCATGCCGTGCTGGCCATCGAGGGCGTTCGCGATGCGGAAGTCCTGGCCGAGCGGGCCGTGGACCTGGGCATTCCCGGTGTCGCCTTCGTGCCGCTCGAGCGCTACGTGTGGGACGCAGGCAACGCCCCGGCTGACGGCCGGGCCCGGTTCGTGGTGCCTTACGACGCTCTTGACGCGGCGGCGGTCGCCCGGTTCGCTGATTTGAGCCTCTGCTAGCCGTCTTTTGCGTTGCGAGCGAGGGCCGCGCTTGCGGAGCCCTCGCTCGCTGCGGCGCTGAGGGCCCTAGCCCCTGCCGCGCTCCGCAATCTGACGGCAGCGGGCGGTGAGCAGCTCGTAGACGGCTCGGTCATCGCCATCGAGGCAGGCGAGGTGACGGCCGATGGTGACCTCGTCGCCGCGCGCGGCGGGACCCGTGAGCGAGGCGGCGACGCCGTCTGTCGCGATGTGCTCGGCGTTGCCCAGGAACAGCGCGGCGAGCGCGGCCTCGGCGTCCGCGCGCGCAAGGCCGCAGCGGGAGAGCTCGTCGGCCGCCATGTCGTAGAGGCCCACCACGAGGTTGGATGCCATGACGGCGGAGGCGTGGTAGCGAGCCTTCTGGGCCGCGTCGATGCGCGCGTGGCGGGCGCCTAGGGAGTCGAGCAGCGTCTCGAGCGCGGTGACGGCCGCGTCGTCGCCCTCGAGCGTGAACCATGCGCGCCCCAGCTCCTGCCAGCTTTGAAACCTGCTGCTCACGGCGTAGAGCGGGTGGCACGAGGCTACGGCCGCGCCGGCTTCCCGGCAGGCCGCGAGCGCTTCGGAGCTCGTGGCGCCCGAGCAGTGCGCCACGAGCTTGCCGGCGAGCGAGGCCCCGCAGCCCGCGAGCTCGCCAGCCACCTGTGAAATCGCGTCGTCCGGCGTCGTCACGAACACCATATCCGCCGCTGCCACGAGCTCGCCAGGCTCGTCAAACGCCCGGCCTCCGGCAAACGCCGCGGCATCCTGCGCGCTCGCCGCCGAGCGTGAGAAAAAGCCGGCAAGGCCAACTCCCTCGCCGCCCGCCAGAAAGCGGGCGAGCGAGCAGCCAACCTTGCCGGCTCCCACAAACGCGATGCTCGTGCGCGAGCCCACGTTACGCGCCACAGCAGCAGCACGAGTCGCCGCTGCAGCCGCAGCCACAGCCGGCGTCCTCGGCCGGGTCATAGATGAAGTTGTCGATGAGGCGCGTCTTGCCAATGTAGACGGCCATGGCGCACAGCACCGGGACGTTCTCAATCTTTTCGATTTGCACGATGTTCTCAAAGTCGACCATCTTCACGTAGTCGATCTTCGCGAGCGGCTCGGCCTCGATGATCGCGCGCATGGCGTCGAGCACGGTCTTGGCGTCGCGCTCGCCGGCCTCGACCATCTTCTGGCCCGCGAACACGGCGCGAGACAGGCACAGCGCCGCGGTGCGCTCCTCGGCCGAGAGGTAGGTGTTGCGCGAGCTCTTGGCCAGCCCGTCCTCCTCGCGGATGATGGGGCAGCCCACGATCTGGATGTCAAAGTTGAGGTCGCGCACCATGCGGCGAATGACGGCGAGCTGCTGGGCGTCCTTCTGGCCAAAGTAGGCACGGTCGGGGCACACGATGTGGAAGAGCTTGGAGACCACGGTGCACACGCCACGGAAGTGGATGGGGCGCGTGAGGCCGCACAGCTCGTGCGTGAGCTCGTCCATGTTGACGTAGGTGCAGGCGTTGGGCGCGTACATCTCGCTGGGCTCGGGGTGGAACACGAGGGCGGCGCCGGCCTCCTCGCACAGCTTGCAGTCGCGCTCGAAGTCGCGCGGGTAGCTCTCGAGGTCCTCGGTGGGACCAAACTGCGTGGGGTTCACGAAGTCGCTGACCACGACCCGGTCATTCTCTGCCGCGGCGCGCACGATGAGGCTCTTGTGGCCCTCGTGCAGAAAGCCCATGGTGGGGACGAGACCCACGGTGAGCCCCTCGCGCCTCCAAGCCTTGACCTGCTCGCGAACCTCGGCGATGGTGGTGACTGCCTGCATTAGTTGTTCCTCCTGATCTGGTCCATGACCTCGGGATCCATCTTGAAGCCGTTCTCGAATGCCGGGAACTCGCCGGACTGCACGGCCTCGGCGTAGTCCACGTATGCCTGGCGCATGGCATCTCCCACCTGGGCGAACTGGCGCACGAACTTGGGCTTGAACCCGCCCGGCGTCATGCCGAGGAGGTCCTGTGCCACGAGCACCTGGCCGTCGCAGCCCGCGCCCGCGCCGATGCCGATCGTGAAGCAGTGCGTGAGCTTGGACGTGATGAACTCGGCGAGGTCGCGCGGGACGCACTCGAGCACCACGGCGAAGGCGCCCGCCTCCTCCACGGCCAGGGCGTCGTCAACGATGCGCTGGGCGTTCTCAGTGCTCTTGCCCTGCACCTTGAAGCCGCCGAAGGAGTTGGCGCTCTGCGGCGTCATGCCCACGTGGCCCACGACGGGGATGCCCGCCTCCACGATGGTGTGGATCTGGGGCGCGCAGCGCACGCCGCCCTCGAGCTTGACGGCCTGGCAGCCGCCCTCCTTCATGAGTCGGCCCGCGTTGGCGAGCGCCTGCTCGACGCCAAGCTGGTAGGACATGAACGGCATGTCGCCCACGACGAACGTGTCGCTCGTGGCGCGCGTGACGGCGCGCGTGTGGTGGACCATGTCGTCCATGGTCACGGGGATGGTGTCGTCGTAGCCGAGCATCGTCATGCCAAGCGAGTCGCCCACGAGGATCATGTTGATGCCCGCGGCCTCGACGATGCTTGCCATCGTGTAGTCGTAGCTGGTGACCATCGTCACCTTTTGGCCCTCGGCCACCTGTTTGGCGAGGGTGAGAACCGTGTTCTTTGCCATGTGCTTCCTCCCGACGCCGGTCTGGGGGATAAATGTCCAGCGCCAAATGTTCATTGTAGCGCGGTGACACTTGGGGACGGGGCCAATCTGTCGCCGCGGCACCCCGCGCGGGCCCAGTGCCCGCTACATGTGCATGCTGTCGAACACGTCACTCCAGGCAAGGCCCAGCGAGCGCACCACCTCGAGGTCTGCAGGCAGCCAGTCCACGGACAGCAGCTCGTCTCGGCCAAGCCAGCGCAGCGCCTCGTGGTCGAGCATCTGGGGCTCGGCGTCGCTTGCGACCGGCGCGCAGAAGACGTCCATCTCGATGCCGAACTCGGGGTAGCTGTGGCGTACCGTAGTGAACGGCCACAGGACGCCCAGCTCAAGGCCCAGCTCCTCGCGAATCTCGCGGCGGCATGCGTCCTCGGACGTCTCGCCGGGCTCGAGCTTGCCGCCGGGCAGCTCCCAGCCGTCCTTCATGCCGTGGCTTCGCTGCGCGGCGAGCACGGCTCCGTCTCGCACGATGATCGCGGCCGCCACATGCAGGTTCTTGTCGCTCATTCCTTGCCTCGCTTGTCTCGCGGTGCCAACGAGCGTGATTCTACCCAACGGGAGGCACTCGCGGCGGGGTACAAACACGGGTGACGCGCGGCCGGGGAGCCGCCGCCACGCAACACGAGCGAGGGGAGAGGCATGAACGTCGTCATCCTGAACGGCAGCCCGCCGCATCTAGCCGCCCCTCCCGATCGCCCCGCCGGCCGTCACCGCGCGTCGAGGCCCATCTGCAGCAGGTAGATCTCCTCGCGCAGCTCGCGAGCCGCGCGGGTGCTGAGGTGCCCGGCGTCGTGCAGGCGACGGATCTGCTCAAGCTCAAGGCCAAGGCCCTCGGCCTCGATGTCACGCGCCTGCTCGCGGACACGCTGCCTGAGGCGGGCACCCTCGCCATATCCTCCTGAGAGGCACATCGCGAGGTGCGCGCGGTGCTCGCCGGCGATCATGCGGGCGGCGCGGCGCTCTTCGTTCGTGAGCTCGCCGCTCATGGCCGTGAGCGCGTCCACGGCATGCTTCTCGGCGGCCCTGTGGAGCTCGGCGAGCTCGTGGCGCTGCTCCTCGCTGGCCTGCCCGCGCAGCGCCTGGGAGATGCGCATCACGTGGGCCCGGCGCCTCGCCCGGCCACCGCTCACGCCGTGGTGCAGCTCGTAGGCACCGCGCAACTGCTCGAGCGCGGCCGCGTAGCGCTCGGCCAGCTCCGCATCCGCACGGCCCTCGGCCGCCTGACGGCTCACGAACGCAATCTGCTCGTCAATGACGCGCACACGGAGGTCTCGCACCGTCTCTGCGGAGGCCTCGACCTCGAGCACGCTGTCGAGGCGCTCGCGATAGGAGCGGATGGCAAGGCGCGTTGCGGCGCGCGTCTCGGGCGTGGCACGCTCGGCGAGCTCGTCGATGACGGCGCGCAGGATCTGCGCACGGGCCCGGGCGAGCGCGGCGTCTGCCTCGGTGGTGTCCTCGGCGGGGGCCAGCACGGGCACGATGAAGTTGGCAAGCAGCAGCGTGAGCAAGATCACGCCAGATGCCACAAAGATGAGAAGGCTGCGCTGGGGAAACGTGGTGCCGTCGGCCGTGAGGTAGGGGAGCGTGAGCATGATTGAGAGGGTCACCGCCCCCTTGGGCCCGCTCAGGCACGTCACGGTCGCGCTGCGCACGAGCGCCGCTGTGCCCGTGCCCGCATACTCGTGCGCGTGGCGCGCGCGGTGGATCTTCTCGAGTGCGAGAACCCATGCAAGGCGAATCCCCACCACGATCGCCGTGGCGAGAACCACCAGGCCGCACACGACCGCGGCGTCCGTGCCCTGGGACACGCGCAGGATGGGGCCCAGCGTTGCGGGCAGCTTCATACCAAGAAGCACGAACAGCGTGCCGTTGATGGCAAACGTGAGCAGCTCCCAGACGCTCTCGCTGGCAAGCGCGTGGCGCGACGCCTCTACCGTGAGCCCGCGTGGGCTCAGGCGCATGAGCAGCCCCGCGGACACGACGGCGAGAATGCCGCTCACGCCCAGCTCCTCGGCGGCGAGGAAGGTCACGAACGGCGTGAGAACCTCAAAGAGCACGTGCTCGGTGGGCGTCTCCAGGCCAAGGTCGCGCACCTTGCGCACCACAAGTGCGATGAGGGCGCCCAGCACGAGGCCCACGGCGATGCCACCAAAGAAGTCGGCCGCAAACGTTGCCGCGGCGTGGCCGGCGGAGAACTCGCCCGTGGTTGCGGCCACCACGGCAAACTCGAAGCACACGACGCCCGACGCGTCGTTGAACAGTGCCTCGCCCGAGAGCAGCGACTTCTGGCGGCGCGTGAGCGTGACGTCTGCGCCCATGGCGGCCACGGCGGCCGCGTCCGTGGGGCCAAGCGCCGCTCCCAGGGCAAACGCCGCGGCGAGCGGGATGTTGGGGTCGGCGAGGTGAAGGGCGGCGCCGCAGGTGAGCGTCGTCACGATGACCAGGCCAACGGCCAGCGAGGCGACGGGCGCCCAGAATCGAAGAAGCGCCTGCTTGTCCGCGTGGCGGCTCTCCTCGAACAGAAGCGGTGCGATGAACAGGACGAGAAAGAGCTCCGGGTCGCGGAAGACCTGCGTGGGGTCAGCCGTGACGAACAGCCCCACGACCGCGCCGAGCGCGATCTGCACGAGCGGCAGCGAGACGCGCGGCAGCACCTGACTGAACACGCTGGAGGCCAGCAGGCAGCCTATGAGCAGCAGGATGATCTCGAACGATGACATGGGGGCCTTTCGGTGGGCGCGTCGTTGCGCCTTCTATCTTGGCGCATCGACTGCCCGCGGGCGCTGCGCTTTTCGCGAATTTGGCCACCCACAATCGATTGAGGCGGCTTGCCTGCGATTCGGTAAGCCGCCTCATATAAATGATGCTTCGTTGATTAGTCTTGCTGAATCTCGCAGATCGCCTTGCCTATCCGGTGCGGTATCCCGACGACGAGTGCGTTGCCCATGCAGAACGCGCGGTTGCCGTCGCTCATCCCCGTGTCGGTCCAACCCCTCGGAAACCCCTGGAGCTGGTCGAGCTCGTCGGGGACGAGCCTGCGGTAGCGGCCATCGGCGCACTCGATCACGTGCTTGAAGCGGCTCGCGCCGCGCCCGCCCTCGCCGGTGAGGATCGTGCGCGAGGGCCTGTCGGTGGCGTCCGGGAAGGCCATCTGCCCCTCGGAGTAGGTGTAGGTCTGTGGTGATCAAAGAGAACGGTGTCTGCAAGACGTTCATTGTCGATAAACTCACGTACTGGTGCGAGCGAGAGGGAATTCCGTTCGTATCCGTCGATCTCGATGGCCAGGGCGGCGGTCCGCACGGCACGAGCGGCAAGGCTGACGACGAGTCGGCCTAAGTCGTCATTGTTAATACGCCCGGGGCGATCGTTGAGCCGCTGAGGATTGCGCTCGCCGATTCCGATGCCGCAGTCATGCCCACGCGTTCGAGTGCGAACGGCGTGGGGTCGACAGAGCGCACACTTGGTATCGTTGAGGAACTGACGCCCGACGTCGTTGGGTTGTGATCGCGAGCGGCATGCATGCGATTCCTCGAGACGAGCGCCGCTGAGACGTGGAGGGTACGAGCGTTCGCGGCTGGAATATTTTCGGGCTGCCTCAGTTGGCGCTGGCGTCGATTGCACGACGTCGCGAGAAGAGTTTCGTAACGTTCACGCCGAGATCCGAGACGGCCTAGGTTGTTGGGGGGCATGGCATGTGCCCATCAGGATATCGAGGGTAAGGCGAAGCCGTGCCATTGGGCGAAAGGCGTGAACGTGTGCATGGCTGAGCTGTTGCGACAGATGACCGAGCGCTAGGATTGCAAACGTAATCGGAAGAGGGGGCACGGCGTATGGACGAAATCGTCGAACGGGGTGAGCTGAGCGCCGACCTCGCAGTCGTCCACGAGCTTGCGAGGCCCGACGAGACGGGCGTGCAACCTATCTACTATATCTCCGATCTGCACATCGAGCATCAACTCGACCTCAACGGGAAGGGCCCTGACGAGGCGCGGGCCCTCGTTCGTGCCAAGACCGACGAGCTCGTCGAGTCTCTGACTTCGAGCGGCGGCGCTATCATCCTACTGGGCGACATCGCCGATGATTCTGACCTCGCGGAGCTGTTCTACGACGAGCTGGTCTGTTCGATGACCTCTGCAGGCGCACGACCCTTTTCCGGGCGGAATCCGTGGATTGAGTCGCCCGTGCGCGTGGACTGGCGCGTCTTTGCCGTGTCGGGCAACCATGAGCTGTGGGGAGGCGGGCCGTTTGACGGCGAGTCTGTGACGGTGGCGAGACGCGCATTCGATCCATACGAACGGCGACGCCGCTTGCACGAATCAGCGGAATTACAGCGTAAAGGAAGTTACAAGTCTCGCAAAAAAGGGGTCGCGCCGCACGAGGAGAGCCCGTTCGGGCCACTCATGAATCCGTTGGGATTACTCAACTCCACGATTGCCGTGCTCCAGAATGAGCTCATCGTTGACGATGTGGGTCGTTGGGTGCGTTGTCTCGATGAAGAGAAGATTCTCGCTATGGATGAGGGCGAGCTTCGGAAGTGCGTAGAGCGCTCGACGTTCTCGCTTCTCGGCGGTATGGGCTTCACAGGTCTCGACCACGTGCGTGGGGCGGCGGCCGGTGCGTACGGTTCCACTATGGGACCTCACGGGAGAATGGTGCTCAACGTGACGCCCGAGCAAGACGCTGAGCAGTCGATGCGTTTTCGGGCGCTGCATGACAAGCTCGTACGGTGCGCAGGCGACCTGCCCGTCATCGTGGCGACGCACACCCCTATGCGCTGCTGGTCCGATGGCCAGCCGAACCCGGGTTGGGTGTATTTGAGCGGACACACGCACATAAACGAGATTTCGCTTGAAAAGGGCGGCGCTGCCATAATCGCGGACAACCAGGTTGGCTACATGGCAGGACCATGGCGTTTCAAATCGTTCACGCGCCGGTGTGCATATGACCCGTTCGAGGACTGGGGTGACGGAATCTACGAGGTCACGGGTGAGCAGTACCTCGACTTCAACTTCGGCCGCGGCATCTCCATTAGACCAGGTAGTTCGATCTCCGAGGAACCTGCGATAACTGTGCTCAAACGCGACGGTGTTTACATGTTCTTCGTTGACACACCGAAGGGTCCGCGCTGGCTTATGGGAGGGCGGAAGCGCGTGCCGCAGCATGACATTGCGTATTATTACGATCGGCTTGGTGAGTACAGGCGACGCGTCGAGTGGGCGTTCGCACCGTATCGACACGCGCTCGCCGATGTCGCCCATGAAGTGCGCATCATCGGAGGGGCGGGAACGATCCATGGATGCGTCGTCGACGTTGACTTCTATCACCACGTTTACCTGAACCCGTTCGATGGGACAGTGGCACCTTACGTTGCGTTTAGCATGATTGACAAAGTCGTCTACGACAACATTCCAGCGATGCTGGAGGGTACGCCTTATGAGGAATGTTGCACACGCGCCATCGAGGACGGGAAGTTGCCGTTGCTCGCCGGCTCGACGGAAGACCGGGCGATAGCAAGGGTGCCAGAGGTCGTACTTGACACGAAAATGTACGAGCTGTCACGCATCATGCGATCGCTCCAATACCTTTTCGAGAAGGGCGTTGTGCGTGTGTGGAATGACGACGTGTTCAAGCTCGGACACGACGAGTTATCCGCGCTCAATCAAGCGAAAGGAACGCCGGCATCGCTGGAGTAGGGAGGGTTGAGCGGACATGAGCGAGTGAGATTATGGCGGGTGGTTGCTCGACCGGCTTGACCGAGCGGACGTATTTTCTTGTGGTATCCCTGCCCTCCAGCCCAACGGTATACTGGTCAACCTTGAGCGGTGCCATCCCATTCGGGCTTCGGGCTCAACGATGGAGGCATCGGCTATCATCCCAGACAGCCCCCACTCCAGAAGATCTCGTTCTCTAGCAGGCTGGCGAAGCCCTCGGTTTTCGCGTTGCCGAGTCTATGACTCTTGCGTGGCATGCTTCCGAACAGCCTGTGGCGCTCGCAGGCGGAGGGCCGGCTTGGCTATCGATAGTGGCGGCCGTGGTCGAAGTGGGCGTCCAGCTGGCCGTGCGGTGGAAGCGTCGCGCAGATCAGCCGGAGGGCGGAGCTGGCGAGCTCGGCGGTGGTAGCAGGTGCCCCTATTGATCCCTAAAACCGGTGAATCGAGGTCTGGCCCAGGTCGGTCGCGTCGATCAATCTCTCTTCGAGCGCGCACAAGCTTGCGATTGGTGTCGAAGTCGGCAGCATTATTTCGCTTTTGAGCTGTCTTGCACCGTCCTGAGCAGCGTGCTCTTGACCTTATCGTGGCCAGGCCCGACAGTGGTCTGTCTCCCGGAGGATCGTGGGGCCTTCTGATGTCCTTGTCGTCCGCTCCTCCCGCCGTAGGCCTCGCTACCGAGATTCTACTAGCGCGACATCGTGGCGGTTATCCGGCAAAGCCACCTCACATTGTGCACTTATTGTCTTGTTGGCGTACCCTGGGTGCGCATCCCAAAACGAACGGAGCGATTTGCCTGCAGCAGCGTATAGCCAGGACTTACACGGTGATACCTGGCGAGTCTCTTATAGCATCGAAGACTATGCTCCCGATAAGAGCGGAGCTGCTGCGGAGCAAACCGGCGAGCTCCTCGTCTCGCTATCCTCCGGCTTTCTGGACTCGAACATACCATCTCGTGGCGGATATAAGCCGGAGCTCGTCTACAACAACGTGAACGAGGGCGTCTCTGTATTGTCTCGCCTGCTTGACGAGCTCCGTTCGCTTCGTGAGGGAGATGAGTTCTGGTTCGTTGTCGCCTTCGTGAAGCTGAGTGGCATCCAGCTACTTCTTCAGACGTTTGACGAGCTCGAGCGTCGTGGCGTTCGAGGTCGAATCATCACGGGCACCTACCTTACGTTTAGCGAGCCGCGCGCGTTCAAGCGTCTCATGCACTACGAGAACATAGAGACGCGCGTCTACAACTCCGAGCATGCGGGGCTCCACGTCAAGAGCTATTTCTTCATTCGAAAGGGCATCACGACCCTCGTGACGGGTAGCTCGAACCTCACGCAGTATGCGCTCAAGAACAACATGGAGTGGAACGTTGCGCTCTGCTCAACGGAACAGGGATCGCTTGTCGAGGATGCCAAGGCAACCTATGAGCAGATCTGGAACAGCCCGGAGACGTACGAGCTCACGGAGGAGTTCCTTGCCGCCTACACGGAGAAGTACAGGCTTAAGAAGGCAAGGGAAGCCAAGGCAAAGGTCGTTGACGCCGCGGAAACTACCGCGGAAGATGTCATCGAGCCTAATGCCATGCAGAAGCAGGGGCTTCGTGCACTTCGCGAGGTCCGTCGTGACGAGGAGCCCCGTGCGCTCGTCATCTCTGCTACGGGTACGGGCAAGACCTATCTTGCCGCCCTTGACGTTCGTCAAGTTGACCCAGCTCCTCGTCGTGTGCTGTTCGTGGTGCATCGAGAGAGGATTGCGGCCTCTGCACTCAAGAGCTTCCGTCGCGTTCTTGGCGGTCGCTACACATATGGCCTTTTGACGGGTGGGCACCGTGATACGGATGCCACGGCTCTGTTCTCGACTGTGCAGACGCTGTCTCGACCGGGCAATTATACGCAGTTCGCGCCCGATGAGTTCGACTACATCGTTGTCGACGAGGTGCATAGGGCTGGCGCCGCTGGGTACCAGCGCATCCTTGAATACTTCAAGCCATAGTTTCTGCTCGGCATGAGCGCCACGCCGGAGCGAAACGACAACGTTGACGTATTCGCCCTGTTCAACCATGTCGTGCCGTTTGAGATTCGCCTCAACGACGCCATCGGGAACCATCTCGTGACGCCGTTTCACTATTTTGGCGTGACAACGGGTGACGAGACGGGCGACAACGTAGCCGCTGATCCCAACGCGCTCGCCGAGAGGATTGCCGAACAGTCCGACAAGTATGGGTTCTCGGGTCCTCGTCTTAAGTGCCTCGTGTTTTGCTCGCGCATCGACGAGGCCCAAGCGGTTGCCGAGCGGCTTTGTGCCCTTGGGCGCAAGGCGCTCTGCCTGTCGGGTGCGTCCACTGATGAGGAGCGCGAGCGCGCCATCAGTCGCCTTGAGCGGGACGAGGACAGCGACGATGCGCTTGAGTTCATCGTTACCGTTGACATCTTCAATGAGGGCGTGGACATTCCCACGGTGAACCAGGTCATTCTCGCGCGCCCGACGGATTCCGCGATCGTCTTTGTGCAGCAGCTCGGACGCGGCCTGCGCATTGACGAACAAAAGGAGTTCGTGACGGTCATCGACTTCGTGGGCAACTACAAGTCGAACTACAACATCCCCGTGGCTCTGTACGGAGATCGCTCGCTTGAGCGCGAGAAGCTTCGCCGACTTGTCGCCGATGGCGGCAACACCATCGTGGGACCCACGGTCATTCAATTTGATGAGATCTCGCGCGAGCGCGTGCTGAGAAGCGTCAACAAGGCTAATCTCAACTCGGTTGCTTCTCTTGGCCGTGCCTATCGTAACCTGCGCATGAGGATGGGCCACATCCCGACGCTTGCCAACTTTGCCCAGCTAGCCGAGGTGTCTCCCAGGCTTGTCTTTGAGAACAGCAACTTTGGTTGCTATCACTCGCTTCTTGAGCGTTACGAGAAGGACTATACGATTCGATTCGCGCCGGAACAGGTCATATACCTGCGATTTGTTTCCGAGAAGCTTGCGGATGGAAAGCGTGCTGCAGAGCTTCTCGTACTTCGGGAGCTCATGCGGGGAGACGCTACGCTCCCAGAATGTGTTGAGATCCTTCGAGCCTTTGACAGGGTTTGCGGTCAGGACGTCTGCGCCGCCGAGACATACGAGCGCGAGGCGAGGAGTTCCGTTCGGATTCTTTCGCTCGAGTTCTTCAATGCCTCTACGCGCAGCAAACTTAAGCCTGCCTGTGAACCGCTCTATGGCGATTTCATCGGGCGCTCGCCTGGATTTGTTGCTGCCCTTGAAGACCGTGAGTTCGTCCGTCAGCTCAACGACGTAATCGAGTATGGGCTTGGCCTGTACAAGTCAGAGTATTCCGTGGGCCATGACCAAGACCAGCGACTTTGTCGAGGCAAGCGTTACTCGCGAGCCGATGCCTGCCGCTTGTTGTGCTGGGACAATGACGAGCACGGGACTATCAATGGCTACTCGTTCAAGACAAACGATTGGCCCATCTTCGTTACCTATCGGAAGTCTGACGAAGTCTCGGATAGCGTGAAGTATGAGGATGAGTTTGAGTCGCGTTCTCGCTTCATCTGGTTCTCGCAGAGCAACAGAAGCCTCAAGAGCAAGGACTATCAGAAGCTGAGCTCATTTGATGCGTCTGTGCAGCGGATTCATCTCTTCGTTAAGAAGGACGATTCCGAGGGCCAGGACCATTACTATCTGGGCACGCTCTCGTTCTCCGCCGATGACATCACCGAGGAGCAAAAGCCGGATTCCAGCGGTAAGGTGGCTCCCATACTTCGCATCTCGTTCACGCTCGATCACGCCGTGGATAAGGACACCTATCGATATCTGACAAGCTAGGGTCAGATCGTAGAGGTTGTGGATCGACCCTGATCCTCAGCCTTTGATCGTCGCCGATCGTTAGTCTTGCGCTGTCACCGATCGAGATGGGGTTGCGTTGGACGAACGATGTGATTTGAGTAGATGCTTCCCGCGGGAAGCTGTTTTAGCCGTCGACAAGGCGCTACTTGAGTGTTTGAGGGCGTCCGGGCCGCCTCCATCCGCATCGGCTATCCTTTCTCGCGTTAAGAAACGCGCGCGAGGGGAGGGGCATGGTCTCGGAGGCAACGCGCCACGTGATGCAGGCGAACAAGTCAAAGAACACAAAGCCCGAGCTCAAGGTGCGCGCCGCCCTGCGCGCTGCCGGCCTTCCCGGGTATCGCCTCCACTGGAAGGCCGCGCCCGGCAAGCCCGACATCTGCTATCCAGGCCGCAAGGTGGCGATCTTCGTCAACGGCTGCTTCTGGCATCGCTGCCCGTACTGTGCCCTCTCCACACCAAAGACGAACGTGGAGTTCTGGACGGCCAAGTTCGAGCGAAACCGCGCCCGTGACCAGCGGGATTGCGAGGAGCTTGCGAACACTGGCTGGACGGTCGTGGTCATTTGGGAGTGCCGCCTCAAGAGGGGACGCTTTGACGCCACCATGGACGAGCTCGTGCGCATCGTCCGCGCGGCGGGGCAGGACGAGCCTAGCCCTTGGCCGCCGCGCTCAAGGTGCGTGCCCGCCGCCCCGGACCTCGCCTGGCCGGCGACCGGTCGTGTTATAGAGATTGGCTCCGCCCCGGCACGTCTCCACCGTCAACGGGCGCGGATGCTCAGACACCGCCATTAGTGCGACAATGTGACACTAACGAACGCGGCCCTGCGGCCGCGACGTCTACAGGGGAGGTGTGGCATGGCGGTCTACGTCACGAGCGACGCGCACGGTCACGTGCGGGCGTTGGATGAGGTGCTCGAGCGGGTCTCGCTGGGGGCGGGCGACGAGCTCTATGTCCTTGGCGACCTCATCGATCGCGGGCCGGACCCCCTGGGCGTTGTGTCGCTCGTGCGCTCGCTGCCCAACGCCCATGTGCTGCTTGGCAACCACGAGGACCTCATGATGCTCGCCGTTGCGCGGACGGGTGCCCCCAAGGACGGCGCGTTCGACATCTCCGGGCTTGACTACGACGCCTTCACCGACTGGATGAACTGGATGCAGAACGGAGGCGCCGCCACGTCTGAGCAGCTCGAGCGTCTGTCTGCCAAGGAGTACGCGGACTTCCTTGGCTGGGTTGCCGGCCTGCCCCTGTATGCCACGGCGACGGCCGGCGGACACACGTTTGCGCTGTGCCACGCGGGTATCAGCGCCGGTGCCGCCCTAGAGTGGGCGGGCGTACACGCGGGGGAGGACCTTGAGGACCCTGCCGTTCTCGCTCAGATGCTTGCCGCCCAGCAGCGCGATGACCTGCTGTGGATTCGCGCGGAGTTCTGGGGGGTGCCCACCACGCTCGTGGACGCCAATGGCCACGGTCCCATTGTGGTTGCGGGCCACACGCCCTCACTGCTGCTCTCCGTCCTGGCGCCCAACGAGGACGTTGCCTGCGTGAACGATGAGGGCAAGGGTACGGTCGTGGAGCTTGGCGCCAGCGCGGCAACCGGCGGCGTGCCAGACCGCATTGACGTGGACTGCGCCGCCGCGAGCGGCGCCGGTCCCGGCCGCGTGGGCGTGCTGCGCCTCGATGACCTTGAGACCTGGTTCGCGGACGTTCGAGAGGGCGAGTAGCGTGGGTGCGGGCACGGGCGAGACCGAGAGGGACGGTGGCCCGGTCGTGGGCGCACCGGGTGCTGCGGGTGCCGCTGCCGAGCCCTCGTGCTGCGCCTATGCCCGCGAGCTCGTGCATGGGGCCATCGAGCTCGAGGAGCTGCCGTATGGCTGGGTGCGTCCCTGGCGCTTCTCTGCCGCGCAGCGCAGGGCACTTGCGAGCTGCCTTGCCTGGTACCCGGGAATCTATCGCCAGATGGCAGCCTGTACGGCTGGCGTGCGCCTTGAGTTCGAGACGGACGCGAGCGAGGTGTTCATCGAGGTGCGCACGGACCGCGAGCCCCGCGCCACGAGAAACGTGCTTGCGGGCATGAAACCCCAGGTGGGCGAAGCCGCTTCTGCCCACGACGGGTTCTCGTTTGACGTTGACGGACGGCATCGCGACGGCGTGGTCCAGCTTGGACCCGTTGCGGGCTCGTACGCCGCCGCCGTTGGTGCCGCGGGCAGCGGCGGGCAGTGGGCTGCGGGGATTACGCTGGAGCTCGGCGAGCTCAAGGCGCGTGGCAACCTGGTTGCGTTGCCCGGCTTTGGTCAGAGCCATCGCGTTTGTGTGTGGCTACCGGCACTTAGGGGCTGTGAGCTGGGGCGCGTTGCCGGCAACGGTACGTTTGTGCGGCCGGTCGGGGACTGCGCCGCGGGCACGCTGCTTGTGCTGGGAGACTCCGTGGCCCAGGGCTTCACGACGGGAGACCCTGCGCTTGCCTGGCCGTCTGTCGTGGCTCGCGAGCTGGGGCTTTCGCTCGTGAACCAGAGCGTGGGGGCGCAGGTGTTTCAGGAAAGCGCGGTGGGCGCGCTGCCCGGCGGCGTTGCGGCGCCGGTGCTCGTGATCGTGGCGCTGGGCGCCAACTATCGCTATGGGCGCTGCAACGAGCGTGTTGTTGCACGAGAGATCGCCGCTCACCTCGAGCGCGTTGACGAGCTGTGGCCCAACGTGCCGCTCGTGGTCCTGAGGCCGCACGTGGGCTCTCGCGAACCGGTTGCGGGCAGCTGCTTCGAGCGTGTTCCCGCCCTCATCGACGAGGCCGTGGCCCGCGTGCGCAGGCGCCGCATGCCGGCGAGCGCGCCGGCGGTCCTCAGCCTTGCCACGCCCTGGCTGGACGATCGGCTCATCTCCGACGAGGACGGCCACCCCACGGCCGCCGGCGATGCGGTCATCGCACGGTTTTTGCTGGGCGAGCTTCCCAAGCTCGAGTGCCGCTGCCTGGCAGAGACGGGCCGCTATGGTCGCTGCGGTGCGTGCGGCCATGGTACGGGCGAGCGCACCGCAGACGGTCACGGTGCGGGCGGCAAGCGCGGCGCGGGCGGTACCCACGCCGCAGCTCCCAAGTCCGTCGCGGAACACGCTCGCGGCGCGAAGGCCCCTGCCGCCCCATCCGTGGACGACACGCCAATCGGCCAGACCATCTCCATGTTCTCCCTGCTAGACGAGTAGGTGACGCCATGTCTTCCTTCGTGAACCTCTGCGCCCCCGAGCTTGGATGCGGCCTTTCGCCCGACGTGGCCCAGGCCGTTCTCGCCCAGCGGCGCTCCGGCGCTCTCAGCGAGCATGCCACGCCCAACGCGGCGGTCATCCGACGCCTTGACGTTGAGCGCGATCGTGGCACGGCCGAGCGCCCCGCCTTCGTGCGTGACGCCGAGAAGATCATCCATCTGCCGGCCTACAACCGCCTCGCGGGCAAGACGCAGGTCTTCTCGCTGCGCGCGAACGACGACATCACGCGCCGTGGCCTGCACGTGCAGCTCGTGAGCCGCGTGGCGCGAGACATCGGCCTGTCGCTGGGGCTTAACCTGGACCTCATCGAGGCCATTGCGCTGGGCCACGACATTGGCCACACGCCGTTTGGCCACGCCGGCGAGCGGTTCTTGAACGACGCCTTCCACGAGCGCACCGGGCGGTGGTTCTTCCACAACGTGCAGAGCGTTCGCGTGCTCGACGTCCTGTACGGCCGCAACCTCACGCTGCAGACGCTCGACGGCGTGATCTGCCACAACGGCGAGTGCGAGCGCCAGGTGTTCGAGACGAGCGGCCTCGCGAGCTTCTCGGAGTTCGACAAGATCGTGGACGGATGCTGGGCCACGGGGGAGGGCGCCATCGGCCACCTGCGTCCCATGACGCTCGAGGGCTGCGTGGTGCGCATCTCGGACATCATCGCCTACGTGGGCAAGGACCGGCAGGACGCCATCGCCTCGGGCGTGGTGGGCGAGGACGCGTTCGATGACGGGCTGGGCAGCGCGTACAACACGTGGGCGCTCGGCGCGTTCATCGGCGACGTGGTGCAGCACAGCTTCGGGCGCAACCGCATCGAGATGAGCGAGGCCGCGTTTGCCGAGCTTGCCCGTGCCAAGCGTGAGAACTACGAGAAGATCTACAACGCCAGCGAGTTGTCGGGCGAGCTGTCGGGCGCGTTTGCCGAGCTGTTTGCGCGCGTCTACGAGCGCATGCTGGCAGACCTCAAGGCCGGCGACGAGAGCAGCCCGGTGTTTCGCCACCACATCGTGGACGTGGAGCGCCAGCTTGCGCATTACGGCCGCGTCTATGACTGGGAGGGCGACCTGGACCTCACGGTGGTGGACTACATCTCCTCGATGACGGACGACTACTTCGTGGCGCTGTGCGAGTCACTGTTCCCCGAGAGCGCCGGCGTGTTCTGCCGCCGAGGCTACTTCTGCTAGCCGCTGACGCTTGGGGACGGGGTCAAACCGTCACCTGGCGACTACGGTGATAACGGTGACAGATGTGGACGGGGCCAAACTGTCACCGCTGCACCTGTGGCGTTGCGTGTCGTACAATCGTTCCCATGGATAACCTGTTTTCAGAAGTCGAGCGCTACAAGCGCAACATGAACGCGCCGCTGGCCGTGCGCATGCGCCCGCAGACCCTCCCCGAGTACGTGGGCCAGGCGCAGGCCGTTGGCCCGGACTCTTGGCTGCGGCGCGCCATCGAGCACGACGTGCTCTCGAGCGTGATCCTCTACGGGCCGGCCGGCACGGGCAAGACCACGCTCGCGCGCATCATCGCCAACACCACGCACGCCGAGTTCACCGAGGTCTCGGCCGTCACGGGCACCGTCAAGGACCTGCGCCGAGAGATTGACGCCGCAGAGAGCCGTCTCATGGCCCGCGGCATGCGCACGATCCTGTTCGTGGACGAGATTCACCGATTCAGCCGCTCGCAGCAAGACGCGCTGCTTCACGCCGTGGAGGATCGCATCGTCATCCTCATCGGCGCCACGACGGAGAATCCCTACTTCGAGGTCAACTCGGCGCTCATCTCGCGCAGCCGCGTCGTGGAGCTGCAGCCGTTGGGAGATGGCGACATCGCCACGCTCGTGCGCCGTGCCTGCGACTCGCCGCACGGCCTGGGCGGCGCGTTCGCCCTCGCCGACGATGCCTGCGACGAGATCGTGCAGCTTGCCGGCGGAGACGCCCGCTCGGCGCTCACGAGCCTCGAGCTCGCGAGCCAGATGGCGCTGCCGGCCGGTGCCAAGGTGGGCCTGGACGGCTCGGTGACGCTCGCGGACGGCTCCACGCTCGGCGACGGCACGGACGCTCCGCTGCCTATCACGCGCGAGAACGTGCTGGAGGCAAACCCCCGCCGCGGGCTTCCGTACGACAAGTCCGGCGACATGCACTACGACATCATCTCGGCTTTCATCAAGTCCATGCGCGGCAGCGACCCAGACGCCGTGCTCTACTGGCTCGCGCGCATGATCGACGCGGGCGAGGACCCCAAGTTCATCGCCCGGCGCATCATGATCCACGCGAGCGAGGACGTGGGCAACGCGGACCCGCAGGCGCTGCTCATCGCGCACGCCGCGTTCAAGTCAGCCGAGGTCATCGGCTATCCGGAGTGCCGCATCAACCTGGCGCAGGCAGCGCTGTACGTATGCCTGGCTCCCAAGAGCAACGCCGCCGAGGCCGGCATCGACGCCGCGCTGGACGAGGTGCGCCACGGGCCGCGCCGAGACGTCCCCAACCACCTGAGGGACCGCCATCGTCCCGGCTCGGACGCCTATGGCCCCTACCTCTACCCGCATGACTTCCCCGAGGGCTGGGTGGATCAGCAGTACCTGCCCGACGGCCTGGAGCGCGGGGCGTTCTTCCACCCGAGCGGGCGGGGCTGGGAGGCCTGGCGCCTGGACTCCACGCGCCGTGACCGCCCGCAGTCCTAGCGGCGACACCTGGGGACGAGTCCAATCTGTCACGGTGACGGCTCGACCCCGTCCCCATCCGTCACCGATGGGTAGAATGACTCGCAGAAGAAGCGCGCCTGCACGCGGCGGGCGCCACGAACAGTTGGAGGAATCCCGATGGAGCCAATGACGATTGCCCTCATCGTCCTGGTCATTGCCGGCATCTGGGCCGTGGTCGAGCTTGCCCTCACCATCCGCCAGGCGCGCAAGAGCGTCTCGGAGCTCGCAGACTCCGTGAACGACACGATCGGCGAGGTGCGTCCCGCCATCGCCAAGCTCGATGGTGCCATCGACGAGCTGCAGCCCGCCGTGAAGCAGATCGAGCCCATCCTCGAGAAGGCCTCCACCACCGTGGATCTCATCAACGTGGACCTCGTGCGCGTCGAGGGCATCCTCTCGGACGTCAACACCGTGACCGGTACGGGCGCCCGCGTGACCGACGCCGTCTCCGGTGCCGTGGAGCACGCGGCGAGCGGTGTGGCAGGCGTGGCGGCAAAGGTGGCCGGAAGGGTCACGGGCAAGCAGCCATCCAAGCTCTCCGGCCATGATGACCCGGCAAGCCTCGAGGCCCCCAAGGACGCGGACGCTCCTGCCGCCGAGGTGGCGCAGGTAAACGTCGAGCAGGTCTGTGGCGACACGGGTTACTTCACCTATCCCGCTGCTGCGCAGAAGCCCGAGGACGCTGCCGTCGAGCAGTCCGCCGCCTCCGAGAACGAGTAGGGGGCGCACGATGAGCCAGAACGTATCCATTACCGTTCCCGCAGATCCCGAGTACGCGCGCCCCGTCCGTATGCTCGCCGCAAACCTCGCCGTGCTCGCGGGCCTTTCCGTGGAGGACGTGGAGGACGCCCGCATGGTGGCCGAGGAGGGCTTCGTGTGGTGCTGCGCCACCGAGCCGGACGCGGTTGCCATCGAGTTCAAGGTGGGCGAGGGCAATGTGGCCATCTCGTACGCCTTTGGCCCCTCCGAGCTTGCCGAGGACGACCAGACCTCGACCTATGCCGAGCTCATCCTCTCCGCCGTGTGCGACGAGTGCTCCTATGACGAGGCCACGCGCACGCTGCGGCTCACGAAGAGTGCGGACGTTGCCGATGCCTAACGAATCGACAGAGCTCACCGCCGAGCAGCGCGCCGAGGCGAGACGTGCCGCGGCGGCCGCCACGCGAGACCTCCCGGGCACGCCCAAGGGCAAGCTCGCCTGGGACAAGGCCCGCACGCGCGAGCTCTTCCGCCTCTACAAGCAGGAGGGCGACGAGGACGCGCGTGGCGAGCTCGTGATGAGCCACCTCAACCTCGTGCGCTTCCTCGCGAGCAAGTTCAAGAACCGCGGCGAGCCGCTCGACGACCTCATCCAGGTGGGCACGATCGGCCTCATCAAGGCCATCGACCGCTTTGACCCCGACCGCGGCCTTGAGTTCACCACCTACGCCACGCCCACGGTCCTGGGCGAGATAAAGCGCCACTTCCGCGACAAGGGCTGGAGCGTCCGCGTGCCGCGTCGTTTGCAGGAGCTGTCCGCCAAGGTCAACCAGGCTACCGACGGGCTCACCAAGGAGCTCCAGCGTACGCCCTCCACTGAGGAGGTCGCCGCCAAGCTCGGGGTCTCCGTGGACGAGGTGCTCGAGGCCATGGAGTCTTCGAGCGCCTACACCTCCGTGCCGCTCGAGGGCGGTGGCTCGGACGAGGACGAGACGCCCGCCGTCATCGACCACTACGCGAGCGTGGACGAGGACCTCACCTCGGCCGACGACCGCATGGTCATCGAGGACACCATCCGCGACTTCTCGCCCCGCGAGCAGGAGGTCATCCGGATGCGCTTCAACGACGGCCTCACGCAGATAGAGATCGCCAAGCGCCTGGGCATCTCCCAGGTGCAGGTGAGCCGCCTTCTGCGTCGCACGCTCAAGAAGCTGCAGGAAAAGGTTGACCCCGAGGGGCTCATGAAGTGACGACCGGCCGCAAGACACCCGTCGAGAGGAAGGCGGCCTACGAGTCCGCCCGTCTCGTGGGCGCCCGCGCCTGGGCGTTCGTGGGATGTGCGCTCGCGTTCGTGATCGCGCTCGTTGCGCTGGGCTCGGTGGAGTCCGCCGTGCAGTGCGTGCTCGTGGGCGCCGTCGTGGGATTCATCTGCAGCTCCATGACCAACTGGCTCGAGCGCCACGGCGTGGGGCGAGCGCTTGGCGCGCTCATCGCGCTCGTGGTGGTCATCGCCGTGTTCGTGGGCCTCATGCTGTGGCTGCTGCCGCTGTTCGTGAGCCAGCTCATGCAGCTGCTCGAGCGCCTGCCGGGGCTTCTCGCCCAGGCGCAGGGCGCCGTGCAGTCGCTGTTCGCCGCGTTTGGATCCGAGAGGACGGCAGAGATCTCGCGCAGCGTGCAGGGCCTGGTGGGCACGCTCTCAGATGTGGGTACTACGCTTACGCGCCAGCTCGCGAGCTGGCTGTCCACGGCGCTCGTGCCCAACGTCATGGCGCTCGCCAACGACTTCGTGATGTTCTTCCTGGGCCTTGTCATGGCCTACTGGTTTGCCAAGGACTATCCGGCGATCATGCGAGAGCTGGGCGTCATCGCAGGGCCGCGCCACGACGATGACCTTGCGCTGCTCGTGGCCGTTCTCGGCCGCTCGGTGGGCGGCTACATGAGAAGCATCGTGATCACGAGCGTGCTCAACGGCGTGCTGGCGTTCGCGGGCTTTGCGCTGTGCGGCCATCCCTATGCCGGCCTTATGGGCATCATCGTGGGGCTGCTGCACTTTGTGCCGGTTGTGGGGCCCGCGGTGTCCGCGCTCACGGCCACGCTCGCGGCGCTGTTCGCTGGGCCTGCCGTGGCGCTATGGACGATGGCGGTTGCCGTGGTGGCGCAAAACGTGGTCGACAACCTTGTGAGCCCGCTCGTGATGCAGAGCGCCGTTAAGATCCATCCGGCCATGAGCCTCGTGGGCATAACCATGGGCGCGAGCCTTGGCGGTGCGCTTGGCATGGCACTTGCTGTGCCGCTCACGGCGGCCGTCAAGGGCGCGTTCGTCTACTACTTCGAGAGCAAGACGGGCAGACAGCTCGTGAGCTTTGACGGGGCGTTCTTCAAGGGCACGCCCTACCACCACGCTGACGGCTCGCCCGTGCCCTCCTTCGACGCGCTTGATGACGACACGTTCCTCGCGGACTCGCGCCTGGTTGAGGCCGATGGCATTGCCGACGCCCAAGCCGAGGAGAGCCCCGAGCATGAGGCAACCCTTGCCGACAAGATCCGCGAGACGCTCGTTGGCGGCGACGGTCCCAAGGCGTCGTAGGGGCTGCGTTATCGATTGCTGGATACGTTTGCTTACGGGGCCTAATAAGTCTGATGAGCTAAATATTCGTTTGAATCTTGCGCGGACGCGGTGCCGGGCACCCGCTCACGCCCGCATTCCTGCCGCTCGCGGTATACTTACGCAGTTGAATGCACGTTGACCAACCCGAACGTAGGGGAGACATATGAGCACCGCTGACTTTCCGACCATGACCACCGCCGAGATTCGCTCGACGTTCCTCAACTTCTTTGAGGAGCGTGGCCTCAAGCTCTACCCGAGCTCCTCGCTCGTGCCGGAGGACCCCTCGCTGCTTCTTGCCAACGCCGGCATGAACCAGTTCAAGGAGTACTACCAGGGCAAGAAGACCATGAAGGAGATCGGCGCCTGCTCCTGCCAGAAGTGCGTGCGCACCAACGACATCGACTGCATCGGCGAGGACGGCCGTCACCTCTCGTTCTTCGAGATGCTCGGCGACTTCTCCTTCGGCGGCGTCTCCAAGCAGCAGGCCTGCGCCTGGGCCTTCGAGCTCATCACCGAGAAGTTCAAGCTTCCGCTTGACCGCCTCTACTTCACCGTCTTCACAGACGACGACGAGACCCACGATGTCTGGCGCTCGCTGGGCGTTCCCGAGGACCATATCTCGCGCCTCGGCGAGGACGACAACTTCTGGGCCGCCGGCCCCACCGGCCCCTGCGGCCCCTGCTCCGAGATCTACTTTGACCAGGGCGAGGACGTGGGCTGCGGCAAGCCGGACTGCAAGCCGGGCTGCGACTGCGACCGCTTCCTCGAGTTCTGGAATCTCGTGTTCACGCAGTATGACCGCCAGGAGGACGGCTCCATGCCGGAGCTGCCGCACCGCAACCTCGACACGGGCATGGGCCTGGAGCGCATGGCCGCCATCCTGCAGCACAAGAGCGCCAACTACGACGGCGACATCATGCAGGGCCTCATCAAGCTCGGCGAGCAGATCTCCGGCAAGAGCTACGACCCGGAGGCCTACTCCGGCCCGTCGCGCTCGCTGCGCATCATCGCCGACCACGCCCGCGCCGTTGACTTCATGATCTCTGACGGCATCCTTCCGGGCAACGAGGGCCGTGAGTACGTCCTGCGTCGTCTGCTGCGTCGCGCCGTGTTCCATGGCCGCCTGCTGGGCATCGAGGGCGCCTTCCTCACGAAGTTCATCGATGCCGTGAACGAGATCATGGGCGGGGCCTACCCTGAGCTGCTCAAGAACGTCGCGCTGGTCAAGGGCATCGTCTCGGCCGAGGAGGAGCGCTTCTCCACGACGCTCGATACCGGCCGCGCCTACCTCGACGAGGCGCTCGATGGCCTAGACGCCGGCACCACGCTGCCCGGCGACGTTGCCTTCAAGCTGCACGACACCTACGGCTTCCCCATCGACCTCACGGTCGAGATTGCCCAGGGTGCGGGCCACGACGTTGACATGGACGCCTTCGATGCCTGCATGGCAGAGCAGAAGAGCCGCGCCCGAGCCGCCGCCAACCGCGACGCCTGGGGTGACTTCAACAACGTCTGGACCGCCCTGTCCGACGAGCTGGCCCCCACCGAGTTCGATGGCTACGAGCACAACGAGCTCAAGGGCGCCAAGGTTGTTGCCATCGTGGCAGACGGCGAGCGCGTGAGCGAGGCCGCCGAGGGCTCCAAGGTCGAGGTTCTGCTCGACCGCACGCCGTTCTACGCCGAGATGGGCGGCCAGGTGGGCGACACCGGCACGCTCGTCTCCGAGGCTGCCAAGCTCGAGGTCACGGACACGAAGGGTCACAACGGCCTGTACGCGCACGTGGCAAAGGTCTTTGAGGGCACGCTCCACGAGGGTGACGTCGTGACCGCCTCGATCGACGCTCACCGCCGCGAGCTCATCCGTCGCAACCACACGGCCACGCACCTGCTCGACGCCGCGCTCAAGTCTGTGCTCGGCGAGCACGTCAACCAGGCGGGGTCTCTCGTGGACGACGGCCGCCTGCGCTTTGACTTCACGCACTTCGAGGCCCTCACGGCCGAGCAGCTGCACGAGGTCGAAGACCTCGTGAACGTCGAGATCTTCTCGGCCAAGCCGGTCGTCACGAAGGTCTGCGACATTGAGGAGGCCAAGGCCGCCGGTGCCGTTGCCCTGTTTGGCGAGAAGTACGGCGACGTGGTGCGCATGGTCTCCTGCGGCACCGAGGACGTGCCGTTCAGCCGCGAGCTTTGCGGCGGCACGCACGCCCGCAACACCTCCGAGCTCGGCCTGTTCAAGATTGTCTCCGAGTCCTCCACGGGCTCCAACGTCCGCCGCATCGAGGCCGTGACGAGCCTGGGCGCCCTTGCCTGGCTCGACGAGCGCAACGAAGCCCTCGACGCCGTGGCCGCCGAGCTCAAGTGCCGCCCCGAGGACGCCGCCGGCCGCATCGCCGACATCAAGGCGGGCGCCCGCGAGGCCGAGGCCAAGCTCAAGCAGGCCCTTCTCGGCGGTTCTTCCGACAAGATCCAGGCCGCCATGGGCGCCGCCATCGACTGCGGCTCCTACAAGGCCGTCATCGCCCGTATGGACGGCCTCGAGGCCGGCGAGCTGCGCGAGGCCTGGGACGCCATCCGCGACAAGGCCAACGGCGGCGACGTCGCGTGCTTCCTGGCCACGGCCACGCCCGAGGGCAAGGTGGCCCTCCTTGCCGCCGCCACCGACGGCGCCGTGAAGGCCGGCTTTGGCGCCGGCGACGTCATCCGCAAGGTTGCCGAGCACGTTGGCGGTCGTGGCGGCGGCCGTCCCAACATGGCTCAGGCCGGCGGCAAGGACGCCGCGGGCATCGAGGCCGCGCTCGCCGCCGCCCGCGAGATGCTGGCCTAAGGCGGCTCTCGTGAGGGCGCTTGCGCTAGACATTGGCGAGGTTCGCATCGGCATCGCCGCGAGCGACGCCTCCGGTCGCGTCGCCAGCCCCGTCAAGGTGCTTCCGGCGGCGGAGGTGCTGGGCCATGCCCGCACCTTCCGCCGCATCCTCGAGGACTACGAGCCAGACGTGCTCGTCTGCGGCCGTCCCCAGACCATGTCTGGCGAGGATGGCCCGCAGGCCGAGCGCATCATGGCTCAGGCCCGTCAGATCGCAGACGCGTGCGGCCTGCCCCTCGAGTTCGCAGACGAGCGGCTCTCCTCCTCCGAGGCCAAGCGCATATTGCGTGAGCAGGGCCTTCGCGAGAAGCAGATGCGTGGCAAGGTTGATATGATTGCAGCGTCGTTGTTCCTGCAAGCTTGGCTTGACTCGCATGGGCAGGACGACACGTTCTAGCGACTAGCAGACCGCCGCGGGTGCTTGCACGGGCCCACGTTTCGAGAAGGGCCCAACCATGACAGACTCGTCGCGCCGCCGCTCGCCCCGCTTCTCCACAGGCGGGGGAGCGGCGGGTTCGTCTCGCCCCTCTGCGAGCGGGAGGCGCTTCTCGGCGCCCTCTGGTGCCCGTGCGCATGCCGGCCGCTCGGGCCAGCCACGCGTTCGCCCGGCGGCCCACTCGCCAAGGCGCCCCGCCACCGCGCCTGTCCGCGGCTCCCGTGCGCGTCAGGCAGCTGGCATGCAGAGCCTGGCCGCGCCTCGCTCCCGTTCCCAGCGCGAGGCCGCGCGTCGCGGCGGCCACTCCAGAAAGGCTCCCGTCATCGCGGGCATAGCGGCGGCCGCGCTCGTGGTGGTCGTGGGCCTCGCCTTTGTCATCTCTCGCGTGTTCGGGGGAGGAGCGGGGCAGGACACGCTTCCCAACCAGGGCGAGCAGGTGGAGGTCGTCATCGACGACGGCTCCGGTGCCAACGCGGTTGCGGCCAAGCTCAAGGACGCCGGCGTCATCGCGAACACCGATGACTTCATCACGCAGGCGCGCAAGCAGAAGGCAGACTCGCAGCTCAAGAGCGGCGCCTACGTGTTCACGGTGGGCCAGGACATAGATTCCATCATCAGTCAGCTCATCAGTGGCCCCAACTCGACCTCGGGCCGCCTCACCGTTCCCGAGGGGCTCACGGTCCCCCAGACGGCCCGTCTCGTCTCCGAGGCGCTCTCAGTCTCCGGCGATGACTTCATCGCGCAGGCTAAGGCCTCCAACTACGTGGCGGACTATCCGTTCCTTGCCAATGCCGCCGACGACTCGCTCGAGGGCTTCCTGTGCCCCAAGACCTACGACTTCTCCGGACGCAGCGATGTCACTGCGGACGCGGTGATTCGCGCCATGCTCGATCAGTACAACGCGGACGTGGCGTCGCTGGACTTTGCGAGCGGCGAGGCCCTCATCGCAGACCGCTACGGCATCACGATGAGCGACTACGACGTCATCAAGCTTGCCTCCATCGTGGAGCGCGAGGCCGTGACTGACGGACAGCGCCCCAAGGTGGCCTCGGTGTTCTTCAACCGTCTCAAGGCCGGCATGGCGCTGCAGAGCGACGCCACGATGATGTACGTCACGGGCGGCGAGGTCACGGCCGACGACCTCAAGACCGAGAGCCCCTACAACACCTACCTCAACGCTGGCCTTACGCCTACGCCCATCTGCACGCCCTCCGTTGACTCCATCAAGGCGGTCCTCTCGCCAGACGATACGGATTACCTCTACTTCTACATCACCCAGACCGACGAGTGGTTCTCCTCGACCTACGACGAGCACCTCCAGGCCATTGAGGAGAACAGGTAGATGAGTCTTGTCAGGCCCTGGCGCCTCGAGCGCGCCATCACCGACGTCGACGTTGAGGAGCTTGTCTCTCTCGGCGTTCGCTGCGTGCTGTTCGACCGTGACAACACCGTGGTCCCCCGAGATACGGGCGAGGCACCCGCCGATGTCATGGAGTGGATCTCTCGCGTGCGTGCGGCGGGCATCGCGCTGTGCATGGTGTCGAACAACTTTCACACCCAGCAGGTCGAGGCGAGCGCGGCCGAGCTTGGGTGCGTCGTGGTGCACCATGCCATGAAGCCTGCGCCCTTTGCGGTGAGGCGAGCGCTTTCGCTCGTGGGCGTCGAGGCTCGCGAGGCCGTGCTCATTGGCGACCAGGTGTTCACCGATGTCATGGCCGGCAACCTTGCGGGCGTGCGCACGATCCTCGTTGAGCCCCAGAGCACGAGCGATTTGTGGTACACGCACATCTTCCGCGTGTTCGAGCGGGCGATAGGCGCGCGCAGGTGAGTCTCGTGTGGCTTGCGGCGGCGGTGCTGGTTGCCCTGAGCGCGTGGGCTGCCGTGGTTGATGCGCGGACCCGCAGGATTCCCAACGCGTGCTGCGCGGGCGTTGCGGCGTGCGGCGTGTGCCTGCAGCTTGCTCGTCTTGCCACGGGTGCGATTCCCCCGCTCGGCAAGCCGCTCATGGCCTTTGTTGCGGCATGTGCGGTTCTGCTCGCAGGCTTTGCCGCGGAGATGCTGTACCGGCGCGTGGCTGGTCGGGCCGGGCTTGGCCTAGGCGACGTCAAGCTCGCGGCCGCCTGGGCGGTTTCGCTCGGCTGGCTTGTGGTCCCGGCGTTTGCCGTGGCCTGTCTGTTTGGCGCCGTATGGGCTCTGGCGACGAGGCAGCGCACGTTTGCGCTTGGCCCGTGGCTTTCGGCTGCTTTTGCGGGTACCCTGCTCCTCACGTGCCTCGTTTCCTAGCGCCTGGCAGATATGGAGCAGCCTGGGTCGACTTGCTTTGGGACGGGCACGTATGCCCTGCGGTAGAATTGAACCCAGATATGCACGCATGGCCGGCGCAGCGTCTGGGGCGCCGGCTTTTTTATCCACGAGAGGGGAGGCCAGATGGACGAGGCACGTCGCGATCGCAACCGGGCACACCACGGCTGCGACCACGTCTTCTTCATCGGCTTCCTCGGCGCCGGCAAGACGACGGTCGCCCGCAACCTCGGCAACATGTTCCACCGCTCGTTCGTCGACGTGGACCACATGGTCGAGCGCGACCTTCACGCCAGTGTGGCCCGCATCTTCGAGACGCGTGGGGAGCAGGCGTTCCGCGTGGCGGAGACCCGCTCGCTCGAGAGCCTGCGTCGGCGCCGCAGCCTGCTCGTGAGCTGTGGCGGCGGCATCATCGAGAGCGAGCGCAACGCCGTCCTCATGCACGAGATGGGTAGCGTCGTCTTTCTCGACGGCACGCTTGAGGACTCACTGCGCCAGATCCGTCGCCCAGAGAAGCGCCCGGACCTGGGGGACCTCGCCCACGCGCGCGAGCTCTACGCCCATCGCAGGCCCCTGTACGAGGCTGCGTGCGACTATCGCGTCATCATCTCTGGTAAGACGTTCGAGCAGGTTGCCTATGACGTGGGTGAGCTGCTCTGGGAAAGGGGACTGCTATGAGTGACGAGAATACCGAGGCCGCCGAGCAGGCGGCGCCCGAGGCAAAGATCGCTCCCGAGCCAGCCCCGGCGCCTGTCGTGCGCAGGCAGTCCGTCGTCATGCGCGCGGGCTCGTGTGACATGCGCGTGGGCACCGGCGCGCTCGACCAGCTTGGCAACGCCGCCAGGATCGCGGCAGGCAAGCCGAGTCGCGCCCTTCTCGTGAGCGGCGATGACATCGACGCCGAGCTCACGGAGAGGTGCAGCAGGCTGCTCAAGGACGCGGGCTTTGCCGTGAGCCTCACGAGCGTGCCCGCCGGACGTGCCGCCCGCAGCATTGAGAACGTCACGGCACTCTACCAGGGGCTTGCCTCCGAGCACGTCACCGCAGACGACCCCATCGTCGTCGTGGGCGATGCCGACGTCATCTCGCTCGCCATCTTCGCGGGCGCCACGTGGCACACGGGGTGCCCCGTCGTCGCCGTGGCCACGACGCTCGACGCCGTAACAGACGTCACCGTGACGCCGCGCCCCATCGACGCCCCGGCCGCGCCCGACATGCTCGTGGCTCGTGGAAACGCCCGCTTCATGATCGCGGACCCAAGCGTGTTTGTCTCCGGCGACCTCACGAACTCCGAGCTCATGGGCCGTGCCGTCATGGTCGCGGGGGCGGTCTCTGCGGGCGAGAACAGCTTCAACGAGCTTGCCGTGCGCGCTGACGGCGTCATTGCCGCCGCGGAGGACACGCTCGTTGCGGCCATCCTCGACATCACGAAGTCCCGAGCCCGCGTGGTCTCCTCGTCGGCCCTCGCCATGAGGCAGGGCATCCTCTATGGCCAGGCCATCGGGCGCGCCCTCGAGCGCGCCGTGGAGTCCCAGCACGCCGATGCCGCCCGCTATCTCGTGGACGAGAATCCCGGCTCGGCGCGCCTGTTCGCCGAGGGCCTGCGCATCGCGGCGCGCCTTGCCGCCGCCAAGCAGGCGCCCGACGACAAGCTCGTTGACTTCGTGTTCACCCAAGACGGCCTGCTCGAGAAGCTTGGTCTTTCCGAGGTCGCCTGCGTCATAGAGCCGCAGGCGCTCCTCGACTGTCTCAAGGCCGAGGAGTTCAGCCGCTCCAACCGCTTCATGCTTGCCCTGCCGCTTGGGTTTGGGCGCGTGCGTCTCACCTCGGTCCCGGACGAGATGCTGCTGGAGCACCTGAGCGGCTGGTGCAAGAGCCGTCGCAAGCTCGCACGCCGTCGCGCCCGCGAGGCGGCCGCGGTCACTGAGGCCACCGAGGCACCCAAGACGTCCGTCCCTGAGACGCCCGCCCCCGAGGCCCCGGAGCAAGCCAACTAGCACACCCCCGGCGCGGCTCCCAGGCCGCGCCTTTCTATGAACCCGTCCAATACCCTCGAGGAAAGGAACACATATGGCAGACGAGAAGGCCTGTGCCGCGCGCGTGGCAAAGCTCCGCGCAATCATGGAGGAGCGCGGCTATGACGCCGTCATCCTGCGCAACAACCCTGACCTGCGCTGGCTCACGGGCTGCGAGCGCACGTTCGACGACGAGGTGGCCCACACGGCCGTCATCACGCCCACGCGCCAGCTGCTGCACACGGACTCGCGCTACTACAACACCTTCTGCGAGCGCCTGGGTGCCAACACCGCCTGGGAGCTTGACGAGACCATCACCGGCGCCGAGCAGTGGGTCGCCGACCGCATCCGCGAGGCCCATGCCCGCGTCGTGGCCATCGAGGACACGTGCACGCTCGACTTCTACGATGCCCTCAAGGTTGCCCTTTCGCAGCGCTCCGTGGCGTGCCTGCTTCCGCGCCTGCACGGCGACCTCGTGAAGCTCCGTGCGGTCAAGGACTCCGAGGAGATCGAGCTCATGCGCGCCGCCCAGCGCATCACCGACGAGGCGTTCCGCCACATCTGCGGCTACATCAAGCCGGGCGTCACCGAGCAGCAGATCCGCGCCGAGCTCGAGAACTACATGCTCTCCCACGGCGCCGACGGCCTGTCCTTTGGCACCATCATCGCGAGCGGTCCCAACGGCGCCAACCCGCACGCCCAGCCCGGCCCCCGCGTGGTCGAGAAGGGCGACATGATCGTCATGGACTACGGCTGCACAGTGGCCGACTACCACTCCGACATGACGCGCACCGTCTGCGTGGGCGAGCCCTCAGACGAGCAGCGCCACGTCTACGACGTCGTGCGCCAGGCTCACGAGGAGTGCGCGGCCATGGCCCGTGCCGGCGTCATCGGCAAGGACGTCTACGACCACTCGGTGAAGGTCATCTCGGACGCCGGCTACGGTGACTTCTACAAGCACGGCCTCGGACACGGCGTGGGCGTCGAGATTCACGAGGAGCCCAACTTCAACCGCCGCAACATGGAGCCCATTCCCGCCGGTGCCGTCATCACGATTGAGCCGGGCATCTACCTGCCGGGCAAGTTCGGCATCCGTCTCGAGGACTTCGGCCTCGTCACGGAGGACGGCTATGAGCCGTTCACGGAATCGCCGCATGAGCTCACGGTCATTCCGTGCTAATCGACGATATTCATTTCTCGCTCATTAGCTGCGGTTTTGATGGCTTGGCTCAGATTTGCGTTTCAGTGAAATGATTCGTTATATCCGCGAACGGTATCGTTAATTAAAAGGACCAGCTAGCATATATATGCAGCTGGTCCTTACATAAATAGATAACACACGGATATATCAACAACATATAGAAAGACCAAGCATATACAGAACACATAAATATACCTCTTATCTCATATTTGTGTTTCCTCAACATCTTCATCAACGCTTGCAAACTTATTCTCCACATCTGGAGCAATTTGGACCTATCATGTCCATGTCCCGCAATTAGACCCATTCATGCATGGGAGGTAGGAATGGTAGGGATTGTCCTAGCAAGCCATGGCGATCTTGCGGCGGGCGTCCGGCAGACGGGCTCCATGGTCTTTGGTGACCAGGAGAACGTTGCCGTCGTCAGTCTCGAGCCGTCCATGGGCCCTGATGACTTCAGGGCAAACCTCGAGAAGGCCGTTGCCTCGCTCGAGGACCAGGAGCAGGTCCTGTTCCTGGTCGACCTGTGGGGAGGCACGCCGTTCAACCAGACGAGCGCCTTCGCCAAGGGTCACGACACGTGGGCCATCGTCACGGGTCTGAACCTGCCGATGCTCATCGAGGCATACTCGGCGCGCATCGATGCGACGAAGTCTGCCCATGACATCGCGGCTCACCTCGTCTCCGAGGGTCGCAAGGGCGTTCGCGTCCTTCCCGAGGGCCTCGAGCCCAAGGTGACGGCGTCCAAGGCGGCGGCAGCCCACGCCGGAGCCATCGCCCCCGGCACGGTGCTCGGCAACGGCAAGATCGACATCGCGGCCGTCCGCATCGACACGCGCCTGCTCCACGGCCAGGTGGCTACCGCCTGGACCAAGCAGATTGCGCCCAACCGCATCATCGTGGTCTCCGATGGCGTGGCCCATGACGAGCTGCGCAAGACCATGATCGAGCAGGCCGCGCCTCCGGGAGTTCCGGCCAACGTCGTGCCCATCTCCAAGATGGTCGAGGTCGCCAAGGACCCGCGCTTTGGCGCCACGAAGGCGTTCCTCTTGTTCGAGACTCCGCAGGACCTGCTCAAGTGCATCGAGGGCGGCGTTGACATCAAGAAGGCCAACATCGGCTCCATGGCGCACTCCGTGGGCAAGGTCGTTGTGACGAACGCCATCGCCATGGGCGAGGACGACGTCAAGACCATCGAGAGGCTCCGCGAGCTTGGCGTCGAGTTCGAGGCCCGCAAGGTGCCCTCCGACGCCTCTGAGAACGTCGACGCAATGCTCAAGAAGGCCAAGGCAGACTTGGCCGCCCAGGCAAATCAGTAAGGAGGGTCTGACACATGACTCCAATCACGATTGCTCTCATCGTCATTGTTGCCTTCCTCGCTGGTATGGAAGGCATCCTCGATGAGTTCGAGTTCCACCAGCCCCTGGTGGCCTGCACGCTCATCGGCCTTGTCAGCGGCCATCTCCAGGAGGGCATCCTCCTTGGCGGCCAGCTCCAGATGATTGCCCTCGGCTGGGCGAACATCGGCGCCGCCGTGGCCCCCGACGCCGCGCTTGCATCCGTTGCCTCGGCCATCATCATGGTCCTGGCCCTCAACGGCGGCAATGCTGACGTGAGCAACGCCATCACCACCTCCGTGGCCTTGGCCATCCCGCTGTCCGTCGCTGGCCTGTTCCTCACGATGATCTGCCGTACGCTCGCCACGGGCATCGTCCATGCCATGGACGCCTGCGCCGAGAAGGGCGACTTCAAGGGCATCGAGGTCTGGCAGGTCGTCGCCATCTGCATGCAGGGCGTCCGCATCGCCATTCCGGCCGCGCTGCTCTGCGTCATCCCGGACTCTGCCGTCACGAACGCGCTCAACGCCATGCCCGCATGGCTCGCCGGCGGCATGGCCGTCGGCGGTGGCATGGTTGCTGCCGTAGGCTACGCCATGGTCATCAACATGATGGCCACCAAGGAGACCTGGCCGTTCTTCATCCTCGGCTTCGTCCTCGCTGCCATCTCCCAGCTCACGCTCATCGCCCTTGGCCTCATCGGCATCTCGCTCGCCCTCGTCTACCTTGGCCTCAAGGACATGGCCAAGCAGGGTGGCGGCAACGGTGGCGGCTCCGGCGATCCGCTGGGCGACATTCTGAACGACTACGAGTAGGAAGGGAGAGTGACTACCATGGCAGAGAACAAGTTCGAG
Organism: Parolsenella catena; assembly: GCF_003966955.1. Lineage (GTDB taxonomy): Bacteria > Actinomycetota > Coriobacteriia > Coriobacteriales > Atopobiaceae > Parolsenella > Parolsenella catena. Next base: position 1,024,425 of record NZ_AP019367.1, on the reverse strand, counting down.
CTCACCGCTGCTGACCGCAAGAAGGTCTGGTGGCGCCACCAGTTCCTCCAGGGCTCCTGGAACTACGAGCGCATGCAGAACGGCGGCTGGTGCTACTCCATGATCCCCGCGATCAAGAAGCTCTACCCCGCCAAGGAAGACCAGGTTGCCGCCCTCAAGCGTCACCTCGAGTTCTACAACACGCACCCTTATGTCTCCAGCCCGGTCATCGGCGTCACGCTCGCCCTCGAGGAGGAGCGTGCCAACGGCGCCCCCGTTGACGACGCTGCCATCCAGGGCGTCAAGGTAGGCATGATGGGCCCGCTGGCTGGCGTTGGCGACCCGGTGTTCTGGTTCACCGTGCGCCCGATTCTCGGCGCCCTCGGCGCGTCGCTCGCGCTCGGTGGCTCCATCGTGGGCCCCATCCTCTTCTTCGTGGCGTGGAACATCATCCGTATGGCCTTCGAGTGGTACACGCAGGAGTTTGGCTACAAGGTGGGTTCCTCCATCGCCAAGGACCTCTCCGGCGGCCTCATGGGCAAGATCACCGAAGGTGCCTCCATTCTGGGCATGTTCATCATCGGTGCGCTCGTCCAGCGCTGGGTGTCCATCTCCTTCACGCCGATCGTCTCGCAGATTCCTCAGGCTGAGGGCGCCTACATCGACTGGAGCAAGCTTCCCAGTGGCTCCGAGGGCATTAAGGAGGCCCTGACCCAGTACAACTCCATCGGTGCCACCGCCCTGGACGCCACGAAGGTCACGACGCTGCAGCAGAACCTCGACCAGCTCATCCCCGGCCTCGCCGCCGTGCTGCTCACGCTTCTGTGCTGCAAGCTGCTCAAGAAGAAGGTCAGCCCGATCGTCATCATCCTGGCCCTCTTCGCCGTGGGCATCATTGGTCGTCTGCTCGGCTTCATGTAGGATGTAGCCGCATAGCGACTTCTCAAGGGCCGCTTCCCGCGCTGGGGAGCGGCCCCTTTCGTAGGGTGGGAGCAAGAAGGAGGCCGTGATGGCCCAGTCTCAGAACACGAGGGTCGAGTACACGGAGAGGGCGAGCTTCCTCTCTGGGCTTGGCACGTACGGCGACGTCATGGTGGGGGACCGCGCGTTCGAGTTCTACAACGAGCGCAACCGCGACGACTTCGTCCAGATCCCCTGGGATGAGGTGGACTACGTGGCTGCCGAGGTGCTGCCGGGCAAGAAGATCAGCCGCTTCGCCATCTTCATCAAGGACGGCAACAAGTTCGTCTTCTCCACGCGCAACAACAAGGCAACGCTGCGCGCCGTCCGCGAGCACGTGGACGCGAGCCGCATCCAGAGGAGCCCCTCGCTTCTCGACGTCCTGAAGGCCGGCGTGAGGGCCATCCCCAAGATTCCCTCGATGATCCGTCACGAGAAGTAGTCCCCTTGTGCCCGTCCCACGCCGTGGACGGCGGCTGCATGTGTGCAGCTCTTGGGGGTATGCCCGGCGCGTGCATGGGCCCATATCGGGCGTGCTACAATACCAGACTGCATGAACGTATGTGGTTCGCGCGCACGCGGGCCTAAGACAGGAAGAGAGTCTTTAGATGCAGCAGATCAGCACCGCCGAGTTCAAGAACGGCATGGGCCTCAAGATCAAGGACAAGATCTACACCCTCGTCGAGTTCCAGCACGTCAAGCCGGGCAAGGGCGGCGCCTTCGTTCGCTACAAGATCAAGGACCTCCGCTCCGGCCGCGTCATCGGCGACCAGACCTGCAACGCCGGCTCCAAGTTCGACTCCGTCATGCTCTCCACCAAGGAGATGCAGTACCTCTACAACGACGGTGACAACTACTACTTCATGGACATGAGCACCTACGAGCAGATTCCGGTGCCCGCCGACTTCATCGGCGACAACGCCAAGTGGCTCAAGGAGAACGACGTCTGCCAGCTCATGTACGCCGACGACGACCTGCTCACCGTCCAGCCCCCCATGTTCATCGAGGTCGAGATCACCAAGACCGACCCGGGCTTCAAGGGCGACACCGTCCAGGGCGGCGGCAAGCCGGCTACGGTCGAGACGGGCGCCGTCATCCAGGTGCCGATGTACCTCAACGAGGGCGAGGTCATCAAGATCGACACCCGCGAGGGTAAGTTCGTCTCCCGCGTCTAGCGTCTATCAACGGGCCCGCGTGCCACTTGTCGGCACGCGGGCGCTTTCGCACCGAAAGGGGCAGTCATGAGCAATGAGCTGAGAATCGCCGGCATGGGCGTCTCCAAGAGCGTCGTCTCCACGATCGTGAGCGCCGCCGCCGAGAAGGTCGAGGGCGTGGCCTCCGTCTATGGCAAGGACATCGCCAGTGGCATCATCGCCATGCTGACCTCCAAGCCCCAGCCCACGGCGAGCGCCGTCGAGTGCAGCGTCGTCGACGGCGACGCCATCGCCATCACCGTTCGTCTCGTCGTGTTCTTTGGCTACCCGTTCACCAAGCTCGCCGAGGAGGTCCGCGCCGCCGTTGCCGAGGCCGTGGATGCCCAGATTGGCGTGCGCGTCGCTAGCATCGACGTCTGCATCGATGAGCTCGTCTTCCCCAAGGAGTAGGTCTTGTCTTCTAACCACAAGCACATCGGGGGACGCACGCTCTCTCGCTGTAATGCCCTTCAGCTTCTGTTCCAGGCCGAGGCCAGCGGTCGTTCCGTCGCCGACGTCCTCTCCGGCGAGTACGCCCTGTCCGAGGGCCCGCTTGACGAGTACGGCGAGCTTCTCGCGCGTGGCACGTATGAGCACCTTGCAGACATTGACGCCGTGCTTTCCGAGGCCTCGCGCAACTGGAGCCTCTCCCGCGTCTCTGCCACGGACCGCAACCTGCTGCGCATCGCCCTGTTCGAGATCCTCTACGTTGACGAGGTGGCCTCCGCGGTCGCCATCGACGAGTGCGTCGAGCTTGCCAAGGCGTTTGGCAGCTCCGAGGAGTCGAGCCGTTTCGTGAACGGTATCCTCGGCCGCATTCAGACCGACATCGACGCCGGCGTCGACGTTGTGGAGAAGGGTCACGCCCACGCGGCCGCCGAGGCCGAGGAGCGCGCTCGTCAGCAGGCTGCCCATGAGCAGTCCTTTGGCGAGGATGACTATCCCTATGACGACGGTGACAACTGGTCTGGAGAGGGCGAGTAGCCCCTATGGCCAAGGCTCCCGACATCTCCGGTTACGAGCGCTTCTCTGACGTTACGGCTCGCCTTGATGAGATCATTGCGGACGTGCGCAAGAAGGACACGTCGCTCGAGCGCTCTCTTGACCTCTTTGACGAGGCCATCGCGCTGGGAACGCGCGCCGTGGACCTCGTTGACAAGGCGGCGTTCTCTCCCGAGGAGCGCGAGCGCCTGGCCGAGCCCGTCTCGGCGCAGGATGCCGATGAAGACGAGAAGGCCACCGGCGAGTTCGAGGCCAAGGATGCGGCCGAGCACGCCAGCGCAGACTCCGCCGATGAGGCCAAGTAGCCGTGCCGAAGCACAGGCTTGACGACGAGCTCGTGGCGCAGGGCTTCTTTCGCTCCAAGGACGACGCGATGCGCGCCGTCATGGCCGGTGACGTCTCCGGCCCCTCCATGCGCTATGCGTCCGCAGGCACGCAGGTTCGCCCTGGTTGCGAGCTGCACGTGCGCGGTCAGCTTCCCTACGTGAGTCGAGGCGGCCTCAAGCTTGAGCGCGGCCTCGACTTCTTTGGCTTTGATCCCATGGGCCTTACATGCGTGGACGTGGGCTGTTCCACCGGTGGCTTCACCGATTGCTTGCTCAGCCGTGGCGCCGCTCGCGTGACGTCTGTCGACGTGGGCTACGCTCAGTTCGACTGGTCGCTCAGGCAAGACGAGCGCGTGACGCTTCTGGAGCGCACGAACATCGTTGACGTTCCCAACGAGGAAAACGCGGCCACGTTTGACCTGGCTGTCTGCGACGTCTCATTCACCTCAGTGCTTACCGTACTGCCCGCCGTGTGCGAGCTTCTCGGCCCGCAGGGGCGCTTTCTCACGCTCGTGAAGCCCCAGTTCGAGGCTGCTCGCGAGGACGTGGGGGAGGGTGGCGTCGTGCGCAGGTCCGAGGTGCGTCGACGGGCCGTGGAGCGCGTGGCCGCAGCGCTCAACGAGGCTGGCCTTGCCGTCCAGGGCTGCTGCGAGAGCGCGATCACGGGCGCCAAGGGAAACCACGAGTACCTGCTCCTCGGCGTGCGTGGAGAGCGGCCCGCGGAGCTCGACCTCTCGTTCATCGCATAGCTGTCAGCTCAACTCAATAGACACGTATCGTGCCAATCGTCCCTAAGATTGGCCTTTGCTTGCAACTCTTAGGGACGATAACACGATAAACAGCAGGCGGGCGCCGTTGCCTTGTAAGCAGCGACGCCCGCCTTTACTCTCAGTGTCTGCTTAGGACTACATGAGCTTGGTACTCTCGAGCTTTCTCTCAACCCACTCGTTGAGGCGAATGATTGGCTTGCGAAGTACGAGGCCCAGCAAGAGCGCGGGTACGATAAAGCCAGCGAGCGTGCCAAGGCTCACCCAGAAGTCGTTGCCGTACAGGCCGAACATGGCGGCGCGCATGGCGTTCTCCGCGTGCACGAATGGCAGGAACGGGTAGATGGCCTGGAACGCCTGGGGCAGCATCTCGCGTGGGAACGTGCCGCCCGAGCCGGCGACCTGGATGACCATGAGCACGACGGCAATGGCCTTGCCCACGTCACCGAACGAGGCCGTGAGCGCGTAGATGATGTTCACGAACGTGAAACTCGCCAGCCAGCCGGCAAGGAAGAACAGCACGGGATTGGCGCACTGGACGCCGAGGTAGTACAGGTCTCCCGCGCAGATGAGCGTGCTCTGCAGAAGGCCGATGAGCGTGAACAACGCAAGACGTGCGATATAGGCCTGCGTGTGGCTGCAGCCCGTCTCCTCGAGGGCCTTCTCGCTCGCGTTGGTCTTCACGAGGGCGGCAAGCACCACGCCGCCGATCCATATGGCGAGCGTCGTGTAGAACGGGGCCATGGCGCTGCCGTTGTTCTCGATGGCAAAGACGGCGTTGCGGTCCACCGCCACGGGCGAGGAGATGAAGCTCGCGAGGTCGTCGGGGTTGGCCGTGAGGATGTCTCGCACCTGCTGCATGTCCTGGGAGTCGAGCGCGGCGCTAAGCTTGGCGTGCAGCTCGGAGAGCCTCGATGCCGCCGTGTCGAGGGCGTCTGCCGCCTCGTTGATGGCGCTCGCGGCGTCACCCAGGCCGTCTGCGGCAGAGCCCGCCATGGAGCTCACGTCGCCAAACGTCTTGGAGAGGCTGTCCGTGATGGTCTGGGCATTGCCGGCTGCGCCGTCGATCTGGTCCGCCAGGGTGCCGAGGCTTCCCCTGAGGTCGCTCTCGTAGACGCCCTGCACGGTGGTGATGCCGCTCTTGGCGCTCGAGATAACGCCGGAGAGCTTCTCCTTGGCGTCCGCCGCGGTCTGCTTGCCGCTTGCAACGTCGCCTGCGGTCTTGTTGAGCTGCGAGGAGAGCGTTCGCATCTGCCCGGCGGCGGCGCTTGCCTGCGCCTGGCCCTCGCTCGCGTTGTCGCGGGCATTCACGGCCGCAGCGCGTGCCTTGGTAAGCACGGCGTAAAGAGGGTTGGTCTCTGCCATGCCGGCAAGCTGCGCGTCGATGCCTTTGATGGCGTGCGAGGCGGTGTCTGCGGCGGCTCCCAGCTTGGAGGAGAGTGCGTCGAGCCTGCTCGCGCTGTCATCGGCCACGCCGGCGGCAGATCCCAGGGCGGAGGTGAGCTTGTCAATTTGGCCGTCTGCCGTGGAGAACGCCTGGTCGACGGCACCGCTCACGGAGTCCAGGCTCGAGGTGCTCGAGGAGATCGCGTCATTGAGCGAGTCGGTAGCGCCATCGAGCGCGCTGCCGAGCCCGCGCACGTCGTTTGCCGCGGAGGAGAGGCTGCCGCTCAGGTCGAGCGTGGAGGAGAGCGACGTGCCAAGCGTTGAGGAGGAGCTGCCAAGCATGCCCTGCGTGGAGCCGATGACGCCCGAGAAGTCGCGCAGGTTGGTGGCGGTGTCGGTGAGCGCGGAGGTGGAGGAGGACACGGCGTCGTCGAGCTTGGCGGCCACGTCGGCGAGGTTGTCGTCATCGAGGTAGTTGCCCAGCTCCTCGAGCACGCCGGCACCCACCGTGGTGATGGAGCTCGCGAACGACTTGTTGATGTCTGCCTGGATGGCCGAGGAGGCCTTGTTCGTGACGATCTGCGCGATCGCGTTGGCCTTGTCGTTCTGGTAGAAGGTGACCTGCGGGCGCGTGGGATTGGGCGTGAGCACGGTCATCATCTCGGTGGAGAAGTCCTCCGGGATCACGACGGCCGCGTAGTACTCGCCGGAGCGCACGCCCTCGAGGGCGTCCTCCTCCGAGGTGAAGGTGTAGCCGATGCTCGTGGACTCGCGCAGCTCCGCCTCCACGCGGTCGCCGAAGTTGATTTCCACGGGCATGAGGTCCGAGGAGTAGCCTGCGTCGCAGTTAGCGACGGCCACCTTGAGGTTGTCGGTGTTGCCGTAGGGGTCCCAGGAGCCGGCGATGTTGAACCAGGCGTAGAACGTCGGCACGACGATGATGCCCACGATGACGACGAGGCTGATGACGTTCAGGTGCAGGCGACGGGCGTCACGCTTGATGAATGACCAGATCTTGCTCATCCTACGCCTCGCCTCCCTTCGTGGAATCGGTTTCGGTCTTGGCTTCGCTGTCCTCGGTGGTCTTTGGCTGCTGGTCGGCCGCGTTGCCGCCCCTGCGCTCGAGGCGCATCTTGTCGAGCGGGGCGAATGCCATGAACTCCTCTCGCAGCTCGTCGTCGAGAAGCGCGTAGAGCTGCTCGGGAGCCATGTCCGCGAGCGTCGTCTTCTCGCTCACGCGGGTGTGCAGGTACTCCACCACGATGAGGAACGTGCAGATCACCACGAGCGAGAGAATCCAGAGCATGAGCATGGCGAACTTGTGCGGCAGCACGAACATGAGCGCGAGCAGCACGAGCGGGACCCAGATGAGCGCCGCAAAGCCGCGCTTGACGAGCACGGGGTACATGAGCTCGAACTTGGCCGCCCTCTCGAGGAATGTGGCCTTGTACTCGCCCGAGTTCATGATGACCTTCACGATCGTGGCAAGGCGGAAGCGCGTGTGGCCGGCGGCGTCGCGCTCGGTGATCATGAGGTCGGTGTCGGCGAGCCTGCGGTCGAACAGCGTGTTGATGTTGAGCAGGTGCCTGCGTGCCGTGACGCCGATGAGCAGGCTCGGAATGAGGAACAGCAGGAGCACGAGCAGGTTGGTTGCGTAGTAGCTGCCGTAGAAGCCCGCGATGGCCTCGCGCATGGCGTTGATGCCGTAGGTGAACGGAAGCCAGGGGTGCAGGTTCTTGAAGAAGTCCGGCATCATCTCGATGGGGTAGGTGCCCGAGGCTCCGGGGATCTGGAGAATGACGAGCAGCACCGCGATGGCCTTGCCGATGTGTTTGAAGGCCACGGAGATGGCGTAGACGAAGAACACGTAGACGAAGCTCTCGACCATGCCCGCGAACACGAACGCCACGGGGTTGAGGCACTGGATGCCGAGGGCGATGTCTCCCACGCAGCAGATGATGGCCTGGAGCTGGCCGATGAGGTTCATGAGCAGCCAGCGGCCAAAGAAGCCCTGCCACGGCTTGAACTTGCCGATGCCCTCCTCGTCAACCTCGAGCTTGTAGATGGCCACGAGCACAAAGCCTCCCACCCACAGGGCAAGGTTGGTGTAGAAGGGCGCCACGCCGCTGCCGTAGTTGGCCACCGGGTAGATGGGGGAGGAGACCATGTCCACGGGCGAGCCCATGAAGTCTCCCACCTGCTCGGCGTCCAGTCCGAGGACATCCTGCAGGATCGAGAAGGTCTCAGCGCTCTGGATGGCCGCGGCGTCGGTCGCCAGGCCGCCCACCTTGTCCGCAGCGCCGCTCACGGCGTCCGCGGTCTGGGAGAGTGCGTCCGCGCTCTGGGAGAGCACGCCGTCGAGCTGGGCGAGGGCACCGTCTACCTGGGAGAGCATGGGGGCAACTGCGCTCGAGAGGCCCACGAGGCGACCTCCTGCGTCCGCGAAGGAGTCGAGGGAGTTGGAGAGCGCCGGCAGCGTCGTGCTCGCGAGCGATCCCTGGAGGCTCGAGAGGCCCTGGGCGCTGCTCTGCACGGCGTCGTTCACGGAGTTTGAGAGGCCGCTCACGGCGTCGTTCGTCTCCTTGATGGAGCCCGAGACGCCCTTGAGCTGCTCGATCTTGCCAGACGTGGCAGAACGCAGCTCGTCGATGGCGGTGAGTGCTTGCTGGATGGATGCGAGCATCTGCTGCTTGTTGGGGACGGTGTCGGGCAGGGCGCTCACCTTGGCCTGGGCCTGCTCGAGCGAGGAGCGCATGCTTGCGAACGTGTTGTCGTTGAGCGCGCCCACCTGCGAGATGGCGCCGTCGAGCTGGCCCTGGGCCCAGCCGATGTCACCGCAGATCTCTCCGATGCTGTGGTTTGCCTCGGCAGAGATGCCAGAGATGGTGGAGACGCCCGTGCCAAGGGCGCCCGAGAGCTGCGCCCCGAGCGTCTGGGCCTTGGTGCGCGTTGCCCCCAGGGTGTCCATGGATTGGGAGAGGGCGTCAGAGAGCGACGTGGCGCTCGAGCTCACCTGGGAGAGGGTGGTGCGGGCGTCCGCGACGGTCTGGCGAGCGTCTGCGATGGTCTGCTGGGCGCCGGAGAGATCTCCGGAGAGGTTCGTGAGCATCACCTGGACCTGCGAGAGGTCCGAGCTGAGCGTTGCCGTGGCGGCATCGGACTCTGCCATCAGGCTCGTGGAGAGTCCCTGGAGCTTCTCGGTGATGGTCTTGCCCACGACGCCCACGAACTCGTTTGCGATTTGCGTCTCGAGGGTCGTGGAGCCGGTGTCGGTCACCTTGGGGGAGATGGCGTTGAGCTTCTCGTTCACGTAGTAGGCTATGTGCGCCTGGTTCGTGTCGCCCGAGAGCACGTCTCCCAGCGAGCTCGTGAAGTCCTCGGGCACGACGAAGGCTGCGTAGTAGCGGCCCGCGTTCACGCCGTCGAGGGCGGCCTGCTCGTCGTCGACGAACGTCCAGCCAAGCTGGGTGTTCTCCTTGAGCTGTTCCTCGATCATGTCGCCGGCGTTTATGGTCCCCATGTCTCCCACATCGGCGCCCCTGTCCTCGATGACGACGGCGATGGGCACCGTGCTCGTGTTCTCATAGGGGTCCCAGTTGGCCAGGATGTTGAACCAGGCGTACAGGGAGGGGATGATCGCCACGCCTATGGCGATGACGATGGCGACGGGGTTCGCGAGTATTCGCTTGAGGTCGCGCTTGAAGATCTGGAACGCTGTTCTCACGTGGAGACTCCTTGTGCAGTGCGCTGCCGTATGCATACAAAGTATGTGGGCGAGGTGGATTCTCGTCCGCAGACTAGCGTTGTATACCCTAGCAAGTCGGCAGTATTCGTTGGTCTAGCAGAGAAGTTTACATAATTTCTTTGGTTTACAGGGACCGGGCGAGGGAATAAACTGTCTTGGCCCGATAAGGGCGCTCGTCAAGAGGCGTCGCAGACATATGACCGTGGCGCATAGAGCCGAGGGACCGAGCCCGATGACGCTCCGACAACCCACCCGCACGCGTGCGGGCAGGGTGCCAATTCTCGGCGGCCACGCATGTGGCCGGAAGACGGGGGAAGGCATGACTGGCACGTCATCAACGTCCCCTATGCAATGGCACGGGGGACGTTATTCGTCTCCGGGGCGGCGGTGCGTCCGTTGCCCAACGAGGTTCGGCGGAAATCGCCGGAGAGGAGCGGATGGCAATGAGCCAGCTGGCCCAGGAGAGCTACTACTTCACGTCGGAGTCCGTGACGGAGGGTCACCCCGACAAGGTGTGCGACCAGATCAGCGACGCCGTGCTCGACGCGATTCTCGAGAAGGAGGCACGTCTGGAGGCCGAGGGCTACGTGGCCCCCAACGGCCAGCCCGCGAACGTGGAGAACGTGCGCTGCGCCTGCGAGACGTTTGCCACGACCGGCACCATCGTCGTGGCCGGCGAGATTCGCACGCAGGCCTACGTCGACGTCCAGGAGATTGCGCGCAAGACGCTCAAGCGCATCGGCTATGACCGTGCTAAGTACGGCTTCGACTGCGAGACGTGCGGCGTCATCTCCATGATTCACGGGCAGAGCCCCGACATCGCCCAGGGCGTGGACGAGTCGTTTGACGCGCAGGCGGGTCGCACGCAAGACCCGCTGGACAGGATCGGCGCCGGAGACCAGGGCATGATGTTCGGCTACGCCTCGGACGAGACGGACGTCCTCATGCCCATGCCCATCTACCTGGCCCAGAGCCTCGCCAAGCGCCTTGCCGACGTGCGCAAGTCCGGCGAGCTTGCCTACCTGCGCCCGGACGGCAAGACCCAGGTCACCGTGCGCTACGAGGCAGACCGCCCCGTCGAGGTCTCGGCCATCGTGGTGTCCACGCAGCACGACCCCGAGGTCGAGGACATGGGCGTCATCAGGGCGGACGTCACCGAGCACGTCATCGCGCCGGTGCTCGACGCGGCGAACATCCCCTGGAAGAACGCCGACATCTACGTGAACCCCACCGGGCGCTTCGTCGTGGGCGGGCCCATGGGAGACACGGGCCTCACGGGCCGCAAGATCATCGTCGACACATATGGCGGCATGGGTCGCCATGGCGGCGGCGCCTTCTCGGGCAAGGACTGCACGAAGGTGGACCGCTCGGCCGCCTACGCCGCACGCTGGGTTGCCAAGAACATCGTGGCCGCCGGTCTTGCCCACAAGTGCGAGGTGCAGCTGGCATATGCCATCGGCGTGTCCCACCCGCTGTCGGTGCTCGTAGACACCAAGGGTACGGGCTCGGTGAGCGACCGCGTGATCGAGGCGGCCGTCAGGCGCGTCTTCGACCTGCGTCCGGGCGCCATCATCCGCGATCTCGACCTGCGCCGCCCCATCTTTGAAAAGACGGCTGCCTACGGTCACTTTGGCCGCAAGGACCCCGACTTCACCTGGGAGGCCACGAACCGCACCGACGAGCTCAAGGCCGCGGTGGCCGAGCTCGTCTAATCGAATCGCCACGGCCGGTCTCGCGCTTCTCGCGCTTGGGCTGAGGAGGCGTCGTCGCGCCTAGCTTTGGGAGATGGCGAGAGGGGACATCCCTTCTCGCCATCTTTCTTGGGTTCAGGTGGCAAACTGGATGGCATGAGATACGCGAAGGTCGTTCCGGACATACCCACCCGAGCCATCGACGGGTGCTTTGACTACGCCATCCCCGACGCGCTCGCCGGCTCGTGCGACGTTGGCTGCACGGTGCTCGTGAGCTTTGCCCATCGCCTGGCGGTGGGCTACGTCGTGGACGTCGTCTCCGAGCTTGCGGAGGGCGTGAACCCGCTGCGCGTCCTGCCCGTAGAGCGCGTGCTTGCCGAGCCCGCGTTCGATCGCGTGGGCGCACGACTCGCGCAGTGGATGGCGGCCGAGTACGCCGCCCCTGCCTCAGTATGCCTTCGGCTCATGCTGGCTCCCGGACAGACGACCCGCGTGCACAAGGACGAGGCGGGCGAGTGGCGTCTGGCCGTGGATCGCACGAAGGCCGTCGATGACCGCTGGGCGCAGCTCTCGGTCACGGGACGTGGCTTCGTGCCACGTCGCAACGCCAGCAGGCAGCGCCGGGTCGTCGAGGCGCTCGCCGCCGGGCCCATGCGCGTGGCCGAGCTCTCGGCCATGGTGCCGGGCGCGGGATCGGTCGTCACGGCGCTCGCCAAGCGCGGGCTCGTCGAGGTGGAGCACCGCCGACGCATCCGAGGCGTCGGCGAGCCCACCTCACTCTCGAGTGCCTCCGCGCCTCGGCCAGACCATCTCACGGACGGCCAGCTCGCCGCCCTCGACGCCATCGCACGGGCCACGGACGCGGGCTGCGGGGACGTCGTGCTCGTTGACGGCGTCACGGGCTCGGGAAAGACCGAGGTCTATCTCGACGCCATCGAGCGCGTGCGCGAGCGCGGGCGCAGCGCCATCGTCCTCGTGCCGGAGATCTCGCTCACGGCCCAGACCGTGGGGCGCTTCCGCAGTCGCTTCGGTGACGACGTGGCCATCCTGCACTCGCGCCTCTCCAGCGGCGAGCGCTTCGACCAGTGGGACCTCGCGCGCAGCGGGCGGGTCCACGTGGTGGTGGGCGCGCGCTCTGCGCTGTTCGCCCCGCTCTCCAACGTTGGCCTTGTCATCGTGGACGAGGAGCACGAGGGCTCCTACAAGCAGGACCAGGCTCCGCGCTACCACGCCCGCGAGGCCGCGGCCGAGCTTGCCCGGCTGCGTGGCGCGGCGCTCGTGCTTGGCAGCGCCACGCCCTCGCTCGAGAGCCTCGAGCGCTGCCGTGCCGGCAGCTGGCGCGGCGTGCGCTGGACGCGCGTCAGCATGCCCGAGCGCCCCGGCGGCTCCAGGCTCCCGTCCGTCCGCATCATCGACATGCGCTCGACGTTCAGCCCCAAGGGCGGCTCGGTGTTCTCGTCACCTCTGCGAGACGCCCTGCTCGATCGCGCCGAGAAGCGCGAGAAGAGCGTGCTTCTGCTCAATCGCCGCGGCTTCGCGAGCTTTCTCATGTGCCGAGAGTGCGGCTGCGTCCCCACGTGCCCTCACTGCTCCACGGCGCTCACGTACCACGAGCGCACGCACAGCCTCGCCTGCCACACATGCGGCAGCGCATGGCCCGTGCGTGCCTACCCTGACCCCTCCACGAAATGCCCCAACTGCGGCAGCCGCTACCTGGCGCAGTACGGGGTGGGCACGCAGCGGGTCGAGGACGAGCTCAGGATGCTGCTGCCCGAGGACGTGGACGTCATCCGCATGGACGCGGACACCACGGCGACGAAGGGCGCGCACACGCGCCTGCTCGAGCAGTTCGACGCGAGCGAGTGCGCCGTGCTCGTGGGAACGCAGATGATCGCGAAGGGCCTCGACTTCCCCGAGGTCACGCTCGTGGGTGTCGTGAACGCCGACACCACCCTCAAGCTGCCAGACTTCCGTGCCGCCGAGCGCACGTACAACCTGCTCGAGCAGGTGGCGGGGCGCGCCGGCAGGGGAGAGCGTCCCGGCGAGGTCATCATCCAGACGTACTGGGCCACGCACCCCGCCATCTCGGCCGTGGCAACCCATGACCGCTCCTCCTATCTTGGCTATGAGCTCGAGCAGCGTGACGAGGCGTACTACCCGCCCTACTCGCGCCTCGCGAACCTCACGCTTGCGGGACTTTCCGAGCGCGCCGTCCGCGAGCGGGCGAGCGCGCTTGCCGTCAAGATCCGCGCGCGCGTGGAAGGCATGGAGGGCGAGTGGGAGGTTCTCGGCCCCGCCGAGTGCGTGCGCTCCAAGGTCAAGGATCGCTATCGCCGCCACATCGTCGTGAAGGCGCCCGTGGATGCCGAGCTTGGGCCCCTTCTCGACGAGTGCGCCCGTGCGCTGCCCGCGTGCAAGGGCGTCACGCTCGCCATCGACGTCGACGCCTACGACATGCTCTAGCGTGGCGTAGGCGTGGGGCGCATGCTTGCCGCCTACGCCCAGGCTGTGCGGATTCTCTCGGCTTTTGTCTTTCAGGCGCAAGCCGCGGCTATGATGGATGATTGTGAATCCAGTGCCGCGCTCGCGCGCGGCCCCCATGCGTGTGAGGAGCAACATGAGCGCCAAGAAGGACATCCTGCTCACCCCGGACCCGCGCCTTTCACAGGTGTGCGAGCCCGTGACAGAGATCAACGCCGACATCCGCAAGCTCGCCAAGCGCATGCTCAAGGACATGTACGAGGCGGATGGCTGCGGCCTCGCGGCGCCCCAGATCGGTGAGATGGTTCGCATGGTCGTCGTTGACTGCGACTACACGGACGAGCGCGGCAGCGAGAATCCCTATGTGCTCATCAACCCCAAGATCGTGAAGGCAGACGGCCCCATGCGCTCCTTCTCCGAGGGCTGCCTGTCGTTTCCTGGCATCTCGGTGGACATCGAGCGCCCGAGCCACGTCATCGTGCACGCCACGAACCTCGATGGCGACCTCATGCAGTACGAGGCGGAGGGCAACCTGCTGGCCGTGTGCCTCCAGCATGAGATCGACCACCTTGACGGCGTGACGATGGTCGATCACCTGCCCCCGCTCAAGCGCGCCCAGAAGCTGCAGGAGTGCGAGCAGGCCATCGAGCAGGGCGCGCGCCCCGGCGAGACCACGACCGACTAGGAGCCACGCATGCGCATCGTCTTCATGGGAACGCCCGAGTTCGCCTGTCCGTCCCTCAGCGCCGTGAGCAAGGCCCACGACGTCGTGCGCGTGGTGACGCGACCCGATGCCGTGCGAGGTCGAGGCAAGCGCCTCGAGCCGAGCCCCGTGAAGGCGCTCGCCGGCGAGCTTGGCCTTGCGGTCATCGAGGCGAGCCGCATGACGCCCGAGGTCATGGACGAGCTTCGCGCCGCCAAGGCCGACCTGTGCGTCGTGGCCGCCTACGGTTGCATCCTGCCCGACGAGCTTCTCGAGATGTTCCCGCTCGGCTGCGTCAACGTGCACGCGTCGCTGCTTCCCCGTTGGAGGGGCGCGGCCCCCATCCAGCGTGCCGTGCTCGAGGGAGACGAGCTTGCCGGCGCGTCCATCATGCGCGTGGTCCACGAGCTCGACGCGGGCGCCTACTGCGCCCAGGTCTCCACGGCGGTTGCGGGCAAGACCTCATCTGAGCTGCTCGACGAGCTTGGCCACCTTGGTGCCGAGGCCCTCGTCGAGGCCATCGGCCGCATCGCGGACGACACGGCTGTCTGGACCGAGCAGGACGAGTCGCTCGTGACGTACGCGCACAAGATCGAGAAGGCCGAGATGCGGCTTGACCCCGCGGACGGCGCGCTTGCCAACGTGCGCCGTGTGCTGGCGAGCACCGATGCCGCTCCGGCGCGCTGCGAGGTCGCCGGGAAGGGCGTGCGCCTGATGCGTGCGATGACCTGCGATGATGCCCTCGCGGCTGGCGAGGTGCTCGTCTCGCACGGACGCGTGGCGCTTGGCTGCGCGGACGGCGCGCTTGAGGTGCTGGACGTCAAGCCCGACGGCAAGCGCGAGATGCAGGCGAGCGCCTGGGCCGCCGGCCTGCGCGCGGACCACCTTGCCTGGGGGAGGATCTAGATGGCCGTCGCCAGCCCCGCGCGCACGACCGCCCTGCGCATCCTGGGCGCACAGCGCCGTCGCAACGCACGCGCGCGCGACCTCATGCGCGGCGCCCGCGAGATGGACATGCTCGGCCACAAGGCCCGCTCGCTTGCCACGAGGCTCGTGCTTGGCGTCAACGTGGCCTCAGGCGAGCTCGACCGCAGGATTGACTCATTCGTCACGCATGCCTCGGCCCTACAGCCGCGCGTGCGAGACGCGCTCAGGCTCGCAGCCTTCGAGGTCCTCTACCTCGAGACTCCTCGCCAGGTGGCCGTGAGCCAGGGCGTGGAGCTCGTGAGGAGCGTGCAGCCGCGTGCCGCCCGCATGGCAAACGCCGTGCTCAGGCGCATTGCGGACTGTCGCGGCGAGGTGGACGATGCTGGCGAGGCCGTTCGCATTGCCGCCTCTGGAGAGGTTCGGGGCATCACGTCCGCGCAGCTTTCTATGACATCAGGCTACCCGGGGTGGCTCGCCTCACGCCTCTTGGACGAGCTGGGGGAGTGCCGTGCCGCCGCGATGTGCTCCTGTGCGCTTGACCCCGCGCCCGTCTACGTTGCGAGGGGCACGGCTGCGGGCTCGGCCACCGAGGTGCTCTCGCGCCTCGAGGGCATCGATGCCGAGCCGTCGCCCACGGGGCTGCCGGGCAGCTGGCGGCTTGTCTCCGGCGCTCGGCTTGCGTCGAGCGGGCTGGTGAGCTCATGTGACGTTGCCGTGGCAGACCTCTCCGCCCAGGTCGTGTGCCGCATCGCGGCGCCCGCCTCGGGCCGCGTGCTCGAGGTGGGGCAGGGCCGAGGTACCAAGTCCCTGCTGCTCGCACGTGCCATGGACGAGCTTGGGTGCGAGCCAGCCGTCGCGGGCTGTGAGCTCGTGGCCTCAAAGGTGCGCCAGTCGCGAGACCGCATGAAGCGCGCCGGGCTCTCGGGCCAAGTGAGCTGCGTGGAGTTTGATGGCACGAGGCTTGCCGACGTCTCCGCGCTGCCCGGGGAGCTCGCGGGCTCTTTCGAGTCAGTGCTGGTGGATGCGCCGTGCTCCGGCACGGGAACGATGCGCCGGCACCCGGAGATCGCCTGGGCGCTCGACGAGGGCTCGCTGGCGGGTGCCCCCGATTCGCTCTCCTCGCTCCAGAGCTCCCTGCTTGCGGCGGCAAGCTCGCGCGTGGCCGTGGGTGGATGCCTCGTCTATGCCACGTGCTCGGTGCTCTCGTGCGAGAACGCCGAGGTCGTTGACGCGTTTCTCGCAAGCGATGCCGGGAGTGGCTTTGAGCTCGCGAGCGTCATGGACGCCCCGGGCATCGCGGCGCTTCCGGTCGAGGCACGCTCTCGGGTCTCGGCCTGGGTCGACGAGCGCGGCATGTTCCGGTCAGTGCCCACGCCGGGCGGTCCCGACGGCCACTTCTGCGCCCGCCTCGTCCGCACCCGGTGACACTTTGGTGACACTTGGGGATGGGGTCGAGCTTTCACCATCCACATGAGAGGGCGGGGGCGAGACGTCATCGAACGTCTCGCCCCCGCCCTTGTCCATCGTCGTATGGCTCGTTGGCTAGTGGCCGCAGCTCGCGCAGTCGTGGCCGCTGCAGCCCGAGCAGCCGCTCGTTCCCTCGGTGGAGGAGCTGCCGCCGCGCTGGTCCGTGTTGTAGAAGCCTGAGCCCTTGAAGGAGATGCCGGAGGCGGAGAACACGCGCTCAGCGGGCTTTCCGCACTCGGGGCACGTGATGGCCGGGTGCTCGGACATGGGGTGTTCGACCTCGAACACGTTGCCGCAGCCGGTGCATCGATAGTCATAACGTGCCATGTGGAACAACCTCCGTGGTGCCAGCCCCTCCGGGCGTGTCGTGTGCATAGAAATGCGGCCCGTGGCCGCCTGGGTTACTTTACCCAATCTCGCGCGCGAATGTGGCGGCGACGCCGCGCCTCGAGGTCATCACCAAGAACGTATACTTGACGGTGCAAAAGACGACCGATTCGCATCTGCGCGTGGCGCGTGGCGCGAGGCTGGGAGGCCCCATGTCAAAGATCTCCGGTGCCATCTTCGACTGTGACGGCACGCTGCTCGATTCCATGTCCATGTGGTACGACATGTTCGACGAGCTGTTCCGCTCGTATGGGCTCGAGCCCACGAGCGAGGCCATCGACAAGGTCGAGGCCATGACCATCCCCGACACGTGCACGTACCTCCACGCCGAGCTTGGCATGGGCGGCAGCGTCGAGGAGCTCTATGACCACGTCGAGCGCATCGTGACGTATGACTACGAGCACAAGGTCTCGGAGATGCCCGGCGCCCGCGGCATGCTCGAGAGCCTGGCCGGCGCCGGCATCCCCATGGTGGTGGCCAGCTCGAGTCCCTCGCCGTTCGTGCGCAAGGCGCTTGCCTGCCACGGCATGCTCGACTTCTTCTCGGACACCCTGTGCACGGCCGACGTTCGCCAGGGCCGCGATAAGGACTTCCCGGACGTCTACCTCGAGGCGCTCGATCGCCTCGGCACTTCGCTTGCCGAGACGTGGGTGTTCGAGGACGCCCCGTTCGCCGTGCGCTCCGCCCGCCGCATGGGCCTGCACGTCGTGGGCATCCACAACGACCACGATGGCCGCGACGAGGACTTCATCCGCTCCTGGTCAGACATCTTCACCCACAACTATGACGACGTCTCACTCGAAGCCATTCATACGTTCGATGACGCGGCCCGCAAGGCCACGCCCGAGGAGGCGTAGGCGTCGTGAGGCTTCTGCTCGTCGCGGGCTCTCCCGAGCCAAGCTCGTCTTCGCTCGTCTCTCGCCTTGCCGTTGAGGCCGACCAAGTGCTTGCCATCGACCGAGGTGCCGAGGCCTGTCGCGTGGCCGGCGTTGTGCCGGATGCCTTTTGCGGCGACGCCGACACCGTGAGCGCCGAGACGCTCTCGTGGGTCCGCGAGCATGCGGCGGGCACGCCCGTGAGCGAGGGCACGCTTGCCGTGGACCCCGCCGACGACGTGCGCGAGCGACCGCAGATCCATGGCCTTCACGGGGATCTGGGCATCCGCATCTTTCCACCGGCCAAGTACGACACGGACCTCTCCCTTGGCTTTGCGTGCGCCCGTCAGATCGCCGCCGAGAGGGGGGAGGCCCTCGACGTTACGGTGACGTGTGCGAGCGCCGGCCGCATGGACCATGCCCTCGCGGTGTTTGGCGTTCTCGCCTCGAACGCAGACGTGGCGCCCGTCCTTGTCGAGGACGCCTTCGAGTGCCGGATTCTCGCGCCTAATGGCGTCGCGGTCTGGGAGTTTGGCGACGAGTGCGTGGGCAGTCACTTCTCGTTCGTCGCACTTGCGGACGCGAGCGTCGTGAGCGAGCAGGGCATGCGCTGGGAACTCGACCACTTCCGCGTCGATGCCCTTCGGGACCGCGGCATCTCCAACGTCATCGATGCTCCCGGTGCCTCCATCACCTGCCACGCCGGCATCGTCGCCGCCTTCCTCATCCGCTAGCCGCTAGCCTTCGTCCCGGCAACCTGTTCCTCCCATTTCGCGAGCGCTGCAAACGAGTCACATTTTCGGGCCTTGAAGCGCGAAAAGTGACCCGTTTGCAGCGCTCGCTGCGTATATGCGCGATCTCGCTCCCGTTTGGTCTCTTCTGTCGTAACCTACGGTGCAATTGGTGAGGGGAGGGTCCCATGACAGGTTATCGAGACCAGGAAAACGAACTTTCTTCTCGACTTGAAGCTGCGGAGGCGAGCGGGTGCTGTCTGTGGGCAAAAGATGCTGCGGATAGACGTCGCCTAGCGCGATTCTGCGAGAGAGGGCGGCTCGTAAGGGTCCTCAATGGCCTATTTGCAAGCAGTTCAACCTGGGACACCCTCGACCCTGCTTCTAAGACCAGGCGAATTGTCCGTTCCCTTTCTGACAAATATGAAGACTGGGTATTCTCGCATGTCACCGCAGCCGCCATGTATGGACTCAGCGTCGGCTATTCGTATCTCGACACGATTCATGTGGTGGCTACGTCTGGCAGCAGGAAGAATGCCATGGTGGTTCGGCATCGCAGTGGCAGGGCGCATCGCATGTTCCGCGGCGTCAGGCTGACAACCCCCGAGGACACCGTGCTCGACTGCGCCGCCATGATGCCGTTTCCCGACGCCCTTGCCGTTGCCGACTCCGCCGTATCCTCTCGCCTGACGTGCGAGAGGAACCTGAGGAATGCCGCCGTCCACAGGCGGGGATATCGCGGAATCAGGAACGGCCGCAGGGCCGTGGCCTGCATGGACGGTCGTGCCGAGAGCGGCGGCGAGTCCATCGTCCGTGGCATTCTTATCGAGCTTGGATATCTCATCAAGGACATCCAAGTGCCGGTGACGAGTATCGACGCCGCAAGAGGTCCGCTCCGGCTCGACATCCTGCTTCAGGCGGACGACGGCTCCCTCGTTGACCTTGAGGTCGATGGGGGCGAGAAGTATGAGAACCCCGAGATGAACGGTGGCTCCCCGCTGCATGCGCTGATGCGCGAGAGGCAGCGCGAGGCGGGGATCACTGCCCGCGGCTACAAAGTGGTGCGCGTGACGGTTACCCAGGCCAGGGATCGCGCGTGGTTAAAGGCTCGTCTGTCCGTCTACGGGGTCTATCCCCAAGGCTAGGGACGCGAGCGCTGCAAACGAGTCACATTTACAGGCTTTGAGGTGCGAAAAGTGACTCATTTGCAGCGCTCGTGAATAAGCTACAAAAAAGAGCCGCCCGAAGGCGACTCTGAGTTAGCTCTATGAGTGAGCGGGTCTGCTGCTAGGAGCGGGCGACCTTGCCGGACTTCAGGCAGGTGGAGCAGACGTTCAGCTTCTTCTTGTGGCCGTCGACGACGCACGTCACGTGCTGGATGTTCGGACGGAACTTGCGGTTGGTGACGCGGTGCGAGTGGCTGATCGAACGACCGGCGACGGCGTGCTTGCCGCAGATGGCGCAAACCTTAGACATTGTGTACCTCCATGTGAGCGGCGCATCTTGCGGCCGCCTTCGACGCATAGCTGGATAAGAATAGCACAGCTCTCGGGCCCTGCAAGCTGTTTTCGCCGAGATGTTGTGTCCGTGCTGTGGAGTCTACTCCAAAGTGATGTGCTCCGTGAACCTTCCACGCAAATCGGATATAAAACCTAACGCTAGAAACTAACGGTAGAAGGTATTTTCGAGAGGAGGAGATATGGCAGAGGAGAAGGGCTGCGGCCCCGTCGCCAGCCCAGAGGGCGACGTGCCGGCCGAGTATCGCCTGTGGGCCCGCGAGCTTCTCAAGCTGAGCGTCGACATGCGTCGGCAGAGGCCCGCCCCGGAGATCAGCCAGGGGATGAGGGGCATGCCGATGGTCATGCGCGTGCTGCTTGATGCCGACGGGCCCCTGTCGCCCGGCCAGATCGCACGCGCCGCGGGCGTGACGGACGCCCGCATCGCCAACACGCTCCGCGCGCTCGAGCAGCGAGGCTACATCAGGCGCGAGCCCTCCGAGCACGACCGACGCCGTGTCGAGGTCATCGTCACCGAGGAGGGCCGCAGGCGCGCGAGCGAGCACTTCGACGAGCTCTTGGATCTGGTCGGGGGTTTTCTCGAGGAGCTCGGGGAACGCGACACCCGTGACCTCATTCGCATTCTCGGCCACATCGGGCAGGTCATGGAGGCGCGCCGTCGCGAGGGCAGGCAGATCTGCCCTCCCGGAGCTGGCGACGCGGGCCGCTAGCGCCCCGGGACCGGAACGTATCCACCAGGGCGGCCGCGCCGCCCGCAAGCATCCAAGAAGGGAAGCAAGCCCTTGAGGATAATCAAGCTGTTCAAGAACCATGTGCTGGCGCTCATCGTCGCCGTGGGGCTCATCACAATCAGCTGCAACGCCGACCTCACGCTGCCCACCTATATGAGTGAGATCGTCGACGTCGGCATCCAACAGGGAGGCATCGCCTCTCCCGTGCCCGACACGATTCGGGCAACCTCGCTCGCAGACCTCGAGATGTTCATGACCGAGGAAGACGAGCAGACCGTCGAGGCCGCCTATGCCCCCGAGGACGCCGATGGCGTCCGCACCTACCAGGGCTCCGAGGACGAGCGCGCCGATGACGGCGCCGTCGCCAATGCCATGAGCCTGCCCGAGACCGTCGCGCTCGCCCTCGAGCAGGGCGTCGACGCCTCGACGCTCAACGAGTCCATGACCGGCACGCTCGACATGGACACCGTGCGTGCGGCCGTGGCCGCCGGGATGGTCCCCCGAGACCAGCTCGTCTCCGCGGCAAGCGCCATGAGCGACCAGATGGGCGCCATGGGCGGCTCGATCGTGAAGCAGCGCGCCATCAACTACGTGAGCCAGGAGTACGAGGCCCAGGGCATCAGCCTGAGCGACGTCCAGAACTCCTACCTCGCCTCCATGTCGCTCAAGATGTTCGCCCTGTGCGCCGTGAGCCTCGTCGCCACGATCCTCACGGGCGCCGTGGCCTCCCACACCGCCTGCACCATCGCCCGCGACCTGCGTCGCAAGACGTTCGACCAAGTCATGCACTTCTCGCCGGCCGAGGTTGGCAAGTTCAGCCAGGCGTCGCTCATCACGCGCTGCACGAACGACATCCAGCAGATCCAGATGGCCACGACGCTGTTCATTCGCATGGTGCTCATGGCGCCCATCATGGGCGTGGTCGCCATCATGCGCGTGCTCGCCACGCACACGGGCCTCGAGTGGACCATCGGTGTCGCCGTCATCGCGGTCTCCGCCGTCGTGGGCGTGCTCATGGGCCTCACCATGCCCAAGTTCAAGAAGATGCAGACGTATGTCGACCGCGTGAACCTCGTGGCGCGCGAGATGCTCGACGGCGTCATGCCCATCCGCGCCTTCGGCCGTCAGTCCCACGAGCTCGAGCGCTTCGACGGCGCGAGCCGCGACCTCATGGACACCCAGCTGTTTACGAACCGCGCCATGAGCTTCATGATGCCGCTCATGATGTTCGTCATGAACTGCGTGACCGTCCTCATCGTCTGGGCGGGCAGCCACGGCGTCAGCGACGGCGTCATGCAGGTTGGCGACATGATGGCGTTCATCTCCTACACCATGCAGATCGTCATGGCGTTCATGATCCTCACGATGGTCTCGGTCATGCTGCCGCGCGCCGAGGTGGCCGCGGAGCGCGTCGAGGATGTCCTCAGCACGCAGAGCTCCATCAGGGAGCCCGCGCACCCCAAGCTGCCGGCCGCGAGCGCCCCGCGCGGCGAGCTGGCCTTCCACAACGTGAGCTTCCAGTACCCTGACGCCCGCGAGGACGTCATCGGTGGGGTCGACTTCACGGTGCACGCCGGCGAGACGCTTGGCATCATCGGCTCTACGGGCTCGGGCAAGTCCACGCTCGTCCAGCTCATCCCGCGCCTGTACGACGTCACGGGCGGCAAGGTCACGCTCGATGGCGTCGACGTGCGAGACATACCCCTCTCCGAGCTCCGTCGTCGCGTGGGCTACGTCCCGCAGCAGGGCTTGTTGTTCTCGGGCACCGTCGAGTCCAACCTCAAGTTCGCCGGCGAGTCCGTGAGCGACGACGACATGCGCCGTGCCGCAGACATCGCCCAGGCAACCGAGTTCATCGAGCAGCGCGAGGGCGCTTGGGACTCCGAGATAAGCCAGGGTGGCTCCAACGTCTCCGGCGGCCAGCGCCAGCGCCTCTCCATCGCCCGTGCGCTCGCCAAGAGGCCCGAGGTCATCGTGTTCGACGACTCCTTCTCCGCACTTGACTACAAGACCGACGCGCTGCTGCGTGAGCAGCTCGCGGCCCACGAGAAGGACAGCGCCGTCGTCGTGGTGGCCCAGCGCATCGCCACGATCATGCACGCGGACCAGGTCATCGTGCTCGATGAGGGCCGCGTGGTGGGCCAGGGCACGCACGAGCAGCTCCTGCGCAGCTGCCCCGCCTACCTCGAGATCGCCCAGTCGCAGCTGTCGGCCGCCGAGCTCGGCCTCACCGATGCCGAGATTGCGCAGGTCATGGAAGGAGGTGAGCGCTAATGGCTAACGAGAACTCCGCCGCCCCCAGGCAGCGCCAGCGCGGGCCCATGGGCCGCATGGGCGGCCGCTCCACCGAGAAGGCCAAGGACTTCAAGGGCACGATGCTGCAGCTGCTTGGCTACATCGGCCAGCACAAGGTCGCCGTCTTCTTCGGCATCGCGTTTGCCGTGTGCTCCGTCATCTTCAACATCGTGGGCCCCAAGGTTCTCGGCCAGGTCACGACGAAGCTCTACGAGGGACTCGTCGCCAAGGTGAGCGGCACCGGCTCGGTCGACTTCGGCTGGATCGGCAAGACGCTTTTGTTCCTGCTCGGACTGTACCTCGCGAGCTCCGCGTGCAACCTCATCCAGGGCTGGCTCATGACGGGCGTCACGCAGAAGATCTGCTACCGCATGCGCAAGGAGATTGCCAAGAAGATCTCGGTCGTCCCCATGAGCTACTTCAACGGTCACAGCAAGGGAGACGTGCTCTCCCGCATCACGAACGACGTCGACACGCTCGGACAGAGCCTCAACCAGTCCATCACGCAGCTCATCACCTCGATCACCCAGATCGTGGGCGTGCTCGTCATGATGCTGTCCATCAGCCTGCCGCTCACGGGCGTCACCGTGCTCACGCTGCCGGCGGCCGCCCTCATCATGATCGTGATGATCCACTTCTCGCAGCCTTACTTCCGCGAGCAGCAGCAGGTCCTCGGCGCCGTGAACGGCATCATCGAGGAGGACTTCGCCGGCCAGAACGTCATCCAGGTCTTCGACCGCGCCGACGCCGCCGTGCAGCAGTTCGACGAGAAGAACGACCGCCTGTTCATCTCCGGCTGGCGCTCGCAGTTCCTCTCCGGCCTCATGATGCCGCTCATGAGCCTCGTGGGTAACATGGGCTACGTGGGCGTGGTCGTCGTGGGCGCCCAGCTTGCCCTCACCGGAAACGCCACTCCCGGTGACATCCAGTCCTTCATCCAGTACGTCCGCAACTTCACCCAGCCGGTGCAGCAGCTCGGCAACGTGAGCAACACGCTGCAGTCCATGGCCGCGGCCACCGAGCGCGTCTTCGAGTTCCTCGCCGCCCCGGAGGAGCAGCAGGTCGAGAACCCCCAGGTGCCCGAGAAGCGCGATGGCCTCGTCGAGTTCGAGCACGTGCGCTTTGGCTACACGCCGGACAAGACGATCATCCATGACTTCTCCTGCGTGGCCGAGCCCGGCCAGACCGTGGCCATCGTGGGTCCCACGGGCGCCGGCAAGACGACGCTCATCAAGCTGCTCCAGCGCTTCTATGACGTGGACGCGGGCTCGCTCAAGGTCGACGGCGTCGACGTCCGCGATTGGGACCGCGCCGAGCTGCGCCGCCAGTTCGCGATGGTGCTGCAGGACACGTGGCTGTTCAACGGCACGATCCGCGAGAACATCCGCTACGGCCATCCCGACGCCACGGACGCCGAGGTCGAGGCTGCCGCTCGCGCCGCGCGCTGCGACCACTTCATCCACACGCTCGCCGGCGGCTATGACTTCGTCATCAACGAGGAGGGCACGAACCTCTCCCAGGGCCAGCGCCAGCTCGTGACGATCGCCCGCGCGTTTCTCGCGGACCGTCCCGCACTCATCCTCGACGAGGCTACCTCGAACGTCGACACGCGTACCGAGGAGCTCATCCAGAGGGCCATGGACGCGCTCATGCAGGGGCGCACGAGCTTCGTCATCGCGCACCGCCTGTCCACGATCCGCAACGCCGACGTCATCCTCGTGCTGAGGGACGGCGACATCGTCGAGCGCGGCACGCACGCCGAGCTGCTTGCGGCCGGCGGCTTCTACGCCGAGCTGTACAACTCCCAGTTCGCCGAGGACTAGCGAACCCGCGAGTGCAGCTTTTCAGACGCCATCGGGTTTTTCGTTTTGGGCCCGTAGCGTCTGTTTTGCTGCGCTCGCGCTTTCTGTGCGGCTATGCGGCGCCGCGTGCGCCGCATAGCCGCCGTTATGATAAGGTTGTCCGGATATACGCGACACGTGTCGCTCTAGCATCGGTTTTCGAGGGGTCCCAAGCGCGCCTTTTGCTTTGCGGGCCAAGCACGAAAGGAGCCTGCGCATGCAGCCAGGTGAAGAGGTCAACGCCCTGTGCGACGAGCTCGAGGAGATTCTCAACGAGGGCAAGAAGCCCCTCATGGGCGGCTCGGGCAGTAACCCCAAGATCGTTGACGCCGACGCCATCTACGACCTCCTCGACGAGATTCGCAACGTCTTCCCCGAGGAGTTCAACGCCGCGCGCCGCGTCATGAAGGAGGAGGAAGAGATCCTCGCCCACGCTCACCAGACGGCAGACACCATCGTGGCAGACGCCCAGCAGCAGGCCATGATCCTCGCTGGCGACCAGGAGGTCGTCCGCCTCGCCAACCAGCAGGCCGAGGAGATCCGCGACCAGGCCTCCCAGTACGAGCGAGACCTGCGCTATCACATCAACGACTACGCCGAGGGCGTGCTCACGGGCATCGAGGACAACCTCAAGAGCGTCATCGGCCAGCTCGAGCGCAGCCGCCAGGCCCTTGACGACGGCTCCTCGTCTCGTAGGTAGCGCCATGGATCCCATCATCATCTCCGTCGACGAGCGGCTCGCGGGCGCCGGCTCCGTGCTGCCCGTCGCCGGCCACATCGACGACGACTCCTACTCGGTGGGAGACCACGACTTCCGTCTGCCCGGCGGCATCGACTACGACCTCGTGCTCACCAACGCCGGGGAGGGCATCCTCGCCTCGGGCATCGTGCGCGCGCACGTGCTCGGTACGTGCGACCGCTGCCTCGAGGACGCCGAGTTCGATATCGCCTCCGAGGTGGACGAGTACTTCCTGTTCGAGGCCCCGGCCGAGGAGGATCTCTCGGACGACGAGGACGAGGTGGACTTCTCCCTGGTGGGCGAGGACCACACGATCGACCTCGCCGAGCCCATCATGGCTGCCATCGTCATGGAGACCCCGTTCGTCGTGCTGTGCCGCGAGGACTGCAAGGGACTCTGCCCGCACTGCGGCGCCAACCTCAACGAGGGTGACTGCGGCTGTGCCGAGAAGATGGCCTCCGTCGATGCGGCAACGGGCCCGTTCGCGGCCCTCGCGGGGCTTCGCCTTGATGGCGAGGACGGAGACTCTGCGCAGGATTAGCGATTTACGCACCAAATCCTGTGTAATCGTGGTGTTTGCTCTACCAAACGTGCTATCATTCCCGTTTGTCTGTGAAAGACCGTCGCGCGCGTGGCGACGTGAGATTCGTAAGAGAGGTCAACAATGGCAGTACCCAAGCAGAAGAAGGGCCGCGGCGCGACCCACACCCGTCGCTCGGCCAACAGCAAGCTCGACATGCCGGCTCGTTCCACGTGCCCGCAGTGCGGCGCTGTGAAGCTCCCGCACCGCGTGTGCCCGAGCTGTGGCTACTACAAGGGCCGCGAGGTCATCGTCACCGAGTAGCTGCCCAATTTCAGAGTGGCCAGGGAGGCCGGTCCTTGTCGGGCCGGCCTCTTTTCTGTTACTGCATAGTCTTGCCGGAAGCACAGGTGCCGGCGAAAGGGGAGGCGCATATGGTTCGCGTTGTGGTTGACGCCATGGGCGGAGACGAGCCGCCAGAGGTCGTGCTCGAGGGCATCGCCCGGGCGCTCGAGGCGGATGCCGACCTCGAGGTCATCGTCGCCGGCAACGAGGAGGTCGTCGTTCCCTTTTGCGCCAAGCACGCGCGTGCCGAGGCTCTCGTGACCACCGAGTGCATCGAGATGGGCGAGCACCCCACCCAGGCCGTGCGCCGCAAGAAGGACTCCTCCATCGTGCGGGGCTGCCGTGCCGTGCGCGCCGGCGAGGCAGACGCGTTCTTCTCGGCGGGCTCCACCGGCGCCATCCTCGCGGCCGGAACGCTTGTCGTCGGACGCACCAAGGGCGTCTCGCGCGCGGCGCTCGCTTGCGCCATGCCGGGCATCGACGGCCACATGACGACCTTCCTTGACATGGGCGCCAACGCAGACTGCACCACGGACATGATCGTGCAGTTTGCCCGTATGGGACAGGCCTACTCCCAGGTCGTCCTTGGCGTCGAGAACCCAACCGTTGGCCTTCTCAACAACGGCACCGAGGAGACGAAGGGCTCGGAGTCCGCGCTCGAGCGCCACAAGGCGCTCGCCGAGGCCGCGGGCGTAAACTTCGCCGGCAACTGCGAGGGACGAGACATCCTCACGGGCTCGCTCGACGTCATCGTGACGGACGGCTACACGGGCAACGTCGCCGTGAAGACCGTGGAGGGCACGGCCAAGTTCATCGTCTCCGCGCTCAAGGCCGAGGCCGCAAGGAGCAAGCGCGTGGCCGTGGGCGCCCTCATGGTCAAGCCCGCCCTCAAGGGCGTGGCCAAGCTCCTGAGCGGCGACGCCTACGGCGGCGCGGCGCTTCTCGGCCTCAAGGCGCCTGTTCTCGTGGGACACGGCGCCACGAACCCCGAGGCGATCATGAACGGCACCCTCGCGGCGGCCCGCTGCGTGCGCGAGGATCTCTGCGCCAAGCTGGCCCAGGCTATGTCCGCCTCCCAGGCGTAGCGTCCGGACGGGGCAGAGACTCATCTTCGCCGCCCTCGCGCGAACGTCGGGCTACGGGTACAATTGAGAGATGTTTGCGGGCCGCCCGAGGGCGGTCCGCCCATACCTGGAGAACTCTTCATAGATGGGGGAGCGCGCATGCCCCAAAGCGCCGCCGCAGAGCGGATTGAACACATAGAGCGGATCTGCAACCACACGTTCGCCAACCGCGAGCTCATCACGGCTGCCATCACGCACCCAAGCGCCGTCGAGCACCTGCCCGTCTCGGCCTCATACGAGCGCCTCGAGTTCCTTGGCGACTCGATCCTGGGCGCCATCGTGGCAACCGACCTGTTCGAGCGCTTCCGCGACATGGACGAGGGCAAGCTCACGCGCCTCAAGATCTCGCTCGTCTCGGGCAAGACGCTCTCCCGGGTGTCCGAGGAGCTTGGCATCGGCGAGTGCATCGTGTTCGGCGAGTCCGAGAAGGGCACGGGCGCCCGAGGGCTCCACGCGGCGCTGGAGAACGTCTACGAGTCGGTTGTGGGGGCCCTGTACCTCGACGGTGGCTATGACGTCACGCACGAGTTCGTCTCGCGCACGCTCGGCCCCCACATGGTGCCCGAGCTCGCGGAGCGCCCCGTGAGCCCCAAGAGCCGCCTGCAGGAGATCACGCAGCGAGAGATGCGATGCGCACCGGAGTACAGGCTTGAGGACGAGCAGGGGCCTGCCCACAGCCCCACGTTCACGTCGGTCGTGCTCGTCGAGGGCAGGCGCGTCGGCAGGGGCGTGGGCTCCTCCAAGAAGGAGGCCGAGAGCGTGGCCGCGGCCGACGCCATCGCGCGCCTTGCCGAGGAGGGCGTCAATTGTTCCTGAAGTCGCTCACGCTGAAGGGCTTCAAGTCCTTCGCCGATCGCACGCACATGGTCTTCGACCCGGGCCTCACGGTCGTGGTGGGCCCCAACGGCTCGGGCAAGTCCAACGTGAGCGACGCCATCCTATGGGTGCTGGGCGAGCAGAGCGCCAAGATGCTGCGCGGCCAGGCCATGGAGGACGTCGTGTTCTCGGGCTCCTCGGCGCGCAAGCCCGTCGGTGTGGCCGAGGTCACGCTCGTGCTCGACAACGCGGACCACACGCTGCCCGTCGACTTCGCCGAGGTCGGCATCACGAGGCGCATGTATCGCTCCGGCGAGTCTGAGTACCTCATCAACGGGGCGCCCGCCCGCCTCATGGACATCCAGGACATCCTGCATGACTCGGGCCTGGGCAAGGACACGCACTCCATCATCTCCCAGGGCAAGCTCGACTCCATCCTGAGCAGCCGCCCGGAGGAGCGCCGTGCCCTCATCGAGGAGGCTGCCGGCATCTCCAAGCACCGTCGCCGCAAGGAGCGCTCGCAGCGCAAGCTCGCCGACATGGACAAGAACCTCGTGCGCGCCCGTGACGTGGCGCGCGAGCTCAACCGCCAGCTGCGCCCGCTCGAACGGCAGGTCGATCGAGCCAAGCGCTACAACGAGCTCGACTCCCGCCTATCCGAGCTCACCTGCCAGCTTGCCGTGGATGACGTCCGCCGCCTGCAGCAGCAGTGGGGCGAGCTGCAGGGCAGGAGCAACGAGGCCGCGGCGGCCGTCGAGCTCGCGCAGTTCCGCGTTGACGAGAAGACCCGCGAGCTCGAGAAGCTCCAGAGCATGCTCGAGCAGAAGGGCCTGTTCGTGGGAGACCTCGGCGAGCAGCGCCGCCGCTGCGCAGACATCCTGGGCCGCCTCGAGAGCGACATGCGCCTGCTCGAGGAGAAGGGCCGCAACATGGTGGACCGGCTCTCCGAGACGCGTCTGACGCTCTCCCAGGTGGAGCGCCAGCGCTCGGAGGCCCAGTCGGAGCGCGAGGACGTCTCCTCGCGCCTGTGCGAGACTCGCGCGGCCGCTGACAGCCTCGCCAAGGACGTCTCACGACTCGAGCCCGCGGCGAAGGCCGCCACGGCGGCGCGCCGCGAGGCGGGTTCGGAGCAGGCACGCCTCACGAGCGAGCAGCGCGACTGCCAGCATGCGCTCGACCGCGCCACGCTCGACCACGCCAAGCTTACCGACGAGATCTCGAACGCCGAGGTCGAGGACCAGATGTTCGCGAGCCGCATCGAGCAGATCGACGAGACGCTCGAGACGACCCGTGCCGCGCTCGAGAGCAGGACACGCCGGCTCGAGGAGCTCGAGGGCGATCTTGCCGAGGCAAAGGGCGGCGCCGAGAAGGCACAGGCTGCCATCGGCGAGCGCAAGGCGAGCCATGACGAGGCCGCGAGGGCCGCGGCGGACGCGCGCCGCGAGCTCGAGTCGGCACGAGGCAAGCTCGAGCAGGCCAAGGCCACGCTGCGAGCGCTACGTGACGTTGACGCCCAGCTCGGGGCCGGCAGGGACTCGCTCGAGAGCCGCGTCCTTTCCGCGGACGAGCTCTCCTCGCTCGTGCGCTGCCGCCTCGCAGACGTCGTGAGCGCCCCCGCCGAGCTCGACTCGCTCGTCGAGCGCCTGCTTGGCGAGACGCTCGGGGCGCCCGTCGTGGGCTCTGGGGATGACGTCGCCCGCATCATGGACGCGGCGCGCGGCATGAGCGGCGCGAGCGGATCTCTCACGGTGCTCAATCTCTCCGAGCACGCGCCCGAGCCCGTCGAGGCCTGCGGCGAGCGGCTCGTCGACCTCCTGAGCGTGAGTGACGATGCCAGGGGTCTCGTCGAGCGTCTGCTTGGCGACATCCGCATCGTCGACTCGCCCGAGCAGGCCGTCTCAGCCCACGCCAAAGACCCCTCGCTCACCTACGTGACGCTCGACGGCGTCATGTCGCTTCCCGACGGCCGCACGCAAGCGGGGGCATCTGCCGGTGCCGCGGCGGGAACGCTCGAGCGCAAGCGTCGCATCGCCGAGCTCGTCGAGCAGGTCCCCGCACTCGAGGGCGGCGTTGCCGAGCTTGAGCAGCGTGTGACGCAAACGACAGCTCTCGTCGATGCGGCGGCCGAGGAGCTCGCCCAGGCGCGCGAGGCCGCGAGCGAGGCCTCCGGAGCCGTCTCGAGGCTCAGGGGCGAGCGCGACTCCGTCAACTCAGAGCTCGGGCGCCTGGAGTCTCAGGTGAGCCATGCCGAGAACGAGCTTGCCCAGGTGAAGTCTCGTCGCGAGGCAGCGGCGGAGCGCGCCAAGTCTGCCCGTCCGCGCCTGGAGGAGCTCAAGAAGAGCATCGACGAGGGCAAGGAGCGTCTCTCCGAGCTTGGGCGACTCGTCCAGGAGGCAGGCGAGCGCCGCCGCGAGGCGTCCCGTGCCGAGGACGATGCCGCCAAGAAGGCCGCAGACGCTCGCCTCTCGCTGGCGACGTCGCGCGAGCGCCTCCGACACCTTGACGAGCGCGACCGCGAGCTCGCGCGCCGCATCGACGAGCTCGCCGAGCGCGCCCGTGCCGCGGAGGAGGGCACGCGCTCGCTCGAGGTGCTTCGCCTGCGCATCGACCCGCTCCACGAGCGCTACGAGGCGATCCATGCCTGTGCGCTCACGTGGGCCGAGCGCCTGCGCGACCGCGCGAGCCTGGCCGAGGCAGACTCGGACTCCCTCAAGAAGACGATCGTCGACGCCCGCCAGCAGGTGGCCGACGTCACCGCCGAGCTCGAGCGGGCCAAGTCCGAGCAGGGTAGCCTCAAGGTCGAGTCCGGAAAGCTCGAGGTGCGCGTGGAGCAGGCGATTGCCGCCATCACCGCGGACGGTCGCCATGTGCTCGAGGAGGCCCTCCAGATGCCCGAGCCCGAGGACCGCGAGGCCTGTGAGCGCGAGGTTGCGTCGCTTCGCCGTCAGATTGACGGGCTCGGCCCCGTGAACCAGGTGGCCATGGACGAGTACACGAAGCTCAAGGAGCGTGCGGACTACATCGCCGCCCAGCTCGCGGACCTCGAGAGCGCGCGCTCGGCCCTCCAGAAGATCACGAGCGCCATCGACCGTAAGATGCGTCGTCAGTTCCTCCAGACGTTCGAGGCCGTCAACGCCAACTTCGTCGAGATCTTCGGCATGCTCTTCCCCGGCGGCAAGGCGCACCTCGAGATGACCGATCCCGACCACCCCGCCGAGACGGGCATCGAGGTCGTGGCGCAGCCGAGGGGCAAGCGCATCGCCAAGATGACGCTCATGAGCGGCGGCGAGAAGTCCCTCACGGCGCTTGCCCTGCTGTTTGCCGTCTACCGCACGCGCACCGTGCCCTTCTACGTGTTCGACGAGGTCGAGGCCGCCCTGGACGACTCGAACCTCGATAAGCTGCTCGACGCCATCGAGCAGCTCAAGGAGACCACGCAGCTCATCGTGATCTCCCACCAGCGCCGCACCATGGAGCAGGCGGACGTCCTGTACGGCGTCTCCATGCAGGCAGACGGCGTGAGCCATGTTGTATCCCAGCGGCTTGACCGCGCGACAGGAAAGGTGGTCGATGCCTGATGGGGCTTGCTGACCGCTTGAGGAAGGGCCTCGAGAAGTCGAGGGAGGCCCTCAACCAGATCTTCTACATGGGCGGCGAGGTCGACGAGCAGTTCTGGGAGGACCTCGAGGACACGCTCGTCATGGGTGACATCGGTCCCGAGGTTGCCATGAAGGTCGTCGACGACCTGCGCGAGCTGTCCGCCAGACAGGCGCTGCGCACGGCAGACCAGATGCGCGAGGCCCTGGCCAAGCGTCTGGCCGAGGCCTTCCCCGCAGCGGACCGCGACCCGTTCGACGACACGCCGAGCTGCGTCATCTTCGTGGGCATCAACGGTGCCGGCAAGACCACGACCGTCGGCAAGCTCGCGGGGGCTGCCAGGGAGGGCGGCACGTCGGTTCTCATCGGCGGCGCCGACACGTTCCGTGCCGCGGCCATCGAGCAGCTCAAGGTCTGGGGCGATCGCTCCGGCGTGGAGGTCGTCACGCGCGAGCGTGGCGCGGACCCGGCAAGCGTGTGCTATGACGTCATCGAGAGCGCCGAGAAGCAGGGCTCTGAGCTCGTGCTGCTCGACACCGCCGGACGCCTGCACACGAGCCCCGAGCTCATGCGCGAGCTCGCCAAGGTCGTCTCGGTGACGCGCAAGCGCGCCCAGATGCCCGTGACGGTCGTGCTCGTCGTGGACGCCACGACCGGCCAGAACGGCCTTAACCAGGCCAAGGAGTTCAACGAGGCGCTCGACCTCGACGGCCTCATCGTCACGAAGCTCGACGGCACGTCGAAGGGCGGCATTGCGGTGTCCATTGCGAGCCGCCTGGAGCTGCCGATCTATCGCATCGGCGTAGGCGAGTCCATGGAGGACCTCCAGCGCTTCGACGCGCTCGACTTCTGCCGCGCCCTCGTGGGCGAGAGCCTGTAGCGCCGCCGACCTCCTTATCACCCACCAGCAGCACCCACTTAGGAGACAAGCATGTTCGACTCCCTCTCCGATCGACTCACAGACACCTTCGACAAGCTCCGCGGCAAGGGCAAGCTCACCGAGGACGACATCAACGTCGCCATGCGCGAGATCCGCATGGCCCTGCTCGAGGCCGACGTCAACTTCCGCGTGGTGAAGGACTTCGTCGCGCGTTGCAAGCAGCGCTGCCTCACGGCAGACATCCTGAGCTCGCTCACGCCGGCGCAAAACGTCGTCAAGGTCGTGCTTGACGAGCTCACCGAGCTGCTCGGCTCCTCCGAGAGCAAGCTCACGCTCATGCAGAACCGCACGCCCAACGTCATCATGCTCGTGGGCCTGCAGGGCTCGGGCAAGACGACGGCCGCGGCCAAGCTCGCCTACATGCTCAAGAAGCAGGGCCGCTCGCCCGAGCTCGCCGCCTGCGACACGCACCGCCCCGCCGCCGCTGACCAGCTCGAGACGCTCGGTGGAGAGATTGGCGTGCCGGTCTATCGCGGGGACGGCAAGGACGCCGTGGCCATCGCGGGACAGGCCGTGCGAGACGCCATCGACCACCTGCGCGACGTCGTCATCGTGGACACCGCCGGTCGCCTGCAGATCGACGAGCTCATGATGCAGGAGGCCGTCGACATCAAGCGCGCGGTGAAGCCCGACCAGGTGCTCATGGTGGTGGACGCCATGACGGGCCAGGACATCGTGAACGTCGTCACCGAGTTCGCCGAGCGCACCGACTTCGATGGTGTCATCATGTCCAAGCTCGACGGCGACGCCCGTGGCGGCGGCGCCCTGTCCGTGCGTGCCGTCACCGGTAAGCCCATCAAGTTCGTCTCCATGGGCGAGAAGCCCGACTCCCTCGAGGTCTTCCACCCCGACCGCATGGCCAAGCGCATCCTGGGCATGGGCGATGTCGTGGGCATCATCGAGACGGCGCAGGCAAACGCAGACGCGGCTGCCGCCGAGGATGCCGAGCGCATGTTGCGCGAGGGCTTCACGATGGACGACATGCTCGCCCAGATGAGGCAGATCCGCAAGATGGGCGGCGTGGGCAAGATCTTGGGCATGCTTCCCGGCGGCGACAAGGCACTGCGCCAGATGGGCGGAGACAACACCGAGGAGCAGATGCGTTCGATCGAGTCTATCATCTACTCCATGACCAAGGAGGAGCGCGCGCGTCCCAAGACCATCAACGGCATGCGCCGCGCCCGCATCGCCCGGGGCTCCGGCCACTCCGTGCAGGAGGTCAACCAGCTCATGAAGCAGTGGGGCGAGATGAACAAGATGATGGGCAAGATTCGCGGCATGATGGGGCCAGGCTCCAACCGCAAGCAGCAGAAGCGCCAGCTTCAGCAGATGATGAAGAACATGGGCATGGGTGGCGGCATGCCCGGCGGAAAGATGCCGTTCTAGCTCGCCTTTCTTGCGACAAAGCCAAGGGCCGTCCCACCTCTTGAGCGGGACGGCCCAATCTTGTTGCGTGAGACTGTACGGCTAGTCGCTCATGCTCGGGATGATGACGCGGTCGACGAGCTCCATGAAGGCGCCGTCCTGCCCGCGCGTGTCCAGGACGAGGTCGCACAGCGGACGCACGTCGTCGCTGACGTTGGCAACGCCCACGCCGAGGCCGGCGGCCTCGATCATCTCGCGGTCGTTGGCCGAGTCGCCGATGCCGATCGTCTCCGAGACGTCGACGCCAAGCATCTCGGCGAGCCTGAGAAGGCCGGTTCCCTTGTCCGCCCCCGCGGGAATGACCTCCAGGTAGCGCCCCGAGGAGTAGGTGATCACTGCGTGGCGGCCCAGCAGGGGCCTCACGCGCTTCTCCGCGAACTCGTGGAGCCATCCCAGGTCCTCGTTCATGAAGAGCATCTTGGAGATGACGGGGAAGGCATCCAAATCGGGCTCGTCATGCTCCACGATGCGCTTGAGGCTTGAGAGGTAGACGCGCTCGCTCTTGGGTAGGTCTCGCACGTAGATGTGGCAGTCGGGCGTGTAGGCGTGAAGCGCCAGACCGTTGTCAATGCCGAGCCTCCAGAGCCTGTTCGCGAGCGTGTGGTCGAGCTCGCGCTCGCACAAAGACACGGGGTCGCCAAAGCGGTTTATGTTGGCGCCGTTGTAGGACAGCACGTAGGTGCCCTCCATGAGTGCGGGGTCCACATCCGCAAAGTTGTCCATGATGGACAGGTAGCCGCGACCCGAGCTTGGGACGAACAGGACGCCGAGCTCCCTCATACGCGCGACCGCCTCGAGATTCGCGGGCGGTATCTCGTGGCGCCCGTCGAGAAAGGTCTCGTCCATGTCGCTTGCGACGATTCGGTACATGGGGCTCCCTCGCAATCTGGTCTAGAGGCTTGCCGCGCCGACAAGCCCGTGTGATGTCTTGGCGCTGCGAGCGCCGTCCGCGATCGCGCGCTCGAGGGCGCGCGTCGCGAGGATGCCCACGACGTCCACGGGAACCTCGACCTCGCCCGTCGCCATGACGAAGACGGAGTCCCCGTCGTTGGTCGTGTGCGTTGGCCGTATCGCATGGGCATAGGCATCCGCGGCCATCTGGGCCACCTTCGTGGCCTGGGCCTTCGTGAGCCGTGCGTTCGTGATGACGCACGAGATGGTCGTGTTCGTGCGCACGGGAGGACGCGCGCTGCCGGCGTGTCCGGGGTCGAGCGGCATGCGGGCGGTCATCGACAGGGCAAGCTCGCACTCGTCTACGAAGCCGGTGCCGTCCTGGGAGCGCATGCCCGCGATGACCTCGCCCGTGTCTGGGTCAACGACGTTTCCGCAGGCGTTGACGGCCGTCACGGCGCCGCACAGCAAGGGCCCCGCCTGCTCGACGTCCGTGCCCAGGCCAGACTTCATTGCGCGCGTGGGGCCGCCGAGCTTACCCACCGTGCACCCGCAACCGGCGCCCACGTTGCCGCGTGGCAGGGGAGTGGGGGCGTTATCGAGCGCAAGGGCGCACGCCCGGGCGCCGTCTGCGGCCGTGGGGCGCACGCTAGGGTTTGCAAAGGCAAGGTCGAACAGGCAGGCACCGCTCACGATGGGCACGACGCCCACCTGGACGTCTAGTCCGATGCCGCGGCGCTCGAGCTCCTCTGCCACGCCTACCGAGGCCGCCAGCCCATAGGCGCTGCCGCCCGAGAGCACGACGGCATGGAGCACGTCAACGGTCTCCTCGGGGCGCAGCAGGTCCGTCTCGCGCGTTGCGGGGGCGCCACCGCGCACGTCCACGGCACCCGTGGCGCCCGCGGGACACACGATCACCGTGCACCCCGTGCCGTTCTCCTCGTCCGTGTGGTGCGCGATGCGGATGCCTGGGATTTGCGAGACGTCCGCGATGGTCGTGGCGGGGGAGTGCGCGCCTTGTTCATCGAGTGCGGTCGAGCCGTTGAGTGTCCGTCCGTCCGCGACCGTCCTGCCGCCTATCTGCCTCGTCATGCCTGTCACTTTCCCATAAGCTCGTCAATCGCCCGCAGCGTGCGCGCCACGGGAAGCCCCACCACATTGAAGTAGTCGCCGTCTATGTCTCTCACGAGTGCGCGACCGATTCCCTGGATACCGTAGGCACCCGCCTTGTCGAGCGGCTCTCCCGTGGCGACGTAGCTCTCGATCTCATCCTCGGCAAGGTCGAAGAACGTCACGTGCGTCTGCTCGCACGTCGAGGACTCGCGCGTCGAGCCGTCCGCGCCAACGAGGATGAGGTGGACGGCCGTATAGACGTCGTGGCCACGCCCCGACAGCCTGCGCAGCATCTGCCGCGCCTCGGCCTCGTCGGCGGGCTTGCCGAGCTCCTCGCCCTCAAGGGCCACGGTCGTGTCTGCCGCGAGGATGAGGTCGCCGGGCCTTGCCTGGGCCAGTGCCGCATGCGCCTTGAGCGAGGCAAGCCTATCCACGAGGTCGTAGGCCTTCTCGCCAGGCAGGGGCGTCTCATCGACGTCCTGCGGCATGACCTGCGGGTCAAACCCCGCCTCTCGCAGAAGCTGCACGCGCCTGGGGGAGCCGCTTGCCAGGACGAGCCTGCCCACGCGCGAGGGAAGGTCAAACAGCGACATGAGCTACCTCCCCACGAGCATTCCCGCGGCAATGCGCTGGGCCGCCTCGGCACCCTCGAGAAGCTCGAGCAGCGCCAGGCCAAAGTCGACGGCAAAGCCGGGGCCTGAGGCCGTCACGAGGTTGTCGTCCGTGTAGACGCCAAGTTCCTCGGGGCGAACGCCGGCCGGGAAGGCGCCCTCGCAGCCGGGATAGCACGTGGCCACGCGACCATCGAGGAGGCCGAGCTCGGCGAGGATTGACGGCGCCGCGCAGATGGCGCCAAGCCGCTTCTCGGACATGAACTGGCGGGTGAGCTCGCAGACGCGCTCGTTGGCGCGCAGGTTCGTCGTGCCGGGCATGCCGCCGGGCAAGACGATGAGGTCGCAGGCCCCAAAGTCGTACTCATCGAGCGTGGCGTCGCAGTCGATGCCGATGCCGTGAGCCGTCGTGACGTGCGGGAGTGCGTTGATCGTGACGAGCGAGACGTCCTCGCCTGCCCGGCGCAGAACGTCCGCGGGTGCCAGTGCCTCGATCGTCTCGAACCCGTCTGCCAGAAGAATCGCTACCTTTGCCATGCGTGCCTCCCGTGAGTGAGCCGTCTGTCTCATCACCATAGTATCGCGACAAAGAAAATGCCCAAAGGCGTCAGACGCCTTTGGGCAACGAGCGGCCGGCCGTGCTAGCGACGATAGAGCCGCGTCACGGTCTCCACGTGGAAGGTCTGTGGGAACAGGTCGACGGGCGTCACGCTCTTCACCTCGTAGGTTCCGATCTCGCGGAAGCGCGCGAGGTCGCGGGCGAGCGTGGCCGGGTCGCAGCTCACGTAGGCGATGGCGCGTGCGGGCTGGTCCGAGAGCTGCCTCACGACGTTCTCGGCAAGGCCGGCGCGTGGCGGGTCAACGACGATGATGTCGGCTTCGTCGTCGGGGAACTCCCGGTCTGCGTCGCCGCCCACGGCGTCGACGTTGTCCAGGCGTGCCTCCTCGAGGTTGCGTCGCAGGTCTCGCACGGCGGGGCCGTAGGACTCCACTGCGTCCACGAAGCTCGTGTAGCGGGCGAGCGGCAGCGTGAAGGTGCCGGCTCCGGAGTACAGGTCCATGGCGATGTCGTTCTCGTGCGGGTCGAGGGCATCGAGCACGAGGTCGACGAGCTTCTCTGCGCCGGCGGTGTTCACCTGGAAGAAGCTTGGTGCCGAGAGGCGCATCACGTTGCCGGCGATGCGCTCGCTCCAGCTTCCCGCTCCCGCAAGCCTCTCCACGCCTGCCACCTTGCGCGCCTTCGCGGGTCCCTTCGTCATGACGCGCACGATGGACGTGGCACCCACGCTTTCGAGCACGCGGCACGCCTGGGTGCGCGGGAAGGCGCCGGTGGGGGTCCATATGGCCACCTCGACGTCTCCGGTGCGGCTCGAGCGCCTGATGCCCACGCGCTCGATGTCAAGGTCGTGCGAGCCCGCGAGGTAGCCCAGGGCGCCCGACACGTTCTTCACGATTCTGGAGGCCGGCCCCTTTGCGGGCGTGTCGAGCAGCGGGAAGTCCTCCACCTTGATGACGCTTGTGCCGTCGAGCGCATGCATGCCGAGCGTGGCGCGCCGCCCGTCCCTGACAAAGGCGAGCTCGGCCTTGTTGCGGTAGTGCCAGGGGCTGCCGGGGGCCTCGCAGGGCCTCACGAGCTGCTCGGCGTCGGCGAGGTGCCCCACGCGGGCAAGGGCGTCCACCACGTTGGCGCGCTTGGCCTCGAGCTGGGCGTCGTAGGCCATGGCCG
Organism: Parolsenella catena; assembly: GCF_003966955.1. Classification (GTDB taxonomy): domain Bacteria; phylum Actinomycetota; class Coriobacteriia; order Coriobacteriales; family Atopobiaceae; genus Parolsenella; species Parolsenella catena. The sequence continues at coordinate 985,574 of NZ_AP019367.1, read as the reverse complement.
CCCACGGCGCGCAGCCCAGGACCGAGGCGAGCGGCCAGTCGCATCCGACTCGCGCCGGCGAGGGCTCGAGGACGGCCGTGGCGCGGGCCTTCGAGAACGACTTGCCGTCGCTCACGAGCTCGGCCTCCACGACGTCGCCTGCGATGGCGCCGCTCACGAAGACGGTCTTGCCCTCCTGCGTGTGCGCGATGGCATCCGGGCCGTAGGTCATGCGCTCGATGGTCAGCCTCATGCGGGTCTCCTTGCCTGCGAGCCCGCGGCGCGGCCCGCCTAGTGCTTGTCGGTCTTTCCAAACAGCGTCTTGAATCCTAACCCAAACAGGGCAAGCGCCGTGGAGACGCGTCCGTGCGGGCGCCTTGCGAGGGGGGCGACCGGCATCTCGGGCTTCTCGGGACTCGTCTGCGCCTCCTCGATGACGTGGGCGCTGACCTCGGCCGGAGGCTCCGGGTCCCGGGTGGCGTCGTGCCGCTCGGGTTGCGTGGCGGCCGGCTCCTGGCATTCCTCGGACTCTGTACTGGTCTGCGGGGCCGCGGGCGCATCCTTTCGATCAGGCTTTCCCTGGGCATCCTCGACGGGCGGCTCTGCCGGCAGCGGGGAGGGGCTCCTGCTCGAGACGGCGCTTGCCTCGCCGTCGCTTCCGGCGGCCGCGTAGGCCTCAGCGATGAGGATCTCCTGGCAGTTGACGGCAGGCTGTACCGGCTCGCGCTCGATGCGTGCCCACGTGCCGCGGCTCGTGAGACGACGGGCCTTCACGTTGTCGTCGAGCTGAAGGGCTATGTAGTGGCGCACGATGGAACGGCACGTCTCGTCAAGCACGGGATAGGCGATCTCCACGCGGCGCTCGGTGTTTCTCGTCATCATGTCGGCGCTCGAGAGGTAGATCGTGTCGGCGTCCACTCCAAACGCGTAGATGCGTGCGTGCTCGAGGAGCCTGCCCACGATCTGGCGAATCTCGATGCCGGTCGTGCGGCCCTTGACGCCTGGCAGCATGCAGCAGATGCCGCGGATGATCATGATGACCTCCACGCCGGCCTGGCTGGCCTCGGCGAGCCGGTCGATGACGTCGCGGTCGGTGAGTGAGTTCATCTTGAGCAGCACGCGCGCGGGCTGTCCCGTCTTGGCGCGGGACATCTCGCGCTCGATGCCCCTCATGACGAGCGGCTTGAGCGACAGCGGCGCCACGCCAAGGTAGCGGTAGGTGCCGCGGAGGTTTCCCAGCGACAGGTTGCGGAAGAAGGCGTTGCCGTCCTCGGCGATGCCGGGGTGCGCCGTGATGAGCATGAAGTCGCTGTAGAGGTGTGCCGTCTTCTCGTTGAAGTTGCCCGTTCCCAGGCACGTGATGCGGGAGATGCCACTGGCGTCGTGGTAGGTGATCTGGCAGATCTTCGAGTGGCACTTGAAGCCCTCAGAGCCATAGATGACGGTGCAGCCCGCCTCCTCGAGACGCTCGGCCCACTCGATGTTGTTCTGCTCATCGAAGCGGGCGCGAAGCTCCATGAGCACCGTGACGTCCTTGCCGTTCTCGACGGCCGTCACGAGGCTCTCGCACAGGCGCGAGTGTCGGGCCACACGGTAGAGCGTGATCTTTATGGAGATGCAGTCGTCGTCGTTGGCGGCCTCGTGAATGAGGCGAAGCAGCGGACCCATACTCTCATAGGGGTAGGTGAGCAGGACGTCGTGGTCCTCGACCTGCGGGCGCATCGGCTCGGTTGCGCGCACCATGCGGGAGGGCTGCGGCTCGAAGGGCGGGAAGGTGAGCTGCGCCTTGCGCGTAGCGGGCAGCCTGTTCTCGAGGGCATAGACGTAGGAGAGGTCCGCGGGGGTGGTGAGGCGCATCACGCGGCGCTTCTCGAGCCCAAGCTCCTTGCGGATGAGCGTCACGAGCGCCTCGTCGAGCGATCCGGTGAGCTCGAGGCGCACGGGCTGCAGGCGGCTGCGGCGCTTCAGCACCTTCTTCATGTGCTGGCGGTAGTCCTCCTCCTCCTCGACGCCCTCGCCGTCCGGGTCGAGGTCGGCGTTGCGCGTCACGCGTACGACGGCCGAGCTCGTGGGCACGTAGGAGCCAAAGCAGCGGCCGAGCATCGAGGTGACGACGTCCTCGACGAGCGTGTAGCGCACGCGCCCCTCGCCAGCCGGCAGCCAGACGATGCGCTGGGCGCTCGCGGGCACCTCGACGATGCCGAGCATGCCGTGCTCGTCGGTCCCCTCGAGCGAGCAGGCTACGTACATGACGTCGTTGCGCAGGTTGGGGAAGGGGTGGCGCGGATCGATGATGATAGGCGAGAGGATGGGCGCCAGGGAGCTCTCGAAGCGCCTCGAGACGGCCACGAGGTCGGCGTCCGTGTAGGAGTCGGGGCTCACGCGCTCGACGCCCTCCAGGGCAAGGCGGCCCTCGAGGTCTCGCAGGCAGGACTCTCGGCGCTCGTACATGCCGGGGAGCAGCTCGAAAACGCTGTCAAGCTGCTCGGCGGGCGTCTCGTCGCTCTTGTTGTCGGCCGGCTGGTGCTTGAGGCTTGCGAGGTCTGACAGCCCGCCGATGCGGATCATGAACCACTCGTCCATGTTGCTCTGGAAGATGGCGCAGAACTTGATCCGCTCGAAGAGCGGCACGCTCTCGTCGAACGCCTCGTCGAGCACGCGGTCGTCAAAGCGCAACCAACTCACCTCGCGGTTCTGCGTGTAGGAGAAGTCCCTGTGCCCCGCGCGGTGTTCGGGCCTTCCCTCGTTGGCCGGCGTGCGCACCTCGTCTGCGAACTCGGCCGCGCGGCGGTCGAGGCCCTTCTCCTTGGCCTTGGCCCTCTTCTGCTTGTCCTTCTTCTTGCCCATGGGAGCGCCCCCGTCTGCGTCCGCTTGCATACCGGACGTCTAGTATCTCGCAAGCGACGCCCGGCCGCTGTTACGGTTTGGTAAGGGCGCGGGACCAAAGGGGACGGGTCCCTTTGGTCCCGCGCGCGGCCTGGCGCGAGGCCGGGGAGCCAAACGAACCCGTCCCCTTTGGCGCCCGTCGCTGGCTACTCCTTGAAGCAGTGGCGCGCAACGAACTCGGCCTGGACGGTGCGCAGCATGAGCTCGGTGTCGTCGAGGCCCTGGTGGACCTCAGCCTCGGTCTTGGCGAGCGTGCCGCGGCGGCGTGCCCAGTTCTCGAGTGAGGCCGGGCTCGACTCGCGCGGCAGCGTCTTGACCTCTGGGTCGAGCTGGCGGCAGATGTCTCGGGTGTCCACGGGCACGATCTTGCCCGCGCGGCGCGCCTCGGCGTAGCCCTCGAGGTGCAGCGTGAACCAGGAGTCCTCAAAGGCGGCGTTGTGTGCCATGTAGGGGTACTTCTTCATGAGCCTGAGCAGCTTTGCCTGCAGCTTCTTGTCCTGGCGGAAGGGTGTCTTTCCCGCAACGTCGGCCCAGCCGATGTGGTGGATGCGCTCCAGGGGCACGCCCTTCTCGGCGTACATGTCCGGGATGCCGCAGAAGTGTGCCTCGGCGTCGTGGGGCTCGGCGTCTGCCGTGAGCTCCATGATCTCAAAGCCCACGTTCACGATGTAACCGCGGTCCGGGTAGCGGTCCGTCGTCTCGATGTCGATGCCCAGCACCGTGCCGCGGATGGGCTTGGTGACGTAGGCCACACCCAGGTTGTTCCTGTCTCCGCCCACCTCGCGCATGACGGTGGAGGCCTTGCGCCTCTGAAGCGCCGCGACGCCGGCGCACAGGTCCTGGTCGCTCATGCCGCGCGCGAGGCTGCTGTCGCGGGTGTTGTTGAGCCGCTCGATGCCCATCTGGTCGCACAGCTCGCGGTTGCGGTCGGCGAGGTCGAGGATGACGTCATAGCCAAAGCCGGGGTTGTCGTTCTTGGCGAACTCCTCGCGCAGCGTCGCGAGCGCCTCCTCGTTCTTCTGTCGCTCCGCGTCCATGGAGCTGAAGCCGCCGCAGTAGACGATCTCTGGGAATACGAGCGCGTTTGCGTGCTCGAGTGCCTGTGCCACGTTCATGTCGTGAGTCCTATCTCGCGTTGGGGGGCAAGCCCCGCGTGTTTACGGTTGGGAATCGTAGCACGCATCTACCTCTCGCCGAGATTCGCGTCTTGCCTGGGCTGGGTGTGGGGACAATGGCGCCAACTGGCACGCTTCGATGGGAGAGACCATGAGCGAAGACGCTACCCCGTCCCTTGGCATAGCCTGCCCCGGGATTGCCCGCGGCGCGTATGATGTCGCCATCATTGGCGCCGGCGTCGCTGGCTGCTGCTGCGCCCGCGAGCTGGCACGCACGAGCGGCTCGCTTCTCGTGCTCGAGGCCGGCGACGACATCGCCTGTGGCGCCACGAGGGCAAACTCGGGGATAGTGCACGCGGGTTACGACCCCGAGCCCGGCACGCTCAAGGCCAGGTACAACGTGGAGGGCTCGAGGCTCTATCCTATGTGGGCGGCAGAGCTTGGCTTCTCCTACGTGAGAAACGAGTCGCTTGTTGTCGGCTTTGACGAACGGGACGAGCGCGCGCTTGTCGCCCTCTCCCTTCGCGGGGCCGAGAATGGCGTTGAGGGCCTCTCCGTCATAGACGGCGAGGAGGCGCGTCGTCTCGAGCCCAACCTGTCAGCCGAGGTCACCTGCGCGCTGCGGGTTCGCACCGGCGGCATCTGCGACCCATACGAGGTTGCCCTCACCGCCCTCGAGAACGCCGTGCAAAACGGTGCCGAGGTGGCCTTTGACGCGCGCGTGACCTCGCTTGAGCGCGTGCGCGGCGGCTACGTCATCGGGCTTGCGGGCGGAGGCCGCGTGTGTGCCCGCGCGGTCGTGAACGCGGCGGGGGTCCACTCGGCCGAGCTCCACAACCTCGTGTGCGCCCGCAAGCTCCAGATCATCCCCGTTCGCGGTGACTACCTGCTCTATGACCCCACGCTCGGCCCCACGTTCTCCAGGACGATTTTCCAGGTGCCCACGACGGCCGGCAAGGGCGTGCTCGTGAGCCCCACGGTGCACGGCAACCTCTTCGTAGGCCCGAGCGCGGAGCCGCAGGCGGACGCGGACTCGGTGGCCACGTCCCGCCGTGGCCTCACGGCGATTCTCGAGGGGGCGCGCAGGACGTGGCCGCAGGCGAGCTCGCGGGGCGTCATCACGAACTTCGCGGGCGTGCGAGCCAAGGGCGCGGGACATGACTTCGTCATCGGCGAGCCGGATGACGCCCCCGGCTTCTTTGACGTTGCCTGCCTCGAGTCGCCGGGCCTCACGAGCGCCCCTGCGGTCGCCGTCGACATCGCGCGGCGCGTGGCGCGGCGTCTGAACCTCGGTGCCCGCCCGGACTTCGAGCCGCGGCGCGCGCCCAAAAGGCGCCTCGCACGCATGGACGCGGACCAGCGCACCCGTGCCATGCGGGAGGACCCGGCATGGGGCCACGTCGTGTGCCGCTGCTCGCCTGTGAGCGAGCATGAGGTCGTGCGCGAGCTCCATGGGACGCTGCCCGTGCTGTGCCTCGACGCGCTCAAGTGGCGTACCGGTGCCACCATGGGGCGGTGCCACGGCGGCTTCTGCACGCCCGAGCTGCTGCGCATCGTGTCGCGCGAGCTTGGCGTCGAGCCGTCTCGGGTCGAGAAGCGCCTCCGTGGCTCCTGGATTGTCTCGCGCTCGCGTCCGGGCTATGCGAGGCTTGCCGCTGCGGCTTGCGATGAGGCGGCGGTTGACGTCCCCGAGCCCGCGCAGGTATATGACGTCGTCGTTGTGGGCGGCGGCGCCGCCGGCATGGCCGCGGCCGCGTCGGCGCGTGCGGCGGGCGCGAGTGTTGCGCTCATCGACCGCGAGGCGTCCCTCGGCGGCATCATGCGCCAGTGCATTCACAACGGCTTTGGCCTCAAGCGCTTCTCAGAGGAGCTCACCGGTCCGGAGTTTGCCTCGCGCGAGGCGGCTCTGCTCGACGGCGTTGACGTCTGGTCCTCCTCGAGCGTGCTCGCGCTGCATCCCGGTGTCCTCCACGAGCTTGAGGTCGTGTGCCCCGGAGGCGCTCGCTTCGTTCGGGCGAGGTCCGTGGTCCTCGCGTGCGGGTCTCGGGAGCGCGGCTTTGGCGCGCTCGGCATCGCTGGCGACCGCCCCTCGGGAATCTACACGGCAGGGTCTGCCCAGGCGCTCATCAACCTGCATGGCTGTTTGCCGGGGCGCCGTGCCGTCATCCTCGGCTCCGGTGACATCGGTCTCATCATGGCGCGCCGCATGACGCTCGAGGGCATGGAGGTCGAGGGCGTCTACGAGCTTCTCGACCACCCGAGCGGACTCAAGAGAAACATCGTGCAGTGCCTTGATGACTTTGGCATTCCCCTTCACCTGTCCCACACCGTCGTCGCCACCCATGGGGCGGGGCGCCTCGAGTCGGTGGACATCGCCGCCGTCGACCCCGCCACGAGGCGCGCAATCGAGGGCACGGAGCAAAACGTCGCCTGTGACACGCTCGTGCTCTCGTGCGGGCTCATCCCCGAGAACGAGCTTGCTCGCGAGGCGGGCGTTGCCCTGAGCCCCGTGACGGAAGGCGCCCTCGTCGACGACCGTCTCGAGACGAGCATTCCGGGCGTCTTTGCCTGTGGAAACGCGCTGCACGTCCACGACCTCGCAGACCTTGCGGCGGCCGAGGGAGACGCCGCGGGTGCCGCAGGCGCCTCAAGCGCTCGCTCGGGGCGCGTCGCGAGCTCGGACCCCGTCGTTCCCGTCGAGCCGGGGCCGGGGGTCCGCTATGTGGTGCCGCAGCGTTTGCATGGGGGCGGGTGCCCCGTTACGCTCTCCTTCAGGGTCTCTGACGTTGCCCGGGATGTATCCCTTGAGGCCGTGGCAGAGCTTGCGGACGGCGGGGAGATGACCCTCAGGTCCCGCAGGGCACGCGTCGTGCTGCCGGCGGAGATGGAGCGCCTCGAGGTCACCGTCTCGCCCGAGGCGGCGCTCGTGGCCTCAAGGGTCGTCGTGCGCGTCGCGAGCGCAAGTCAGAAGAGGGGAGATGCCTGAGCATGTGCCATTCCGAGAAGCTAACGCTCACCTGCGTCTGCTGCCCCGTTGGCTGCGAGCTCGAGGTGGAGCGGACCTCCGCGGCGCAGGCGACCTACCTGTCCGGCGCTGGCTGCGCGAGAGGCAAGAGGTACGGGCCCGCCGAGGCAATCAGCCCGCAGCGCGTCGTCACCACGACGGTCTTCGTCCCCGGCGTGGCCACGCCACTTCCCGTGAAGACCGCAGGTCCCGTGCCGCGCGAGCTCGTGGGAGACGTCACCGCGGCCGCAAAGCGGGCGGCAGAGCAAATGTCGGCCTCGGTGCGTCGCGGTGACGTCGTGGTGCGCGATGTCTGCGGCACGGGCGTGGACGTCGTCGCCACGGCCGACACGCGCTAGGGGCAGGCGGCGCGCGGCCGGCCGTGTGGTCCGGGCTTACGCTCTCTCTCGCAAAAGGTCGTCACGGTATACTTTTCACGTTGCTCAAACGTGAAAGGGATATCCATGCCAGCTGCCTTCATATCGCGTGACCTCGCCCCGACCCATGCGCTTCGCGCGCTTGCGGTCCTTGAGGCCGCCGGGCACGAGGCGTGGGTCGTGGGCGGCTGGGTGCGCGACGCCCTGCGCGGATGCCCCGCCCACGACGTCGACGTCTGCACGGACGCCACATGGCAGCAGAGCGAGGCTGCGTTCGAGGCTGCGGGCGTTGAGGTACACGAGACGGGCATCAAGCACGGTACCGTCACGGCCATCGTGTGCGGCCAGCCCGTTGAGGTCACGACCTACCGCATCGACGGCGACTACTCAGACTCCCGCCACCCGGACTCCGTGACATTCGTTAGGGACGTTCGCGAGGACCTCGCGCGTCGGGACTTCACCGTCAACGCCATGGCTTGGCATCCCGACCGTGGGCTTCTCGATCCCTTTGGAGGCAATGAAGACCTCGCGGCCGGCCTCATCCGTGCCGTGGGCGATCCCGCACGACGCTTCGAGGAGGATGCGCTGCGCATCCTGAGGGCCGTGCGGTTTGCCTGCCGTCTCGGCTTTTTAATCGAGTCGGGGACGCAAGCCGCCCTTGAGGCCGCTGCCCCCACGCTTGACCGAGTGGCGCAGGAGCGCATCGGCTCCGAGCTCCGGGGGATCGTCGCCACCGGCAGGGCGAGCTGGGCCATCCGCGAGCAGCGTGAGGTAATGTTTGCCGCCCTGCCCGAGCTTGCCCCGATGGATGGCTTCGACCAGCGCAGCCCCTACCACGTCTATGACGTGCTCGAGCACACGCTGCGCGTCATGGAGGGCGTCGAGAGCCTCACCTCGGAAGGGGCGAGCGAGCGTCTGCGCTGGGCGGCGATGCTCCACGACGTGGGCAAGCCCACCTGCTTCACGATCGACGACCGCGGCCAGGGTCACTTCTTCGGGCATCCCGCCGAGGGCATGCGCATGGCAAGGGCGCTTCTGCGCCGTCTCGCCATCCCCCACGAGCTCGCCCAGCCCATCGTCGCCCTCGTCCGCTACCATGACCGACCCACGCAGCCCAACGTCTCCTCCATGCTCTCGCTCATCGCCTCCGTCGATGCCATGAGTGGGCTTCGGGAGCGCTCCGAGGTCATCTGGCTCATGCGCGAGCTTCTGTGCCTGCGCCGCGCCGACGCGCTCGCTAAGGCTCCGGAATGCCGTGGGTATGCCTACGAGCTCAACGAGCACGAGCGTGTGCTGGGCCAGATCGAGCGGGAGGGCCTGTGCTGGCGCGTGCGAGACCTTGCCGTGAGTGGGGGAGACCTCATTCGGGAGTGTGGCATGAGTCCGGGACCTGCCGTGGGCGAGGCGCTCTCTCGTGCCCTCGGGGCCGTGATGGCCGGTGAGCTGCGCAACGACCATGACGAGATCATCGCGTGGCTTGCGCGCTCGCTGGCGGAATGACGCCGTACGTTACCTGCGGAAAGGAAGAAATTTCTAATCTCGCAAAATTTTTTTTGAAAAAGTACTTGCGCTGTCGAGGGCGCTTCCGTATAGTATTTCCTCGCGCTGAGGCGCAGACAGGCATTGAGAAATTGGGATGTCGTCTAATGGCAGGACAGCGGATTCTGGTTCCGTCAATGGGGGTTCGACTCCCTCCATCCCAGCCATTCGCCTGTCTAGTTTAAGCACATGGCCCGTTCGTCTAGCGGTTCAGGACGCCGCCCTCTCAAGGCGGAGATCACCAGTTCGAATCTGGTACGGGCTACCATGAGTTCTCCGGGACACTCTGAGTCCCTCTACATATGGCCCGTTCGTCTAGCGGTTCAGGACGCCGCCCTCTCAAGGCGGAGATCACCAGTTCGAATCTGGTACGGGCTACCAACTTTTGGACGGGCCGCGAAAGCGGCTCGTTTTCGTAACTAGCAGGGCCTGGAGTGGCATCGCCAGGCATTTGGGAACGTTCTCCCATGTAGCGGACGTGTTTCTAGTTCGTCACATTTGGGTACTATCTAACTCTATAGCTGAAAACGTACCGTACAGTTGTCCTCGTAAGGTCGAGAGAAAAGGGATGTGTGCTATGGCCGAGGCCAAGAACATGATCGAGATTCACGATCTCAACAAGTACTTCGGTGACGTTCATGTCCTCAAGGACATCAACCTCACGGTCAAGGAGGGCGAGAAGCTCGTCATCATCGGTCCGTCCGGCTCCGGCAAGTCGACGCTCATCCGTTGCGTCAACTACCTCGAGGAGCCCACGAGCGGCTCCATCAAGATTGACGGCACCGAGCTCACGAAGAAGAACCACCTGGAGATGGCCCGCAAGTACTCCTCGATGGTCTTCCAGCAGTTCAACCTCTACCCGAACATGACGGTGCTCGGCAACCTCACCCTTGCCCCCATCAAGCTCCAGAAGAAGAGCAAGGAGGAGGCCACCAAGACCGCGCTCGAGGCGCTTCGCCGCGTTGGCCTCGAGGCCAAGGCGGGGGAGTATCCCCAGAACCTCTCAGGCGGCCAGCAGCAGCGTGTCGCCATCGCACGTGCCCTGTGCACCAGGCAGCCCATCATCCTGTTCGATGAGCCCACGAGCGCTCTTGACCCCGAGATGGTCCAAGAGGTCCTGAACGTCATGGTCGAGCTCGCCCAGGAGAACATCACGATGATGTGCGTCACGCATGAGATGGGCTTTGCTCGTGAGGTGGCAGACCGCGTCATCTTCGTCGAGGACGGCCAGATCATCGAGGAGGGAACGCCCGAGCACTTCTTCACGAACCCGAGCAGCGAGCGCACCAAGCTCTTCCTCAGCAAGATCCTCCGCTAGGCACCTCTCGTCGGCATGCTCCTCGCGCCGGCGGTTCTTCCCATACGCTTTGCGTCACCAACACGAAAGGGGTTTCACCATGCGCAGTCTCTCCCGTCGTCAGTTCGTCGGATCCATGGGCGTTGCGGCGGCAGCCGTCGCCGGCCTCGGCCTCGTCGGCTGTGGCGGCAGCTCCAGCTCTGACTCCGGCTCCAAGGTCCAGACCATCAAGGACCGCGGCAAGCTCAAGTGCGGCGTCAAGAAGGACGTCATGGGCTATGGCCTGCTCGACACCGCCACGGGCAAGTACGAGGGCATGGAGATTGACCTGTGCTACCAGGTTGCTGCCAAGATCTTCGACGTTTCCTATGAGGACGCCAAGGACAAGGACCTCGTCGAGTTCACCGACGTCACGCCCAAGACTCGTGGCCCGCTCATTGACAACGACACGCTCGATCTCATCTGCGCCACGTACACGATTACCGACGTGCGCAAGCAGGACTGGGACTTCACTGACCCGTACCGCACCGACCACGTGGGCATCCTCGTCAAGAAGGGTTCCATGTCCTCGATGAACGACCTCGACGGAAAGCACATTGGCGTCTCCCAGGGCTCCACGACCAAGGACGAAATCACCAAGATGCTTCAGGACAACGGCTTTACCGCCACGCCGCAGTTCGATGAGTACCCCGACTATCCCTCCATCAACAGCGCCCTCGACGCCGGCCAGATCGATGCCTTCGCCATGGATCGCTCGACGCTCAAGACCTACACGACTGACGACAAGGAGCTTCTGCAGCCCGAGATCGAGTTCGGCGCCCAGGACTACGGCATCGCCACGAAGAAGGGCTCCGACCTCTCCGAGGTCACCGAGGCCGTCGTGAAGGACGTCACCAGCAACGGCTGGATCGATGAGGAGATCCAGACCTGGGGTCTGCTCTAAGTTGATTGCTTGGCCCCCAACAAGGGCCCTGGCGGGTCGCCCGGGATCTGACTTCCGGGCGACCTCGCATATGTTTACGAAGGGAACGAGATGCTAGACGGACTCCTCGATCCGATGCGATGGTCGCTGACCTTCGCCGAGATGGACTCCCTGTGGACGGGCTTTGCGCTTACGCTCAAGGTCGTCCTTGCGGGACTTGCGCTGTCGCTCGTGCTCGGCACGATCCTCGGTGTGTTCTCCACCACGCGCTCGCGCGTGCTTCGTGGCATCAGCCGCGTGTACGTCGAGTTCTTCCAGAACACGCCGCTTCCTGTGCAGGTGTTCTTCATGTACATGGCCGGACCCAAGCTCCTCCAGGCCATCCTGGGCACGGCTGATCCTGTGCGCACGAGCGCTTTTGCGCTTGGCACGCTCGGCGTGGGGCTGTATCACGCGGCCTATGTCTCCGAGGTCATCCGCACGGGCATCGAGTCCGTTCCGCGCGGCCAGTTCGAGGCGGCGCTCTCCCAGGGCTTCTCGCGCCTGCAGTCCTACGTCTACATCGTGCTGCCGCAGACGTTCAAGGTTATTCTGCCGCCGCTGTGCAACCAGGCGCTCAACCTGGTCAAGAACACGTCCGTGCTCGCGCTCATCGCCGGCGGAGACCTCATGTACAACGCGGACAACTTCGTCTCCACCTACGGCTACCTGCAGGGCTACATCATGGCCTGCGTCCTATACTTCATCATCTGCTTCCCGCTGGCCATCCTCGTCCAGTGGCTCGAGGCCCGTTCCAAGAAGCGTCCGCGTGCCAAGGTCATCCCTGGCGTTACGACCGAGACCGCCAAGGAGGCCTAGGACATGGAACTGTTCACCCCAGACAACATGAGCTTCATGCTCGCGGGCTTTGGCAAGACACTCGTCGTCTCGTTCTTTGCCATCATCTTCTCGCTCGTGTTCGGCACGGTCCTGGCACTCGTGAAGTCGTATGCGCCGCGTCCCTTCCGCTGGCTCGTGAGCGCCTACATCGAGCTGTTCCGCTGCACGCCTAACCTGCTGTGGATCTTGTTCATCTACTTCACGGTCAAGGGCAACGACGTGGTCATCTCGGTGATGGCGTTCACGATCTTCACCTCGGCCGTCATGGCAGAGATCGTCCGCGGAGGTCTCAACTCCATCCCGGTGAGCCAGTTCGAGGCCGCCCGCTCGCAGGGCTTCGGGTTCTTTGCCACGATGCGCCTCATCATCCTGCCGCAGACGTTCAAGACGATCATCCCCGCGCTGTTCAGCCAGTGCACGACGGTCATCAAGGACAGCTCTTACCTCGCAGGCATCAACGTCGCGGAGTTCATGTACTGCTCCAAGGTCGTCATGGCAAAGACCACGAGCCTCAATGACGTGCTCCTCGTGTATGGTTTTGTCTTCCTGCTGTACTTTGCGCTGAACTTTGGCATCTCGCTGCTCGTGCGCGCCTACCAGCGCCGCGTCGTCGCCGCCTAAGGAGAGACCATGTCTGACAAGAACATCGAACAGGTCAGTCCCGATACGAGCACCTATCCGGTCGTCATCACGATTGCCCGCGACTTTGGTGCCGAGGGCCACGAGATTGGCAAGATGCTCTCGACGGAACTTGGCATCCCGCTCTATGACAACGAGATTCTCGTGCGCGCCTCCATGCGCGCCGGTGTGACGACCGACCAGATCGCTGCCTATGACGAGAGCCTTGCCGCTGAGGTGGCTGCCTTCCTGCCCGATCGCGTGGACACCCGCTCTGCCGCCGACAAGCTCTTCAAGCAGATGGAGGGCGTCGTCCTCGACCTGGGCTCCACGCAGAGCTGCATCATCGAGGGGCGCCTTTCCGACTACATCCTTCGCGACAACCCCAACCGTATCTCCGTGCTCGTGACGGCCCCTCTCGACGCGCGCGTGGAGATCGTGCGTGCCAAGCGCGGCATCACCGAGAAGAAGGCCAAGAAGCTCGTGAAGCGCATGCAGCGCGCTCGCGAGATGTTCTACAAGCGCTACTCCGCGGGCAAGTGGATGCTCCACTCCGGGAAGGACGTCGTGGTCAACCGCGCCCGCTTTGGCCGTCAGGGCTGCGTGGACATCCTTGCGGCCGCATACCGCACCAAGGTCGCGGCGGTCGAGCGCGCCAAGCAGGCTACCGAGTAGGGTTGCCAAGATTTTTGTGTCTGCGGGGCACCTGGTCTTTTGACTGGGTGCCCTATGTTCGTTCGCGGTGCAGATGCACCCTGACGTCATGTGCCCCTCCTTGTCCGCGGTAAAATCTTGAAGATTAGCTTGGGCGGCGCGCGCCGCACGGACACGGGAGCTTCATGGCCAAGATCGAAGACAGCTCGACCCATATCGCCGCGAACGGGGGCGGCGAGGATGCCTCCAAGGCCAAGTCCGCGCACAGGGCCCGAGCTCCCAGGCCGAGGCTTGCCGGGACTCCTGCCCGAAGGCATGCGTCCTCTGCGCAGGAGAAGCCTGCTGACCCCGACAAGAAGCAAGCCGCGCGCGGAGCCCAGTTCATCGGTCTTGTGTTCGCCGCCTACGTGGCGTTTCTGTTTTTCTCCGGCCAGATCGACGAGTTTGTCTCGGCGTTCGCGAATGTCGAGATGAGATGGCTCGTGGGCGCGGTCGTCTGCGTCTGCCTGTATTTTCTTTTGGGTACGCTCGCCTACGTGACGGCGGTCTACCTCGACCACGACTCACCGGTGGGATTTCGTGACCTCATGGCCGTTGAGGCGTCCGGCAACTTCTTCGGAAACCTCACGCCCATGCAGATGGGGGCTCTTCCCTCGCAGATCTACCAGCTCACGAAGGCGGGACTTTCCGTGGGTGCGGCCTCGGCCACGCAGTTCACGCGCTTCATCATGTTCCAGTTTGGCGTCGTGTTGTTTGCCGGCATCATGCTGTGGGCCAAGCTCGGATTCTTCATCGCGAGTTATGGCGACATCGTCATTCTCAACCTGCTAGTCTTTGCCGGCCATGCCCTCGAGCTCATCGGCCTGTTCGTCGTCTGCCTGTGCCCCAACTTCGTGAGGCGCGCCGGCAGTGGCCTTCTGCGCTGGGCCAACGGTCATGGCTGGGTCAAGAACTATGACAAGTGGGACGAGATGATCAACGTCCAGGTGGCCCAGTTCTCCTCGGCGTTCAGGCGTTCTGCCGCAAATATCCCGGACATGGCGCTCACGCTCGTCATCACCATGACCCAGCTTGGTTTTCTCTACATGGTTCCGTGGTTCGTGCTCCACGCCTTCGGCATCGAGGCAGACTTCCTCACCTGTCTGGCGGCCGGCTCCATGGTCCAGCTCGTCTCCACCGCCGTTCCCCTGCCCGGCGGGACGGGTGGCGCAGAGGGCGGCTTTGCGCTGTTCTTTGGTCCCATGCTCGGCAGCTCCGCCACGGCCGGCTTTCTCGTGTGGCGTGTCGTTACGTTCTTCCTTCCCACGTTCGCGGCCCTTCCCATGATTGGCCTCAAGAGCTCCCATAGGGAGAGCATCTACCATCGCGCGCAGCGGCTGCGCGGCCGTGGCGGGTCTGGCGCACGTGCCCCGCGCGGGGGAGTGGCTTACAAGCCCAAGAGGCATGGCTCCAAGAAGCTCGTCGTCAAGAAGGCCGGCACTCAGAAGAAACGGTAATACCGGCGGTTGGCAACCGCGCTGCTTGGTCATAAGCCAATCTGCAAAGAAAATGGGGGTGCCCCAAGGTCTCAGACCCTGGGGCACCCCCATTGCATATCGTGGTGCGGACGTGCGCCCTAGAGGGCCATGCCGCGGGCGCGCTTGATGCGAGCGAGCGCGTCGGCCTTGCCCACGAGCTCGATGACAACGCCGAGCGGCGGGCTCACGAGGTTGCCGCAGACGGCGGCGCGGATGGCCTGGAAGACGAGGCGCTTCTTGACGTCGAGCTGCTCGGGCAAGACCTCGAGCGCGCCGTCGATGGCCTCGGCGTTCCAGCTGCCGTCCGGGACGGCCTCGAGCGCGGAGGCGGCGGCTGCGAGCACGTCTGCCATGCCCTCCTTGGCCAGGCCCTTGCTCACGGCCTTATCCTCGTAGGTGAGCGACTCCGCCGTGGCGAAGACTATCGAGCAGATGCCGGCAACGTCACCGAGGTGCTTCGTGCGAGGGCGCACGACGGAGGCAAGCGTGCAGAGCCACTCGCGGGTGTGGTCGCCCTCGTCCATGAGGCCGGCCTCGACGAGCTCGGGCACCATGATCTTGTCGGTGAACTCGTCGTCGCTCATGTTGGCGAGGTACTCGGCGTTGATCCAGTCGAGCTTTGCCGGGTCGAACGTGGCGGGGTTCTTGGAGACTCGGTCGAGCGAGAAGGTCGAGGCAAGCACGTCTCGCGGCACGATCGTCGTCTCGCCGTCCGGCGACCAGCCGAGAAGGGCGAGGTAGTTCACGAACGCGTCGGGTAGGTAGCCCTCGTCGCGGAACTCCTCGACGCTCGTGGCGCCGTGACGCTTCGAGAGCTTCTTGCCGTCTGCGCCCAGAATCATCGAGATGTGAGCAAAGACGGGCACGGGGGCGCCCAGCGCCTCGTAGACCATGACCTGGCGCGGCGTGTTGGAGAGGTGGTCGTCGCCGCGTATGACGTGGGTGATGCCCATGGCGGCGTCATCGACGACGGTGGCGAAGTTGTAGGTGGGGGTTCCGTCGGATCGGAAGATCACGAAGTCGTCGAGCTCCTTGGCGTCAAAGGTTACGTCGCCGTGGACGGCGTCGTGGATGACGACGTCACCGCGACCGTCGGGGACCTTGATGCGCAGGACGTACGGCTCGCCGGCGTCAATGCGACGCCTTGCCTCGTCGGGGTCGAGGTCGCGACAGCGGCGCTGGTAGCCCTGGAACGGGTCCTTGCGTGCCTTGGCGGCCTCGCGGTCTGCGGCAAGCTGCTCGGGCGTGCAGAAGCAGGGATAGGCCTTGCCCTCGTCCCAGAGCCTCTGGGCGGCCGCCTTGTACATGTCCAGGCGCTCGGTCTGGGCGTAGGGGCCAAACTCGCCGCCCACGTCCGGGCCCTCGTCCCAGTCGAGACCCATCCAGCGCATGGCGCGCAGGATGATCTGGGTGTTCTCGTCGGTGGAGCGCGTCGGGTCGGTATCGTCGATGCGTAGGATGAACGTGCCGTTGTTTGCGCGGGCGAAGGCCCAGTTGAAGATTGCGGTGCGCGCGCCGCCAACGTGGAGCTTGCCCGTGGGAGAGGGGGCAAAGCGCACGCGTACGGGCTTGGTGCTATCGGACATGTAGGAGTCCTCCTTGCTCAGGTACATAGACCGCATAAGTATACGCCGCCCGATTGCCGCGGCGCGAGCAGGCCAAGCTCGCCTGTGGCGCTATACTTCTTACGAGCATACACGCGACCCAAGGAGGCTCATCCAAGTGAAGGGCATCGTTTTGGCCGGAGGTTTCGGCACGCACCTGTACCCCATGACGTTCTCGGGCTCCAAGCACCTGCTTCCCATCTATGACAAGCCGCTCGTCTACTACTCGCTCGCCACGCTCATGAAGGCGGATATCCGCGACGTTCTGTTCATCGTGAACCCGCAGGATATGGGCGCCTACGAGGCTCACTTTGGCGATGGCTCCCAGCTTGGCATGAACATCCAGTACAAGGCCCAGGAGAGCCGCGATGGCATCGCCCAGGCGTTTCTCATTGGCGAGGACTTCATCGACGGCGACCGCGTGGCGCTCATCCTCGCTGACAGTATCTTCTACGGCTCCGGCTTTGACCAGAACCTCTCCGAGGCCATCACGCGCAAGAAGGGCGCCACGGTGTTTGGCTATCAGGTGAAGCACCCCGAGTCCTATGCCGTCATCGACTTCGACGCCTCCACCAAGAAGGTCTCCTACATCGAGGAGAAGCCCGAGGAGGCCCGTACCAACTACGTGGCCACCGGCCTGTACGTCTATGACGAAAAGGTCGTCGAGTACGCCAAGACGCTCAAGCCCTCCGCGCGTGGCGAGCTCGAGATCACGGACCTCAACCAGATCTACCTCGACCACAAGCAGCTCTACACCACGATGCTTCCCGAGGGCTTTGCCTGGTTCAGCCCGCGCACGGTCGATGACCTGTTCCACGCCGGCGAGTTCGTGCGCGTTGTCCAGCAGTCCACGGGCACCAAGATCGCCTCCATCGAGGAGATCGCCTATCGCAAGGGCTGGATCGGCCGCGCCCAGCTCCTCTCGCTCGCGAGCAAGATCCAGAAGACCGAGTACGGCAAGTACCTTGAGGGAATCGCCCTCTCGACGGACGAGCTCAAGTAGTTTGCCCCACGAGCCGGTCAATTTACGCATACGAGTAGGCCCCACCACGTTTCGCTTGAATCGTGGCGGGGCCTCTTTTGTGCGCGGGTCTCAATGAGTCCTATTCGGGGAAGGGAAGGTCTGCGGCAACGGGGTGCTTCGGAGCAGTCCTTGGCTCGTCGGGCGCGTAGCGGCTCAGGCCGTCCACCACGAGGTTGTTTGCTCCTGCGAGCACACGGGCGTCCCAGTGCGTTACCGCGTCGCAGATGACCTCGCCGTCGACCTGCATGGGTATGGGCTCGGAGGCGGTGATGGAGACGGACCTTCCGCGGAACGTCTCGAGCGTGGGCCTGCCCAGCTTGCCCTTGGGGTCCAGAAGACCCGACAGCAGCGGGCGAATGAGCTCGGCGGTGCGACTCACCTCAAGGACGATGACGTCGAGCCGACCGTCAACCATCGTGCAGCCGGGGACGATCTCCATGTCGAGCTGGATCATGGCGTTGTTGGCGACGAGACAGGCGATGCCGTCGCACTCGTGAGCGACGCCGTCAACCTCGATGCGGTAGTGGACGACGCGCGGGCTTGGATCGGAGAGGGCGGCCATGAAGTAGGCGGCCTCGCCCATGGCCTTCTTGTTGGGTGCTGCCGCGCTCATGAGCTCGGCGTCAAAGCCGGTCCCCGCCATGATAGAGAAGCCCCTCGTGTGGGATGCGCCGTCTGCGATCCAGCTTGCCTCCCCAAGGTCGCAGGCGGCGGTGTTGGCCCACCTGCAGGCTCTTGCGAGCGCAGCCGGCTCGGGGGAGTTGCCGATGTTTGCGAAGAGCAGGTTCGCCGTGCCGGAGGGGAACACGCAGACGTCCACATCTCGGTTGCGCAGCGTGTACAGAAGGTTGGAGACCGTGCCGTCTCCACCAGACACCACGACGACGTCAAAGCTCTCCGCATCCGCGAGGACCTGCTCGTTGTCGCATTCCTCGCCCAGGACGCGAAGGACGCACTCGTCGCCCGCGTGGACGAGCTCGCGCTCGAACGCGAAGACGGCGTCGGAGCCAAAGCCCGAGCGTGGATTATGTGCGATGAGGCAGCGCATGGTATCCTCCTGTCTGTGCGCGTGTGCGCACGCATGCCATGGTAGCCGATTTTGCCTCGATTCCGCGATTGCGCCCGGGGCTGAGAGGTCCTTCCTTGTTCATCTCAACGTATGAGGAGCTCGAGCGCTTCTGCGAGCGCGCGTCCTCCAGTCCGGTGCTTGCCGTCGATACCGAGTTCCTTCGCGAGCGCACGTATCGCCCCAGGCTCTGCCTCATCCAGCTCGCGACCTCGGCAGACGACATCGCGGCGGTTGACCCCATCGCCATCCGTGACCTCTCGCCCATCGCGAGGCTGTTCGAGGACCCATCGATCGTCAAGATCCTGCATGCCTGCTCGCAGGACCTCGAGGTCATTGACGGCGCCATGGGCTGCGTTCCTTCCCCGATGTTTGATACCCAGCTCGCCGCCGCCTTCCTTGGCCACAGGATGCAGCTGGGATATGGCGCGCTCGTGGAGTCCTACACGGGCGTCCACCTTGCCAAGGCCGAGAGCCTTACGGACTGGTCTCGCCGCCCGCTTGACCCCGAGCAGCTCGTGTATGCCGAGGATGACGTCCGCTACCTTCCTGGAATCTACGAGCAGATGCGCTCCGAGCTTGTGGATCGCGACCGCCTCTCCATGGTGCTTCCGGAGATGCAGGCGCTTCTTGATCCATCGCACTATCGCCATGACCCGATGCTTGCCTACCAGCATCTCAAGCGCGTGAGCTCGCTCACCAGGCGTCAGCTCGCGGTGGCTCGCGAGGCGTGCGGCTGGCGAGAGAGGCTTGCGGCCAAGCGAGACATCCCGCGCAAGTGGGTCCTGTCCGACGAGGTCCTCGTCGAGGTCTGTCGTCGCGCGCCCGCAGACGAGCAAAGGCTCCGTAGGATTCGCGGCACCGAGCAGCTCTCCGAGAGGGACTCGGCCGCCCTTCTCCACGCCATCTCCCGTGGGCTCTCCTGTCCTGCGTCCAACTACCCGAGCGTGCCGAGGCGCTCGCGCCCGTCGGGCGAGCAGGAGAGCGTCGTTGACCTCATGTACGCTATGCTGCGCATCATCTCCGAGCGCTCCGGCGTGGCCACTCAGCTCATCGCCACGCGAGACGAGCTGCTTGACTTCATGTCTGGCGAGGAGGGAGCCTCGCTATCCCAGGGCTGGAGGTATGAGCTCGCCGGGCGCCAGCTCGAGGGCCTCCTGTCCGGTTCCTGTGGCCTCACGGTGAAGGACGGGCGCGTCGAGATTCTCTAGCCCCGTGCCCCAACGGCCCCGCTCGATCACTTTCTGTCCGGTTGTGGGTACATACTCTTCCAAGTCGTTGACGGAAGGCGGTCTCATGTATTACGGCTACGGCATGGGTTATGACCCCATGTACCTGCTCCTCATCGTTGTTTCCACCATCCTTGGCATGGCCACGCAAGGCTACATCAAGTCCACGTATGCCAAGTGGTCGAAGGTCCCGCTCGACTCCTCGCTCACCGGTGCGGACGTCGCGAGGCGCATGCTCGCAGACGAGGGGGTCTCGGGCGTGGGCATCGAGGCAATCGGTGGGGAGCTCACGGACAACTACGATCCGCGCAGCAACGTGCTTCACCTCTCGCAAGGCAACCTCAGGGGCGGCTCTGTGGCAAGTGCGGCGGTGGCCTGTCACGAGGCGGGTCACGCCGTTCAGCACGCACGTGGCTACGTGCCCGTGAGAATTCGTTCGGCTCTCGTGCCGGTCGTCAACTTCACGTCCAATGCGTGGATGATTGTGTTCTTCCTCGGCATTGCCATGGGAGCGGCCGGGCTCACGCGTTTTGCCATCGCGCTCTTTGCCTTCTCGGTCATCTTCCAGATCGTGACGCTGCCCGTGGAGTTCGACGCGTCTCGTCGTGCGGTTGCCTACGTGGAGCGCAGCGGCCTTGGTCCGCAGGCGGTGCGCGGGGCAAAGAAGGTGCTCGTGGCCGCGGCCCTCACGTATGTGGCCGCCGCCCTCGTCTCCGTGCTCCAGCTGCTCTACTATCTCTCCAAGACAGACCGCAGGGGAGAGCGCTGATGGCGTGGACGAGCGTCGACACGAGGGGAGCGCGTTCGGTGACGGATGTCGTCGGGGGCTCTGACGCCCTGAGCGTCACTGCTGCCGTCGGCGCCGCCGGCGCGTGCGTGAAGAAGCTCGGTCCCATGCTCGTCACGGGAGAGGTCACGGGCTTCCGCGGACCCAACGCGCGCTCGGGTCACTGCTACTTCGAGGTCAAGGACGACTCCTCGGTCATGAGCGTGAAGGTGTGGAAGGGCATCTACGCCAAGAGCGGCGTTGCGCTCAAGGATGGCCTTCAGCTCGAGATGTGGGGGAGCTTCGATGTCTATTCCGGCAACGGTGAGCTCTCGTTCATTGCCAAGCGCATCTCAGTCGCCGGTGAGGGGCCGCTTCAGAGGCAGGTCGAGGCGCTGCGTGCCAAGCTCAAGGCCGAGGGCCTCGCGGATCCTGCCCGCAAGCGGCCCATTCCTCGCTTCTGCACGCGCGTCGCCGTCATAGGCAGCATCTCCGGCGAGGTCATCGATGACGTCAAGCGAACCCTGCTGCGTCGCAACAAGCTCGTGGAGATCCAGGTCGTGGGCGCGAGGATCCAAGGCGTCGGGGCCCCGGAGGACATCATCCGAGCCCTTGGCATCGCCGCCGCCGCACGTCCCGACGCCATCCTTCTCGTGCGCGGCGGCGGTTCCTACGAGGAGCTCATGACCTTCAGCGACGAGTCACTCTGCCGAGCCGTTGCCGCCTGCCCGGTCCCTGTCATCACGGGCATCGGTCACGAGCCCGACTGGCCCATCGTTGACGACGTGAGCGACCGCAGGGCATCGACGCCCACGGGCGCAGCCGAGAGCGTGGCACCGGCCCTTGACGAGATCGTTGGCTCAATCAACACGAGGCGCGAGCGTCTCTTTCGTGCCATGGACGTTATCCTCGAGCAGCATGCCCGAGCCATCGGCCAGCAGGGGCTGCTCATGCAACGCTCCATGAGCTCGAGAATCTCTCACGAGTCGCTTCGCGTCGAGTCCCTTGCGAGCAGGCACTGCCTGAGCGACCCCATGACGATCGTGTCCGATCGTGAGACGAGCCTTCTTCAGGTCGAGCAGCGCCTGCTCGACGCGCTGCCCCGATCGCTTGAGCGCAAGGGCCGGGAGCTCGACTCGCTTGCCAGCCGCCTTTCGGGTGTGGGCCCTCGCATCGTGAGACCCTACGAGGCGAGGGTGGGCAGTCTCGCGGCCACGCTCGATGCCCTCTCGCCGCTCAAGGTGCTTGGGCGTGGCTACGCGATCGCGCGCGACTCGGATGGGCATGTCGTGACGAATGCGTCGGCGCTTGCGCCCGGGGATGCCGTGAGCGTTCGCCTGGGCGAGGGTTCCTTCGAGGCTGCCGTGACGGGTGTCTCCAAGTAGGTACATGTTCGACCGCACGCGCGGTCTCGAGAAAAGGAGGGGCGCCATGGCGCTTGAAGAGAAGGAAAGAGAAGTCGGCCAGCTCACGTTCAAGGAGGCCTCGGTGGAGCTCGAGCGTGTCGTTCGTCAGCTTGAGAGCGGCGACCTCGAGCTCGAGGACGCGCTTGAGCGCTACACTCGCGGTGTCGAGCTGCTGCGCAGCCTTCGCGACCGTCTCGCCCACGCCGAGCAGCGCGTGCAGGTACTGCTCGACAGCACGAGCGAGGTCGAGGTCCCCGACACCACGACCGCTGACGCCACGAGCAACAACTAGGAGACCCATCATGTCCGACTGCATTTTCTGCAAGATTGCCAACCACGAGATTCCCTCGACCACGGTCTACGAGGATGATGACGTCATCGCGTTCCGCGACCTCGATCCGCAGGCGCCCACGCACGTGCTCGTCATCCCAAAGAAGCACTACGCCAACATCTGCGATGGCGTGCCCGCCCAGACCCTCGCCGCCATGACGCATGCCATCGACGAGGTCGTGAAGGCCGAGGGGATCGACAAGACCGGCTACCGCGTCATCAGCAACGCGGGCGCTGACGCCGGCCAGACGGTCATGCACTTCCATATGCACGTCCTTGGGGGAAAGAAGCTCGGGATGGGCCTGCTGCCGGCGGATGCCGAGTAGGGCACGTCTGAGAAATATGCCGCGGATGTGGCACGTAAGAAGGGGAGAGGGACATGGAGTCGAGAATCGCGCGCGCGGACGAGCTGCACCGAAGGGGCTACAACTGCGCCCAGGCCGTCGCCTGCACTTATTGCGACCTCGCTGGCGTTGACGAGGCGGTGGCCTTCCGTGGCATGGAGGCGTTCGGCCGTGGCATGGGTGGCATGGATGGCACGTGCGGCGCCATCTCTGGTGCCGTTTACCTTGCCGGGCTTGTCACGAGCGACGTCAACCTCGAGAAGCCCGCGAGCAAGCGTGAGAGCTACAAGCTCTCCGAGCAGATCGTGAGCGCATTTGCCGAGAAGAACGGCGCCACCTCCTGTCACGAGCTCAAGGGCATCAACTGCGACCACGGGATGCTGCGCAGCTGCCCCGGCTGCATCCAGGACGCCTGCGAGATCGTCGAGCGCGTCCTGTTCTCGGATAAGTTCAACTAGGAACTCATCGATAGGGCCCCGGCGGGGCATGCCGTCTGCTCGAACAGCTTCGCATTCGCGAAGAACTCGCATCCGACATACCCCACCGGGGCCCTTCGTACATGTATTCCTTCTAGCCTTGCAAGTGAATCCGTTTGCAAGTGGATGGGCCTAATACACCATTCCCATGGCCTCGCGGACCTCGGCGAGGGTGGCGTTCGCGATTTCGTTGGCGCGGCGGTTGCCCTCGTGCAGGACTTCCTTCACGTAGTCGAGGTCGTTCTCGTAGGCGTGCCTGCGCTCGCGAATCTCGGCGAAGCGATTGTTGACGGCCTCGGTCGTGTACTTCTTGAGCGCTCCTGAGCCTCCCATGCCAATCTCGTCCGCAATCTCTCTGGGGTCGCGACCGGTGCAGATGGCTGCGGTGGAGAGAAGGCCCGAGACGCCGGGACGGTTCTCGGGGTCGAACGTGATCATGCGCTCGCCGTCCGTCTGGCTCTTCTTGATGCGCTTGGCCGTCTCCTCGGGCGTCATGGAGATGGAGATGGCGTTGCCGTAGGATTTGCTCATCTTGCGGCCGTCGAGGCCCGGCAGCAACGGCGTGTCGGAGAGCAGGGCGTCGACCTCGGGGAAAACCTTGCCATAGCGATTGTTGAACTTGCGCGCGATGAGTCGCGTGAGCTCGATGTGGGGAAGCTGGTCGCGGCCGACCGGCACCACGTTGCCCTTGCAGAACAGGATGTCACACGCCTGGTGCACCGGGTAGGTGAGCAGAAGGCCCGTGAGCTCGTGTCCGCTTGCCTCCATCTCTGCCTTCACCGTGGGGTTGCGCTGGAGCTCGGCCTCGGAGACGAGGGAGAGGAACGGCAGCATGAGCTGGTTTGCCGCCGGCACGGCCGAGTGCGTGTAGATCATGGTCTTGTCCGGGTCGATGCCGCAGGCAAGGTAGTCCATGACCATGTTGTAGACGTTGTCCTGGATGTGGTCGGTCGTGTCGCGGTCGGTGATGACCTGGTAGTCGGCGATGAGCACGTTCGTGCGGACGCCCATGTTCTGGAGCTCCACGCGGCCCTTGAGCGTGCCAAAGTAGTGGCCCAGGTGCAGGCGTCCCGTCGGCCTGTCTCCGGTGAGCATGGTGTAGTTGCCGGGGTTCTCGGGTAGGTCTGCTCGGATGGCATCGCTGCGGCGCTGGGCGACCTCGTAGCTTCCCTCGTTGGGCATGTGTTCCTCCTATGCGGGCGATCGGCCCCTAGCTCTGCCCGCCTTGCGCGAGCATAGAATGTGACCCCGCTATGGTACGACAAGCATGGGTTCCGGTCGAACGGCGCCTACCTGCGGCTTTGCTGCTCATATAGAGCATATGCACAATATGTTGTGGTCATGCGGCACTGTTTACCATGTGTATTGTGTGCGCTGGCACTCTCTGGAAGAATGTCAAGACTGGAATTGCCAGACGGTTCGCCTAGTATCTATAGCGCGACGCGCCCTCGTGGCGCAGATTTCTCGAAGCTCAGACGCGTCCGGCGAGCGTTGTGCCGGGCGCGGTGCGTATACCAGAGGAGACGGCACATGAAGATCGTGAAGCGCAACGGCTCAGAGGTAACGTTTGACGTCAACAAGATCGTCTCGGCGATCGAGCGCGCCAACATCACCGTGCCGCTCGAGCAGCGCCTCACCCATGAGCAGGTCGTTGACGCGGGCGACGCGGTCGAGGCCGAGGCCGCGGCCTGCGGCCACACCGTGACGGTCGAGGAAGTCCAGGACATGGTCGAGGACCAGATCATGGCCAAGGGCGCATTCTCCGTGGCTCGCAACTACATCACGTATCGCTACATCCAGGGCCTCAAGCGCCAGAACAACACGACTGACGACAAGATCCTCTCGCTCATCGAGTGCAACAACGAAGAGGTCAAGCAGGAGAACTCCAACAAGAACCCCACGGTCAACTCCGTGCAGCGTGACTACATGGCCGGCGAGGTCTCCAAGGACCTCACGATGCGCATGCTGCTGCCCGAGGACGTCGTCGAGGCACATAACGAGGGCATCATCCACTTCCACGACTCGGACTACTACGCCCAGCACATGCACAACTGCGACCTCGTGAACCTCGAGGACATGCTCCAGAACGGCACCGTCATCTCCGGCACGCTCATCGAGAAACCGCACAGCTTCTCGACGGCCTGCAACATCGCAACGCAGATCATCGCCCAGGTGGCGTCGTCGCAGTACGGCGGTCAGTCCATCTCGCTCACGCACCTTGCCCCGTTCGTCGAGGTGAGCCGTCAGAAGATTCGTCGCGAGGTCATGGCCGAGCTGTCCGAGCTTGGCGTCGAGGCCTCCGAGGAGAAGGTGCGCACCGTGGTGGAGAACCGCCTCCTCGATGAGATCCGTCGCGGCGTCCAGACCATCCAGTACCAGGTCGTCACCCTCATGACCACGAACGGCCAGGCGCCGTTCGTCACGGTGTTCATGTACCTCAACGAGGCGCGCACCGCCCAGGAGAAGCATGACCTCGCCCTCATCATCAAGGAGACGCTGCGCCAGCGCTACGAGGGCGTCAAGAACGAGGCCGGCGTCTGGATCACGCCCGCGTTCCCCAAGCTCATCTACGTGCTCGAGGACGACAACATCGAGCCGGGCCAGAAGTACTACTACCTCACCGAGCTTGCCGCCAAGTGCACGGCCAAGCGCATGGTGCCCGACTACATCTCCGAGAAGAAGATGCGCGAGCTCAAGCTCTCCAAGGGCGAGACGGCTGGCAACGGCGACTGCTACACCTGCATGGGCTGCCGTAGCTTCCTGACGCCCGACCGCTCGGGCAACGGCTTTGACAACGTCGCCCAGGCCAAGAACTATGACCCGAGCAAGCCCAAGTACTACGGCCGCTTCAACCAGGGCGTCGTCACGATCAACCTGCCCGACGTGGCGCTGTCCTCCGGCGGCGACGTCGACAAGTTCTGGCAGATCTTCGAGGAGCGCCTCGAGCTGTGCCACAAGGCGCTGCGCTGCCGCCACGAGCGCCTGAAGGGCACGCTGTCCGATGCCGCGCCCATCCTGTGGCAGTACGGCGCCCTCGCGCGCCTTCCCAAGGGTGCCAAGATCGACCCCCTGCTCTATGGCGGCTACTCCACGATCAGCCTGGGCTACGCCGGTCTGTACGAGTGCGTCAAGTACATGACGGGTCACTCCCACACCGATCCCGAGGCCACGCCGTTCGCGCTGTCCGTCATGCAGAAGATGAACGACAAGTGCAACGAGTGGAAGCGCGCCGAGAACATCGACTACTCCATCTATGGCACGCCTCTCGAGTCCACAACCTACAAGTTCGCCAAGTGCCTGCAGCGCCGCTTCGGCGTCATCGAGGGCATCACGGACCACGGCTACATCACGAACAGCTATCACGTCAACGTCCGCGAGAACATCGACGCCTTCACCAAGCTCAAGTTCGAGAGCGAGTTCCAGCGCCTCTCGCCGGGTGGTGCCATCTCCTACGTCGAGGTTCCCAACATGCAGGACAACCTCGAGGCCGTCATGAGCGTGCTGCACTACATCTACGACAACATCATGTATGCCGAGCTCAACACCAAGAGCGACTACTGCCAGGTGTGCGGCTATGACGGAGAGATCAAGATCGTCGAGGACGACGGCAAGCTCGTCTGGGAGTGCCCGCACTGCGGCAACCGCGACCAGTCCAAGCTCAACGTTGCCCGTCGCACGTGCGGCTACATCGGTACGCAGTTCTGGAACCAGGGCCGTACCGAGGAGATCCGCGACCGCGTGCTGCACCTGTAGGAACCCCTTGCCCCGGATGCGCCTGGCGTGCCCGGGGCTTTTTATGCAAGGAGGGCCCAAGCCCGATGAACTATGGAGCCATCAAGTACTGCGATATCGCCAACGGCGTGGGCGTGAGGACGTCACTGTTCGTATCGGGCTGCCGCGTCCAATGCCCGGGATGCTTCAATGGTGAGGCGCAGGACTTCTCGTACGGGCTGCCCTTCACGCGCGAGACCGCCGATGAGATCGTCGAGAGCCTTCGGCCCTCCTATGTGCGGGGACTCTCGCTTCTGGGCGGGGACCCCATGGAGCCCGAGCATCAGTCCGAGCTTCTCGCGCTGTGCGAGCTCGTCATTCGCGAGCTTCCCGAGAAGGACGTCTGGTGCTACACGGGCTACGTCTACGACCGAGACCTTGTCCCAGGCGGCAGACGCTACGTCGAGGGCGTGACAGACGCGCTGCTCGACTGCATCGACGTGCTCGTTGACGGCCCCTTCATCGAGGCCGAGAAGGACATCACGCTGCGCTTCCGCGGCTCTGCCAACCAGCGTCTCATCGACCTTGCCAAGACTCGCGAGACGGGTCAGATTTGCCTGTGGAGCGACGGCCCCGTGTTTGGCACACATGCGATGTAATGTGCTGCACGGAATTTGAGGCTATCGGGCTTCTTGGGCGCTAAATGTGCACGAAAAACGAGGTTATCGGCAAAAAATGCGTTCGCGCGTGCCGATAGCCTCGTTTTGTGTGCGGGCGCCTTATGGAAAGCCGGCGACGGGCGAGTGCCTGTACGCTACATCCCCAGGCGCGCGGCGAGGTCGAGAATGGCCTTGCGATAGCCCTCGAGCCCCATGCCGGTGATGGTCTCGAAGCAGGCCTGGCGCACGTATGAGACCTGGCGGAAGTCCTCACGGTCCTCGACGCGGGAGATGTGAACCTCCACGCAGGGGAGGGACACCGCCTTCAGGGCGTCGAGGATGGCGACGGAGGTGTGCGTGTAGGCGGCCGGGTTCATGACGATGCCGTCATAGGTTCCAAGTGCCGCCTGGATCTCGTCGACGATGGCTCCCTCATGGTTGCTCTGGAAGCAGCGAATGCCCGAGAACCCAGCCTCGGCCGCGGCAGCCTTGCACGTGCGGACGAGCGCCGCGTAGTCGGCCTTGCCATAGATGCTCGGCTCGCGGATGCCGAGCATGTTTATGTTCGGTCCGTTGATGACAAGGACGGACTTGCCGCCCTTCTCCGGCTTTGCGGAAGCGGCGGCCTTCGTCCCCTCGTCCAGGAAGGCCCGTAGCGCGTCCATGTCCTCCTTGCCCAGGCGTTCGTCGTTGATGGCGGCGCGCTGCTGGGCGCGGTAGGAGCTCCTGCGTCCGGGAGTGATGACGATGTGGTCCTGCTTCTTGGGCTCGGGCCGCCTATCCTCGGCCTCGATCTTCTCGGGGGCGTCTGCCAGAGCGCCCATCGGGCTCTTCGGTGCCATGGAGGGGCCGCTCACGCCAACTCCGGATTGAAGCGAGAACTCCCGGGACACGCCCTCAATCGATGCCGGGCCCAGCACGACCTCGATTCCGTCGTGTCCGCGGCGCACGGTCCCCAGCACGCCCTTGATTTCCTTGAGCTCGTCGGACTTGACCGCATCCGGGCTCGTCAGCGTGAGTCTCAGACGCGTGAGGCACGTCATGACGCTCGTGACGTTGTCGCTGCCGCCCACTGCGGCAAGAATCTTGCTCGCGACTTCCCGGTACTCCATGGTGCTATCCCTTCTTGAGGCGATGCGCCTGTGCCTCGTCGATCAAATTCGTAGTGATATTTTAGACTCGCATGCTTTCTGACCCGGCGGGCCGAGAAATTCGTGGACGCGCTTAGACGGGCACCGAACGGAGCCTAGAGGCCAAGCCTTCGCATAATCTCCAGGGCGTCTCCCCGTGCCGATCCCGTGCAGGCGACGACAAGATCTGCCCAGGCGCGGTAGAGGGGCATGCGCTCCTCGGCCAGCGCCGCCACGCCTCGTTGCTGCGAGAGCGGTCTGCCCCTGCTGGAGAGCTCCTCGAGCTTGCGGTCGATCATGACCACCGAGGAGTTCTGCCTGAGAAGCGGCAGGTTCTCTGGTCTTGTGACAACGCCCCCGCCGCATGATACGACGAGGTTGCTTCCCTTGGCGACCTCGGCGAGCGCAGCCGTCTCCATCTTTCGGAAGGCTTGCTCGCCCGCGTCCTGAATGACCTTGGCGGGCGTCTTGCCATAGCGCCGGGCAAAGTCGACGTCCATGTCCACGAAGGTGCGGCCGGTGAGCTCGGCGAGGTTGCGCCCGGCGCTCGTCTTTCCGCTTCCCGGCATGCCGATGAGTGCGATGTTTCTGCACTGCAGCGTGATCTGGCGCTCGATGGAGCCGATGAGCGCCTCATCGAGCTCGACGCCTTGCCACATGCAACTGGAGAGCCATGCCTGGCCCACAAGCATCGCAAGCCCGCTCTCCACGGGAATCTGGAGCCTGTCGGCATCGAGCATGATGCCCGTGCGCTCTGGGTTATAGACGACGTCGACGACGCCCCGCATCCCGGGTAGCGCCTCTAGCGTCTTGTCCGGCAGCGGAGACGCCGGGCAGTTTGGATACATGCCAACGGGCGTCGTGTTCACGATGAGCGCCGCATCCGCATGGCGCTCGCGGATGGTCTCATAGGTGTTCGTCCCGTGGCGGGAGATGACGACGGGCGTCGCACCTGCATCCTCGAGGGCAGCCACGACCGCCTTTGACGCTCCGCCCGAGCCGAGCACGAGAGCCTTGCTCCCGCGCAGTGCGTCGCGCGTGCCGAGGTGCCGCTCGCAGAACCTGCCGAGCATCCAGGCAAAGCCGAACAGGTCGGTGTTGTCGCCGATGACGCGTCCGTCCGGCCCGTGGAGCAGCGTGTTGACCGCGCCTATGCGTTTTGCGTTGGGACGCAGCTCGTCAACGAGGCCCAGGAGGTCTCGCTTGTAGGGAATCGTGCAGTTGAGCCCTTGCCAGCTTCCCTCGCGGACGAAGGCGGCAAGCTCGCTGGGCTCGAGCTCCACGAGCTCGTAGGGCACCGTGCCCAGCCGCTCGTGGATCTGCGGGCTCCAGCTGTGCTTGAGCGTGCGGCCCAAAAGGCCATACGTCACGGGGGAGTGCGCTGCGGATTCTCCCATGGCTACACCAGCTCCGTATAGCTGCCGAGGTAGCGGTACTCCTCGCATACGTCATCAAGCGAGGCGATGAGTTTGGGGAACTCGGGTGCCGCCACCGAGCAGTCGATGTCAAAGTAGAACATGAAGTCGAAGTCCGAGTTGGGGATCGGGCGGCTCTCGAGCTTGAGGAGGTTGACGTCGAGCGCGTAGAAGCGGGCGAGCACCTTGTAGAGGCTGCCAGGCTCGTTGGGCGTCACGACCATGAGCGAGGTGCGGTCTGCACCGGGATAGATCTCGAGGTTCTTGGAGATGCACGCAAAGCGCGTGTAGTTGGCATCGCTGTCCTGAACGTTGCGGGCCAGCGCAACAAGGTTGTAGAGCTCGGCGCACGAGCGGCTCGAGAGGGCGGCCACGTCCGCGCGGCCGCTCTCGGCCACCATCTTGGCAGCTGCGGCGGTGTTCTCGCAGACGTGAACCGTAATCTCGGGGTGCTTCTCCAAGAAGCCCTTGCACTGGGCAATAGCCTGCTGGTGGCTGTAGATGTCCTTGATGCCGTCGAGCTTGGCGCCGGGCAGGGCAAGCACGTTGTGATCGACCTTGAGCCGGACGCTTCTCACGATGTGGAAGTTGTGGCGCATCATGAGGTCATAGACCTGGTTGACGGTGCCGGCCGTGGAGTTCTCGACGGGCAGCACGCCATAGCTGCAAAAGCCCTCGTCGACGGCGCGAAACACGCCCTCCCATGAGTCGAAGTAGCTTATCTTGGCTCGCTTGAACAGGCGGTCTGCCGCAAGCTGCGAGTAGGCCCCCTCGACTCCCTGGCAGGCCACGAAGGCGTCCTGCGGAAAGAGCGCGGGCGTGCCGCCGATGGCCGTCCTGATGTCTCCGGCGAGCTCGGACTCGTGGTTGAGCTCCGCACTCTGCTCGGAACGGGAGATTTCCATGATGAGGCTGAAGAGGACCTGCGAGTAGTCCCTGAGCTTCTCGGGAACCTTCGTTGCCACGTCGGCGAGCTTGGCGCGCTCGCGACCGCGGTCGAGGATGGGCTTGCCGCTTTCGCGCTTGTACTCGGCCACCTCGTGCGCGCACTGCATGCGTTGGGCGAACAGGTCGCAGATCTGGGTGTCGATCGCATCTATGCGGGTGCGGATCTCTGTGAGGTCGGCCATGGTGCTCCAAACGGTATTCGAGGTGATGCGTGTTAGATGGCGTGAGACGAGAGCGGGGCAGGGGCTGGCGTGGGGAGCGCCCCGTCGTCAACGAGGGCGTCGAGCAGCGCGAGCGCGCATGCCGCCTCAACCACCGGGACGGCGCGCGGGACGATGCAGGGATCGTGCCTGCCGTGCACGACGAGATCTGCGTCGCTCGTGCTGCCGAGGTCGACGCTGTCCTGCCTCTTGCCGATGGAGGGGGTTGGCTTCACGGCTGCCCTCCAGACGATGGGCATGCCGGTGGAGATTCCGCCCAGGATGCCGCCCGCATCGTTCTTCTCACACACGACGCGCTCGTCCTCGATGCGGTAGGGGTCGTTGTTCTGCGAGCCGAGAAGTGCGGCGGCGCCGAATCCCGCGCCAAACTCCACACCCTTGACGGCTGGGATACCGTAGGCGATTCGGGCAATGCGGTTCTCGAGCCCGTCGAACATCGGGTCGCCGACGCCTGCGGGCATGCCATAGGCAACGCACTCGATGACGCCTCCCACGGAGTCCAGCTTGGACTTGGCCACGAGAACGGCCTCGTGCATGGCGCGGGCGGCGCCAGTGCTGATGCAGGGCAGCTCGTTTGCTCCGATGGCCTCAACCTGGGAGGGGTCGAGGGTCATGTCATTGAGGTGCTCGTCGCAGATGCGCTCGGGACCGAGCTGGGCGATGTGGGCTACGACGCGAATCCCCAACGCCTGCTCGAGTGCCTGCAGGGCGATGCCGCCGGCAATGCACAGCGGCGCCGTGAGGCGGCCCGAGAAGTGGCCGCCGCCGGCGACGTCATGGTGGTTGCCATAGCGAACATAGGCGGCGTAGTCGGCATGTCCGGGTCGGGGCACGCGGCGAAGCCCCTCGTAGTCCTGGCTGCGCGTGTTCGTGTTCTCGATGATGGCCGACAACGGCGCGCCGCACGTGTGGCCGTCGACGAGGCCGGAGAGGATGCGCGGTCGGTCGGGCTCGCGACGGGCCGTCGACGTGTCGGAGCGCCCCGGTGCCCGGCGGGCGAGAAAGGCCTGAAGCTCGTCAAGGTCTACCGAGATGCCCGCAGGCAGTCCCTCGACGACACAGCCGATCGCCTCGGAGTGGGACTGGCCGAAGATGGAGAGGCGCACGGAGTGCCCGACGCTCGATGCCATGGCTACCTCACCGTGCCCTCTACGATGCCGCCAAGCTTGGCGTAGTCGTCAAAGAACGCGGGGTATGACTTCTGCACGCACTCGGCGCCGTGAATGGTGACGCCACCCGTGCAGCGGCTCGCGGCTATGGCGGCCATCATGGCGATGCGGTGGTCGTTTGCCGCGTCGACCTCGCCACCAGCAAGGGAGCCGCGCCCGTTGATGACGATGTCATCGCCCTCGCTCGTTATGTCGGCGCCCAGGGCTGCGAGGCCCGCGCAGACCGTCTCGATGCGGTCTGACTCCTTGAGGCGAAGCCTTCCGCATCCCGTGAGGCGCGTGGTTCCGGGCGCGAGCGCGGCCACGGCCGCAAGTGGCGGCACGAGGTCGGGGAAGTCCGACACGTTCATCTCACAGGCGGTGGGGGCGCCGCTCGAGACGCTCGCCGTGCCGCCCGAGCGCTCGATGCGCGCCCCGAGCTTGGCCAGGGCCGCGAGCATGGAGCGGTCCCCCTGACGGCTCGCGAGGTCGAGGCCGGTGACGGAGACGCCCCTGCCAAGGGCGCCCGCGGCGAGCCAGAAGCCGGCGTTGGACCAGTCGCCCTCGACGGTAACGCTGTCGCAGGAGCGGTAGGGCGTGGCGGGGGAGACGAGGAAGCGCGTGACGCGCGTGCCGTTATCGGTGACGTCTCGGACCTCCTCGACGTGCACGCCGAACGTCTTGAGAGCGCTCGTGGTGAGGTTGACGTAGGGGCGGCTCTCGATGGGCTCGGCGACGCACACCTCGGTGGGGCCGTCGAGCAAGGGCGCCGCAAGCAGCAGTCCGCTGATGTACTGAGAGCTCACGTTGCCCGGCAGCTCAAAGCGTCCGGGACGGAGCCTGCCGGACGTCTGGAGCGGGAACTCGCCCTGCTCGGTGAGGTCGCAGCCGCCGGCGATGAGCTCCTCATAGAGGGGGGAGAGCGGACGCTGGGCGAGGCGACCGTGGCCGGTGAGCGAGACCCCGCAGCCAAGCGCACATGCCACGGGCAGCATGAACCGGAGCGTGGAGCCTGACTCGCCGCAGTCGAGCAGCGCGCCCGTGGAGCCGACGCGGATGTTGTCGGAGGCCGGAGCGCCAGGCAGCGGCGTCACATGGAGCAGGTCTCCGTTGCGCTCGATTTTGGCTCCGAGGGCCTCGAGGCAGGCGATGGTGGCCTCGATGTCTTTCGAGGACGTGGTGCAGCGTATCGTCGTCGGCCCGGGGCAGAGCGCCGCGCAGATGAGCAGCCTGTGGGCCATCGACTTGCTGGCGATGGCCTCGACGCTTCCCTCGATGGCGTGCGGTGTGATTGTGACGTCCATGCAGACGAGCTCCTCGTGACGTGCTTTTTGATTACTGGCGTGTGAGATGGGCGGTCTTGCCGCATGATGCGCTCCCGCAGCCTGCGTCCACCAGCGCGGAAAACTCGCTCATGCTTATGCGCCGCACCTCGACCTTGCCGACCTCAAGCGGAAGGACGACGTTGACGCCGTCACCGTGACGCTTCTTGTCTGACATGGCGAGTCTCACGATTTCCTCGTGGGGAAGGTCGACGTCTGTGTAGAGGCCGTGCGCGTCAATGACGCGCTCGATGCGATGGGCCGTCTCTTGCGAGCAAATCCCAAGGGATGCGGAGGCCCTGGCGATGGCCGCGAGGCCGATCGCCACGCACGTGCCGTGACCGAGCTCGAAATCGCTCGCCGCCTCGATGGCATGGCCGATCGTGTGCCCAAGGTTGAGCGTCTGCCTAAGGCCGCGTTCCCGCTCGTCCGCATCCACGACGTCTCGCTTGATCTCCACGTTGCGCGCGATGACGGAGGCGAGCTCGCCCATCTCGTAGTCGGGCTCGTTTATGGGCCTGTCCTCGAGCGACGCGAACAGCTCGGGGTCGGCGAGGACGCCGTGCTTGATGACCTCGCCGCAGGAGTCCGTGAGCAGCTCGTGGCTGATGGTCCTAAGGCAGCAGGGGTCTGCGATGACTGCGCTCGGCTGCCAGAAGGCACCGGCGAGGTTCTTTCCCGCCTCGAGGTCTATTGCGGTCTTTCCGCCCACGGACGAGTCGACCATGGCCAGCAGGCTCGTGGGAACCTGCACGACCGAGCATCCGCGCATGTAGCTTGCCGCGGCAAAACCGGCAAGGTCGCCGGCCACGCCGCCTCCGAGCGCCACGACAACGTCGTCCCTCGTGAGGCCGGCCTCGGCCATCGCCTCCAGGCAGCTTGCCCAGGTTCCAGCGCGCTTTGACGCCTCTCCAGCCTTGAACATGAAGCCAGACGTCACGTAGCCCTCTTGCTCGAGCGATTCCTTGACGCGTGCGGCGTAGAGGGGTTCGACGTTGGTGTCCGTGACGATGAAGGCCCTCTCGCCGCCGGCGCTGCTCCTCACGATCTGGCCGCAGCTGTCGAGGATTCCGGGCACGACGCGGACGTCATAGGACCTTGAGGCCGTGCTGACATGCACAACGTGACCGGATTGCTGCCCTGTTGCCATCTAGACCTCGGCCTCCTTCTCGTCGGCGCGCTTGATGCGGTCGCCCTCGGCGAGAAGCTCGATGAGCCTCTCGCCGTCGTGCGCGTCAAGCGCTTCCTTGTACTGGGTGAGAGAGTCGATGATCGTGCCGATCTCTTTGGAGAGGTTGTCGGCGTCATCGAGGAACAGCTCGCACCACATCGTGGGGTTGAGCCTCGCCACGCGCGTGAGGTCTCGGTAGGAGCCTGCCGCAAACCCCTGCCGAAGGGCGAGGGTGGGGCTCTTCACGTATGCGTTGGAGACCACGTGCGCAAGCTGGGAGGTATAGGCGATGACCTCGTCGTGGCGATCGGGCGTCGTGACGGTGAACTTATCGAAGCCGCAGGGGGCGAGAAGCCCCTCGAGCCTGTCCACAAGCGCAAGGCACTCGACTCCGCGAATCTCCGGAGGAGGGCAGACGACCATCGGCGCGCCCGCGAACATGTTGGCGCGCGAGTGCGCGTACCCAGAGAACTGCGTTCCCGCCATGGGGTGGCAGCCCACGAACGTGATGCCCGCCTCGCGGGCGATCGCAAAGCACGGCTCGCAGATCGAGCGCTTGACGCCGCCCGTGTCGATGACGATGGCGTCTGGGCTCACGAGCGCCGCATGGCCACGCAGCCAGTCGACGCATGCCTTGGGGTAGCACGCGAGCACGATGAGCTCGCATGTGGGCACGAGCTTGTCAGTGAGCGTCCCCGACGTTGTCTCGATGGCTGCGAAGGACTCGATGTCCTCGTTGAGGTCAAAGGCATAGACCTCGTGGCCGCCTCGCGCCATGGCGCGGGCTATGGAGCCGCCGATGAGGCCAAGGCCCACGACGCCCACGCGGCCCGCGACCACCTGTGAAGTGCGGTCTTGCGCCTCCGTGTTCGCCACGCTACTCGACCTCCATCGTTACGGCCTCGCGCACCTTGGCGATGCGCGCCATGGCGTCGCGGAACTGCGCGGGCGTGAGCGCCTGAGCGCCGTCGGACCATGCATGCTTGGGGTCGTCGTGCACCTCGATCTCGAGGCAGTCGGCGCCGGCGGCGGTGGCGGCGAGGGCCATGGGCGTCACGTAGCGGGTGTGTCCCGTTGCGTGACTCGGGTCTGCGCACACGGGCAGGTGCGTGAGGCCGTGGAGCACGGGGATGGCGTTGAGGTCGAACGAGTTTCTCGTTCGCGTCTCGAACGTGCGGATGCCGCGCTCGCAGACGATCACGTTGGGGTTGCCCTCGCTCATGATGTACTCGGCTGCCATGAGCAGCTCGTCGATGGTGCCGGCGATGCCGCGCTTGAGAAGAATCGGCGTCTTTGTCTTGCCAACCTCCTTGAGCAGCGGGAAGTTCTGTGCGTTGCGCGCACCGATCTGCCAGACCTCGATGTTGCGGGAGAGGAACTTGTCGACGTCTCTCGGGTCCATTATCTCGGTCACGATGGGCATGTCGAGCTCGTCTCGGGCCGCGCACAGGATGTCGAGGCCCTTCTCGCCCATGCCCTGGTAGGCGTAGGGGGAGGTGCGGGGCTTATAGGCGCCACCGCGGAGCATCGTGGCGCCGGCAGCCTTGACCTCGCGGGCGATGCGGATGAGGTTGTCGCCCTCGACCGAGCAGGGGCCGGCGATGACGTTGAACGTGCCGCCGCCCACCTTCACGCCATGCCCGCAGTCCACGACCGTGTCGAGCGGGTGGAACTTGCGGTTGGCGCGCTTGAAGGGCTCGGAGACGCGCTGGACTCGCTCGATGATGTCCATGCCCTCGATGAGGTAGGGGTCAACCTGGGTTGTGTCGCCTACGAGGCCGATGATCGTGGTGTTGTCACCCTTCGAGATGTGGGCGGATAGCCCCTTGCCCTCGATCCAGCTCACGAAATGGTCTACCTGCTCCGGCGTTGCCGTGTCCTTGACGACTGCGATCATCGCTTCCCCCTTGTAGCGCAACTCGGACTTGGCGCGAGTTTTAGTTAGTTGACTGATGGTACTACATGCGGCAAAGCGCGTTGTTTCCAATCGGGTACCTAAAGGATGCTCTGCGGGTCGGTGTGGGCCTGGCGCTTCGTATCCGAGCTGTCCTCGGCTGTGTGGGCATAACAAAAAGGCCCCATCGCTGGGGCCTTGGCTACGCAAATGGTGCTCTCTGTGGGATTCGAACCCGCGACCTTTCGCTCCGGAGGCGAACGCTCTATCCAGCTGAGCTAAGAGAGCTTGCGAAGGTCAGTATACGGCAACTGGCGTCGCTCTCGAGTCCGGAATGCACGGATTGGGTAGGTTTCAGTTCTGTAAGCACTTTTCTTGAGGCGTCTCATGGCGCCTCGACCCCGTACAATGAACGTTCGCATGCGCTCGCACCTGCGAGCACGGCCAGATTGGAGTTGCTTTGAGCGACGAGAACTTTGAGGAGATAGTTGCTCCCGAGCTGCGCGGCCTCTCGTCAGAGGAGGTGGCCCAGCGCCTTGCCGACGGCCTCACGAACGCCTATGCCGGGCCCACCACCAAGTCCGTGGGCCAGATTGTCGCCGAGCACACCTTCACGCTCTTCAACGGCGTGAACCTCGTGCTGGCGGGCCTCGTGGCGATCACGGGGGCCTGGAGAAACCTCTCCTACACCGTCGTGGTGCTCGCCAACCTCTTCATTGGCGTCTTCCAGGAGATTCGCTCCAAGAGGACCATCGACAAGCTCTCGATTCTCGCGGAGCGGCCCGTCGTCATCAGGCGAGACGGGCGTGACGTCTGCGTCTCCCACGAGCAGGTCGTGCTCGACGACCTGCTCGTGCTCTCGCGTGGCGACCAGATTCCGGCTGATGCCGTGGTCGTCTGGGGAGAGGCAGGCGTCAACGAGAGCCTGCTCACAGGCGAGAGCAGACCCGTGACAAAGATCGAGGGTTCCGAGCTCATGAGCGGCAGCTTCCTCGACTCCGGCTGCATCGTCGCGCGCGTGACGCGCGTTGGCGCGGACAGCTATGCCTCGCGCATCAACGCCAAGGCCAAGTACGTCAAGGGCGCCAAGTCCGAGATCATGAGCACGCTCAACATGATCATCCGCTGGGCCACGTGGCTGCTGGCCCCCGTGGGCATCCTGCTGTTCCTGCGCACGCTGCAGGACGGCTCCACGATCAACCAGTCCATCCTCACGACGGTTGCCGCGCTCGTGGGCATGATCCCGCAGGGTCTCGTGCTGCTCACCTCTTCGGTGCTTGCCATCTCCACGGCGAGGCTTGCGAGAAAGAGCGTCCTCATCCAACAGTTCTACTGCATCGAGATGCTTGCGCGCGTGGACGTCCTGTGCCTCGACAAGACCGGAACGATCACCTCGGGCTCCATGGACTTCGAGAAGAGCGTGGGCGTGGACGGCCATGACTCCTCCGAGGTCGAGCTCGCGGCGGCCGCAATCGTCCATGCGAGCGCCCATGACGCCAACGAGACGGCCACGGCGCTCATTCGCCACGCCGCAGAGGTCGGCATCGTGGCTCCCGAGCCTGCGCGAGCCATCGGCTTCTCGAGCGCGAGGAAGTACTCCGGATGCGTCTTGGCCGACGGTCGCTCGCTCGTCATGGGAGCCGCGCAGTTCGTATTCTCCAACGGCGTCCCCGACTCCGTATCCAAGGCGCTCTCTCAGGCGGGGGAGCGGGCCCGCACGCTCGTCGTCGCCGAGTGCGACGGCTTTGACAAGGACGGCAGCCTCATCGGACTTGCCCGTCCCCTAGGCATCCTTTCGCTTTCCGACCACATCCGCTCGAGCGCGCCCGAGACGATTGCGTACTTCGTCGACCAGGGCGTCACGCTCAACGTGATCTCCGGCGATGACCCCAGGACGGTCTCGGGCATCGCCGCCGAGGCGGGCGTCCCCGACGCTGACAAGTGGGTCGACGCCTCGACGCTCGCGACGCCGGAGGCCCTCAAGCAGGCCGCCATGACCTACCACGTGTTCGGGCGCGTGACGCCCCAGCAGAAGCGCGAGCTCGTCCAGGCCCTGCGCCTTGCCGGACATACCGTCGCCATGACGGGAGACGGCGTGAACGACGTCCTCGCGCTTCGCGAGGCGGATTGCTCGGTCGCCATGGCCTCCGGCTCCGACGCGGCGCGCAACGTCGCCGAGGTCGTGCTCGTCGACAACGACTTCGCCCATATGCCGGCCGTTGTCGCGGAGGGGCGTCGCTCCATCAACAACCTCCAGCGCTCCGCATCGCTGTTCCTCGTGAAGACGGTCTTCTCGGCCGTGCTGGCGCTTCTGTGCGCGCTCATCCCGCCCTATCCGTTCCAACCGGTTCAGATGTCGCTCATCTCCACTGCCATCATCGGCTTCCCCTCGTTCGTGCTCGCACTTCAGCCCAACCACGAGCGTATTCGCGGCAGCTTCTTGGGCAACGTGCTTGCGCGCTCCATGCCTGGCTCCATCGCGGTCATCTTCGCCGTGGGCCTGGCGTCCGGCGTGCTCGAGCGCTTTGGACTGTCTCACGTCGAGGTGTCAACCGTCTGCGTCATGCTCACCTGCCTCGTCGGCTTCTGCCTGATCGTCCGGATCTCGCTTCCGTTGGACCCGCTGAGGTGTGCGATGCTTGCCGTCGTGGTGGGAATCGTCACGTTCGGCTGCACCGTTGCCGGGCGATTCTTCGAGATCTCCCCGCTCAACCCCACAATGGCGGTCTCCATCGCTTCAATTGGGGCAGTCTCGCTTGTCATATTCAACGTCCTTTTCAACCGAGGCGTCCGGCTTGCCTCGGGTGACGAGGGCTACGAGAACTTCATGAAGGCTATCGAGAACCATGACGAGAGGCGGAATGACCATGGATCCAACCAACTTTGCTAACGCTGTCGCGAGCGCCCGCTCCGGACGTTCTCTCGCGGCGGGGTCCGAATCCCGTCGCATCGTTGATGTGTCCGCCATTCCCGGGGCCGACGAGCTGCCGGCATGCCTCGTCGTACTTCTCGAGAACGTGGTGCGCCGCGCGCAGACCGACGAGCAGGCCGTTCTTGCCGCCTCGCGCATCATCGATGCCTCGCGGAAGGGCTCTGCGGGCGAGGAGATCGAGTTCATGCCCGCGCGCGTCCTGTTCCAGGACTTCACGGGCGTCCCTGTCTTCGTCGACTTCGCCGCGATGCGTGACGCCATGGTGGAGCGCGGGGGAGACCCGCGCGTCGTTAACCCTCGAATTCCCTGCACGCTCGTCATCGACCACTCTGTGACAGCCGACGTCGCGGGGCGTGCGAGCGCGCTCGATGACAACCTTGCCATCGAGGCGGACCGCAACCGCGAGCGCTTCTCGTTCCTCAAATGGGCGAGCCGCTCGTTTGACAACGTTCGCATAGTCCCGCCCGGACGTGGCATCTGCCACCAGCTCAACATCGAGCGCTTCTGCGAGGTCGTCTCTACCGACGCGTTGTGGCGGGGCGAGGGCGAGCTTGCGTGCTTTGACACGGTCGTGGGCACGGACTCCCACACGCCCACGGCTAACGGCATCGGTGTGCTTGGCTGGGGCGTCGGCGGCATCGAGGCCGAGGCCGCTGCGCTTGGACAGCCCATCTCCATGCGCGTTCCCGAGGTCGTGGGCCTGCGCCTCACGGGGCGCCTTGGTGACAGCGTCTCTGCCATGGACCTCGCCCTCACGGTGGCGGAGCGTCTCCGTGCCGAGGGCGTCGTGGGGTGCCTCGTCGAGGCGTTTGGCCCTGGTGTCTCCACGCTCACGGTGACGCAGCGAGCCTGCGTATCCAACATGACCCCCGAGTACGGCGCGACCTCGACCCTCTTCCCTGTCGACGAGAACGTCCTGGACTACCTGCGCCTGACGGGCCGCGAGGCGTCAGACATCGAGTTCGTGGAGGCCTACGCTCGCGCCCAGGGCGTGTTCGGCTCTCGCGAGGACCGTCGCTATGCCCGCGTCATCGAACTTGACCTCGCGAGTGTCGAGCTCTCGCTTGCCGGCCCCTCTCGTCCCCATAACCGCGTGACCCCCTCTGGCCTCAAGGAGCGCTTCGAGACCTCGAGCGCCGCCCACGGCCACTCGGACATGGGCGAGTGCTGGAGCGTCACGTGCGAGGACGGCAGCGGGCACGAGCTGGGTCACGGCACGCTTGCCATCGCCGCCATCACGAGCTGCACGACGGCGACCGATCCGGCGATGATGGTCGCTGCGGGCCTCGCGGCCAGGCATGCCCATGAGGCGGGGCTTGAGCCCAAGCCCTGGGTCAAGCGCATCCTTGCCCCCGGCAGCCGCGCCGCCTCGCTCATCCTCGAGCGTGCCGGCCTTCTCGATGACCTCAGGGCAATCGGGTTCTACACGTGTGGCTTTGGCTGCATGAGCTGCATCGGCAACTCCGGCGACATCCTCTCGTGTCTAAAGCCCCTCGCCACGGACGTCGAGCTCACGAGCGTTCTGTCCGGCAACCGCAACTTTGACGGCAGGATCTCTCCCGACGTTGCCCAGAACTTCCTGGCCCAGCCGGCGCTCGTCGTTGCCTACTCTCTTGTGGGAACGATGGACGTCGACCTTTCGAGCGATCCCGTTGGCATCTCCTCGGACGGTTCGGCCGTCTACCTGCGCGACATCATGCCCACGTCCGCAGAGGTCCAGGCGGTTCTCGACAAGGTCCTGACGCCCGACGTCTACGAGCGCGGCATGCTTGGGCTCATGGACGGCGAGCAGTCCTGGCGCTCCATCGAGTCCTCGGAGTCTGCGACGTTTGCCTGGGACGAGTCCTCCACGTACGTGCGCCGCCCGCCCTATTTCGAGATTGCCAGAGCGCAGCGATCCGTTGGCGTCGAGGGTGCCCGCGCGCTTGCCCTGTTTGGCGATTTCGTGACGACCGACCATATCTCTCCGGCGGGTGCCATCTCGCCCGACTCCCCGTGCGCACGCTATCTTCTCGAGCGGGGCGTCAGCAGGGGGGAGTTCAACACGTATGGCTCTCGCCGAGGAAACCACGAGTGCATGGCACGTGGCACGTTTGCCAACGTCAAGCTC
Organism: Parolsenella catena; assembly: GCF_003966955.1. Lineage (GTDB taxonomy): Bacteria > Actinomycetota > Coriobacteriia > Coriobacteriales > Atopobiaceae > Parolsenella > Parolsenella catena. Next base: position 943,881 of record NZ_AP019367.1, on the reverse strand, counting down.
GACAACAGGCTCGCCGGCCGTCCCGGCCCCGTCACGCGCAATCTGCTGTCGGGTGAGGTCGAGAGCGTGTTCGACGCCGCCGAGAGCTATGGCGAGGCTGGTGTGCCGCTCGTTATCGTTGCCGGGCGCATGTACGGCTCGGGCTCAAGCCGGGATTGGGCGGCAAAGGGGCCGCTGCTCCTGGGCGTGCGCGCCGTCATCGCCGAGAGCTTCGAGAGGATCCACCGGTCCAACCTCGTCCAGATGGGCATCCTTCCCCTCGAGTTCGCCAAGGGCAGCGGGGCCGCGGCACTTGGCCTGGATGGGACGGAGGTCTACGATATCGAACCCGTTGACCTTGCTGCCGGGCTGCCCGCCCGTCCCCGCACGACCGTGACGGCCACGCGTGCGGACGGCACGCGCGTCACGTTCGACTGCGTCGTGCGCGTTGACACCGCGCTCGAGGGCGCGTTCCTGCGCAACGGCGGCATTCTTCCCTATGTCCTGGAGGAGCTTTCGTGAGGTGCCCTTCTTGCGGCTCAGAGATCGCCGATGGCCTCGATGTCTGTCCCGCCTGCCATGCAAACCTTTCCGCCACGCGCGTCATGCCTAAGCTGAGGGGCACCTGGTGCCCCTCATGCGGGGCCCTCGTCCCCGTGGGCGAGCCGACATGCCCCAAGTGCGGCATGCCCGTCTCGGCCACGCCAAGGACGAAGGCGTCCGACGAGCTTGACCGCAGGATTGCCGAGGAGCGGAGGCTCGAGCGAGAGCGCACCTCGACGCTTCCGCGCATCGAGAGCGCCATCCCCTCGGAGCCTGATCCCCGCGTGGAGGGGGTTTATGGCAGGGAGCGTCTCCCGCACACCAAGGTCTTTGCGCTGGCTGCCATCGCGAGCCTGCTCGTCGTCGGCGGGGCGGCCCTCGTCATCACGCACCCCTGGGACCCGACGCTCACCGACACGCGCGCCACGACGCCCGCGGACACGTCTCAGGCGGGCTTCCCGGGGACGGTCGACAGGCTCGCGGGACAGGACTCGGGAAACACTGACGCCTCAACGGTCGTCTCTGCCGACGAGGCCACGTTCTCCTCGCTCACGTCGTCCTACGAGGCGCTCGCAGACCTCTCGTCACGAGCGGACGAGCTCGAGAGCCGCCTGGACGAGACGGGCGTCTCTGGCAGCGCCGAGGAGCGCGCGGCCGGCGAGCAGGATGCCAAGCAGCTTGCGCTCGACGTGAGCAACGAGGCCTCCACCATTGCCGGCATTGACGTCCAGACGACGGGCACCTACGCGGACCAGAAGGCAAACGTAGCCACGCTTGCCAGCTGGCTTCGCAATCGCGTCGAGGCCATCTACAGCGCCTGGCAGCTTTCAGCGCAGAGCTCTGACCCCGCCTCGGACAGGGAGAAGATCTTGTCTCCCATGTCCGGCAACCGCGAGAGCGATGGGTCCGAGTCCTACGTGAACCTGTTCAAGAAGAACTACGAGGCCTGGAAGCCCGAGCAGCGCTAGGTGCGCCGCGGGAATGCCGAATGTGTGAAACAAGCCACGTACTGCTAGAATTAGTCAGTTAGTACGCACAAGACGCGCCGTTGGGCGCGACAACCTTGCTGGAGGTCACATGTTCGGCATTCCCGATCCCCTCTACACCCCCGAGTACGAAGTCAAGGGCGACGAGGTCGCCGTTCTCACGACGTCCAAGGGCACGATTCGCGTTCGTCTGGACGGCGAGGGTGCCCCCATCCACGTCGCGAACTTCTGCGAGCTCGCCGGCAGCGGCTTCTACGATGACCTCAAGTTCCACCGCTACGTTCCCGGATTCGTCATCCAGGGCGGCTGCCCCAACACGCGAGACATGACGCCCGAGGAGGTTGCCTCGGGGCGCCCCGGTCGTGACGGCATGCCTGGTACGGGTGGCCCGGGCTACCGCATCAAGCACGAGTACGACACGAACCCGCGCAACAACCACGTGGACGGCGCGCTTGCGATGGCCCGTTCCCAGAACCCCGACTCCGCCGGTTCGCAGTTCTACTTCTGCCTTGGTCCGCAGCACATGCTCGATGACGGGTATACCGTCTTTGGCACGACGCTCGAGGGCCTCGACGTCATCGGCAAGCTTCGTGCCGGAGACGTGATTGAGTCGATTCGCATCGAGCACGTCGCCCTGTAGACGGGAGATCATCTTGAACACTCAGGCTTTTGAACTTGCGAAGACCGCTTACAAGAGCGGTGACTGGGCTGGCGCGGTGTCCGCGCTCGCGGGCGTCAAGGGTGCCGGTGAGGCGTGCGGCGAGGCCGACCACCTTCGCGGCAACGCGCTCATGAAGCTCGGCATGTTCCCCGAGGCCGCCGAGGCCTACGGCGAGGCCCTCGCAGACGTTGCGTACGGTCACGTGGGCGCCCTCAACTGCAACAGGGGTCGCGCGCTCGTGGCCGCCGGCAACGACGCCCAGGCCGAGGCCTGCTTCCAGGCTGCGGTCTCCGACCCGTCCTACCCCACGCCCTACAAGGCCTACCAGGCCCTCGGCAACCTCTACACCAAGCGCGGCCAGGCCCTCGAGGCCGGCACCGCCTGGCGCAGCGCCGCCATCGACGAGGCCAACCCGGACCCGTCCGGAGCCCTTCTCAAGCTCGGTGGCTGCTTCATGTCGCTCGGTCGCCCGGATGACGCCGTCGAGGCATACCGCACGGCCCTGGACTTCTCCGGCGACAACAGCCAGGCCAAGATCTACGCCGAGCTTGGCCTTGCCTATATGGCCTCCAACCGCATCGCCGAGGCCGCAGACGCCTTCACTAAGGCGGCGTCTGACCCCACCTACCAGCTCACCGGCGAGCAGCAGGTCTCGTTCACGGCCGCGCAGAGGGCCCTCGCAGCCAAGCAGGGCACGACTCCCTCCGAGACTGAGCAGATGCTGGCGGGAACCGGCTATGGCGCCGCGGACCTCGCCGCAAACGACGGCTTCGGTCCCACGACTGCCTCCTATGACCCCCTTGACCCGCTGGGCAAGTCCGGCGAGTTCATCCCGAGCCCCGAGGACACCGGCTTCTTCTCGGTCACGGAGGAGGACCTCATGGCCGCCGACAAGGACGACCGCAAGGCCCGGCGCAAGCACAACCACCGTGGCCTTAAGGTTTTCCTGACCATCCTCATCCTTCTCGTGACTGTTGGCGGCGTTGGCGGCTTCGCCTTCTACAAGGGCTATGGCTGGCCCACGCAGGAGGCCATCGCGTCTGACTTCTTCTCCGCCGCGTCCGCCGGTCAGGACATCTCGGGCTATCTTGCCGATTCCGTGTCCTCTGACGCCAAGAACGAGATCTCTTCCATCATGCCGACGGGCGCCACGTCCACCGTATCCGGGGTCGACCGCTCCATGGCGTCCTCCACGGTTCTCGTGACCTCGAGCCTCGCCTCCGGCGGCTCGCAGTCCTATGAGGTCACGATGGTTCGCAGCGGCCTCGGCTGGAAGGTCTCCGACGTCACGCTCTCGTTCTCGTCGCAGGGCTCCGCCTCTGGCGCCACGACGACCACCGGCCAGCTCGCCACGACGACCGACGCTGCCACCGCTCAGGACACTGCCACGACCGACTAGCCGCGTCCCGCCTCGGGTGGGACGCCTTCGCGCGATCCTCGAAAGAATGGATGCCATGTCATTCCTAGACTCCATATTCGGAGAGTATGGCGGAGACCTTGCCATCGACCTGGGCACGGCCAACACGCTCGTGTCCGTCCGTGGCGAGGGCATCGTCATCAACGAGCCGTCCGTCGTGGCGATCGACCAGAGCGAGGAGCGCGTGCTGGCCGTTGGCGCGGACGCCAAGCGCATGGTCGGCCGCACGCCCGGCTCCATCAAGGCAATCAGGCCGCTCAAGGACGGTGTCATCTCTGACTTCGACGTCACGGAGGTCATGCTGCGCTACTTCATCGAGAAGGCCTCCAAGCGCCGTTACCCGTGGAGCCCGCGCCCCCGCGTCGTCGTGTGCGTGCCCTCCGGAGTGACGTCGGTCGAGAAGCGTGCCGTGTTCGAGGCAACCATCCAGGCAGGCGCTCGCCAGGCGTTCCTCATCGAGGAGCCCATGGCGGCGGCCATCGGCTCGAACCTGCCCATTGAGGACCCGACGGGCACTATGGTCGTCGACATCGGTGGCGGCACGACCGAGGTTGCCGTCATCGCCATGGGCGGCATCGTTGTCTCCCAGTCGATCCGCACGGCGGGCGACGAGTTTGACCAGGTCATCCTCGAGCACGTTCGTGACGCCTACAACCTCTCCATCGGCGAGCGTACCGCAGAGGACATCAAGATCAAGGTGGGATCGGCTGCCCCGCTCAAGGAGGAGCTTGACGTCGAGGTCAATGGTCGAGACGTCATGAGCGGCCTTCCCAAGACGGTCCGCATCGAGTCCGAGGAGATCCGTCGCGCCCTTAACTCGCCGCTTGACCAGGTGACGAAGGCTGTGAAGGACGCCCTTGACGTGACGCCCCCTGACCTGGCGAGCGACCTCATGTACTACGGCATCATGCTCACGGGTGGTGGTGGCCTGCTGCGCGGTCTCGACCAGCGCCTGCGCGAGGAGACCGGCGTTCCCGTCAACGTGAGCCCGACGGCTCTCGAGAACGTCGTTCTCGGCTGTGCCAAGGTCCTCGAGGCCAACGCGCTGTCTGGTGGCTTCGTCCAGAGTTCTGGCAAGTAGGGGTCCTGCGAATGGCTCAGCGCTTCTCGGCTCCCAGCTCATCCATGGGGCGCGGGTCCTCCTCGGGGGTCCCGCGCTCGCTCATAGTCTTCACCGTGCTTTCGGTGCTCATGTTCGTCTTGGGCATCCGCGAGGGTGACTCAGGCCTACTGCACGGCGTTCGCGGCGTGTTCCAGACGCTTGCCACGCCTGCGCGCGTCGTGGGGTCCGTCGTCGCCTCGCCCGTCTCGGGGCTTGGTAACATCATGGGCAACCTGACCGCGGATTCCGAGACCCTCTCTGATCTCAAGTCCGAGAACGAGCAGCTCAAGAGTCAGGTCGCGAGGCTCTCGGAGTACGAGGAGGAGGCCAACACCCTCACCGACCTCCTGCAGCTGAGGAACCAGTACAACCTCGATTCGACTGCCGCGCGCGTCATCGCCAGGTCGACGGACTCCTGGAGCTCCACGATTACCATCGACAAGGGTCAGAGCTCGGGGATCGAGACTGGGATGCCCGTTACCACGACAACCGGCGTTATCGGGCAGGTCTGCGAGGCCGGCCCCACGACGGCCACCGTGCGCCTCATCACCGACGAGAGCTCGGGTGTCTCCGCCAAGGTGCAGTCGAGCGGCGCGCAGGGTCAGCTTCAAGGCTCTGCGGACGGGACGCTTCGGCTCAACCTCATCAGGACCGATCAGCAGGTCTCGCCCGGGGACTCGGTTGTCACGAGCGGCCTGGGCGGCGTCTACCCCAAGGGGTTGCCCATCGGCACGGTGACCAACGTCACCAAGTCTCCCGGATCGATGTACTACGAGGTCGTGGTCGAGCCGCTTACCTCGGTTGACTCTCTTTCCGAGGTGCTCGTGGTGACGTCGTTGTCGAGCGATCAGCAGGCGACCTCCGATGACGCCGCGAGCGCGAACGCCCAGGACCGCACCAGCTCCACGACTGCCTCGACGCAGGCCGCCACCACGACAGATGCCACCACGGACGCCGCGACCGACGAGTCGGACGCCACGAGCGAGGAGTAGGAGGGACACATGATCGTCAATGACACGGGCAAGGCGCGTCGCGTCTCCATCGTGCTCGCCGTCGTTCTCGGCATCCTGCAGCTCTCCATAGTTCCCAACGTGGCAATCCTCGGGGGCCGCGCGAACCTCGCGCTCGTCTTCGTTGCCGCCGTGTGCCTGGGCGGGGAGACGTCCAAGGCGCCCTTTGTGGGCTTTTTCGCCGGTCTGTTCTATGACCTGGCAGGCTCTGGCCCTATTGGCCTCATGGCTCTGCTGCTCACGCTCACGGGATTTGCCCTGTCCGCGGCGGGCCGCAGTCGTGTCTCGGACGATCCGACGGCCTCCATGGTTCTGTTTGTGCCCGTCGCCCTTGTCGTCGAGGCTCTCTACGCCATCGTGCTTCTCCTCTTTGGTCAGGCCGAGTCCTTCGTCGAGGTCGTGTTCATGCGCGCGCTTCCCGGCGCGGTGCTCGATTGCATCGCCCTGTGCCTCGTCGCCCTTGTCCTATCCAGGACGAGTGGCGGCTCGGGCGGGTTTGGCGGCAAGCATTCGAGCGGCCTGTCGCTGAAGGGCCTGTAGCCCATGAGCTCGGGAACCATTCTGCTCATAGGCTGCATCATCATTCTCGCCGCCGTGGCCGTCATAGCCGTCCTCATGCTCAGTCGTGGGGGGAGCGGGTTCAAGTTTGACATCGGCGGCCAGGCGCCGAGGGCCGCCGGCGGCAACGACACGTCTGCGGAGACCACGTTCAAGAGCCGCTTCGTGGGACTGGGGATCTTCTCCGGCTCCGTGTTAGGCGTCCTTCTCGCACGCCTCTGGTCCATGCAGGTTGTCTCTGGGGACGACTACACGAGGCAGGCGGAGTCAAACCGCACGAGGACCGTCACGACGGCAGCTCCCCGTGGCCGCATCCTTGACCGCAACGGCGTCGAGCTCGTGACGAACCGTCCGAGCCTCACCGTATGCGCCATGAGTGACATCGCCGACAACACCATAGAGCTCAACGTGCTCTCCGCCCTTCTTGGCATTCCCTCCGTGGCGGCCAAGCGCCGCGCCACGGACTCCACGCAGAGTGCGCAGAGCGCACGCACCGTCGCCGTCGACGCGACCCGCTCTGCCGTCGCTTTCATCCAGGAGCACATCGACGTCTTCCCCGACGTAAACATCGAGACGAGAACCCAGCGCTCCTATCCCCAGGGAGAGGTGGCCGCACAGGTGCTTGGCTACACCGGCACCGTCACGCAGGACCAGATCGACTCCTCCGCGGACGCAAACGGTGGCATCACCTACGAGAGCGGCGACACGACAGGTCAAGCCGGCGTCGAGTTCCAGTATGAGGAGCTTCTTCAGGGCGTCCGAGGCGAGCAGACCGTCTACGTCGACGTCCATGGAAACGTGCTCGATTACTCTTCGTCGGTTCCTGCCGAGAGTGGCTCCGACATCATGCTCACCATTGACCTCGACATCCAGAAGGCCGCCGAGGAGGCGCTCGTCAAGCAGATCAAGAAGCGTCAGGACTCGGGCGTGAAGGAGTGCACGTCGGGAGCGGCCATCGTTCTGGACGCCACGAACGGCGAGGTCCTCGCCATGGCCAGCGCCCCGCTCTTCAGGCCCGAGGTGTTCGTTGGCGGCATCTCGCAAGATGACTGGGACGTGCTGTCTGCGGACGACGCCGGAAACCCGCTCATGAACAAGGCCGTGAGTGGCCAGTACGTCGCGGCGTCAACCATAAAGCCGCTCACGACGTTTGCCGCCCTTGACTATGGCATTGCCACCCCGGACACGACGTATGACTGCACAGGCTGGTGGACGGGTTTTGGAGACGCGTACGGCAAGTACTGCTGGAACACGAAGGGCCATGGCTACCTGAATCTGAGGGGCGGCATTGTCAACTCGTGCGACGTCGTGTTCTACGAGGTGGCAAAGGGCTTCTACAACGCGGGCGACAAGGCCGACGGCATGCAGGACACCTTCAAGAAGTGGGGTCTTGGCTCCACGACTGGCATCGACCTTCCAAGCGAGTCGGCCGGGCGAGTCCCGGACGCCGAGTGGAAGTGGAACTACTTCTCGAACTGGTCGGACACGGATCGCCAATGGAACGGCGGCGACTACACCAACATCGCCATCGGCCAGGGCGACATCGCCGTGACGCCGCTTCAGATGGCGTGCGTCTACATGGGCATCGCGAACCGCGGTACCATCTGGCGCCCGCACGTGCTCAAGAGCGTCGTGGGTAGGGGAGACAACGGCACCGTGCGCGAGTACGAGCCCACGGTGTCCATCAGCCCCGAGGAGAGCAGCTCCAACTTCGACCTCGTCGTCTCGGGACTCGACGGCGTCGTCTACGAGGAGAGCGAGTCGCAGTCCGCGCACTTCACGAACATGACCCAGCGAGTCGCGGGAAAGACGGGCTCCGGTGAGCACGGCGAATACCCCACGAGCTGGTTCTGCTGCTTCGCTCCCGAGGACAACCCCAAGTACGTGGTCGCGGTTGCCGTCGAGAAAGGCGGCTACGGCGGCTCGTGCGCGCTCTACGTTGCCCGTGACATTCTCGGTGCGATATACAACGAGCCGGACACGCAGACGTCAGAGGTCCAGGATACTTCGAGGTAGGGAGGCGACATGGCACAGAATTCCGCGGGAGGCGTTGGCTTTGGAAGCGTCGTCTCGTCACTGTTCGGCGGTGACGCCGGCAAGAAGCCCGGGGCGGCCCGCGTGCCCAACCGTGGTGGCGCGCTTTCCAACGTCTACTGGGCAAATCTCATCCCTGCGCTTCTTCTCATTGCGTATGGGCTCGTCGTCGTGTGGAGCGCGTCTCTCTCGAACGCCAACGCCTCGCTTCCTCGTCAGGCGCTCGGAGCCGTCATTGGCCTTGCCGTTGCCGCGCTGATCTGGCATTGGGATTATCGCTCGCTTGCGAACATGTCCACCTGGTTGCTCGTCATTGACGTGATCATCATGATCTCCCCGCGCATCCCGGGCCTGGCTTCCGCTGCGAACGGCATGACGGGCTGGGTCAAGCTCGGTCCGCTGCGCTTTCAGCCCTCAGAGGTCGGAAAGCTCGTGACGATCTTTCTGATGGCGTCTCTTTGCGCTCAGTTCAACGGGCGCATCAAGGAGTTCCGCGACTACGTGAAGCTCTGCGCCACGCTGCTCGTTCCGTTTGCCGCGATCATGTGCCAGCCCGACCTCGGCACGGGTCTCATTCTCATCGTGACCGGTGCCGCCATCATCATCTGCGCCGGCGCCAGGACAGACTGGGTCGTCATCACGCTCATCCTGTTCGTGATTGGCTGCGCGCTCATCATCTTCGTGTCGCTCAACTACGGGTTTCCGCTCAAGCAGTACCAGCTCAATCGTCTGCTCGTCTTCGCCGACTCGAGCCTTGAGTCGACGAGCGCGGGCTACAACCTGCAACAGGCTAAGATCGCGGTTGGCTCGGGCGGTCTGTTTGGCAAGGGCATCGGCGCGGCCACGCAGTCGGCCGGCGGCTTTCTGCCCGAGAACCACACGGACTTCATCTTCGCGCGCCTGTCCGAGGAGTTCGGCTTTGCCGGCGCCCTGGTCCTGCTCGCCCTCTACGCGTGGCTCATCTTCTCGGCGCTGCGCCTTGCCATGAAGCTTGAGGCCCCGTTTGCCAAGCTCGTCCTTGCGGGCGTCGTGGCCATGTGGAGCTACCAGCTCCTGCAGAACGTCGGCATGTGCATCGGCATCATGCCCATCACGGGCATCCCGCTGCCGTTCATCAGCTATGGCGCCACGTCCATGGTCGTTCAGATCGCGAGCGTGGGCATCGTGCAGTCCGTGTACGCTCATCGAACCAAATCTGCCTAGGGGAGTGCCATGACAGGTTTCAGAGACATTCCGTTTGACGCGGCGCGGCAGGTCGCCGACGGCGTGCGCGCCGCGTCCGCGGCAAGGCGCTCTTGCGTGAGAATTGCCATAGAGGTGGACGAGGGCGCGCCGGCATACCTTGTCAGCTGCGTGCGAGACGCATTTGTTCCGCAGACCTCCACGGGCCTGCTCCACATCGCCGCCTTTGACGCGGGCGGTACCGTCAGGGTTAATCCGGACTGTGACGCCGCCATTGTCCTTGCGGGCACCTCCGGAGCGGCCCCGGGCGTGGCCAGGGCCTTTTGTGCCGCCGGCGTTCCGAGCGCCATCGTCGTCGAGTCAAGCGTCGAGGCGCCGTCGTCCCTGTCGTCCGCTGGTATCGAGGTCATCGCCTCGTCGTCTCCCGAGTCCCTCCTGGACAAGCTCGCCGAGTGGCTCTCGCGCTCGTGCAAGGCCGACGTCTCGCTTGGCGCCAACTTCCCGTTCGTCCGCCGTGCGGTGAGCAGGCGCAGCATTGGCGCGAGGAGCTCGCAAAACGCGGTCATCGGCCTCCTTCCCTTTGGCAGCGGGGCCGACCTTCCCCTCATGACGGCTAACCAGGTGCTTATGGACCTAGACCTTGCGGGCGTGTATGGTCAGGGTGCGTCCTCATCGCGTCTCGTTGAGGCGACAGCCGTGCTTGCCGGCGCCTACGCATCCCGTGCCCTCTCGCGCAGACTCTCGAAGTCACTGCCCGGCCTCGGCGCCCTCGTGAGGACTGGCGTAGCCTACGGGGCAACCCTTGCGTTGGGCGAGGCTATGCGTCTCAGATTCGAGGTGCCAAATGCATGGAATCATCGCAAATAGCGGCATTTTTGCCGTTGACGAACCATTTTGCCTAGCGTAGTATTTCCACTGTTGCACTTACCACAGCAATGAAGGGTTCACACATGTACGCAATCATCACGACTGGTGGCAAGCAGTACAAGGTTGCCAAGGGCGACGTCTTTGACGTTGAGAAGCTCGACGCGCAGCCTGGCGACGAGGTCAAGCTCGACGTTCTCATGCTCAACGACGGCAAGAAGGTTCTTGTTGACGCTGATGCGCTTGCCAAGAAGAAGGTCACCTGCAAGGTCGTCGACCAGCACAAGGGTGAGAAGCAGATCGTCTTCAAGTTCCAGAAGCGCAAGCGCCACTCTGTCAAGAAGGGTCACCGCCAGAACCTCACGCGTCTTGAGGTCTGCAGCATGCCCCGCATCACCTCCACGGCCAAGAAGGCCGCTTCGACCGAGGCTGCCGCCGAGTAGGCGCCTCAAACCTAGCATCGATAGATAGGCAGGTACCATAAATGGCACACAAGAAGGGTCAGGCTAGCTCCCGTAACGGTCGTGACTCCGCGGCTCAGCGCCTCGGCACGAAGATCTTCGGCGGCCAGTCCATCAAGACCGGTCAGATTATCGTTCGTCAGCGTGGCACGCACATCGTGCCGGGCGAGAACGTCGGTCGTGGCAAGGACGACACGCTGTTCGCCCTCGCTGACGGCACCGTCGAGTTCGTGAAGGGCGCCAAGCACCGCGTGCACGTGCGTCCGGCGCAGGAGGCTTAAGGGCTTCCGCGCACCCATTTGGGTAATGGCAGGACCCTCGGCCTCTCCGCTGGCCGGGGGTCCTTTTTCATAGCTTCTCAACGAAAGTGGATCCCATGTCTCAGTTCACCGATATCTCACGCATCAACGTCAAGGGCGGCGACGGCGGTGCCGGTTGCACGTCGTTCAGGCGCGAGGCTTTCGTACCCAAGGGCGGCCCTGACGGCGGCGACGGTGGCCGAGGCGGCAACGTCGTTCTCGAGTGCGACCCTCAGCTCTCCTCGCTCATCGACTATCGCTTCAAGCACCATTTCCGCGCTGAGCGAGGCACCCATGGCCAGGGGGCGCGCAAGCACGGCCGTGACGGCGAGGACCTCGTTCTCAAGGTTCCTTGTGGCACGGTTGTGACCGAGCTCGACCCCGAGACCATGACCTCCAGGTATCAGATCGCGGACCTCACGCATCCCGGCGAGCGCGTCATCGTGGGTCCTGGCGGCACGGGCGGCAAGGGCAACATCCACTTCGTCACCTCGGTTCGCCGAGCGCCCGCCTTCTCTGAGAAGGGCGAGCCTGCCTTCGAGCACTGGATCGAGCTCGAGATGAAGCTCATGGCAGACGCAGCCCTCGTGGGCATGCCGAGCGTGGGCAAGTCCTCGCTCATCGCGCGCATGAGCGCGGCGCGCCCCAAGATCGCCGACTATCCCTTCACGACGCTCGTGCCCAACCTCGGCGTCGTTCGCTCCGGGCAGGCCGGCTCCTTCGTCGTCGCCGACGTCCCCGGTCTCATCGAGGGCGCGAGCGAGGGCAAGGGCCTGGGGCACGAGTTCCTTCGCCATATCGAGCGTACGGCTCTCATCATGCACGTCGTGGATCTCACGGGCGGCTACGAGGGCAGGGACGCCGTCGAGGACTACAAGACCATCAACCATGAGCTTGAGGCCTATGCGCCCGAGCTTGCCGAGCGTCCCCAGGTGGTCGTGGCCAACAAGTGCGACATGCCGGGGACGAGCGAGGCCCTCGAGCGCCTGCGCCAGTGCGCCGCGGCAGACGGGCACGCGTTCTTCGCCGTCTCCGCCGTGACGGGTGCCGGCATCGACTCCCTCGAGGCCGCCTGCGCCGAGATGGTCTCCAAGCTCAGGGCCGAGCGCGAGCTCGACGAGGAGCCGCTTCGCAACGACGTCTGGGAGCAGCGCCGTATTCGCAGGGACAACGCCATCTCCATCTCCAACCTTGGCGGCGGCGTCTGGCGCGTCTCCGGTGCGGCCATCGAGCGCATGGTCATCAAGACCGACTGGGAGAACGAGGAGGCCGTTGCCTACCTGCAGCACCGCTTCGACCGCCTCGGTCTTGACAAGGCGCTCGCTAAGGCCGGCTGCGTGACGGGAGACACCGTTCGCATCCTCGGGTATGACCTCGACTACGCCGGAGACGATGACGTTGACGAGTTTGCCGAGCTCCAGGAGGACGAGCCGGTCATCACTGTCGGCGAGATCGCGCTTGCCAACGAGGACCAGGACGCGCAGGCGCCCTTCGGCGAGGCCGCCCAGGATGAATCCGTGGGCGAGGAGGAGTAGCATGGGCCGCCTCATCGTCTTCAAGGTGGGGTCGTCGACGCTCATGGGGCCCGACGGCGAGCTCGATGTCGCCTTCGTTCGCTCGATGTGCGAGCAGATCTGCGAGCTCAAGCGCCGTGGGGATTGCGTCGTGCTCGTCTCGAGCGGAGCCGCCGCCGTGGGGCGCTCGCTTCTTGGCTTCACCGAGCGTCCAAGCGACATCCCAACGCTTCAGGCGTGCGCGGCCGCGGGCCAGACGACGCTCATCGAGCGCTACGCGGAGGTTCTCGCCCAGGACGGCGTGCGTTGCGCCCAGGTGCTGCTCACGAGGGGAGACGTCGTCGACAGGACGGGGTACCTCAACGCCCGCAACACGTTCGAGCGGCTTCTTGACCTTGGCGTGCTGCCCATCGTGAACGAGAACGACACGGTCAGCGTTCGTGAGTTCTCCTTTGGCGACAACGACATGCTCGGCGCCATCGTTTCTTCGCTCATCGACGCCGACAGCTACGTGATCCTCTCCGACATCGATGGCCTGTACACGGCAAATCCCGACACCGACCCTACGGCGACGCTTGTCGAGCGAGTCGAGCGCGTTGATGCCAACGTCATTGCCATGGCCGGTGGCGCCGGCAGCAGCTATGGCACCGGTGGCATGGCCACCAAGATTCGTGCCGCCCGCGCCATGCTCGCGGCGGGAATTCCGATGACGATCTGTCGCGGCAGGGGAGACAGGGCTCTTATCAACGCTGCTGACGGCAGGGGGCTGCGCACCGTCTTCGAGTGTCCCGGCGAGGGTACCCATGAGCAGGCCAGAAAGCTCTGGATTGGCCTTGCCGGCGTCTCGCGCGGCTCGGTGCGCATCGATGCGGGCGCGTGCCGTGCCCTCGAGAACGAGGGTGCGTCGTTGCTTCCGGTGGGCGTCACCGGGGTAGAGGGCCCGTTCGACGAGGGCGACACGGTCAACGTGCTCGGGCCCGACGGCCAGCTCGTGGCGCGCGGCATCACGAGGTACTCATCCGACGAGCTCGTGCGCGTGCATGGCCTTAGGCTCGACGTCATAGCGCGTTTTGTTCCCGCGCGGGCAGACTGTCCGGTCATTCACCGTGACGAGCTGCTCGTCTTCTAGCTACACTGAGCAAGACGTGACGTCTACGAAGGGGGAAATGATGTCCGAGGCCATCGAGAAGGCTACGGCCGCCAAGGTCGCCGCAGCTCTGCTTGCCCAGTCGAGTGCCGCCGAGAGGACTGACGCGATTCTCGGTGCGGCCCAGTCCGTGAGCGACGGCCGCGATCGTATCCTCGCGGCGAACGGGGCGGACATGCAGCGCGCAAGGGCAAACGGAATGCCCGGGCCCATGCTCGACAGGCTCATGCTGGACGACGCGCGCATCGACGGCATCGTCTCAGCCATGAGGGAGGTCGCTGGCCAGCCGGACCCCATCGGCGAGGTCGTGGGTGGTCGCACGCTCGCCTCTGGCATCCGGCTCACGCAGGTCCGCGTCCCCCTCGGCGTCATCGGCATGATCTATGAGGCTCGTCCCAACGTCACGGCGGACGCCATCTGCCTTACGATGCGCACGGGAAACGCCGTCGTCCTTCGTGGCGGCTCGGCGGCTCGCGAGTCCTGCAAGGCCATCGTCGAGGCATGCCGGGCGGGGATTGCCGCCGCCGGCCTGCCCCAGGACGCGGCGTGTCTGCTCGAGTCCGAGGGCCACGAGCAGACGATCGAGCTCATGCATGCCGATGGCCTCGTTGACCTGATCATTCCTCGCGGAGGCCACTCGCTCATCCGCACGTGCGTCGAGCAGTCTAGCGTGCCCGTCATCCAGACGGGCGAGGGAAACTGCCACGTCTACGTCCACGCCGCCGCCGACCCCGACATGGCCCTGCGTATCATCGAGAATGCCAAGGTACAGCGTCCTGGCGTCTGCAACGCGATTGAGACCGTCCTCGTCGACCAGTCCATCTCACTGGAGTTCATCCCGATGCTCGTCAAGGCATGCGCCTCTTGGGGCGTCACCGTGCATGGCGACGAGCACGTGACGTCGGTCGCAAGGCATATGGGGCTCGCCGAGGGAACGCAGTTCAGCGCAGCCACAACCGCGGACTGGGCCACCGAGTACGACGCTCTCGAGCTTGCCGTCCGCGTCGTCTCCGGCCTTGACGAGGCCATCGATCACATCAACACCTACGGCACGAAGCACTCCGAGTGCATCGTGACCAACGAGGTCCCTGCGGCCGACGCCTTCCTCGCCCGCGTGGATGCGGCCGCCGTGTATGTGAACGCCTCCACGCGCTTCACCGACGGCGGTATGTTCGGCCTGGGCGCCGAGATTGGCATCTCAACGCAGAAGCTCCACGCAAGGGGCCCCATGGGTGCGCTTGCCCTCACCACGACCAAGTGCCTCCTTCGCGGAGAGGGCCAGGTGCGCGCCTGATGTCCACCGAGCACATAGCCTGCGCCCATGTCGCCGGTAGCGACGCGTTGGTCCGAGACCTTCCCGTTCTCGGGCAGGATCCAAGCCGCACGTATCGCCTTGGCATCATGGGCGGCACGTTCGATCCCATCCACAACGGGCACCTCGTGGCTGCCGAGCAGGCCTGCAACGACCTTGGCCTTGACGTCGTCGTCTTCGTCCCTGCGGGCAGCCCGGCCTTCAAGCAGGACAGGAGGGTCTCCACACCCGAGGACCGCCATGCCATGACGCTGCTCGCCACGGCCGACAACCCACGCTTTCTCGTAAGCCGCATAGAGGTCGACCGTCCGGGCGTCACCTATACGGTGGACACGCTCGAGCTGCTTCGCAGCCATTATCCGAGCAACGTGGAGCTCTACTTCATCACGGGCGCCGATGCCATCATCGACATCATCTCGTGGCGAGATGCCGCGCGCATCGCCCAGCTGGCGCACCTCGTAGGTGCCACGCGCCCGGGGTATGACCTGGAGAGCGCACGGGCCAGCATCGCCGCGTCCGGCATTGACTTCAAGGTAAGCTACCTCGAGGTCCCGGCGCTCGCCATTTCCTCGAGCGACCTGCGCGCCCGCGTCGCCTCCGGCCAGTCGCTTCGCTACCTCACCTCGGACGCCGTCCTTGGCTACATAGAGAAGCGTGGCCTGTACGAGGCGCCGAGGCCCGCCTACACGGCCCCCGATGCCCTTGGCCTTATCGATGGCTTCGGGAGGGATGCGCTATGAGCTCGCCTTCCAAGTCCCTCGAGTCCGCCTGGGCCAAGGGCGGCCCATCCTGGCTTGACGTCTCTGTCGAGTATGGGGAGGACCAGCTCGCCTTTATCGAGGGCTACGAGAACGCTGCGCGCGAGCAGCTTGCGCCGAAGCCCAAGCGGCTCGCGCACTCGCTGTCCGTGGGACTCACGGCAGAGAGGCTTGCGGCAATCTATGGCGTTGAGCCCTACCTGGCTCGCGTTGCCGGTATCCTGCATGACTGGGAGAAGGTACTTACCGCCCGCGAGTCCATCGCCCGCGCTTCTGGGCTTGGCATCGAGCTCGGAGTTGAGCTCGCGCTCGTTGAGCCCCTCCTGCACGGCATGATCGCCGCTCGCGAGCTTCCCGAGCGCTTTCCGGAGCTTCCAGACGACGTCTGGCAGGCGATTGACCGTCACACGCTCGGCAACGCGCACATGAGCCCACTCGATATGGTCGTGTTCGTCGCCGATGGCATCGAGCCGCTCCGCAGGCCGGCGGACGCCATCAAGCGTCAGCGCAAGCTCGTGGGCAAGGCGAGCCTCTCCGACCTGTACTGGGAGTGCTTCTCGGACGGCGTCTCCTACGTCATCGAGACGAGGCGCTACCTGTATCCGGGCACGCTCTCTATCTACAACGACATCGTGCTCGAGAGGACTCAGGAGAGGGGCGACAAATGACGACGTCAATCGACATCGCCCGCGAGGCTGCGATGGCCGCCGATGACAAGAAGGCCTCCGACGTCGTTGTGCTCGACGTCCGTGGCATCTCTGACGTGGTGGACGCCATCGTCGTGTGCACGGCGGCAAACTCGCGCCTCGCCGGCGCTGTCGTTGACGAGGTCGAGGAGCGGCTCCGCCTCCGGTTTGGCCTGAGCGCGCTCTCGGTCTCGGGCAAGGGCGACGGTCCCTGGGTGCTCGTCGACTTTGCCAGCGTTTCCGTCCACGTCTTCTCTCCCGAGGGCCGCGACTACTACCGCATCGAGCGCCTGTGGGGAGATGCGCCCCGCATCGACGTTGCAACTGACCAGGCTCATTCGTCGGAACCGGGCCAGGGCGCCTAGGCGTCCTCCTTGTGCTGGGGCTGGGTGTTCGTCGTGGACTTCCTCAGCCTGATATCCCTCCCAAAGGCTACGGCCTCGTCGCCGAAGCGATCGCGCAACGCGTCCGTCGTGCGGTGGAGGGCCCTCATGGACTCTTGCCTCTGAACCTGCCGCGGGTCATCGAACAGTCCCAGCTGGCGAGGGGCGGGGACCGAGAAGTCCGAGACGCCCACCCCGATGAGCCTCACCGGGTCACCTGGTCTCCAGAGCTGGCCCAAGAGTCGTTGGGCCACGGGGGATATGAGGAACTCGTCATCGGCCGGCTCGTCGAGCCGCGCCTGGGCCGTGCGAGACGTGCAGGCATCGCGCTTGAGGCGCACGGTCACGCACGATCCCGCGAGCCCCTTTCTCCTCAGCCTTCTCGCCACCATGCCGCACGTGGCATCGAGGGCGGAGCGAATGGCGCTCTCGTCGGTGAGGTCTTTCGCGAAGGTGCGCTCGTTGGAGACGGACTTTGCCTCGTCGGGCTTTGCCCGCTCTCCCACGGGTGCGCGCTCGGTCCCGGCCGCCCGTGCCCTCAGGGCTGGACCCATGGACCCGAGCTCTGCCGTCAGGGTGTCGTCAGAGGCGCCGGCGAGGGCGCCAAGCGTTCTGATTCCCATGCGTGCGAGGCGAGCCTCGGTCGCGGGACCCACGCCGCTCATGGCCCTCACGGGCAGGGGAGCGAGAAATGCCGCCTCGCTGCCGGGCAGGACTACCGTGAGCCCGCGCGGTTTCTCCGCCTCGGACGCCACCTTGGCCACGCTCTTGCACACGCCCAGGCCAATGGAGCAGCTCACGCCAAGCTCGGCCACGCGTGCCTGGATCCTGCGACAGATGCTCACCGGGCTTTCCCTGGAGTAACGGCCGGGCGTCACGTCAAAGAAGGCCTCATCGATCGAGACTTGCTCAACGAGCGGCGTCTCGTCCAGGATTATGTCCATGACGCGGGCGCTCATCTCTCGGTAGCGATCGAAGTGGCCATGCGTCCAGATTGCGTCCGGGCACAGCCTTGCCGCCTGCGCCGCCGGCATCGCGGAGTGGACGCCATAGGCACGCGCCTCGTAAGACGCCGTGGAAACCACGCCCCTGCGGTCTGCGTCGCCGCCTACGATGACGGGCCGGCCGCGCCACTCCGGATGATCGAGCTGCTCGACGCTCGCAAAGAACGCATCAAGATCGAGGAGACCTATGGCTCGTCCCTCCCAGGGGACGTCCATGGGGTCTCGCGGCCCTGTTCCGCTTTGTTCCATGGTGGCTACTCCCTTGTCTCGTGGAGCGTCACCGTAAACGTCGTTCCCTGCCCGGCGCTGCTCTTGACCTCGATTCTTCCCCCGTGGCTCTCGGCTATACCCTTGGCGATGGCAAGGCCCAGCCCAAAGCCCCCCGTCGAGCGGGCGCGGGCCTTGTCCGAGCGGTAGAAGCGGTCGAAGACGTGGGGGAGGTCCTCGGGCGGTATGGGGTCGCCTTCGTTGTTAACGGACAGCGTGGCCGTGCCCGCCCTGCGCTCGAGCCTCACGGTGACCCTCGTGCCCACGGCCGCATACTTGCAGGCGTTGTCGATGAGCGTCTTGACGAGGCGGTCGAGCTGCTCGGGGTCTCCGCTCACGTGTGCTTCCGGCGAGATGTCCGTCTCGATGGAGGTGCCACGCTCGTAGGCCACGGCGTCGAACTGGAGCGCCTCGCCCTCGACGAGCTCCGAGAGGTCGACGTCTACGTCTCTCCTGACGCCCCCTCCGCCCTCCTCGGTCCGCGCGAGCTCGAGCATCTCCTCGATGAGCCCGCGCATCCGCTCCGCCTCGTCGCGGGTGCTCCTCACCCAGCGAACGCAGTCCTGCGGGAGCTCGTCCTCCCGGCGCTCGAGAATCCCGTTGTTGGCGATGATGACCGCGAGTGGCGTCTTGAGTTCGTGGGAGGCGTCGGCCACGAACTGGTGCTGCTGCTCCCAGGCAACCTGGACGGGCCTTGACGCCCACTTGGACAGGACGATCGCGAGGGCGAGAAGGACGAGCATGCCAGCGCCGCCTAGCTTGAGGCTGCTTATGATCTGAGCGTTTCTCTCGGCGTCGATGCTCGTGGTGTCGGCTACGGCGAGTCTCCATCCATATGGCGAGCTGACGCGCCTCCAGGTGAGGTGAAACTCCGAGAGGCGGCCCTCGTCCTGGTCGCTTGAGATGGCGCTGCCAATCGCCTCGGTGAGATGGTCCGTGTCAAAGCACAGGCGCGTCTCGTTGGACCCGAGCTTTGCTCCGGTGCCGGAGAGGTCGATCCACAGCACGGGGAGGTGCTCCATGCCGAGCGCCTCCCCGTCTGCGTCCGAGTCTGGCAGCGCCGAGCGCTCCTCGAGTGCCATGTCGAGTGAGCGGCTCACGATGGAGTCGAGCGATGACATCGTGTTGCGGTAGCTGATGCCCACCATGGCTATCACGAGGGAGCCCACGAGCAGCATGATGATGGCGACGAACCTTCTCCTGAGCTTTCCTAGCACGTTGCTCCCCGCTTCTACCTTGCCTCGGCCGCCTGATCCACGACCTCCAGACGATAGCCCAGCATGCGAAGCGTTGTGATCTCCACCTTGCTCTTGACGTGCTTGATCTTCTTGCGCAGGAAGCTCACGTACGCCTCGACGGAGTTCTCCGAGGCGTCCGCGTCGGCTCCCCACACGCGTGTGAGCAGGTCCTGCTTGGACACGATGCGGCCCGTGCCACTCATGAGCATGCGCATGACGTCGAACTCGCGCTTCGAGAGGTGCGCCGATGCATCGCCGCAAGACAGGTCATGCGTTTCGAGGTCGAGGCTGAGATCTCCGAACTCCATGGCATCGATGACCATCTCGCCCTTTCTGCGCGTGAGGGCCCGCACGCGCGCAAGGAGCTCGGGGGCCTCGAAGGGCTTGGTCATGTAGTCGTCCGCGCCGCAGTCGAGGCCCTCGACCTTGTCCCGTGTTGACGTCTTGGCAGTGAGCATCATGATGGGAAGGTCGTTCTGCGCCTGCCTGAGCGTCCTCACGATGGAGAAGCCGTCCATGCCCGGCAGCATGACGTCGAGAATGGCGGCGTCGTACAACCCGCTCTCGGCGTAGGCGAGACCGGTCTTTCCATCGTAGGCCGCCTCGGCGTTGTATCCCTCCTGCTCGAGAATGTGGCAGATCGCATCGGCGAGGTTTCTCTCGTCCTCAACAACAAGTATGTTCATGCGAGCTCCTCCCTTTTATGCAACCATTGTCGTTTGTGCCCTGAAGCGCGTCTGAAGGTTCCTGAAAGTGTGGGGAGTTCACACGGTTTCACCACGCTTTTGCCCATATGTGGCAGAATCATGGGCGGTGTCATGCCCTTGTGCGGCAAATGGCGAGTTTTGTCTACACAGACCTGCGTCATTGTCGTAATATCAAGAGCTGCTTGTATTGTTATGCGGCGCCACGCCAACTCATGCTCGCGTCGCACGAATGGAGGAGTTTTCATTGGCAGTCAAGATTCGCCTGGCCCGTCACGGTGCCAAGAAGCGTCCGTACTATCGCGTCGTCGTTGCCGATAGCCGCAACCCCCGCGACGGTCGTCACACCGACGAGGTCGGTCGTTACAACCCGCTGACCAACCCCAAGACCATCACGCTCGACCTCGAGAAGATCGACGAGTGGATCGCCAAGGGTGCCCAGCCCTCTGACTCCGTGGCTCACCTCATCGACATCGTTCGCTCTGGTGCCCCCGCGCCCGAGAAGAAGGTCAAGAAGTCCAAGAAGCAGCTCGCCAAGGACGCCGCTGCCGCCGAGGCCGCTGCTGAGGCCGAGAGCGCCGAGTAGCGCATGGACGCCGAGACTCAGGTGGCTGCTGACGCGCAGGACGCGGCAGAGGAGCTGCCGAGCGACCGCATCGCCGACCTTGTCGAGCTCATTGTGTGTGGGCTCGTCGATGACGAGGATGCCGTCTCCCTTGACGTGACCGACCGAGAGGACGGCACGCTCATCGAGATCGAGTGCGCCGCCGACGACGCCGGTAAGGTCATCGGCAGGCACGGTCGCCAGATCAAGGCCATTCGCACGATTGCCCGAGCCCTTGGGCAGCGAGTGGGTTCCTCTGTAGACGTCGAGGTGCTTGGCTAAGTCGTGGCAGCCGGATATAGGCTCATAGCCCGTGTGGTAAAGACCCACGGGACCAAGGGGGAGGTCGTTGCGGTTCCCGCAGGCGGCCTTCCCCCTGTTTTGTCGGCAGGGCTTCGCGTCGCCGTCGTGCCGCCTGCGCTCAAGGGCAAGCGCTGGCACACGGTCGAGGACGTGGAGACGAGCCCTGCCGGCCAGCTCGTCTCGCTCTCCGGTATCAAGAGCCTCGGGGACGCGAGCGAGCTTGCGGGCAAGTCTCTCATCGCCGCCGAGGAGGACCTGCCCGACGACCTCGAGATGCATGACCCCCAGAGCCTGTGTGGCCGCGACGTCGTCGATGGCCGCCTCGGACTTCTCGGCCAGATCGAGGAGGTCATGGTGGGGCCGGCCAACGACGTGTGGGTCGTGGACGGCGAGCTCGGCGAGACGCTCGTTCCCGTCGTCGAGGAGATGCTCGATGGCGTGGACGAGGACGGGACGATCTACGTCAACATCCCGGTTGGCCTCGCCCCCTGGGACGACGGAGAGGCGGGGGAGGAGTAGACATGCTCATCGAGACGCTTTCGGTCTTTCCGGGCGTGTTTGGCTCCTACCTCGGCGCCTCAATCATGGGGCGTGCCCAGGACAAGGGCATCCTCGAGTTTAGGGCCCACGACCTTCGCGACTGGACGCATGACAGGCACCGTACGGTCGACGATGCACCGTTTGGCGGTGGGCAGGGCATGCTCATGAAGCCCGCGCCCATCTTCGAGGCGATGGCTGACATCAAGGCGTCTGATTCCAGGCCCGCGTGGGTCATCTTCTTCACGCCGGTCGGCACGCCGTTCACGCAAGACGTCGCCGAGAGGCTCTCGCACGAGGAGCGTCTCGTGTTCGTCTGCGGTCGCTATGAGGGCATGGACGAGCGCGTCTACGAGCTCGCCGATGAGTCGCTGAGCCTTGGTGACTACGTCCTCACGGGCGGGGAGCTTCCGGCGATGGTCGTCACGGATGCCGTCGTGAGGCTGCTGCCTGGAGCACTTGGTGACGAGATGAGCTCCGTGGACGAGTCGTTCTCCTCGGGGCTTCTCGAGTACGCCCAGTACACGAGGCCCGCAGACTACGAGGGCCGAACTGTCCCCGAGGTTCTGCTCTCGGGCGACCATGCCAAGGTTGACGCCTGGCGCCGGAGAAACGCCATCGAGCGAACGGCTCGCCTCAGGCCCGATCTCCTTGATGCGGCCGAGCTTACGGTCGATGAGCGCGCCTATGCCCGCGAGCTTCTTGACGGGAGCGTGAGCTAGATGGCAAGACGCGAACGAGGTGGGGTTTTGAGAGACATTGCCGAGGTCATCGTCCTCATCGCCGTTGCGATTTTCCTTGCGCTCGGTATCAGGACGTTCGTGGCAGAGCCGTTCATCATCCCCTCGGCCTCGATGTCCGACACCCTCAAGGTGGGCGACCGTCTCGTAGGCGAGAAGCTCACGTACCGAACCTCTGAGCCCCAGGTTGGGGACATCGTGACGTTCACCGACCCCGAGGACGGCAGCCTCACGCTCATCAAGCGCGTCATCGCCACGGCAGGCCAGACGGTCGAGCTCGTGGACGGCGTCGTCTACGTTGACGGCGAGGCGCTTGACGAGCCCTACACCGACGGCAAGCCGAGCAATCCGCTGCCCACACACTCTTCCCAGCTTGCTAGCGGCGTCTCGTATCCCTACGTGGTGCCGCAGGGCTGCATATGGGTCATGGGAGACAACCGCACGAACTCGCAGGACTCGCGCTACTTTGGCGCCATTTCCGTCTCGAGCGTCACCTCGAAGGCCCTGTTCGTCTTTTGGCCGCTCGAGGATGCTGGTACCATCTAGCACCGTCTGCACGTTACGCGCGCAGGGGACATGCCCCTGCGGCAGGAAGGTAGGAGAGGCATGAAGGAAAACGCCCTCACGTTCCAAGACATGATTCTTGCCCTCGAGCACTACTGGGCAGATAAGGGCTGCACGGTCATGCAGCCCTATGACTCCGAGGTTGGCGCCGGAACCTTCCACACGGCAACGACCCTGCGCAGCCTGGGTCCCAACGCCTGGCGTACGTGCTACCCGCAGCCGTGTCGCCGCCCCGCGGACGGCCGCTACGGCGAGAACCCCAACCGCATGCAGCACTACTACCAGTTCCAGGTCATCCTGAAGCCCTGCCCCGTGGACTCCCAGGACCTCTACCTCGGCTCGCTCAAGGCCATCGGCCTCGACCCGGCCGAGCATGACGTCCGCTTCGTCGAGGACGACTGGGAGAGCCCCACGCTGGGCGCCTGGGGCCTTGGCTGGGAGGTCTGGATGGACGGCATGGAGGTCACGCAGTACACGTACTTCCAGCAGGTTGGCGGCATCGAGGTCGATCCCGTCCCGGTGGAGATCACGTACGGCCTCGAGCGCATCGCCATGTACGCGCAGGGTGTCGACTCGGTCTACGACCTCGTGTGGTCCTACCTGCCCGACGGCACTCCCATGACCTACGGCGACGTCTTCCATGAGAACGAGGTGGAGTTCTCCACGTACAACTTCGAGGTTGCCGACGTCGACATGATGCGTCGCAAGTTCGACGAGTACGAGGCAGAGTGCCACTCCTGCCTCGAGCGCAAGCTTCCTCTTCCGGCCTATGACTGCGTCATGAAGTGCAGCCACGCGTTCAACATCCTCGATGCCCGCGGTGCGATCTCTGCCACGGAGCGAGCCAACTACATCCTGCGCGTCCGCGCCGTTGCCAAGGCCTGCTGCGAGAGCTACCTCGCGGAGGTCGCCGGCAAGAAGGACACGTATTCCACGAAGGGCGAGGTGGCCTAAATGGCACAGACGAAGGATTTCCTGCTCGAGATCGGGTGCGAGGAGATGCCCTCCGCCCCTCTCATCAACGCGTCCAAGCAGCTCCCCAAGCTCGTCGAGAAGGCGCTCGACGCGGCCGGCCTCTCCCATGGTGGCATTCGAGTCATCTCCTCGCCCCGCCGTCTGGCAGCCATCGTCTCCGACGTGGCAACCGAGACCGAGGCGGTGCATGAGGTCATGCGCGGGCCCAAGACCCAGATCGCCTTCGACGCCGAGGGCAACCCGACCAAGGCCGCCCAGGGCTTCGCGCGCAAGTTCGGCGTCGATGCCTCCGAGCTCGAGCGTCGTGTTGACACCGATGGCAACGAGTACGTCTTTGCCGAGAAGAACGTGCCCTCCGCCCCCGCCGTGCCCATCCTGTCTGAGCTCGGCCACGACGTGATCGCCTCCATCGAGTGGCCCAACTACCGCTCCCAGCGCTGGGGCTCTGAGCACGAGACCTTCGTGCGCCCCATTCGCTGGATCTGCGCGCTGCTCGGCGGCGAGGTCGTGCCCGTGGAGTATGCCGACGTCAGGAGCGGCAACACCACGCGCGGCCACCGCGTCCTCGCTCCGGGCGAGCACGTGGTCGCAGAGCCCTCCGCCTACGAGAAGGTCCTCGAGGACGCCTACGTGCTGTCCTCCGAGCGCCGCGAGCAGGTCATCCGCGAGGGCATCGCCAAGATCGAGGCCGAGCGCCCTGGCTCGCACGTCGACACCCCCAAGCGCACGTTCGACGAGGTCGTGAACCTCTGCGAGTGGCCCACCGTCCTCGTGGGCACCTTCGACGAGGAGTTCCTCAAGGTGCCGCAGGAGATCATCTGCGAGTCCATGCTCTCCAACCAGCGCTACTTCCCGATCTTTGATGGGGCCGGCAAGCTCACCCGCGAGTTCGTTATCGTCTCCAACGCAGATCCTAAGGTCTCCGAGACGGTCGTCTCGGGCAACGAGCGTGTCGTTCGCCCGCGTCTCGACGACGCCAAGTTCTTCTACGAGGAGGACCTCAAGGTCTCGCTCGACACGTTCCGCGAGCGCCTCGCGAACGTCAAGTTCCAGCAGAAGCTCGGCAACGTCCTGCAGAAGTCCGAGCGCATCGAGAGCCTCGCGCTCGCCATCACGCACGAGGCCCGCATCGGCGCCAAGCTCGCCGCGGCGAGTGCGCGCGCCGCGCACCTGTGCAAGGCAGACCTCGTCTCGAGCGCCGTCGTAGAGTTCACGAACCAGCAGGGCGTCATGGGAGGCTACTACGCGCTTGCCGCCGGCGAGGGCGAGGACGTCGCCGAGGGCATCCGCGACCACTATCGTCCGCGCTTTGCCGGAGACGAGCTGCCCGAGGGCACGTGCGGCTGCGTCGTCGCCGTCGCCGACAAGCTCGACACCATCGCCGGCATGTTCGCCATCGGCGAGCCGCCCACCGGCTCCAAGGACCCCTACGCGCTGCGTCGCGCGGCCATCGGCGTCGTGACGATCCTGCGCGACCGCCTGCACGTTGGCTACGAGCCGCTCGTGGCAGCCGCCCTCGAGTCCCTTGCGGACCAGGGCATCGAGTTCGACGCCGGCAAGGTCGCCGAGGACGTGAACGCGTTCATCCTGGGCCGCATGCAGCAGATGGCCCGCGAGGACGGCATCTCCGCAGACACGGTCAGCGCCGTGAGCGCCGGTTCCGTCACCGCTCCCGACGACTTCTTCGCCCTCGCGCACGCGCTCGAGGGCGCCCGCGCCAACGACCCCGAGACGTTCGAGAACCTCGCCGTGGCCTATGCCCGCGCCGCGCACCTCGCCGACGCCTCGCTGGGCACCGAGCTCGACGAGTCGCTCATGGGCGACGCCGAGAAGGCGCTCTCCCAGGCCGTCCGCGCCTCTCGCGCATCCATCTCCGAGGCCCTCGAGGCCAAGAGGCTCGATGACGTCATCGGCCAGCTCGCGTCTCTCCGCGAGCCCATCGACGCCTTCTTTGCCGACGTCATGGTCATGGACGAGGACGTGGCGCTTCGCGAGAACAGGCTCCGTCTGCTCAACAACCTCGTCGAGGTGTTCTCGGGCATCGCGAACGTGGGCGAGCTCGCGCGCAAGAAGTAGGGTATAAGGAAGCCAACAAGTGATGCGCGGCCACGTGGCCGCCGCGGTTGGAGGGTCTCATGAAGGTTACCTACGATCAGCTCGGCGAGGGTCGCTCCGAGGACTCGGCCATCGTCTACGTCGTCTCAGACTCGCTCGGAGACTCCGCGAACAACGTCGTGCTGTCGGCTGCCGCGCAGTTCTCCGACGGCGCGGTTCGCGTCGTGCGCCTGTCGCAGATCAAGAGCGCCGAGGAGGTCTCCGAGTACTTTGACGAGCACGAGGAGGACTTCGTCTCCACGGCGGTCTTCCATTCCATCGTCGACCCCGCGCTTCGCAAGCGGGTGCGCAGCGACCTCAACAACCGCGGCATCCTGTCCGTAGACATTCTTGGTCCCGTTGTGCAGCTTCTCGCCGGCCTCACGGGCGAGAAGCCCAAGAACCAGGCGCGCGCCCACCACATGGTGGACAAGCGCTACCTGCGTCGCGTGTCCTCCATGGATTTCTTCGTCGAGCACGATGACGGCAAGAATCCCCAGGACCTCGTGAAGGCGGACGTGGTCCTCGTGGGACTCTCGGGCTCTGCGAAGACGCCGCTTGCCATGTACCTGTCGTTCCTCGGCTACAACGTGGCGAGCGTCTCGCTCGATCCTGGCTGCGACATTCCCGGGGAGCTCGCCCAGGTCGACAAGGGACGCCTGTTTGGACTCGAGAACTCCACGGGCGTGCTTGCCAGCGCGAGCATCCGCGTAAAGGATGCCGAGGGCTTGGCCAGCGAGGAGGTCGCCAACGCCGAGAGCGCGGTGGCCCATGCCTCACGGGTCATGGACGAGCTTGGGTGCACGCGCCTGTTCAGCGACGAGAAGACGGTCGAGGAGCTCTCCGCCGACGTCATCTCGCAGGTCGAGCGCGCGTAACGCATGGGTACGGGCCTTTCCATACTCACAAGGGCAGACGTCGAGCGGCGGGAGCACGAGTTGCTCTCGCCGCTCGCGGCGTTCTCGGATGCCTCCGTCGGCCGGCTCGTGCCTGAGCAGGC
This sequence comes from Parolsenella catena, assembly GCF_003966955.1. Lineage (GTDB taxonomy): Bacteria > Actinomycetota > Coriobacteriia > Coriobacteriales > Atopobiaceae > Parolsenella > Parolsenella catena. The sequence continues at coordinate 916,955 of NZ_AP019367.1, read as the reverse complement.
CGATGCGCTTCGCACATGCTACCAGCGCGACCGGGACCGCATCGTCCACTGCAAGGCCTTCAGGCGCCTCTCGCACAAGACGCAGGTGTTTCTCGCTCCCGAGGGGGACCACTACCGCACGAGGCTCACGCACACGCTTGAGGTTGCGCAGATTGCCCGCAGCGTGGCCGCCCCGCTTCGCCTGAACGAGGACCTCACCGAGGCCATCGCCCTCGGGCACGATTTGGGACACACGCCCTTTGGGCACACGGGGGAGGGAGCGCTCTCCCGTGCCATCGCCCGTTGGAGGGGCCTGGATCCGGATGGAGACGAGGGAAGGCGGCTGTTTCGCCACAACGAGCAGTCCGCCCGCGTGGTGGACCTTCTCGAGAAGGACGGACGCGGCCTCAATCTCTCTCGCGAGGTGGTTGACGGAATCGTGTGCCACACGGGCTCGCAGCGTGCCGCCACGCTCGAGGGGCGCATCGTCGCCGTCGCAGACCGAGTTGCCTACGTCACGCATGACATTCAGGACGCCGAGCGTGCCGGGATAATCTGCGAGGCAGGCCTGCCGAGCGTCGTGCTCGAGCGTCTTGGCTCATCGTCCTCCCAGCGCATCGCCACCATGGTGGCCGACCTCGTCTCCACGAGCGCACGTCGCGGCGACATCGCGATGAGCGAGCCCGTGTGGGAGGCCATGATGGAGCTCAGGTCATGGCTGTTCGAGAATGTCTACACGCAAAGCGACGCCAAGGTCGAGGAGCCCAAGGCCAACGGGCTCGTGGAGCGACTCTTCATGCACTACATCGGGCATCTTGACGAGGTTCCGGCCGAATACCGGCTGCATGACAGCGACGCCCCCGAAGTGCAGGTGGCAGACTATATCTCGGGCATGACCGACCGCTACGCCATACGGGACTACGAGCGCCTGTTCCTGCCGCGCGCATGGAGACGCTGAGGTAGCTGAGCGCGTTCGATTTAATCGTTGCGCGCTGGCATTCGCTTCGCTATACTTCTCGCTTGTGTGTAAACCCCACGTACCGCTGGCAGATCAGACGGGACCTCTGGGCAAAGAGACAAGGATTGCAGCATGGACTACATTCGCGCCATCGAGCGTCAGCAGATTCGTGAGGACATCCCCACGGTCATCCCTGGCGACCACGTCAAGGTGCACTACCGCATCAAGGAGGGTGACCGCGAGCGCATCCAGGTGTTCGAGGGTGACGTCATCCGCATGAGCGGTGGCTCTTCTCGTGAGACCTTCACCGTCCGCAAGATCTCCTTTGGCGTCGGCGTGGAGCGCACGTTCCCGCTTCACTCGCCCAAGATCGCCAAGCTCGAGGTCGTCCGTCACGGTGACGTCCGTCGCGCCAAGCTCTTCTACCTGCGCGATCGCGTGGGCAAGGCTGCTCGCATTCGCGAGAAGCGCGACTAGCCCCAAGGCAGTTGCGATTGTCGGGAGCCGTTCCGCATTTGCGGGGCGGCTCTTTTCTGTGAGGGGAGAAGGGTATGGCTGGCAACACCCATCCGGCCACCGCCGCGGAGATCTCCGCGACGCTTGCCGAGGCAACCGAGTCAGAGCTCGAGGCGCTGCTCGAGCGTTATGCCGACGATCCGCGCGCCCAGGTCAGGCGCGCCTGCGGCGTTGCCACGAGGCGCGTCGCGAGGCAGAGGGCCGAGCGAGAGCGAGTCGAGGGGATGTACGCGCTCATGCGCGAGATGGGCGGCGATGGCATCGTCTTGGGCCTTGACGAGGTCGGGCGAGGCTCCGTTGCGGGGCCCGTCACGGTCTGCGCCGTGGCGCTGCCAGACGACCCCAAGGTGTGGGGCGTCAATGACTCCAAGCAGCTCTCTGCCCAACGCAGAGGCGAGCTTGCCGTCAAGATCCGCCAGGTTGCCCAGGCCGTCGGCATCTGCCACGTTCCCCCTGCAAGAATCGACGAGGTGGGCATGGCTCGCGCCCTTCGCGAGGCAATGCTTGGCGCCATTGCGGACACGGGCGTTGAGCCTGACGCCGTTCTCATCGATGGTAACCCGCTCCACATACACCCCAAGGAGCGCACGCTCGTGAAGGGCGATGCCAGGGTAGCCTGCATTGCCGCCGCAAGCATCGTGGCGAAGGTCACTCGTGACGAAATGATGGTGGAGTATGACGAGCAGTTCCCCGGATATCACCTCGCCAGCTCCAAGGGCTATGCATCGCCCGAGCATATCGAGGCAATTCGAGAGAGGGGGCTCACGCCCATCCATCGCGTGAGCTTCTGCCAAAACTTTCTCGAGACGGAGCGGCTCTTCTAGCTGCGCTGTCAGGTTTGCGTTTGACGGGACCCGGATTTGCGTTGGGCCCTTCTGGCACGCTCCCCTTACGTACCTGCGTCGAAGGGAGCACCATGGAAGCGCTCGACTACCGCCACAAGCCCGTCTGTGAGCTGACGCCTCACGAGGTGGGAAGGCTTGGAGAGGACATTGCGGCCTCGTTTCTTGAGATGAGGGGCTATGAGATCCTCGACAGGAACTGGCGCAGCTCGCAGGGAGAGGCGGACATCGTCTGTAGGGATGGTGCCGAGCACGTCCTCGTCGAGGTCAAGTCCAGGGCCTTGCCGCCGGACTACGAGCTTGCGGTCTATCCCGAGGTGGCCGTCGACGCCGAGAAGCTCGCTCGCTACGCTAACATGCGGCTGGCTTACCAGGCGAGGTTCGAGGTGCCGCCAAGCGTTCGGCTCGACGTCATTGCCGTCACGCTCGAGGAGCGCGAGGAACGTAAGGCCCACGTCCATTATCTGCGCGGCATCAGCCTCCAAGAGGTGTGCTGATGGGCTGCCTCACCATTCACGCGGCAACGCTCAGGGGCGTCGAGGCCGCTCATGTCACCGTTGAGGTGGCCCTGACCGGCGGGCTTCCCAACATCACGATCGTCGGCAAGCCGTCTGCCTCCGTGCTCGAGTCAAGGAACCGAATCCGCTGCGCGCTCTCGCAATGCGGGTTCGAGGTCCCACGTATGGGCGTCACGGTCAATCTCGCCCCGAGTGACATGAAGAAGACGGGTACCGGTCTCGACCTTCCGATGGCCATCGCGATCCTGGCGGCCACAGGCCAGATTCCAACCAACGACCTGGACCGGTGCCTGTTCGTGGGAGAACTTGGGCTCGGAGGGATGGTGAGCGGTGTCTCCGGCGGCATTGCCTATGCTCTCCTGGCTCGAGGGCTTGGCCTTGCGCTTGTGGGGCCACGTGACTTCATACTCTCCTCAGTTGGGGCGTCAACGGGGGAGGACACGCTCATCCTCGACAATCTCTCGCAGCTCAAGCGAGGGGTACCAAGTCTGACGGCGTCCGAAGGCTACGCTACTCGCTGCGACAACGTGGATGCTTCGGCGCTCGACTATGCCGACGTGGTCGATCAGGAGCAAGCGAAACGAGCCCTCGTGATTGCGGCGGCGGGAGGCCATGGTGCGCTTATGACGGGACCTCCCGGGGCGGGTAAGACCATGCTCGCCAAGCGGCTGCCCACGATACTGCCTCCCCTAGAGGAGGACGAGGCTCTGGAGGCCATGCTGGTGCACTCCGTCTGCGCGCTTCCCGTGGACGACATCGTCTTGGGGCGCAGGCCCTTTAGGGCGCCCCATCATGCCATATCCCTGGCGGGCCTCGTCGGAGGCGGCAACCCCGTGACGCCTGGCGAGGCGTCACTGGCACATGGTGGCGTCCTGTTTCTCGATGAGCTCCCAGAGTTCTCGCCCTCCGTGCTGCAGTCGCTGCGTCAGCCGATGGAGGACGGAGAGATTCGCCTCGTCCGCGCCGATGGCACCTACTCGTTTCCCAGCAGGTTCCAGCTTCTGGCTGCCGCAAACCCCTGCCCCTGCGGTCACTTTGGCGACCGAGGGCACGTGTGTCGCTGCTCGCCGTCCCAGATCGCTCGCTATCAGTCGAGGGTCGGAGGCGCCCTTATGGATCGCATCGACGTGTTCGTTGACGTCACGAGGCCATCCGCCTCGGATGTCATCAAGGGTACGAGGGGTCTTAGCTCGTCCGAGATGCGCGCGCAGGTCATGAGAGGGCGAGAGTTCGCGTCCTGGAGAAGGTCGCGGCAACACATGGAGCTAGACGGCACCATCGAGGGGTGCTCGCTGTCTGGTAAGGCTCAGTCCCTGCTCGAGCTTATGGCTGAGCGACTGTCGCTTGGAGGCAGGGCGATTGCGAGGACCGCACGCGTGGCGCGCACGATTGCCGACCTCGTCGAGCGAGAGAGCGTGGAGGCAGACGACATTGCGGAGGCATGCGCGTATAGAAGCCGCTACGCCTTGGAGGGCGATGCACATGGCAGCTCATAGCGAGTACCGCTCAATCATAGAGGGACTGCAGCGCTGGGAGATCGCGCCGAATGACCCCTCCTATCCGCCGGCCTTGCTCGACCTTGGCCATGAGGCGCCCGTGCTCCGTGGCTACGGGGACCCCTCGGTCCTCAGCGGCGAGTGCATCTCGATCGTTGGCGCCAGGAAGGCCACGCCTTACGGAAGAACATGCGCCAAGATGGCCGGACGCGCCGCCGCTGAGTGCGGGATCACCGTGGTCTCCGGAGGCGCCATCGGCTGCGACCAGTGCGCGGGCACGGCCGCTCTCGACGCCGGGGGAAGGACGGTCGTCATTCCGGGGTGTGGCGCGGACTGCGTCTACCCATCCTCAAGCGACGAGCTGTTTGCCAGAGCTGTCCGCGGGGGAGGGTGCGTCGTCTCCCTTGAGCATTGGGGCGCGCCCCCGGCTCGCTATACATTCGTGAGGAGGAACAAGGCCATAGCAGCGCTTTCCACGGTCCTCGTGGTCTGCGAGGCCGCAAGGCCCTCGGGAACGTTTCACACCGCCACGACGGCGGCGGAGCTTGGGCGAAGGGTCTATGCCGTTCCCGGTTCGATCTTCTCGGCAAACTCTCGGGGAACGAACTGGCTCATCGAGTCAGGCGCGTCCATCGTGACTGACGAGGAGTCCCTCGAGGGGCTCATCTCGCTTGACTACGGCAGGCTTAGAACTCAGGTTGAGTCACATGACCTTCCAAGGGGAGCCTTGCTCGATGCCCTCGTGGCCTCTCCCATGAGGGCAGACGAGATATCCGTGCTTCTCGGCCTGGGTCTTCCCCAGACGCTTGCCGTCCTTGCGGAGCAGGAGGCGCTCGGGCTTGTGTGCCGACTTCCCGACTCTCGATTTGCGCCCACAGAGCTAGCTCTGCTGGGGCACAATGTATCGGCATAGATTCACTGGCTTTGACGGGAGATTCATGGGCGATTTCGAGACGGTAACGGTTGTTGGCGCTGGTCTTGCGGGATGCGAGTGCGCGCTTCAGCTCGCCAAGCGTGGTGTGCGCGTGAGGCTCGTCGAGCAAAGGCCGCTCAAGAGCTCGCCGGCCCACCATACCGACGGCATGGCCGAGCTCGTCTGCTCCAACTCGCTCAAGTCCACGAGACGCGACTCTGCCGCTGGTCTGCTCAAGGCGGAGCTCGAGCTTATGGGCTCCGAGCTCCTCGAGTGCGCCAAACGGGCCTCGGTGCCGGCCGGCGGTGCGCTTGCGGTCGACCGCGAGCGTTTCTCCGAACTCGTGGGGAAGCGCATTGCCTCCGAGCCGCTCATTGAGGTGGTGCGCGAGGAGGTCACGAGCATTCCGGAGGGAAGGTCCGTAATCGCCGCCGGCCCGCTGTGCTCGGATGCCCTCGCGTCCTCGCTCGCAAGCCTCATCGGCGCGGAGTCGCTCTCCTTCTTTGATGCTGCCGCACCCATCGTGGACGCCGAGACGATCGACCGCTCTATTGTGTTCTCGCAGTCTCGCTACGAGGAGCAGGGGGTTGGCGACTACCTCAACTGTCCCATGGACAAGTCCGAGTACGAGACGTTCATGGAGGCCCTACTGGGAGCCGACAGGGTCGTTGCCCGCGAGTTCGAGCAGAAGGACCTGTTCTGCGCGTGTCAGCCCGTGGAGGAGGTTGCCCGCACCGGCATGGACGCCGCCCGCTATGGCGCCATGAAGCCCGTTGGCCTTACGGACCCAAGGACGGGGCGCAGGCCCTGGGCGGTGGTCCAGCTCAGGCCCGAGAATGCTGAGTGCACGGCGTACAACCTCGTTGGCTTCCAGACGAACCTCACCTGGCCCGAGCAGAAGCGCGTCTTTCGTCTCATTCCGGGCCTCGAGAACGCGGAGTTCTTCCGCTATGGCGTCATGCATCGCAACTCCTTCGTGGATGCCCCGCGCGTCCTTGACGACACGTTCGCCATTCCGGGAACCAAGACGAGGCTCGCGGGTCAGATCTGCGGCACCGAGGGCTATACGGAGGCCATAGCCTCCGGACTGCTTGCCGCCCTCAACACCTTCGCTGACGTCTCGGGAGTTGCCCACGCGAGCCTTCCGCGCACGGGTGCGCTGGGCTCTCTGGTCGCATACGCCACGAGCCCGGCCACCTCTCCCTACCAGCCGATGCACGTCAACTTTGGCATCGTCCCGCCGCTGGAGAGTCCAAGGCTCAAGAAGCGCGAGCGCTACGCGCGCTATGCCGACCGTGCCCTGCAAGACCTCACGGCCTACGTCTCCTCCCGCGATGACCTGTTCGGCTAGTGAGCTGCGCTGCGTCTCGCAGGACGAGTTCGAGCGCATGGCGGGGGAGTACCTGTCCTACCTGCGCGATGTCCGCAACCTGTCACCGAACACCACGAGAGCCTACGAGACGGATCTTGCGGCATACCTCGAGTGGACGAGGAGAGAGGGAATAGACCCTCTCCACGTCACGCATGCCGAGCTCAGGAGCTGGTTGGCCGAGCTCAATGACGCCGGATACGCCACGACCACCCAGAACCGCCATCTCTCCGCCGTTCGCTGTCTCTACAAGTGGCTTGTGAGCAGGGAGCTCACGCAGGAGGATGCCGCAGCGGCCGTGGCAAGCCCCAAACTCTCCAAGCGCCTGCCGTGCGTGCTTGCGGACTCGGACGTGGAGCGTCTCATCCAGTCATGTTCTTCCGATTGCGCCGGCGTCAGAGACCGTGCGCTCATCGAGCTGCTCTATGCGAGCGGGGCGCGCATCTCCGAGGTCTCGGCACTTGACGTGCGAGACGTCGACGTCTTGCAGCGACAGGTCCGTCTCTTTGGCAAGGGCGCAAAGGAGCGCATCGTGCCGCTCTACGACAGCGCCGTGAGGGCTATCGAGCGCTACGTCCGCAACGCGCGGCCGACGTTTGCCCGCGCGTCCAAGACTCAATCCAACGCCCTGTTTCTCTCCTCGAGGGGGCAGAGGATGAGCGCGGCCGCACTTCGCACGAGGTTCGAGCGCCTCGTCGAGGTGGCAGGCCTCGACCCCTCGCTGACTCCACACGCCATGCGCCACACGTTCGCGACGCAGCTGCTCGATGGCGGCGCGGACCTCAGGAGCGTGCAGGAGCTTCTCGGACACGAAAGCCTCTCGACCACCCAGATCTACACGCACCTGTCCGTCGGTCGGCTCAAGGCGGCGGCACTGCAGGCTCATCCGCGGTCTGGGAACTGAGCGTGCGAAGCGCTTGTGTGCTCTGCTTGAAGCGTGGCAAGTGCCATCTTGCGCCCAATGTAGAGCGCTGCTAAACTATCCAACCGCTGTGCAATCGCCAGCATGAAAACACACGCGTCGCGACCAAACGGCCACGGTGCCCGCCTGTGCGGGTGGCCCGATGGGATGACCGGCGCGGAGGCCAACCAAGAAAGGTAGCACCATGGCAGTCAAGATCAACCTTAACACCCTGCTCGAGGCCGGTTGCCACTACGGCCACCAGACCCGCCGCTGGAACCCCAAGATGAAGCCCTACATCTTCGGCGAGCGCAACGGCATCTACATCCTCGACCTCAAGCAGACGATCCTCGACGCTGACCGCGCCTACACGTTCCTCAAGGAGACGGCCGCCAAGGGTGGCAAGATTCTGTTCGTCGGCACCAAGAAGCAGGCCCAGGAGCCTGTCGCCACGCAGGCCCAGCGCTGCGGCATGCCCTACATCAACCAGCGCTGGCTCGGCGGCGTGCTCACCAACTTCGTCACCATGCGCTCCCGCATCGACCGCATGGAGGAGCTCGAGGCCATGGTCGAGGACGGCCGCATGGCTGCCCGCGGCAAGAAGGAGCAGGCTGTCCTGACCAAGGAGCTCGAGAAGCTCCAGCGCAACCTCGGTGGCGTCCGCGAGATGCGCCAGCTTCCCGCCGCCCTGTTCGTCATCGACTCCAAGCGCGAGGAACTCGCCATCCGCGAGGCCAACCGCCTGCACATCCCGGTCGTCGCCCTGCTCGACACCAACTCTGACCCGGACGTCGTTGACTACGGCATCCCTGCCAACGACGACGCCATCCGCTCCGTCGCCCTCATGACCGAGCTCGTCGCCGACGCCGTGCTCGCTGGCACCGGCAAGGAGCAGATCACGGCCGAGGAGATGGCCGCTGGCGAGACCACCCCTGCCGTCGAGGCGCCCGCTGCCGAGTAGCCGCAAGGCCGCGTAGCAGCAAAACTGGATCTATGGGCGCCGTCCTTCTTGGGCGGCGTCCGCATGTAAAGCGAAACCATGCGCGATAGCGCATAGAAACGAGAGAGAGGCACTCATGGCTCAGATCACCGCCGCGCTCGTCAAGCAGCTCCGCGAGATGACCGACTCCCCGATGATGGAGTGCAAGAAGGCGCTCGTCGAGGCTGACGGCGACATCGAGAAGGCCGTCGACGTCCTTCGCAAGATGGGCATGGCCAAGGCCGTCAAGAAGGCCGGCCGTGAGACGAACGAGGGCACCGTCGCCGCGTACGTCTCCGAGTGTGGCAAGGTCGCCGCGCTCGTCGAGGTCACCTGCGAGACCGACTTTGTCGGCGGCAACCCCAAGTTCACCGGCTTCGCCAAGAACGTCGCCGCCGTCGTCGCCAAGGCAAACCCGGCCGACGTGGACGCCCTCAAGGCCGCCGAGTTCTCCACGAACGAGACCGTTGACGCCGCCCTCACCGAGATGATCCACACCATGGGCGAGAACATGAAGATCGCCCGCTTCGCCCGTCGCGAGGTCGAGAACGGTGCCTTCGGCTCCTACGTCCACGCCAACGGCAAGCTCGGCACCATCGTCGAGTTCACGTTCTCCAAGCCCGAGACCGCCCAGGCCGAGTCCTTCAAGACGTTCGCCCACGACGTCGCCATGCAGGCCGCTGCCGCCGGCGCCATCTCCGCCCGTCGCGAGGACGTCCCGGCCGAGATCGTCGAGCACGAGATGAGCATCTACAAGGCCCAGGCCGCTGAGTCCGGCAAGCCCGAGGCCATCCAGGTCAAGATCGCCGAGGGTCGCCTCAACAAGTTCTACGGCGAGTCCGTCCTCTCCGAGCAGGCCTTCATCAAGGATGGCAACATCACCATCCGCCAGTACGCCGAGAAGGTAGGCAAGGAGCTCGGCGACACCATCGAGGTCATTGCCTTTGATCGCTTCACCTTCGGCGAGTAGCCCTTTTGGCATAAGCATGGCGCACGGGCCCGGCATCCATGGCGATGTCGGGCCCGTTCTTATGCGCGTACCGTTCAAATCGGCGTCACGCGGCGCCGCTCTGCTAGTATCTTTACGAATAGGCTAACCAAGAGGAAGGGAAGTATCCCTTGACGGACTATAAGTACAAGCGCGTGCTGCTCAAGCTCTCCGGTGAGGCCCTCATGGGGGAGGGCGGCTACGGCATCGACCCCAAGGTCGTCGATCATCTTGCCAAGGAGATCAAGGTCATCCACGACGACGGCATCGAGGTCGGCGTCGTCGTTGGCGGCGGCAACATCTTCCGTGGCGTCGCCGGTGCAGCCGGCGGCATGGACCGCGCGCAGGCAGACTACATGGGCATGCTTGCCACCGTCATGAACGCGCTTGCCCTCCAGGACGGCTTCGAGCGCAACGGCATGACGGCCCGCGTCATGAGCGCTATCAAGATGGACGAGGTCGCCGAGCCCTACATCCGTCGTCGTGCCATCAAGCACCTCGAGAAGGGCTACATCGCCATCTTCGCCGCCGGTTCCGGCAACCCCTACTTCACGACTGACACCGCGGCAGCGCTCCGTGCCTGCGAGATCGACGCCGACTGCCTCATGAAGGCCACGAAGGTTGACGGCATCTACGATGCGGACCCGATGAAGAATCCGGACGCCAAGCGCTTCGACACCATCACGTACCGCGAGGTCCTCACGCGCGACCTCAAGGTCATGGATGCCACTGCCACGGCCCTGTGCTCTGACAACAACATGTCCATGATCGTTTTCAACATCGACCAGCCGCACGTCTTCGCAGACGCGCTCAAGGGACTGCCGGTTGGCACCACCGTCGTTGGGGAGGAGACCCACTAATGAGCGAGATCACCGATACCGCCCGTGACCGCATGGAGAAGTGCCTCGAGGCGCTCAAGACCAACTTTGGCAAGGTTCGCACGGGCCGTGCCAACCCGCACGTCCTCGACTCCATCATGGTCGACTACTACGGTCAGTCAACGCCCGTGACGCAGCTCGCCGGCGTCAAGGTTCCCGAGGCGAGCATGCTCGTCGTCGAGCCCTGGGACAAGACCAGCCTCAATGCCATCGAGAAGGCAATCTCGCAGTCTGACCTCGGCATCACCCCGTCCAACGATGGTCAGGTCATCCGCCTGCCGTTCCCCAAGCCCACCGGTGAGCGTCGCAAGGAGCTCGCCAAGGAGTGCCGCACCCTCGCCGAGGAGGCCCGCGTCGCCGTGCGTAACGTCCGTCGCGAGGCCAATGGCAAGCTCGAGCGTGACGAGGAGCTCTCCGAGGACGACGTGCGCCGCGAGCAGACCAAGGTCCAGAAGCTCACCGACGAGTTCATCAAGAAGATTGACGAGGCGACCAAGGCCAAAGAGGCCGAGGTCATGGAGATCTAGAACAGCGGGTGTATTGCGTGCAGCGTGATGAACAAGAGCTGATCAAGTACTTCGCGGAGCCTGTCGAGGACGTGCGCCTAGAGGACATCGACCTCGACAGGCTCCCAAGCCACATTTCCGTCATCATGGACGGCAACGGCCGCTGGGCCACTCGCCAGGGAATGGAGCGCGGCCAGGGTCACATCGCGGGCATCTCGAGCCTGAGGGAGACCATCACCGCGTGCGTGCGCCTCGGCATAAACGTGCTGAGCGCCTATGCATTCTCCACGGAGAACTGGAAGCGTCCCCAGCACGAGGTCGACCTGCTGATGCACCTCTTTGCGACCACGCTCGTGAAGGAGCTGCCGCTGTTTCACCAGGAGAACGTTCGTCTCGAGTTTCTCGGCGACATCGAGGCCCTACCCCAGAAGACCCGTGAGGTCTTCGAAGAGGGCCTGTCCGAGACGGCCGGTCACACGGGCATGACGCTCGCGCTCGCGGTGAACTATGGGGCGCGGGCCGAGCTTGCCCGTGCCGCACGCCTCATCTCTCAGGAGGTTGCCGCGGGTACGCTCGCTGCGGACGAGATTGACCAGGACTGCGTCGCCAGGCACCTCTACACGGCAGACTTGCCAGACCCAGAGCTGCTCATCCGCACGTCTGGCGAGCTGCGCCTCTCCAACTACCTGCTCTGGCAGCTCGCGTACAGCGAGTTCTACATCACCGACACGCTCTGGCCTGACTTCGATCGCTGGGAGCTTCTCAGGGCCATCCGCTCGTTCCAGACGCGTGACCGTCGCTTCGGTGGGGTGAGCGCCAAGTGAGTCACCCCAGGCACGAGGGCGCTGGCGTGCCCAAGACCCTCGACTCGGCCTCCGAGTCCCTCGAGCGCCGGCGCAAAGCCCACGAGGGGGAGCGCGTCGTCGGCGGCCTCAAGAGCCAAAAGGCCCGCAACTGGACCGAGAAGCTCCTCACGAGAACGACGTCGGGCCTCGTCTATGCGCTGTGCATCTTCGCCTGCCTGTTCCTGGGAAAGATTCCGACCACGGTGCTCGTGGCAGCGATGGCCTGGCTGTGCGGCTCGGAGTTCTTCAGGATGTCTCGCTTGGCGGGCCGCATGCCCAACGAGTTCGTGGGCCTTTTTGCCACCGTGCTCTATCCGCTGGCCGCGCTTGCCCGCCCCGAGGCCGAGACGGGCATTACGTTGCTGCTCATGCTTGCGTGCGGGACGTGGTACGTGCTTACCCCCAGGGCCAGCATCTCGGACGCCTCCATCACGCTGTTCGGCGCCGTCTACACGGGACTTCTGTTCTCCTCGGTCGTCACGATCCGCTCGTGTGACCCGGGATATGACGGAGCCCTGCTCACGCTCGGCGTCATGGGGTCGGTCTGGGTGAACGACGCCTTTGCCTATCTCGTGGGTTCCAAGCTTGGCAAGCACAAGCTTGCCCCGCGAATCTCTCCCAACAAGAGCTGGGAGGGACTCGTCGGCGGCCTGTTTGGGTCATGCATCGTCTGGACCATCGTGTGGGCTCTAGGTGTGAGGGGCATCGAGCTTCCGCTCGCCCTGCTCGCCGGCCTTCTGTGCGGATGTGCCGGCGTCATAGGCGACCTGTTCGAGAGCCGTCTCAAACGCAGCGTGGGCGTCAAGGACTCGGGCAACTTCATGCCGGGCCATGGTGGTCTGCTCGATCGGTCTGACTCCATGCTCTTTGCCTGCATGACGGCCTACTTCGTGCTCCACTACGGAGGAATTCTGTGAACATCTTCGAGGACATCTCGAGCCCCATGACCAGGGAGCGTCCGCTGCGTGTGGCGCTCCTTGGCTGTACGGGCTCCATCGGCATGCAGACGCTCGACGTCGTCCGCATGCACCCAGACAAGCTTAGGCTCACGGCCCTTGCGGTCAACAGCTCCTGCAGGGGCCTTGTCGACGCCGCCCGCGAGTTCGGCGCCGCGCACGTTGCCGTGGCCGACGAGTCTCGCAGGAACGACCCCATTCTCGACGAGCTTCCCGAGGGTTGCAAGCTTGGCTTTGGACGGGACGCCGTCACGAGGCTTGCCAGCCTTCCCGACGTGGACTGCGTTCTCGTTGCCGTCGTGGGCGAGGCCGGTATCTGGGCAAGCCACGAGGCGCTTCGTGCCGGAAAGATCTGGGCACCGGCCAACAAGGAGGCCCTCGTCATCGGCGGCGACATCCTCATGCCGATGGCAAAGCCCGGGCGCGTCCTGCCCGTTGACTCCGAGCACAACGCCATCTACCAGTGCCTCGTTGGCGAGCGCAGGCATGACGTGAGAAAGATCTGGATCACGTGCTCCGGAGGCCCATTCTTTGGCCGCAGCCGAGCCGAGCTCGCAGACGTCACGGCCGCGGATGCCCTGGCGCATCCCACGTGGAAGATGGGCGCAAAGATCACGATCGACTGCGCCACGCTCATGAACAAGGGCCTTGAGGTCATCGAGGCACACCACCTCTTCGACGTGCCCATCGACGACGTCGAGGTCCTCGTGCACCGCCAGAGCAAGATTCACTCCGCCGTTGAGTTTGCGGACGGCTCCGTGAAGGCGCAGCTGGGACCCTCCGACATGCGCGTGGCAATCCAGTATGCGCTCAGCTATCCCGAGCGTTGGGAGTCTCCCGCAACCCACGTTGACTGGCGCACCTCCGAGCCTCTCACATTTGCGGCGCCCGACACAGACGCCTTCCGCTGTCTCGACCTCGCGCTTTGCGCAGGCAGGACCGGCGGCACGCTGCCCTGTGCGATGAACGCTGCGAACGAAGTTGCCAACGAGGCGTTCCGAGCCGGTCGTTGCGGATTTACTGACGTTGACGCCATCGTCGAGGGCGTCATGGACGTAACGAACGTCGAGCCGCTCACCTCGCTCGGACAGGTGGCCGAGGTGGACTCGCTGGCGCGCGCCCAGGCCCGCGAGCTTCTCGAGAGGCTTTCGTGAGCGCGGTCATGGGTGCGCTCTCTGCCATCTTTTGGGGCGTCATCCTGCTCTCGTCGCTCGTCTTCGTTCACGAGGCGGGCCATTATCTGGCGGCGCGTGCGTTCGGCATGCGTGTGACCGAATTCTTCCTCGGCATGCCGTGTCGCTGGCGCATCTCTCACAAGAGCGCAGACCACGGAACCGAGGTGGGCGTCACGCCCGTCCTGCTCGGCGGGTACAACCGCATCTGTGGCATGGAAGGCCAGGCAAGCCCGCTAGCAGCCCAAATCCTGGAATGCGTGGCTCGCCATGGACGCGTTGCCATTGCTGACATCGCCTCAGAGCTTGGCTTTAGCGAGGAGCAGGTGTGCGAGCAGCTCTCCATTCTGGTGGACTGGGCATCCGTTGAGCCCTACTACGACGAAGCGGCGGGGGAGAGGCCAAGCCAAAAGGAGTGGCCTCGTTGCGTCCAGACCGTCGAGCGTGACGCCAACCTGCTCACCGCGTTCGACTCCGGACACGACTTCTCGCTCGATGGCTCCACGTTGGCTGGGGAGCCCCACGCGCTTCCTGGGGGCGGCGCCGAGGGGCTCCTAGCACTTGAGCGCGCCCACACGTACCAAGGGAAGGGCTTTCTCGCGCGTGTGATCACGCTGCTTGCGGGACCTGTCGTCAACGTCGTTCTCGGTATTGCCCTCATCGCCGGCGTCCTGTCAGCCTGCGGCATCGACGTCGCAAGCAACTCAACCGTCATCGGTGCCGTCGCCGAGGGGTCGCTTGCGCAGGCGAGCGGCCTCGAGGCTGGGAACGCGGTCACGAGCGTTGCGGGGCAGCCCTGCGAGGACTGGGACTCCATGGGCCAGATGGTTCGCGATGCCATTTCGTCCGGTGAGCCATTTGTGCTCGAGGTTCAGCGTGCGGGACAGTCACTCGCGCTCACGGTAGATCCCGCTTCCGTGGATGGCGACGGTAAGCTCGGTGTGACGGCAACCATCGAGCGAATCCACCCAAGTCCGGTCCAGTCGCTCTCCCTTGCGTGGAACTACCTCACGGCAACCTTAGGCTACGTGGCTCAGCTCTTCCAGCCCGCTCACACGGCGGAGGTGGTCTCGCAGTCAACGTCGGTCGTCGGCATCTCGGTCATGGCCTCCGAGGCAGCCGCGTCTGGCGCAGAGAGCTTCCTGTTCCTCATGGCCGCCATCTCGCTTTCGCTCGGCATCATGAACCTCATCCCCATACCGCCCCTCGATGGCGGAAAGCTTCTCATCGAGCTCGTCCAGCTTGTGATCAAAAGAGACGTGCCCATGCGTGTCCAGGGGTACCTGTCCTACCTCGGCCTCGCCCTGGCCCTGCTGCTGTTCTTTGTGGTGCTTCGCCAGGACATCGTGCGATTCGTCATTGGAGGCTAGCGAACCATGATCGACCTCAGAACAAGCGCGGGCACCTCTGCACTCCCGCGCGAACTCACCCATCAGGTTCATGTGGGCAAGGTTGCCGTGGGCGGCGGAGCTCCCGTGTCCGTCCAGTCCATGTGCACCACCAAGACGACCGACCCCGTCTCGACGCTCGCCCAGATTGGCGAGCTTGCCCAGCTTGGGTGTGAGATCGTCCGGGTGGCCATTCCCCACGCAGACGCCCTGGACGGCTTTGCCGAAACCTGCGCCGGGTCTCCCATCCCCGTAGTTGCCGACATCCACTTCGATCACAAGCTCGCCATCGAGGCGGCGAGGCGCGGGGCGTCCGGCCTTCGCATCAACCCGGGCAACATCGGTTCCTTCGACCGCGTGGACGCCGTCATCGACGCGGCGGGGGAGGCCGGTATCCCCATTCGAATCGGCGTGAACGCGGGCTCCCTCGACAAGGACATTGACGCGCGCGATGACCTCACGCAGCCCCAGAAGCTCGTGCAGAGCGCCGTCTCGTTCGTGCGCCACTTCGAGGAGCGCGGCTTCTCGGACATCGTGCTGTCTGCCAAGGTCCACGACGTGCCCTCGACCATCCTCACGAACCGCGAGCTCTCACGCGTTCTGCCTCACGTGCCGCTGCACCTTGGCGTTACCGAGGCAGGCACGGTTCGCCAGGGAACCGTCAAGAACGTGAGCGCGCTTTCCGTGCTGCTCTCTGAGGGCATTGGCGACACGATGCGCTTGTCTCTCACGGCCCCTCCCCAGGAGGAGGTGCCCGTTGCCTGGGAGCTGCTGCAGTCGCTTGGCATGCGCCGCCGCACGCCCGAGCTCGTGAGCTGTCCCACCTGCGGGCGCTGCCAGGTGAACCTCATCGAGATCGCCAACGAGGTGGAGCGTCGCCTCCAGACGGTGAGCGCCCCCATCTCGGTGGCCGTCATGGGATGCGTCGTCAACGGCCCCGGCGAGGCCCGCGGGGCAGACATCGGCGTCGCCTGCGGCAGGGGAACGGGCCTTCTCATCGCTGGCGGGGAGACGCTGCGCAAGGTTCCCGAGGAGCGTATCGTCGACGAGCTGTTCGAGGAGATCCACGAGCGCTTCGAGTGAGGCACTAAGCCTGGGCGCCGGCTTCTGTGGGGCTGGCGCTTTCGCGCTAAAATGGCACGGTTGAAACTGATGCGGCCCCTGGACTGGGGCCGCTCGACATGGAGGGATACTAATGAAGCCGATGAAGATGAGCCGCCTGTACGCACCCACGCTCAAGGAGGACCCGACCGAGGCCGAGCTCGCGAGCCACCGCCTGCTGCTTCGCGCCGGCATGATTCGCAAGGAGGCGGCCGGCCTCTACACCTACCTGCCGCTGGCCTGGCGCTCCATCATGAAGATCGAGAACATCGTTCGAGACGAGATGGACAACGCGGGCGCCCAGGAGCTCATGATGCCCATCATGGTCGACGCCGACCTCTGGCGCCAGAGCGGCCGCATCGACGCCTACGGCAAGGAGCTCATCCGCTTCCACGACCGCCACGAGCGCGAGTTCGTCCTGGGCCCCACGCACGAGGAGACCGTCACGGCGCTCGTGCGCAACGAGCTTCGCAGCTACAAGCAGCTCCCCGTGAACCTCTACCACATCCAGGACAAGTTCCGCGACGAGTTTCGCCCCCGCTACGGCCTCATGCGCGGCCGCGAGTTCATCATGAAGGACGGCTACAGCTTCTCCGCCACGCAGGAGAGCCTGCAGGAGGAGTACGACAAGATGAAGGCGGCCTACGCCAACATCTGCGTGCGCTGCGGCCTCAAGGCCCTGCCCGTCGTGGCTGACACCGGCCAGATCGGCGGAGACACATCCGTCGAGTTCATGGCGCTCGCCGACGCCGGCGAGGCAAGCCTCGTCTACTGTGACTGCTGCGGCTTTGCGGCAGACGACGAGGCGGCCACCACGAAGGTTCCCGTCCTCGACGGCCCCGGCAACGGCGTGCTCACCAAGATCGAGACCCCGGGCGTCCACTCGATCGAGGACCTCGCCAAGTTCCTCGACGTCCCCGAGAACGCCACCGTCAAGTCCCTGTGCATCATCGACGCCGAGGGCAACCCGGTCCTGGCGCTCGTCCCCGGTGACCACGAGCTCAACGACTGCAAGGCCGAGCACGTCTTTGGCGAGGGCTACCGCATGATGACCGACGAGGAGCTCGAGGGCTTCGGCCTTCCCAAGGGCTCCATCGGACCGGTCAACCTTCCGGAGGGCATCCGCATCGTCTGTGACGCCACGCTCGAGGACGTCCACAGCTGGGGCTGCGGCGCCAACGTCGACGGCTACCACTTCATCGGCGTCGAGCCTGGCCGAGACTTCACGGCCGACGAGTGGGCCGACATCGTGACCGTCGTCGCCGGCGACCCCTGCCCGCACTGCGGCAAGCCCCTCTCGGCGGCGCGCGGCATCGAGGTCTCCCAGGTCTTCCAGCTGGGCACCAAGTACTCCGAGGCCATGGGCGCCACGTTCATGGACGAGGACGGCAAGGACAAGCCGCTCATCATGGGCTGCTACGGCGTTGGCGTCTCCCGCACGCTCGCTGCCGTCGTGGAGCAGCACAACGACGAGAACGGCATCGTCTGGCCCGTCTCCGTGGCTCCCTATGAGGTCTCCATCGTGCCTCTGGACGTGAACGACGAGCTCGTGTGGCCCGCGGCCCAGAAGGTTGCAGACGAGCTCTCCCAGGCTGGTATCGAGGTCGTCATCGATGACCGCAAGGAGCGCCCGGGTGTCAAGTTCGCAGACAACGACCTCATGGGCTTCCCCTACCAGCTCGTCTTTGGCAAGCGAGCCGTCAAGAACGGTTGCTGCGAGCTCAAGGATCGTGCCACGGGCGAGCGCGTCGAGGTTTCGATCGACGAGGTGGCCGAGAAGGTCGCCGGTCTCATCCGCGCCGCGCGCGCCTAGGCGGGCTCGGTCAACGTGGGACGCAGAACCAACAGTGACCTGGCGGGTCTCGCGACGAGCGGGATCCGCCGGTTCACGGCCCTTGCAAACCAGACGCCGGGTTGCGTGAAGCTCACGCTCGGCGAGCCGGAGTTCGACACGCCCGAGCCCGTACGTGCCGCCGTGAGCGATTCGCTTGCTCGTGGGCTCACGCACTACCCGCCCAACAACGGGCGTCCCGAGCTACTTGAGGCCATCTCGGGCTATATGGCCCGTCATGGGCTCTCCTATGCTCCCGACGAGCTCATCGTGACGTGCGGCGCAACAGAGGCGCTCGCAGCCACGCTCATGGCGATTCTTGACCCGGGCGACGAGGTCATCGTTCCCACGCCTGCGTTCGGGCTCTACGAGTCGATAGTGCGTGCCTCGCACGGGGTTGTGGTGCCCATCGACACGAGTAAACGAGGGTTCCAGATCAGCCCGACAGACATAGGCAACGCGCTGACCGAGCGCACGAAGGCCATCGTCATCACCTCTCCGAACAACCCCACGGGCTGCGTGTACAGCCATGAGACGCTCGAGGCCGTGGGGCTGGCCCAGTTCCAGAGCGGCATCTACGTGATCTGCGACGACGTCTACAACCGCCTTGCGTATGACGAGGGCTATGAACGCTTCGCCGTTCTCGCCCAGCACGAGCAGGAGAGGCTTGCCAAAGACGAGCGTGCAGACCGCGAGTTCCATGGCCTTGCGGACAGGACGGTCGTCGTCGACTCGTTCTCAAAGCCCTGGGCCATGACGGGCTGGAGGCTGGGTTGGCTTGCCGCTCCGAGGGAGCTCAAGGCCCAGATCGAGAAGATGCACCAGTACCTCGTCTCGAGCGTGCCCGCGTTCGTGCAGGACGCCGCTGTCGTGGCGCTTGGGTGCGACGTTGAGCCCATGAGGGAGACGTATCGACGCAGGAGGGGCCTCGTCGTGAGCAGGCTCGGGGAGATGGGCCTGCCTGTTGAGGAGCCGTCCGGTGCCTTCTACGCGTTCCCTAGCATCTCGCACCTCGGAATGGGTTCCGAGGAGTTCTGTGAGCGCGCGATTCGCGAGGCGGGCGTGGCGCTTGTGCCGGGAACGTGCTTTGGGGCCGAGGGCTTCGTGCGCCTGAGCTATTGCGTGTCAGACGATGACCTGGAGACGGGACTCGACAGGCTCGAGAAGTTTGTGACGGCGCTGCGCGACTAACGACCAGTTGGATAGCTCAATCTTTTTTAGCTTTCTGGCTTGTGCCGCTACGCGCTTTTGGTACTATGTGTTTCGTTGATTCGGGGATATAGCTCAGTTGGGAGAGCGCGTGACTGGCAGTCACGAGGTCAGGGGTTCGAACCCCCTTATCTCCACCAGAAGTGATGGGTGGCAGCTTCGGTTGCCACCTTTTTTGTTAGCTCGTGCAAATTCGCGAAATTGGGACTTGCATCAACCTCAGATTTCCGTATAGTTATCAATGCACTTGCGCACGGGGATATAGCTCAGTTGGGAGAGCGCGTGACTGGCAGTCACGAGGTCAGGGGTTCGAACCCCCTTATCTCCACCACATATGACAAGGCGGAGGCACATTGTCTCCGCCTTTTTTCATATCAGAGGGCCTATGGCGCAACGGTTAGCGCAGGGGACTCATAATCCCTGGGTTGTAGGTTCGAATCCTACTGGGCCCACCAACGTTTACGCAGGTCAGAGGGTGTGTATCCTCTGACCTGCATAATTTTTTGAACTAATAACGCCTCGATTTGAGCATATTTATGCAAGGAGGATCTCTTCAGCAGAAATTAGATGCGCGTTCTTGCCGCCGTCGGCATTAATTGTCAGCAACGGTCCCATGACTCGAAACTTCTCGCGATTTCGTTGGATAGAATGGGAACCATGGTTATGTACAGATCGACGGCAGGGGAGAGACATGGCAGACGAGCAGGCGGTCGCAACGCGCAGTCTCAAGCCACTTGGGGTTGGCTATCTCGTCTGGCATTGCATCTCCAAGCTTGCGATTCTCGTGATCCTGATGTTCACGACGCTTGCCTACGCGGGCATCTACTCCGTTCAAGGTCAGTTGCCGCAGACGGTATCGCTCATGGGCTTTGACGTCTCGGCATGGCTCTTCATTGGCGGCTCTTGGGCAATCCTTGCGCTCGTCACGCTTGCCGGCATCTCGTTTGCCGTCTCGGCACTCACGTTCCAGCGGGAACACGTACGCCTGACAAGGGCCATCATCCTCGGACGCATCATGTTTGCCCTCTGCGTCATCGACCTGCTCACGAGTGTGGTTCAGGGCGATTCCGTTTCGATAATTACGGGTTCGGTCTCCCTGGTGCTCACGGGCTCTCTCGCACTCGAGGTACGTAGGGCAAGCAGGGGGATAGACCAAGGTGCCCCGCAGAAGAGCTTCGTGGCGGAGGCGATCGATGAGGAGCCGGTGAGGCTCGAGTCCCTCTCTGATGCCGCACGCTCAAGGTTCAGGGCCACATCAGGCTACGCAACCATCATGCTCGTCTGGGGCGCGCTTCGAGTGCTGTATGGCATCGCGACGCTCATATCGCTGCCGCTTGCCTCTGGCGCTCGATACGTTATGTACGGGCTTGCCTCGTCGCTCGTGATCATGTGCGTGGGGGTTTATCTCATCGTCGCCGGGAGATACGGAAAGACGGCACTCAGCGGCTCTGGAAAGCTTGACACGTTCATGGGGCTCTGTCGCATTGGCGTGATCGTTGCGGGCGCCGCGCTCGTCCTGTTCGTCTTCTTGCTCCTCGGTGGCCTGGCGCCCGCGGCGGGCGAGACATTCTGCGCCGTGGTGGACCTCGCTCTTTGCGGAGCTGGTTTGTTCAGCGCCAGCAAGCTCAAGGAAGCGTAGAAGGTGAGAGCGGGGGCATCCCCGTTCAAGATTAGATTTCATTGGGCGAGACACAAACATCATTCGGTGAGCTTCGTCTCTACTTCTTGGATTCGCGAGGTTTCAATTGCCCACGAATCAAATGATCCAAAGGCATATCTCACGCTGAGCATTGCGCTAAAATACCAGCTAGACGAACTCGTCGAAACTTCTTTTAAAATTCTTCTTGCGCATCGGCAAAATCCTATGGTAGAGTACAACTCGCTGCGCACGACGGCAGCTCGAAGTGGGCGATTGGCTCAGGGGTAGAGCACATCCTTCACACGGATGGGGTCGCTGGTTCGAATCCAGCATCGCCCACCACTTCGGGGATATAGCTCAGTTGGGAGAGCGCGTGACTGGCAGTCACGAGGTCAGGGGTTCGAACCCCCTTATCTCCACCATAATCGAGAAGGCCGGGACATTCGTTCCGGCCTTTTTTGTTACGTAACGGCCTCAACCGAGGAGAGAGCCATGAGCGAGCAGATCGAGAACCCCGTCAAGGCCTTTGGGCTGCACGTCGCCCACGTGGGCATCAACGCCGCCAGCCCCGAGGAGGCCCAGCAGGTCGCCGACCTCTTCCAGGCCCTCATGGGGCTTGAGCCCAACGTCACGCCCGTCTCGGTCTTCGCAGGCACGCTCGTAGAGGTCATGAGCGGTTGTGGCAGGGGAGAGAAGGGCCACATCGGCTTTGGCGTCAATGACATCGCCGCCGCCGAGAAGTGGTTCGCCGCCCGTGGCTTCGAGATCAACGAGGACTCTCGCGCCCTCAACCCCGATGGCTCCACAAAGCTCGTCTACTTCAAGCGCCAGATTGCGGGCTTCGCCATCCACCTCTGCCAGGACTAGGACATAAGCAGGGACATAAGCTGTGACCAACTGGGACGCAGCTTATGTCCCACCCTTCACGCGCATCGCAAGCAAACAACCAGGGAGCTCCCTTGATTCTTCTCGCAGACAAGGTATCCAAGTCCTTTGGCGGACGCACCCTCTACGAGGGCGCCACGCTGCAGCTCAACGCCGGCCAGCGTTGGGCGCTCGTTGGGCCTAACGGCGCCGGCAAGACGACCCTTCTCAAGATCATCATGGGAGTGGAGACCCCAGACGAGGGAACCGTGAGCTTTCAGAAGGGCACCTCGGTGGGCTACCTCGAGCAGGAGGCAAAGCTGGCCGGTCACGAGACCGCGCTCGAGGAGGTCAAGTCCTCTGCAACGGAGATCCGCCGCCTCGGCGAGCGCATCTCCGAGCTCGAGGCCCAGATTGCCAACACGCCTGAGGGCGATGAGCTCAACGCCCTTCTCGAGGAGTACGGCCACGCCCAGGACCGCTTCGAGCGCCTGGGCGGCTACGAGCTCGACAGCCGCGCCCGCGCCATCCTGTGTGGCCTCGGGTTTCCCGTCGAGGACCTCGACAAACCCGCCGAGGACTTCTCCGGTGGCTGGCAGATGCGCATCGCCCTGTCCAAGCTGCTGCTTCGCCACCCTGACCTGTTGCTGCTCGACGAGCCCACGAACCACCTGGACCTCGAGAGCGTCCAGTGGCTCGAACAGTTCCTCTCTGGCTACGACGGTGCCGTGCTGCTCGTGAGCCACGACCGCGCCTTCATGGACGCCTGCGTCTCCCACGTGGCGGCCCTCGAGAACCGCCGGCTCACCACCTACACCGGAAACTACTCCGCCTACCTGCGCCAGCGCGAGGACAACCTCGAGCAGCTGCGGGCCAAGCGAGCCGCGCAGGAGCGAGAGATCGCCCATATGCAGGTCTTCGTCGACAAGTTCCGCTATAAGCCCACGAAGGCCGCACAGGCGCAGGAGCGCATGAAGCGCATCGAGCAGATCAAGAGCGAGCTCGTCATCCTGCCCGAGTCCTCGCGCAAGGTGAGCTTCCAGTTCCCCGAGCCCCCGCGCACGGGCGACATGGTGGTCTCGCTCGAGCACATCCGCAAGGCCTTCGGCGACAACCTCGTCTACGCAGACGCCAACGCAACGTTCTACCGTGGCGACCACGTGGCGCTCGTAGGTCCCAACGGCGCGGGCAAGTCCACGCTCATGAAGCTCGCGCTCGGCTTCGAGAAGCCCGACGCGGGCACGGTCGAGCTCGGTCAGAACGTCACGAGCGCCTACTACGCGCAGCACCAGCTCGAGACGCTCAACGAGTCCAACACCGTCATGGGCGAGATGGACAAGGCGGCCCCTGGCTGGACGAGCTCCGAGGAGCGTCGTCTGCTCGGCGCGTTCCTCTTCTCCGGAGACGACGTCGAGAAGCGCGTGGGCGTTCTCTCCGGAGGCGAGCGTGCCCGCCTCGCGCTTGCGAAGATGCTTGTGGCGCCCGACCCGCTGCTGTGCCTGGACGAGCCCACGAACCACCTCGACATCGACTCCGTCGACGTGCTCGAGCGCGCTCTCGTGGACTTCAAGGGCACGATCATGCTCATCAGCCACGACGAGCACCTCGTTCGCGCCGTGGCGAACAAGGTCGTCGACGTCCGAGACGGCCGCGTGACCATCTATGACGGCGACTACGACTACTACCTCTACAAGCGAGCCGAGCTCGAGGCGACCGCGCAGGAGCAGCAGGCTCCCGCTGCCCGGACAACGGGCTCCAAGCAGGCCGAAAAGCCCGTCTCGGGCCAAGACACGGGTGGCCGCAACGTCAAGACCAAGGAGCAGCGCAGAGCGGAGGCCGAGGCCAGAAACGCGCTCAACAAGGCCCTGCGCTCCACGAAGAAGCGCCTCAAGGAGGTCGAGGACGCCCTAGAGCCGGCACGTGCGCGCTATGACGAGCTCATGGAGCTCATGGCCTCCGAGGAGCTCTACGCAGACGCCAAGAAGTTCGACGCCGCACTTGCCGAGTACAACGCGCTCAAGAAGAAGATCCCCGCCCTCGAGGAGGAGTGGCTCGAGCTCTCCGAGAAGCTTGAGGAGGCAAAGCAGAATGCCTAGCGCACGCAGCGGCGTCCTGCGTGCGGTCGATGTCTGCCTGCGCGTGGCCGCGGCTTTGCTTGTTGCCGCCGCGGCCTTCCTGCTGGTGCCGCTGCCCGAGCTCAGGGCGGCGCAGATTGAGCTCACGCTCGCCGTGCAGGGACTCGAGCCCACATGCGTCAGGGGACTTCTCGTGCTTGGCACCGGGGCCGGCGGCGCCGTCCGGGGTGACTTTCTGCTCTGCGCCGCGGCGCTGCTTCTCCTAGACTGGATACTCGGACGCGCCTCTCGCACATCGCAGGGGCTCTAGACCAGACGGGAGGCGACGTGTACTCGCTCGAAAATATCGCACGGATCGTGCTCACCGTGGCGCTTCTGCTCGTCGCCGCCATAATCCACGAGGTCGCCCATGGCTACGTGGCCCACCTGTGCGGGGACGACACGGCCAAGGAGGCCGGCAGGCTAACCCTGAACCCCGCCAGGCACCTCGACCCGTTTGGTTCCGTCGTGCTGCCCATCATCATGGCCATCGCGGGCGGCTTCGTGTTCTCGTACGCCAAGCCCGTTCCCTACAACCCCTACCGACTCAAGAACAGGAGGCGCGACGAGGTGCTCGTGGCGCTCGCCGGGCCCGCTTCGAACCTGCTCCAGGCCGTCGTGGGCGCCCTGTGCTTCAATGGTGCGTGGGCTCTCGTAGAGGCCAGCAACGAGCTCTACTTCTCCGGCCCCGTCGTGCTTGGGCTGACGGGCATGCAATGGCTGCTCACGGCGCTCTCCACCTACGTGTGGGTCAACCTCATGCTGGCGTTCTTCAACCTCATCCCCCTGCCGCCGCTCGACGGATCGAAGGTCGTCTGCTACTTCCTCAAGGGCGATGCACTCACGCGCTACTACGAGGTGCAGCGCTACGCCATGCCCATCCTCATCGCGGTGCTCTACCTGCTGCCGAGGCTTGGCATCGACCCGCTCGGAGCCTACCTCGACTTCTTTGCGGGCAACCTCTACGATCTGCTTCTTGGGATGTGATCGCGTGAGCTACCGCGTGCAAACCCAGGCTTACTCGGGACCGTTCGACCTTCTCCTGCAGCTCGTGAGCCGCCAGCGCGTCGACATCGGCGCCATATCCATCTCTGAGGTCGCAGACCAGTACCTCGCGGAGGTCGAGCGCATGGGTGAGCTCGACCTTGACGTGGCGAGCGACTTTGTCCTCGTTGCCTCCACGCTGCTAGACATCAAGGCCGCCTCGCTCGTCCCGGACGACGAGCCCACGCGCCACGAGGACCAGCAGGACGAGGACGAGTTCGCCGACCTCTCCGCGGACGAGGCGCGTGAGGTGCTCATCGCCAGGCTCATCGCCTACAAGCAGTTCAGAAACGCCGCCGCCGCGCTTGGGAGCCGCATGGAGGCACAGGCCCGCATGCACCCCAGGACCGCCGGCCCAGATCCGGAGTTTCTCAATACCATGCCCGACTACCTCGAGGGCATCACGCTGCGCGGGCTCGCCGTCATCTGCGCGGACCTTGACAGCAGGCGCGAGGGCTTTCTGCTCGAGGCGGAGCACATCGCGCCCAAGCGCCTGCCCGTGGCTCTCACCGTGGCCTCCGTCGACCGCGTGACGATGGCAAACCCGCACACGACCTTCGAGGCCCTGCTCGACGGTGAGTCCACGCCCGAGCAGGTGGTCGTGACGTTTCTCGCGATTCTGCATCTCTACAAGCTTGGCAGCGTGACGCTCGCGCAGCAGGATAACTTCGGGACGATAGAGATTGACCGCGTCGAGGGCGCGCCCGCCTACGAGGTGGACGCCGCGGCGCTGGCCGAGCTGGAGGGAGAGTACTGATGCGGGAGCTCGAAAAGCTCGGCGCAGGATCGGTCAAGGGAGCGCTCGAGGCAATGCTGCTCGCGTCCTCGGACCCCGTGAGCGCAACCAGCCTCGCCGCCGTCCTCGGCGTGGCACCAGGCGAGGTCTCGTCGGCGCTCGCCGACCTCGCCGCCGAGTACTCGGACGCCAACCGTGGCATCCAGCTGCGGGAGGTCGCCGGCGGCTGGCGGCTGTTCACGCACCCGGCCTTCCACGACCAGGTGGAGGCGCTCGTCATGAGCTGGGACACGAGGCGCCTCTCGCAGGCGGCGCTCGAGACGCTCGCCGTCATCGCCTACCACCAGCCGGTGACGCGCGAGGGCGTCAAGGCCATCCGCGGCGTCAACTCCGACGGCGTAATCTCCTCGCTCGTGGACAAGGGCCTCGTGCGCGAGGCCGGGCGAGACCCGCAGCGGGCCCAGGCCATCCGCTATGCCACCACGCAGGCGTTCCTCGAGCGATTTGGCCTCAAGAGCCTTCGCGAGCTTCCTGACCTCGAGCAGTTTGCCCCAGACGAGGAGTCACGCAAGTTCATACGCGAGCGTCTCTCGGGCCGCTCCATCGAGTCAACGCTCGAGGAGGCCGCGGCCGACGTGGACGAGGAGCGCGAGCTGCTCGAGGACGCGGGCGAGGCCAGCGATGAGTAGCGATCAGACAGGCGAGGAGCGCCTCGTCCCCATGCGCGTGCAGAAGTTCCTCGCCCGCGCGGGCGTGGCGAGCAGGCGCGGCTCCGAGAACCTCATGACGGCAGGGCGCGTGCGCGTCAACGGGCAGGTGGTCACCGAGCTCGGCAGCAAGGTGGACCCTCGCGTGGACACGGTCACGGTGGACGGGCGCGAGGTGAGGCTCGCGGACGGCTCGGTCTACCTCATGCTCAACAAGCCCGCCGGCTACGTAACCACGATGCGAGACCCGGGCGGGCGCCCCTGCGTGGCCGAGCTCGTGCCGTCCGATCGCTACCCGGGGCTCTTTCCCGTGGGCAGGCTCGACCGTGACACGACGGGCCTTCTGCTCTTCACGACCGACGGCGAGGCCGCGCAGCGGCTGCTGCACCCCTCCTACGAGAAGGACAAGCACTATGTGGCGCTTGTCGAGGGCGTGATCGGACGCGAGGAGAGAAGGGCGCTCGAGCGAGGCATCACGCTCGATGACGGCCCCTGCGCGCCTGCCAAGGTGGAGTTCATCGAGCGAGGCGACCCGAGGGCGACCACGCTCGCGTGGACAGGCGGCGACGGCGCGTCCCTCGTGGGCCTCACGATCCATGAGGGAAGGAAGCATCAGGTAAAGCGCATGCTCTCGGCCGTTGGCCACGAGGTCATCGCACTTCACCGCGACACGTTTGGCCCGCTCGCACTCTCTGGCGTGGGGCCGGGCCAGTGGCGTATGCTCACAGACGCCGAGCGAGAAGCGCTACGAGGCGCAGCGAGAGGGGAGAGCTAGCGATGGGTGAATATGGGCGCGTGCTGTTCATGAGGCACCCCAGGACGGTCTTCAACGACACGGGTCTTCTGTCCGGCCACATCGACGTGGAGCTCTCCGAGGCGGGCGTCTCCCAGGCGCACCGCGCCGCCGCTGCCCTCGCGGCGTGGCAGCCAGACCGCATCCTGTGCTCGCCGCTTCGGCGCTGCCGAGCCATCGCAGACGAGGCGGCAGCGGCGCTCGGCCAGGACGTCATCGTGGACGAGCGCCTCATCGAGCTCGACTTCGGTCCGCTCGAGGGCGTCGAGAAGGCGGCGCTCGAGCAGCAGGGGCTCTCCTTCCCGTGGCAGATCGTGGACGGTCGCTCCGTCGCGGCGCCGGGCGCCGAGACGTTCGAGCAGCTCATCGGGCGCGCCGGTCACTTCGTGGACTACGTGGCCAAGCTGCCCGGAAAGACGGCCTGCGTCACGCACGGGGGATTCTCGCGCGCCGTTTTCGCCGCCGTCTACCACGAGCCGGTCGAGCTGTTCTGGGATCGCGTGATCCCCAACGTCTCCTCGCAGGTGTTCGTCACCAACGGTCGCAGGCTCGCGCTTCAGACGGCAGGCCTCACGCCCGAGGAGCTACACCGCAGGGCTGACGCCAACTTCGTTCCGCACGACTCCGTGAGCGCTGCGTTCTCCGAGCCCACGGACGACCTCTCGAGCAACTAGGCGGCTGCGCCGCCATCCGGGAAAGGACAAGCACATGATCGTTGCCATCGACGGGCCCGCCGGGTCCGGCAAGTCTACCGTCGCCAGGGCCATGGCGGCCCGTGAGGGGCTCACCTACCTCGATACGGGCGCTATGTATCGCGCCGTGACCGATGCGGCGCTCACGCGTGGGATAGACGTCGCAGACGCCCAGGCGGTCTCCGAGCTGGCTCATGCCATCGACATCGTCTTGGACAACGGCGCAGACGGCCCCACCGTCACCGTCGACGGCCAGGACCGCACGCGCGCCATCCGCACGCCTGAGGTGGACGCGAACGTCTCTGCCGT
This sequence comes from Parolsenella catena, assembly GCF_003966955.1. Classification (GTDB taxonomy): domain Bacteria; phylum Actinomycetota; class Coriobacteriia; order Coriobacteriales; family Atopobiaceae; genus Parolsenella; species Parolsenella catena. Next base: position 888,712 of record NZ_AP019367.1, on the reverse strand, counting down.
CGCCGCGGTGCCGGCTGTGCGCGAGGCCATGGTGGCGCTGCAGCGCAAGGCCGCCGAGAGCGCAGACGTCGTCGCCGAGGGCCGTGACATCGGCACCGTCGTGTTCCCCGCGGCCGAGGTCAAGGTGTTCCTGTCTGCCGACGCATCGGCCCGAGCGCGCCGCCGCGCCGTGCAACGTCACGGCGGCGACACCGCCACAGACGCCAACGCAACCGCCAACGCCGAGGAACAGGCGAAAATCGAGGCCGAGCTCATCGCCCGCGACAAGGCCGACTCCACGCGCGAGACGGCCCCGCTCAAGCCAGCCGAGGACGCCGTGCGCATCGACTCGACTGACCTCACGGTAGACGAGGTGTGCGACGCCATCAGCGAGCTCATCGCGGGGGCGCGCGCATGACGCAGACACGACAGAAGCCCAAGGGCGAGCGCGGCAAGGGCGGATATGACTTCATTCGCAACGGCATAGACGACTATCCCCTTCCCGCTCGGCTCGTCTACAACTTCGTCGCCTTTGTGCTGTGGCTGTTCTCGAGCATCGTGTGGCCCACAAGGTTCGAGAGACTCGACGAGCTCGTCGACCACGTGCGCGAGCGCGGCACGGTCATCGTCATGAACCACACGTCCATGGTCGAGCCGGTCGTGTTCATCGTCGGGCTGTGGCGCCGCCACGTGCGCGTGCGGCCCATCTACAAGGTGGAGTTCGAGAAGATCGGCCCCGCCAAGTGGCTGTTCCGCCGCATGGGCGGCATCCCGGTTGACAGGGGATCCGCAGACCTCAAGGCACTCAAGGCCGCCAGGGACGCCCTCGGCCGCGGCGAGTGCGTGCTTATCTATCCCGAGGGGACGCGCATCAAGAACGACGACCAGCCCATCAAGGTCCACGGCGGCTTTGCCATGATTGCGCAGATGGGGAAGAGCGACGTCACGCCCACCGCCGTCGTTGGCGCCGCCGATCCCTACAAGACCCGTCCCACACATCGCCGCAAGCCGCGGATCCGTTGCGGCAGGCCCATCTCGTTTACCGAGCTTGACGGCACGAACCGCAAGGAGAAGCTCGCCGAGATGGAGCGTGTGGCCATGGAGCGCGTCTATGCTCTGAGAGACGAGCTTCGCCACGACTATCCCGGTCTCTGGTAGCGGATCGCATCGCTACGCCATAGGAGGTATGCAAGAGATGCCAACCATCACCGTGGCCGACCACGCCGGCGCCTGCTATGGCGTCCAGCGTGCGCTCGAGCTCGTGCAAAAGGTGGCCCAGCAGGCCACAGGCCCCGTCCACACGCTGGGCCCGCTCATCCATAACCCCCAGGTGGTCGAGGGCCTGGCGAGCCAGGGCGTCACCGTGGTGGACGATGTGCCCACACAGGCAGGCTCCACGCTCGTGCTGCGCACCCATGGCGTCGTTCCGCAGGTGGAGCAGGCCGCCCGCGATTTCGGCCTTGACGTGGTCGACGCGACCTGCCCCTACGTCAAACGCGTCCACCACGCCGCCGAGCGGCTCCAGGAGCTGGGCTATCAGGTGCTCGTCGTGGGCGAGGCGGGGCACCCCGAGGTCGAAGCGATTCTCGGCCACGCACCCGGGGCGCAGGCAGTCGCGGGCGTGGAGCAGCTCGATGGCCTCGAGCTTGGCCGACGCGTGGGCGTCGTCGTGCAGACGACCCAGGCCAAGACGACGCTTGACGCCGTCATCAGCGAGCTCACCTCCCGCGTGTCGGAGGTATGCGTGGTCAACACCATCTGCGAGGCAACGAGCGAGCGACAGCAGGCCGCGCGCAAGCTTGCCGCCGCCTCCGACGTCATGGTGGTGATCGGTGGCAGGAACTCCGCCAACACCACGCGACTCGCAAAGATCTGCCTGTCGTCGTGCGCCAAGACTCACCACATCGAGACGTGCGACGAGCTCAGTGCCAGCTGGTTCGAGGGTGCCTCGAGCATCGGCGTCACCGCGGGCGCGAGCACGCCCACGGCCCAGATCGACGAGCTCGTCAGTCGCATAGAGAGCCTCTGTGCTTCCTCTTCGTAGCCAAGGCCGAGCAGAAACGCCCGCATCTCGCATGCTAAGATTCTGCGTTTAGGTACAACCGAGCAAGGAGCAAGCATGTCCAAGCCCATCGTCGCCATCGTCGGCCGACCCAACGTCGGCAAGTCGACCCTGGTGAACCGCATAGCCCAGAAGAAGGAAGCCATCGTCCATGAGAGCCGCGGCGTCACGCGCGACCGCAGCTACCATGACGCCGACTGGAACGGCGTGGACTTCACGCTCGTTGACACGGGCGGCATCGAGACCGGCCGCTCCGACGACGCCTTCTCCGGCCGCATCCGCGAGCAGGCCGAGGCCGCCCGCGTCGAGGCCGACGTCATCGTCTTCGTCGTCGACGCAACCACGGGCGTCACGGACGAGGACGAGACGGTCGCCCGCATCCTGCGCCGCGCGGGCAAGCCGGTCTTCCTCGTGGCCAACAAGCTTGACAATCCCTCTGACGAGAAGACCCTGTGGGACTTCTACTCCCTGGGACTCGGCGAGCCCAGGCCCATCTCGGCCGTTCACGGACACGGCACGGGAGACCTGCTCGACGAGGTCGTGGCGGCCCTGCCCGAGCAGGCCGAGGAGCCCGAGTATCCCGAGGACGCCCTGCGTGTGGCAATCATCGGCCGCCCGAACGTGGGCAAGTCCTCCATCACCAACCGCTTTGCCGGCAAGAACCGCTCCATCGTGAGCGACGTCGCCGGCACCACGCGTGACGCGCTCGACGTGGTCGTGGAGCGCGAGGGCAAGCGCTACCGACTCGTCGACACCGCAGGCATGCGCAAGCGCAACCTCGTGCACGAGGACGTCGAGTACTACAGCCTCGTCAGGGGCCTTCGCGCCATCGACGAGGCGGACGTGTGCCTGCTCGTCGTGGACGCCTCCGAGGGCGTCACCGAGCAGGACCAGAAGGTCGCAGGCCTTGCGATCGAGCGCGGTTGCGCGCTCGTCATCCTGCTCAACAAGTGGGACCTCGTGCGTACCGACGAGAAGCGCGAGGACGTCATGATGAGCGTTGCGCGCCGCATGACGTTTGCCCCCTGGGCGCCCGTCATCCGCGTCTCCGCACTCACGGGCCGCTCGCTCGACAAGGTCTGGGCCGTCGTGGACCGCGTGGGCGCGGCGCACGCGGGCAAGATCTCCACGAACGCCCTCAACAACCTCTTGGCCTCCATGCGCGAGAGCGGCCACACGGTCACGAAGGGAGCCAAGCGCCTGCGCATCCAGTACGCCAACCAGACGGGCAACTGCCCGCCGGCCCTGACGTTCTTCTGCAACTTCCCCGAGCTCATCGATGAGAACTTCAAGCGCTTCCTCGAGAACCGCCTGCGCGAGAACTTCAACCTCGAGGGTACGCCCATCCGCCTGCGCTTCCGCAAGAAGCAGCAGGCCTAGGACGTCCAGGTACCGGAGGGCTTTCTCTAGATGAACATCAACGTAGCTGCGCTCGTTGCCTACCTTGCCGCAACGTTTCTCGTCTGCGGCATTCCGTTTGGCAAGATCATCGCCCGCGCAAAGGGCGTGGACATTCAGCACGTGGGGTCGGGAAACATCGGCACGACGAACGTCGCGAGAGAGATTGGCAAGGGGGCGGCAGCCCTCACGCTGCTGTTTGACGCCGGCAAGGGCGCGCTTGCCACGGGCCTGGCCGGCGTCGTCTTCCCGCTGTGCGTCACGGGTGGTGTCTCGGTTGACCCGCAATCCCCGGCGGCCGCTCTCGTGGGGCTCGTCATGCTCGCGGCCGTCTGCGGCCACATCTTCTCGCCGTTTCTGGGATTTCACGGCGGCAAGGGCATAGCCGTGGGCGTGGGGTCCCTCCTCGGGTTTGCATGGCCCGTCGGCCTCATCGAGCTCGGCATCTTCTTCGTCATCGCCTATGCCACCAAGCGCGTCTCGGCAGGGTCCGTGACGGTCGCGGCCATCGTCGGACTCGTGCTCGCACTCTTCTACGGCCCCAACCTGGGCCAGGACCTCATCGTCGAGGCGGCTGGCCTCGTTGTGGTGTGGGCGCACCGCTCCAACATCAAGAAGCTCGTCAGCGGTCAGGAGAAGCCCTTCTCGTTCCACAAGAAGGGCGAGAGGCCCATGCCGGACGATCCGTCCGTAGGCGGATCCAGGTGACGCGCGTCGCCGTCATAGGCGCCGGCTCGTGGGGAACGGCCGTGAGCGCGCTCGTTGCGCAGAACGCCGACGAGGTCGTGCTCTGGAGTCATGGCTCCGAAGGCGCCAAGGCAATAAACGAGACTCACCGCAACCCCCGCTACCTCACAGACGTCGAGCTGCCCGCAAACATCACGGCCACCTCGGACCTGTCCGCCGCGTCAAAGGGTGCAGACGCCGTGGTGCTCGCCACGCCCTCCACGCATCTGAGAACCATAAGCCACGAGCTGGCTGACACGGTGGGCGAGGAGCTCCCCGTCGTCGTGCTCACGAAGGGCGTCGAGGCCGGCAGCGGCCTTCTCATGAGCGAGGTGGTCGCAGACGAGCTCGGCAACGAGCGTCGCGTGCTCGCCCTCAGCGGTCCCAACCACGCGGAGGAGGTCAGTCACGGCATGTTCTCATGTGCCGTGCTTGCCTCGCCCGACCGTAAGCTCGCCGAACGCATGCGTCCGCTCGTGGCCACGCCGACGTTTCGCGTCTACGTGTCCGAGGACATCCGGGGCGTTGAGACCTGCGGCGCCGTGAAGAACGTCATCGCGATCGCGTGCGGCGTCTGCGCAGGTCTGGGACTTGGCGACAACACCCTCGCCGCCATCATGACGCGCGGCATCGCAGAAATCGGGCGTGTCGTGGCGGCCACGGGAGGACAGCCCATGACCTGCATGGGGCTCGCCGGCATGGGGGACCTCGTGGCCACCTGCACCTCCGAGCATTCTCGCAACCGCCGCTTTGGCGAGGCCTTCGTGCGCGGCACCACGCTCGAGCAGTTCGAGCGACAGACGCATATGGTGGTCGAGGGGGCGCACTCTGCCACGAGTGTCCGCGAGCTCGCTCAGGCCAGGGGCGTCGAGGTGCCCATCGTCGAGGGCGTGTGGAACCTCATCCACGGCGGCCTGTCCATAGAGGAGGTCGCCTCGTCCCTCAGGGGACGCGTCCCAAACACCGAGTTCTACGGCATGGGCAACGGCCCTGCCTCCAAATAAGTCATCAATCGGTCAAAGACCAGACAGAAAGGCACACCATGCTCGAAGACGTCATGATCGCCCCGTCCATCCTCTCGGCGGACATCGCCAACCTCGCCGCCGACCTCGACGCCATTTCCACGGCAGACTACGTGCACGTCGACGTCATGGACGGCCACTTCGTGCCCAACCTCACGTTTGGCCCCAACGTCGTGAAGGCCGTCAAGGCCAACACGAGCGTCCCGGCCGACGTACACCTCATGATCTCCAATCCCGACGAGATGGCCGCCGAGTACGCCAAGGCCGGCGCCGACATCGTGAGCTTCCACATCGAGGCCGCCACGCACGCGCACCGCATCGTCTCCGCCATCCACGAGGCGGGCGCCAAGGCTGGCATCGTCATCAACCCTGCCACGCCCGTGAGCTCGCTCGAGGCCATCATCGACGACCTTGACCTCGTGCTCGTCATGTCCGTGAACCCCGGCTTTGGCGGCCAGAAGTTCATTCCGAACTCCCTGCGCAAGGTCTCTCAGGTCCGTGCCCTTGCCCGCGAGCACGGCGTGAGCCCCATCATCGAGGTTGACGGCGGCTGCTCTGCCGCCAACGCCGCCGAGCTCATCGAGGCCGGCGCCACGATGCTCGTGGCCGGCAGCGCCGTCTATGGCAAGGTCGATCGCGCCGCCGCCATCGCCGAGATCCGCGAGGCTGGTCGCGCCGGCATCGCCAAGAGGGCGTAGGTTGATGGCCGAGAAGAGCTACACCTACCTAGACTACGCGGCCTCCGCGCCGCTTCGCCCCTGCGCGATGGAGGCATGGGTTGGCTACCACGAGAAGCCCCATGCGGTCGCCAACGCAAACTCGCTCCACACGCTCGGGCGCAGCGCCGCCCGCGACCTCGAGGCGGCGCACCGTACGCTCGCGCACTGCATAGGCTGTGGTTTTAGGCCCAACGAGATCATCCTCACGAGCGGCGGGACCGAATCCAACAACCTCGCCGTCCTCGGCATGGCCGAGGGCGCGCGCAGGAAGAGCGCCAACAGGCGCAACAGGGTCATCCTCTCTGCCATCGAGCACGACTCGGTTCTCGACGTCGCGAGCATCCTGCGCTCGAGGGGCTTCGAGGTGGTCCTGGCCAAGCCGGGGCGAGACGGCGTCGTGAGCGCCGAGGAGGTCGAGCGTCTGGCAGACGATGCCACGGCGCTCGTGAGCGTCATGGCCGCAAACAACGAGACTGGCGTCGTACAGCCAACGGCCAAGGTCATCGAGGCCGCCCACTCCGCAGGCGCGCTCGCGCACGTGGACGCCGTCCAGGCCTTCGGACGCATCGACCTCGATTGCTCCGGGGCGGACGCCATCTCCGTGGCCGCCCACAAGATCGGAGGCCCTTTGGGCGTGGGTGCCCTGGCCATGCGCACACGCTGCCCCTTCGAGGCACAGGCCCTCGGCGGCGGCCAGGAGATGGGCAGAAGGCCCGGAACCCAGGACGTTGCCGGAGCCGTGGCGTTCGCAGCGGCGGCCGAGCAGGTCTGCCGAGAGCTGCCCTCAGTAAGGCCCCAGGTGGAGGCCCTCGCGAACCACGTCTACGAGCGCCTCTGCGCCGCGGATACGGGAATCGTCCCCACCACGGTGGCGCACGTGGACCAGACGCGACTCCCCGGAATGGTGAGCGTCATGGTCCCCAGCATGGACTCCGAGTCGCTCGTGCTCAAGCTTGACGACGCTGGCTTCGAGGTCTCTGCCGGGTCTGCCTGCTCCTCCGGGTCGCTGGACCCGAGCCACGTGCTCTCCGCCATGGGCATCGCGCGCGACCAGGCGCTCGGCTCGCTGCGCGTGAGCTTCGACGAGCGCGTCACGCCAGGCGAGCTCGACGCGTTCTGCGACGCGCTGCTCGCCATCGTGGCGAGTCACTAGCTTTGACGCATGGGCGGGCCAGCCAGACGTGTTGGCCCGCCCACTTGATGAGAGGGGAGTGGCATGCAGGTTCGAGACCTCGAGCGGCTCGTGTTCGAGAGGTTCCCAAGGCAGCTCGCCGAGAGCTGGGACAGGCCGGGACTTTCCGTGGGTGACCCCACAGAAGAGGTAGCCTGCATCGCGTGCGCCCTCGACCCCACGCCCACCAATGTCCGCGCCGCCGCCAGCCTTGGCGCGAACGTCCTGCTCACGCATCACCCCGCCTTTCTCGACCCACCGTTTCCCATGACCCCGGAGGCGCGCACGAGCTCGCAGGGTGGGGCGGCGGCCTACGAGGCCGCGCGCCTGGGCGTCTCGCTCATAGCGATGCACACGAACCTCGACCGCTCCGAGGAGGCCCTCGACCTAGCCGCGTCGCTGATCGGGCTTACCAGGGTCGGGCGGCTCGTCGAGCCTGATGGCTACGGAGCGCTGCTCGACGCCGACGGGATGACGCTCGGTGAGCTCACCGAGCGCGTCGCGCTCGCGCTTGGCGCAAGCGCGACGGTATGGGGAGACGAGGGCAAGAGCCTCGGACGGGTGGCCTACTGCTCGGGTTCGCTCGGCTCGCTCGGCATGCAGGCAACCCGGCGCGGGGTGGATTGCGTGATTGCTGGGGAGGCGGGGTATCACCGTGCTTTGGAGCTGTCCGAGTGCGGTGTTGCCGCTATACTCGTAGGGCACGAAGCGTCCGAGCTGCCCTATGCCGGGCTTCTCGCCCGCACGGCACGCGAGGTCGCACCTGATACGCGCATACACATCTTGGACGAGGACCTGCGCTGGCACGCGCACGTCACAGAAGGAGGACCACATGTCTGAGGCATCTGCACTGCTGAGGCTGCAGGAAATCGACCTAGAGCTCATGAGGACCAAGAAGACCGCCGAGGCCCTGCCGCAGCGCCAGAAGGTGGCCGCCGCCCGCGCAGCCGCCAAGAAGGTCGCCGGTGAGCTCACCAAGATCGTTGGCCAGCGCAAGGACCTCGAGATTGAGCTCAACGAGCTCGAGGATTCCAAGAAGTTCTTCTCCGGCAAGGTCACCGAGATCCAGGAGGGCACCTACAACCAGGACTTCCGCTCGGCACAGGAACTGGACTTCACCCTCTCGACCCTCGCCAAGAAGATCGAGAAGTGCGACTACGACACCGAGCACCTGCTACCCAGGCTCGAGACCGCCGAGCGCGCCGAGAAGAACGCCCGCGCGCTCGCCGACAGGCTCGAGAAGGAGGAGGCAGCGCAGGTTGCCTCGTTCAAGGAGGCCATGGAGCAGATCACCAGTCGGGTGAAGTCGTTGGCCGCCGAGCGCGAGCGCATCGTCGCCAGCCTGCCCGCCACGCTCGTCGCCAGCTATGAGGCGGCTCGCAAGCGCTTTGGCGGCGTGGCCGTCGAGACGCTCGAGGGAAACCGCCCCTCCGCATGCCGCGTGGCCCTGCAGCCCAGCTCGTTCACCGACATCCGTCGCAGCGGAGCCGAGGTCACGACGTGCCCCTACTGCAAGCGCATCCTCGTCGTGGCGACTGAGGAGGCGTAGGCATCATGGCAGAGACGCTCGTTGACGGCCACGCCGCCCGCGTCGCGCTCTTCGTGACGGGCGGCATCGCCGCGTACAAGGCTTGCGAGGTGCTGCGCGGGCTTCAGAAGCAGGGCTGCGAGGTACGCGTCGCCATGTCGGCGCACGCGTGCGAGCTCGTGGGACCCAAGACGTTCGAGGCCCTCTCGGGCCATCACGTCACGCTCGGCCTCTTCGATGACGCGAGCTCACCCATTCCCCACATCGAGCTCGCCGAGTGGGCCGACCTTGCGCTCGTGTGCCCTGCCACCGCCAACGTCATCGCCAAGATGGCCCACGGCATCGCCGATGACGCCGTGAGCACCACGTTGCTCGCGTGCCCCTGCCCCGTCGTCGTGGCGCCCGCCATGAACGTCCACATGTGGCAGAACCTCGCCACGGTCGCCAACGTGGAGACGCTCAAGAACCGCAACTATCTCTTCGTGGGCCCCGAGAGCGGCAGGCTGGCCTGCGGCGAGACGGGTGCCGGCAAGCTCGCGTCGATCGAGCAGATCGTCTCGGCCGCACTCTATCGAATTCGTGCCCGCGGAGACCTCGCCGGACGCCGCATCGTCATCACGGCGGGCCCCACGCACGAGCCGGTGGACCCCGTGCGCTATCTCTCCAACGCGTCCTCGGGCAAGATGGGATACGCCATCGCGGCCGCCGCTGCGGCCCACGGCGCGCACGTCACGCTTGTCTCGGGTCCCGTCTCGCTTCCCGAGCCCGCCGGCGTCGGCGTCATCCACGTCACGACCGCAGCTCAGATGCTCGAGGCAACGCAGGACGCCTTCGCCACGGCAGACGCGGCCATCCTCGCCGCGGCCGTCTCGGACTACCGTCCCGAGCAGGCAGCCGACCATAAGCTCAAGAAGGCCGCCGAGCCCATCGACAACATCGCCCTGGCTGAGAACCCGGACATCCTCGCCACGCTCTCCCAGAGCCGCGGGAGCCGCGTCGTCATCGGCTTTGCCGCAGAGACCGACAACGTGCTCGAGAATGCGCGCAAGAAGCTCGCAACCAAGGGCTGCGACCTCATCGTGGCAAACGACGTCTCGCGAGACGACTCCACCTTTGGCTCCGACACCAACCGCGTTACGCTCGTTGGCCCGCACGACGAGACAGAGCTCGACTGCATGCCCAAGGAGCAGGTTGCCGAGAAGATCATCGAGCGCCTCCACGACCTGCTCGAGCCGGACGAGCCCCTCCAGCAGGCCAGCGCCGCAGACCAGACGCTGCTCATGCCGAGGACGGGTGCGGATTGCTAGCAGTCGGCTGCCACATATCGAGCTCCGGAGGCTTTGAGGCCATGGGCAAGCGAGCCCTCGCACTCGGGGCCACGACGTTTGCTTATTTCACGAGAAATCCTCGGGGTGGCGCCGCCAAGGCGGCCGACCCCGAGGACGCGGCCAGCCTTCGCAAGATCATGGCTGAGAACGGCTTCGGGCGTCTCGTGGCCCACGCCCCCTACACGCTGAACCTCTGCTCGGCAAAGCCGGACGTCCGCTTGTTCGCGCGCCGCGCCCTGGCGGAGGACCTCCAAACCATGGAGCTCATCCCCGGGAACTACTACAACTTCCACCCCGGCTCCCACGTGGGCCAGGGTGCCGACGAGGGGATACGCCTCATCGCGGAGGGCCTGAACGAGGCGCTCGAACCCGGCCAGTCCACCTACGTGCTTCTCGAGACAATGGCCGGGAAGGGCACCGAAGTGGGCAGGACCTTCGAGGAACTCGCGCGCATCATTGAGCTCACGGAGCACGACGAGCTCATCGGCGTGTGCCTGGACACCTGCCACGTCAGCGATGCCGGATATGACGTCTCCGCAAGCCTCGACGGGGTACTGCAGGAGTTCGACCGGGTGATTGGCCTGTCCAGGCTCAAGGCGCTCCACCTCAACGACTCCAAGAACCCGGTAGGCGCACACAAGGACCGCCACGAGCGGCTTGGCCTGGGCCACCTTGGCCTGGGGTGCTTCTCGGCTATCGTGCGCGACAAGCGCACGCGAGACCTGCCGATGATCCTCGAGACGCCCAACGAGGCCGCGGGATACGCGGCAGAGATCGCTGCCCTGAGGGCACTCGCGGACGGAGCGGACACGGAAGAGACGATGGCTCGCCTGGCACACGAGCGAGACGAGTAGACAAGGCAAGGAATCACGTGGGAATTCTCATAGGATGCGAGCACCTCGGCCACGAGTGGCCGGGCAAGCCCGTTCTGGATGACGTCACCATCGGCGTGAACGAGGGCGACCGCATCGGTATCGTGGGCAAGAACGGCGACGGCAAGTCGACGCTCCTCCAGCTCATCGCGCACACGCTCGAGCCAGACCACGGCGCCGTCACCTGGAGGGGCGGCATCACCGTTGGCATGCTCGGCCAGTCAGACGCGCTCGATGACGACCAGAGCGTGGGCCACGAGGTCGTGGGCGACGTTCCCGAGTATGAGTGGGCCTCCAACCCCGAGACCCGCCGCATCATCGCCGAGCTCATCGGCGACGTGGACTGGAACGCCAAGGTGGGCACGCTCTCCGGCGGCCAGCGACGCCGCGTGGACCTCACGAGGCTGCTCATCGGCACCTATGACGTGCTGTTGCTCGACGAGCCCACGAACCACCTCGACATGGGCGCCATCACCTGGCTGGCAGGCCACCTTCGCCACCGCTGGCAGAGGGGCAGCGGCGCCATGCTCGTCATCACGCACGACCGCTGGTTTCTCGACGAGACGTGCGAGAGCATGTGGGAGGTCCACGACCGCGTGGTGGAGCCCTTCGAGGGCGGCTACTCCGCCTACATCCAGCAGCGGGCCGAGCGCGAGCGCATGGCCCAGGCAAGCGAGGAGCGCCGCCAGAACATCCTGCGCAAGGAGCTCGCATGGCTCTCACGCGGCGCCCAGGCGCGCTCGAGCAAGCCGAAGTTCCGCATCGAGGCGGCACGCGCGCTCGTGGCAGACGTGCCTCCCATGAGAAACCCGCTCGAGCTCAAGCGCCTGGCCGTGAGCAGGCTCGGCAAGCAGGTGTTCGAGCTCAAGGGGGCAACGGTCTGCTATGACGGACACGTGGTCCTCGATCACCTCGACTGGCTCATCGGGCCCGGCGACCGCTATGGCATCCTCGGCGAGAACGGCGCCGGCAAGACGACGCTGCTTCGTCTGCTCGACGGCAAGCTTGCCCCCACGAGCGGACGCGTGAAGATGGGCAAGTCCGTGAAGCTAGGCATCCTCTCCCAGCACATCGACCTGCTCGCAGACAAGCTCGACTGGCGCGTGCGCGAGCTGCTTGGGACCTACAAGCGCAGCTACGTCATCGGCGGCAAGGAGTACACGCCCACGAAGCTGCTCGAGAGCCTCGGGTTCGACAAGCGGGAGCTCGACACGCCCATCGCCGACCTCTCGGGCGGCCAGTCGAGGCGCCTCGCCCTGATGTGCGTGCTTCTCGACGAGCCGAACGTCCTCATCCTCGACGAGCCCGGCAACGACCTGGACACAGACATGCTCGCCGTCATGGAGGATCTGCTCGACACATGGCCGGGCACGCTGCTGCTCGTCTCGCACGACCGCTACCTCATGGAGCGCGTGACAGACGACCAGTTCGCCCTCATCGGCGGCAAGCTCACGCACGTGCCGGGCGGCGTGGACGAGTACCTCTCGCTCATTGGCAACCGCCACGGGGACGGCAACGTCTCCGGCAAGGGCCCGGCCCCCAAGGCACCCGTCACGGCGGCGCCGGCCACCTCGAGCCCCCAGGTCCAGGCGCAGGCCTCGGGTCTGTCGAGCGCCGAGGAGTGGCGTCTCAAGAAGCAGGTCGCGAGCATTGAGCGCAAGATGGAGACGCAGCGCGGCCGCATCGAGGAGCTCGAGCGAGCGATGGGGGAGGTCGACCCCACGGACTACGTGGCGCTCGAGAACGCGCAGGCAGACGTTGACGCCGCCAAGCAGGCACTGGACGAGCTCGAGGCCGAGTGGCTCGAGCTCGAGGAGACCCTCGAGGGATAACGGATAGGAACCAACCAGGCATGAACGTGGCGTCCGTGGCCACGCGCTAGGACACAGACGTCGCCCGGCGAATCGGACCGGGAGAGAGGGGAGACAACCATGGGAGCCATTTGTCAGATCATGGCGGACTCCACATGCGACTTCACGCCGCAGATGGCCACCGAACTTGGCGTCACCATCCTGCCGTTCCACTACGTAGAGGCCGGAAAGCCGGATGGCGGCCTTTCCGGAGATGACGACCTCTTCCAGACGAGGAGTGCCCACGAGTTCTATGACGCCATACGCCACGGCGCCATGCCCATAACCTCGCAGCCCTCCCAGCTCGAGTATGACGAGGCGTTCCAGCGGGCCTACGAAAGCGGCGTCCCCACGGTGCTGTTCTGCATCTCAAGCGGCCTGTCCGGCGGCTACGAGGGCGCACGCATGTCACTCGAGCGCCTTCGAGAGCAGCACCCAGGCGAGGAGATACGCATCTACGTCATCGACACGCTCGTGGCGTCCACGCCGCTCACGCTGCTCGTCCAGGAGGCGTGCCGAAAGCGAGACGCCGGCCTCAACGCCGAGCAGCTCGCGCAGTGGGCCGAGGAGGCTCGTTACTTCCTGCACACCATATTCATGGTCGACAACCTCGACGCGCTTCACCGCGGCGGCAGGCTGCCCAAGGGCGTGGCCGTCATCGGCGACGCGCTCGACGTCAAGGCGCTGCTTCACTTCAACCTCGATGGAACGCTCGGCATTCGCGGAGTCGCGCGCGGGCGCAAGAAGGGCCTTCGCAAGATCGTTGACTTCTTCGAGAGGACGCGTGAGCTTAAGCCCTATGGCCACGTGTGCTGCGTTGGAGACGCGGACGCCCCCGATGACGGCTATGCCATAGCATCCGAGCTCCATGAGTTCGACCCTGAGCTCGCCATAACCAGGCCCACGATCGGGCCCACCATCGGGTCGCACGTAGGTCCCGGCATGGTCTCGTGCTGCTTCTGGGGCAAGGACCGCCGCCAAGACAAGCAGATCACGAGAGTCAAGGGCGTTCGCAACTCAAAGTAGCTGGTCAGCGGACGCATATCGGACAAATTTCAAAATAAGTGAAATTTGTCCTTGCACGGTAGGGACGTAGCTGTTATTATCTTTTCTGCTGCGAGTGAGCGGCAACGGGTGGTGGCGCAGTTTGGTAGCGCACTTGACTGGGGGTCAAGGGGTCGCTGGTTCGAATCCAGTCCACCCGACCAGATCTTTAGGAGCCTGGGGCATATGTCTCAGGCTTTTTTGTTATCGAACCATCAGGCGGAGGTCTCCCGCATGCTCAAGCTTGTCAGATACCTCAGGGGCTATGGCAAGGAATGCGTTCTGGCGCCGCTGTTCAAGTGCCTTGAGGCCGCATTCCAGATTCTCGTGCCTCTCGTCATGGCAAGCGTCGTCGACGAGGGCATAGCAGCAGGCAACACCCACCACATCATGGCGAGCGCGGCCGCCCTCATTGCCATGGGCGTCGTGGGCTGGGTCTGCGCAGTCGCGGCCCAGTACTTCTCGGCCAAGCTTGGCGCCGGGTTTGGCACGGCACTTCGAGACGATCTCTTCGCCCATGTCATGTCGCTCTCCCGCTCCAACGTCGACGAGCTCGGCACCTCCACGCTCGTCACGCGGCTCACCAACGACACGAGCCAGGTCCAGGACGGCGTGAACCTCTTCTTTCGCCTCGTCCTTCGCTGCCCCATCGCCATCCTCGGCTCCATAGGTGCCGCATACCTCGTGAGCGGCACCGAGGGAGCGCTGTTCGTTGTCGTGTCCGCCATCGTCTTTCTGCTCGTCTGGCTCGTCATGCGCGTGGCCATCCGGGGCTACCGCGAGGTCCAGCACGGCCTCGATGGCGTCCTGCTCTCCACGGCCGAGCAGCTCGAGGGCGTGCGCGTCCTGCGAGCCTTCGGTCGAGAGGACGAGGAGCGCCGCCTGTTCGACGACCTGCTCGATGGCCTCTGGCATCGTCAGGTCTACGTGGGTGACGTCTCCGGCCTCATGAACCCGCTCACGTATGCCGCCGTGAACCTGGGGCTCGTCGTTGTGCTCTACGTCGGCGGCATCAGCATCCAGGCGGGTAACCTCACGCAGGGAGCCCTCGTGGCGCTCGTGAACTACATGAGCCAGATGCTCGTGGAGCTGCTCAAGCTCGCAAACCTCGTGAACACCCTCTCGAAGTCCGAGGCATGCGCACGGCGCGTGAACGAGGTCTTCGAGCGCGTCCCGTCCATGACCGACGGAGAGCTGAGCGCAGACGGTCTTTCTGGCTCCATCGAGTTTTGCGACGTCACGTTCAGCTACCCCGGTGCCGCCGCGCCCTCGCTCTCCCACGTGAGCTTCTCGGCCAGACCGGGGCAGGTCGTGGGAGTCATCGGCGGAACCGGCTCGGGCAAGTCCACACTCGCAAGCCTCCTGATGCGCTTCTACGACGCCACAAGTGGGTCGGTGCTCGTGGGCGGCCGAGACGTCCGCACCCTCACGCTCGAGAGCCTCCATCGCCTCGTGAGCATCGTCGACCAGCGCCCGAGGCTCTTCTCGGGCACCATAGAGAGTAACCTGAGGCTCGCCGCGCCGGACGCCTCCCCAGACCAGCTCGAGCACGCCGTTGAAGCCGCCCAGGCGGCCGATGTCGTTGCCGCCAAAGGAGGAGTGGCGGGCGCGGTGGAGCAGCTCGGGAGAAACCTCTCGGGAGGCCAGCGCCAACGCCTCTCCATAGCCAGGATCCTCTCGAGGGGGCCCCGCATTCTCGTGCTCGACGACGCAAGCTCAGCTCTCGACCTTGCGACCGATGCTCGGCTCCGCCACGCCCTCGCGTCTGAGTTTCCAGGCGTCACCCAGGTCGTCATCTCGCAGCGCATCTCGGCCATACGCCACGCAGACCTCATTCTCGTGCTGGACGCCGGCCGCGTCGTGGGCCAGGGAACGCACGAGGAGCTGAGGAGGACCTGTGACGTCTACGAGGAGATCTGCGCGTCCCAGCTCGAGGGGGAGGAGGTGCGCCATGGCTAGGCAGACCAAGGCATCAGCCGTCCCCAAGGGAACCGTCGCGAGGACGATCAGGCAGCTGGGCACCCACATCCCAGGAATAGTGGGGTCGCTGGCGCTCGCGGCCTTCGTCGTGGTCTCGACGCTACTCGTGCCCGTCCTCTCGGGCAAAGCCGTCGACTGCGTCGCAAGCGCGGGCGGGGCGGATATCGCGGGCCTTCTCGCCAACCTCAGGCTGCTTGCCGTGGCGATCCTCACCACGGTAGCCTCGCAGTGGCTGCTCACGGCACTCACGAACCGCATAGCGATCTCCATCGTTCGCGAGATGCGCCAGAAAGCCTTCGCAAAGCTTCAGGTCCTGCCCGTCTCCTACGTGGACTCCCATCGCCACGGAGACATCGTGAACCGCGTCGTGACCGACGTCGAGCAGTTCTCCAACGGCCTCACCATGACGTTCCAGCAGCTGTTCTGCGGCGTGCTGACCATCGTACTCACACTTGTCTTCATGTTCAGGCTCAACGCCGGCGTCACGCTCGTCGTCGTCTGCGTGACGCCCGTCTCGGTCTTTGCGGCCAAGTTCATAGCGCAGCGTGGCTTCGCCTACTTCCATGACCAGTCCGTGAGACGCGGGGAGCTCACGGGAGTCGTCGAGGAGCTTGTGGGCGGCAAGGACGTCCTCGAGGCCTTCGACGCGCAGGGGCAGGCCTGCGAGAGGTTCCACGATGTTGATGCGAGGCTCGGGGAGTCGAGCTTCAAGGCCGTGTTCTACTCCTCGCTCGTGAATCCCACCACGCGCTTCGTGAACGCACTCGTTTACGCAGGTGTCGGGATATTCGGCGCGCTCGCCGCCATCGCGGGCACGCTCACTGTGGGCGGCCTCACGGCCTTCCTGAGCTACGCCAGCCAGTACACGAAGCCCTTCAACGACATCTCCGAGGTGGCAACGGAGCTGCAGAACTCGTTTGCCTGCGCCGCACGCCTGTTCGAGCTGCTCGACGAGCCGCAGGTCGAGCCCGATCGTCCTGGAGCCATCGAGCTCAGGGGGGTAATGGGGGCCGTAAGCCTTTCCAACGTGTGCTTCTCCTACGTCCCCGGCCGCCCGCTCATCCGCGACCTCACGCTCGAAGTCAGGCCGGGCACGCGTGTGGCCATCGTTGGCCCCACGGGCTGCGGCAAGACGACGATGATCAACCTGCTCATGCGCTTCTACGACGTTGACGCGGGCACCATAGCCATTGACGGCCACGACATCCGTGACGTGACGAGGAAGAGCCTCAGGTCAAGCTTTGGCATGGTGCTCCAGGAGACGTGGGTCAAGAGCGCCACCGTGAGGGAGAACCTGACGCTGGGGCGCCCCGACGCAACGGACGAGCAGGTCAAGGCCGCGGCGCGGGCCGCCTTTGCAGACGAGTTCATCGAGCGGCTCCCGCATGGCTATGACACGATGCTCAACGGCGAGGAGGCCTCGATCTCTGCCGGGCAGAGGCAGCTGCTCTGCATAGCCCGCGCCATGCTCGCCGACGCCCCCATGCTCATCCTCGACGAGGCCACGAGCAACATCGACACGAGGACCGAGGTCAAGGTCCAGAAGGCGTTCGAGCGGCTCATGGAGGGCCGCACGAGCTTCATCGTGGCGCACCGACTCTCCACGATCGTGGGCGCAGACGTCATCGTGGCCATGAGGGACGGCCGAATCGTCGAGACGGGCACCCACGACGAGCTGCTCGCCCGAGGCGGCTTCTACGCCTCTCTGTACGAGAGCCAGTTCAGCTAGGGCACCACCCGGTTTCTTACGGTTTTGTCACTCCTCTGCAGAGGGACTCACAAGTGGTGGGGGAGCGCTACCAATGGGGTATCATCCCTAAAGCGCTTTTGGCAGGAGAGGGCGTCGCATCTATCAAGGAGCAGCTTTGACGTTCAGGGATTGGCTAGAGAAGAAGGTAAGCCAGGGCTTCGAGCCCGACACGAGCGCGCCCGTGGGCAGCTCGGACAACCCTTCGAACAGGATTCTCACCGTGGCGAACGCCTTCACGGTCATGAGGATGCTGCTTACCTGCCTCTTCCTCGTGCTCTTCATCCAGGGCATCTGCCGGCCGCTCGCCATCGCCACCTACGCCGTCGCCGCATGCACGGACTGGGCGGACGGCCAGATTGCCAGGCGCACGCAGACGGTCAGCTGGTTTGGAAAGCTCCTCGATCCGATCTGCGACAGGTTTCTGCTCTTCACGGGCGTCCTTGGCCTCGTCATCGTCGGCGAGCTGCCCGTTTGGGTGGCCATCCTCGTCATCGCGAGGGACTGCTACCTCGCAGTTGGCGGCCTCATCGTGAGAAGATTCCGCGAGAGGCCGGTAGACGTGGTCTACATCGGCAAGATAACTACGGCGCTGCTCATGTTCGGGTTCTGCGACCTGCTCCTTGGGCTTCCCACCATCGAAGGACTCGGCATAATCAGGGCCGCGTGGCTTCCCGGTCTCAACTCCGTGGGTGGTCCCGTGGGCCTGCTGTTCGTCTACGCGGGATGCGTGATGTCCGTCATCACGGCTATCGTCTACACGGCGGAGGGTGCGGCCATCGTCAGAGAATCCATCAGAAGGGGACGTCGTAGCTAGCATGGGAACAAGACACTCGCGTGTGGCCGCCTGGACGCTCGTCGCTACGTTCTCCGTCATCGCCGCCCTCGTCATGGTGCCACGCCATGCCCTAGCCGCCGACTCCGAGCCCAGCCTCAGCGAGGCCCAGGCCGCCATCGTCGTGGACTCCACGGGCTCGGTGCTCTATGAGAAGAACCCGGACGAGCAGATCAACATGGCGTCGGTCACCAAGGTCATGACGGCGGTCGTGGCGCTCGAGAGTGGCACACCACTCGACAAGGTCTGCACCCTCTCGAAGCCAGAGCTTGCAGAGAACGCCATGGTGGCAGGCTACGAGGCCGGCAGCACGTCGAGCCTTGAGGACCTGCTCCACGTCATGCTCGTCTACTCCGCTAACGACGCCGCCTACGAGGTGGCCGTTGCTGTCGCTGGCTCCGAGGACGCCTTCGTCCAGATGATGAACGACAAGGCAGTCGAGCTCGGCATGAACGACACCCACTTCGAGAACCCCCACGGACTCGATGCCGACGGGCATCACTCGACCGTCCACGACCTCGCCATCCTCGCCCGCTACGCCATGACAACGCAGCCCTTCATCGCTGACACGGTCCGCATGCAGTCGACGACCGTCAACGTCAACGGCATCGAGACGACCTTTCCCACGGTCGACCACCTACTCGGCAGCTATGACGGGCTTCTGGGCATCAAGACGGGGGCAGGCAACTACGTGACGGCATTCATGGGCTGCGCCAGGCGCCATGGCACCACGCTCTACACCGTTGTCCTTGGCTGCCAGACGCGCGAGGGCCGCTTCACGGACACCGAGGCGCTGCTCGACTGGGCCTTTGGCACCTATGACTCGTACGTCCTCGCAAGTCCCGAGAAGGCCATGGGCGAGCGGCCCTTTGCCTATGACCTCGCGCTGATGTGTCCCGTTGCCACCCAGGCAACCACCAAGGGACTCGTATGGCCAGACGCCGGCCCCACGACCTATGTGAGGACCATGTCTTCAACGGCCCAGCTATGCGCACCGAGCGACGCCGCGGGCGTCTGCACATGGTCGCAGGCAGGACGCACGGTTGGGGCATGCACGTACGTCGCAACTGCTAAGCTTACCTATGCGAGGAGCGGTTTCGGTCTCGTTGACGAGCTGAGCCCCAACCTCATGGGAGCAAAGTCTGCCTAAAGGACGGTGGATAAGCAATGTATGCCATCTCGGCAAGTAGGGCGCCGCGGACCTCAGCGCCCTTTTCTGAGGGAACGAGTGCCGGCCGTTACGTGTTCGTCTCCGCACAGCCTCCCGCCGACCCCAAGACGGGCGCACTCGTCAAAGGCTCGCTCAAGGAGATGGCCTCACAATGCCTCGACAACGTCGAGGCGGTGCTCTCCGAACTCGACCTTACGCTTTCCGACGTCACGAAGGTAACAGTCCTGCTTGCCGGTACCGATGACTTCTCGGCTGTCGACGCCGCGTGCGAGGAACGTTTCCCCAGGCCCATGCCCGCCTGTTCTCGCGTGCAAGTGGTTTCCATCGCCCAGGGCGCCCCCGTCGCAATCGAGGCTATAGCCTGCCGATAGCGCCAAGAGCGCTACAATCGAAGTTCGAATAGACAACCAAGAGAGGGATTCCATGTCCGACGAGAACATCAAGAACGCAGCGGACGCCACGGCCATTTTCTGCATGCCCTCGGCGGACGCCACCGTGCCCGACCTCATGGGCTCGACGCGTCCCGGCTACCCAACCCTCTCCATCCTCAAGGGACCGCAGACGGGCGCCTCGTTCGTGCTCGACACGCCAGAGATCACGATTGGCCGCGACCCGTCGTCCTCCGTGTTTCTCAACGACATGACCGTCTCTCGTCGTCACGCGGTCCTGCACATCAACGGGAACTCTGCCCGCATCGAAGACCTCGGGTCTCTCAATGGGACTTGGGTTGACGGCGCCATCGTCAAGAGCGCACCGATCGTTGACGGCTCGACCATCCAGGTGGGGACGTTCCGCATGGTCTACCACACGACCCGTCCCCAGAGAATCCAGACGGGCGAGTAGCGCACATGGCCGACGCCGGCTATCTCACCATAGGCAAGGTTGTAAGAAGGCTCCAGGAGCAGTATCCCGACCTTTCCATCTCGAAGGTCCGCTACCTTGAGGACGAGGGGTTGCTCACGCCCTCTCGCACCCCTGGCGGATACCGTCTCTATTCCTCGCGCGACATTCAGCGTCTCGAGACGATCCTGTACCTGCAGAAGACGAAATTCCTGCCCCTGAGCGTTATCAAGGATGAGCTCGATGGCAGGACGACGCAGGAAGAGAGCACACCAGAAGAGATGTTTGGCGCGTCTCGTGAGCGCGCATCCAGGATCAGTCCTGAGCTTGCGGACGAGATGCACCCCATCGACAGGATTCCCGAGCTGTTGGGCGTAAGCTTGGCCATCGTAAGGAAGATGGCTGACTGCGGGCTCATCAGGCTTGTTCGCTCACCCGCGGGAAGGGATCTCGTGCGTGGCCAGGACCTCGAGCTCATCGTCACGTGTGCCGAGCTCACGCACTTTGGCATCGAGCCCAAGAACCTGCGCCAGTATGTTGCGGCAGCCAATCGCGAGACGCCCATGTTCGAGCAGGCGCTCGCGTCGATCTCCCGGCACCAGGGCGAGAGCGAGGGCGAGCGGGCGCTCAGGAGGGAGATGACGCTTGACAGGATGCTCGAGCTCACCGGATCCGTCAGGCGGTCCCTCATCAGAAGAGAGCTACTCGGAGACGAGCGCTCACACTAGCGTTTCATTCCCCTCCTAACGGGGAACAAGGATTGGTAAGGCCGCAATTTGTCGCGGCGCCAAACTCAAATCAGGGGGCACCATATGGACGTCGCCAACGAGACACCATTCCCTTATGAGAACCTCGTCGTAGACATCCCGGACTATCCCGAACCCGGAGTCGTCTTCAAGGACATCACGCCACTCATTGCCGACGAGAGGGGCTTCTCCGCATGCGTCGATGCCATGACGCAGCACTTTCTTGGCAAGGGTGTCACGAAGGTCGTGGGATCGGAGGCGCGAGGGTTCCTCATCGGCACGCCTGTGGCCTATCGCCTGGGAGCGGGCTTCGTTCCGGCCCGCAAGCCCGGAAAGCTGCCGCGAGAAGTCTACACGCAGAGCTATGCCCTCGAGTATGGCACCGACGAGCTGCAGATTCACAAGGACGCGCTCTCGCCTGACGACCGCGTGATCATCGTCGACGACCTCGTTGCCACGGCCGGCACGGCCCTTGCCACGGCAAAGCTCGTCGAGCAGTCGGGGGCGAAGATCCTCGGCTTCTCCTTCATCCTCGAGCTCGCCTTCCTCAATCCGCGCGAGGCCATCGGCAAGGAGTACTCGCAGGAGGTCTACTCCCTGATAAAGGTGGACTAGACCAGACCCTCATCCTTATCCGCAGAGGCGTAGAATCACAGCCGGTCGTGGCCACGAGCCGCGACCGGTTCTTCCTTGCACGACAGCATCACAAGAGGGGACAGACGTGCAGCAACGCAGCAACCCAATACGAAGACGTCTCTCGAGAAGGTTCCAGGTGAGCCTCGTGTGGGAAGGAGCGCTCGTCGGTCTGTTTGCCGGGGCGCTCGTAACGCTCTACAGGCTTGCGCTCACGTGGGGCGAGCACACGCTGAGGCAGATCATCGCGAGCTTCTCTGCCTCTATCGCAAACGTGGCGCTCTGGGGCGCGGCACTCCTCATCATGGCCGTTGTCGTGGCCGCACTCGTACGCTGGGAGCCAGCGACGTCCGGCTCGGGAATACCGCAGGTAGACGCAGAGGTCATGGGTGCCATGGAGGCTCCCTGGCACCGCGTGACCGCCGCAAAGTTCGTAGAGGGAACGCTCGGCGCGCTTGGCGGTCTTTCCCTTGGCAGGGAGGGACCATCGGTCCAGCTTGGCGGCATGGCCGGCAAGGGCGTCTCGCGCATGCTCGGCCGTGGAAGGGGAGAGGAGCGCCTTCTCGTCACCTGCGGTGCCGGTGCGGGCATGGCGGCAGCCTTTCATGCGCCCCTCACGGGCGTGATGTTCGCGCTTGAGGAGATCCACAAGACGTTCAACGCGCCCCTCATCATCTCCGTCATGATGAGCGCCGTCATGAGCGACTACGTGACGAGCCAAGTCCTCGGACTCAAGCCGGTCATTAGCTTCACGCTCTCTGAGGTCATCCCTCACGAAGCCTATGGGCTTCTCCTCGTCTTCGGGCTTGTCATGGGCGCAATCGGCGCCCTGCACAACATCGGCATGTTCGAGCTGCAGAATCTCCTTTCCAAGATCAGGTATCGCTCGCCCTACCTTCGCTACGTGATCCCGTTCGCCCTGGCGGGATTGGTGGCACTCGCGGCGCCCGATCTCATGTGCGGCGGGGACGCGATTCTCGAAATGCTCATGCGTCCGCAGGGCATTGGACTGGTTGCACTCACCACGATCCTTCTTGGAAAGTATCTCTTCACTGGCGTCTGCTTTGGAGCTGGGACGCCGGGAGGAACGCTCTTTCCACTCGTGATAATGGGCGCGCTCGCGGGAGCGATATTTGGAACTGCCGCAACTCGCGTGCTTGGGATGAGCTCGGACTTCATCATGAACTTCATGGTGCTGGGCATCGCAGGCATGTTCGCCGGCGCCATCAGGGCCCCCGTGACCGCCGTAGTGCTCGCATTCGAGCTCACGGGGAGCCTCGAGCAGCTGCTGTCGCTTGCGATCGTGAGCATCATCGCCTATGTCACGGCAAACCTCATGCGGGTTGACGCCTACTATGAGCATCTGCTTGCGCGGCAGCTTGGTACCTCCGCGGACGAGGCGCACGAGCACTGGGGCAGCCACGGCCGTCAGCTCCAGTCGTATGTCATAGAGGCCGGATGCAGCGCAGCAGACAAGCTCATCTCTCAGATTGAGTGGCCCGAGAGAACGCTAGTGGTGTCCGTGCGGCGTTGCGGCAGGGAGCTCGTTCCAAACGGTGACACCAAGCTGCTCGAAGGCGATCGAATCCTCGTCCTTCTCGATGAGCAGGAAGACGGAGACAACGAGCGCGTCGTTCGCAGAATCTGCCATGGGACGTTCGCTCCACCCGAGAAACTTGAGAAATAAGTTTGCGATAAGAAGAAGCTGCTCACGATTCGAGATGGGCTTAGAAAGTGGGGCGCCTTTGGTTTTTGGAGGCGCCCCACTTCAATTACTTCTCTACTTTACATAAGATATATTATCGCGTTTATTTCGCGAGCGAAGTCTAATCACCTGATCTAGAGGAATACAACCCAGCGAGACAGCTTGCCGGCGCGTCGGGGTAACTGCGAAATTAGGTCATAACCGCGAAAGATATGTGGCGGCACTGACGGCTGCAACAGCGCCGTCAGATGCTGCGGTCACAACCTGCCTCAGCGGCTTTGTTCTCACGTCACCAGCGCAGAAGAGACCAGGGGTGCGCGTCTCCATGGAATCGTTTGTGAGGACGTAGCCGTCCGCATCCAGGTCTACAAGATCGCTTACAAGCTCGGATCTCGGCTCGCGGCCAACGGCAACAAAGACGCCAAAGGACCCAGGCGCAAACGAAAGCTCCTCGATGTGTGGAGTGGCTCCTGCCTCGCCAACAGACAGCACGATGGTGTCAGGGAGTGACGTCACCGCCCCCTCACGTCCGCGAAGCTCAACAATTGAAGTTAGGTACCTAACTTCAATCTTCGGATTCTCAAGAACGGAGTTGGCAAGCGAGCTCATCGCCCTCAGGTGGTCCTTTCGCACGAGAAGCGTTACCTTCTCGGCAAGCCTTGCGAGGTAGGTTGCCTCCTCACAGGCAGTGTTGCCCCCACCAACGACAAAGACCTGCTTGCCGCGATAGAACATGCCGTCACATGTGGCGCAATATGAGACTCCCCTGCCAAGATAAGCATTCTCACCGACAAAGCCTACCTTCCTCGGTGAGGCGCCGGCCGCATACACTACAGCGCTGGCCTCATAGCTCTCCTCGCCCTGAAGACGAAACGTTGCGGTGCCAGCATCAAGCTCAATGCTCTTAATGGCGTCGTAGGAGAACTCGGCCCCAAGCCGCTCGGCGTGGGCACGCATACGCTCGCCAAGCTCCACGCCACCAACGTTATCCAGACCAGGATAATTGTCCAACTCGTCCGTGGTCGAAATTTGCCCACCAAACGAGCCGGACTCGATGACGACTGGAGTGAGGCCCGCACGGGTGGCGTAGATGGCGGCAGACAGGCCGGCGGGGCCTCCGCCTATGACCACAAGTTCATGCGTCCGAAGCAGTGACATGACGGCCTCCGTTGCTTATCGAGTATTACATGCTAGTTGATGCCGCTCGATCCAAATCCGCCGCAGCCTCGGTCGGTCTCGTCCAGCTCATCGACCTCATGCAGACAGACCTTCGGGACCTCCTGGATGACGAGCTGGGCGATTCTCTCGCCCCTCTCGACACGGATCGGGTTCTCGGGATCGAGGTTGATTGCGCAGACCTTGAGCTCACCACGGTAGTGGGCATCGATCAGTCCTGGAGTGTTGACCATCGAGAGACCCTCGCGAAGGGCCAGACCACTCCTCGGCTGAACGAAGCCCGCATAACCCTCGGGAATCGCGATCGCAAGGCCCGTGGAGATGAGGCGGCGCTCAAAAGGAGCCAGAACGATGTCCTCGTTGGAGCGCAAGTCGAGGCCCGCGTCTCCCTCATAGGCATAGGCCGGAAGCTCCACCTCGGGGTCGAGGCGCTTGATGGGAAGAGAGATTAATTCGCTACTCACCAGAGAGCCTCCTCAGCTCCGCGGAAAACTCCTCGATATCCTTGAAGTCACGGTAGACCGAGGCGAAGCGCACGTAGGCAACCTTGTCAATGTCAGCAAGGCGATGCAGGACCATCTCGCCAAGGGCGCTCGAATCCACCTCAGTTGTGCCATGGTCCCTCAGCTCGCTCTCGATGTCGCCGATGAGCTTGTCGAGAACGTCAATGGGGATGTCGCGCTTGACGGTTGCGCGAACGAGACCGCGCATGAGCTTCTCACGATCGAAGGGCTCCTTGGACCCGTCATGCTTGCGGACGACAAGCGGAAGCTCCTCGCGGCGCTCGTACGTGGTGAACCTAAAGCCGCAGGAGACGCATTCACGGCGGCGCCTGATTGAGTCATTGTTCTCGGCGGGCCTGGAGTCAACGACCTTGGACTCCTCGCAGCCGCATTTGGGACAGCGCATGGCTTCCTCCACATCGCAGAAACACTAGCGATACATACCATACGCTGCGACTATGGATTAGTCTAGGACGCTGCGAAAACGCCCGAATTAACCCATCACAGGAAAGCCAGTCCAAGGACCACGATGGCCACGACGAGGAAAAAGCCGAGCTCGCCAACGAGCTGCTGTCGATCGTCGATAACGGGGGCCACGCACGTAGAGGTGTTCACGCGTCTGTTCCAGTTGACCGCCTTGGAGATGATGCTCGGGCCACGCCCCTCAGATTCACGAGAAAAGCTGTCGCCATGAGCAGGCCTGGAACCGTCTATGACACGAAAGCCAGATTCCGCCGGCTCAGGCTGAAGTGCGGACGTTCCAGCGATGCCAAAATTCAGTTCACGATTCCTCATCTGCTCAACCTCTCTCTCGCAATACCAGCAGCTACATTTATACGAACTATTTAGGACAATAATTTCTGTAGTCCAATGCCCAAACAATTGTTCTATACCTAGTATCTACGTACAGCTGTTCGTGTCAAGCAGAAATAGAACAAATGTTTGAATCTTGAGTCGAACGCGTGTATGATTGCTTCAAGTCGAAGAGGAGGAATCATGTCTGAGGTAAAGATATCCGCACGCCAGCAGCAGGCCTATGACTTCATATGCAGCTTCACGGCAACGCACGGCTACCCGCCCTCAGTACGAGAGATCGGGGCCGCAATCGGGCTCTCGTCCCCCTCGACAGTGCATTCGCACCTTCACCGTCTCGAGAAGGCCGGATACATACGCCGCGACCCCAACAAGCCACGCACGATCGAGATAACCGGTCCGGGAAGCGAAAGATTCCAGCAGCCCACGAACCTTGCAAGCGTTTCCCAAGACGTTGATGGCGGAACCGTCACCCTGCCAGTCGTGGGAAGGGTAGCAGCCGGAACGCCCATCTTGGCCGAGCAAAACGTCGAGGAGGTCATGACGCTCCCCACGTCTCTCATCGGCGACTCAAGCTCGTTCATCCTCCGCGTCCGCGGCGAATCGATGATCAACGCAGGCATCTTCGACGGTGACTACATCGTCGTCAAAGAGCAGCATGATGCTCACAACGGAGAGATCGTCGTTGCGCTCATCGATGACTCCGCCACGGTCAAGACCTTCTATCGCGAGAAGAATCGAATTCGCCTTCAGCCGGAGAACGACACGATGGAACCCATCTACGCAGACAACCCAACGATTCTTGGCAGGGTGACCGGACTTCTCAGGTCTCTTTAGCATGAATGCGGAACACAGCGCAAAGCCAAACAACAGAATCCATGGCTACGACGTTATCCGGGGGTTCTCGGTCATATCAATGATCGGCTTCCACCTTTGCTATGACCTCGTGTATCTCTATGGGGTTAACCTGAGTTGGTTTCGCCCTCCCCTGCAGGATGTCTGGCGCGCCTCGATATCCTGGACGTTCATCCTGGTTGCCGGAATCATGGCAACCTACTCGAGAAGCAACTTCAAGAGAGGGTGCAGGTATCTCGTTGTTGCTGCAGTAATCTTTCTGGTCACAACGGTAGTCGCCGTGGACACTCCCATCAGCTTTGGCATCATCTACTGCATGGGCGCCAGCACGCTCGTCGCAGAAGCCATACGGTGCCTCATGCCAAAAGAGCTGTCCGACAGGAAGTCCATGGCTCTCTTTGCCGCGTTGCTAGGCGCGTTTCTGCTTTGCCTCGATATCCCGAGTGGGACGTTCGGGCTCAAGGCATTAGGAGGTCCCTACCTCAGAATGCCCTCCGCGCCCTACGAGAGCGGGCTGTTGAGTTGGCTCGGCTTCCCAGGGCCCACCTTCGCGTCGGGAGACTACTACACGCCACTGCCCTTTACGCTGCTCTATCTTGCGGGAACCATGCTGGCAAAGCCCGTCAGGGAAAGCACGAAGGTAAGCCACGCGCTTGCGAACCTCAGGTGCAGGCCCCTCGAGTTCGTTGGAAGGCACGCACTTGAGTTCTACGTGCTACACCAGCCATTGGTGCTCGCGGCCCTCATGGCCGTCTTTGGGAGATAGCGAGCTAATCGTCTATCTCATAGGGACGCAGGGTTGCAGCCATGCGCTCGCCGGCCTTCAGGGTCACGAAAAGCCCATTATCCTGATACTGCTCTCTGATAACCTGGCAGCGCTCGTGAACCATCTTGACGAGCATTCCCTTCTCATAGGGAACCAGTGCAGTGAGCGTCACGTCGCCAGCGCTCGCCTCCGAGGCAATCCTGTGCATCAAACCAGCAAGTCCGGTTCCCTGCTCCGCGGAGACAAACTCGGCGTCAGAATTGTGGGCCCTCAGCTCGCCGAGGGCTTCATCGTCAAGAAGATCGCACTTGTTGAAGACGAGGACGCGGCGGATATCACCGGCGTCGATCTGCCCAAGAATGTCGTTGACGGCCCTGACCTTCTTCTCCCAGTTGCCGTCATGGGCATCCACGACCTCTAGCACAAGGTCGGCGGCCCGAACCTCGGCAAGCGTGGACTTGAAGCTCTCAACGAGCGTTGTCGGGAGCTTCTGAATGAACCCGACCGTGTCGGTGAGGGTAATCTTTCTCCCCTCGGCAAGGTCGATGGACCTCGTCGTAGGATCAAGCGTGGCAAAGAGCTCGTCCTTGGCATAGACCTTTGAATCCGTAAGCGCATTGAGCAGGGTGGATTTTCCGGCGTTTGTGTAACCGGCAAGAGCCACGCGATAGATACCGGAGTCCCAACGCGCCTTGCTCTGGGTGTTGCGTCTGGTCTCGAGACGAGCGAGCTCACGGCGAAGCGCTGCTATCCGGTCCCGGACGAGCCTTCGGTCGACCTCAAGCTGGCTCTCGCCCTGGCCGAATCGACTACCGATGCCACCGCGGGTCTGCTCACCCATGAGGTGGCTCCACATGCCGCGAAGACGCGGCAGCACATACTGAAGCTGGGCGAGCTGAACCTGAAGCGAGCCCTCGCGCGTCGTGGCATGGCGACCAAAGATGTCAAGGATAAGCGCAGTCCTATCAATCACCTTGACGGGGTCACCGAAGATGCGCTCAAGGTTGGCCTGCTGGGACGGAGACAGCTGATCGTCAAAGGCAACGACGTCGATATCCATTCGCCTGACGAGCTCGGCGAGCTCCTTGGCCTTGCCGGAGCCCACGAAGGTCTTGGGGATGGGGGAATCGAGCCTTTGAGTCTCACGGGCAACGACGATGCCGCCAGCCGTCTCGACGAGCTTCTCGAGCTCGTCAAGAGACTCCACCATGGGCCAATCGGCCCTTCCCGTGTCCACACCAACGACAAGCGTCCGCTCCGGAACGGGCGCCGTTGACATCTGCTTGAATCGACCCGTAACCCTCTCCCCCTTGGTGTCAGGAGCTGCGCAAGGCAGCGCTATAGGACTTCACGACCAAATCCGCGGCGCCAGATGTGTCAAGCACATCCATGTCAAGCCACCGAACGCGCCCGTCCCTTCTCAGCCAGGACAGCTGCCGCTTCGCATACCTGCGAGAGCGTCGCTTGATGAGCTCAACGCACTCGTCGAGAGAACAGCTCCCGCCAAGATATGCAAGAACCTCCTTGTAGCCGATGGCCTGACGCGCCGTGAGGTCTTCGCCCAATCCGGCGGAAACGAGGCCCTCGACCTCGTCGACGAGTCCCGCAACCATCATGGCATCAACGCGCTCGTCGATACGGCGATAGAGACGCTGCCTGTCCATCGTTATGCCCCACATCTCAACGGAATAGTAGGGTCTACGCGCCTTGAGTCCAGAAAGCTGCTCAGCATAGCTCGTGCCCTCGTCATGCATCTCAAGAGCCCTGACCACGCGTCGCGCGTTGTTGGGGTGGATGGCTGCCGCGCTTTCGTGGTCACGCGAGTCGAGAAGCTCCCAAAGGGCCTGCGTACCATGCTTGGCGAGATAGCCCTCGTACTTCGAGCGAACCTCGCCGTGGGTCTCGCCCGTGGGAAACTCCATCACGTCAATGACGCCGTCAAGGTACAGCCCCGTTCCCCCGCACAATATCGCCGCCTTACCGGCGCACCTGCGCTCGTTCACAAGCATGCGTGCGTCGCGCTGGAACATCGCGACCGAATAATCCTTGGAGATGTCAGAGACATCGACCATCTGCAGGGGAACGCGACGCTCCCCCATCGGCGTCTTGGCCGTGCCTATGTCCATCCCGCGATAGACCTGCATCGAGTCGACGGAGATGACGTCCGTCCCAAGCTGCATGGCCACTTCGTCTGCCAGCGCGCTCTTGCCCGAGGCAGTGGGACCCACGATGCATATAACGGGTGCGCCCGGGCATACCGGGGCCTGGGAGCCCTCGCTCACCTCGGGTCGCCAACCATCGGGCCACGCAGATACCAGGTACGGGCCTCCTCGACGCGAACGTCAACGAGTTTGCCAACAAGGTCTTGGGCCTTGTAACCCTCCGGAATCTCAAAGTGCACCGTCTTGTTCTTGGGGCTGTGCCCCACGAGAATGTCGGCATCCCTCTTGGACGGTCCCTCGACAAGCGCCTCGACCGTATGGCCGAGCTCAACCTGGTTGGCCTCGTGGGCGAGGTCAGCAACGAGAGCCGCAAGTCTGTCGAAGCGCTCCTGGATGACCTCGCGCGGAGTGGGGTCGTCAATCTTGGCAGCGGGCGTTCCGGGACGCTTGGAGTAGATGAACGTGAACGCAGAGGAGAACCCGACCTCTCGCACAAGGCTCAGCGTCTGCTCGAAGTCCTCCTCGGTCTCGCCGGGGAAGCCCACGATGATGTCGGTGGACAGAGCGATGCCAGGATTGGCCTGCTTGATGCGATCGGCCAAGGCAAGGTAGTCCTCACGCGTGTAGTGCCGGTTCATCGCCTTGAGGACGCGGGTTGAGCCGCTCTGGACGGCAAGGTGAAGCTGGGGCATGACGGCAGGCGTCTCGGCCATGGCGGCAATCGTCTCGTCAGAGAGGTCCTTGGGGTGGGAGCTCGTGAAGCGGATGCGTTCGATGCCCGTCTCACCCACGGCACGCAGCAGCTCGGCAAAGCGGGGCGAGCCATAGCGCTGGCGGCCGAAGGAGTTGACGTTCTGGCCCAGAAGGCAGACCTCGCGGACACCGTCCTCATGGAGCGTACGCACCTCGTCGACGATGCTCTCGAACGCTCGGTCGCGCTCGCGGCCGCGCACGTAGGGAACGATGCAATAGCTGCAGAAGTTGTTGCAGCCCGTCATGATGGGCACCCACGCATGCCAGACGTCCTCGCGCCTGCTAGGCAGGTCGGAGGAGAAGCCCGGGTCATCCTCGCTCGTGTCCGCAAAGACATTCTTCTTGGAGCCGTTGAGGGCGTCCACGATGAGGTCGGGAAGGCTCGCGATCGCACGGGTGCCAAAGACGACGTCGACGTTGCGCATGTGCTCGCGAATGCCGGAGCCGTCACGCTGGGCGATGCAGCCGCCGATGCACACGACCCTGCGGCCGTGCGGGGGCTCGGGGGCACTCACCATGGCTGAGACCTGACCGTAGAGGTGCGTGTCGGCCTTCTCGCGGACGCAGCACGTCATGAAGACGACGATATCGGCCTCATCAGGAGTGGCGACCTCAAGGCAGCCGCACGACCCGAGAAGACCCGACACGCGCTCCGAGTCATGAAGGTTCATCTGACAGCCAAACGTCTTCACGTGATACGTGAGACCAGCAAGAGACGAGACATTGCTCACTTAAATTGCCACCTTTCCGGCACCCTGCTCGATGGTCGTAGCGTCCGACGGCGCAAGCCTGTGGACATACACCGCAATGCGAATGGCCGTGCGGCTCTGGCCGTCGATATCGATATCCGAGAACGTGGGGGCACACGAGATGTCGACTCCCGTGGGAATGAGGAAGCCACGAGCGATGGCCACGGCCTTGATCGCTTGGTTCACAGCCCCAGCCCCCACCGACTGGATGTTGACGGGAACCCCGTCCTTCACCATGCCGGCAATCGCACCGGCGACAGAAGCAGGCGAGGACTTGCTCGAGACCTTCAGGTAGTCCATGTATGTTGCTCCTAGCTGCGTTTATGGTAGTGATGCTGCTGAGTTATATCCTAAGGGGACCGCTGCGCGGACGAGCTGCGCCCGATAGCGGCCCTAGTCTTGCTTCTCGAGGTCAAATGTAACGGTAATCTTGTCACGCGTCACGCTCACGCGAGGTTCGCCGGAAAGACCCACATAGTAGCGCTCCGCAATGAGGTCGAAGGCCCGCTCCATCGTGCGCGAGAACTCGTCGATGTCATCCTGCGCGATCTTGAGGCCGCGACGGTCCTTGGACAGGTCGACCTGCTGGGCCCCAGGCGTACCGCCATGGTGGAGCAGCCTTGCCGCGACGGGACGGAGCGGCTTGATCTGCCCGGCAAGAATGCGGTGCGCCGTGCGCTCAGAGATGGAAAGTCCCAGGTCCTGGGCTATCGTGGAGAGCTCGCGCGCATCCCCGGCAACGGCAGGCCGCTCGATGACCGGGACCTCGGAGGGGTCGTCGACGAAGAGAAGCCTAGACCTATCTGGGCTTTGCTCGACGAGGGCGCGGGCAGTGGACAGGACGTCGGCCGCGGAGCCGAGATAGACCTCGCAGTTCGGCCGCTCCTCAAGCGCGAACTCGCAGCACGTACGAATGATGTTGTGAGGGCCCTTGAGCTGCGTCTGGCCTTCGTCACCACTGCCAACGGAGGGCCACGTGCTCTGGTCCTTTCTCTCGGGAAGCTCCGTGGCGTCCGCCTCAACTCGGATGGAGGAGCCGAGCCCCTTCCCCGAGGCCATGACGCGTGCCATACGCGTGTTCTCCTTGATGGAGAAGAGGGCCATGCCACGACCGTGGACGCCCCAACGGTCCATGTGCACCGTATCGAGCTTTGAGGTCACGCGAGCATCGAAGATTCGCTCGCGCATGGAATCGGGGACGCCGGAACCATCATCGATCATGACGAGGGAGCGAGTATCACCCTCTCGCGTCGTAGCAACGAGTATTCGGCGCGCGCCCGCATCCCTCGAGTTGCGGAGCATCTCGATGACGACGTCCTCGATGCAACGGATGTCATGTTTTGCCTGGCGCCTCTCGGCCTCGCCAACGCGCAGACGAACGAAGCCCTCACCAAGTGACTCCTCGACGCGCACGGCCGTGTCACCAGAGACGGCGGCGACAAAATCGACAAGCGAGGGCACGGCCGGAGCCTTGCCCTCGCCAGATGAGATGTGACTCGTGTTGGACATCGTCAGAAGATGGACGGACCGCTACTTCGCGACATCAACGGCGCGAGACTCGCGAATGACGACGACGCGGACCTGGCCGGGATACTCCATCTCGTCCTCGATCTGCTTGGCAATGTCGTGGGCCAGAACCGTGGCCTCGGCATCGGAGATCTTCTCGGGCTGGACCATGACGTGGAGCTCGCGACCGGCCTGCATGGCGTAGGTGCGCTCGACGCCCTCGTGAGCGTTCGAGATCTCCTCAAGCTTCTGAAGTCGCTTGATGTAGGTCTCGGCGCTCTCGCGACGCGCGCCGGGCCTGGCGGCGGAGATGGCATCGGCGGCCATCACGAGCTGGTCGAGAATCGTGTTGGGCTCAACATCTGCGTGGTGCGCCTCGATGGCGTGGACGATCTCGGGGCGCTCGCCATAGCGACGTGCGAGGTCGGCGCCGATGACGGCATGCGGGCCCTCGACCGTGTGGTCAATGGCCTTGCCGAGGTCATGCAGAAGACCGGCACGCTTGGCGGCCGTGGGATCAAGCCCAAGCTCGGAGGCCATGACGCCGCACAGCTCAGAGACCTGCTTGGAGTGCTGCAGGACGTTCTGGCCAAAAGAGGTGCGATAGCGCAGAGCGCCGAGCGTCTTGATGATCTCGGGGTGAAGGTCGTGGATGCCAGCGTCAAAGGCGGCCTGCTCGCCAGCCTCTTGAACCCGCTGGTTGACGAGAGTCTCGGCCTTCTTGTACATCTCCTCGATGCGGGCCGGGTGAATGCGGCCGTCGGCGATGAGGTTCTCGAGCGCCACGCGGGCCGTCTCGCGACGAACGGGCTCGAAGCTCGAGAGCAGCACCGTCTCGGGGGTATCATCGATGACGAGAGAGACGCCGGAGACCTGCTCGAACGTGCGGATGTTGCGGCCCTCGCGGCCGATGATGCGGCCCTTGAGGTCATCGGAGGGGATGTGAACGGAGGTAACGGTGACCTCGCCGGCCTGGTCAGCGGCGCAGCGCTGGATGGCGGTCGTCACGATCTCTCGAGCCGTCTTGTCAGCCTGGGCACGCGTACGCTGCTCGCTCTCGCGAAGGATCTGGGCCTCCTCACGAACCGTGTCCTTGCGAACGCGGTCGAGAAGCTCCTTGTGGGCCTCGTCCTGAGAGAGGGACGCGATGCGCTCGAGCTCGGTCGTCTGCTTCTTGACGAGGCCATCGAGGTCGCTCTGACGACGGTCGAGCTGGCCCGCCTGACTGGAGAGCTGGTGCTCGCGACGGTCGAGCGCGTCGTTTCGACGGTCGAGGGACTCCTCGCGCTGCATGATACGGCTCTCAAGGGAGTGAAGCTCGCTCTTGCGCTGCTTCTCCTCGGCCTCAGCGGCCTGGCGCTGCTTGAGGATGTCCTCCTTGGCAGCGAGAACGGCCTCCTTCTTGGTGGTCTCGGCCTGACGCTCGGCATCGGCGCAAATCTGCTCGGCCCTCTGCTGAGCCTCGCTCACCTGACGGTTGGCCTCCTGGACCTTGGCCGAGTTCTGGCCATTGACAGCGAAGTGAGAGATGGCGAAACCCGCCACAAGGGCGATGACCGCCGCAACGATAACTGGCAACATGTTGACTCCTAGGATCACAAAACTGCAAGAGATGTTCAGGAGACTGCCGACAAGGGCAGAACCCACCATCCGAGTGACTCCCGGCGTCTATGTGCGTCCAATCGCAGCTAAACGAACAAAAAGAACGTTCGCCATGAGGAACACGGCGGACGAGAGATACCCAAATGGTTATCTCATTTTATGTGTAGAGCCCGCTTGCGTCAACGCGGCACACAGCGGGACAGAAATGCAGCACATCGCGCAGTCCGACTATGAATCGTCATCCCGTGCCAGACGCTCGCTCACAACGTCCTTGGCAACGGAGAGGGAGAAGCCCCTCGACACGAGGAAGCGAACGAGCTTTGGGTAGGCATTCTCCCGAGGCACAGGCTTGCGCTCGATAAGCTCACGCGCCCGTTGCGCGGGACCCTCGTCGCCAAAGAACTCATCTGGCCAACCGGGTACATCCTCAATGGGGACGCCCCTGCGAGAAAGCTCGCGCTCGATGCGCATCGGGCCCCACCCAGCACTGACCTTGGCACGCACGAAGTACTCGGCAAACCTCGCGTCATTCACGACACGCGAGGCAACGCCGCGCCCCACCGCGCGGCACGCGCAGTCCCTCGAGAAGCCCTCGCGAACGAGCCTGTCAGCGGCCTCCTTCTGCGAGTAATCCCTGCGAGACACAAGGTCAACGAGCTTGGACCACGCGCATTCGTCAGAGAGCGTCCTCACCTCGTACAAAAGCTCGGCCCTGCTGCCCGGCTCCGGGCCGTCGGCTCCGTCAAGTCGCCTGGCCACGCAGACGGGGACAAAAATGGGCTCGGAATCAGCCGTCTCTATACATGCCAGGGGCTTTCTCGCCCCCATCGGGGTGGCACCTCGATCGGGGAAGCAGAGCGTCCACG
This sequence comes from Parolsenella catena, assembly GCF_003966955.1. Classification (GTDB taxonomy): domain Bacteria; phylum Actinomycetota; class Coriobacteriia; order Coriobacteriales; family Atopobiaceae; genus Parolsenella; species Parolsenella catena. Next base: position 853,605 of record NZ_AP019367.1, on the reverse strand, counting down.
TAAAGCCAGAGGGACCCTCGTGCACACGAGGGTCCCTCGAAGTCTTGTGGCTGGACGCTCCGGCTCTCCTACTCGCCATCGCTCTCAGCGCTCACCGGAGTCGAGGGCTCCACGCCCTCAAGGGGCTCCAGGCCGACGACCTCACGGACGCGAGACTCGATCTCGTCCCTGAGATCGGGGTTCTTGCGCAGGAACTCCTTCGCGGCCTCCCTGCCCTGGCCAAGGCGCTCGCCCTCGTACGTGTACCAGGCGCCGGACTTGTTGACCACCTCGTTGTCGACGCCGAGGTCCAGGATCGAACCCTCCTTGGAGATGCCGGTGCCGTACATGATGTCGAACTCGGCCGTCTTGAAGGGAGGGGCCACCTTGTTCTTGACGACCTTGACGCGCACGCGGCTGCCCACGATGTCGCCGCTCTGCTTGATCGTGTCGATGCGACGAATGTCCATGCGCACCGAAGAGAAGAACTTGAGGGCACGGCCGCCAGGAGTGGTCTCCGGATTGCCGAACATGATGCCGATCTTCTCGCGAAGCTGGTTGATGAAGATGCAGGTGGTGTTGGACTTCGAGAGAGAGCCAGCGAGCTTGCGAAGCGCCTGGCTCATGAGCCTGGCCTGGAGACCCACCGTGGTGTCTCCAATCTCGCCCTCAATCTCCGCACGCGGGACGAGCGCGGCCACGGAGTCGATGACCACCACATCGATGGCTCCGGAGCGAACGAGCATGTCACAGATCTCAAGCGCCTGCTCGCCGGTGTCTGGCTGAGAGATGAGCACCTCGTCGATGTCAACGCCGATGCGAGCGGCATAGCCGGGATCGAGCGCGTGCTCGGCATCGATGAAGGCAACGACGCCACCCATGGCCTGGGCCTCTGCGAGAATCTCGAGCGAGAGCGTGGTCTTGCCCGAGGACTCGGGGCCATAGATCTCCACGATGCGGCCCCTGGGAACGCCACCGATGCCAAGGGCGACATCAAGGGCGAGGGAGCCCGTGGGGATGGCCTCGACGTGAAGGTCAGGCCCGCCCTCGCCATACTTCATGATCGCGCCCTTGCCGAACTTCTTCTCAATCTCGGCAGTCGTGGACTCGATCATCTTCGTGCGTTCCTCGCCCGTGGTAGGCGCGTGAATCTCTCGCGAAACCGCGTTGGACTTAGCCATCTCGTTCCCTTCCATTGCTACCTCCCGACATGATACACGAACAATCGTTCGTGGTCAAACACTTGAGAGGAGCTTAGGACATACGTTGCGAGCAAAACCTGACGGGCATCTAACTGAGGTCTAACACCGCAGCTAGATGCCCGAATTTTAAGCAAAATTGATGAAAGGCGAAACCGCCGAGCGGGCTTTGCCTAGCCGCGAGCGGCAGCCTTGCCGCACATGCTGCGCAGCAGCTCGAGAGCGTGCATCACGGAGCGCAGCCTCACCTCGGAACGATCGCCGGGGAACACGACGGACTCCGTGCGCGTCTCATGCCCATCGCTCACGCCAAACCAGACGAGCCCAACGGGCTTGCCGGGAACGGCCCCGCCAGGTCCAGCAATGCCAGTGACGCTCACGGCCACATCGCACCCGAGCGCCCCACGCGCCCCACGCGCCATCTCGCTCGCGCACTCGGAGGACACGGCGCCAACACGCTCGAGGGTGTCATGCTCGACCCCAAGCAGTGCCTCCTTCACCGAGCACGCATACGAGCCCACAGCGCCCATCACGACGTCCGAGGAACCGGGCACGGCCGTGAGTGACGCCTCCACGAGGCCCCCCGTGCAGCTCTCAGCGGTGCCGACGCTCAGACCAGCCGCGCGAGCCTGATCGAGAACACGGGAAGCAAGCGACACGGCATCGTCCCACGTCGGAGCCGCATCACTCTTGTCTGACGCCTCAGGCTCGTCATCCGAAAGCGCCCCCCAGGACTTCACGAAGTAGTCCACGCCACTCCAGATGGTGAGCACGACGGCAACGACAAGCAGACCATAGGACACGCACATGAGGGCGTAGCTGTCGATGGCCATGGCGAGCAGGGCGCCGCAAATGGAGACCATCGTCGTGGCGGTCTTCCACTTGCCTAGGTTTCCGGCGGCGATGACGACGCCCTTCGTGGCAACGACCATGCGAAGCCCGCTCACGAGAAACTCGCGAGAGACGATGACGAGCAGGGCCCACGACACGGGAGCACCGGTCTCGAGCAGATAGCACAGTGCCACGATGACGACGAGCTTGTCGGCAATCGGGTCGAGGAACTTGCCGAACGTCGTCACCTCGTTGCGGCTGCGCGCGAGGTAGCCGTCAAGCTTGTCGGTGAGCGACAGCAGGCAAAACGCGACGAACACCGCCATGCCGCCGACCCCGACGCCGCCAAGCAGCTGCGCCATGAGCAGCCAGACGGGCACGAAAACGACGCGGACGGACGTGACGATGTTTGCCGGAGTCCACATGCCAGGCGAAGACTTCTTCTCGCTCACGGCCTACGCCTCCTCGTCCGTCACGATCTCACCCTCGAGCTCATAGCAGAACGACTCCGTCAGTCGCACGCGCACGACGTCTCCCACGCACGCCTCGCCCTCGGGAATGTGAACGGCGCCGTCGCAGTCGGGGGCCTGGAACCAGGTGTGGCCGATGAGCTCGGGAGTCTCGCCATCGGTGTCGATGCCGTCGATGATGACGTCGACGACCTCGCCCACGTGCTTGGCCGTGGCGGAGAAGCCAAGCTCCTCGGCGATGTCGATGAGCCCCTGGGCACGCTCGAGCTTCACGTCCTCGTCGATCTGACCGTCCATCTCGGCGCCGCGGGTACCCTCCTCGCGCGAATAGGAGAACACGCTCGTGTAGTCAAACTCCTCCTTCTGGATGAAGTCAAGCAGCTCCTCGTACTCTTCCTCGGTCTCGCCGGGAAAGCCAACGAGGCCCGTCGTGCGAAGCACCATGCCCGGGATCTCGGAGCGGAGGCGCGCGAACAGCTCGGAGAACTCCTCGGCGCTGCCCGAACGGTTCATGCTCTTGAGCACGCGAGCGTTGCAGTGCTGAATGGGGATGTCGATGTAGGGAAGCACCTCGGGCGTGTCACGGATGGCAGCCACGAGCTCGTCGGTCATGCCCTCGGGCTGAAGGTAGAGCACGCGCAGCCAGGCGCCAAAGGGACGCACCACCTTCGCGAGGCGCGTGAGCAGGCTCGCGAGCGTGTCACCCTCCCCCAGGTCCCTGCCCCAGATGCCGGTGTCCTGGCCGATGAGAACGAACTCTCGCACGCCGCTCTTGGCAAGCGCGAGCACCTCGGGCTCGATCTCTGCATAGGGACGGGAGGCGTAGCGACCGCGGATATAGGGAATAGCGCAGAAGGAGCAGAAGCGGTCGCAGCCGTCAGAGATCTTCACGTAGGCGCTTGCGCCCTCAACGGTGCGAAGTGGCTCGGCGAGAGGCCCCGCCGAGGAGCCGACCGCAGCAGGCACCGCGGACTCGCGCCCAAGCACGCCGTCCATGACCGAGACGATGCCGTCCTCAGCATCCGCGCGAACGAACGCGGCGACCTCGGGGAGCTCGGCGGGAAGGTCGTCGCCATAGCGGGAGGGAACGCAGCCGCACATGACGATGGGACGGTTGCGCACGCCCTCGGTGTTTGCCTCGGCGAGCTCGAGCGTGCGCTCGATGCTCTCGGACGTGGCGCTCGCGAGGAACGAGCAGGTGTTGACGATCACGGCGTCAGCCTCTTCTGCCTCGGAGGCCTCCTCGTATCCCGCGCGGAGCAGCAGGCTGCGCATGCGGTCCGTGTCGACCTCGTTCTTGGCGCAGCCGAGCGTGACGAACAGGATGCTCGCAGAGCCCTCGGCCTTCGTTTGCTCGAGTGACATAGGTGGCCTTTCTCGGATTGGCGGTTCTCGGATTGATGAGCGTGCATGGCAAGCCCCGGGCCCGTCTAAGGTCACCCGGGGCGAGAGGTTAGCGGTAGTTGTTGAACTGGAGCGGAATGCCATAGTCCTGGGAGCGCAGGTGAGAGATGACCTGCTGGAGCGCATCCCTGGAGGGACTCGTGACACGGAGCTTGTCATCGTCGATCTGGGCCTTGACCTTGAGCTTGAGGTCTCGGATGTCCTTGGAGATCTTCTTGGCGCACTCCTTGTCGATCCCCTGGACGACGTGGCCGATGACGCGTACCGAGTCACCCGACGCTGCGACGGGCTTGTCCCAACGCACGCTCTTGAGGTCCACCTGGCGCTTGACGAGCCTGCCGTTCAGGATGTCGATGACCTGGTTGGCAACGAACTCGGCAGGCGCGCACACCGTGATGGTGGCATCGGCCTTGGCAAGCTCGATGCTCGAGCCAGAGCCCTTGAGGTCATAGCGCTGGGTGAGCTCGCGAGCCGTTTGCTGGACCGCGTTGTCAACCTCCTGCATGTCAACCGTGGAGACGACGTCGAAGCTCGAGTCCTTGGCCATATCTCGTCCTTTCCGGGCATCGCCCGACTAATGCTGATTGCTGGGAGCCCTACTCGTCCGAATCGTCCTCGTCAGACGAGCTCGAGCTTGACCGCGAGCCCGAGGTTGCGGCCTCGGTCGTGGCGGCGTCTGGGTCCGTCCCCTCGATGGTGAGCGTGGAGGTGCCCGCCGACTTGCCGGAGAAGCTCTGGCGCTCCCCGTTCTTCTCGACGGTCACGACGCTCGGGTCACCCACCCTGATCTCAAGGGACTTCTTGGGTGTGTACTCCTGGGACCACGAGCCCGTGATGGACTCCGCCACCTGCTGCTCTCCGTCGCACGTGATCTCAACCCACGTGGTGGCGCCGTCTGCCACGCTCACGGTGACCTTCGTCTCCTGCGTGGCGGCGGCAGCAGCCGAGGCGGCCTTCTTTGCGGCGGCCTCGGACAGCGCCTGCTGCTCGGCGGCAGACGTCGTGGTGGCAGACGTGGACGCGGCCTCGCTCGTCACGGCGGTGACGACGTTGACCTTGCTGTTGTCCACCTTCGACGAGGCGCAGGAACGAATCGAGAACGTCAGGATGACGACGAGCAGCACGACGAGCAAAGCCGAGATAAGCATGAAGGCTCGCCTGGGATCAGCCATGACGGCATCGAGAATGCCGGCGAGCCCGGAGCGTTGCGGCTCATTCCGACGTCCCCGATTGCGCGGGTCTCGATTGCGGTCTCGGGCGGGAGACTGTCTGCGAACGTTGGGGCGAACCGGCGTTGACATGTTTCTGCTGCCCTCGCGGCCAGCCCGCGTGGACGAGGGCCGATACGGGCGGGCGTCAGAGCCAAAGCGCAGGTCATCCCTGTACTGACCGGAATCCACGCGACGCGTCTGGATGTCATCGCCGTAGCGAGAGCCCTCGCGGCCAGCCCTCGCACGAGAGGATCCCTGGCGAGTGCCGCCGCGACCGCCATCGCGAGCGCGCGAGTACTCGTCTCCATAGGAGTCGCGAGCGCGGCGGGCCCTGCCAGCCTGTTGCTGGCGACGAGCGCGGTCCTCGTAGTCATTGGGGTTTCGCGTGGTGTAGCGTCTGTCAGAGCCGTTGGCATAGGCGCTCGAGTAGCTTGCCCCATACGAACCTCGTGGGTTGTAGGCGCCTTGTCCCGCATAAGAGGACGAGGAGCCGTACGACGGCTGACTCGTGCGCGCGAGGGCAAGGCCCGTCGTCGTCGAGCGCGCCTGGCTCGCGGCCGATGCGGGGCCATCGTGGCCGGGCTCGTCCGAGAGGCGAGCGAGGCCCGTGGGAGCCCTGCCGGTAACGCCGGCAACGTACTCGGCATGCTCGCGCTCGTACAGCTCAGTGATTCGGCGCGGGTCGAGCCCGAGGTAGCGTGCATAGCTCGCCACCATGCCCTGGGCATAGCCCAGTGCTGGCAGATGGTCGAAGTCACCAATCTCAAAGGCCTCAAGCACGCTCTCGCGCATCCTGAGCACGCGGGCCGCCTGAGGGACGGAGAGCCTCAGCTGACGACGCCTGTCTGCGAGAAGCTCGGCGAACTGCGGACGTTGCATGTGGGCTACACCTCCCTAAACGCGGCCTCGGCCGCACGTAGCTCCTCGAGGCCATCGGCATCAAGGAGCACCTCTCTGGGCTTGGACCCCTCGGGCGGGCCGACGACGCCCTTGCGCTCGAGGTTATCCATGATTCTTCCCGCCCTAGCGTACCCCACCTTGAGACGGCGCTGCAGGCCGGACGTGGAACCTAGCTGAGAGTCCACAACCACCTGGGCGGCCTCCCAGACGAGTGGGTCGTCCTCCTCCATGTCCTCGGCCGTCGCGGCGCTGCCTGGCTGGGCGGGAGCCACGGCTGAGAGGATCTCGTCGTGATAGTCGGGCTCACGCTGGTCGCGTATGAAGGAGACCACGCTTTCGATCTCCTCGTCACTCGCATAGGCGCCCAGGACGCGGCGCAGCACGCCGCCGGCCTTGCGGAAGAGCATGTCTCCCCTGCCCATGAGGCGCTCGGCACCCGTTTGGTCCAGGATGACGCGCGAGTCAATGGAAGAGGAGACCTTGAGCGCCACGCGCGTGTCGACGTTGGACTTGATGAGGCCCGTCACGACGTCGGCGGAGGGGCGCTGCGTGGCAAGGACGAGGTGGATGCCCGCAGCGCGCGCGAGCTGGGCGATGCGCACGATCGAGGCCTCTACGTCCTTTCCGGCAACCATCATGAGGTCACTGAGCTCGTCGATCACGATGACGAGGTAAGGCATGGGCTTGGGCGGGTTCTCCATGTCGGCGAACTTACCGTCCTCGACCATCTTGTTGTAGACCTTGACGTCACGCGCGCCGGCGCGTTCGAACACCTTAAGGCGGCGGTCCATCTCGGTGACGGCCCACTGCAGGGCGCTCGCTGCCTGTCGAGGCTCCGTCACAACGGGCACGTACAGGTGCGGAAGCCCGGCATAGCAGGAGAACTCGACGCGCTTGGGATCCACGAGGATGAGGCGGACCTGCTCGGGGGTCGTGCGCATGATGAGCGACATGATGATGGCGTTGATGAGCACGGACTTGCCCGAGCCCGTGGTGCCCGCCACGAGCATGTGGGGCATGCGCGCGAGGTCGGCCACCACCGGAGAGCCCTCGGAGTCACGGCCGATGGCAAACTCGAGAGGACCTCCCTGAGCATAGGGCAGGACGTCTCCCAGGCACACGTTCTGGCGCCGCTTGTTGGGAATCTCGATGCCCACGAGAGACGTGCCGGGAATCGGCGCGAAGATGCGGACCGACTCGGAGGCCAGCGAGAGCTGGATGTCATCCTGCAGGTTCGTGATCTTGTTGACGCGCTCGCCCTCGCCCATCTCGATCTTGAACGTCGTGACGAGAGGTCCGGCCGTCCAGCCGGAGACACGGCTCGTGAGGCCAAACTCCTCGAGCGTGGCCTGAAGTCGCTGGGCCGTGCGGTCAAGCTCAGAGTCGGAGCTCGCAGAGCTTGCCGAGTTGGGGTTGCTGCTGAGCAACGACAGCGGCGGCAGCGTAAAGTCATCCGAGTCGTCACCGGGACGCACGGGGGCATCGGGGGCAGCCTTCTGCTTGGCTCGAGACCCGCGACCGGGTCGCGGCTTTGCCGGCTGCTCCGGCGCCGCGCCCTCCTTCTTTGCGGCCGCCGCAAGCAGAAAGTCGGGGACGGCGGTTTGCTGCTCGGGGTGCTTCGACCCGGTCACCGACGAATCGGCAGACTCATTCGAAGCTACGGTCGCTTCTTTCGAAGACGCCGCCTGGGCCACGGGAGGCTCGAACGGCGTGTCCCACAGCGCGGGATTCGTGTCGGCCGCGGCCAGGGTTGCCTCGGCGTCAAACGTCTGGGTGGCCTCGGAAGAGGCGGCCTCCTCCTTCTTGTGGCGCCTGCGCCCAAGCAGCGTCGTCTTGGGCTGTGGCTCGTCCTTCTCGGCCATGCCATCGAGCTCTCGCGTGCCCGTGGCGTGGTCCATGCGCGTGGTCTTGGCGCCACGTCGAAGGACGCTCGTCTTCCTCGAGCCGATGAAGCTCGTCTCGGGCTCGTCCATGACGGCAGTCTCGGGCTCGCTAACCTCGGGCTCGTCCCACGCAGCGGCCTCGACGGCCTCGCGAGCCTCGCGCCTGCGCGTGCTGTGCGTCTCATGGGCGGCGGCGATGTGCTCGGCCGCAACGCCAAGGGAGTTGCGGATGCGCAGCACGAGGTTGGAGATTGAGAAGCCACAGACAACGATTCCGCAGACGGCCATGCCAACGAGCAGCACCATTCCCACGAGCTGACCCACGTAGGTGAGCAGAAGCCAAGCGACGCCAGACCCCACATAGCCGCCATAGGAGGAGGCAACATCGGCCTCGAGCACGAGGGCGGGCTGGGCATCAGAACCCGGCACGAGGATGGAGAGCATCGACAGCGCGGACAGCACCACGAGGGCAAGGCCCACCGCGACCCTCGCGACGAGCGAGGAGTCCGTGGGCAGAAACATCGTGACGGCAAACAGAATGAGCGCGAAGGGCACGAGCATCGCGCCCTCGCCAAAGCCGAGCCTTAGCCCCTCGGCCATCGCATGAGTCACGATGGCCGAAGAGGGCGAGACGAGAGAGACGATCATGGCCATCGCCACGACGATGATACCGACGCCGATGAGGTCGTTGGCGATGCCAGACCCCGCGGCGGCAGCGGGCTTCTTCCTTTGTGCGTTTGAGCTGCGTTTGGCTGGCACGAGGCTAGACCTCCATGACGACCGGGATGATCATCGGGCGCGTGCGAGTCTTGGACCACAGGTAATTGGACAGCGAGTTGCGGACGGCCTTGCGCAGGACGTCAACCGAGGGGCTGCCCTGGTTGTTCTTGTCGATGGCCGTGCGGCAGGTGTCCTCGATGCCCGCGAGCAGCTCATCGTCGCTGGCAAACGACACGCCACGGCTCGAGACGTCGACGTCGGCCACCTTGTGGGAGCGACTCCTGAGCGTCACGACGCACGTGACGATGCCGTCCTGTGAGAGCTTCTGGCGGTCGCGCAGGACGACCGGGTCGGTGTCGCCGATGCGCAGGCCGTCAACGTAGATGATGCCGGAGTCGTAGCTCGGGCCGAGCGAGACTTTGCCGCCACGCATCTGGAGCGAGTCTCCGTTGTCGAGGATGAAGATGTGGTCGCGCGGGATGCCCATGCCCTCGGCGAGCTTGGCGTGCGCGCGCAGGTGCACGGCCTCACCGTGAACGGGCATGAAGTTCCTCGGGTGCACCATGGCCAGCATCAGCTTGAGCTCCTCCTGGCGAGCATGGCCGGAGACGTGAACCGTGGCGTTGGTCTTGTCATAGACCTCGCAGCCGATCTTGGAGAGCGAGTTGATGATGCCCTGGACGCTCTTCTCGTTGCCCGGGACCGGGGTGGCGGAGATGATGACCGTGTCGCCCTCGCAGATGGAGAGGCTCTTGTGCTCGCCGTTTGCCATGCGGGCGAGCGCGGAGAGCGGCTCGCCCTGGCTGCCGGTGCACAGCACGACGATCTTGTCCTCGGGGATGTCGTTGATCTCGAACGCGTCAACGATGTCCTCGTCGGCGATCTTGAGATAGCCGAGCTCGCGGGCGATCTTGGTGTTGGTAACCATGGAGCGGCCCGTCACGACGACCTTGCGGCCCACTGCCGTGGCGGCGTCGCACACCTGCTGCAGGCGGTGGATGTGGCTCGAGAAGCTGGCGACGAACACGCGACCCGGGGCATTCTTGATGATGTGACGGAGTGACGCGCCCACGGTGGCCTCGCTCGGCGTAAAGCCGGGGAAGTTGGCGTTCGTGGAGTCGGAGAGCATGAGGTCCACGCCCTGCTTGCCAAAGCGGTTGATGGCGTTGTAGTTGGGGCGCACGCCGTCAATGGGCGTCTGGTCGAGCTTGAAGTCGCCGGTGTGCAGCACCGTGCCGGCCGGCGTCTTGAGAAAGATTCCCAAAGCACCGGGGATGGAGTGCGTCATGGAGAAGAACTGCAGCGAGAAGCAGCCGAGGTTGACGCTTGAGCCATCCGTGACCTCGCGGAACTTGGGGCTCTTGATGTTGTGCTCGGCAAGCTTGCCCTCGATCATGCCGAGGGTGAGCTTGCTCGAGAAGATCGGCACCTTGTGCGTGAGGTCCATGAGCAGGTACGGCAGCGCTCCGGTGTGGTCCTCGTGGCCGTGCGTGATGACGATGCCGCGGAGCTTCTCCTCGTTCTCGAGCACATAGGTGTAGTCGGGAAGCACGAGGTCGATGCCGGGCTGGTCGTCATCGGGAAACATGAGGCCAGCATCGACGAGCACCATGTCGTCTCCGCACTCGAAGGCGGTCATGTTCTTGCCGATGCCGTCCAGACCACCCAGCGGGATGATCCTCAGGGTCGGGGTCTTAGCCATGTGTGGTGTATTCCTCCTTGATTGAGTCCTGCAGGTCAAGCGGGCAAGCCCGCGTCTGATTGGGTTGGTGGCGCGCACAAAAGCCTGCACGAGCGTGCATGGCTCGCGCGCGACTCTTCATTATGCAACAAGGGGAGGGCCCCGTGGAGCCCTCCCCCATGCGTTCTATCTAAATCCCATGCCTTGTGGCACGCGCGAGGATCCTAGCCCTCGTGGTGACGACGCGGGGCGCGGCCAGAGCCGACGTTGCCGTTGTCGCCGGGGTGACGACGGGGCTTGCGCTCGCCACGACGCTCGCCGCGCGGCTCATGGTGGTCACCGTGGCCGCCCTTGGAGCCGCCGGGAACCTCGGGCTTGTCGAGACGATCGAGGCTGATCTTGCCCTTCTCGTCGACCTCGAGGACCTTGACCTTGACCTCGTCGCCGATGGCCAGGACGTCCTCGACCTTGTCGACGCGACCCTGGGCGACGCGGCTGATGTGGAGCAGGCCGTCCTTGCCGGGCAGGAGCTCGACGAAGGCGCCGAAGGGCTGGATGCCCACGACGCGGCCGGTGTACTCCTCGCCCACCTCAGGGACCTTCACGATGGCCTTGATGCGAGCGGCGGCGTCCTGTGCGGCGCCGTCCGTGCCGGCGATGAAGACGTTGCCGTCCTCCTGGATGTCGATCGTGGCGCCCGTGTCGTCCTGGATGCCGCGGATGACCTTGCCGCCACTGCCGATGACGTCGCGGATCTTGTCCGTGGGGATCTGGATCGTGATGATCTGGGGAGCCGTGTCCTTGGGGGTCTCACGCGGCGCGGGGATGGCGTCGAGCATCGTCTTGAGGATGAACGCGCGACCCTCGTGGGCCTGGTGAAGCGCCTGGGAGAGGATCTCGGGCGTGAGGCCGGTGGCCTTGTTGTCCATCTGCATGGCGGTGATGCCGCGCTCGGTGCCCGTCACCTTGAAGTCCATGTCGCCGAGGAAGTCCTCGAGGCCCTGGATGTCGGACAGGACGACGGTCTTGCCCTCCTCCTGGATGAGGCCCATGGCGATGCCGGAGACGGGACGCTTGAGCGGCACGCCGGCGTCCATGAGGGCGAGCGTGGAGCCGCAGGTGGAAGCCATGGAAGAGGAGCCGTTGGACTCCATGACCTCGGAGACCACGCGAATCGTGTAGGGGAACTCCTCCTCGGAGGGGATCACGGGAAGCAGCGCGCGCTCGGCGAGGTTGCCGTGGCCGATCTCGCGGCGCTTGGGCGAGCCCATGCGACCCGTCTCGCCGGTGCAGTACGGCGGGAAGTTGTAGTGGTGGATGTAGCGCTTGCCATCGACCGGCTCGATGGTGTCGAGGCGCTGCCACTCGTTGAGCATGCCGAGCGTGCAGACGGACAGCACCTGGGTCTGGCCGCGCTGGAAGAGGCCGGAGCCGTGGACGAGCGGCAGGTAGTCGGGCTTGACCATGAGCGGGCGGATCTCGTCGGCCGCACGGCCGTCAACGCGCTCGCCGGTCTCGACGACCATGCAGCGCATGGCGTGCTTCTCGAGGCTCTTGAGCTCCACGGGGATCTCGCGGCTGTAGAGGGCCTGCTCCTCCTCGGTGAACTCGGCCTTGATGGCGGCCTTGAGCAGCTCGACCTTGCCGATGCGGGAGAGCTTGTCGGCGTCCTTGAGCGCGGCGCTCATCTCGTCGTAGTGGGCGAAGACCTTGTCGTGGACGTAGGGCACCGGCTCGTCGTAGACGTACTCGCGCTGCTGAATCGGGCCGTTGACCTGCTCGAACTTCTCGAAGAACTTCTTCTGCTCCTCGCAGAAGGCGGCGATGGCCTCCTGGCCAAACGCCATGGCGGCGAGCATGTCCTCCTCGGAGATCTCGTCAGCGGAGGCCTCGAGCATGGAGATGAACGAGTCGGAGCCGGCGAGCTCGAGGTCGAGGTCAGAGGCGTCGCGCTCGTCATAGGTCGGGTTAACGATGAACTCGCCCGTCTCGGGGTTGCGGCCGATGCGCACGCAGGCCAGCGGGCCCTCGAAGGGCACGCCACCCACGGTGAAGGCGGCGGAGGCGGCCATGACGCACATCGTGTCCACGGGGTTCACCTGGTCGGCGACGAGCGAGGTGGCAACGACCTGGACCTCGTTGCGGAAGCCGGCCGGGAAGCTCGGGCGCAGCGGACGGTCGATCATGCGAGCCGTGAGGGTGGCCTTCTCGGACGGACGGGCCTCACGCTTGAGGTAGCCGCCGGGGATACGGCCCACGGCGTACATCTTCTCGATGAAGTCGACCGTCAGCGGGAAGAAGTCGTAATCCTTGCGCTCCTTCGAGACGACCGCAGTGACGAGCACCGTGGAGTCGCCCTGCTTGACGAGCACGGCGCCGGTGGCCTGCTTGGCCAGCTCGCCGGTCTCGAGCACATAGTGCTTGCCGTAGAGGTCGAACTCGTGTGTAACCTTTGCCATTTCTTTCCCTTATCTCCGCCTGCCACGTCGCAGGCGGGCCGTCTGCGGGCCCCAGGCGCGGGATGCTCCCCCGCCCGCTTGGTCTGGCCCGGGGATTCCGGGCAAGCCCGCTGTGCCCAGACCCTTGGGCACGCGATACGAAAAGGGGCGCCAGAAGGCGCCCCGTAGGTCCACTTACTGGATGTTGTCGCGAATGCCGAGCTTGGCGATGAGCTCACGGTACTCGTTGATGTCGTTGCCCTTGATGTAGGAGAGCAGGCGACGACGCTTGCCGACGAGCATGAGGAGGCCACGGCGGGTGTGGAAGTCCTTCTTGTGGGACTTCATGTGCTCGGTGAGCTCCTTGATGCGGTCGGTGAGGATGGCGACCTGAACGGCGGCAGAGCCGGAATCGTGCTCGTTCTTGCCGTAGGTCTTGATGAGCTCGGCCTTGCGCTCCTTGGAGATGGTCATGATGACACCTTTCTTCTCTGTTCGCCCCAGACTGGGAGTGCCGCTGGTGTGGGCGCGCCTCCAAGTGAGGGGTACTGACAAACCTGTAAGAGATTAGCACAATGCGTCCGGACCAGCGGCCTCGTCACAAGACCGCCACGAGAGCACACGAAGGCGGCCGCCTCACTGGCGCCACGCCCGGCATGGGCAATAATACGTCACATGAGTGATGCGAGAAACATACGACCGCTTCCCAAGACCATGGCCCTCATCGAGTATGGCGACAGGACGAGCGCGCTGCCCGGCCTGCTGCTCGACGACTTCGAAGACGCGCTTGGGGCCTACGCACGCATCGGTGGCGTGCCCTCGCCCAGGCGAGCCCTTGCCAGTAGACATGCGGACGCACTCGTCATCGCCACCCACGCACGGGATATGCGCGAGGCTCGCTACACGGCCATCGCGCCCGGCGCACTCGTCTATGCGCTCATCGCGTGCGACGCGTGCGAGACCAGTGAGGCTCGCCAGGCGCTCGAGAGCCTTGAGGATAGGCTTGATCGCACCCATGCCACCCTCGCGGGCTGCGCGCTCATCCCACTCGCCGAGACGCTCGAGACGCGCATGAGGGGCCCGCGCATGGGGCATGCCCGCAGAAACGTCTCAGAGGCAACCGACGAGCTCGTGCTCGCGCTTCGCTGCGCAGACGAGGCCGGCATCATAGACGTGCGCCCACCCTGGCCGCGCGCACTCTGTCATCTCTTGGCCTCGCGCCGGAGATAACCAAGAGCTTCAGCTGGCCAAAAGCCTCGTCGAGCAGGACGATCACAACCTCGAAGCCGCAATCTGGAGCAACTGCGAGCTCACGATAAACGGGGCCAGCTCGCTCGACGTCTCAAGCGCGCTCAGAGCCCCAGCCCCAGCATGACGAGGCCGACGCACACGCCGAGCACGTAGACGATGCCCACGATCGCGGCGTTCTCGCGCATGTTGCCGTTCATGCGGAACAAAACGAGGTAGCCGGCGCCACCTGCCACAAGCGTGCCGGCGATCATGGGGGCAAAGCCGAGGACGCCGTCGATGTAGAGCTGGGTAAGCACGACCGAGGCAGCACAGTTGGGAACAAGCCCGACAAGGCCCGAGACGAGCGTGGCCACGACCGCGTTGCCAGACAGGAACGAGGCGAGGGCATCCTCCCCCACCAAGGCGATGAGCGCATTCAGCAACACGGACACCACAAAGATGAAGACGATGACCTGAAACGTGCGATAGGCAGAGTTGACGACCACCCACCAGGCAGTCTGCCCACGGGTAAGTGGCTCGCCGCAGCCGCAGTCGCAAGAGTAGGCGCTCGGGTCAAACTCGGCGTCCTCGTCCTGCCCCTCGCCCGCGTCGGACTCGTCAACGCCAGCAAGGGACGTGCGGCCAAGAACCAGACGCAGGACAAGGTCAGTGGCAAAGCCGAGAATGACGCCGAGCACGGCCTTGGTCACGAGGATGCGGGCGAGCAGCCCCACCTCAACGTGCTCGGCCAAGAGCAGGGGAAGCATCTCGTCAGACGTCGAGAGGATGACGGCCACGAACGTGCCGAGCGAGACGATGCGGTCCGCATACAGCGACGCCCCCATGGCCGAGAAGCCGCACTGGGGAACGACGCCGAGCACGCCGCCGATGAGCGGACCGGCATGCCCCGCCCTCTGGATGGCGGCCGTGGTCTTGTCCGAGGCGAACAGGTCGAGAAGGCTGATGACGACATAGGTAGCGAACAGGAACGGGATGAGCTCCGCCGTGTCCTTCAGGGCGTCGATGACGACGTCGAGCACAAACTCCATGAAAACGCACTCCAAGCAATCAATCGTGTTCAACGGCAGTGGATGATAGCCGCGAGAACGTCTGAATGACTGCTCACATCCTCAGCGTGGAGACGGCTCCACAGACCAGGGACGCGGCAATGGCGCCAAGGCCGATCGTCGCCGCTAGAGGCTCAGCGCGAACTCGAACGCGCGCAGACGCGCGTCAAGGTGCGTCGCGGCCCAGGTGTGAGCCATCGCAAGCAGAAGCGCCGCCGTCGGCGCATCGACGGGCGCCGCGAGAAGCTCGTCGAACGTGAGCCCCACGAGGCACTCGACCCACGAGAGCGTCGCCGCATCGACGGGCTCGGCGCCCTCGACCTCACGCGAGCAGCTCTCGCACAGGCCCCCTCCGGCAAGGGCGGAGAAGCGCGTGACGCTCGGCTCGCCGCAGGCGACGCACGAGTCGACGACGGGGCGCCAACCCTCGTGGGAGAGGACCTTGAACGCGTAGGCGGCAACGACGACGTCGAGGTGGGGTTGGTCGACCGCCTGTTCGCAGGCGAGCAGGGCGCGCGAGCAGATCGGGCGCAGAAACGAGTCCGGGGCATCGGCAAAGCTCGTGAGCCTCGCCACCTCGCACACGACGCTCGCGGCGCTCACGCGCGCGAGGTCGCCCCTGAGCGAGGCGTGCGCGCAGTTGAGCTGTGCCTCGGCGACGACGTCCAGGTTTCTGCCCACTGCCAGCAGAAGGTCGTCCTCGCAAAAGAGCTGCACGCGAGCCGCCAGCTTGCCGCCGGGCTTTCTCGCGCCCTTCGCCACGGCGCGTCCCTGGCTGCCATCGGCCTCAAGGAGCGTGAGGATGAGGTCGCTCTCCCCCAGCTTCGTGCGGTCGATGACTATGGCCGAGGTATGGCGTGTGCGTCCGCGTGCCATGGCCTACTCGGTTGCCTCGTAGCCAAGGCGACGGATCTCGTTCTGGTCACGGCGCCACTGCGGGCGAACCTGGACGCGCAGCTCGAGATAGACCTTGGCACCGAGGAGCCGCTCGATGTCGGCGCGCGCGGCCACGCCGATCTTCTTGACCATGGAGCCGCCCTTGCCCACGATGATGCCCTTCTGACCCTCGCGCTCGACGAAGATCGTGGCGCTCACGCTGGCGTGGCCATCCTTCTTCCACACGATGTCGTTGCAGACGACGGCTACGGAGTGGGGAACCTCGTCACGGCAGTTGAGCAGGACCTTCTCGCGCACGAACTCCGCCACGAGGTCCTCCTCGGTGGCGTCGGAGTCCATGTCGTCGGGGAACCACTTGGGGCCCTCGGGGAGCTTCTCGCTCACGAGGGCGAGGAAGGCGTCGACGTTGAAGCCCTCCGTGGCGCTCGTGACGATGACGTCGTCGAAGTGGGCGAGCTTGCTCGCGGCCTCGAGCTGGGCCTGCATCTGGTCTGGCTTGGCGATGTCGGCCTTCGTGAGCACGAGGATCTTGGGCGCATGCGCCTTGTCGACGTGGGCACCCACCCACTCGTCACCGGTGCCCACGGGCTTGGTGGCGTCCACGAGCATGGCCACGACGTCGACGTCGGAGAGCTCTCCGAGGGCGGCGCGGTTGAGCTCCTTGCCCAGGGCGTCCTTGGGCTTGTGAAGGCCTGGGGTGTCCACGATGACGATCTGGCTCGTGGGCGTGTTCACGACGGCGCGCAGGCGCTTGCGCGTGGTCTGGGCCACGGGGCTCGTGATGGCGATGCGCTGGCCGCACGCGGCGTTGAGCAGCGTCGACTTGCCGGCGTTGGGACGGCCCACGAGGGCCACGAAACCACTCTTGAACGGGGTGTCAGTCATATCTGTCTCCTAGAGGAACTTGTCGATGAGCGCCGAGCCGATCGTGAGAACGCCCGCGAGGGCAACGAACACGCACAGCACCCACACGGCGGCCGCGGCGATGTCCTTGGCGCGGCCCGCAAGCGGATGGTACTCGGGTGACACGAGGTCGACGACCGTCTCGATGGCCGTGTTCAGAAGCTCGGCGCACAGCACGACGCCGCAGCACAGCAGCACGATCGCCCAGCGCACGGCATCCAGGCCGGCAACGAGACCCAGCACGACGGCGAGCGCAAAGCCGGCGAGCATGACCTTGATGTTGCGCTCGCTCAGGACCGCAAAGCGAAATCCCTGGAAGGCAAAGCCAAAGCTCTTGCGAAACGAGGGATGGTTCTCCCTGGAGCCCGGGATCATGCGTCCTCACCGCCCCCGGAGGAGTCGCGCGCGTCCGCAAGCGGCGCGTCGTCATCGTGACGCGTCGTTGCCACGTGAACGAGCTCACGACCGCACGCAAGTGCGAGAAGCTCGTCCTCTCGGGCCTCCATGACGCGGGCGTCGTCCTCGTCGATGTGGTCGTAGCCGAGCAGGTGGAGCAGCGAGTGGATCGCCATGAGGCGCGTCTCGTCTGCGGGCGTCGTGCCAAAGCGCGTGGACTGCGCGGCGAGCACCTCCGGCGCCATGGCGATGTCGCCGAGCTCGCAGGGCTCGCCCGGGGCGAGCTCGGGGTCATCGGGGCGCTCGCACTCGAGCGAGATGACGTCCGTGGGCGACTCGACCCCTCGCCACTGGGCGTTGAGCTCCTGCATGGACCTCTCGCCCAACACGCTCACCGAGACGCAGCACTCGCGATCGACGCCCTCCTCGGCCAAGACGAGGTCGAAGACGCGCGAGAGCTCACGCTCGTCGATGGCGAGCTCGACACCGTCCTCGCAGTACAGGTTGACGCTTGCGCTCATGGCCTTGGCCTCCCGTCGGTCTGCTCCGCGCGCTCGTAGGCCTCGACGATGCGCGCAACGAGCGGATGGCGCACGATGTCGGCCTTCCCGAGCTCGACGAACGCGATGTCCTCCGTGCCCTCGAGGGCGCGGCGTGCCGTGATGAGCCCCGAGGGGCCGTTGAGGTCGCGCTGGGAGGAGTCTCCGGTCACGACGAAGCGGCTCCTGAAACCCAGGCGCGTGAGGAACATCTTCATCTGCTCGGGTGTGGTGTTCTGCGCCTCGTCAAGGATGACGAACGCGTCGTTGAGCGTGCGTCCCCGCATGTAGGCAAGCGGGGCGATCTCGATGATGCCCTGCTCGATGAGGGCGTTGCCCTTCTCCATGTCCGTCATGTCGAACAGCGCGTCATACAGCGGCCGGACATAGGGGTCGAGCTTCTCCTGAAGCGTGCCGGGAAGGTAGCCCAGCGACTCTCCTGCCTCCACGACGGGACGGCACAA
Organism: Parolsenella catena; assembly: GCF_003966955.1. Lineage (GTDB taxonomy): Bacteria > Actinomycetota > Coriobacteriia > Coriobacteriales > Atopobiaceae > Parolsenella > Parolsenella catena. The sequence goes on along the minus strand of NZ_AP019367.1, from coordinate 835,393 downwards.
GACGATGCGTCCCACCTCATGACGCTTGAGGGCGGCCACGGCCATCGCCATGGCGAGGTAGGTCTTGCCCGTTCCGGCCGGACCCAGCGCAAACGTCAGCGTGTTGCTTCGCACGGCCTCCACGTAGCGGCGCTGGCCCGCGGTCTTGGGACGAAGGGCCCGGCCGCGGTACGTGAGCAGGATCTCATCGGGGAGCTGCGCCTCGGGGGCAAGGCCCGCGCGAGACTGCTGGAGCAGTAGGTCAACGTCGGCGACGGAGGGCGCGTCTCCGCGGGAGACGAGCTGGATGAGACGCGAGAACACCGCGACGATGCGGTTTGCCTCCGCCGCCTCCCCCGTGATGCCAACCTGGTTGCCACGGACGGTGATCGAGGCATCGGTGGACGCCTCGATGCGCCTGAGCAGCGAGTCTGCGGGGCCCATGAGCCTCGTGAGGTCAAGCGAGTCTGGGATGGTGAGACGAACCTGAGCTGGCTCCATGCTCCTCCAAGGGTGAGCGTTGCTATTCCTGCCTGATGATACGACAGCCCCGCGCGTCAAGCACGCCGGCGGCATCCGACGAGTGGGGAGCGAGCCAGGCGAGCGAGCCCGCGAGCCCCGCATCCGTGCGCACGCGCGCGCCGCCGCCCGTCGTGCCCATGCATCCGCGCTCGCACAGGACGAGCTGGGGCGTACCCACGAGCGCTGCGGAGAACTCGGACGCGCACGCATCGGAGAGTGCCCGCATGCGGCGCGAGCGCTCCAGGCTCACGGCGGGGTCAACCTGGGACTTCATGGCCGCCGCAGCCGTGCCGGGGCGGCGTGAGTAGCGAAAGACGTGAAGTCTCGAGAAGCCCAGCGAGGCGCAGAGCGCATGGCTCTCCTGAAACTCAGCGTCCGTCTCGCCCGGGAATCCCACGATGACGTCCGTGGACAGCGCAATGCCGGGCACCATGGCCTTCGCACGCTCGGCCATGCGCGCATAGGCCTCGCTCGTGTAGGGCCGCGCCATCCTCGCGAGCGTGGCGTCGCAGCCACTCTGGAGCGGCACGTGCAGGAAGGGAGCCGCGCGGCCAGCCGAGGAGACAATGAGGTCGAGCAGCTCCTCGGTGACGCCGGCGGGTTCCACGGAGGAGAGCCTCACGCGCCCCACGCTCGTCTGCTCGAGGATGCGCGCAAGCAACCCGGAGAGCCCCACGCCGCCGGACTCGTAGCGCCCAAGGTCGATGCCGGTGAGCACGACCTCTCGCGCGCCATCCGAGACGAGCTCCCCCACGCAGGCCACCACGCGCTCGGGCGGCATGGAGCGGGCGGGGCCACGCGCCTTCCACACTATGCAGTACGAGCAGCGCCTGTCGCAGCCGTCCTGGACCTTGAGGCCGGGACGCATGCGACCCGTGGGCGTCACGGCACCTCCGCAGAATGCCTGGCCCGCCTCCGCGCCGCCCCCGTCATGGCCCAACCCGAGAAGGTGGGCGACGCGCTGTGCCACACGCTCCCTCTCGGGCTCGACCACGATACGGGGGTCCAACGCCTCGAGCTCTGCGGAAAACAGAGACGCCGCACAGCCCGTGGCCACGATCGCGCGCACGCCGGGCTCCTCGGCCGCCCGGCGCAGGGCCCTGCGCGTCTTGGCCTGCGCCTCGGAAGTGACGGCGCACGTGTTCACGACGATCGCCTCCGCCTCGTCCCGGCATACGATGCGTATGCCCTCGCGAGAGAGCTCGCGCCCGATCGCGTCGAGCTCGGCCCTGTTCACCCGGCAACCAAGGTTGACGAGCGAGACGTTGGCGCGTCCCATTACTTCTTGTGCTTGGGCTTCGCAGAGGCTGCACGGCCGTGGCGATGGCCGAAGAAGCCCTCGGCCTGCTCGGCAGCCTTGGCGCCGGCGACGCGCTCGCCTCGGGCAGCCGCGATGGAGCGGATCGCCTCGAGGTCCTCGGCGGAGAGGTCGCCGGGCACGGTCACGTTGAGTACCACGACGAGCTTGCCGCGAGCGTGGCTGCCCTGGCGAGGCATGCCATAGCCCTCGACCTCGATGTGCTGGGCATGCTGGCTGCCGGCCGGCACCGTCACGCTCACGCGCTCGTCGCTCAGCACGCCCTCGACGTCGAGCGTGCAGCCGCACATGGCCTCGAGCGCCGTGACGTCCTCGACACAGTACAGGTCGTCACCCTCACGCTGGAAGCGCTCTCCCTCCTGGACGTCAATGCGCACGATGAGGTCACCCGAGCGGTCGCCACGGATGCCGGCCTCGCCGTATCCCTCGACCTTGAGGGACTGGCCGGAGTGGACGCCGGCCGGGATTTCCACCTTGACGGTCTCGTGGTTGGGCGTGCGGCCCTGCCCGCCGCAGGTCTCGCAGGGATGGTCGATGGAATGTCCCGTACCGTGGCAGACGGGGCACTCGGACTGCGTCTGCATCTGCCCCAGGATCGTGCGCTGGACCGTCACGACGCGACCCGTGCCATGGCAGCGCGAGCACGTGGTGACGTGACCACCCTCGGCGCAACCGCTGCCGTTGCAGTCGTCGCAGGGAGCGAGGCGGTCGTAGGCAACGGTCTTCGTGCATCCGGAGGCCGCCTCGGCAAGCGAGATGCGCAGCGTGATGCCCATGTCGCGGCCAGCCGTGCGGGCCGTCCTGCCACCGGAGGCACCGCCGCCAAAGAAGGAGGAGAAGATGTCGTCCATGCCAAAGCCGCCGAAGATGTCGGAGACGTCAACACCTGCGCCCCCGAAGCCGCCGAGGCCGTCTGGGTCGCCATAACGGTCGTAGTTGGCGCGCTTCTGCTCGTCGGAGAGCACCGAGTACGCCTCGTTGACCTCCTTGAACTTCTCCTCGGCGTCAGGGGCCTTGTTCACGTCAGGGTGAAGGGCCCTGGCCTTCTTGAGAAACGCACGCTTGATGGTCCTGGCGTCCGCATCACGGTCAACGCCAAGCACCTCGTAGTAGTCGACCTTAGCTTCCACGCTCGTAGTACTCGCTTCCCTCTCGTGTCCATCATCGAAGTGGGCGGGCGCACCGCCCGAGAATCACCTAGTAGAAACCGCCTCGGTATCCGGCCGTCCCAAAGCCGGACATGCAGGAGACCATGAGCGCCATGAAGACGGCGATCGTGGCGGCGTTCATGAAGCCGTTCACGAAGTAGCGCCACGCGTTTCTCCACCACGTGCCCGCATGGTGCAGCACGCCACCACCACGGCCGACGAGCACGATGCCCACGAGCAGCGGGATGGCGATGATGACGGTAAGCTGGGCGAGCACGTCGAGCAGGACTCCCAAGACGATGAACGGCATGGCAAAGCCGATCATCTGGAATCCCTGCGCCGCCTGGGGCTGCAGGCGCTCGCTGGGAACGCCCACGCGACAGACGAAGTCGCCCGTCGACGAGCCGTTCGTGCCGGCGTTGCCCATGCCGGGCACGCGAACCGTGTCACCGTCGTGGCTTCCCGCGGGAATGTCCACGACGACCTCGCTCGCGGACAGCACGCGACCGGTGCCCCCGCATGCCTCGCACGGGTCGACGACCACGCGTCCCGACCCCTCGCACTCGGGGCAGACCATGTTCATGACGCCAAGGCCCAGAAGGCTCGCCAGGTCAACGGAGATGTGTCCAGAGCCCCCGCACGTGGGGCACGTGCGCGCGTGGTCCGCATGGACCGAACCCGCACCGTGACATACGTCGCACGCGACGTAGCGCTGGTACGTGATGCCGCGGCGCACGCCCTCCTTGGCCTGCTTGTCATCGATGTCAAGCTGGTAGACGACGTCCCCTCCGGCCTTGGGGTTGTACGCGCGGCTGCGACGCGAGCCTGCCTGCCGCCCCGCGCCCGCGGCACCGAAGGGCCAGCCCCAAAAGCCGCCCATCCCGCCGAAGGGGTCGCCCTGCGGCTGGCTCGGCGAGCCGTAGGAGGCGCCGGCGAACGGGTTGCCGGACTGCATGGCATCATAGCGGCGGCGCTTGTCGGGGTCGGAAAGTACGGCGTATGCCTCGGAGATCTCCTTGAACTTCTCCTCGGCGCCGGGCTCCTTGTTGATGTCGGGGTGGTACTTGCGCGCCAGCTTCTGGAACGCCTTGCGAATTGCCGCGTCATCGGCGTCATGCTCGACGCCAAGGATGGCGTAGTAGTCCTTGTCGTTCATGGATGCCATGCTCGGATGGGCTCCCGTCTAGAGTCAATTGGCCTTGAGCGAGCCAAGGCGCACGTATGCTCGACATTCTACCCAAACACACGCGTGGCTCACATGCGCCAACCCACTAATCTGATACGCTCTTGATTTGCGCGAGCGCATGCGCCTGACGCACCAAAGATCGCGAGAGCCACCGCTACCAGGAGGTATCCAGATGGCAGAATTCATCTACCAGATGTTCGAGACACGCAAGAGCCATGGCGACAAGGTCATCCTCGACGACGTCACGCTCAGCTTCTTCCCCGGCGCCAAGATCGGCGTCGTGGGCCCCAACGGCATGGGCAAGTCCACGCTGCTCAAGATCATGGCAGGAAAGGAGGAGGTCACCAACGGCGACGCCCGGCTCACGCCCGGCTACACCGTCGGCCTGCTCGAGCAGGAGCCCCCGCTCGATGACGACAAGACCGTCATCGAGAACGTCCGCATGGCGTTTGGCGACCTCGTGGCAAAGATCGACCGCTTCAACGAGATCGGCAACGAGATGGCCAACCCGGACGCGGACTTCGACGCCCTCATGGCCGAGATGGGCAAGCTGCAGGACGAGATCGACGCGGCGAACGGATGGGACCTCGACTCCCAGCTCGCGCAGGCGATGGACGCCCTGCAGTGCCCCGACCCCGATGAGCGCGTAGACCACCTCTCCGGCGGCGAGCGCCGCCGTGTTGCCCTGTGCCGACTGCTGCTCGAAGCACCCGACCTGCTGCTGCTCGATGAGCCGACGAACCACTTGGACGCCGAGAGCGTGCTGTGGCTCGAGCAGTTCCTTCACAACTACCCCGGTGCCGTCCTGGCCGTGACGCACGACCGTTACTTCCTCGACAACGTCGCCGAGTGGATCTGCGAGGTCGACCGCGGCCACCTCTACCCCTACAAGGGCAACTACTCCACCTACCTCGAGACGAAGGCCGCCCGCCTCGAGGCCCAGGGCCAGAAGGAGGCCAAGCTCGCCACGCGCCTCAAGAACGAGCTCGAGTGGGTGCGCAGCAGCCCCAAGGCCCGCCAGGCCAAGAACAAGGCGCGACTCGAGCGCTACGAGCAGATGGAGGCCGAGGCCCAGGCCGGCCGCTCCGTGAGCGTCACCGACATCCGCATCCCCACCGGCCCGCGCCTGGGCACGAAGGTCCTCGTGGCAGAGCACCTCTCCAAGAGATTCGGCGACCGCGTGCTCATCGACGACCTGTCCTTCGAGCTGCCGAGAAACGGCATCGTGGGCGTTATCGGCCCCAACGGCGTGGGCAAGTCGACGCTGTTCAAGATGATCGTGGGCGCCGCCGTACAGGCCGGCGACCAGACGCTCTCGGCCGCAAGCACCGAGGCGCCCACGAACGGCACGATCACGCTCGGTGAGACGGTCAAGCTCTCCTACGTCGATCAGATGCGCGCCGGCATCGATGCCGAGAAGAACGTCTGGGAGGTCGTCTCTGACGGCAACGACTTCATCGTCGTGGGCAAGGACGAGATCAACTCGCGCGCCTACGTCTCGGCCTTTGGCTTCAAGGGCACCGACCAGCAGAAGCCCGCGGGCGTGCTCTCCGGTGGCGAGCGCAACCGCCTGAACCTCGCCCTCACGCTCAAGCAGGGCGGAAACCTGCTGCTTCTCGACGAGCCCACGAACGACCTGGACACCGAGACGCTCGAGAGCCTCGAGGAGGCGCTGCTGGCGTTCCCGGGCTGCTCGGTCATCACCTCGCACGACCGCTGGTTCCTCGACCGCGTGGCCACCCACATCCTCGCCTGGGAGGGCACCGACGAGAACCCCGGCACCTGGCACTGGTTTGAGGGCAACTTCGACGACTACCAGCGCGACCGCGTGCGTCGCCTGGGCGAGGAGGCCGCAAAGCCCCATCGCATCCACCGCAAGCTCACGAGGGACTAGAGAGTTTGACAGCCTGGGGAGGCAGTGATTTTGAACCGAGCAGGGACGCCAAAAGACAGCGAACGCGGAATGCAGCTCAACTGGTTCCTCGTATTCGGCATCGCACTCGTGACGATCGCCTGCGGAGTCGGGTTCGTCACCTCGCTTCTTCTCACGGCCTCCCCATCCCTCGCCCCTTTGAGCGAGCATGTGACCATCTGGCACCTCTTTGCGCCGGGCAGGACGCTCATGACCTGCCTGGCGCTCGTCTCGGGCATCGCCTACGCGCTCATCGCGATTCTCGTGGCTCGCAAGGCCTCCCTCATCCCAGAGAGAGGGTTCGTTACAACCCTCGCGCTGGCCGCCCTTGCGTTCGGCCTTTGTTGGATCGCGACAAACGCCACCGAGCACAATGGGTTCTCCGACTCTGCGCAGCTGCTTGCCTACGCCAGGCAGCTCGCCCACGGGGACATGAGCTCGTTTCTTCCCCACAGCGAGTCGTTTGCCAACAAGCTGCCGGGCGACATGTACCTCTCGAACTATCCCTACCAGGGCGGAATTCTGCTGCTTCTCGAGGGGTGTTCCAGAATGTTTGGGGACTTTGACGTCCAGGCGTTCCAGGTGCTCAACGCCCTGTGTTGCGTGGGCACGTCGCTCTTGCTCGTAAGGTCAAGCGTCATCAACGGGCGCCCCAAGCCGGAAAGGCTGTTGAGCGCCCTTCTCTCCCTGACGCTCTTTGCGCCCCTGTTGTTCGTAGTGTTTCCCTACGGCAACACGATCGGACTGTTTCTCGCGCTCCTTGCCATGAGCCTATGGGAGAGGTCTCGCGGCGCCGCGGGTGCGGCGCGCATGGCCTTCGTTGCGCTCGGTTTCGTCATTCTCTGCCTTGGCCTAGCCGTCAAGTCAACGTACGTCGTCATCGCCATCGGGTACTTGGTCGTGCTTCTAGTCGATTGTCTGAGAAAGCGAGACGGTGCCTGGGGGATCGCATTCGCAATCCTTCTCGTCGTGGCCACGAGGCTCTCTGGCGCCGTTCCACAAGCCGTCATCGAGGCTCGTCTGGGCTACGAGCTGCCCTCAAACCAGCCAAAGACCGCTTGGATAGCCATGGGACTGTCCAATGAAAGCGTCCTGGGCCAGGACATGCCCGGCTGGTGGAGCACCTCGGCCTTGGACAGCCAGATAGGAAGCGAGGGAGACGTAGCCGCGATGTCGCGAGACGCGCAAGACTCGATTTCCATGTCACTCGCCACGTTCGCGAGCGACCCCAGCTATGCCGCCTGGTTCTTTGCCAAGAAGCTGGGCACGGAATGGCTCGACCCCTCGTTCCAGTCGCTCTACATTGCGGGCTGCGGAATCATGAGGGCCGATTCCCAGGGACGCACGCACGCAGACGATGGCAGGTTTGACCCGGCAGACGCGACGCTGCCCCACGGACTCGCGTGTCGTGCGCTCGAATGCGTCATGGACGGCCAGCAAAGCGTGATATACCTAGGGGCAACGATTGGCGGCACCGCACTTGTGGCCGAGGCACGCAAGAAGCGGGCAAAGACGCTTGAATTCGCCCTCCCCTGTGCCGCCTTCATGGGGTTCGTCGTCTACACGCTCTGGGAGGCGAAGGGAATGTACACACTCCCGTTCTTCCTGTGCCTCATCCCACTGGCCGCGAGGGGACTTGCCACCCTGGCCTCGCGCGCACGAAAGCACTGACGAGCCGCTATTCGGCGCCCTTCCCAATCCTCGGCAGCATGACGTCATCCGCGAGCAGGGCCTTCCGCTCCTCGCGGGCCGCAAGCTCGGCGGCCTCGTCGCCCTCGCGAGAGGCCTGGGCCTCGAGCACGAGGCTCAGCAGGTAGCGACCGTCCCTCTCGCCACCGTGGCCCGGGTAAAAGACCATCTCGTCGCGGACTGCCTCGAGCCGGTCGTGCCAGGAGGCGCCGTTCTCGATCATGTCCTCCACCACGCCGGGGAGCCTCTCGGCGAGCTCCCCCGGCGCGACCGAGACGCCCGCGCGATTGCGCAGCCCAATGTCCGTGGGCTCGATGCCGAGGTCCCTCCACTCGGGGTTGGTCTCCTTCATGGGAGAGTCCACGAACACGCACGGCTTGAACGCCACGAGCGCGAACTCGCAGAAGACGCTCGACCAGTCGGTGACGAGCACGTCGGCGTCCAGGATGGAGTCGGAGCTCGAGAAGTCCTGCTCGAAGTACAGGTCCTCGGCGGGCACGTCGGCGAAGCGCGTCTGGAGCTGCTCCCAGCGGGCGCGGTAGCGCTTCGTGTACTCGGGGTGCGGGCGCACGACCACCCTCCAGCCACGCCCGAGCAGCGGGCGGATGGCTTCGTCGGCGCAAAGGTCGAGGATGTTGTCCTCCTGCCACGACGGCGCGATGAGGACGGTGGGGCGCCCGCCCGCGGCGTGGTCGCGGGAGAGGTAGTCGGCGCGCTCGCGGTCGATGAGGTCGTAGCCGCACGCGGCAAGCTCGCGGGGCGCGAGGCCGGCCTGCGCCTCGCGGGCGCGGGCCTCGCGCACCTGGTGGGGACCCACGCACATGAGCGCGTCGTAGTGGTCGAAGGCCGCGGCGTGGCTCACGAGGTGCAGCGACGTCGGGTGGTGGAAGGCGTAGACGTAGCGCGTGTCCTTGCGCACGTAGGAGCGCTTGACGTAGAAGTTCTCGAGGTCGTCGAGGGTCATGACCACGACGTCGGCGTCCATCTTCATCATGAGCGTGATGAGGCGCTTCTCGCCCACGTAGTAGGGCAGCACGCGCGGGTGCGCCTCGGCGTAGGAAAAGACCTGGTCGTCGGGGTCGCCGGTGACGTAGTGGACGCACATGTCCGTGTTGGCGAGAAGCCACTCGACGGCGCCGCGGAAGTACTTCCAGAAGCCGCTGCGCTCGGAGTAGAACACGAGGTGCTTGCCCACGATGGAGAAGAAGCGCCTGTAGTCCTCGCGCTCGCGGCGGGAGTTGGGGTCGGGCCTCCACCAGGGGCCCTTGCGGGTGGAGAGGGAGTTGAGCTCGGCGAGCTCGGCCTTGGACGCCTCGAGCTCCCCGTAGTCAACGTACTTGGCGGGCCTGATGCACAGGTTGCAGACGGCCTGCACGACGATGGAGAGCAAGTTCGAGCAAACCCAGTAGAACGCCATGCCCGCCGAGACGTAGATGCCCAGGAAGAAAGACAGGGCGATGGACAGGCCGTTCGTGGAGTTCTTCTCGGCGCGGGACTGCTCGCGCTGCAGCGGGTTGATGTGGTTGGAGGCCACTCCCATCACGACCGCCGAGAGCGTGGCGGCCACGGGCATGACCCACGAGGCCCCGCCGTCCTCCATGGGCACGAGGCCGAGGAACTCGGTGCCGGCGGCCCCCGAGTCGGCGATAGCGTGGATGACGTCCACGAGGCCGAACAGGATGATGACCTGGACGGCAAGCGGGATGAGCGAGAGCAGCGGGTGGTAGTGGTACTCGTGGTTGAGCTCGCTCTGGCGCTCGCCGATCTGCTCCTGGTCGCCGAAGTACTTGACCTTGACGCGGTTGAGCGCCGGCATCATGCGCACCATGACGATAGAGTTCCACTGGCACCACAGCGACAGCGGCATGAGCACCACCTTGGCGATGAGCGTGAACAGGAGGATGGTGGCCCACCAGTTGTGCGTAAGCTCGTAGCACGGCCGCATGATGGCCATGAAGATGTCTGTGATCCAGGAGAACACGGGGCGGCTCCGTAGCGTCGTGGTCAACCGCGGCACCCAAGCGCAAGGGCCCGCGAGCAAAACTTCTTTACCTTAAGCTAACAATCAGCAAACGGGGACGCGAATGCCCTATTCGTCCGACGAAAGGTCCCACAGCGCGCCGTACAGCTCGTTTCCAAGCAGCCAGCCGTCGTGCGTGGGCACAAGGGAGCCGTCCGCACGGCCCCCGAGGAGGTTGCGGGAGACGAGGCGCTCGAGACACGCGTCAACGCGCGCGGCGCCGATGACGTTGCGCGCTCGCGCAAGCAGCTCGGGCGGCAGGCCGTCCGTCATGCGGGCCGCGAGCATGAGATCCTCCGCCATGGCCTCGCGCTCGCTCAACTGCTCGACGTCAAAGCGAAGGTCTGCGAGCGCGCGGGCAGAGATTGCCTCGTCTGTCGTGGACGCCACGGTGAGCCGGAGCCGGCGCGTGTCGGCGCTTGGTGCGGCAAGCGACGGGACGGCCGAACGCAGCAGCTCGTAGGACTCGCGACCGAGCATGCTCGAGGCTGCCGTCCCAAGACCCAGATACTCCACGCCCGTCCAATAGGCGATGTTGTGCTTGCAGCGCATCCCGGGCCTGGCGTAGCTTGCGACCTCGTAGCGCGAGAGCCCCGCCGCACCCAAGACGTCGAGTGCGGCCTCCATATCCGCGGCCTCCGTGTCGTCCGAGGGCCAGGGAAGCGAGCCCTCCTCGCACATGCGCTCCATGAGCGTGCCGGGCTCGATCATGAGCGGGTAGCAGCTCACGTGGCCCACGCCGAGCGAGACGGCCGTCTCAAGGGACGCGCGCCACGATGCCGGCGTCTGGTAGGGGACTCCGCACATGAGGTCGAGCGACACGTCAAGGCCGCTGCGGACGGCCGCACGGACGCGCTCGCGTGCCTCCTCAGAGGTGTGCACGCGGCCAAGCGCCTTGAGCTCGCGGTCGCAGAAGCTCTGCACGCCGATGGAGACTCGCGTGGCGCCATGCTCTCGCGCGCCAGCAAGAACCGCATCCGTGAGTGACTCGGGATTTGCCTCGAACGAAAGCTCGCCCAGCCCGGGGCCGCACGAGTCGAGCACGCGCGAAAGCGCGTCTGCCCCAAGCATCGTCGGCGTGCCGCCGCCAACGTAGGCGCTGCGCTGCCCATCGAGAAGGCCGAGGCCGCGCGCCTCGGCCACGAGGCGGCAGAGCGTCGAGGTGTACTCCCCCATGCGAGCGTCACCGTGCCTCGTGGCAGCCGTTGTAAAGTCGCAGTAGCGGCAGCGCCTCACGCAGAAAGGAACATGCAGGTACAGGGCGGAAGCACCGGACATCACAGCGTCGCCTCGAGCTCGTCGGCAAGCGTCAGGTAGTCATCGAGTGTCACGCAGTGCATGGCGCGTTCGCGCCATGCGGCGGCCTCGGGGACACCGCGCAGGTACCAGCCGGCCAGGCTGCGGGCACGCGCGATGTGGGCGCCCGTTGCGCCCAACAGGCGCACGTGGAGACGAAACGCCGCAAGACGCATCTCGGGCGTCACCTCGAGCGCATCCTCGCCACCCAGGATACGCCGGGCGTTTCTGAACACCCAGGGATCCCCATAGCTGCCGCGGGCAACGAAACAGGCCACGGCCCCCGTGTCTTTGAGAAGCTTCGCGGCACGCGCCGCATTCAGGGCATCACCCGAGGCAATGACGGGCACGGACACTGCATCAACCACGCGCGAGATGGCATCGGCACTCGACTGACCGCGATACATCTGAGACGCCACGCGCCCATGGACGGCAATGGCGCTGGCGCCGGCCGCCTCCATGGCACGCGCAAAGTCCGCGCCCACGATGTGGTCGGGCACGCGGCCGATCCTGATCTTCACGGTGACGGGAACGTCGAGCTCCTCTCGCAGCGTCCGCACGATGCGCGCGGCAAGCACGGGGTCATCGAGCAGCGCGGAGCCCGCCCCTCCCCTCGTGACCTTGGGAACCGGGCACGCCATGTTCACGTCAACGAGCGCGAGGCGCTCCCCAACGTGCTCGCCGAGCTGGCTCGCAGCCTCGCGGAAGTGCTCGGGGTCGGCACCGAACAGCTGCACGGCAAGGTCCGGCTCGCCCACGTTGGGCTGCACGAGCGACCAGGTCTTGTCGCTGCCGTAGTGAATGCCCGTGACTGAGACCATCTCGGTATAGGCAAGTGCCGCCCCACCGGCGCGCATCATCATGCGATAGGCGCAGTCCGTGACGCTTGCCATGGGAGCCATGAGAAACGGGTTGGCCGCGAGGCGCTCGCGCAGCGAGCCCGCGTCCCGGGGCGCAAACGGTGCCGGCGGCCACGACAGGCCGGCTGCGGCCGCCCCACGCTCCATGACGAGCGAGGCGGCATCGCTGTGGGCAAGCTCGAGCTGCTCGGCAACGTAGTGAGAGGAGCGCGCCACTACTCGTCCACCTTGAGAATCGCCATGAAGGCCTCCTGCGGCACGTCGACCGAACCGATGGCCTTCATGCGCTTCTTGCCCTCCTTCTGCTTCTCGAGCAGCTTGCGCTTGCGGGAGATGTCACCGCCGTAGCACTTGGCGAGCACGTCCTTGCGCATGGCCTTGACCGTGGAGCGCGCGATGATCTTGTTGCCGATGGCACCCTGGATGGGCACCTCGAACTGCTGACGCGGGATGATCTCCTTGAGCTTGTCGCACAGGCCGCGCGCAAGCGTGTAGGCCTTGTCCTTGTGGACGATGAACGACAGCGCGTCGACCTCGTCGCCGGACAGCAGGATGTCGAGCTTCACGAGTTCGCTCGTGCGGTACTCCGAGAACTCGTAGTCAAGCGAGGCGTAGCCCTTCGTGCGGCTCTTGAGCTGGTCGAAGAAGTCGAGGATGAGCTCGGCGAGCGGCATGTCAAAGTGCAGCTCAACGGATTTCTGCGTGAGGTGGATCATGTCGGTGGTGACGCCGCGGTGCTCGATGGCCAGCTGCATCACCGCACCCGTGTACTCGGGTGGGCAGATGATCTTGGCCTTGAGGTAGGGCTCCTCGATGTGGTCGATGCACGTGACGTCGGGCAGGTCCTGGGGGCTGCGCACGCCCACCATCTCGCCGTTGGTCTTGAAGACGTGGTAGTCCACCGAGGGGCTTGTGGCGATGAGGTCGAGGTTGAACTCGCGCTCGAGACGCTCCTTGACCACCTCCATGTGCAGAAGTCCCAGGAAGCCAACGCGGAAGCCAAAGCCGAGCGCCACGGACGTCTCGGGAGACCACGTGAGCGACGGGTCGTTGACGTGGAGCTTCTCGAGTGCGTCGCGCAGGTTCTCGTACTCCTTGTTGTCCACGGGGAACAGGCCCGTGTAGACCATGGGCTTGGCCTCGCGGTATCCCGGGAGGGGCTCGTCGGTGGGGTTCTCTGCATAGGTGAGCGTGTCTCCCACGCGCACGGACTCGGGGTCCTTGAGGCCCGTGACGACAAAGCCCACCTCACCCACGCCGAGCTCGTCCATGAGCACCTCGGCCGGACGCTTGACGCCCACGCCGTCGACGAGGAAGCGCTCGCCGCCCTGCATCATGAGCAGGTCATCGCCCTTGGAGATGTGTCCGTCGAACACGCGAACCGTGGCCACGACGCCGCGGTACTCGTCGAAGTACGAGTCGAGGATGAGCGCCTTGAGCGGGGCATCATAGTTGCCGGCGGGAGGCGAGATGAGAAAGACGATGGACTCGAGAAGGTCATGGATGCCCTCGCCCGTCTTGCCCGAGACGCACACGGCGTCGTCGGCAGGTATCGCGAGGTCCTCCTCGATCTCCTCCTTGACCTCGTCGGGGTGGGCGCTCGGCAGGTCGATCTTGTTGATGGCAGGCACGATGTCGAGGTTCGCGTTCATGGCGAGACTCGCATTGGAGACCGTCTGGGCCTCGACGCCCTGCGTGGAGTCCACGACAAGCACCGCGCCCTCGCAGGCGGCCAGCGAGCGGGAGACCTCGTAGGTGAAGTCGACGTGGCCCGGGGTGTCGATGAGATTGAACTGGTAGGTCTGGCCGTCATCTGCGTCATACATCACGCGAACGGCGTTGCTCTTGATCGTGATGCCGCGCTCGCGCTCGATGTCCATGGTGTCGAGCAGCTGCGACTCCATGTCCCTCTCGTCAACGGTACGCGTGAGCTCGAGGATTCGGTCAGAGATGGTGGACTTGCCATGGTCGATGTGAGCGACGATGGAGAAGTTCCTGATGTGTGAGGTATCGTGAGTATTCATGTGGACGATTCTAGCGTATTTCTTTGATGCACCTGCAAGTTCTTTGCATTTCACATGCGAGATTGCATAACGTCTGCTATACTCACGAACTTGATTGCCGTGTCAGACGTTGGAAGCCCCACTCCCAGCGTCAACAGAGGCCTCAAAGAAGAGAAATCGAAAGGATCTGCACGTGGCTAACATCAAGTCGCAGAAGAAGCGCATCGTCACCGCCGAGAAGGCTCGCATGCGCAACAAGGCCGTCCGTTCCGAGCTGAAGACCGCTGTCAAGCGTGTCCGTGCCGCCGTCGAGGCCAACGACGCCGAGCTCGCTCAGGCCGAGGCCAACAAGGCCGGCAAGCTGCTGGACAAGGCTGCCTCCAAGGGCATCATCCACAAGAACCAGGCTGCTCAGCGCAAGAGTGGCGTCCAGAAGCTCGTGAACAAGATCAAGTAGCTTCTCGCAACAGCGAGTCCAAGAGTCCCCGTCGACGTGCTGGTCGGCGGGGACTCTTCCTTATCTGAGCTTGATGCGCCGGCCGCAGACAGACGAGGCCTTAATGGGACAACGCTTGCAGCGATGTTCGTGCAGGCCTTGTCCAAAACGCCTAGCGAGCGGCATTGGGCGATGCCATGGCAAGCACGAAGCGCGCAAAGGCGGCCTCCGAGTCCTGGCTGCCCTTGAGCGCGCGCTCGCACACGGCGGCCTGCCCGAGCAGCTCGACGAGCTCCTCCTCGCCAAAGGCACGAGACCAGCGAACGTGATTCTTCACCTGCCAGGACTGCCGTCCCAGTTCGCGAGCGAGCCCGCTTGCGGCCCCGCGAGCGTCGAGCGACTTGGCGCATATGAGCTCGCGGAGTCTGGCCACGAGCACAGAGTGGAGGAACACGAGCGAGGGAGCCTTCATGAGATTGAGCATCTCCATGGCGCGAGGGGCATTCCTCTCGCAGACGGCATCGGCGAAGGCCCAGGGACTCACCTCGGCGATTTGGGCGACGTTGGCCTCCACGTCGGCGAGGGTGATGCGGCCTGCGTCTCCCACGAGCTGAGCAAGCGTGGCTATCTGGTTGTCGAGGGCCACCGTGGACTCGCCCACGCGCTCCACGAGTTCCTGCGCCGCCGCGTTGTCCATGGAAAGCCCGCGCTTCTGGGCAAGCTTCACGACGTAGGGCGGCAGCTCCCAGCGCTTGAGCGGGGCGCAGTCGATGACGGAGTGCGGACCCACCTTGGCGACGGCCTTGTACAGGCGCGTGTTCTTTGCAAGCTTCTCCGCCACGAGGCACAGGACACACTGGGGATTGGGGTCTGCGAGGTAACTCACGACCGCCTCAGACACTGGCTTGGCGAGCTCCCCTGCCCCATTCACGATGACGAGGCGGAAGTCTGCGCAAAACGGCATCGTCTGAGCCGAGGAGATGAGCTGACCGGGTTCCTCCAGGGAGGCGCCGTCAAGCTCGTCAAGGTTGAAGTCTGCCATGTCCGCGGGGACATGGGAGCGCAGGCGCCGCACCGCCGCGTCGCGCTTGAGCTCGTCAGCGCCAACGATGAGATATGCGGGCAAGAGATCGGCCATGGGTCCTCCCGGGTAGGTTGCTCGTCTGATTGTAGCGCGGGGCCTCCCTACCTCTCACAGAGGACGCCAACGCCGCGCTCGCCCGGAGACAGCGTCACGTCGCCATGGTCCTTCGTGCACAGAAACCAGGCGCCGCTTCCCTCAAGCGTCTCAACGCACTCGGGCGCAGGGTGTCCGTACGAGTTGCCCTCACCGGCGCTTGCCACCGCAACCTCAGCGCGCAGCACCGCGGCCTGTCCCCCGTCCAGCGAGACGCGCGAGCCGTGGTGCCCCACCTTGAGCACGTCGATGTCACCCACCTGCGAGACGATGCTGTCAAGCACGTTCGACTCAGCATCGCCCGTGAGGAGCATCCGAAGGCCAGCTCCTCCCTCCCCGTAGGTGAGCAGCAGGCAGACGGAGTCCTCGTTCTCGGACCCGTCCGTGACCTCCCTCGGCCATAGGCAGGTCATGGTAAACCCGCCAAGCCTCACCTCATCTCCCGCGCACAGCTCGCCGATGCCTGAGCCCACGAGACGGTCCGCATCCCTGCCCAGGCCCTCGGGCAGACTGCCCGAGACGCCCTCGCCCACGTACAGGGAGCCCGTGGGCA
Organism: Parolsenella catena; assembly: GCF_003966955.1. GTDB lineage: Bacteria > Actinomycetota > Coriobacteriia > Coriobacteriales > Atopobiaceae > Parolsenella > Parolsenella catena. The sequence continues at coordinate 819,294 of NZ_AP019367.1, read as the reverse complement.
CAAGGCCAGCGAGGTCATCGATGCCACCCGTATGGTCGTCGTGCAGGTGCGTCACGATGACGGCATCGAGCCACAGGACGTGCTGACGCGCGAGGGCATCGGTTATTGCGTCTCCCGGCCCCGTGTCAACGAGCAGGGCGTGGGGCCCGTCACGGACGAGGATCGCGTCCCCCTGTCCCACGTCAAGCACGGTGACGCTCGCAGGCACGAGAACGTACAGCCGCACGAAGATCGCGATGGCTACCGCAAGCCCACCCAGGGAGACCCTTGCGAGCACCCTCCTAGATGGCCTTGGCCAAAGTGCCAGAAGCAGCAGCGCCACGATAATAGGAAGCAACTCCACCCACCTCGGAACTACGACGGCAACGCTTGAAAATGGGAGAGCGGCAAACTGGCGAGTCAGGGCCACGACAAGGCATGCGAGCCCGTCCGCCACCGCAAGCAGGAGGCCACCCACAACCGGCACGGCGGCAAGGAGGCAAGCGACTAGGCCCGCAAGCACGAGAGGCGAGAGCAAGGGGCCCACCGCAAGGCTCGCGATGGGGCCCACCGTCGAGACCCTCCCGAACGTCACGGCGACCACGGCCCAGGTTGACAGCTGGCACACGAGCGAGGCCGCAAGAGACGAGCGAACGGATCGGCCGAGCTTTGCCATATGGGGCCGAAGCGGACGCGGCGTCAGACGCATCTCGCGATACGTGCGCGGGGCTATGAGCGCGTTGAGGGTTGCCCTCGCATAGGGGCCAAACAGCGATAGCGAGGCCACGGAGAGCATCGAGAGCTGAAATCCTAGGTCGCATGCACAGAATGGGTCCGAGAGACACATGAGCGAGCCCGCGATCGCAAGGCCGGAGGGCGCATGTCCCCGCCGTCCCGCTCCCTTTCCCGCAACGCTCGAGGCAAGCATCACCCAGGCGCGCACGGCAGACGCCGGACACGAGCACATCAGCACGAACAGCGCGGACAGGCCAAGCGCCAGGACGCGGCGGGGCCCACACGGCACGCCGGCGCAAAGCAGCAGGCCCTCGACGAGCGCGTGAGCAATGGCGAGATGCGCCCCCGATACGGCGACGAGGTGAGAAAGGCCCGCAGCCGAGAAAACGTCGCTGAGCCCCTGAGCCTTGAGCTCGCGCCTGTCGCCAGCCACGATGCCCGCGAGCAACGCCCGGCCCTCACCCCTCTTGGGGGCGATGCGCGCCACCACACCCTCTCTCAAACCCGCCAGCACGCCCACGACTCCGCCGGCATGCCACCTCTCGGTGATGCGCACGGCCCTTATGCGCCCCGCGATGCCCTGGGAGCGGCTCGACACGCCCCAGTCATCGCTGCCGTTGGGAGAGAAGCGCCCAATGGCACGGAGGCGTTCTCCTCTCGTCACGGCCTCAGGCGCCGTGAGCCAAACACCTGCCGTGATGCCCCCTGGGGCCTCGACACGTGCCCTGCACGTCCAAGAGCCATCCCGCTCGCTCGCATCCCCGTCAACGAACAAGACGCATGAGGAGACGGGCGTACGGACAAGCTGCTCGGTGGCGGCATCAAGCCGAGCCAACGCAAGGCTTGAGCATGCGCATGCAATAAGTATGCCAAGCGAGGCCGCCAGAGCCATGCGCGGCGCAAGGACACGACCGCAACGACGAAACGCCAACCAAAGCACAAGGCCGGCAACCGACAGGTACAGCGGCATCGGCACCCCGCAGACACCACGCAAGATCGCGACGCCGCATATGACCTGGCAGACCATTCCCACAAACAACGGTGGCACATAGGGACGACCCGGAAAGGCGGCCGCGTCATCGGGCCCACTCATGTCATCCATCGCAATCACACGCAGATGTGGTCGCGAAGCTTGGCGAACTTCTTCTCGCCGATTCCGCTCACGCGCATGAGGTCCTCGACAGACGAGAAGGGACCGTTGGCATCACGATCCTCGACGATCGCTGCAGCCGTCGAGGGCCCCACGCCAGGAAGGCTGTCGAGCTCCTCGGCCGTTGCGCTGTTGATGTTGATGAGCGAAGGCATGGAAGATGACACGGATCCGGCAGCGTCGCCACCACTGGAATCAGCCTCGGCACCCGCCGCCTCGCCCTCGAATGGAACATGCACCTTCTGTCCGTCCCCGAGAGGTAAAGCCAGGTTCATCGAGGAAGTGTCCGCCCCCTGAGCAAGCCCTCCCGCGGCATCAACGGCATCCCGCACCCGCGGAGAGGCAATCGCAAGCTCATAGACCCCCGGCGAGGCCACCGCACCATCAACATGCACCACGATCGCATTGGGCTCGGAAGTCAGCGCAGCCTGATCCGTCCGCGCAATTCCCTGGTTCTCCTGTGTCACGAGAGCGGTGTCGGACGCGCGCTGCACCACAACGCCGCCGGACGGACGGACAAGGAAGACGAAGACACCAACGGCCACGGCCAGCGCAACGGCCGCGACGAGCGCCACGAGCCTTATGTCCGGACGCCCCGTCCTTCTTGGCTGGGCCATTCCAACCACCTCCCTGCTCGAATCATGGCAAAGGAGCAACAGCAGACCAGCGCAATGGAATAGAAAGTCCCGCACCGTCAAACGCAAACCTTGCAAAAACCTGACAGGATTTGGCCTCTTTGGCACAAAAAGAGCCCGACCAGCTGTTGAGAACTGGTCGGGCACGCACATCTAGCAGCAGATGTTCAAAACAGATTTAAGAGACTATTCGGCTGAGTTCTCCGGCCACTCGGCAGGTGCAAGCTCGCGATGCCTGGTCTTAAGCTCGCGGGGAGGACGGTACGAGGGGCACGTGTCAAAGTCAACGTACTCGATGGTCTCCATGAGGTGCTTCACCATGGCGTCATGGTCGAAGGTCTCCCAAGCGCGACGAACGGCATCCAGGTGCGCATGCGTCTCCGGGCGGCGCGGCATGAACAACGTACAGCAGTCCGGAGCGGTCTGAGCGCTGATGTCATACGTCCCGATCCTGCGGGCACGATCGATGATCTCGATCTTGTCAGTGCCAATGAGCGGGCGAAACACCGGAATCTTGGCAACGTCGTTGGTTGCCGTGATGTTATCGAGCGTCTGGGAGGCCACCTGTCCGAGCGACTCACCGGTGACGAGCGCCTTTGCCCCCTCGAGCTCGGCCACGGCCTGAGCGACCTCGAACATGAGGCGACGGTACATGATGACGCGCAGGGACTGCGGCGCCTTGAGGGAGATCTCTCGTTGGCACTCGCCGAACGGCACCACGTACAGGCGCCCGATGATGCCCGCAGGCTCGAGGGCGCGAACGATGTCCTGGGTGAGCCACTCCGAGGCGTCGCTCGTCATGGGACGGCCAGAGAAGTGCACGGGCACGCACGTGGCACCGCGACGGCCGACCATCCATGTGGCGACGGGTGAGTCGAAGCCGCTCGAGAGCAGCGTCACAACCTTGCCAGCCGTGCCCACGGGAAGGCCGCCGGCACCGCGCATGGAAGTGGCGTCGGCATACACGTAGACGTCGGACTGGACAACATGCACGTTGACCGTGACGTCGGGCTGATGCATCTGCACCTTCTTGTCCGGGAAGGCGTCGCACAGCACGGCACCAACCTGACGGTTGAGGTCAATGCTGTGGATGGGATAATCCGTGTTGGACCTGCGCCCGTGGACCTTGAAGGTCTGGAACGGCTCACATGCCTTGAGGCTCTCGATAGCGGCCTCGTTGTACTGTTCGGGCTCGCGCTCGCACCTGTAGGCAACCGACACGCGCGCAACGCCGGGCACGCGCGAGATGAGCTCAGGAACGTCAGCCGGGACGTCCTCGTCCTCGAAGTGGACGCGCACGTAGCCGGCAAGACGCTCCACGTGAGCGGAACGGCCCTTGAGGGCTCGCTTGAGGTTGGTAATGAGCTGTCGCTCGAACGTCGAGCGGTTCTTGCCCTTCAGGCCAATCTCGTGATAGTGGACGAGGCAGACTCTTGAAGTCACGGGTTACTCGCCAATCTTGGTGTTCGTGTCCTTGATGGCCTCGTCGAAGTCCTCCTGGACGTACCCGAGCGTGCCATTGGCGATCTCGTCCATGGCGATGGAGGTCGTGTCCTGGCCGGAGACGACGGTCGTGATGTCGTCGACGTCCTGGATGGCCGTCACGCGCAGGTGCTGCCCGCGGAGCATGTTATTGATGTCGCACGCGCGCTTGGAAGCTACGGAGCACAGCAGGAACGGGTTGTGCTCGGTCTGCTCCAGCAGGTCGTCGATTTCAGGCTTGATGACAGACATTGCTTGGTACCTCAATTCATCTCATGAGAGTCCAGGACGCGGAGCAGCTCCGCGCAGGACTCCTGAAGGTCGTCGTTGACAACGCGCTCGTCGTACTCTCGGGCCATCTCCATCTCACCGGCAGCGTCGGCGAGCCTGAGCTCGAGGCTCTGCTCGTCCTCGGTGCCGCGACCGCGAAGTCGCTGCTCGAGCACCTCCATCGAGGGCGGCTCGATGAAGACGAGCACGGCGTCCGGATAGACCTTGCGAACGTTGAGGGCGCCCTGCACGTCAATCTCGAGAATGACGGAACGGCCGGCCGCGAGGTTGCGGTCAACCTCTGAGCGCAGGGTACCGTAGCAGTTGCCATGGACGTTGGCCCACTCAAGGAACTCGCCAGCCTCGACGCGGGTGGCAAACTCCTCCTTGCTAAGGAAGTGGTACGAGACTCCGTCCACCTCGCCAGGGCGTGGCTGCCTCGTTGTGGCCGAGACCGTCAGGCCCAGGTCGGGGCGCTGCTCCCTCACGAGGGAGACGAGCGTGCCCTTGCCTGCGCCCGACGGTCCGGAGACGACGAACAGCCTAGGTGTGCGCGACACTACTTCGAGAGGATCTCGAGGAGGGCCTCACGCTGGCGAAGGCCGAGACCCTGGACGCGACGCTTCGGGGAAATCTCGAGCTCGTCCATGATCTTGGCGGCCTTGGCCTTGCCGTAGCCAGGCAGCGACTCGATGAGGGCGCGGACGGGCATACGGGTGGCGGCGGGGTCATCGGAGTCGAGGACGTACTCGAGGGTGACCTGACCGTTCTTGATCTTCTCGCGAAGCTCGGCACGGGCGTGACGGGCCTCGGCGGCCTTCTTCAGGTTGGCAGCACGCTGCTCCTCGGAAAGCTGAGGGAGAGCCATTGTTTCCTCCAAACATAAACAACGAACAAAAGAACCGAAGGGATGTCCATCCCCGGAATCGGCTGTATGCAACTATGGCAATAGAGCTGCCGTTTTGCAAGAACTTCGACATAAAAAGCTCCCGGTTTTGGCCAATTTACCACCACTTTTGTCAAGGGATGGACACTTTGTGGCCTTTTCCGGGAGCCTTGTGGCGAATCTATTTTGGGCCTAGGCGCGCTCGAGCTCGGCGACGATCGACTCGAAGGCGGCAACCGGGTCGTCGGCCTGCGTGATGGGCCTGCCCACGACGATGTGGCTCGCCCCCGCCTCGATCGCGGCGGCAGGAGTGGCGACCCTGCTCTGGTCGCCGAGAGCAGCGCCGGCGGGTCGCACGCCCGGCGTCACGATGAGGGCGTCCGGACCGAGCAGCTCGCGCATCTCGCGGGCCTCGCGCGGCGAGCAGACGATGCCGTCAAGCCCGCTGTCCAGGGCAAGCTTCGCGAGCGCCGCGGCCTGCTCGGGAATCGGGCGCGTGACGCCCACCTTGGCAAGCTCGTCGGCGTCCATGCTCGTGAGGACCGTGATCGCGATGACGTAGGGCTTGTGACCGTACTCGTCCTGGGCCTGCCCGGCGCCCTCATGGCAGGCGCGCAGCATGGCCTCGGAGCCAGAGCCGTGAACGGTCACGAGGTCGGCGCCGGAGTGCGCCGCGCTCTTGACGGCGCCGCGAACCTGGTGGGGAATGTCATGGAACTTGGAGTCCACGAAGACCTTGAAGCCACGCTCGCGCAGCTCGGAGACGAGAGGCAGGCCACCGTCGTAGATGAGCGTGATGCCCACCTTGAGCCACGTGGCATGTCCCTCGAGCTTGCCGGCAAGCGCGCGAGCCTCGTCGGGGCCGCAGTCGAGCGCCACCATGATGCGCTCGCGCGCAGAGAGGTTGTCGAACCTACCCATGTCTCTCCCCTATCCCTCGAAGGCGCCGATGAGCTCGTTGATGTCGCTGACGCCCTGGGACTCGGCCCACTCGGTGAGCTCGTCGAGGATGCGCGGCGCGGCCGTGGGGTCAACGAGATTGGCCATGCCCACCGAGACGCTCGTGGCGCCGGCGAGGATGAACTCCGCGGCGTCGCGACCGGTCATGACGCCGCCAACGCCCACGATTGGGATGTTCACGGCGTTGTGAACCTCCCACACCATGCGCACGGCGATGGGATGCAGGGCCGGGCCGCTCATGCCGCCCGTGGGACGCGACAGGCGGCTCCTGCGCGTGTCCACGTCGATGGCCATGCCGGAGATGGAGTTGATGACCGTGAGGGCGTCGGCACCCTCGGCCTCGAGGGCCTGGGCAACCTCGACGACGCGTGCAGGGGCCATCTTCACGAGCAGCGGGCGCTTCGTGTGGGAGCGCACGGCGCGGATCACCTCGGCGGCACCCTCGGGCGTGGAGCCCATGGCGCAACCGCCGGCGGCGATGTTGGGGCAGCTGATGTTGATCTCGAGACCGGCGGCGAAGGGCGCAAGCTCCTCGAACAGGTCCACGGCGCGCACGTACTCGTCAACGGAATGGCCGGCAACCTGGCAGATCACCTGGGTGCCCTTGTCGGAGAGCTGCTGGAGGTACTCGCCATAGGAGTCAACAAGGCCGCGAACGCCGGGGTTCTGAAGGCCCACGGAGTTCATCATGCCACTCGTGACCTCGGCCATGCGCGGCGCGGGATTGCCGGGCCAGGGCTCGGCGGCGCAGCCCTTCGTCGTGATGGCGCCAAGGCGGCTCACGTCGTAGAAGCCCTCGAACTGCCAGCCAAAGCCATACGTGCCGCTCGCGGTGTTGATCGGGTTCTTCATCTTGATGCCGCCGAGGTCGACGGCCATGTTCACCTTGCTCACCATGCCACCACCTTCGAGTCGAAGACGGGACCTGCCATGCAGGCGCCCATCATGCCGTAGACGGTCTCGACGTTGCACGTGTTGCAAGCGCCAAAGCCGCAGGTCATCATGCGCTCGACGGAGACCTCGCACGTGACGCCGGCAGCCTCGGCGATAGCCGCGACGGCGCGCATCATAGGCTCGGGACCGCAAGTGAGGACGAGGTCATACGCACCCGTGGCGAGCATAGGCTCGACCTCGGCCGTCACGAACCCCTTCGTGCCAGCCGTACCGTCGTCAGTCGTGAGGCGGACCTCACCGCACAGCGGCCCGAGCTCGTCGGTTCCGCAGATCTTGGCGGCAGTGAGGGCGCCAACGACGGCGTCAACCTCGGCACCGTTGTCAGCAGCGAAGCGAGCAGCGGCGATGACAGGCGTGATGCCGATGCCGCCCGCGACGACGAGGACCCTCTTCGCGCCCTTGTCCATCCTCCAGCCGTGGCCACCGGGGCCAAGCACCGTCGAGGTAGAGCCGGCACCCATGGCGGAAAGCCTACGCGTGCCATCGCCCACGACCGCATAGTACGTGGTCACAGTGCCGGCCTCGGCATCAGCGGAGGAATACGAGAGAGGGATGCGAATGAGCTGGCGGGTATCGCCGGGGACCTCGAAGCTCATGAACTGACCGGGCTCGAGAGCTGCCGCCAGACGCGGGGCCTCGATCGTGAGGCGATAGACGCCCTCGGCCACAGGCTCGTTCGAGACGACGGTGAAGTCGTGGATGCGCGCCGGCGATGGTGTTGGTAGGGCCATGTCTCTCCTTTCGGGCAAAACGCCGTCGCGAGCCACGCGACGACCAAAGACGCCCGCCGACCCTCCCCGGACCGACGGGCGCCATGCGTATGGAACTAGGCGAGCTTGCAGTCCTTCAGGACGTGCTTGCCGGCAACGACCGTGTCCGTCGCGCGACCGGTGAGCTTGGCGCCCATGAAGGCGGAGTTGTGCTGCTTGCCGCAGAACAGCTCCGGCGTGACCTCGAGCTCGATGGCCGGGTCGATAAGGGTGAGGTCCGCGGGGGAACCGGCCTCGACCTTAACGGCCTCGAGACGGGCAACCTTGCGCGGGTTCACGCACATGACCTCGACGAGGCGCTGCCAGCTCATCTTGCCGGTGGAAACAAGGTTGGTGAGCATGAGCGGGAGGCTCGTCTCAAGGCCGACGACGCCGAAGGGAGCGATCTCGAACTCGCATTCCTTCTCGTGGAGGGCGTGCGGTGCGTGGTCCGTGACGACGCAGTCGAGCGTACCGTCGCAGATGCCCTCGCGGAGAGCCGCGGTGTCGGCAGGGGTGCGCAGCGGCGGGTTCATCTTGAGGTTGGTGTTGTAGGTCTCGTCGAGAAGCTCCTCGTCGAGGAAGAGGTGGTGCGGGCAGACCTCAGCCGTGACGGGCAGTCCCTCGGCCTTGGCGGCACGGACGAGCTCGGCGCCACGAGCGGTGGAGATGTGGCAGATGTGCAGGGCGCAGCCCGTGAGGCGGCAAAGCTCGATATCGCGAGCGATCTCGATCTCCTCGCCGGCGGCAGGCCAGCCAGCGATGCCGAGGCGGGTGCTCACGCGGCCCTCGTTGACCATACCGTGCTCGGTCAGGGACTTGACCTCGCAGTGGCAGGCGACGGCACGATCGAACTGACGGACGTAGTCCATCACGGTACGGAGCATGCCGGCGCTCTGCACGCCGTGGCCGTCATCGGAGAACATGCAGGCGCCCTCGGCGACCATATCGCCAATCTCGGCCAGGGCCTCGCCCTTCTCGCCACGCGTACAGGCACCGATGGGGCGGACGTGAACGAGGCCGCAGGCGTCGCCCTTGGCGATCTGATAGCGGATACCCTCGCCCGTGTCGACGACCGGGTCGGTGTTGGGCATCGTAGCCACGTCCGTGAAGCCACCGGCAGCGGCGGCAGCGGAGCCCGTCTCGATGGTCTCCTTGTACTCGAAGCCGGGGTCGCGGAAGTGGACGTGGATGTCGGTCAGGCCGGGAACGAGGTACTTGCCGTCGGCCTCGATGACCTCGGCACCCTCGGGGGCCTTGATGCGCTCGCCAACCCTGGCGATGCGCTCGCCCTCGATGAGCACGTCCATGACACCGTCGAGACCAATCTGGGGGTCAACGACGTGGGCGCCCTTAATCAGCAGCATTCTCTTCTCCTCCAAGCAGCAGGTACATTTCGGCCATGCGGGTGTAGAGGCCCGCGGCGACCTGTCGGGTCACGAACGAGTTCTGGGCGTCGGCGGGGATCGAGTCGATCTCCATGCCACGGTTCATCGGGCCCGGGTGCATGACGAGCGCACCCTCCTTCATGCGGGCGTGACGCTCGGCGTTGAGGCCCCACAGGCGGTTGTACTCTCGCTTAGAGGGGATGGTGGCACCCTCCATGCGCTCGAGCTGAACGCGCAGCATATACACGACATCGGCGTCCTCGATGACGGAGTCGAAGTCATACGTCTCCTCGGCGCCGAAGACCTCGGGCTCGGGAAGCTGGAACGTGGGCGGGCCCACGAGCGTGACCTTGGCGCCCATCGTGCGCAGCGCGGGGGCCAGCGAGCCCACGACGCGGCTGTGCAGAAGGTCACCGACGATGGCGACCTTGAGGCCTTCGAGCTTGCCGAAGTGCTCGCGCATCGTGTACAGGTCGAGCAGGGCCTGCGTGGGGTGGGCGTGCTTGCCGTCGCCGGCGTTGATGACGCGCGCGTCGGTGTACTGGGTGATGCGCTCGGCGGTGCCGGCGTTGCGCGCGCGGCAGACGAACATGTCGATGCCGTAGGAGTCGAGCGTCTTGATGGTGTCCTCGAGGCACTCGCCCTTGGAGACCGAGGAGCTGGAGCCCTGGACGTTCAGGGAGTCCGCGGAGAGGCGCTTCTCGGCAATCTCGAACGAGGAGCGCGTGCGGGTGGAGGCCTCGAGGAACAGGTTCACGATCGTGCGGCCGCGCAGGGCGGGCACCTTCTTGATCGTGCGGTGGTTAATCTCCTCCATCGAGCGGGCGGTGTCGAGGATCTGCGTGATGTCGTCGGCCGTTAGGTCCGTCGTGTTGATGAGGTTGCGTACGGAAAGCATCTTAGGCACTGACCTCCTTGTTGGCGATGGCCTGCTTCTCGGCCTCGATGTCCCAGATTTCCACCGCGTCGCGGCCGTCGAAGGACTCCACGAACACGCGGACGTCCTCCTCGTGGGAGCTGGGGACGTTCTTGCCCACGTAGTCGGCACGAATGGGCAGCTCGCGGTGGCCGCGGTCGACCATGACGGCGAGCTGGATGGTGGCGGGTCGGCCAAAGTCCATGAGGGCGTCGAGCGCCGAGCGGACGGTGCGGCCGGAGAAGAGCACGTCGTCGACGAGGACGATGTCCTTGCCGTCGACGTCGAAGTTGATCTCGGTCTTGTGGATGACGGGCGCGACACGACGCGTCACGTCGTCACGATAGAAGCTGATGTCGAGCTTGCCCACGGGCGGGCGAATGCCCTCGATGGCCTCGATCTCATCGGCGAGCTCCTCGGCGATGTTTGCGCCGCGACGCACGATGCCGACGAGGGCGATGTTGCCAGCCCCCTCGTTGTTCTCGATGACCTCGTGGGCGATGCGGGTGAGGGCTCGCGCCATCGCCGCTCCGTCCATGATGGTCGCCTTGGGTGCGATCTGTTCCATGTGGCTCCCTTCACAAAAAAAGACGCCTGTGCCTAGTGCGGCCCGGGACGTCTGGTGAAGGTCTCATATGTGTTACGCCGATGCGCTCGATCCTTGCCGGTGTCCCGCACCGTCTTAAAGGTCTTGACCACTATACTACTCAGCGACAAGAACAACGCCGAGATTCGAAATCCACTCGGCTCAACGCACAGGAGTGCACATGATCGAGCACAAGCTCTCTAACGTCTTGCTCAAGCCTGCAGAGCACCTGACGGGCCATGACGAGCTCTACGCATTCTGCTCCTCTCCGCTCGCCTATGACGACGCGCGGCAGGCCCTCGTCGTCGACGAGCCCACCGACTTCATGACTTTCCTCAACGCCTGCTCGACGGGCAAGTGGGCCAAGTACTGCGGCATCCACGAGGTGACGCTTTCCCTCGAGCTGTCCGGAGACGCCTGCGAGGTCGTCATCAAGGGACTGCCCGCGGGTGCGCGCGCAGACGCGGAGAGCACGGTCGAGCTCGACCGCCTCTCCATCAAGCCCGAGGAGGGCGGTCACGCCCGGGTGAGCGCCACGATTGACGCCGCCGGCATGGACCTCGTGGCCTTCGAATTGCTTCCCGCCGGCCGCACGCTCCTCCATTCTGGCAGCTACTCGGCACGCGTTGACGATGCGCGCGTGCGCCCCGTGCGCATCGCGCTGTCCACGACGACGTTCAAGAAGGAGCACTACATCGTCCCCAACATCGAGCTCATGCGCTCGAGCGTGGCGGGCGACGACGGCCCCATCCACGACAACTTCCACATGTTCGTCGTCGACAACGGCTCCACGCTTGACGCTGCGGCACTCAGCGACGAGCTCGTGACCGTGATTCCCAACGCCAACGTGGGCGGCGCCGGCGGATTTGCCCGCGGCATGCTTGCCGCGCTCGACTCCGAGCAGCCCTTCACGCACGTCATCCTCATGGACGACGACGTGCACGTGTTCCCCGAGAGCATCAAGCGCACCTACAACCTGCTCGCGCTTGCGACAGACGAGTACGCGAACGCCTTCGTGAACGGCGCCATGCTCTCCGTCGAGCAGCCCACGCGCCTGTTCGAAGACGTGAGCCACGTGCTGCGCAGCGGCAAGTACGCAAAGCTCAAGCCCGACCACTACGTCGACCGCCTGGCTGACGTCGTGGCGAACGAGCGCGAGAACGTCGAGGTGGAGCACGCTTACGGCGCCTGGTGGTTCTCGTGCATCCCCGTGGCCAACATCCGCGAGAAGGGCCTGCCGCTGCCGGTGTTCGTGCGCTGCGACGACGTGGAGTACGGACTGCGATCCAACCCCACCTACATGACGATGAACGGAATCTGCGTGTGGCACGAGAGCTTCGAGGGCCGTCCTCGCGCTTCGGTGGACTGCTACCAGTACGTGCGCAACTTCCTCGTCATGGCCGCATGCGACGGATTCGTGAACACCGAGCTGTTCATGACGCGCGTGTGGAGAAACGTCATGCTACGCCGCCGCGAGCTGGAGTATGGCGCCGCCGAGCTGCTGCTCCAGGGCGTCGAGGACTACCTGCGCGGACCCGAGTGGCTCATGGAGGTGGACGGCAGCGCCCTCATGCGCAAGAACGCCCAGCTCAACGACAAGTTCGTGCCACTGTCGGAGGTTGACCCAGAGCTGCTCGACTCCGCGGACCTCGACGCCATCCACCCTGAGCCCCACCATGCCATAGGCATCGCCGGCAAGCTTCGCAAGTCGATCCCCTATGACAAGCACCTGCTGCCTGATGCCCTGCTCAGAAAGGCCCCCGGCCACATGCAGACGACGGGCCCCTGCGTCTACGACAACGACACAGTTGCGCGCAAGACGGTGCTCGTGCTTGACGTCACCGGCGAGAAGGCCGCGGTCCGCCGCATGGACCGCGAGCGAAACCACCGCATCATCGAGCGCGAGCGCACGCTCAAGCGTCGCTGGCAGCTCGAGCACGAGAAGGTCGCGGCCGCCTATGCGGACGCCTTCCCGAAGATGACGAGCGACGCCTGGTGGCGTGGCTACCTGGGAATGAAGTAGCGAGCCCGACTACACGATGAGCAACAGAGGGGGCGATCGCGAGCATGCGGTCGCCCCCTCACTTTACCTAGGCTTTCGCCATTTAGTTACGCACAGGCGTGAGACGTTACTTCTCAGGACGTCTCACGTACTCGATCTGGGGATGGAAACGAAGGCCCTCGAGCGTGCCGCCGACGACGGCCCGAGCGCGCTCGAGCTTACGCCCCTTCGCCTCGAGGACGATGCGCGCGAGGTGATTGAGGTCTCGGGCGATGACGTAAGCATAACCAGCGAGGCCCTCGCCGCGGTACAGCACGATGTCATTGCGATACGCCAGACGGAACCGGCCGATGCGCTCGCCCGAGTCGAGCGCGATGTTGCCCGCGCCATTGACCTTGCACTTGTGCGTCACGACGCTCGTGCCCACGACATAACACGGATGGACGCGAGACACGCGCCTCGTGAACTCCCAGTCATCCGTCCAGATGAAGAAGTCCTTGATGGGAAGCCCCAGCTCGGCAATGACGTCCGCCGGAACGAACAGCGACACAAACGAGGCGAGCGTGCAGGGTTGCAGCTCGGGTGTGAAGTCCTCGATCGTGGTGTGAAGCGGATGCCGTTGACGGTTCATCGTGCAGGGATTGCCGTCCGTCCACAGGCACACGCTCGTGAGATACCCGTAGTCGCCGTCAAGCCCCTCGCCCGCGAGCAACAGCTCGCGCAGGGTGTCGGAGTGGGCCATGCAGTCATCGTCCATGACCCAGACAAAGTCATACCCCGCCTCGACCGCAACGCGCATGCCAAAGTTGAAGCCACCGGCACCACCGAGGTTCTCCCCCGTGTTGTGATAGACGAGGCGGCCGCTGGCAACGAGCGGCGCAAGCGCCTCCTGCGTGCCGTCCGTGCTCGCGTTGTCAACGACGATGACAGAGAGCTCGTAGGCGTCCCCAAGCCCGCCGAGGTCCTGGGCCGCAAGGCAGTCGAGGCACTCGAGCAAAAGCTCCTTGCGGTTGTACGTCACGACGACGGCCGCGACGCTCCTCTTGCGCGCTGGGGACGCGCCATTCTCGGCGCCCATTAGTTGAACTGCCTGCGGTAGGCCTGGCAGACATCGTCGGTGTCGCCGATCATGCGCTGCTCGCCCTTCTCGATCCAGACGCAGCGCGTGCACAGGCGCTCCACCTGCTCGAGCGAGTGGCTCACGAACAGCACGGTGACGCGCCCGCTCTCGATGAACTCGCGGATGCGGCGCTCGCACTTCTCCTGGAAGAAAACGTCGCCCACGGAGAGCGTCTCGTCCACGATGAGGACGTCGGGCTCCACGACTGTGGCGATGGCGAAGGCGATGCGCGCGACCATGCCGCTCGAGTAGTTCTTGAGCGGCATGTCCATGAAGTCCCTGAGCTCGGCGAAGTCGACGATGTCATCGAGGTGCGCGTCGATGAACTCCTTGGTATAGCCAAGCAGCGCGCCATTGAGGTAGATGTTCTCGCGGGCCGTGAGCTCGATGTCAAAGCCGGCGCCGAGCTCGATGAGCGGCGCGATGTTGCCGTGAACCCGAACGCTGCCCTCGCTGGGCTCCAACACGCCGGCGATGATCTTGAGCATCGTGGACTTGCCCGAGCCGTTCGTGCCCACGAGGCCGAGGACCTCGCCACGGCGCACCTTGAAGCTCACGTGCTTGAGGGCGTGGAACTCCTCGAAGAACAGCTCGTGCTTGACGAGCTTGATGAAGTACTCCTTGAGGTTGTCGAGGCGCTCGCTTGCCATGTTGAAGATCATGGAGACGTCGTTGACCTCGATGGCATAGTCCTCGGAGTTCGTGGTGTCAGTCTTGACTGCCATGGGGATTAACCAGCCTTTCGGCTCAGACTAGATGTAGAGGATGAACTTGCGCTGGAGCTTGCGGAAGACCGCATAGCCAACGGCGAGCATGAAGACGGCCCAGAACACGCACATGGCGACGGTGATGAGCTCAGGCGGCTGTCCGTTGAGCAGGATCATGCGCATGAACGCGACGTAGTTGTACATGGGGTTGGCAAGCATGATGACGCGCATGAAGGCATACGGCACCTGGGCGATCATGCTCACCGGCCAGAACAGCGGCGTGACGTAGCTCCACGCGAGGATCACGACGCTCCACAGGTGGATGATGTCACGGAAGAAGACGGCCAGCGACGAGAGCAGCAGGCTCATGCCGATGCAGAAGCCCATGAGGAGCACGAGCAGCACCGGCAGCAGTATGACCGTCCAGGTGGGAAGGACGCCCTCCCACAGCATGACGATCACGACGGCGATGAGCGAGAAGGCGAAGTTCACGAGCGCGAACAGCACGCGCTCCACGGGAAAGACCGTCTTGTTGATGCGGACCTTCTTGAGCAGCGGGGCCGCGTCAAGGATCGAGGTGACGCCCTGGTTGGTGGAGTCGGCGAAGATGGTCCAGATGACGTTGCCGAGGATGAGGTAGAGCGGGTAGTGCTCCATGTTGTCATAGCGCAGGAAGAACGAGAACACGAGCGACATGACGACCATCATGAGCAGCGGGTTGAGCACGCTCCACACGACGCCGAGAACGCTGCGGCGGTACTTGCGCTTGAAGTCCTTGCCCACGAGCTGCGCGAGGATGAACTTCTCCTTGGCCCGGCCGGTCTTTGCGTAGGCCTCCGAGGCGGGAACGGTGGCCTGGCCGGCCACGGTCTGGTCTTGGGACAATTCGGTCTCCTTGACGGTCCGTCAGATGACGCGCGGGGCGCGTTCGAGACGGCCGCATATCTTGCGGCGTCTCAAGCTCTAAATGATAGCAGCGCGGCGCTAGGAGAGGGTGCCCTCCACCGCACGCTCATCAAATACTGACTGATACGGCACCACGCCATACTGCCCGCCCGCGATAACCTGGACGTAGGTTGCCGCAATCCAGGCAACGAGCACGATAGCCGCGCAGGAACGGCGCAGACGCCCAGCCGGCAGCCAGTCAAGCGCCATGGGCATGAGCAGTATGAGCGCGGGCACAAAGTAGCGGGCCACGCGGTCGATGATGAAAGGCAGGAACGCCGCCGAGATGTTCAGCGCAAACGCGAGCGTGGCGCACGCGAGCAGGGCAGAGGCGATGCGGCCGATGGGCTTGCCTGCGAATCGCGACGCCACAAGCGCGAACGCCCACGTCATGCCAGAGGTCACGATGGCATTGAGCCGCGGATTTGGCCCAACGTAGACGCTGCTCGAGGGGTCAAGGTACAGGCCAAAGCGCGTGCCCGAGAAGAGCAGCTGGGCCACGTGAACGCCCGCGAAGGCAAGCGCGATAACGCCCAAAAGAACAACGCAGGAACGCACGGGCGTCATCCCGATCCGCAAGAGGGGCCACAGGGCAAGCCACATGAGGCAGCTCAGATGCATGCTGGCCCCCAGCAGCACCCAAAGGGCATAACGGCCAAACGCTCGACGCCTGGCGCCCGGCTCTTCCCCGTCCTCAGCGCCGACCCACTCCAGGCCGTTGAGGACGCAGGCGATGCCAAACCACTGCCGGGCGATGTTGTACGTCTCAAAGTAGAAGCCGGCAAGGACGAACAGGGCAACCGAAAGCGCGGGCGCAGGCGAGACGCGCCTGCAGGCCCTGAGCACGAGCGCATAGGTTGCCGCCGAGAGACACGCGAACATCCACTGTGGGTTGTCCGTAAACAGGTTGAGAAGGCGAATGAGCAGATAGAAGCCAGGGTCCATGCCGGGCGCGGGCGGCTCGCTCGCATAGAGGTGATAGAGCTGCCAATAGCCAAGGTAGCCGGCGGAATCCATGGTGGCGGAGTAGTCGACCCCGATGTCATAGCGAAGCGCGGCGGGAACGAGCAGCGCCACGAACGCAACGAACCAGAGCGCGTCGGCTCCCCGGCGGCCGAGACCCTCGACATGCTGCGCCACGGTCACCGCCGCGATGGCGACAAGCGCAGTGACGACATAGACAAACATGGGGACCTCCCGCAGCGCAAGCCCGACGCACGGACGGGCACATCATGGGCAAAACAAAACCCCGCTGGCAGAACCAACGGGGTCATCAAATTCTGGCTCCTCGAGTAGGACTCGAACCTACAACAACGCGGTTAACAGCCGCGGGCTCTACCATTGAGCTATCGAGGAATTCTGCTGTCAGGAGCTCGTTGCTTGCTCCTTGCGTGCGAAAACTAGTATACGGAAAGTGCGCGCGCATGCAACCAAGAATTTTGACTAATTTTTGCACGACCGTTTTTCTCGACGACGCGACGGCCGACAGACGAACCAGATTGGTTGGTAAGCGGCACCTTCAGCCCCCCCCATTTGCCACAATGGAATGCGTGCAGGCGCAGGTGAGGAGCAAAGGACATGGCCAGACACAACGCAGCAAGCCGGGCAGCGGCAAAAAACGGGTCTGCCGTCCTCGTCTGCATAGCGCTCGCATGGCAGGCGCTGGGTGCAGGCCTGCCAGCCACCACGGCCCGAGTCGACCCAGTCGAGTCCCCCACCACCGCGCAGGCCTCCGTTCCCGACGGCTGGCAGAGCTGGGACGAGGCCTCAGCCCCAGATTACGTGCTCGAGGCAGGACCGGCACAGGTGCGCAAGGCGCTCGAGGCGGGCGAGATAAGCTACTCCCCTCTCGACGGGCTCGGGCGTCCGGGCCTTGTGGCCGCCAGCCTCACGCACGAGAGCCGCAAGCGGGCAAGGCAGCGGGGAAGGCAGGACATCGAGGTCGATCCGGTAGGCTGGCCGGACGAGAACCCCAAGGTCAGCATCGAGACTCCCGACGGAAGCACATACAGGGGACGCTTCTGGAACCGATCCCACCTGCTCGCCGACAGCCTTGGCGGAGACCCCGCGCGCGAGAACCTCGTGACGGGTTCCCGCATGCAGAATGCCAGCGGCAACGACAACGAGGGTGGCATGGCCTACGGCGAGCAGGTTGCCAGGGATTGGCTCGACAAGCACGATGACGGCACGCTCTACTACTCCGCGCTGCCACTCTACGAGGGCGGCGAGCGGATACCGCGCGCCGTCATCGTGGACATGTTCTCCTCGGACGGCACCGTTGACATGGAGCTCATCGTCTACAACGCCGCGAAGGGCTATGCCATCGACTACGAGACGGGCGTCGTGACCCGAGTGGACTAGATGTGCTGCTCCGCCCGGCAGCGCTCGTCCTGGCCCCGATACAGCTCGCGCCATGACTCAAGGTCGCGCTCGAGCTCCTCGTCGCCCGTCGCGCTCACCCAGAACGGCCACTTGACGCGAGTGCGAGGCGACTCGACGCCATGTATGTGTGAAAATGAGCGTGTTTGCCCAGACGAGAGGAGCCCCATGCCAACGTTTCTCAACGACAGCCCCGTCTTTGGGCCCGTCCGAAGCCGCAGGCTGGGCCTCTCGCTCGGCGTCAACATGATGCCGGCGGCGGGCAAGATCTGCACGTTCGACTGCCTCTACTGCGAGAACGGCCTCAACGCCGAGCGCAGGTGCGCCCAGCGGCACAACACGGCCGAGACCGTCCTCGCCAGCCTTGAGCGCTCGCTGCTCGAGATGCGCAAGACAGGCGAGCTTCCCGATGTCATCACGTTCGCCGGCAACGGCGAGCCCACGGCGGCGCCCGAGTTTCCCGAGGCAGTCGCCGGAGCCGTGAGGCTTCGCGACGAGATTGCGCCCAGCTGCAGGATCGCCGTGCTCTCAAACGGCACGAGGGCGGACGTTCCAGCCGTCCATGACGCGCTCATGCTCGTGGACGACAACATCCTCAAGCTCGACACGGCAGACCGGTCCTACATCCAGCTGCTCGACAGGCCCGTCGGTCCCTATGACGTGGAGCACCAGATCGAGACATTCGCGAGCTTTGGCGGTCACGTCATCGTCCAGACGATGTTTCTCACGGGCAGCTTCGACGGACACAATCTCGACAACACCGGCGAGCGCTACGTGGGACCCTGGCTTGACGCCCTCCAGCGCATCCGCCCCCAAGAGGTCACCATCTACACCGTGGCACGTGACACTCCGGTCCCGGGACTCGAGAAGGCATCACCCGCGATCCTCGATGGCATCGCCGAGCGCGTGCGTGCCCTGGGCATCCCCTGCCAGGTGAGCTACTAGATCCCTAGGGCGCATCAGCTCCATGCAGCGCCAGCAGCTCTCGCGCAATCGGCCCGCCACATGGCCCATGGCCGCAGGAACAACGAGCATGACATAGGCAACGAACACGGAGAAGCCAACGAACTTGCCCACGAGCGGGCCTATCGCCTTGAGGGCGGGGCAACCAAGCGCGAGCCAGGCCGCAAGCGGAACGAAACCGATGGGCCTTGCGGTGGCGCTTGAGGAAGTCACCCGTACTCGGCTCCCTTTTCGCCAGCTGCCGCACGCGGCGTATACTCGAGAACATATCAGCCATTGTGGACAATAACTATTTTGCTAATCTACCAGCCATTTTATGGAGTGAATCATGTTCAACGTCGTGCTCTTTGAGCCAGAGATCCCCTCCAACACGGGAAACATCGGGCGAACGTGCGTCGTCACCGGCTCTAGGCTCCACCTCATCGGGCTACTCGGCTTCTCGCTCGGAGACGACATGCTCAGGCGCGCCGGCCTTGGCTACTGGCACAGCCTGGACGTCACGACCTACGCGGGCTGGGAGGAGTTTCTCGCGCAAAACGGGCTAGGCGAGACGGACGAGCGCCTGCACCTGCTCACGAAGAAGGCCCGCAAGACCTATGCGCAGGCAACCTATGCGGACGGCGACTTCCTCGTGTTCGGCAAGGAGTCCACGGGTCTGCCGGAGGAGTTGCTCGCCCGCGCGGCAAGCAGGTGCGAGCGCATTCCCATGCTGCCTGACGCGACAACGCTCAAGGACGCCGGCGAATGGGCGGCACGCGTTGGGCGCGAGCAATCCCACGAGGCGCTGCGCCAGGACGTCTGCGGCAACTTCGTTGACCCAGACGACTACCGCATCAGCGCGCTCAACCTCTCCAACTCCGCGGCCATCGTGCTCTACGAGGCCCTGAGGCAGACGGACTTTCAGGGCATGTAGCGAAGGCTGACGTGCGACCTGGCCAGCTAGAAGCAGAGCTTGATGAGGGCCTTCTTGAGGCCGTCAAGACAGTTCCATGTACCGTCGGAGCCCTTCTGGCAGTAGGCGTCTGCCTCCTCGCTCTCGAGCGGTGCGTCCGAGATGCACTGGAGCAGCACGGCACCGGCATCGGACCCGCTCAAGCCCTTCGACCTCGCCTGGAAGTCGGCCACGATTTCAGTGACCGAGCGGCACGTGAGCTTGACCTTGCAGGTGGCACTGCCGCCCGAGCCTGTGACATCGCCCAGCTCATAGTCAAAGCCCTGCAGGTAGGTCGTCACGACGTCGGAGGCCGAGAGGCCCATGTCATCAAGCTGGGACCCCACATATCCCGAAAGCGTGTCCTCCACGAGCTGGACGGAGTCGCCGCTGCCGGACTTGAGCTCATCGAGGCGGCTTGAGACGTCGTCCTTGATGGCCTGTCCGTCTGATGACGAGAAGTCAGAACCACCACAGCCAACGAGCAGCAGCGCCACGACGGCGAGAACGGCACACAGAACGGGCAGTACGGTTCGGCGATTCCTCATGATTCCCCCTAGCAAATGACCCCGCGGCCAAAGTCCGCAGGGTCATGGTAGCAAACAAATGTTTCAAGCAGCTGAAGAAGCCCTATTCGGCCATGTAGTCCTTGAGCTTGCCGGAGCGGCTCGGGTGACGCAGCTTGGCGAGCGTCTTGGACTCGATCTGGCGAATGCGCTCGCGCGTGACGCCAAACTCGCGGCCAACCTCCTCGAGCGTGCGCGGGTGGCCGTCCTCCAGGCCAAAGCGCAGCTTGATGACCTTGCGCTCACGGTCGGCGAGGCCGTCGAGCACCTGGTCGAGCTGCTCGCGCAGCATGGAGTCGCTCGCGGCTTCGGGAGGCGCAACGGCCTGGGCGTCCTCGATGAAGTCGCCGAGCTGGGAGTCCTCCTCCTCGCCGATCGGCGTCTCGAGCGACACCGGCTCCTGGCTGATCTTCTGAATCTCTCGCACGCGCTCGGCACTCATGCCCATCTCCTCGCCGATCTCCTCGGGGGTCGGGTCTCGGCCAAGGTCCTGGAGCAGCTGACGCTGCACGCGGACGAGCTTGTTGATCGTCTCGACCATGTGCACCGGGATGCGGATGGTGCGGGCCTGGTCGGCGATGGCACGCGTGATGGCCTGGCGAATCCACCACGTGGCGTACGTGGAGAACTTGAAGCCCTTCGTGTAGTCGAACTTCTCGACGGCGCGGATGAGGCCGAGGTTGCCCTCCTGGATGAGGTCGAGGAACAGCATGCCACGACCGACGTAGCGCTTGGCGATGGAGACGACGAGTCGCAGGTTGGCCGAGATGAGCGCCTGCTTGGCCTCGAGGCCCATCTGCTCGACGCGCGTGAGACGACGAAGCTCGACGCGAGAGAGCTCGAGCTCGCCGTTCTCGTGGGCCTCGAGCTTCTCGGCGGCCTCGGTGCCCGCCTCGATCTTCATGGCGAGGTGGACCTCCTCGCTGGCCGTAAGCAGGTCGACCTTGCCGATCTCCTTGAGGTACATGCGCACGGGATCGCCCGTGAGCATCACGGTGGCGGCGTCCTGGCGGCGGCGGGCCTTGAGGCTCGAGCCCTTCTTGGAGCGCTTGGGAGCAGCCGGGATGGCGGGAATCTTCTCGACGGGGCGTTCGTCATCGTCGTCAAGCGAGTTGATGCTCACGTGGGACTCACCGTCGCCGTTCTCGTCGTCGTCCTCGTCGGTGCCGGCATCCTCCTCGTCGGCCGCGACGATCTCCACGCCACGGGTCCGGAGGGCGCCATAGAGGTCCTCGAGCTCGTCGTCGTCGACGTCAACCTCACGAAGGGCGATCTGGATGTCGTCCTCCGTGACGCTCCCCGCGGACTTTGCGGTCTCGACAAGCTGGCCCAGGGCTCCCTCGAGCTCGGAGGAGAGCTTCGTATCGTTCTTGGTCTTCTTACTCGTTGCCACGGACTTCCTCTCGACTGCAGTCGATGCACAGATGTTGCTTATATTACCCTCAACGCATGAGCTTACGCATAAGAACGCAAGAAATGCGCAGCTTGCCGCCATCAAAGATGGGCGGCAACGTCCCTACTCGAGCGGCTGGGACGCGCGGACCTCGTCTCGCCTCGCCCTGAGTTGGGAGAGCTCGCGCAGGGCCTCCCTCGACTCGTCCGCGCCCATCGCACCGAGGCTCGCCGTGAGCTGCGAGATGCGTCGGTCGAGCGAGCGTATCTCGGCCTCGCCCACCACGAACTCCACGTTTTTGGCGGCGTCCCACGAGCTCGTGGACGAGAAGGAGCTCGAGCTCAGGATGCGCGGGGCGTCCGGGCAGGCGCGGGCGGCCACGGAGACCGCCTCGGCGGCAGGAGTTCCCTCTGGCGTAGCGAGTATGGCCCAGGCAATGGCCTGGTGGCGAGCGTCTGCCCAGCTGAGCGTCGCAATCCTGTCGGCATAGGGGCGAAACCGGTCTGGGTCCGAGGCGAGCAGCGCCAGGAGGTTGCGCTCGGCGCGCAGCTGCGCGCGGTCCTCGGCGGACAGCTCGGAGAAGGGGTCCTCGGGCACGGGTGACGCAACCACGGGCGCCTCCTCGTAGCCATAGTCGTCATAGGGAACGTCGTCGTAGGAGGGGCCATCGGGCTCCGGAGCACGCACGCGAGACGAGCCGGCGTCTCGCTCGGCAGGCTGCTCGACGGGGGTCTCGCGCACCTTGCGGCGCGCCGCCTCGAGGTCAACTCCCAGACGACCCGTCACGCGCTGTAGGTAGGAGTCGAGCAGGTAGGAGTTCTTGAGGGGCGCCAGCACCTTGGCAACGTCGTCGAGGGCGCGCAGGCGCAGGCCCGGGCTCGAGAGGTCGGAGCCCTCGAGCTTCTTCTCGAGAACGAAGTCGATGAGCGGGCGGGCGCCACGCAGCTGCTCGGCCATGGCCTGCGCGCCGTGGGCCTTGAGGAACTCGTCGGGGTCCTGGTTGTCTGGCAGCACGACGCACGTGAGCGCCGCCGCCGTGCTCTCCACATAGCGCACGGCGGCCTCGGCGGCGTGCTGGCCCGCCGCGTCGCCGTCGAACATGCACACGATCGTCTTCGCAAAGCGCGAGAGGGTCTTCACATGGTCGAGCGACAGCGCCGTCCCCAGCGCCGCCACGGTGTTGGTGAAGCCAGCCTCGTGCATCGAGATGACGTCCATGTATCCCTCGGACACGATGGCGTATCCCTTCGCCGCGATGCTCTCCTTGGCATAGTCGAACGCGAACAGGTGCTTGCTCTTGTGGAACACGCTCGTCTCGCGCGTGTTGAGGTACTTGGGCTTGGCGTCACCCATGACGCGCCCACCAAAGCCGATGCAGCGGCCCTGCTCGTCATGGATGGGAAACATCACGCGGTTGTAGAACTGGTCACGCGCCCGCCCCGAGCGACTCGAGACGAGGTCGGCCGCCTCGAGCTCCTGCCTCGAGAAGCCGGCGGCCGTGAGCTCGCGCATGAGCGAGACGCCGGAGTCGGCAAAGCCGAGGTGCCAGCGCGAGCAGATGTCTGAGTTGAAGCCGCGGCCGGCGAAGTAGCTCCTGGCAGCCGCGGCGGCCTCGCTGCGCCCGCGCATGAGGCGCACGGAGTAGGCGGACTGGGCCGCCTCGAGCGCGTCGATGACGCGCGTGCGCTTGGGACCGCGTCGTCCCGCGGCGGGAGCGTCGTCAATGTCGATGTGGGCGCGCTCGGCGAGGAAGCGGACGGAGTCGAGAAAGTCGAGTCCCTCGCGCTTCATCACGTAGTCAAAGACGTCACCACCGGAGTGGCAGCCAAAGCAGTGCCACAGCCCCGTGGCGGGCGTCACGTGAAACGAGGGGCTCTTCTCGTGATGGAAGGGGCAGCAGCCCCAGAAGTCGCCGCCGCGCTGCCTCAGGACGACCGTCTCGGAGACGAGCGCCACGATGTCGGTGGCCTGGCGGACGCGCTCCTTGTCCTCCTCGGTTATCACAGGACCTCGCCCTCCCCCAGATACTTCCTGACCCATGCGACGTTTCCGAGCACCGTTGCCTCCAGCTCCTCGACAGACGCGAACGTCCGCGGCTCGCGGAGCCACGCGACGAAGCTCACCGAGAGCCGCCTGCCGTAGAGGTCTCCCGAGAAGCCCACGAGCGAGGCCTCGAGGAACGGCTCCCCAGCGGCGCCTCCGAACGAGCGGGGCGCACCCACGTTGACGGCGGCAGGCCACGCGTGCGAGCCATCGCAGACGAGCGCGGCATAGACGCCCTCCGCGGGCAGGCAGACGGACGCGTCAATCCTCACGTTTGCCGTGGGAAACCCAAAGGACGCGCCCTCTCCCCTGCCGTGCTCAACGACGCCGCGAACCATGTGGTCACGGCACAGCAGTCGGGCGGCGTCCTCGACCTGGCCGTCCCGTATGAGCCTGCGGACGAGCGTCGCGCTCACCGCGCGGCCGTGCTCGCTCACGAGCTCGTGCCCATGGACGTCGATGCCGAGCGGGCCCGCCACCACGCGAAGCGCCGCGACCGTGCCGGCGCCGCCCGCACCCATGCGAAAGTCGGCGCCAACGTGGATGGAGACGGGGCTCACGGAGGCAGCGAGCCACTCTCGCAGGAACGTCTCGTGGCTCGTCGCGGCAAGTTCGCGCGTGAACGGGACGACGAGGACGGCGTCAAGGCCAAGCCTCGAGAGCATGCGCGCGCGGTCCTCAACCGCGAGCAGCGTGTCGTTGACGATGGGGCCGGCGAGGAGGGCGGCTGGGTCTGGCGAGAACGTCACCGCGATGCTCACGAGGCCGCGCTCGCGCGCCTCGTCGACGGCGGCGCGCACGAGCGCGCGATGACCGACGTGGACGCCGTCAAACGCGCCGAGCACGCAGACGGACGGACGGCCGCAGCCACATCCCATGGCCCCGGAGAAGTCATAGAGCTCGGAGCCGTTGCCAAGCTTGCGGGCCGGGACCAGCGGCTGGGGCAGCGCAACGCCGGCGACGAGACGGCCCCGGAGCTCGTCTGACGTCAGGGGTCGCTCCCAGCTAGGGCCGAGCGGGCGGTACTCGCCCATCATCGGCGCACCCCCGAAATGCCTGCGGGGAAGTTCGTGGAGCTCACGAGCTCGTCGCCGCGCCTCGTCCAGACGCCATAGAGCTTGTCTCCGGCAACGAGACAGACGCGGCCTCCCTCTTCGACGCTCACGCTACCGAGCGAGAGGTGCTTGCCGCAAGAGGCGTCCGCAAGATCTGCCTCGGAGAGGGAGCGGATGGGCGCGCCAACGCAGGCCGCAGGGTCGAGCGCCGAGGACGCCAGCACGCCTGCGCCGTCGCGCTCGAGCTCCTCGAGCGTCACGCACGAGGAGAGCGAGATGGAGCCCGAGCTCGTGCGCCTGAGGCCCGCGAGGTGCGCGGCACTCCCACACGCCCGCCCGAGGTCACGGGCGATGGCGCGGATGTAGCAGCCCTTGGAGACCTCAAACGCGCAGAGCCAACCCGGATGTCCGTCGACGTCCTGAATGGCCGCGAGCGACGCCGAGTGAACGGTCACGGGACGGGCGTCGAGCTCGACCGTCTCGCCGGCCCTTGCGCGCGCGTAGGAGCGCACGCCGTTCACCGAGATGGCGGAGTAGGCGGGCGGCACCTGCATGCACGGTCCCTCGATGGCGGCAAGGCGTTCCCGAACGGCATGCTCGTCCCAGGCCCAGTCGGGGACCTCGGCGGTCCTGGTGACCTTGCCCTCGGCATCGTCCGTTTCCGTCTCAGAGCCAAAGACGACAAGGCCCACGTAGCCCTTGCGCTCGGAGGTGAGCAGCCCCATGAGGCGCGTACCCTGCCCCACTCCCACGACAAGCACCCCGGACGCATCGGGGTCAAGCGTCCCCGCATGGCCCACGCGACGCTCGGCAAGCGAGCGCCTCACGCGGGCAACGACGTCGTGAGACGTCATGCCCAGTGGCTTGTCGACGGCAATCAGGGCGTTGATGCCACTCGTCCCACGCCGCATATGCTAGACCCCTTTGCCAAGCTCGAGTTTCATCTGAGGATTGTGGGGAGCCGGAGCCTCCCCATCGGCGGCCGCAAGCACGGCCTGCAGCTGAGGCAGGACGCAAGCGAGCGTGGCGTCGATACCGCCATCGGAAGTGAATCCGGCAGCCGCCTTGTGTCCGCCACCGCCCATGGAGCGCGCCACGACGGAGATGTCGTGCTTGCCCTTGGAGCGGAGGTTTCCGCGGACCTTGCCGTCCGGAAGCTCCTTGAGGAACAGCGCGACCACAGAGCCCTCCACGCTGCGCACGACGTCGATGAGGCCGTCGCACTCGTCTGGGTGCGCCCCCGTGCGCTCGAGATCGTTTCTCGTGGCGTAGCTGTAGGCGATGCGGCCGTGGTCAAACGTCACGATGCGTCCCATGACGACGCTCTCGAGGTGCAGGTAGGCAAGGCGGAAGCTCTGGTAGACGTTGAGGGAGATCATGGACGGCGACGCACCGGCGTCAACGAGCATGCTCGCGCACTCGAACGCCTCGGAGTCGGCGTTCTGGTACTGGAAGCGGCCCGTGTCGGTGACGATGGCGCAGAACAGGCAGTTGGCGATGTCGACCGTGAAGTGCGCACCGAGAAACAGGCCGAACTCGGCGATGACGACGCCCGTCGCAGCCGCGTCGGGGCGGATGAGCGCCACGTCGCCAAACGGCGTGGTGGACGGGTGGTGGTCCATGATCGCGATGTGCCGGCTGCGCTCGAGCACGGGCTGGGCCTTGTTGAGGCGCGGTGCCACCGAGAGGTCAACGACGATAAACAGGTCCGGCGTGCCCGCATAGTCCGAGGCGTGGACGAACGATTCCGCCCCGGGCAGGAACCTGTACAGGCGGGGAACGGGGGCGTCGTCTGCCAAAAGGTTCGTGACGTGCTTGCCGGCCCAGTGCTGGGAAATGATCTGGGCGAGCGCGAGGCCGGAGCCCAGCGCGTCGCCATCGGGATCGGTGTGAGCACACACCACGATCTCGGTCGCGTCGTCTATGAGCGCGCAAATCCTGCCGAACTTCTCGCGCTGCTCGGCAAATACGTTCTCGTCACCTGCGTTCATTGGACCTACTCCGCCTCTGCAGCCTCGTCGCCCGCGTCCGAATCCCCGGACCCGGCCACGACTGGGTAGCCAAACTCGTCCTTCTCGACATCGATGGTGGGCGGGCGCTGCTCGAGGGCTCGGGCGATGCGCTCGGCCTCGTCCGTGGAGGAGTCGATGGAGAATGCGAGCTCAGGGGTGACGCGCCAGCCGAGCGCATGGCCGAGAAGGGAGCGAATGCGGCCCTTGGCACGCTCGAGCGCGGCCATGACGGTGTCATAGCGCTCGGGCTCGCACGTGACGTAGGCACGCACGAACGAGCGGTCAACGGAGACCTCGCAACCCGTGAGCGTCACGAGGTCGAGGTCGGGGTCGGCAACCTCAAAGAGGAGGATGCTCGCGAGCTTCTCGCGGGCGATTTGCCCGGAGCGGCGCGAATTTGCGTTCTGCTTCATGTCTCCACCTGCCCAGGTGGGGCGACCCGCAGGCCGCCCCACATAGATTATCTATCAATGGGTCGTGAGGAGCCTAGGATGAGCGGCCCCTCCCGCACCTACTCGGTACGGGCGACCTCGACGATCTTGTACCCCTCGATGACGTCGCCAGGCTTGATGTCCTGGTAGTTCTCCAGGCCAATGCCGCACTCGAAGCCGGCCTTGACGCTCTTGACGTCATCCTTGTAACGGCGCAGCGAGGCGATCTTGCCATCGAACACGACAATGCCGTCGCGAACGAGGCGGACGTTGTCGTCGCGGCTGATCTCGCCCTCGGTGACCATGCAGCCAGCGGCGATGCCGACCTTGGGGACCTTGAACGTGTCGCGGACCTCGGCAGAACCCGTCTGGTGCTCTTCCTCCGTGGGCTTGAGCATGCCGATGCGGGCGGCGTCGATCTCCTCGATGGCCTTGTAGATGACGCTGTACGTACGGATCTCGACGCCCTGGTGCTCGGCGGCGGCACGGGCCTTGGCGTCCGGGCGCACGCCGAAGCCGATGATGATGGCGTTGGAGGCATCGGCGAGCGTGACGTCGGTCTCGGTGATGGCGCCAACGGCGGAGTGGATCGTGTTGATGCGCACCTCGGACTGGTCCATCTTGTCCAGCGAGTCCTGAAGGGCCTCGATGGAGCCCTGGACGTCGGCCTTGATGACGAGGTTGAGCTCCTTGACCTCGGCGTCCTCCATCGTGGAGAAGAGCGTCTCGAGCGTGACGTGCTTTACGCGGTTCTGCTCCTCGATGCGGGCCTTGAGCGCGCGCTGCTCGGCCAGGGAGCGCGCCTCGCGCTCCTCGGTGAACACACGGAACTCGTCGCCGGCGGCCGGCACGCTCTGGAGACCGAGGATCTCGACCGGGTCGGAGGGCTTGGCCTCCTTGACCGGGCGGCCCTTCGGGTCGAGCATGGCGCGGATGCGGCCGTAGGACATGCCCGCGACGATGGCGTCGCCGATGCGCAGGGTGCCGCGCGTGACGAGCACCGTGGCCACCGAGCCGCGACCGCGATCGAGCTTGGCCTCGAGGACGTTGCCGGAGGCGAACGTGTTGGGGTTGGCCTTGAGCTCGAGGACGTCGGCCTGGAGCAGGACGGTCTCGAGCAGCTCGTCGATGCCGATCTTCTTCTTGGCGGAGATGTTGACGAACATGTTCTGTCCGCCCCACTCCTCCGGGATGATGCCGTACTCGGTGAGCTCCTGGCGCACCTTGTCGGGGTTGGCACCGGGCTTGTCAATCTTGTTGACGGCCACGATGATGGGCACGCCGGCGGCCTTGGCGTGGTTGATGGACTCGACCGTCTGCGGCATGACGCCGTCGTCGGCCGCGACGATGAGGATGACAATGTCGGTCACCTTGGCGCCACGGGCACGCATGGCGGTGAACGTCTCGTGGCCCGGGGTGTCGATGAAGGTGATGGTGCGGTCGCCGATCTTGACCTGGGAGGCGCCGATGGCCTGCGTGATGCCGCCGGCCTCGCCTTCGGCAACGCCCGTGTGGCGGATGGCGTCGAGCAGGCTCGTCTTGCCGTGGTCGACGTGGCCCATGACGGTGACGACCGGGGCGCGCGGAAGGAGGTCGGCCGGATCATCGTAGAAGGTGAAGGAGTTCTCCTCCTCCTTGGTCATAACCTTGACCTCGCGGCCGAGGTCGTCGGCCACAAGCTCGATGAGCTCGTCGGACATGGACTGCGTGAGGGTCAGCGGGTTGCCCAGCAGGAACAGGCGCTTGACGATGTCGGACGCGGGCACGCCGAGAAGCTCGGCGAGCTCGGCGACGGTGGAGCCGGTGGGAACCTTGACCATGCCGATCTCGGCCACGTTCTGGTCGTTTGCGATGGCCTCCTCGATCGCCTGCTCCTTGGCGGCCTGCTCGGCCTGCTTCTGACGACGCTCCTTGCGCTTCTTGCGGCGACCGGTGGACTCGCGAGAGGCCTCCTCGACGCTGGCGCGGGCCTCCTCGAGCACGCGCTCGCGGTTGTACTCCTCGGCGGCCTTCGCCATGCGGCTGTAGCGGTCCTCACCATCGTTGTCATGGTGGCCCTTGTGCTTGCCACGCGAGGCCTTGGCAGCCTTCTCGGGGCTCACGGGAGCGTTGTCGTTGGCGACGGGGTTGGAGCGCTGGGGACGCGAGGAGCCGTTGCCGCGGCGGCCACGACCGCCAGAGGACTGCTCGGTCTTCTTCTTGGCGGCGGCCTCCTCGCGCTGAGCCTTGAGGATCTTCTCCTGCTGGGCGATCTGGTCGAGCAGGCTCGTCATGGAGGGGACGGACTTGGGCGCGTTGTCGCGCACGCGGTTCTTCTCCTCCTCTTCCTTGCGCTTGCGCTCGGCCTCGGCGCGGGCCTCCTCGGCCTTCTTGCGCTCTGCCTCGGCACGGGCGCGCTCGGCCTCGCGGCGCTTCTCGGCCTCGACGCGCTCCTTCTCGGCGCGGGCGCGCTCCTCGGCCTCGGCCTTGGCGCGGGCCTCCTCCTCGGCCTTCTTGGCCGCCTCGATCTCTGCGGCGCGGGCCTCGAGGATGGGCGCCATCTTCTTGCGGACGACCATCACGTAGGCGTCCTCGAGAGCGCTCGAGGCGGACTTGGCAGGGATCATCATGTCGGCCAGGTGGCCGAGCATCTCCTTGCTCGTCATGCCAAATTCCTTGGCAAGGTCATGTACGCGAGTCTTTGCCATGTGGCCTACCTTCCTGTGCGGGCAACTGTCTGGGCGGGACGTGCCCGCGGGTGAGTGCGAGTGAACGGGCGTGGGGCTCATGCCCCCGCCCGAGCTAGATCAGCGAATCGGGGTCGTCGGAGACCTCGGCGGAGTCGACGAGCGCCATCTTCTCGTGGACGCCGCAGTAGCGGGAGCCGGGGCGCGCCATGTTGCGGCACTGCACGCCGGAGGGGCTCACGAACTCGCAGCGGTGGGTGCTCTCCTCGCCCACGAGGTCCTCGGCCTCCTCGACGGGAGCGGGCGTCTTGGGGAACATGCCGGCCGCAAGCGACTCGTTCTTGATGTCGATGTGCATGCCGGTCAGGCGCGCGGCGAGGCGGGCGTTCTGGCCCTCCTTGCCGATGGCCAGGGAGAGCTGGTCGTCGGGGACCACGACCGTGGCGTAGTTGGTCTCCTCGTCGATGACCACGCGCGTCACCTTGGCCGGCGACAGGGCATTGGCCACGCAACGGGCGGGGTCGTCGCTCCACAGCACGACGTCGACGCGCTCGCCGCGCAGCTCGCTCACGACGGTGCGCACGCGGCTGCCCTTGGGACCCACGCAGGCACCCACCGGGTCGAGGCGGTCGTCGAGCGAGGAGACGGCGACCTTGGAGCGGGCGCCGGCCTCGCGGGCGATGGAGCGAATCTCCACGACGCCGTCATAGATCTCGGGGACCTCGAGCTCGAAGAGGCGACGGATGAGCTCGGGGTGTGTGCGGGAGATGACGATGGAGGGACGGGAGTGCTCGCCGCGGACCGGCTGGGAGATCTGCGCGTTGGGGTCGCGGACGTCGATGATGACGGCCTTGAGGCGCATGTTGTGCGTGTAGCGCTCGCCGTTGGGGCGCTCGTTGCGCTCCTCGGGGTGACGCTTGCGGTCAAAGTGCGGCAGCTCGGCCTCGACGCCCTCGCGGATCTTGACGATCGTGAAGTCAGGCGTGGACTGCAGCACGGTGCCGGTGATGATGTCGCCGATGCGCTGCGAGAACTCCTCGTAGATCTGCTCGCGGGCGGCGTTGCGCACGATGGCGTTGATCTCCGCCTTGGCGTGCTGGGCGGCGATACGACTCGTGTCCTTGGGCGTGACGTCAATCTCCTCGAACTCGGTGTAGTTGCCCTCCTCGTCCATGGAGTCGTCAATCGGCACGAGCTTGTACACGTAGATCTTGCCCGTCATGCGGTCAATCGTGACCCTGGCGCCCCAGTCGAGGTGCATGAGGCTCGCGTAGCTCTGGGCAAGGGACTGCTCGAGACGGTCGAGCAGGTAGAGCTCGTCGATGTGCTTCTCCTGGCACAGCGCCATGAGCGCTTCCATCATCGCAGATGCCATGTGTCGTTCCTTCCTGGCCTGTATAGCATTCGTGGCGCAGCGCGCCAAACGGTCATTCCTGAGATCTGGGGGCTACTCGCCCTCGTGGGCGGCCTTCTTTGACTTGGCCGAGCCCTTCGACTGCTTCGAGAAGGTCTTCTTCTCGCCCTTGGCGAACGTGGGCTTGATGTTGCAGCGACGCACCTCGTCGAGCGCGATGCTGACCTCGCCCTCGTCCGTGTCGAGGACGACCTGGCCCTCGCGCACGCCCACGAGCTTGCCCGAGAAGCGCTTGCGGCCCTCCATCGCGGTCGTGGTGAGGGCGACCTGCTCGCCGGCGAAGCGCACGAAGTCGCGCTCGCGACGCAGGGGGCGGTCAAGGCCCGGGGAGCTCACCTCAAGCGTGAAGGAGCCCGGGAACGGATCGACGACGTCGATGACGTCGGAGACCCACTCGGTCTGCGCGGCGACGTCATCAAGCGAGATGGTGCCCTTGCCCTCGTCGGACCAGTCGAGACGAACGCGCACGGTCGGCGCCTTCGTGGCACCAACGACCTCGACGTCCACGACGTCAACGCCATGGGCGGCGCCCGCCACCTCGAGGGCCTCGAGTATGGCCGCGGCCTTGTCCTGCGCCATCGGGCCTCCCTTCCTTCCATGCCGTGAAAAACACGGCCCACCTACAGACAAAGAGATGCGGGGCGAAAAACTCCACCCCACATCCCTCATTCCGTGCAAACTATCGGAAGCAGTGTATTAAACAACCTGGTAGCACGTCAAGTCGCATTTGTGATGCTCCCGTGATGAAGCGTGAGCTCACTGCTGGGAGGCCGCGACGTCGATCGTGACCGTGGACCCCGAGGCAATGCGGGCGCCGGCAGACGGCGCCTCGCTTACGACCTTGCCCGGGTCCTGCTCGGTAGAGGTGACCTCGTTCACGCCAACGGAGAAGCCGCACTCCTCGAGCCTGGTCTGGGCGCTCTGGGCGCTCCACCCCACGACGTCTGGCACCGTACGCCCGCCGATGATCTCGGCGCGATAGGCCACGAAGGCAACAGCGGCGCAGAAGACGGCGACGAGGACGAAGGCGAGCAGGATCCTCGTGACGCGCTTCGTGGTCTGGGAGCGGTCGCGCCTGCCGCGACCCCTGCCGGAGAGGCCCTCGACGCTTCTTCTCGAGGCGGCGGCGCGCTCCGCCAACTCTCGGGCGGCAAGCGGGTTGGAGCGAGAGGCGCCGGCGCCAAGGCCCCGGCCGCACGCCGGGCAGCGGGCCGGAAGCAGACCCTCCCCCAGGTCGGCTCCGCAATGCGGACACTTCATGCGCAACATCCCTCCTCAAGAAGGTGGGACCCAGCGAAGGGGTCCCACCGGCAAAAACCTAGTTGGCGACGACGTTGACGAGCTTGCCGGGAACGACGATGACCTTGCGGACCGTCTTGCCCTCGAGCTGCTCGGAGATGGCCGCAAGCGCAGCCTTCTCGGTCTGCTCGCGGGTGGCGTCCGCGGCGATCGTGGCGTGGCCACGCACCTTGCCCATGACCTGCACGGCAATCTCCACCGTGTCGGCCTTGGCAAGCTCGGGGTCGAACTCGGGCCACGGCTCGTTGTACACGGAGCCTTCGAGGTGGAGCGCCTCGTGGTAGAGCTCCTCGGCCCAGTGCGGGCAGATGGGGGCGAGGATGGCCACGATGTCGTGGGCGACGCGGAAGTCAAGCTCGAGCACGCGATCCTCGGCGGGCGTCTCGTTGAGGTACTTGCTCGCGGCGTTCACGATCTCCATAACGGCGGAGATGGCGGTGTTGAACTGGCCGCGGTCGTAGTCAGAGGTGCAGCGGGCGCCCAGGCCGTTCAGCGTGCGGAACAGCTCGCCGGCCTGGCCCTTGAGGGACCTGGCATCGAACTCGCCGGCGTGCGCGCCAGCCGAGAGCTGCCAGACGATGGACCAGGCGCGCTTGATGAAGCGGTTGGCACCGGCGACGGCCTTCTCGTCCCAGTCGAAGTCCTTCTCGGGCGGGGCGATGAACAGGATGACGAGGCGCATCGTGTCGGCACCGTAGGGCTCGATGACACTCGAGGGCGGCACGACGTTGCCCTTGGACTTTGACATGGTCTCGCCGTTGTGGTCCTTGACCATGCCCTGGCACAGCAGGTTGGTGAAGGGCTCGTCGGCGTCGATCATGCCGAGGTCGCGAAGGACCTTGGTCCAGAAGCGGCTGTAGAGAAGGTGCAGGATCGCGTGTTCGATGCCGCCGATGTAGTTGTCGACGGGCATCCAGCGATCAACCGACTCCTTGGAGAACGGGAGCTCGGTATTGTGCGGATCGCAATAGCGCAGGTAGTACCACGAGGAGCACGTGAAGGTGTCCATCGTGTCCGTGATGCGCTTCGCGGGCCTTCCGCACTTGGGGCAGGTCGTCTCGTAGAACGGCGCGTACTCGGCCAGCGTCTCGCCGGCACCGAGGTCGAGGTTGTCTGGAAGCGTCACGGGCAGCTGGTCGTAGGGCACCGGCACGTCACCGCAGCAATCGCAGTGGATCATCGGGATGGGGTTGCCCCAGTAGCGCTGACGGCTGATGAGCCAGTCGCGAAGGCGGAACTGCACCTTCTTGCGACCGAGGCCACGCTCGGAGAGCCAGCCGATGATGGCGTCCACGGCCTCGGAGTGCTTGCCGCCCTTGAGGCCGGTGAACTCGCCAGACTGCACGAGGTAGCCCTCGGCGTCCATAGCGTGGTCCCAGGAGACGCTCGTGACCTTGAGCTCGCGCTCGTCCTTGAGCTCGTCGTAGAGGGGATCGTCCTTCTCGCAGATGATCGGGGCGATCTCCAGGCCGTACTTCTTGGCGAAGTCGAAGTCGCGCTGGTCGCCGCAGGGCACGCCCATGACGGCACCGGTGCCGTAGTCCATGAGGACGTAATCTGCGACCCAAATCGGGGCGGGCCTTCCGTTGATGGGGTTGATGACGTAGCGGCCCGTGAACACGCCGTGCTTCTCGCGCGCCGATCCCTGGCGGTCGACGCTCGAGACCTTCTCGGTAGCCTCCTTGAGCTCCTTGAACGCGGCCTCGCACTCGGTGCCGGCAACGAGCTCGGCGGCAAGCGGGCTCTCGGGCGGAAGCAGGAAGAAGCTCACGCCGAACAGCGTGTCGGCGCGCGTCGTGAAGACGGTGATCTTGCGGTCCGTCGGCGTCACGCCGTCCTTGTCAGCGAGCGTGAAGTCGATCTCGGCGCCCTCGGAGCGGCCGATCCAGTTGCGCTGCTGGGCCTTGACGTTCTCCGGCCAGCCGGTGAGCTTGTCGAGGTCGTCGAGAAGCTCCTGGGCGTAGTCGGTGATCTTGAGGTACCACTGGGACAGCTCGCGCTTCTCGGGCACGGAGCCGCAGCGCCAGCACCTGCCCTCGACGACCTGCTCGTTGGCGAGCACGGTGTTGCATGACGGGCACCAGTTGACGGGCGAGGTGGCACGGTAGGCCAGGCCCTTCTCCCACATCTTGAGGAACATCCACTGGCCCCACTTGTAGTACTCGGGGTCGCAGGTGCGCACGAGGCGGTCGTAGTCGTAGGAGAAGCCCATGCGCCTCATCGTGGCGAGGGCGTTGTCCATGTTCTGGTAGGTCCACGCCGCGGCCTGCGTGTTGTGCTTGATGGCGGCGTTCTCGGCAGGAAGGCCAAAGGCGTCGAATCCGATGGGGTGCAGGACGTCATAGCCGCGCATGCGGGCCTGGCGCGCCATGGCGTCACCGATGGTGTAGTTGCGGGCGTGGCCCATGTGCAGGTCGCCCGAGGGATACGGGAACATCTCGAGGACGTACTTCTTGGGCTTGTTGGGGTCCTCGTCGGTCTTGTAGGTGCCCTTCTCGTCCCAGATGCGCTGCCACTTGCCCTCGATGGCAGCGGCGTCATAGGCCGGGAAGCGGCTGGCCTGGGTGGCGTTCGTATCGTTGACGTCGCTCATGCGCGACCTCTCTTTCATGTGTGCAGACATTCAAGTTATGCATTCTAGCAGCAAAGCGCCCGAGACTCGCAGGGAGACTCGGGCGCTTGATTCAGCTTTGCGCGGCCGCCCCGGGTCTTGAACCAGCGAGCGATCGCCTTTGACTGCGTCTTAGTGGTAGCTCACGGACTGGTTGTGGTCCTTTAGCACGACGTCGTGCGCCCCGCCCTCGACGATGGAGGTGGAGCTCACGAGGGTTAGTCGGGCCTTCTGCTGTAGCTCGTGGATCGAGTTGGCGCCGCAGTTGCACATCGTGGACTTGATCTTGTAGATGGTCATGCCCACGCCATCCTTGAGGGACCCCGCGTAGGGAACGTAGGAGTCGACGCCCTCCTCGAACGACAGCTTGGCGGCGCCGCCGAGGTCATAGCGCTGCCAGTTGCGAGCGCGCGCAGAGCCCTCGCCCCAGTACTCCTTCATGTACTGGCCGTTGACGTTCACGCGGTTCGTGGGGCTCTCGTCGAAGCGGGCGAAGTAGCGGCCGAGCATCATGAAGTCGGCGCCCATGGCCAGCGCGAGCGTCATGTGGTAGTCGTAGACGATGCCGCCGTCCGAGCACACGGGGACGTAGACGCCCGTCTCCTTGTAGTACTCGTCACGGGCACGGCACACGTCGATGAGGGCCGTGGCCTGGCCGCGGCCGATGCCCTTGGTCTCGCGCGTGATGCAGATGGAGCCGCCGCCGATGCCGACCTTCACGAAGTCGGCGCCGCAGTCGGCGAGGTAACGGAAGCCTTCGGCGTCCACGACGTTGCCGGCGCCCACGATGACGTCGTGGCCGTAATTCTCGCGAATCCAGTCGATCGTGAGCTTCTGCCACTCCGAGAAGCCCTCGGAGGAGTCGATGCACAGTGCGTCAGCGCCAGCCTCGAGCAGCAGCGGCACGCGCTTGGCGTAGTCACGCGTGTTGATGCCGGCACCCACCATGTAACGCTTGTTGGCGTCGAGCAGCTCGTCGGGGTTGGACTTGTGGGAGTCGTAGTCCTTGCGGAAGACGATGCCCACGAGGTGGTCGTTCTCGTCCACGATGGGCAGCGCGTTGAGCTTGTTGTCCCAGATGATGTCGTTGGCGACCTTGAGCGTGGTCTCCTTCGTGCCCGTGACGAGCTCCTCGCGCGGGGTCATGAACGTGGCGACCTTGGCCTGGTGGTCGTCACGGGAGGGACGGTAGTCACGGCTCGTGACGATGCCGAGCAGCTTGCCGTGCGGGGTGCCGTCGTCGGTGACGGGCATCGTGGAGTGGCCCGTGCGCTCCTTGAGGTCCATGACCTGCTCCATGGTCATGTCAGGCGTGAGGGTGGAGTCGGACTCGACGACGCCGGCCTTGTAGTCCTTGACCCACTTGACCATGGCGGCCTCGGACTCGGGGGTCTGCGAGCCGTAGATGAAGCTCATGCCGCCCTCGGTGGCAAGCGCGACTCCCATGCGCTCGCCGGAGACGGACTGCATGATCGAGGAGACCATGGGGATGTTGAGCGTGATGCGCGGCTGCTCGCCCTTCTTGAAGCGGCACAGAGGGGTCTTGAGCGACACGTTGGCCGGAATGTTCTCCGAAGAGGAGTATCCGGGAACCAGGAGGTACTCAGAGAAGGTGTGCGACTCGCCCTCGAAGAACGTTGCCATGTAGGTGACTCCCTTTCTGCCCTGCCCGCCGCGAGTGCGTCGGGACCGCGTACCGATGCAATGTTGACAATTGTAGCGTCCGCATGGGAGCGAACGCTACCTTCAACTCTTTTAGGAAAGCTAACTATTTGATTGGCACAGGCAGGCGACGACGGGCAAGCGCAACGGCTCCCCCGGGACGGCCTACTGCTCCTCCGCCATGTCCTCCATCGACATCGAGACCGTGTGCTTCGTGGGCACCCACTCGACCTTCATGAACAGCGCCGCGACGTTGATGGGGATGTAGGTCATCATGAACAGCGGGAACGTGAACAGGTTGGTGATGATGCGCCAGCGGCGCCCCTTGCGACAGCGGATGTGCTTGCGCTCCGAGACCGTGGTGATGACGGCCAGGACGAAGAACGTCACGTACATGGAGGCGAACGTCATGACGAGCGAGCCCACGGCCATGGACAGCTCGTTTTGCGTGGCGAGAAAGCCGTGGGACAGCGAGCCGATGACGAGGTAGACGCTGTTCACGAACGCCGAGACGAGCGTGAGGATGTTGCCGGGCGCGATCGTCATGAGCATGTCGTAGGCGCCAAAACGCTTCTTGCGCACGCCGTGCACGAGGTCTCCCACGTAGGAGAAGAACACCTGGTAGAAGCCCTTGGTCCAGCGCATGCGCTGCGTCCAGGAGGCCTTGAAGGTGAGCGGCTGCTCGTCATAGAACTCCGCCGGAGCGTAGCCGATGCGGATGCCGTTGGCCGCGCAGAACGTGGAGAACTGGATGTCCTCGGTGAGGGTGTGGAAGTCCCAGCCGTGCATGCCCTGGACGATGCGGGCGGATACCATCCAGCCAGACCCGGAGATGGCGCAGCCCGTGCCGCACAGCATGCGCGAGTTGTTGAGGAACTTCGCCTCGCGCAAGAACCACAGCGCATAGGCCGAGCTCACCCAGCTCGAGTCGAAGTTCTTTGAGTTGCGGTAGCTCGTGCCCACGAGAAAGCCCTGGTCGAACAGCTTGTTCATCTCGGTCACGTAGCCGGGCGAGAGCAGGTTGTCGGCATCGAAGACGAAGAACGCCTCGTACTTGTCGGGATACTCGTTGAGGATGCGGTCGAAGCCGTAGTCGAGCACCCAGCTCTTGCCCTTGCGCGCGAGGTCATTGCGCTCGT
This sequence comes from Parolsenella catena, assembly GCF_003966955.1. Lineage (GTDB taxonomy): Bacteria > Actinomycetota > Coriobacteriia > Coriobacteriales > Atopobiaceae > Parolsenella > Parolsenella catena. The sequence goes on along the minus strand of NZ_AP019367.1, from coordinate 781,266 downwards.
AGACGATCGCCCCCGCGTGGCGCGCCTCCTTGGCCGTGCGGTCCGTGCAGGCGTCTGCCACGACGAACACGTCGATGAGCTCGGAGGGGTAGTCCTGCTCCTTGATGGACCTCACGAGGTTGGCGATGACGCTCTCCTCGTTGTGCGCCGCGATGAAGAAGGCATAGCGATGGTTCTTCTTGGCGGGCGGCAGCTTGACCTCGCCACGCCTCCACGTCACGAGGATGTAGAGAGCCTGGTACAGGTAGGCAAACGTGAAGAACGCCCAGATGATGAAGTTGAAGACGACGATGGGCGTGATGCCCAGACGGTTGAATTCCACGAAGAGCCCTCTCGCGGTAGTGGGTGTTGGGACCTGCCGTCAGGCGACCGGGACAGGGGGTCGCCCTGCCTCAGTTCTCGCCGAGGAGCAGGGGCACGATGCGCTCCCCCGCCTCCGTGCGACCCATGGAGCGGTTTTCGAGCGATTCTAATACAGCTCGGAGGTCATCGGGCAGCGTATCGCGAAGCTCTATCGTCTCTCCCGAGACGGGATGCGCAAACGCGACGCTCCAGGAGTGAAGGAACTGCCTCGACAGGCCGAGGTTCTGCGCAAGGTCGCCGCGGCCGTAGAGGGGGTCGCCGATGACCTGGTGGTTGATGTGGCGCATGTGGACGCGGATCTGGTGCGTGCGCCCGGTGTAGAGGTGACACTCAAGCAGCGTGTAGCCCTCGTCCCTCCGGCCCGCCTCGAAGCGCTCGAGCACGCGGAAGGTCGTGATGGCCTCGCGCGCGCCGGGGTCGTCGGACACGGCCATGCGGATGCGGTCGCGCGTGGAGCGGGCGATGCCCGTGTCGATGGTGCCCGAGTCCGCGGCGACGTAGCCCCACACGAGCGTGACGTAGCGACGGTCGAGCGTGCGCAGGCGGATGAGGTCCTGCAGGGCCTTCTGGGTGGCATCGTCCTTGGCGGCGAGCATGAGCCCGCTCGTGTCCATGTCGAGACGGTGCACGATGCCGGGGCGGTCGTCTCCCTGAAGCATCCCGAGATGCGCCAGCCCGCAGTGTGCGACAAGCGCGTTCGCGAGCGTGTCGTCCACGTGCCCGGGGCTGGGGTGGCACACGAGCCCGGCCTGTTTGGAGAGCACGATGAGGTGCTCGTCCTCGTAGCGAATGTCGAGGTCGATGTAGGGATTGGGAGCAAGCCCGCCCTCGGGGACGAGCGGCTCGGCCTCCTCCACGGTGGCGCGAACGCGATCCCCGAGCAGGACCTTCTCGCTCTTGGAGGTCGCGGGTGTGTCGTTGATGGTAACAAGGCCGCGCTCGACGAGCTTGGCGCAGGCGGAGCGAGACGGCATGTCAGGCCCGCCGGCGAGGAAGGCGTCGAGGCGCATGCCGTCCGCGGCCGGGTCCACGAGCAGGTTCACGACTCTTTGGCTCACGCCTCGTCTCCCCCCTCGCGCTCGGCGTCCCAGCGCCACAGCAGGACGAGGGCGATAACGACGCCGCAGGTCACGAAGATGTCGGCGACATTGAAGACGGGAAAGTCGATGAAGGTGGTGGCAAGGAAGTCCGTCACCTGCCTGGCAACGACGCGGTCGATGAGGTTGCCCATGCCGCCGCCGGCGACGGCCCCCAGCGCGGCGGCGACGCTCGCGGGCATCTGCCGCTCGCGGACGACCCACACGGCCGCCCCCGCGCAGATGACGAGCGCGAGGATGACGAAGACCCACGTGGAGCCCGAGCCTATCGAGAAGGCCGCGCCCGTGTTCATGACGAGCGACAGGTCCAGCACACCGGGGACGAGCGGCGCGGGGCCGCCGGCAAGCGCCATGCGCGCCCAGGCCTTCGAGACCTGGTCGAGCACGACGGCAAGCGCGGCGACCCCGCCGAACGCGGCAATGCGACGAGTGCCCGACACGGGCTACTCCACCTTGGTGGCCGCGGCGACGGCGTGGCTGCAACGGCAGCACAGGCCATCCGCGCCGAGCGGTCGCCAGTTCCAGCAGCGCGGGCACTTCTCGCCATGGGCGGGCAGCACCTCGCAGGCGAGCTCGTCGCCGCAGGCGAGCTCGACCTCGGAGCACACGAACGCCTCGGCGAGCATGGCCTCGGAGCCGCGCACGAGCTCGAGCTGCTCGGCAGGCAGGGTGAGCACGCAGCGCGTGGCCTGGCTCGTCTTCTCGGAGACAGTGCCGGCGGCAAGCGCGGCCTCGTTGGCCTTCGTGTAGGCGCCGCGGGCCTCGAGCAGCACGTTGTACTCGTCCAGCAGCTTGGCGACCTCATCGTGCGAGAGGGGCTCGCTCCACCAGTCGAGCAGCGCGGCGAACGTCTGGCCGTCGCGGGCGCTCTCGGGCAGGTGCGCCATGACCTCGTCGGTCGTGAACGACAGGATCGGCTGGAGGTCGCGAAGCAGCATCTCGAGCAGGTAGTACCAGCACGTCTGGGCGCTGCGACGGCTCTTGGAGCCGGGCTCGTCGCAGTACATGCGGTCCTTCGTGGCGTTGAGGTAGCCGTTGGACAGCTCGGTGACCACGAAGTCGTACAGCGCGCGATAGACCTGGTAGAAGCGGTATCCCGCGTAGGCCTCGCTCACCTTCTCGTGCATGTCGCAGGCACGGGCGAGCACGAGCAGGTCATAGCGCTCCATCTCGTCGACGGGCACGAGGTCGTGCTCGGGGTCAAACTGGCCCTCGAGCTCGCCGAGCAGGAAGCGGAACGTGTTGCGGAAGCGGCGGTAGGCGTCGGAGGTGCGGGCGAGGATCTCGTGGTCGACGGCGACATCGTGGCTCGTGTCGGTTGAGGCCACCCACAGGCGCAGGATGTCGGCGCCCATCTCGGCGCAGACCTTGTTGGGGTCGATGACGTTGCCGAGCGACTTGCTCATCTTGCGGCCCTGGCCGTCAAGCGTGAAGCCCTGGGAGACGACGGCCTTGTACGGCGCGATGTCGTTGGCGCCAAGCGAGGTGAGCAGCGAGCTCTGGAACCAGCCGCGGTGCTGGTCGGAGCCCTCGAGATACATGTCGGCGGGGTACTGGAGCTCGTCACGGAACTCGCAGACGGCCTTCCAGGAGACGCCAGAGTCCCACCAGACGTCGAGGATGTCCTTGCCGGCCTTGAGGTGGTGTCCTCCGCACTTGGGGCAGACGCACGCCTCGCCCAGGTAGTCCTCGGGCTTGTCGGTGAACCAGGCGTCGGAGCCCTTCTCGTGGAAGAGCTTGATGACGGCGTCGAGCGTGGCATCGTTCACGACGGTCTCGCCGCAGTCCTCGCACGTGAAGCTCGGGATGGGCACGCCCCAGTTGCGCTGGCGCGAGATGCACCAGTCCGGACGGCCCTCGACCATGGCGCCAATGCGGTTCTTGGCGTGCTCGGGGTACCACGCGACCTTGTTCTCGATCGTGTCGAGCGCCTCGGCGCGCAGGCCGGTCTTGTCCATGGAGATGAACCACTGGTCGGTGGCGCGGAACAGGACGGGCTGGTGGCAGCGCCAGCAGTGCGGGTAGCTGTGGTTGATGTCCTCGTGCAGGATGAGCATGCCGCGCTCACCGAGCCACTCGATGATCTTGGGGTTGGCCTCGTTGACCTCCATGCCAGACCACGGGCCACCCGTGCCCATCTCGTCACCCACGTAGAAGCGGCCGTCGTCGTCGACGGGCATGACCACGGGGATGCCGAACTTGGAGCCGGCGTTGTAGTCGTCGACGCCGTGGCCGGGCGCGGCGTGGACGATGCCCGTGCCGTCGTCGAGCGTGACGTAGTCGGCGTAGATGAACTCGCCCTCGACGCCCTGGTCGCCAAAGATCGGCTGCTTGTACTTGTTGTGGCAGAGCTGCTCGCCCGTCATGCGCCAAGGCTCGCCATCCGCGCCGCAGACGAGCTCGGGCTCGCCGTAGCCGAACTTCTCGCAGTCACGCGCGACAAGCGCCTCGGCCATGAGCTCGGCGGCGCCATCGTGCTTGACGGCGACGTAGGTGGCCTCCGGGTGCAGAATGACGGCGTCGTCCGCGGGAAGGGTCCACGGGGTGGTCGTCCAGATGTCCACGAACAGCTTGCCGGCCCAGTCCTCGAGGCCCGCCGGGGTCGTCGTCATCTCGAAGCGCACGAAGATGGCGGGGCTGACCTCGTCGCCATACTCGATCTCTGCCTCGGCGAGGGCCGTGTGGCAGTGCGTGCACCAGTGCACGGGCTTGTGGCCGCGGTAGACCATGCCCTTGTCGAACATGGCCTTGAAGACCTCGATGTCGGCGGCGTCATGCTGGTGGTAGAGCGTGAGGTAGGGGTGGTCCCAGTCGCCGAGGACGCCCAGGCGACGAAAGCCCGACTTCTGGAGCTCGATGTTCTCGACGGCGAACTTGTTGCACATCTCGCGAATCTCGGCGGCGGGCATCTCGTTGAACTTCTTGGTGCCGACCTTCTCCTCGACCTTGTGCTCGATGGGCTGGCCGTGGCAGTCCCAGCCGGGGACGTAGGGGACGTCGCGGCCCTGCATCATCCAGTAGCGGTTGATGATGTCCTTGGACACCTTGTTCATGGCGTGGCCGATGTGGATGGGGCCGTTGGCGTACGGGGGGCCGTCATGCAGCACGAACTTGTCGTGGCCGGCGTTCTTCTTGCGCACCATCTCGTAGACGTTGTTCTCGCGCCAGACCTTGAGGCGCTCGGGCTCGCGCGTCGCGAGGCTTGCCCTCATCGGGAAGCTCGTGGACGGGAGGTTCATCGTCTTCTTGTACTCGTTTGCCAATGCCTTGCCGCTCCTTTCGCGGGGTCCCTCCCCCGCATCCGCCGAGCGCCCGCTTGCCGCGCGGGCCACACACGGCCCGTCGGCGCACGAAAAAAGCGCCCGCCCCGACCGCCGGGACGAAGCGCCATGGATGCGGCATCTGCCGCGACGATTCGCTAACCACCCAGCGGGCGAGAATCTCGCCTTACTCGGCTGGCCCATGACGGTGGCCGCTCCCGTTGGCGTCTACTGGGGCGCTTGCGCGCCCGTTCGGGCCAAGGCTCCGGGGTGATATTCGCCTGGGCGCGGCCGCGGGCTCACACCAACCCCGCTCGCTTGTGACCGCGTGACCGGGCTACTCGTCCCCATCACAGCTTTTCGAGCGCCTATGGTAGCACTGAACGACGAAAACGTCCCAGCCCAACGCAAACTCGCATCAATCCCCACCCAGCCCGCGAGCCAGCGCGATGGTCTCGCGCCCGGCTCAATCGAGCGAAGAGACCCCCCAACAGATAGGGCCCTGGGGTCCTCAGGAGACAATCCGCAGCAGCCAGCTGCCTCATTCATCAAGGCAACCTCCCCTGCGAGGACGTCCGAAGAGAACCCCAGGGCCCCGGCGAGAACGAATCCCCTACTGCGTCTTAGGCAGCGTGGGCGCGAACCCGTCGTCACGGGTGAGCATGTTCATGAACTCGTCACCCGTGATCGTCTCCTTCTTCTGGAGGTAGTGGGCGATCTCATGCAGCTTGAAGCGATGGGCCTTGAGCGTGTCGACGGCCTGCTGGTGGCCCTCCTCGACGAGACGCTGGACCTCTGCGTCGATCTGCTGAGCGGTGCCCTCCGAGCACGTGAGCTCGGCGCCGCCACCGAGGTAGCGGTTGCGCTGCTGGCCGAGTGCCACCATGCCGAACTTGTCGGACATGCCGTACTGGGTCACCATGGCGCGCGCGATGCTCGTGGCCTTCTCAATGTCGTTGCTCGCACCGGTGGTCATCTCGCCGAAGATGAGCTCCTCGGCGGCGCGGCCGCCGCACAGCACGGCGATCTTGTTCTTGGCCTCCTGGCGCGTCGTGAGGAAGTGCTCGTCCTCCTCGACCTGCATCGTGAAGCCGAGCGCTCCGCTCGTGCGGGGCACGATCGTGATCTTCGAGACGGGCGCGGAGCCCTTCTGGGCGGCGGCGACGATGGCGTGACCGGTCTCGTGGTAGGAGACGACCTCCTTCTCGTGCTCGGACAGGACCGTGGACTTCTTCTTCTCGCCGGCGATGACGACGTCGACGGACTCGACGAGGTCCTCCTGGCTCACGCGCTTGCGACCGAAACGAACGGCGCGCAGGGCGCTCTCGTTGATGATGTTCGCGAGGTCAGCGCCGGAGGCGCCGGGCGTCGAGCGGGCGATGACGCCGAGGTCGTTGCCGGGCTCCATCTTGACGTCGTTGGCGTGGATCTTGAGGATGGCCTCACGGCCGGCGAGGTCAGGGAGCTCGACGAGGATGCGGCGGTCGAAGCGGCCCGGGCGCAGCAGCGCCTGGTCGAGCGACTCGGGGCGGTTCGTTGCCGCGAGCACGACGATGCCCTTCTGGTTGTCGAAACCATCCATCTCGGACAGCAGCTGGTTGAGCGTCTGCTCGCGCTCGTCGTTGGAGTTGAGCGACCCGTCACGCTTCTTGCCCACGGCGTCGATCTCATCGATGAAGATGATGCAGGGGGCCTTCTCCTTGGCCTGCTTGAACAGGTCTCGCACCTTCGCGGCGCCACGTCCGACGAACATCTCGACGAACTCGGAGCCGGCAATCTGGAAGAACGGCACGCCGGCCTCTCCGGCGACGGCCTTCGCAAGCAGCGTCTTGCCCGTGCCCGGAGGGCCCACGAGCAGCGCGCCGCGCGGGCAGCGGGCGCCGATCTCGTTGTACTTCTCGGGGTTCTTGAGGAAGCCGACGATCTCCTGCAGCGACTCCTTGGCCTCGTCTTGGCCGGCGACGTCGGCGAAGCGCACGCCCGTCTCCTCGCCCTTGACCTCCTTGGCGTGACTCTTGCCAAGGCCGCCGCCCATGCCAAAGCCGCCGCCACCGAAGTTCATGGAGGGACCGTCGCCGCCCATGGCCTTCTTCATGCGGCGGTTGAGCCAGATGCCGCCCGCAATGGCAAGCAGGATGGGCACGCCGTAGACGAGCAGCATGTAGGTCCAAAGACCGGAGCTCTGGTCAGCGATCTGGGCTGAGTAGGTCACCCCGTGCTTGTTGAGGCGCTCGGAGAGCGAGTCGTCGCTAGGCCACTCGTTCGTGCGATACGTCACCGAGGAGTCGTCCTTGGAGGTGAACGTGATCTTGCCCGAGCCAGTGTCGAGCGAGACCTCACCCACCTTGTCGTCATCGACCATGTCGATGAACTCGCTGTAGGAGACGTCCTTGACCGTGGCGCGCTCGATACTCGGGTACACGACCGAGTTGAGCGCGACGATGGCCGCGATCGCGATGATCGCGTACAAGATCATCGACTGTCGTTTCTTCTTGTTGTCCATTCCCTGTCCTTGCGTCGTGAGCCCGCAGACCCGCAGACAGCGAGCCCTCTGGGTTCTTGTACTGCCAAGGATACCCAAGGGACGTTCCGAATTACAGCTCTCCGGAAAACCCTATGCTCTCCCCCGCTCGGGCAAGTCTCCCGTGCGATAGGCGTCGAGCAGGGCCGTGAGGTCGTCTATCTGGGCGCGGATATGGGCACCGGTGTCGGTGTCGGCCACGATGAGGGGGCGCTCGTTCACCTCGAGCTGGTCGTCGTCTGAGAAGATGTCGCCTCGGTCGGCCACGACGTCACCGATGGCCCCGTATGGCCGGTGCGCCTTGATGCGCATGCCCTGGGCATCGACGATGAGCGTGTAGCCTGCGATCCCGGTCCTGGAGTGATAGGCACGGCAGAAGCCCCCGTCGATGACGAGGCGCCTGCCCCCGCCGCGCACGGGGCTCTCGCCACTCGCGCGCGCCACCGGCGTGTGCCCGTTGATGATGTGGGAAGCGGGCCCGGACAGGCCGAACTCGGCCAGCACGTGCTCGCAGGCGCCAGGCTCGCACGTCAGCTCGAAGTAGGGGTCCTGCTCCTCGGCCCACGCTGAGCGATCGGCGACGAACGTGCGCTCGAACGTCTTCATCGTGCGGCCGCTCAGGGGCGACCCCAGGCCGCACCACAGGTACCACATCCAATCGAGGGCCTCGGGCGTGCGCTCGTGCCAGGCGATGCGCGCCATGCGGTCGCAGGCGTCGAGGTAGGCCCTTCCGGCAATGTGGCGGCCTCCCACGCGGATAGGCCGGAAGCTCCCGTCTGCTCGCATGGGAACGCAGCCATGGAACAGCAGGTTGTTGTTGTACGCGAGGTAGACTGAGCCCTTCTCGTACAGGAAGTCCACGTGGCGGCGCAGCCTGCGGCTGTGGGTGAAGCTCTCCACGAGTCCGTCCAAGACACGACGCTCCTCGTCCGTGAGCTCGTAGGGACGGGACGGCTCGAGCGTCGGGAAGTCACGCGTGACAAGCTCGTAGCTCCGCCCGCCGATCCGGACGGTGCCCGCGGAGGCGTCGACGCCACCCAGCAGGAGGCGGTCTGCCATGTCGAACTCGGGATGGCGCGAGATAAGCTGGCCGGAGACCTTGAGCATGATGACGGTGATGGCCTTCTCGCAGGCGGAGAGCACGTCCTGCTCCGCATAGGTCTTCTCAGCAAAGAGGGCGAGCTCTCTCAGGGAGATGCCATAGGAGCCCTCGAGGATGTCGAGCGTCTGATAGTGGACGCAGTTGCGCACGACCGTGGCCACGCACGCCTCGGAGCCGGCCGCCGCGCCCATCCAGCAGATGTCGTGGTTGCCCCACTGGATGTCGAGCGAGTGGTAGGCCATGAGCCTGTCGATGACGGCGTCGCCATGGGCGCCTCGGTCATAGAGGTCTCCCACGACGTGCACGTGGTCTACAGCCAGCCGCTTGATGAGCGCGGCGAGGCTGCGGATGAAGTCGCACACGCTGCCCGTCTCGATGATGGAGTCGACGATGCGCGCGTGGTAGGCGGCCCGACTCGACGCCTCGCCCGGGCTCGCGTGGAGAAGCTCGTCGATGATGTAGGCGTAGGAGACGGGCATCGCCTTGCGCACCTTGGAGCGGGTGTAGGCGTCTGACAGATAGCGGGCGAGCTCGATAAGGCGGCCGAGCGACTCCCGGTACCACGCGGGCGTGTCAAGATGGGCCTCGGCCATGCGCCCGAGCTTCTCGTCCGGGTAGTAGATGAGCGTGCAGAGCTCGGCCTGCTCTCCCGGTGTGAGCCTGTGGCGAAACACCGAGCGCACGCGCTCGCGGATGACGCCCGAGCAGTTGTTGATGATGTGGTCGAACTGCTCGCAGTCCCCGTGGACGTCGGAGATGAAGTGCTCGGTTGCCTTGGGCAGGTTGAGAATGGCCTCGAGGTTGATCACCTCGGTGTAGACGGCCTGGCATGTCGGGAACTTCTCGGACAGAAGCATGAGGTACTTCACGCGTTGGTCATCGTGCATGGCAGGTGTCATGGCGCCCCTTCCGCTCACGGTCGTCCTGCCATCGTAGACCCAGATGCGCCAGACGCGAGAAAGCCATGAGATGTACACGATTAAATGGTCAACTTCTGCACGCAGAGAAACGCCCGCCCACTCGCGCGGACGGGCGCAGAAACGGGCGCGAGGCCGCTAGTTGTGGACGACGACGACGTCGCCTACCTTACATAGGCCGAACAGCTCCTTGGCCTTGTCGGCGGGGAGGTTCACGCATCCGTGGCTGCCCGCGTACTGGTAGATGTCGCCACCGAAGCGGCTGCGCCAGTTGGCGTCGTGCAGGGCCCAGGAGTTGCCGATGAACGGCATCCAGTAGCCCACGTGGCTGATGTACTCGGGCTCGTTGGTGGCCGGGTCGATGGTGCCGCGGAGCTCGACGTTTCCGGAGGCGCGATAGCCGTTGAGGGTGTAGACGCCCACGGGGGTGTCATGGCCCTGCGCGTGGTCGCCGGTGACGCAGTCGCTCTCCCAGACGAGGGCGCCCGAGTCGTCGTACATGCGGACGTGCTGCTCGGCCAGGTCGATGTCGATGTAGCGGTTGCCCCAGTCCTTGAGGCCGGCGTCGGGGGCGGCCTGGGCCGTGCTCTTCGTGGGAATCTCGATGGCACTCGTGGAGCCCGCCTCGACGGCCTGCTTGAGCGCCGTCGCAAGCGCCTCCTCGTCCGTCACCCAGCCGTAGGCGTCATCCCAGTGGTTGGAGCCGGTGGCGTCGACCGTGACCGCCTTGCCATCCGGTCGCGTGTAGGTGCGCGCGGCGCCGCGGGTGTCGTACTTGGCCGCGACCTCGGACTTGAGCCACTCGCCGAGCTTGGCGTCGTCGAGCGTGGCGTTGAGGTTCTCGTCGAGCGTGATCCACGAGGAGATCTGGGCGCGCGTGACCTCGCCGGCCGCCTGCCCGTTCAGCGTGAGCGGGATGTCTGCCGTCATGAAGCGGTTGGCGTTCTGGGCGGCCGTCGCGAGCGACGCGTCATCCGAGGTCACCGTGGGCTGGGAGAGGCAGGTGTCATCCAGCGCGATCCTGCGAGAGAGGCCCCGGAGCCCCTCGCCCACGGCCTCGATCGTGGCGTCGCGGTCAAGGGCCGTGCCAACCTTCTCGGGCACGACGGCATACTGCTGGGTCGTCTCGTCAAAGGCGATCGTGGCGTTCGTGGACTGCGTGGCGCTTGCGTTGAACTCGTCGATGGCAGGCCCGAGAAGCTCGGTGAGCTTGTCAGAGTCAAACGTAGCGCCGTTGCTGCCCTGAAGCTCGTGGTGCTCGGCAATGTGAAGCGGCCAGGCGAAGGCATGCTGCTGCGCGATGAGGGCGCCCGCGTAGGCGTCCTTGTCAAACGCCAGGTCAACATCCTGGCCGCGCACCGTGAGGCTGAAGTTGTCGCCCACGACCTGAGACTGGAAGGCGGAGATGCCCGACGCCTTGTCCGCGGCCACCTCGGAGGCGAACTTGAGCGAGACGTCGGCGCCGTCAAGCGTCGTTCCGGGCATGAAGACGAACGAGAACGCGAGGGCGCCGAGCAGGTAGACGAGTGCGACAAGGCCGACGATGACACCCGCCACGATGAGGGCGACCTTGCCGGCGCTCCCCTTCTGGGCGTCTCCGCCGTCTCCCTGATCGGCAAAAACCTGACCAGCGGCATGGGCTCCCGCCGCATGCTTTCCCTTCACGGCCTTTCCGCCGCCGAACCTGTTTGCCATGACATCCCCCGTGGCCGAGATAGCGCCCGGCCAGTCAAATTCCTACAGCCATGTTGTATCGTAGCGCATGGTCGCGCTTGGCTGCGCGCCATCGCTACGCTAATTAGCTTTGCCGGGGCGTCCCGGCGTCTGGAGGCACCCGTGGGAATCGTCATGCTCGACTCTGCCAGCGACCCGAGGCTTGACGTCTACGCGAGGCTCACGGAGCGCCAGCTCCGCAGCAGGCTCGAGGCAGACGCCGGCGTACTCGTCGCGGAGTCCGAGAAGGTCGTCCGCGTGGCCGTCCGGCAGGGACTGGAGCCGCTGTCGCTTCTGCTCGAGGAGCGCCAGCTCGAGACGCAGGCGGACCTCGTTCGCGACGTCGCCGCCCTGCCGAGGGGTGGACGCGTGTTCGCAAGCGCCGGCCACGTGAGCGTCGTGCCCTGTGACGGCGTTCCCATCTACGTCCTGCCCCATGACGAGATCTGTAAGCTCGTGGGCTACAACGTGACACGCGGCGTGCTGTGCGCGATGCACAGGCCAAAAGAGCGCTCCGCAGCCGAGGTGCTCGACGCCGTTCCCGACGCCCGCCGCGTCGCCGTTCTGGAGGGCGTCACGGACGCCACGAACGTGGGCGCCGCGATGAGGAGCGCCGCCGCCCTCGGCATCGACGCCGTCCTGCTCACGCCAACCTGCTGCGATCCGCTCGTTCGCCGCGCGGTGCGCGTGAGCATGGGAACCGTGTTCCAGGTGCCGTGGGGGCGCCTGGGCGCTTGGCCCGCCACCGACGACGAGTGCGACGGCCTGGGCCTGCTCCGCTCGCGCGGCTTCAAGACGGCGGCGCTCGCCCTGCGCAACGACTCCTACTCCCTGGGCGACGAGCGGCTCGCCGGCATCGACAAGCTCGCGATGCTGTTCGGAACCGAGGGGGACGGCCTGGCCAACGACACGATCGAGGCGTGCGACATGACCGTGCGCATCCCGATGCAGCACGGCGTCGACTCCCTCAACGTCGCCGCCGCCACCGCCGTGGCCTTCTGGGAGCTCAGGGCCTAACAGCCCCAGAGACGCACGCAGCCAGCCTCAAACCTCCGCCGAAGCTCCCGCTGCCCGCCGCATCGCCCACCCGCACTCAACAAGCACGTCAACAGAAGAAGGCCCCGGACCCTGTCTGAGCAATCATTCCGCAGCGCCCCAAAGGGGCGCGAGGACGTTTGCGTGGCAGGGTCCGGGGCCTTCGACAGCTACGTCAGCGCCTAGTTGAACTTCACGAGCTTCGAGGCGATGCGGTAGATGCCCAGCGTGAACTTCTCGCCCACCTTCGTGGGGAGGTTCGTCGCGATGCCCACGATGCCCATGCGGGCACGGCGGTACATGCGCTTGTCGTACTCCTTGAGGTGGTCCCAGAGCTCATCGCAGTTGGCCATGGCGTCGGGCTTGTCGGACATGCGGGAGAAGACGGAGCAGGCGGCCATCATGAGCGTGAAGTAGCCGATCATGTAGCTGCGGAGCTCGGGCGTCTCGATGTCGTCATAGAGGTGGTAGGCGTCCATCATGATGCGGGTGATGCGCAGCTGCTGGTCGATGCGGCTCACCATGACCTTCTCGTTCACCGACTGGTCGTCTCGGCCGATGAAGTAGCGGTAGAGGTCCACGTCGAGGTAGTAGAGCGTCTTGCAGCGCGGCAGCGGCACGTAGGCGTAGATGTTGTCCACGTAGAACGTGTGCGCGGGCATGGGCACGCCGCCGTCACGCAGAATGTCGGTGCGGTAGCACAGCGAGTGCATGAGCAGGTTCTGGGCCATGTTGAAGTGGCCGATCTTGTCCCACGTGATGACCTTGTTGCGCTTGAGGACGTACTTGTAGTCGATGACGTTCTGCGTGTTGTCCTCGACGTGCTCATAGACGTAGTTGGTGATGACGAGGTCCACGCGCATGTCGCGCCACTCGAAGTCGCGAAGCGTGGAGAGAAGCTTGGAGAGGGCGTCGTCATCGAGCCAGTCATCGGAATCGACGATCTTGAAGTACAGGCCCTTTGCGTGCTCGAGGGCGGCGAGGACGGCCATGCCATGTCCGCCGTTCTCCTGATGAACCGCCTCGACGATGTTCGGGTAGCGGTTCTGCCACTCGAGGGCTTTCTCGTAGGTGTTGTCCTTCGTGGAGCCGTCGTCCACGATGACGATCTGGACATCCTCGGCGTAGTCGCTGCCCTCGAGGATCGAGGAGATGCAGTGGTCCATGTACTCCGCGGAGTTGTAGCACGGAATGCCGAAGGTGATGGTCTTGCCTGTAGTCACGGTTCTCTCCCTGGGTGCCCCGCCACGCGAGGTGTCCTGGCGGTCTTGGGCGCGCACCCCGGAGATCGCTCATCCGGGGTGCGGCGGGCTTGCTAGTTGTGTGCGGCGACGAGCTCGTCGGACAGGTCGAGCGCGCTGGCGACGACGCCGTCCATGTCGTAGTAGCGGTACTCGGCGAGACGGCCCACCGGGTGGAAGTTCGTGAGCCTGCTCACGCGGGCAAGATAGCGCTGGTAGAGCTGCTTGTTCTCGTCCTCGAGGATGGCGTAGTAGGGGGTCTGGCCGCTCTCAGGCGTGTAGGCCTTGGAGTACTCGCGCATGATCGTGGTCTTGCCGGGAACGACCTGACCCGTCATGTTCTTGAACTCGGTGATGCGCGTGAAGTCCTCGCTCGTCGTGTAGTTGACGGTGCCGACGGGCTGGAACTGGTCGACGTCGAGCGTCTCGAACTGCATGTCGAGCGTGCGGTACGGCAGCGCCCCGAGGTCAAGGCCGAACAGCTCGTCGAGCGGGCCGGTGTAGACGATCTCCCCGCCGTAGGGCTTGCCGCAGACCTTTGCGTAGTCCTCGTCAACCATGAGGATGTCGCGGACGTCGACGCCGAGGAACACGTCGATGAGGTCGTGGTCGAGCAGGCGCTCGAAGAGCTTCGTGTAGCCCTCGGCGGGCATGCCCTGGTGGGCGACGAGCGGGAAGTAGCGCTCGTCGTCACCGACGAACACCGGCACGCGGCCCGTGACGGAGGGGTCGACCTGGTCGGGCGTGGTGCCCCACTGCTTCATCGTGTAGTGGAGGAACACGTTCTCGTAGACGTAGTCGGCGACCTCCTGCAGGTCGGGGTCGTTCTTCTCGCGAAGCTCGAGGATGGGGACCTTCTTGTTTTCACCGAAGGTCTCGACAAGCTTGCGGTAGAGGGCCTCGCCGCGCTCCTCGCCAAAGGCGAGCTTGAGGCTCTTGTGGTTGAAGGGGACCGGCATGAGCGTGCCGTGAATGTTGGCGAGCACCTTGTGCTGGTAGTTCGTCCACTCGGTGAAGCGCGAGAGGAACTGGTGCACGCGGTCAGACTGCGTGTGGTAGATGTGCGGGCCGTACTTGTGGACGAGGATGCCGGCGTCATCGACGTAGTCATAGGCGTTGCCGGCGATGTGATCGCGACGCTCGATGACGGCCACGTGGAAGCCGCAGGCCTCGGCAAGGCGGCGGGCGCAGACCGATCCCGCGTATCCGGCGCCGACGACGATCATGTCGTAACTGTCGGCGTTAAACCCAGCGGGAAGCCCACTTGCGATAGCCATTCGAATCCTCTCGACGAATCATCGGTTCACGCGTGACGCACGCAACCAAGGATCGGCCGCGTGCGTCCCCAAATCTCTAGGTGATTCTATATCAGGCGAACCTATAATGGGTCCGGTGTCACATGACGCCAGTAAAACGCCAAAAAAGGAGCGAAATGAGCGATTTCCTGCAGCGTATGAAGTCTGCCGCCAAGGCGGATAAGAAGACGATCGTCCTGCCCGAGGGTGAGGACCCGCGCACCATCGAGGCCGCCAAGAAGATCGTCGAGGAGGGCCTTGCCAACCTGATCATCCTTGGCGACCCCTCCCAGATCGACGTCGAGGGCGTCACGGTCATCGACCCCAAGACCGCCGAGAAGCACGAGGCCTATGCCGAGAAGTTCGCAGAGCTGCGCGCCAAGAAGGGCGTCACCATCGAGCAGGCCCGCGAGCAGATGAACGACGCCACCTACTTCGGCACCATGATGGTCAAGATGGGAGACGCCGACGGCCTCGTCTCCGGCGCCTGCCACTCCACGGCCAACACGCTGCGCCCGGCCCTGCAGATCCTCAAGACCGCCCCGGGCACGAAGCTCGTCTCGGCCTTCTTCATCATGTGCACGAAGACCCCCGAGTACGGCGCCGAGGGCACGCTCATGTTCGCCGACTGCGGCCTGAACATCGACCCGAACGCCGACGAGCTCTCCGAGATCGCCATCGCCTCCGCCGCCAGCTGGAAGGCCTTCATGGGCGACGTCGAGCCCAAGGTCGCCATGCTGTCCTTCTCCACGAAGGGCTCCGCCAAGGGTGAGGTCCCCGAGAAGGTCCAGGAGGCCACGAAGCTCGCCAACGAGAAGGCCCCCGAGCTCGCCCTCGACGGCGACCTGCAGCTTGACGCCGCGCTCGTGCAGTCCGTCGCCGACCTCAAGGCCCCGGGCTCCGAGGTCGCCGGCCACGCCAACATCCTCGTCTTCCCGGACCTCGAGGCTGGCAACATCGGCTACAAGCTCGTCCAGCGCTTCGGCGGCGCCGAGGCCTACGGCCCCATCCTTCAGGGCATCGCCAAGCCGGTCAACGACCTGTCCCGCGGCTGCTCTGCCGACGACATCGTGGGCGTCGTGGCCATCACGGCCGTCCAGGCCCAGATGGCCGAGTAGGGCTTTCGCAGCACAAGCTCGTCCGCTTTCGTGAGGCGGGGTGCCACCGTTCGTGGCACCCCGCCTTTTCTAGTCGTCGACAAGCTTGAGATGCGACTTGCCGCGCGCGGCCGCGGCCAAAAAGCGCCCCGCCAGACGGACGGGGCGCAGGTGTTGCAGGCTATTCGGCGAGCGGGTGCGGGCCGGCGGCGAGCACAACCGGGTCGAGGTCTGGGTAGCGCTCGCTCGCGTGTTTCTCGAACATCGCAGCGAGCCTCTCGGCAGCCTCGTCATAGGCCTCGGGCGTGGTCCAGGTGTGCCGCGGGTTGAGGACCGCCGGCGTGACGCCGGGGCAGTCGAGCGGAATGTCCACGTTCAGGCGCTCGTCATGCTCGTAGCCGCCCGAGTCGAGGTCGCCCGAGAGCGCCGCGGCGACGAGAGAGCGCGTCACGGCCAGGCTGATGCGATAGCCCGTGCCGTAGGCGCCGCCCTGCCAGCCGGTGTTCACGAGGTAGACGCGCGCCCTCGTGCTGTCAATGCGCTTGCCGAGCATCTCGGCATAGAGGCTTGGCGAAAGCGGCATGAACGGCTCGCCGAACAGGGCCGAGAACGTGGGCGTGGGCTCCGAGACGCCCTCCTCGGTCCCCGCGACCTTGGATGTGAAGCCGGCCATGAAGTGATACATCGCCGCCTCGCGGGAGAGCCGCGAGATGGGCGGCAGCACGCCGAAGGCATCGCACGTGAGGAACAGCACCACGCTCGGTATGCCGCCACGGCCATCAAGGCGCACGCTCTTGATGTGCTCGACGGGATAGGCCACGCGCGTGTTCTGCGTACGGGAGACGTCCGTATAGTCTGGCTCGCGCGTCTCGGGATCAAGGATCACGTTCTCGCACACGGCGCCAAAGCGAATGGCCTCGTAGATGTCGGGCTCGGCGATGGGGCTCAGGTCGATGGCCTTGGCATAGCAGCCACCCTCGATGTTGAAGATCCCGCGGCTTGACCACCCATGCTCGTCGTCACCGATGAGCAGGCGGTTGGGGTCTGCCGAGAGCGTGGTCTTGCCCGTGCCCGACAGGCCGAACAGCACGGCCGTCTGCCCCGTCATGGGATCGACGTTTGCCGAGCAGTGCATGGACAGCACGTCGTCCTCGACGGGCAGCAGGTAGTTCATGAACGAGAAGACGGCCTTCTTGATCTCTCCCGAGTAGCCCGTGCCCGCGACGACCACGCCGCCATGGGCGAGGTCTAGCACGACGGCGGCGCCAGAGTTGGTGCCGTCCGTCTCCGGGTCGCAGCGGTATCCCGGGGCCGCAAGCACGTAGATGTCGGGCTCGCCGAAGCTCGCGAGCTCGCGGGCCGTTGGCCTCACGAGCATCTGGTGAACGAACAGCGCCTGGCTCGCGCGCTCGCAGATGACGCAGACCTTGCGGGAGTGGTTGCGGTCCGCCCCCGCAAGCCCATGCACGACGTAGAGCTCGCAGCCATAGAGGTAGCCGACAACGCCCGAGCAGATGTGCTCGTAGACATCGCGCTCCATGGGAACGTTGACCTCGCCCCAGCACACCCTGTCATGGATGGCCGGGTCGTCAACGACGAAGCGGTCATGCGGCGAGCGTCCGGTGCGCTCGCCGGTGTCGACGACGAGCGAGCCGTTGGAGGCAAGGACGCCCTCCCCATGCGCCACGGCGGCCTCAACCAGCTTTGCGGGCGAGAGGTCGATGTGGACCCGCGGCACCCCCGCGACCGATTGGTCACGCTCGATGAGCCGATCTACCTGTGCCTTCTTCATGGCAATCTCCCCCTTTGCCCGTGTGCACGCATGCACGCGGAGACAGTCGATTGCCCCTGCTTTACCCAGGTGGAGCTCTAGCGGATACAGGGACGGCGGCAAGCGGCGCCGCTCGTCCCGCAGACGGCGAGAAGACGATGCTATCTTGGCCCGGTTTTACGTGAAATGTGGGGCCGCGACACGTAATTCAAGGACGTGAATGAACTCGACGCGCAATTACAGGCCGAGAACGGCATCGCTAGTCATCCATCTTGACGGAGGCGATGCGCGGCTGGTCGGCCGCAGCGATCGAGCCGTTGTTGTCCGTGGGACGCGCCGCCTCGCACATGGCATCGACGACGTCCATGCCCTCCGTCACGTGCCCAAAGGCGGCGTATTGGCCGTCGAGGCTCGGCGTGTCGGCCTGCATGATGAAGAACTGCGAGCTCGCGGAGTTGTAGGCCTGCGAGCGTGCCATGGAGATGGTGCCGCGCACGTGGCTGATCGAGTTTGGGTGACCGTTGTCGGAGAACTCGCCGACGATCTTCTCGTCGGAGCCGCCCGTGCCGTTTCCGTTGGGGTCTCCACCCTGCACCATGAAGCCCTCGATGATGCGGTGGAACGTCAGGCCGTCGTAGAAGCCCTCGCCCGCGAGTTTGGCGAAGTTGGCCACCGTGACGGGCGCCACGTCGGCGTCAAGCTCGAGCTTGATCGCCCCGTAGCCCTCGACCTCGATCGTTGCGTGGTGCGTGCCGCTCGCGTACTCGCCCGAGGCGCTCGTCACGCACGAGGAGGCAGAGGATGACGGCACGGCAGACGCGGAGGCCGCAGACGTGGAGGCCGCCCCGGACGCGCCGGAGCCGCAGCCTGCAAGGCACAGCGATGCCACGCCAAGGGAAGCCAGGAGAAACGAGCGACGAGACATGGTTTGCATGGGAACCTCCGAAGCGAGATGGGCAGCACGCGTTATCGGCCAAGCACCAGTGTATCCGCTCCCAGGCGCTCGGCGTCCCGAGCGTCATGCGTGGCCACGATGAGGGAGCGGCCACGGAGCTCGTCTGCGATGACGTCGCAGGCAAGGTCGCACGCAACCGCGTCGAGTCCCGCGAACGGCTCGTCGAGCAGCACCGAGTCTCCGGGGGCCACGAGCGCCCGCGCGAGCTCGACGCGCCGGCGCTGCCCGCCAGACAGCGCGCAGACGGGCGCATCCGCATCGATGCCGGGCACGAGACGCTCGAGCAGGCCGCGCATCTCGTCGGGCCCGACGCCCTCGCCGGCCGTGAGGGCAACGTTTTGAAGTGCGGAGGCCCGCTCCACGAGCCTCGCATCCTGGAACTCCGCCGAGATGCAGTCAGGACCCTCGACGCGGCCCCTGACAGGTCGCTCAAGGCCGGCAAGCGTCCGGAGCAGCGTCGTCTTGCCCGCGCCACTCGGCGCCATGACGCACAGCCGGCCGCCGGGCGCCACCGTCATCGAGACGGCATCCGCGAGCCCATGGGAAAGCCAGAGGCCGTAGACGCTCCAACCCCCGCGCGGCAGGCTCTTGCGCTCCCCCGCCGGATGCACGCGAGCGATGACGGCAAGACGCACCGCAACCGGCCCAGAGACCCTGAGGACGCACAGGAACGCGTGCTCGCACACGGCCGCAAGGGCGATGACCACAATGGTCCACGCAAACAGGTCGGGTGTCTCGAGCAGAAGCTTTGCCTGGTAGATGCGCTCGCCAATGGAGCCGGCGGGCGCGCCGATGAGCTCGGCCGCGACGCCGGCCTTCCACGCCATGCCCACGACCGTCTCGCTCGCCGCACATAAATAAGGAAGCGTCTCGGGCCACACGAGACCAAGCGTTCGCGCGGCGGCGCGCACGCCGTGGACGTCGAACAGCTCTCGGCGTGCCTCGCTCACGTGGTCGAGTCCCTCGAGCACGGGAAAGTAGAGCCCGGGGAGCGCCATGAGAAACACCGCCGCCACGCTCACGTTGGCAGAGCCAAGCCAGATGAGCAGCAACACCACGACGCACACGACAGGCGTGGACTTCACGGCCACGAGCGGAGGCCTCGCCACGACGCGCACGAGGTGCCAGCGCGCAGAGGATAGCGCCAGCGAGATGGCCGCGGCGTAGGCCGCAAGCGTGGCCCCGATGATGCGCAGGGCGGAGAAGCCCACCTTTGCCCAGAATGGCCCGCTACCCACAAGGCCCACAAGCGCCGCGGCGACGTCGACGGGACCGGGCAGGATGAGCTGCTGCCGCACGGCCACGCTTGCCGCCTGCCAGACGGCAAGCCACAGGGCGACGGCCGCCACGCGCTCGGCCGTCGCCCTCTCAAGCTGACATTTGTTACTCGACATAGTCACAGAATCAAGATGCCCACGTGCCTAGAGCGCGTAGTAGAAGTCGTCGCCGGGAAGCTTGCCGCCCACCGAGCTCGCATCGGAGCTCGCGAGGACGCCCAGGTAGCCACTGAGTGCAGACTTCATCTCGTCGCCCGTGAGGCACGTGAGGCCGCAGCCCGGGATGGCCTTCTCGGCCACGGGAGCGGCGTCGATGATGCCGTGGTCAACGACGGACTGCGCATAGGTCGCGGGGTCTGCCGAGACGGCCTCCACGGAGGCCTGCTGTTGCTCGACGAACTCACGGACGGCCTCGGGATGCTGCTCGGCGAAGTCGCGGCGCACCACCGTGACGCCGGTGAGCAGGCGCGAGCCGTCCTCGGCGTACTGGTCCCACACGTCCGTGAGGTTGATGGGCGAGGTCAGCGACGCGTTCTTGGCAAGCGCGGCCGTCTTGTACGGCTCGGGCAGAATGCCCACGGCAGACGGGTCAGCCGCAAGGGCGCTCACGACCTCGGCGGCCTCGCTCTTGAACTCGAGCGTCACCTGGTCTGCGATGCCGGCCTTGTCGAGCAGGTAGTTCATGACGTACTCGGGCGAGGCTCCCTTGCCCGTGAGGTAGACCGTGCGGCCCGCAAGGTCGGAGAACGACTGCACGGACGCGTCTCCCGTCACGACGTTGAGCACGCCAAGCGTGTTGACGTCGAGCGCCTGGACGGCGCCGTCGGTCTTGTTGTACAGGACGCTCGCAACGTTGGCGGGCACGAGCGCGATGTCGACGTCACCGGAGATGACCTTGGGGACGATCTCGTCGGCAGCGGCAGAAATCGAGAAGTCATAGGTGTTGGCAAGGCCGGAGTCATCGTTTGCGGCCTTGTCCATGAACGAGACGAGCCCGATGGACGTGGGGCCCTTGAGCGAGGCCACGTGGACCTCGGTGGGGTCGGCTGCCGTCGTGGCGGCCTGGTTGGCGGCTTGGGAGTTGGCAGATCCGCAGCCGGCAAGCGCGAGCACGCAGGCAAGCGACGCGGCGACGAATCCCCTCCTCGTGAGCTTCTTGGACATGCGTGTTCCTTTCCTTGGGCCCTCGATGTCACGGCCGGCCCCGCGAGATCGGCCGTTGGTCTCGGGCTGCATATGGTGGCGCGCCTTCGCTTTTGGCGCACAACTTAGGCATGGTAGCAGCAGTTCAATCGTTGCGTTCGCGATAGAATCAAGACGTTCAGCATGACGAACGGAAGGAGCACGCATGGCAGACATCACCACCATCACGCAGGGAGGGCTCGAGGCCTCCGTGGACGCACGCGGCGCACAGCTCAGGAGCCTCAGGCTCGGCGGCGTCGAGTACCTGTGGCAGGCGGACGAGCGCTGGTGGCCCAGGAGCGCCCCCGTCCTCTTCCCCATCGTGGGCAAGATTCGCAACGGCTTCGCCACGTGCTCTGCCGGCGAGTGCCACATGGGTAGGCACGGCATTGCGCGCAACTATGACCATGAGCTCATCGAGGACACCGGCAGCTCCCTCACGTACCGCTTCGAGAGCACGGCCGAGACCCGCGAGGCCTACCCGTACGACTTCCGCCTCGAGATGACCTATGCGATCGAGGGCGACGCGACGCTTGCCCAGACGTTTGCCGTCACGAACACCGGCGACGTCGACCTGCCGTTCTGCCTGGGCGGGCACCCCGCCTTCAACGTGCCGCTACGCGAGGGCGAGGCCTTCGAGGACTACACGTTGTGGTTCTCGCGCGCGTGGACGGGCACCTCACCCACGGCAGATGACGGTATCGAGAACTACGGGCGCATGCGAACGATGATCGATGGCACGAACCGCCTGCCTCTCACGCATGACCTGTTCGCAAACGACTCCTTCACGCTCGAAGGCGTACCCGACTCCACGATCAGCATGGTGGGACCCATCGGTCACGGCGTGCGCGTGGACTTCGAGGGCTTTGACCACATCGGCGTGTGGAGCGCCGGCCCCTCGGCCGAAGGCACGCCCGCGCCGTTCGTGGCGCTCGAGCCGTGGTGCGGCACCGCGACGCGCACGGACGAGGACGACGTGCTCGAGCACAAGCAGAACGTCATCGTCGCCGCGCCCGGCCAGACGGTGCGCCGTACGTTTAGCATCACGCTGCTGTAGGCGCGCGCGAATCGCGCCCCAAGCTCTGGCTTTCGCGGGTGCGTTTTTGCACGCTCGGGGACGATTTGGCGAGCAGAATCGCACCATCAATGACGAGGGGCGGCCATCCGTGACATGGGTGGCCGCCCCTCGTTGCATGGTGCGCGGCAAGCGCCTAGTAGTTGTCCGCGACCTCGGTGCCCACGATGGCGTTGTTCGCGGGATCGTTGGCCATCACGTAGATGCGATGCGAGCCGAAGGCGTAGGAGCCCAGCTCGTAGGAGCGCGTGATGATGAACGTGCCCTTCTCGTCGCGGACGTAGCGGTCCTGCTCGCCAGCCATCTTGGAGATGTCGTCGGCCGAGACGCCCAGGTCACTCGGGTTCTTGGCGAGGAAGGCGTTGATGCCGGCAACTCCCTTGGCCTGCAGGTCCTCGGTACTCATGTTGAGCGCGGTCGTGGCGTCGACGGCCTTGCCCGTCGAGAGGTCGTAGAACGTGCCGAAGCTCTCGTCGGTGCCATGCGCGCCGCCGCCCGTCTCGTCCCTTGCGCTGAAGACCGAGACGATCGAGCCGTTGATGCTCGCGCAGAGGTCCTGGTGGTCATCGACCATCATGGCGCCAGACGCCGGGCCCCACGCCTTGCCGAGGTTCGCGTCGTCCTCGCAGGCCTTGGCAAGCTGCGCGTTCAGCGCGTCGAGCGCCGCGTCCGTGGAGCCGTCGACCTTGGAGAACTGCGGATAGGACCACATGACGCCCTGGGTCGAGCTTGGGCTGTACGGGTTGACGATGGTGTAGCTCTTGTCCACGCTCTCGGAGGTGTAGGCCTGCTCAGACGTAGCGGCGGCCGTCGTGGCGGCGTTGCCCTCCGAGCGGCTCTTGAGCTCATCGAGCGTGGCGTTGGTGTCGGAGACGGTCTGGCTCACGTCAGGCGAATTGTGGAAGTAGGTGGAGGCCAGAAGCCAGAAGCAGTCGCTTTGCTGGACGCGCTTTGACGCGGCAAGCTCGTCATCAAGGGAGACCTCCTGGCCGTCAACCGTAAAGACGGTGTTGGAGCCACCCTGCTCCGAGCGTGATGCCGTCTCAAGCGCAACGTCGAACTCGTCCCCATCGAACGCGTAGTTTCTGAAAACGTCACTGGACGTGTTCTCGTCAGAGTCCTGCGTTCGCGTCGACACGCACGTCTCGCTGCCATCAAGCGTGCAGATCTGCACGAACAGGCTCCCGTCGTCCGCGGACAGCACGGTATCGGGCTCATCGTAGACCTTGGAGATTTTCCCATCCTTGTAGGCCCAGACCTCGACCTTGTAGGCGCTCTTCTGGTTGCTGTCGTAGTCGAAGCTGCTGCCCGACGGAGCGGGCACGGTGTCATAGGCCAGCAGGAGCTCATCGGTGCCATCGCCGTCAAAATCCATGAGACGCGCCACGGCGAGACCAGATGCCAGGTCAACGTAGTCATAGTGCGTGAGCGTGGCCTTGCCGTACTTGTCGATGTACTCGCGGCACTTGGCAAGGTAGAGGTCGGCGGCCTTCTGCTCATCGGTGCGGGCGTCGGTCGTCGTCGCGGCGGTCTGGGTGTCGTCCGCGGAGGGGGCGGGAGGCTCGGGGTCAAGGCTCTCGGGGGCCTTGGGGTTATCGTGCTCGTAGTGGACGGGAACGTCGTAGCGTGCGGAGGAGCCCGAGTCCGAGTTGTCCACGATCACGAGGGTGTAGTCGCCGTCCTCGACGTCGCCAAAGTCCTCCAGCGTGAAGCCGGAGTCATCGGTGCCCTCATAGCGATAGGGCGTCGTGGAGATGCTCGAGGCATCGCCCGCGCCCTTCGTGGAGACGAGGTAGGCCACGTAGGCGCTCATCTCCTTGCCGTTGGCGTCCTTGGGACGCACGCGCGTCTTGGCAGACACCTGCGCGGGCGCGTCCGCCGTGTATGCGGCCTGCGCGGAGCCCGGCAGGCCGTGCAGGCGCACGTAGAGGGCGCCACCCACGGCAAGTACGGCGATAAGGGCCACGATGCCGATGATGAGGGCGCCATGCCCCTTCTTCTTGGGGGCCTCGCCTGCCGGTGCGGGAGGCACGGGCGCGGCATAGGCGGGAGCAGACGCAGGCTCAACGTCGTCGAACGAGGCCACGGCGGCGGCAGTGTCCGCCTCGCGATCGTGCTCGGGGGCAGCCGGGGACTCGGGGATCACGGTTGTCTCGGCGGCGGGCCCGGAGACCGTCGTGGTGTCCGGGGAAACGACAGAAGTCTCGTCCGGCGAGGAGACGACCTTGGTCTCCCCCGCGTCGTCAGCATCAACCGGGCACCCGCACGTCGTGCAGAACTATGCCCCGGGCTTGAGCTCCTTGCCGCAGTTTGTACAGAACATGGGCACCTCTCCCTCGCTTTGTCTCGGCAACATGATACGCGCTCGGCCCAAGCCGGCAGTTGCGCAACGCACGAATAAAGGACCCGATCACGCATCGCGCAACCGGGTCAAAATGTGCCCAAAAATCTTTGACACCAATGGAGCACCGGACGTAGCACCAATGGGACGCGCCCGTACCCCTACACCCAGGAGCAGATGAGCGTCATGTCGCCCTCGAAGGCAAGGTCTCCGCTCTCGCACGGGGCCACGAAGTGCGAGCCCTTCTTGAGCTCGACGCCGTTCACCGAGCCCGCACCCTCGATGACGCTCACGCACATGAAGTCGTGATCTTGGACGAGCGTCTTGGCACCGCAGACGCGCACGCGCTCGACGGTGTAGCGCTCGTTGCTCTCGAGCCTCGTGACGCCATCGACCTCGGGCGTCTCGACAGCGCCACTCACAGGCGCCTTGGCGGCATAGTCCACGACGTCCATGCTCTGCTGAAGGTGCAGCTCACGCTTGGTGCCGTCTGCCTGGACGCGGTCGTAGTCGTAGACGCGATACGTCACGTCGCTGCTCTGCTGCGTCTCGAGGATGAGCGTGCCGGCCTTGATGGCGTGTACGGTGCCCGCATCGATCTGGAAGAAGTCGCCCTTGTGGATGGGCACCTCGTTCACGAGGTCGGACCAACGACCCTCCTCCACGAGCCTGGCAAACTCCTCGCGGTCCTTGGCCTTCTGGCCCACGATGATGGTGGCGTCCTCGTCACAGTCGAGCACGCACCAGCACTCGCACTTGCCAAGGCTGCCCCTCTCATGGACGCGGGCATACTCGTCGTCGGGGTGGACCTGGATGGAAAGGTCGCCGTCCGCGTCGAGGATCTTGATGAGCAGCGGGAAGCGGTCGCCCTCGGCATGACCGAACAGCTCGTGGTGCTCGTCCCAGAGCTGGGAGAGCGTGGAGCCCGCGAACGGTCCGCTCACGACCTCGCAGTCACCAGCCGGGTGCGCGCTGATGGCCCAGCACTCGCCGATGGCACCCTCGGGGATGTCATAGTGAAACACCGTGTCGAGGCGGCGTCCACCCCAGATCTTCTCGTGAAAGATGGGCTTGGTGAAGATGAGGTCCTGGGCCATGGGGCATCCTCTCGTCTGGGTTTGCTACGCGCCAACAATAGTAGTTCAAACGCGAGCGGCACACGCCGCGCCTGACGACGTCCTATCTGCAGGCGTCGCAAACGTGGCACAGCAGCGACTCGTCATAGGGGGCGTCGTCGCACCAGAGCCTGGGATCCACGTCCGGCCCACCGGGGATGGTAATAGGGTTGAAACAAAAAAACGGCACCGGGCGCGAGGCCCGATGCCGCCAGCAGGCTCTTGTCGGCTCGAATTACTTGCCGAGCAGCTCCTTGACGTCGAGGGCGATCATGAGCTCCTCGTTGGTCGGGATGACCCAGACGTGCAGGCTGGAGTCGGGCGTGGAGATCTCACGCGGATCGTCAGAGCGGACGGCGTTCTTGTCGTCGTCGATCTTGACACCCATCCAGGCGAGGCGGTTCACGACCTCCTTGCGCATGTGCGCGGAGTTCTCGCCCACGCCGGCGGTGAAGACCATGGTGTCCACGCCGTTCATGGCCTGGACCATCGTGGCGAACTGGGAGGCCACGCGGTAGCTCCACATGTCGATGGCCATCTGGCAGCGCTCGTTGCCCTCGGCGGCGCCGGCCTCGATGTCGCGGCAGTCGCTGGAGACGCCGGAGATGGCGGCCAGGCCGGACTGCTTGTTCATCATCGTGTCGATCTCGTCGATGGAGTAGTGGCCCTCACGGGAGAGGTAGAAGACCGTGGCCGGGTCGACGGTGCCGCAGCGCGTGCCCATGATGAGGCCGTCGAGCGGGGTGAGGCCCATCGTGGTGTCCATGCACTTGCCGTCCTGGATGGCGCACAGGGAGGCGCCGGAGCCGAGGTGGCAGCTCACGACCTTGTGGGCGGTGTGGTTGGAGGCCTCGTCGACGGAGCGCCAGATGAAGCGGTGGCTCGTGCCGTGGGCGCCGTACTTGCGGATGTGCAGGCTGTCGACGACCTCCTTGGGCAGGGCGTAGTTGTGGGCCTCTGCCGGCATGTTGTAGTGGAACGAGGTGTCGGCCACGATCACGTTGCCGATCTCGGGGAACATCTCACGGCAGATCTCGATGACGTCGGCCTCGGCGTAGTTGTGGAGCGGCGCGAGCGGGGCGACCTCGCGGACCCAGCCGAGGGTCTCGTCGGTGACGACCTTGGACTCGGGGAAGTACCAGCCGCCCTGAACGACGCGGTGGCCGATGCCGTCGATGGGCTTGTCGACGTTCTTGAGAATCTCAAAGACGTGCTTGATGGCCGTCTTGTGGTCCGGCAGGGCAACATCGAGCTGCTGCTTGTCGCCGCCCATCTCAGAGTGGCCGATGAAGGAGCCATCAATGCCGATGCGCTCGCAGTTGCCCTTGGCGTAGACCTCGCGGGTGTCGACGTCGAGCAGCTGGTACTTGAGCGAAGAGCTGCCTGCGTTGATGACGAGAACGTTCATGTGGTTATCCTCTCCAATGAAGACGCTACGCAGGCCCGCCAGGCCCGCGAATTTCCAGTTGACCATGATAGCGCGTCAAGCTGAGGCGAGCGGGCAGAACGCAAAGTTGACAAAGGGAGCGTCCCCCTCACCCAAGCTCTTGGCTCCAACGCCCTATGAGGCGGTCAAGCGACCATGCGGCGTTGGCCGGGCTCGTGCTGGGAAGCATCGTCGCGGGAAGGCCCGTGATGGGCTCGAGATGGCGACGGTAGAGACGCCCGGCCGCGGCACCGTTGCAGACGACGCGCTCGATGGGGGCCACACCGGTGACGCGACCGATGTCCGCGGGGCGCACGTTCCTGATGCTCGCGTCGCTCGAGCCCACGATGTCGCAGCTTGCGATGACGTCCCACAGCGCGATGCCGTGCGCGAGCAGCATCCACCGCTTCTCGGCGATCGTGGCGGGCACGGGCTCGCCGAGACATGCGGCGGCAACCCGCCAGAAGCGGTTCTGGGGGTTGCCATAGTAGAAGTCGTTCGCCCGGGACAGCACGCTCGGGAAGCTCCCGAGCACGAGCACGCGCGAGCGCTCGTCGAACACGGGCTCGAAGCCGTGGTCTATGTGCTGGTAGGCGCCACGTGGCGCGCTCATGCGCAGGCGGCCCTACTCGCCGGTGGGATACGTGAGGTGGCTCTCGTCGATGTTGGCGAGGTCGCGCTCAAGGTAGCGGGCCGCGAGCCACTTGGCCATGGGAAGGTTCTGGTCGAGGTAGTTGCCGCACTCCTCGGGGGCGGCGCCGGGGATGTCACCCTCGAAGTCGCGGACGAACTCGAACATCTCGCGCACGAGCGGCAGGATCTGCTCGGAGCTCACCTCGCCAAAGACGACGAGGTAGAAGCCCGTGCGGCAGCCCATGGGGCCAAAGTAGACCACGCGGCTCGCCCACGTGGGGTGATTGCGCAGAAACGTTGCGCCCAGGTGCTCGATGGTGTGGCACTCGGCCGTGTTCATGACCGGTTCGTCGTTGGGCGCGGTGAGGCGCAGGTCGAACGTGGTGACGGCCGCGCCCGTGGCCGGATCGCGGTCGATGCGCGAGACGTAGACGCCCGGCTCGAGCAGCAGGTGGTTGACGGAGAAGCTCGCGATGCGCTCCATGGTTGCTCCTTGCGCGAACGGCGTCCCAAAGGTCCCCGTCCCCTTTGGGACGGTCCCTTGGGACGCCTGGTGTATACCGAGTAAATCCTAGCGCGCCGCGGCGCCGGTGGCCACGCGGACAGCCTCCTCCACGTCGTCGGTGATCGTGACGAGCGTGCGGTCCGGCGCAGAGATCATGCCGTGGCTCGTGACGGGACCGGAAATCCAGTCGAACAGCCCGCCCCAGTACTCGCTGCCAAAGAACACGACCGGCATGGACTTGGCCTTGTGCGTCTGGATGAGCGTGAGCATCTCGAACGCCTCGTCAAGCGTCCCGAAGCCTCCGGGGAACACGATGCCGCCGCTCGAGTACTTCATGAACATGACCTTGCGCACGAAGAAGTAGCGGAAGGTGATGCCCATGTTGACCCAGCGGTTGATGCCCTCCTCGTGTGGAAGCTCGATGCCCAGGCCCACGGACTTGCCGCCCGCCTCGGCGCATCCCCGGTTCGCGGCCTCCATGATGCCGGGACCGCCTCCGGTGATGACGGCATAGCCCGCCTTCGCGAGAAGCCCGCCGGCCGTGCGGGCGGCTACGTAGGCGGCGTCCTCGCGCCCGGTGCGGGCAGACCCAAAGCAGGCCACGGCCGGCCCCAGGCCCGCGAGCGCGCTGAAGCCGTCCACGAACTCGGCTTGGATGCGCAGCACGCGCCAGGGGTCTGTGTGCAGCCAGTCCGGGGAGTCGTCAGGGCGCAGCAGGTGCTCCGAGGTGCTCTCATCGGGGATCATGTCTCCGCGCAGGATGACGGGACCCTTGTGGTAGGTCGTCTCGTAGGGTACGGCGCCCGAGGGGTCAAGGCCAGGCGAGGCCTTCCTCTGGTTGTCCACGTCTCCCCTTTCCTCGCTCACGAGCCTGCCCGCAGCCTAGTGCTGCCAGTCCACGAGGCAGGCATCGAGCCCGGCCACGAGGGCCTGCTTGTCCATGTGCTGACCGATGAAGCAGATCTTGGTCTCGCGGTCGCCGCAGGTCTCGTCCCAGTCATCCATGACCTCGGGATTCTCGGCGATGAGGCGTGCACGGATGTCGTCCGGGGCACTCGCGATGAACTTGCCCTGCTCGGAGAGCATGCTCTGCTGGCCGGCCTGCTCGAACATGTAACACATGTCGGGGTCCTGGGCGCTCCACAGCTGGCCCTTGGCGCGGATGATCTCCTTGGGCCAGGTGCGCACGTAGTCGGCGAACCTGTCGATGTCGAACGGGCGGCGGCGGTCGTAGACGAACGTCTCGATGCCATACTCGAGGACCTCGGGGTCATCGTGCTCCTCGGGGTGCTCCATGGCGTCGAGCCAGGCGGCAGAGCCGTAGGCCTGGTTGAAGTCGAAGCGGTTGGTGTCCAGGATCTGGTCGAGGTCGACGTTGCCCTGCTCAGCCTCCACGATCACGGCCTCCTTCTGCAGGCTGCGGACGATGCCCTTGAGCTCGTCGATCTGCTCGCGCGTGACCGTATCGCACTTGTTGAGCACGACGGTGGTGCAGAACTCGAGCTGCTGGATGAGCAGCGCCTCGATGTCGTCCTCGTCGATGTTATCGGCAAGCAGGTCGCGGCCGCCGTGGAACTCGTCCCACATGCGCGCGCAGTCCACCACGGCCACGATGTTGTCGAGGTCGAGCGGGGCGGCGCTTCCGTACTTGGACTCGTCGCAGAACTGCGAGATCGTGTAGGCGATGGGGATGGGCTCGCAGATGCCGGAGGCCTCGATGATGATGTAGTCGAAGTCACCGGAGTCGGCGATCTGGGCGAGCTGGCGGGCGAGGTCGTCAGACAGCGTGCAGCACAGGCAGCCGTTCGTCATGGGGATGAGCTCGCCGTCGACCTGCGACAGGCCGCCCTTGGCGATGAGGCTCGCGTCGACGTTGATCTCGCCGATGTCGTTGACGAGCACGGCCGCGCGTACGCCGCGGTCGTTGGACAGGATGTGGTTGAGCAGCGTGGTCTTGCCCGCGCCGAGGTAGCCGGTGAGCAGGACGATCTTTGTCTGCTTGGGCTTGTCTGCCATGTGGAGCTCCTTCTCGATTCGTGAAAGTTAGCCACGGGCAAGTGTACCCCGCACGGCGGGAGTTAACGCGGCATCACGCAAGGGCGCCACACGGCGCGCGCCTTAGCGAGCGGAGGCACCGGCAACGAGCGCCTGGGCGGCAAGGCATGCGGCGACGCCGAGCGAGAAGCTCAACAGCAGGTAGGCCGCAGCGGCGCCGATGGCGCCACGCTCGAGAAGGTCGCCCGTCTCGAGCGCGAACGTCGAGAACGTCGTGAAGCCTCCGCAGACGCCGGTCTTGAGCAGCAGCGTGGTGCGTGGCGAGAGCCCGGCGGCAGGCGCGGCCGCCACGACGATGCCGATGAGAAAGGCGCCCGCGACGTTGGTCACGAGCGTGGCGAGCGGAAAGCCCGCCTCGCCCACCGTCTTCCACGGGACGAACGTGAGCGCCCAGCGCCCGAGCGAGCCAAGGCCGCCGCCGACGAACACCGCGATTGCGTCCAGCATGATGTGCCCTTACCTGCGGCGGCGCCAAGAGCTGGGCAGCTCGAGCGTCACGTTGCCGTTCTCGCCGCGGCGCACGTGGCCACCCTGCGCAAAGAAGAGCCCCACGAGAATGACGGCCACAGCGGGCAGCAGCTTGAACGCGAGGCCAACGAGGCCAAACGCCATGCCGATGACGCTGATGACAAGCGAGATGAACAGCGAGAGAAGGAACAGGAAGAAGAGGGCGAGGATAAACGTTGCCATGGAGCTCCCGATTCGGACGTATGGTCAGCAAACGAGGCACGGGCGGCGCCTCGGGCGTCTCATCTTACGCCGAGACGAGCACGTGCTCCACCTCGGCGATGTACATGGTGTGGTAGTCCTTCTCGGGGTAGCAGCGCGCGTCGATGGAGCCGTCGAGGAACTTCTCGGGCTTGATGTCGTCCGCATAGAGCTTGCGGCACACGAGCACGAGGCTCGCCTGCTCGAAGGCCACCGAGCCGTCGAGGTAGGCCGGCGTGAAGCCCACGTGGGTGGCCTTGTACGAGTCGCGGCCGCTGTGCGTGCCCAGGTAGCGCAGCGCCTCCTTGTGCTTGGGCGCATAGAACGAGAGCGTGAAGCGGTCGTTGGCGTCGACGAACTCCTTGGTGTAGCGCTGCGAGCGCACGTAGACGGTCACGACGTCCTTGCCCCACAGCACGCCCATGCCGCCCCAGCTCACCGTCATGGTGTTGTAGCCGCTCGTGGTACCGGCGGTAAGCAGCGCCCACTCGTCGCCGATCTTCGCAAACGGGCTGAACTCGAGGCTTTTGAGATCGACTTCCCTGAAGGACATGCGTGTCTCCTCTCGCGGTTTTGCTTGAAAGGAGACTATACGCCCCATGGGACCATTGGGGACGGGTTAGTTTGGCACCCCGACAACAAGCAGGCGGACCAAACGAACCCGTCCCCTTTGGTCCCTACTGCTTGAAGAAGGCCAGGGCGATGGCGCCGGGACCCACGTGCGTGCCGATCGTGGCGCCCACGGTGTGGACGGGCAGGTCGTCGAGCGCGACGTGGCCCTCCCAGATGTGGCGGCTGTCCTCGACGTACTTGCGCAGCAGCGCGTCGTCGAGGCCCGCGTAGGCAAGCTCGATGGGCATGGAGAAGTCGATGCCGCCAGCGGCCTCGACCTGCTGCGTGAGCAGGTTGCGTCCGTTCTTGGAGCCGCGGGCCTTGCCGAGAAGCTCCACGACGCCGTCGGTGATCGTGATGACGGGCTTGATGGAGAGCAGCTTGCCGAGCGCGGCGGCAGATGCCGGGATGCGCCCGCCGCGGCGGAGGAACTCGAGCGTGTCGAGAAGGCCCACCACATGGATGTCCTCGCGGGCCTGCTCGAGCGCGCACGCGATGTCGGCGGCACCGAGGCCCTCGCCCACGAGGCGCAGCGCGTAGTCCACGAGGATGCGCTCGCCCACCGTGACGCTCTTGCTGTCCACGACGTAGACGCCGCCCTCGAAGGCCGCGGTCGCGGTCATGGCGCTCGCGTTGGTGCCGGAGAGCTTGCCGGAGAGCGTAATGACCACGACCTCCTCGCCCGCCTCGCGCGCCGAGGAGATGGCTTGCTCGAAGGCATAGGGATTCACCTGGCCGGTCATGGGCAGGTCGTCACCCTCGACGAGTAGCTCGTAGAAGCGCCGGTGGGTGAGGTCGACGCCGTCGGCGTAGGTCTTGTCGCCAAACGTGACGGACAGCGGCAGCACCGTGAGCGCGGGGTTGCCCGCGGCGGCGATGTCTGCGGCGGTGATGTCAGAGGCGGAGTCGGTGATGATGCGAACGGTCATGGGGGTCCTTTCGATGGACGCGGGGCATGGGTGATGGCCGGCGCGCGAGAGGGGCATGCGGGCTAGCGGCCGATGCCGCGCAGACACTCGAGCACGGAGGCGAGCGACGCGTAGAGGCGGGCGCGGGCGTCGTCCTTGAGCGCGGAGTCCACGCGCGACATGACGCGCGAGACGGCCTCGTCGACGCCCGCCATGGTCGCCCGGCCCGCATCAGTGAGCGAGACGGGCGCGCGGTAGGCGCGCCCGTCGTCGGCCGCCGCCACGGTAACGAGGCCGCCCTCCTCGAGCTGCGCGAGGGAGCGAGAGACGGCGGCGCGCGTCACGCCGGCACGGCGCGAGAGCTCAGCTGCCGTGAGGGGAGAATCGCTTCGCCCGAGATAGTACAGGCACATGAGGTCTGCGCCGCGAAGGCCCAGTCGCTCGCACTCGACGGCGCGGATGCGCTGGACCTCCTTCTCGAGCGAGGAGATGAGCCCAACGAACTCCTCGAACCGCTCGCCGTCCGTGGGCCTGTGGTCGCTCGATGCCATGGGTGCTCCTGACGCTTGTTAACGGATAAACATCAACGTTCGAAGCACCATTGTATGGATTGTTGTTAACGCGTCAACATCATTCACAGCTCGCACACGAGCGGGCAGAACGGGGCGCGAGCTTGTCCCTCGCTCCCCCGCTCACGGCAGTGGCACGAGGACGAGAACCACGAGAACGGCGAACAGCGCAAGCAAGAGGAGTAGCAGGTTGCGCCAGACCCTCAGGGCAGAGCGCGTGCGGAGGCATCGCACGCGCGAGCGCAGCCAGCGCTTGTCGCACACGGCATAGGCGCAGACGAGGCCCACATAGGGCATGAACACGAGGAAGGCAAAGAGGTTGAAGGCGGCGGAGGCCTTGGCCCAGTAGTCGGGCACGACCGCGTCCGTGACGCATCCGAACAGGTAGAGCGCGAGCCCCGCGGCCACGATGACGTTGCGCGGCGTCCAGAGCCGAGGGGCGCGGGCGGGCGGCGCGGTGGCCGGCCTCGGCTCCGGCGCCGTCGGCTTCGGAGCCTTGCGCAATGCCAAGGTCGCGGGCAGCCCGCGGAGGGCAGCGGCAAGCTCGCCCGCGGTCTGGTAGCGCTCGGCCGGGTCGAGCGCGGCGGCGTGCTCGATGGCCACGCGCCAGGGCTCGGGCACGGCAGGATCGGCGAAGGCGCGCTCGCGGTCTGACGGCGAGGGGTCGCGGCCCGTGAGGCAGAAGAAGGCGAGAAGCCCAAGCGCGTACACGTCGCTGCGGACGTCCGTCTGGCCAA
This sequence comes from Parolsenella catena, assembly GCF_003966955.1. GTDB lineage: Bacteria > Actinomycetota > Coriobacteriia > Coriobacteriales > Atopobiaceae > Parolsenella > Parolsenella catena. The sequence goes on along the minus strand of NZ_AP019367.1, from coordinate 747,756 downwards.
AGCCGTACTGCTCGGGCGGCGCGTAGGCGCGGGTGCCCAGGTGTGTCGTGTCCGTCTCGGCATCGTTATGCCAGGTGCGGGCTATGCCCAGGTCGATGAGCACGGGCGTGGTGGGATCGCCATCCGGGCACATGACGTTGCCAGGCGTGAGGTCACGGTGAACGATCGGCTGCTCAAGGGTCGTGTGGAGCTCCTCGGCCGCATCGCAGACGGCCGGCATGAGGCGTGCGGCGAGCTCGACGCGCTGCGCAGGCGAAGCAGCCTTGATGACCTCGCGCAGCGTGTGACCCGGAACGCGCTCCATCACGACCACAAGCGAGCCTCTCTCGACCCCGCACTCGATGATGCGCGGGAGCTGACGGACCCGCAGCCCCTCGCGCTCGCGCGTGGCGAGGGCCACGTAGGCCCCGCCCAGGCCCGACTCGCGGTCGATGACCTTACGCACGTAGGGGCCCAGCTCGCCGCCAGCAGCCGTGCGCAGGTAGACGAGCTGCGTGAGCTCTCCCGGGGCGCTCTTGAGCACGCGCTCCACGCGGTAGGCATCGGCAGCGGGCGGCACGGCGCCCCGCAAGGCGGCCGCCAGCTCGTCGTGTGTCTCGTCTGTCTCATTCGTGGTGGTCATGGCCCCATCATAGCAAGGTGCCCAAAGGGGTCAGGCCCCTTTGGGCACCCTATGGCGTTAGCCCGGCTATCTGATCAATAAAGCGCAGCTAGCAGATGGTGCGCTCGCCAAAGCAATAGAGCTCCTCGTTCACCTTCTGCAGCGAGCAGCCGCGGTCGAGGCAGAAGATGATGATGGCATCGCGCCGGTCCTTACTGTAGAGCGAGCTCACGCCGGCGGCCTCGAGCGCGCGGTTGGTCTCGCGCAGGGTGAGCGCCATGGCAAAGGCGATCTGGAGCACCTTGTCGCGGCTGGGGTTGCGCGCGCCCGTGAAGATCTGGTAACCAAACGTCTCGTTAAGGTTGGCCATGCGCACCACCTGCGACCGCTTGAGCCGCTTGGCCACAAGCAGCTCGTTGAGGTAGTCGGAGAGGGAGCGGGTTCCTGGCGCGTGCACGTCAAGATAGCTGTCGATGCTCGGCGCCTCGAGCAGCTCGTCGAGCAACTCCTCCGTCAGCGGCTCTGCCATGGTTGCCTCCGAGTGCCTCCTTCGCATGCGATCCTAAAGGTTTGCGATTGCGTAATCCGCTTCTTCCTGCGTGAACTTCTCGCCGGCAGAGGACGTAAGCTGGTCGCGAATCGCCTCAGGTGACATGCTCATCTCGCTCTGATACTGCTTGGCCTTTGCAAGCGCATTTGCATTGTAGTCTGCCTCAAGGTTGTCAATGGCATACTGGGCCTCGTCAGCCGTAAACTTCTCTCCCTCCTCAGCGGTAAGCTGATCATAGATGGCCTGCTTTGACATGTGCATCGTGTCGCTATAGTTCTTTGCTTTCTCCAAGGCATTGGCGTTGTAATCCGCCACAAGATTGTCAACGGCGTACTGAGCGGCCTCGGGAGCGTACTTCTCTCCATATTCGGACGTAAGCTGGTCATAGATGGCCTGCTTCGACATGTGCATCGTAGAGCTGTAAGACGATGCCTTGCTGAGTGCAGTCTTATATTCGGTAGGAACGTTCTCATCTTGCTGTTCGGCCTGAGCGGGCGCATTCGAAGCGTTTGACGCATTTGAATCCGTGGACTTGTTGCCGGACCCAAGGCCCGCGGCAACGCAGATGACAACGAGAGCTATCACGACGAGCTTGAGCTTGGACTTCTTCTTGCCGTCTGTGACCTTGTTATTCTTGAACATTGAATTTCCTTCCCTGTGGTTATCCGTATGGCCAATCGTAGGGAGGAGAAGGATGGAAAACATTAGCTGCCAGCATTGATTTGGTGCCCACAAAAAAGCCCGCGCCCCACAAACAGTCGTTGACTACTTAACATATACGACTACACTAGCTTGTTGCCTAGTCAACATCTGAGAGGAAGCCATGGGAAAAGACGCACTGGTCCAGCAGCTGGTCGGCTCATACGACAACTGGCCCGCAAGCAGGGAAAACGCAAGCGAGAAGCCCGGCCTCTGCGGCAGCTCCGCGCGCATGACGCAAGAGCTCTACCCCTATGACCGTCTCTTCTCGCCCATCAAGATCAACAAGCTCACCATCAAGAACCGCATCGTCATGGCGCCCATGGGCAACATTGACATGTGCGAGGAGACCGGCCGCCCCAACGACATGATGCTGCAGTACTTCTTCGCGCGCGCCAAGGGCGGCTGCGGCCTGCTCACCACGGGCCTCGTCCCCGTAAGCCACGGCATAGACTCCACGGTCACGGAGCTCGACGGCCTCACCTACTTCCCGCGCATCGACCGCAGCCGCACCGTCATGCCCGGCTGGCGAGACCTCGCCCAGGGCGTCCACGCCCATGGCTCGCGCATATTCGTGCAGCTCACGGCCGGTCTTGGGCGCGTCGGCAACCCGCAGTGCCTCCTCACGCAGAAGAAGCTCCCGGTATCTGCGAGCTTCCTGCCCAACTACTACATCCCGGCGATCCCCTGCATGCGTCTCTCGGACCGCAAGCTGCGCCGCATCGTGACGAACATCGGCCAGGCCGCGGCGGATGCGCACGCAATGGGCATCGACGGCGTCTACCTGCACGGCCATGAGGGCTACCTCATCGAGCAGCTCTCAAACCCCGCCTTCAACCACCGCAAGCTGGGACGATACGCGGACTGGCGCCGCTTTGGCCTCGACATGGTCGCCGAGATTCGCCGCCGCGTGGGGCCCGACTACCCCATCATGTACCGCATCGACCTGTCGCTTGCCCTCGAGGAGACCTACGACGAGGAGACGCTCGGCTCCACCTACCTCGGACGCATGCGAGGAGGGCGCACCGTCGAGCAAACGCTCTCCTATATGGAGGAGCTCGTGGCGGCCGGAGTGGACGTCTTCGACGTTGACCTGGGCTGTTATGACAACTGGTGGATGCCACACCCGCCCGCGAGCATGCCGGCGGGCTGCTTCGTGCCGGTGGCGCGAGCCGTGCGCGAGCGCTTTGCGGCAGACGGCGTGCGCTCCAACGCCGGCCTTCCCGTCCCCGTCGTGGCCGTGGGCAAGCTCGGCTACCCAGACGCGGCCGAGCGCGCGCTGCGCGAGGGCAGCTGCGACATGGTCATGCTCGGCCGACCTCTGCTCGCAGACCCGGAGTGGCCCAACAAGGCCTTCGCCGGGCGCGTCGCAGACATCCGCCCGTGCATCGGCTGCCAGGAGGGCTGCCTCAACGAGTTCGTGGAGGGTGGCCACCCGCAGTGCGCCGTGAACCCGCGCTGCAGCTTCGAGCACCTCATGCCAGAAAGCCCCGCTCCCGCAAAGAGGCCCAAGCGCGTGGCCGTGGTGGGCGCCGGACCGGCGGGCATGGTCTGCGCACTCGCGGCGTCTAGGCGGGGACACGCCGTGACGCTCATCGACGCGTCCGATAAGCTCGGCGGCAAGCTTGTGGCCGCCGGCGCCGCCCGCATCAAGTTCGACGTCGAGAACTACCGCGTCTACCTCGAGCGACAGGTTCGTAAGCAGGCCGATGAGGGCAATCTCACACTCAAGCTGGGCCATGCTGCCACAAAGGATGCACTCGCAGCCGCGCGCTATGACGCGATCGTCTGCGCGGCTGGCGCCCAAGAGGCCACGCCGCCCATCCCCGGTCTCTCCGAGCTCGTCGATGCCGGCCTGGCCGTACCCGCCACGCGTCTGCTCCGTGAGCCGGAGCTTCTCGGCCAGGCGCGCAGCGTCACCGTGATAGGCGGCGGGGCGGTGGGCTGCGAGGTGGCTCAGTGGCTCGCCGTGGAACGCAATGTCTCCGAGGTCAGCGTAGTCGAGATGCTCCCGCACATGATGCAGGGCGCTTGCACGGCAAACCGTGGGCACCTGCTCCACGCGCTTGCTGGCCACGGCGTGCGCCTGCTCAACATGACCCGCGTAGAGCGCGCCGAGCAGACGCTGGGCGGCACGCTCCTGCACGTCTCGCGCAACCGCCACAAGAACGTGCCAGACCCGTACGTCTCCTGGACGCCCATTCTGCCCGAGAACGTCGTGAACCCGCTCGCGCCCAAGGTCGGCGACGACTGGCACGAGGAGGTCATAGCCTCTGACCTCGTGGTTATTGCCTGCGGCGGGCAAGCGGACGACTCTCTGTTCTACGAGCTGCAGCAGACGCACGCCGCGCCCGAGCTCCGAAACATCGGCGACGGCTTTGCCCCCGGGCGCGTCCTGGAGGCAGTGCGGGCGGCATACCGCCTTGGCACCACGATCTAGACCGGAAGGAGTTCTCGTAACATGAACCTCACGCCAGAACAACAGGCGCTGCTCGACGGCGCCAAGGGCCCGGCCATGGCCAAGGTGGTGAAGACCCTCGTGATGTACGGTGAGTGCTTCGGCGCCACGCGCATGGTGCCCGTCACCAGCAGGAATGGCCACATCGTCACGAGCTTTGGCCTGTCCATGCTCGGCCCTGTCTATGACCTCATGGACGAGCTCATCGAGCAGGGCGCGCTCAGCGGCCAGGCGTTCTCCGCCGACCCGCGCCCGCTCGACCCGGCAGTGCCCGCCAACCCCCTGCAGCGGCTCGTCTTCAAGGTCATGTACTCAAAGCAAGATGACTACGAGGCACAACTGCGCAAGATGGGGCTTCTGAGAAGCGATTCGTTCACCTGCACGTGCTATCAGCCCGAGGTTGGCAACCGCCCCGCGCCCGGAGACGTCCTCAGCTGGGCGGAGAGCAGTGCCGTGGTCTTTGCCAACTCGGTGCTGGGCGCGCGCTGCAACCGCAACTCCGGCATCATCGAGCTGTTCGGCTCCATCGCGGGCTTTGTGCCCGAGTTTGGCCTGCTCACGGACGGGGGCCGCCAGGCCACGCGGGTCATCGAGGTCAGCTGCGAGCGCAAGCCCGAGGCTCAGGTGCTCGGCAGCGCCATCGGCATGAAGGTCATGGAGGAGGTCCCCTACATCAGGGGCCTCGACCACTGGCTGGGCCACGAGCTCACCGCCGAGGTCGAGGACTACCTCAAGGACATGGGCGCCGCGAGCGCATCCAACGGTGCCGTGGGCCTCTACCACGTGGAGGGCCTCACGCCCGAGGCGCGCGAGAAGGGCCGCGACCTCATCGCGCCGGACGCCCGGGTCTACCGCATCGACGACGCCGAGCTCGAGCGGGTGCGCGCGAGCTACCCCGTCATGTGGAAGAAGCCGGGCGCACGCCCCAAGCTGGCCTTTATTGGATGTCCGCACCTCTCGGCAACGCAGCTCGAGCGTTGGGCGGGCGACATCTGCGAGGGCCTCGCCGCCGCGGGGCATCGCCGCGTGCAGGTGCCCACCGTGCTCACCGCGGCGCCCGCCGTCGCCAAGGCCTTCCGCAAGACGGACGCCTACGCGCGCTTCGCGACCACGGGGGCGGTCGTCTCGAGCATCTGCCCGCTCATGTACACGAACAACCCGCTGTGTGGCGGCATGCCCATCGTCACCAACTCGAACAAGCTGCGCACCTACTCAACGGCGCGCTACTGCACGGACCGCGAAGTGCTGGAGTGCGTCACGACCGGCGCACTGGCATGGAAGGGAGGCGACCGATAATGGTGAAGGTCTTCCACGGCCGCGTCGTGGTGCCCGGAAGCGTACGGGCGGAGGCGCTCGTGAGCCACGGCGGGCTCAACACGCTCGCGTCGTTCCAGAAGGCGCTCATGTTCGGCGACAAGCGCGCCACCTGCTCTGACCAGAACAACCCCGACCTCTACGGCAAACCCATGGCCGGCCGCGCCCTGTGTCTGCCACAGACGATTGGCTCCACGACGGGCGGAATGGTGCTCTTCTGCGCCACGAAGATGGGGCGCCAGCCGGCGTGTCTGCTGTTCTCCAAGCCCATCGACAGCCTGGCCGCCGCCGGCGCCATCCTGTCCGGCGTGTGGACGGACACGCCCATGCCCACCGTAGATAACCTGGGCGACGAGTTCCTCGAGGCCGTTGCCACCGGAGACACCGTGACGGTCGAGGAGGACGGCACCGTCACCGTGTCGTAGGCGCCGTGCGCAAGCGTGAACAGGTGCCTATCCCCTGTTCACGCCGCGCAAGATGAACAGCTCGCAACGTTTTGCCCGGCACGCTGCCAGGGGGCATATCCTGTCTCGCAACAGCGAAAATGCAAGGAAAGGACCATCATGGGAGCCAAGCCATCAGCCGCACAGGGAACGCCGCTCACCGCAGGCGGCTACAAGGCGGGAGACGACGCCGTCGAGCGCTTCCGCGAGCTGCTGCGCATTGCCACCGTCTCGCGCGAGGACGTCTCTCAGCGAGATAATGCCGTCTTTGCCCTGTGGATCCCCACACTTCGGCGCCTCTACCCGCGCTTCTTTGCCGTGGCCGAGCTCACGCGCATCGATGACTTCGGCATCCTGCTGCGCTGGCCGGGCGCGGACGCGGGTCTCGACCCCGTCGTCATGATGGCTCACCAGGACGTCGTCCCCGTCGAGGGCCAGGACTGGCAGCACGACCCGTTCGCTGCCGACATCGCAGACGGCCAGATCTGGGCCCGCGGCACGCTCGACACCAAGAACATCGTCGCGGCCTTCTTCGAGGCGGCCGAGCACCTCGTGGGCCAGGGCTACGTGCCCCCGCGTGACGTCTGGTATTTCTCGAGCGACGGCGAGGAGATCGCCTCGCCCACGGCCGCCCACGCCGTCGAGTGGCTGCGCGAGCACGACGTCCACCCCTACCTGGTGCTCGATGAAGGCGGCGCCGTGGCAACCGACGCGCCCCTGGGCGTCACCGAGCCCGTGGCCATGGTGGGCGTGTCCGAGAAGGGCCACGTCGACCTCACGGTCACGGCACGCGCGAACGGCGGCCATGCCTCCACGCCCGCGGCCAACGACGCATGCCGGCTTCTCTGCCGCGTGTGCGAGACCATCTCGGCCAACCCCGGAAAGCCGCAGCTCACCCCTGCCGTCGAGGCCACGCTTGCCGAGCTTGGCGCTCGCAGCTCCGAGCTCTACCAGGCCGTCTTTGGCAACCTGTGGCTCACGCGCCCGGCCGTGACCAAGATCATGGCCGCAAGCCCCGAGACGGCCGCGATGCTTCGCACCACCTACGCCCTCACCCAGCTCGAGGGCTCCAACGCCCACAACGTGCTGCCACCCGTGGCGCGCGCCAACTTCAATGTGCGCATCGCCCCGTTCGAGACCATCGACGACGCCGTCGAGCGCGCCCGCAGGCTCGCCGCCCAGCAGTGCCGCGCGAGCGGCGTGGACCCCAGCCTCGTGACCGTCGAGGTCAACGAGGCCATTCCCTACACCGAGCCCGCACCCATCTCTCCCTACGAGAACGACGCAGCCTTTGACTACCTGCACCGCTGCGTGGCAGGCGTCTACCCCGAGGCGGGCTTTGCGCCCTACGTGCAGAACTCCTGCACCGACTCGCGCGAGTTCAACGCCATCTGCGACCGCGTCTACCGCTTCTGCGGCTTTGTCTACTCGGGCGAGGCGCGCACGCTGCTGCACGCGGCCAACGAGCGCATCGGCGTGGACGTCTACAAGCACGGCGTCGAGTTCTACGTGGCGTTTCTCGCCAACCTCGAACACGTCGAGACGCTCGGTGCCTGACGCATGAACAGTGGACGTACCCCCGTTCGGCCAGACGCTCGGTGTCTGACGCATGGGGCGTGAACAGGGGACGTACCCCCCCTCACGCCTCATCCCCCGCTCGCACGCCCCAACCCAAGGAGATACCCATGGCAAAGCCCGACCTCAAGCGCGCCGCCAAGCTCGACAGCCGAGCCGTGGCGCTGGCCTCGCTGCCCTTCATGGGCATGATCAGCTTCTGGCAGGTCTACGACGGCATCGTTCCCAAGATGCTCACGAACACGTTTGGCCTCTCCAACTCGCTCACCGGCGCCATCATGGCCATCGACAACGTGTTTGGCCTGTTTCTGCTGCCGCTGTTCGGCATCCTCTCGGACCGCTGCACGAGCAGGCTCGGCCGTCGCACGCCGTTCATCCTGGGCGGCTCCGCCGTGGCCGTGCTCTCCGTGCCGCTCATCGCCATCGCCAACAACATGGGGAGCCTTCCCGTGCTCATCTGCGCCATCATCCTCACGCTGCTCGCCATCTGCGCCTATCGAACCATGACGGTAGCCGTAGTGGCAGACATCACGCCGCGCCCGCTACGCACCAAGGCCGACTCCATCGAGAAGATCGTGGGATACGCTGGCACGGGTCTCATGCTCGTGGCCATCTCGGTGATGGTGCCCAACGTGGAGCGGCCCGACTACCTGCCGCTCTTTGTGCTGCAGGCGCTCTTCATCCTCGTGGCGGCCGTGGCCTATGCCGCGTTCGTGCGCGAGCCGGCGCTTGTCGCCAAGATGCGCGAGAAGTCGCTTGCCATGGGCATTGACGAGGAGCAGATCGACCTCGACGACTCCCCCGAGGCCGGCGGCAAGGAGCGCGTGGCAGACGCCGGCATGCGCCGCTCCATCGCGTGCCTTCTGGCCGCGACGTTCTTCTACTACATGAGCTACAACGCTATGACCACGAACATCAGCCGTTACGCGGACCTGTTCTTTGGCATGGCCGGCGGCTCGTACGCCGTCATCAACATCGTGACCATCGTGGGCGCGCTCGCGAGCTACGTGCCGTTGGCGAACCTCTCGCTCAAGATTGGCCGCAAGAAGGTGGCGCTTGGCACGGCCGTGATCATGGCGGCGTGTCCCGCCCTCATCTGGCTGGCACCGGGCTTTACGCCGGCGCTCTACCTGGTGTTTCTTCTCATGGGCGTGGCGCTGGGCGGCGTTGACCTGTGCGTGTACACGATGATCCTGGAGTGCTGCAGCTCGCGCAGCGTGGGCCGTTACTCGGGCTACTACTACACCGTGAGCATGGCCGCGCAGGTAGTGACGCCCATTCTCTCGGGCCTCGTGATGGACGTGGCGCCAACGATGCTGTTTGCCTACATTGCCGCGATGGGCGTGCTCATGCTCGCAAGTGTGGCGGCCGCCAAGCACGGCGACGCCATCCTCATCGACGAGGTTGCCCGCCGTGAGGCCGAGTAGCGTAGCGGAGTTTACGGCAGCGTCCCTCTTGGACCCCGTTTGCTTCTCCGCAAAATGATAGGACGCCGGGGTCGCAAAACCTTAGCTGCGAGCGTTGATTTGGCGATTAGACGCGCGGAATCGCCCAACTGTCGCCTTGTTGACGGCTAGCTTGAAAGCCATCGAGTAGACCGAACGTGCACAAACCGTCTACCTGCGACTTTAGCGACGCTTGAACGCTCTATACCTGGTATGTTCCGCCCTAGCCGTCAACAAAGCGACAGCTGAGTTTAACGGACGCCTAATTTCTAATGTGCGGGAGGAGCAGCACCACTCGCGCCCACGAAATACCTCCACCGTCATCGTCCCAAAGGACACGCCCCCTGGGACCGCACTCGCCACGCTAAGCCAGCGGCATCATAGAACGCCAGGCGAAAGGACCCTCATGAGCATCCAGATGAGGAACTTCCCCGAGGGACAGAACGCCAAGATAACGGCGCAGTTCGGGGGCTACTCCGTCCTCGAGTACGAGCGCGACCTCAGCGTGAGCCCGCAGGAGGCTCAGCTCTCCTACTTTGCATCCAAGATGAACGTCAGGCGCAGGCAGCTCGTATGCGACCTTGACCGCTTCGCGAGTCACAGCGTCACAATGCAGGCCGATGCCATGCAGTGGACGGCCGGAGATGTACAGCCCCTCACCGGCATCCGCGGCGTCGGCGACACCGGCAGGTTCATGTTCACGCCGGCTGCGCAAGGGCAGGTTGCGGACGCGAGCTAAGGCAGACACGCGCAAACTCCGCCTCCTGGGATGGAATCAGGGCCGTGCGGACCCGAAACCATCCCGGTGGGCGGAGTTTGCGACAAGAGTGGATCTCCTACAGTTCAATCCACTGACGAGAGTCGAAGCCGCGGGACTTGAACTCGCTGCAGAGATAGTCAATGCGTGAAGGCGTCACGCGGATGAGATGGAGCATGCCCCGAAGCTTAGGCAGGGCCGAGACAGGAAGTCCCTTGGCCGCAACCGCCTCTGCGAACTCGTCACTCTCGGGATCAATGAGCTCGGCTGTTCCCGTGACCTGGGCGCTCGCAAGCTTGCCAAAGCCACCGTAGGGCTCGAACACGGCAAGGCTCACGTTCTTGTTCCACTTGAGCGCGCAGAACTTCAGGCCACCCTCCGAGAAGATCCAGAACGAGCCGTCGCGCCAGACGTACTCCAGCGGGGTGCAGCGCACGAAGTCGCCCGCCCCGCAGACAAGCGTGCACGTGTTGTGCGAGGAAAGAAAGGCGTCGACCTCGGCGCGCAGCTCGGCCTCGGGCATCCGGACCACATCGGTCTCCTTGCTGGTCCAATGCGTCGCGACCTTGTCGTAATCGCCGTTGGTCATGCCGGTTTCCCTCTAAGTCGCACTGCGCACGTCATTGCCTCAGATGTGCGCTCAAATAACGCAGACAGTTATCCCGTCGAATGCTGCCGGCGAAAGAGTTCGCTATGCGAGCCCGCGCATTATACATCGGTCAGTATGGATTGGGCGGTGAACCGAACAGCTAGCTATGTCCCTCGCGCTTCTCGGCGTTGTTGTATGCGAATATGTCAGGCTGTTGCTCGCCAGGCTTTTCAGGGTGCTCGTTCAGGAAATGACTTAGGGCACGCGTCGGGTCAAAGCCCCAGTAGAACCGGCCGTCATTCCTCAGGGCCTCCTCGCCCGCCAGTTTATAGAGAGCCCGTAGACCCAAGGCGACCTTATCGTCATCGGCATCGGGAAGCAGTTCCCTGCGCGGTCCCTGGTCATTGCCAAAGAAACGGGATACCACGCCGGCGATGCGATTCTCCGAATAGGCACAGCAGGCGGGGTAGGCAAGCCCGGTTCCCACGCCCGAGACAAAGACGCAGAGGCAGTAGAGGAAGTCGAACGAGCACAGCAGGTCAAGGTAACGGTCCCGCCCTAGATCCCCATTCTCCGAATCCAGCCCGCAGTCGGGGGCGACGATGGGATGCTTGGTAGCGTTCTCCAGCGCGACAGATATCATCATTCCGGAGTCGGCGTCTTTAAATAGGCCTGCCCTGACGGACTCAACCTGGCAGTCCCTTATCCAGGAGGCGTAAAGCGAGTACGGATTCGCCGGAGACTGCCTGTTGACGAACGGGGCGATCAAGTCCCACCTCTTTAGGCGAACAAGCTGCGCCCCCAGTTCGTAGCAGGCGACGGCCACCTTCAGATGCCTTGTTGAACGATCCGCTTTTGATTCATCAATGGAGGCATAACAGTCATAGAGGGCATCGACGACTTTGATGAAAATCGCATCGTTGTAGTAGGCGACGGCGTATGCCCCGATTCCCACGAGCTCGTTGAGGGCATCGGATTCGCTTTGGAACTGAGAGGCGACTTGCCCGATGAAGCGAGCGAGCTTCTCGTCCTCTTTCTGCTCAAAGCAGATTGCGAGGGCCTCGACGAGAGCGTGCTCGTCCATTCCGTAGACAAGAGGGGGAGTTTTGCCCCTTTCGCCCAAGACCGCGATAATCTTATCGACGAGCAAGTCCATGCGCTTACTCTCGTCTTTCCTCACGCGGCCATCGTGCTGGCCTAGCATCTCAGCCCACTGCGCATACTCAATGCACCGGTTTTGCGCCCCGTCGCGTCGGCTGAACTCTCCTTCCCGGAAAACAACGGACTGTCGCCCCTTTCCATCGGCCGTTTGACCAAGCTTTGCGAAGGGGACGGGAAGGCCATCCTCCGGGCTGAGAAGGCAAATGAGGCAATATGTATGCCCGTCCACGTCATGCAATTGGGAGATGGCAGCAAGTGGAGCGTCAACATACTTCCTTATCTTGTCCGTCAGCACCGCACCGTCGAACTGCGACCAATTCGTTTGCTCGCTAATCTCAGACGGCTTACCATCATCGTCGGCGCCGATGACGATATAGCCACCCGGATAGCGGTTACACATCGAGACGGCATCCTTGACAAAGTGGAGCTCGTCAATCTTCTTCGAGAAGTCGAGTGTCTCCTTGAAATCGAGCTCGGAGCACTCGCCGCCAGAGTTCAAGAGTTCGAACAACTTCTCCTTATCGGTTCGACCATCTACTACGATCATCAGCAGCCTCACTAAAAAAGTGATTGTTTCGAAGCATATTCAAGAAGTTCAAGCCTATTGAACTGCTGCTCCGACAATTTTTGCCTTGGAATAATACGAAGCCACACAGCGTCTGAGTCGTTCATTTAAACGTATCGTTCTTCTTGAAGTTCTCCGCCTGGTCCATAACCTTCTCGAAGACCTCCTCATCCCACTCGGGTGGGTATCCATTCTTGTAGAGCATCACGGTAAGATCCATGTTCAGCTGGCTTTTGATGTCATCGCGTGTCGACCAGTCAGCGTATTGTGCTTTGTCACTCACAAGCTTTGAGATTTCCTTGGCGAGCGCCACACACTTCTCATCCTCAAAGACAAATCCATGGTCATCGCGAACCTTAACCAAGATGTCGTAGAATGCCTTTTCCTCGTAGGTGATCCCTATCTTCTCGAAGGATCGTTCGTCGTCTTTTAGATCCCGGAGAATGTCAACGAGCTGGTCAGACAGGCTGTCAACAAAGTCAGACACGACCTCGCTGGCGAAGGTCAGGTTGTCGCGAGAGTTGTACTCAGTGACGACCCTTCTCAGGCGCTCATCAAAATCGAGGGCCTTAACCCTGTTGGTACGTCCGTAATCTCTAATGGCCCTCTTGACCAGCTTCATGAGGGCATTGAACTTGGTAATAGGCATTTTCATGGCATTAAGCTCAGCGATTGCATCTTCGCCGAAGAGATCCTCGGGTCCGTCAACGTCAATCACGCTCTCAACGCCCGTGCAGCTGATTGCCCGCCGCACCATGTCCTCCACAACCTCGTTCATCATCTCGGCGTCGGGCGCATCGCCCTTGGTCTGCTTATAGACGATGGAACGAATCGCCATGTAGAACTGAGACATCGCGGTCTCGTGGTCGGATAGTTCTCCCGAGGGAAAGCAGATTTGGTATGCAGACTTCAGAATGCGCGTAAGCCCCATGAATCGCGTCTGAAATTCCTTCGAGAGCTGAACGTACTCGGCGGCCCTATTCAGGCATCCAAGGCGCTCGAGCGGTTTACCCATATGGAAGGCACTCGAATCGAAATTAGTCATGAGGTCGTCAATCATGGCCAGATGGTTACGGAAGATGCCCAGGGCAACGGTCAAATCGTCGATAGCACCGGAATCGTCACCGCCGTAGGTCTTGAGCGCCTTCATCATGTTCTCTTTGATGCCGAAGTAATCGACCACTAGGCCCTGGTCTTTGCCTTCGAACACGCGGTTTACGCGGCTGATGGTCTGCACCAACGTGTGGCGTTGCAACGGCTTGTCGATATACATGACGGCAAGCGAGGGAACGTCGAAGCCGGTAATCCACATGTCGCAGACGACGGCGATCTTGAAGTTTGAATCGTTGTTCTTAAACTGCTTGTCGAGCTTCTTGCGCCATTCCTTGTTGCCGCAGGCGTCAAAGAGGTCCCTCGGATCGTCCTTGCCACGCGTGGCCACGATGTTAATCTTGGGCAGCGACTCAAGCTCCTCCAGTCGCTCAGGCAATAGCCTGCTCTCGTTCTCGGCCTTCTTCGCAACGCCCCATTCGGGTCGTATGGCCAGGATGGCGTTGAGCAGGTCGAAGGCATGGGGGCGATTCGAGCACACTATCATGGCCTTCTGTACCACGCCTGGTTTCTCCCCACAGAGGCGTTCGTAGTGCTCGACCATGTCGGCTGCGAGCTTCTTCAGGCGGTCGGGATCGCGTAGCAGCACCTCCATCGAGCTCATGGCGCGTTGGCTCTCCTTGATGGCATCCTCGGTTGAGCCCTCTTCGGCGCAGCGGTCGTAGTACTCCTTGATCTTCTTCGCTTCGTCATCGGAAAGGAGCACTCGCGCCAACCTAGGCTCATAAGCGATACGCACGGTAATCCCGTCGTCGCTCGACTCTTTCATGGTGTAGCGGTCCACAACTGGGCCGAACACGGCAATCGTCTCGTCGATGGGCGTACCCGTGAATCCGACGTACGTCGCGTTCGGGAATCCGTCGCGCAGGTATTTAGCGAAGCCGAAGCGGGTGAAGGCACCCTCTTCGGTGATCATAAGCTTAGAGCCCGCGCCCGTCTGAGTGCGGTGCGCCTCGTCGGAAATGCAAATGATGTTGCAGCGGTTGGAAAGAAGACCCATCTGCTCGCTGAACTTCTGGATAGTGGTGATGTAAACGCCACCCGATTCGCGCCCACGCAGCGTCTCCGCCAAGTCGCCGCGCGTCTCGATGCTGCGCACATTCTCGTCGTGCAGGAACCGCTTCGCGGTCACAAACAACTCGCTTGTCTGGTTATCCAGGTCCTCGCGGTCAACAATAAGCACGATGGTAGGATTGCCCAGCTCCTCGCTGCGTCGAAGCATCATCAGACGCGAGAGGAAGAGCATGGTGTATGTCTTGCCGCAGCCAGTGGCGCCAAAGTACGTACCGCCCTTGCCGTCGCCCTCGGGACGCAGGTGCTCGCAGATGTTGTCGAGCATCTTCGTCGCTGCGAAGTACTGCGGGTAGCGGCAGACTATCTCAGTGGAGTTCTTGCTGTCGTCTGGGAAGAAGACGAAGTCGCGAACGATTGCCAGGAAGCGGGCGGGCGCGAACGCGCCCTCGACCATGGTGTAAAGGGAATTGATGCCGTTCGACACCTTGTCGAGGTCATTGGCCTTGTTCCAGGCGAAAAATACGAGTACGGAGTGAACACGGTGCCAATCTTGCTGTTGGCGCCGTCGCTGACCGCGGCGATGCAGCAGTACTTGAGCAGACTTGGGATGTCACGCGCGTAGCGAATGGCGATTTGCTTCCACGCGTCGTGGATGGTCTTATCCTCCTCTATGGCGGTCTTGAATTCGAGGATGGCGAGCGGTATGCCGTTCACGAAGCACAAAAGGTCGGGGCGGCGGGTGCGCACGTCCTCGACCGTGTATTGGTTCACGATGAGGAAGTCGTTGTTGGCGATGTCGTCGAAGTCGATGTACTCGATATGAACGGCAGACTTGTTTGTGTCCTCTCGAGAAAGTGTGTACCCCTCGTTGATGAGCCAGAACACTCGTCGGCACCCGTCGTAGAGCGGGGTCGAGGGGACACGCTTGAGCTCGCCCACGAGCGTCTGGAGCTCGCCCTCGGTCAGGTCGATATTGGCATAGCGGCGTCGAAGGCTCGACTTCAACCGGTCCTCCATGAGTGGCTCATCGAAGCGACGGTGCAGCAACTCGCCGTTAGCATAGCTCCAACGCACGCCATTGGCGTCCTGCTGCTGGAACAGCTTGATGATTGCCTGCTCAAGCTCACCTTCAGTGAATTTGCTGTTTTCGAATTTGCTGTCCGACGATTTCATTCTTGCCTACTCTATGTCAGTCGCTTCTTGGATGAGATAGGTATCGAGAGCGCACGCCAGGTTGACGGCAAGGTTGGCCATCGGGGCGCTGATCTCGCATTCAGTCGCACCGGAACCGTGTGCCGCCACCTTGTTACGAATGATAGGGAAAGACAGAAGAACGCTATTCTGAAAAGCCTCGGGCTTGAGGCTCTCTGGAAGGGATAACTTGTCGGACTCAAGCAGCCGTTTTATAAGGCCGTTGGCCGACTCCGTCTCAGCTCCTGGTCCGCAGATAACCTTGAGGACGCTCTCGTAGCTTTTCCCAGCATTAATCACAGCTTCAGCATAGTCTCCTCGTCCCAGGAAGTCGACGGCCTTCCTCAGCTCGTCGTAGGCCCCCTGGTAGAGGGGATTCGCGTCTCTAAGCTCCTGCATTCTTTCGATTGCCTTGAGTTTCAAGTCCAGTTCGAATTGCTTGGCATCGACCTTGACCAGACGTCCATCAGTAAATAACCAAGGGCAATCATGCTCCTGGAAAACACGATTGATTTCCTTGCGGAATCCTTCTTTTCCGTTTTCTACGTCATCGGAAAGCTCATCGTATTGAAGCTCAATGATATCGAAGAGGTGGGGTGTAAAAACGTTTGTTAGGACAGCTGCTTCGTCATAACTATATGTCATATAACCGAGGCTGAATAAGTTATAGCCAATAGTGTCATTCAAGTCTTCGATTGCAAGGGACAGCGCATCGGTCTCGTAAGTGGTATTGTCATATCGACTTGACTTGACACGGAGAGGTTCGCAAAAGTCAAGCATCACATCAGCAAGGCGCCTTTTGACTTCGAGCGTTACATTATCGGTAAGTCCATCGCCAAGGTCAGTTTCACTGATGCGGTCCAAGGCATCGTAACGTTGAGAAAAGAGACGCCTCTTCACTAGTTCATAGCCTCCTGCATTGCACCTCTAACGAGAATTGGACAGATTAATTTGAGCTGGTTTTTGAGCCAAGTACAAATCATCCTTCTTTCACGGACTGCATTTGACAGATTGACCACAACCTCTTGAATCCCAATTTCTGGTATTGGAATTCGGATGTCTCTCATCTCCTCAAAAGTAAAATTTTCTCGGGCACTCCCCCATGACGAGAAACGCGCATACCGATCGAATTCGCTCCTGCGCAAGAAAGCCCCTAGATATTCGGGGAGTAGCTTCATCTTGTCGACTGAAAAGACCTCGTATATCGGAGAGACGACAATGGCGGTATTTTGGTTGTTTACTGCAAAAGCCAGAACCTTCCAAGTGTCCGTCGTTGGAACATAAGCTATATCCCCAGGTTCGACCACCTTATAATTCCCAAGTTCTTTCTTGTTGACACGACTCTGAGGAACCCTGAATTCTTTTTTAGTACTAAGCCCCAGAACCCTATCAAGCTCTTGCTCTCGGTCCCTATTCCTGTCTGCTTTGCGGCTTATATAAGGAGCGATAGCTTCATGAGGAAGCTCGCTCATTAGCCTTTCGATAAACGCATCACACGCCAGCTTTAGGTCGTCGAGTCCCTTCTCGTAAGCCCGCTGGTTGGCCAGCATCGCCTCATAGACGGCAACGTATTTTCGCTGAATCTCGATTGGCGGCAATTCGATTTCGGTGTCGCAAAGATCCTTCCATGAAAATGCCTCGCGCGCACTCCCCCAAGAATTAAAACGAGCATATCTATCGAATTCGGCACGATTGAACAACATGAATAGGTAGGCTGAATCCAAACGACTGGAATCCTGGACGTAGAACACCTCATAAGAAGAGGAGACAATATAGCTGCTTCCCGACGTATTGTGAGCAATCGTAAGCTTGTCGCTATTACGCGAGGTAATCGTTACGTATGCGAACCAATCGGGCTCAACCAATTTGTAGGGTTTCAGCGAGACACCTCTCATGTCCGCCTTCGTCGGAATAAATACCTTTTCAACAGAAAGGCCACGGACAGAGCCAACGCTATATCTGTTCTCGACGTTTCTTTTATCAGAGCGAGCAATAAGCTCCCCAAGTTTTACTTTATTCAATCCCATAGCCGATACCCTCAAACGCAGCTGCAAGCATGGCCTGGGACTTCTTCTCGGTTGTTAGCAATTGCTTCATCTCATCCTGGATACGTCCCATTTCCTTCTCGTAATTGATGTCCAAGTCGTGGTCCACAAATTCGATGTACTTGCTCGGCGCAAGTGAGTACCCGCGACTCTCGATGGTGAGTTCCTCGGGGTCGTCGCTTTTGACGCGAACGGACTTGCACAACTCGGGAACGTCCTCATAGCCACCGTCGACGCAGCGCCAGTCTTCAAAAATGGACTTGACGCGGGAGATCTGCTCCGTGGTCAATACCGTCTTCTTTTTGTTCTTGCCCTTATCGTACGTATACTTCTCGATGTTCTCATCCCACGTGCGCAGATCAACGAACAACACCTCGCCACGGCGGTCGCGCAGATGACGGCCACCCTGCTCGCAAGCGCCCTTGTTCATATTCAGAATCCACAAGGTCACGGAGATATCAGTCGTGTAGAACATGTCGCGCGGTAGAACGATGATGGCCTCGACTTTGTCGTTCTCCAGGATTCTCTGCCTAATCTCTCCTTCGTCGCCATCCGCGTTGAGCGCTCCGTTGGCGAGGAGAAATCCGGCGACACCATGGTTTACGTCGAGTTTCGAGAGCATGTGCAATATCCATGCGTAGTTCGCATTGGACACAGGAGGCACTGGATAGCCAGTCCAGCGTGGATCCTTAGTGAGTTCGTCCTCCCCGCGCCAGTTCTTGAGGTTGAACGGCGGGTTTGCCATGATGAAGTCGACTTTCTTGTCAGGATGTTGGTCCATCGTAAAAGTCGAGACTGCCCTCTCCCCAAGGTTGTTCGATATACCGCGAATCGCGAGGTTCATCTTGCACAGCCGCCATGTATCGGGATTGGACTCCTGTCCAACAACCGAAATTGCACTGCTGTTGCCATGGTGACGCTCCACGAACTTGTGCGATTGCACGAACATGCCGCCAGATCCACAACACGGGTCGTAGACTACGCCCTCATAAGGCTCGATGAGTTCAGCGATAAGCTCAACCACGCAGGCCGGCGTGTAGAACTCACCGTCTTCCTTTGAACTGCCAACGGCGAACGTCTGGAGAAAGTACTCGTAGACCCTTCCGATAAGATCTTGCTCGTGGAAACGCTTCTCACTGATTTGCGCGATAGCGTCTATCAAAGTTTTGATAGACGTCGCAGAGGCACCCAGCGTAGAGAAGAGGCCGAGGGGCAAGGCGCCCTTCAGCGAGGGGTTTGCCCTCTCGGCCTCACTCATCGCAGTGTCGATTATGACGGCAATGCCATTTGAAGCGGCGTGGTCAAGGATGTAGGACCAGCGAGCCTCCTCCGGAAGGTAGAAGACATTTGCGGCATTGTAGAATGACGGCTTCTCGAGAAACACTGGGATGTCCCCATACTGCTCGAGGAGCTCCTGGCGTCTGGTCTCGAACTTGTCGCCAGCGAACTTGAGAAACACGAGGCTGATTACGGCGTCCCTGTTCTTCTCCATGCTGCCCACGCCACGAAGCGCGACACGGCAGTTCCACAGAGCTTGTTCGAGAGATAATTCTTTGTCCTTTTTGACGGCTTTGCGAGCCATAGGACGCTCCTTAGAAAGACGAAGACAGCAACGCTGTAATCGTTGCTGTTCCGAAGGCGATCATTGGTTTCCTTCACTGTTTAGCAGTCTATCATGTGCCCTAAACGCACAATCAGGGCTTGGAATTCGGATGGCGTGACATGAGCGGAGGCTTGAGATTCCGTTTGAGCCGCCCGTTTTTCAAGCCCACAGCCGATAATGCGAGCGTACACAGCATGGAAGGCAGGTATCCCATGGGCGCATGGATGATCCGCGCAGGGCGCGGCGGGGCGTACGCGGCAGACTGGCTCGCCCGCGGCGTCATAGGCATAGGCTGGGACTTCGGCGGCGCCGACATCGCCGCCATGGGCCGCGAGCAGATCCGGGAGGCCTACGCGTCGGCCCACCCCTCGGAGAGCAAGCAGAGGGTCGCGGCCAACGTCGGCCAGGTCTACCGCTTCGCCCACTCCATGGCGCAGGGCTCCACGGTCGTCATGTACGACCCGGCCGAGCGCCTCTACCACATGGGCGAGGTCTCGGGGCCATGCGTCGCCGCCGACGAGCCGGATGCCGTCACCTACACCCGCCACGTCAGGTGGGGCAGGACCGCCCCTCGCGACGCGCTCGCGCCCGAGTCGAGGAACTCCCTCGGGGGCATCCAGACCATCTTCTCCGTGTCCGACGCGGTCATGGCCGACCTAGAGTCCGCCTCGGGCGGGCGGCCCGCGTACGAGGCGGCGACGCCAGAGGACGGCGCCGCCAGCGACGAGGAGTCGCTCGCGGCCACCTACGACAACGGCATCGAGCTCATAAAGGACCGCGTGGGCCAGCTCGACTGGGAGGACATGGAGCGCCTGGTGGCGGGGCTCCTCAGAGCCATGGGGTACTGCGCCCGCGTCATGCCCAAGGGCCCCGACGGAGGCCGCGACGTCGTGGCGTCGCCCGACGCGCTGGGACTGGAGAGCCCGCGCATCGTGGCCGAGGTCAAGCACCGCAAGGGCGCCATGGGCGCGCCGGCGGTCCGCTCGTTCATAGGCGGGCTGCGCGCGGGCGACCGCGGGCTCTACGTCTCCACGGGAGGCTTCACCAAGGAGGCCCGCTACGAGGCCGACCGCGCCAACGTCCCAGTGCGTCTGCTCGACCTGGACGCGTTCGTGCGCCACTACGTCGAGGTCTACGACAGGGCAGACGACGACACCCGCTCGATCCTGCCGCTCACCCGCATCTGGTGGCCGGCGTAGAGGAGAAGCAAATGATCCAGGCCCCACGGTGCGATAATCGGATCCCAAGAACAGTAAGCGCGAGGAGGACGATGTGCCCAGGGGAATCATCTACGTCATGACGACGGTCGTGCCGGGGCTCGTGAAAATCGGCAAGACGGGCAGCTCGAACTTCGAGCAGCGCATGTACAACCTTGAGAGGAACGGCTACTTCAACGTAGTCGGCCTCAAGAGGCGCTTCGCCATCGAGGTAGAGGACTACGACGAGAAGGAGGCCCTGCTCGACGAGATTTTCTCCAAGTCGTGCGTGCCCAACTCCGAGCTCTTCGCCCTCGACGTTGACCTCGTGATCCAGCTGCTCTCCTCGCTCGAGGGCAGGCAGGTCTACCCCGAGCAGGAGTCCAAGGAGGACTCGTTCGACCAGGCCACCGAGGAGCGCCGCGTGAAGGACGACTGGTCGCGCATCCCCGACGGCACCTATCACATGGAGAAGAAGACCAAGGAGGGGACCGCCAGGGCGACGATGGTCGCCAGGGGCGGGGACTTCACCGTGAAGGCGGGGGCCGAGTGCCTCCCCTCGAAGGAGGGGGTGTGGCTTCCCGAGCCGAGGAAGACCGCGAGGATCTCCGGCAACATTCTCCAGGAGGACGTCACGTGCAGGGCCCCGTCCACGGCCTCCTGGGTCGTGCTCGGCCGCGCCAACAACGGTTGGAAGACATGGAGAGCCGAAGACGGCTCCTTCATCGACAAGTACCGTCAGAAGGGCGAGAAATAGCCGAAAAGACCACTCCTTGGACCCCTTCCCGCATGGCCAGCCGCGGTTGGCACTACCGGTTTGGCACCCTTCCGCGCCACGTTCTCACCGTGCCAGCGTCCCATATGTACCTCGCTCCATCGCCCGAAGCCGGCCACAAGTTGCCGCCACACCCGTGGGAGACAAGACGCTCATCGATGAGGCGCTCGAGGGTGCGGGAAAGGGGCTCGACCGACTCAACAACGATCTCTCCGAGCGTCTCACGGCAAAGCTCGCAGAAGCCAAGGTCCCCGACCTGACGCCCTTCTCGAAGTGTCTGGGCACCGTAAACGCCCTTCACAACGAACCCACGCAAATCGCCGTCGACCGTGAGAACGTCTATATCCTGCCCGCTCTTACTAATAAGGAGCAGTCGGATACACTCGACCAGTCCATCGGCGTAGCTTCCACGCCCCGCCATGCTTGCAGTGAGCAGAATTAAGCCGCATGGACGCATCAAAACCTGCATTCTGTGGTATATAAATATCAGTCGCCTCGCAAGAGGGGGCAAACAAGGGCCGGGGGATCCCCCCGGCATTTTTTATATCGAGAGGGCGACCCGTGGCCGAGCTGTCCGTCTTTATAGATGAGTCCGGAAACAGTGGGCCAGACTCGAAGTATTACCTGCTTACCCTCGTGTTCCACGACCAGAGCAGGAAGCTCGCGCCGCTTATCTCCACCTATATAGAGACGCTTGCCAATAGAGGACTGAGCGACATACCCTTTCACCTTAACCCTCTTATGCGTGGTGGAGAGGCCTACGCCAATCTGTCAGTAGATACTCGCAAGAAGCTCCTGACCAGCTTCAGCACATTCGCGAACAAAGCTCCCTACAGCTACCGAACCTTCTCCTACGAGAAGAGGCAGCTTGGCGACGACGAAAAGCTATTCGCTCGGATGAAGAAGGACTTAGTGAACTTCTTGTTCGACAATCTCGCCTTCTTCCAGTCTTATGACCAGATAAAAATCTACTACGACAACGGTCAGGGCAACGTAACTCGCGTTCTTCATTCGGGTTTTGAGTATGCGCTTGGCAAACAGGTCATCACGTATCGTAACGGCGAGCCCAGCGATTACAAGCTCCAGCAAGTTGCCGACCTCGTCTGTGGAATCGAACTTGCTGCACTCAAATACGACAACAACGAGCAGGCGAGCGCCGAAAGAATCTTCTTTGGATCTTGGCGAGACTTCAACAAGGGATTCCTTAAGAAGCAGCGGAAGCACACGTTTTTCTGAGTGCTGCAGACAAATGTTATTGTCCGCAATCTCCCCTACACTTGCGCAAACGGGCATCGGTCCGCATCGCAAAGGAGGCCAGCATGGGCTCTCGGCAGGGCTATAGCAGGCAGGGCATGTTCGGCAGCGTCGTTCACTATGACGAGCACGGCCATCGCGTGGGTGTGAGCCGGCCGGGGCTGTTTGGCTCAATGGTGGACTACGATGCCCAGGGGCATCGCACCGGCACGAGCAGGCCTGGATTGTTCGGCACCTACAACCACTACGACGACCACGGCCACAAGACGGGCAGCTCACGCCCCGGCCTGTTCGGGGCCGTCAACCACTACGACGCGGATGGTCGCAGGACCGGCCACAGCAACCCCGGCCTGTTCGATCGCTGGAACCACTACGAGGACTAGGGGCGCTCGGCCCTCCTAGCGCATCCTCCTGCAGGAAACCAGTGCATAGACATACACGCAGTCCGTGCCCCTATCAAATTCGTAGATCGCATCAATCGGAGCGACCGTCAATCTTCTGACCGACTCACCGTATGTCTTTCTCATCCTCACAGGCAGAAGTGTTGACCAAAGCTCAGAGTATGTCTCAAGGTTTTCCAGAGACTCGCGAATCCTCTTCGAGACGCGCGCAGCCCAGACTTGCGAGAGGTCGTCAACGAAGCCTTCAGTTATGACGAGCCTAGCCATGTGCAACAGCCCTGCGCTCGGCTTCGGCAAACAGGTTGTCAAGCGAGCCGTCAAAGACCCGACCGGCAGCGACATCGGCTCGGCCTCTTTCGATGCCCATCGAGACGCGAGTCTCATAGGCGGCTTGCTCGGCCGCCTCCGCGATCTTCTCGCGATAAATCTCCTCGGAGCAAAAGACGAACGCGCCGTTTCCGTTCTCGGTAATGCGCACGAGATTGTGCCTCGCGGCCTCCTTCACCTCGCGAGGTCTGTCTCTGAGCATTGTTGCCGAGTAGATGGCATCCATAGTTGCTCCTCACTGTGGCCTGTTCTGTACATAGATTAGTACATGAGTTGCTTACATTTTGGAACGCGAGCTCAAAGCAGAGCAGCCGCCCTGCTAAGTGAGCAGGCAAAACGGCCCCTCTCGAGTAGACGCCCTGACGGCGCTGGCAAAACCGCAGGTAGAAGGCACGCTAAATAAAGGGCTACTCGGCCAGCCGCGATTTGCCTGCTCACTTAGCGGTATTGCCACCGCAAACGCCACTCCCGCCCTAGCTGTTCTCCATCACGATGCCCATGACCTCGTCGCCCACGTGCTCGCAGGCGTCGACGCAATACTCGAGGTACTGATAGGTCTCGCGCGTGGCGATGAGGCGAACGGCGTCCGTCTCGCTCGTGTGCAGTTCGCGCATGATGCGCACGAACACGTCATCGGCCAGGCCCTCCACCGTGTTCACGGCCACGATGTGGTCGTGCATCGTCTTGGACTTGCGAAAGTTCGGCAGCTCGGCCACGGTGTCTCGCACCTCGTCGCACGCGCGCACCAGAAGCGTCACCATCTCGAGCGCACCCGCCGTGAGCTCGCGAACGTTGTTGTAGTACAGCCGGTGCAGCACGCCCTCGATGTAGTCGGTGACGTCATCGAGCCGGGCGGAGAGCGCCACGATTCCCTCGCGCTCGATGGGCGTGATGAAGGCCGTGAGCACGCAGTCCAGCAGCTCGTGGCGCAGCTCGTCGCCTGCCTGCTCGAGCTCGTGCATCTCGTCGATGCGCGCCTGCAGTCCGTCAGGATCGTACTCGCGCATCACCTGCTCAAGCAGCCGCGCCGCGCGGCAGTTGTTCTCGGCGCAGGCGTTGAAGTTGTCGAAGTAGAAGCTGTCTGCCTTTCTCGCCATCGCTGGCCCCTCTCGAAGACGGCGCGCCGGAGCGCCGGCCGCCGCGCATCCGCTAGAACAGGAACATGAAGAGCTTTGCCATGGCAAAGCTGATGAGGCCGCAGCCCGGGAACGTGAACACCCACGTGAGCATCATGTCCCTCACCACGCCAAAGTTGATGGCGGAGAGCCTGCGCACCGCGCCCACGCCCATGATGGCGCTCGTCTTGGTGTGCGTCGTGGACACGGGGATGCCCAGCTCGGTCATCACGAGCAGGCACAGCGAGCTTGCGAGGTCTGCGGCAAAGCCCTGGTACTTCTCGAGCTTCACCATGTCCATGCCCACGCTCTTGATGATGGGCTCGCCGCCCACGCTGGTGCCCACGCCCATCGTGAGGCTGCACAGCAGCATGAGCCACACGGGAATCACGACGCCCTCCACGCCCGGCTGACCATTGCACAGCGCCACGCCCAGGAACAGCACGCCGATGAACTTCTGGCCATCCTGCGCGCCGTGCATGAAGCTCATGGCCGCCGCAGCCGCGATCTGGGCGTAGCGAAAGAAGCCGTCCGAACGTCTGCGGTCCGCGCCGGCAAAGAGCAGCGTCACGAGCTTGCACGTGAGCCAGCCGATCGCAAAGCCCAGAAGCAGGCTCATGACCAGCCCGTATATGACCTTCACCCACTCGCTGGCGTTCACGCCGTCCATGCCGCCCTGGATGGCGATGGCCGCACCCGTGAGGCCCGCGATGAGGCTGTGGCTCTCGCTCGTGGGGATGCCGAACACCGAGGCCGCCACGCTGTAGACCACGATGGAGAACAGCGCGGCGCACAGCGCAATGAGCGCGGTCTGCGTGTCCGTGCCAAAGTCCACCATGTTGGAGATGGTGGCGGCCACGCTTGCGTTGAAGTGCGTCATGACGAGCACGCCGGCAAAGTTGAGCACCGCGCTCATGATGATCGCGGGCTTCACGGGCATGCAGCGCGTCGTGACGCAGGTGGCGATGGCGTTGGGGGCGTCAGTCCAGCCGTTCACGAAGATGACGCCGAGCGTGAGCAGCGTGGTGAGCGCAAGCGGCGGGCTCGACACCACCTGGGCCATGAAGTGCGCAAACGAGACGTCCATGACGCTCCCTCCCAATGAGTCCCCTGGGTTCTAGTGTTGCCTTCGACGGGCGGAAGACGGTGACGATGCGGCGGGCGCGTGCGGATTTGCGGACGAGCGGCAGCGATATGGCGGATGGCCGCAGTGCTGGGCAGAGCATCGAACACGACCGCGCGGCGACAGTTTGGCCCGTCCCCACGTGTCACCGCTAGAATGAGGGGCGCATATGCGCATCGGAGGGAGACTTGCATGACGGCAGCCCACAACATCGTGCTCGACATGGGAAACGTGCTCATGACGTTTGACGGGATGTACTTCTCGCGCATCTTCACGGACAGCGAGGAAGACGCCCAGGCGCTCTATGACGGGCTGTACGGCCGCACGGAGTGGGCGCTGCTCGATGCCGGCGCCATCGACCACGAGACGATGCTGCGCGTGGCCGAGGCCCACACGCCCGAGCGCCTGCTGCCCAACCTCCACGAGTGCCTCGCCCACTGGCCCGAGCACTCGCAGGTCATCGAGGGCACCAACGAGCTCGCGCGGCGCCTCAAGGCCGCAGGCTGGGGCGTCTACGTGCTCTCGAACGCCTCGACGCGCATCCACGAGCAGCTTGACCAAGCGCCCGCCGCCGCCTTTGCGGACGGCGTGGTGGTGTCTGCCCTCGAGCGCATCATGAAGCCGGACCCGGCCATCTTCTCGCTGTTGTGCGAGCGCTACGGACTTGAGCCTGCCACCTGCATCTTTGTGGACGACAACCTGGACAACTGCGCCGGCGCCGCGGCCGCGGGCATGCGCCCGTTCCACTTCACCGGCGACGTGAGTGCCCTCGAGGACTTCATCGCAGACGAGGCGGACGCCCGCGCCTAGAACTCTAGAACTCGCTGAACTCCGGCTCGCCCACGAGGCACACGTCCCGGCCGGCCATGAGCTCGCGCATGGCATCCACGAACGGCGTCTCCTCGCCCGCGCGGAACACGAGCGAGAGCGTGACGTCGGCCGCGTAGTCGCAAGACGCCACGTGGGCGCCCGAGCGCTCGGCGAGGTCTCGTACGCGGTCGAACATCGCGTAGGGAACGCCCACCTCCACGCCCACCACGAGCGTCTTCTCCACCACGAGACCCGCCTCGCGCGCGGCCTCGATGGCCCGCTGGGTTGCCGTGGTGTAGGCGCGCACGAGCCCTCCCGGGCCCAGCAGCGTCCCGCCAAAGTAGCGTGTGACCACGCAGCACACGTTCATGAGGCCGGCGCCACGTAGGCACTCCAGCGTGGGCATGCCGCTCGTGCGCTGCGGCTCGCCGTCGTCGCTCTGGCGCTCGCGGCCGTCCGCGAGGATCCAGGCCGGCACGTTGTGCCGCGCGTCATAGTGGCGTGCGCGCACGGCGGCGATGAACTCGCTCGCCTCGTCCTCGCTCTCCACGTGCGTGAGCTGCGCGATGAAGCGGCTCTTGCGGTCCACGAACTCCGCGCTCGCCACCTCGCCCGCCCGCAGCGTGAGATACGAGGCGGCTCCCGACCTCTCGGGGGCCGCCTCGCCATGAGGAGCAGCTTGCTTTGGTTGCCTGGACCTGGCCACTACAGCCTCCGCAGCAGGTGCGCCACGAAGTCCGCGGCGTCCTGCTCGTCTGGGCCAGAGATCTTGACGCTGATCGTGTCGCCCTTGTGCGCCTCAAGGCCCATGAGGGCGATCGGGTCATCCGCCGAGGCCTCGCGCGAGCCGTGGGCAACGACCATGTCGCTCTTCCAGCGGGCGCACTCGTTCGAGACGAGCATCACCGAACGGGCGTGGAAGCCCAGGGTGTCCTTGATGGTGTGTGTGAGCTCGACCATGCCGCCCGCCTCGATAAGAACGTGAACCAAACGTACGTGTTATCCATGTTAGCGCTCATGGGGCGCGCGATGCGCGACGCGCCGCCCAACGAGCGCCACGGGAGCGCTAGGCGCGCTCGGCGAGCTCGCGGATGAGGTACTCCGTCTTGTCCCAGCCGATGCAGGCGTCCGTGATGGACTTGCCGTACACGCCGCCGTCCACGGGCTGGTTGCCGTCCTCGAGGTAGGACTCCACCATGAAGCCCTTCACCAGGCCACGGATGCTCTCGTTGCGGCGGCAGGAGTCGAGCACCTCCTTGCAGATGCGGAACTGCTCGAACGGGCGCTTGCCCGAGTTGTCGTGGTTGCAGTCCACGATGACGGCGGGATTGGCGTAGTTCTCAGCCGTATAGCGCTCGGCGAGGCGCTCGAGGTGCTCGTAGTGGTAGTTGGGGTAGTTGCGGCCGTCCAGGCCGATGTAGCCGCGCAGGATGGCGTGGGCCAGCGGGTTGCCCTGCGTCTCGACCTCCCAGTTGCGGTAGATGAACTCCTGGGGCGCCTGGGCGGCGTAGATGGAGTTGAGCATGACCGTGGTGGAGCCGGCCGTGGGGTTCTTCATGCCCACGGGCACCGAGACGCCCGAGGCCACGAGGCGGTGCTCCTGGTTCTCGACGGAGCGGGCGCCAACGGCCACGTAGGAGAGGATGTCAAACAGGTACTGGAAGTTGGAGGGATAGAGCATCTCGTCGGCCGTGAAGAAGCCGGTGTTCTCGGCCACGGCGAGGTGCATGTGGCGGATGGCCTTGACGCCCTCGAGGACGTCGCCGGCGGCGTCCGGGTCGGGGTTGTGGAGCAGGCCCTTGTAGCCGGTGCCCTTCGTGCGGGGCTTGGCCGTGTAGACGCGCGGGACGATGACGAGGCGGTCACGGACGTCCTCGGCGAGCTTGGCCAGGCGCGTGGTGTAGTCCAGCACGGAGTCCTCGCGGTCTGCCGAGCACGGGCCGATGACGAGCAGCTTGCGAGAGTCCTCGCCGCGGATGATGGCCGCCACCTGGGCGTCGAACTCGACCTTCTTGGCGGCAAGCTCGGCCGACAGCGGCATGCCCTCGCGGATCTCCTGCGGGATGGGCAGACGGCGCTTGAAGTTCATGGACATGCGGGGACCTCCTGCATATGGTTTGCGGCGGCCGAGTCCCTGCGCCCGCTCGCCGAATCAGGTGAATTGTTCGAAATCATAGCAGCTTTGGGAACCTGCGAGAACCACGCGTTACGTGCGTGCTACAATCGCCCACGCGAGGTGGGCCAGACGACCGCGGGACGCGCGAGCAATCGCGCGTCATGAGGAAAGTCCGGGCTCCACAGGGCAGGATGCTGGCTAACGGCCAGGCGGGGTAACCCGACGGAAAGCGCCGCAGAAAAGAAGACTCCCGCTGGCGCCGCAAGGCGTTGAGAGAAAAGCTGAAACGGTGGTGCAAGAGACCACCAGCGTCGTGGCAACACGGCGGCTTGGCAAGCCCCATCCGGAGCAAACGCAAATAGGAGCGCCATGGTGTGGCCCGCACCGCGCTCGGGTTGCGCGCTCGAGGCCAGTGGCAACGCTGGTCCTAGATAAATGGTCGTCCGCGACAGAACCCGGCTCACAGGCCCGCCTCGCACCGAGATGGCAACGCTCCCCCGGCTTCGGCCGAGGGAGCGTTTTTCATGGCGCGCTGTGGCCCACGTAAGACGGTGACGGTTTGGCCTCGTCCCCAAGTGTCATCGCGAAAGGCGGACGATGCGGGTGCCGTGGACCTCGGGGACGCCCACCGCCTGCGCGATGTCCTCGGCGTTCTCCCAGGTGATGCCGGCGCCGGGCAGGATGCCGATGCGTCCGGCTGCACGGGCGACGTACGCGCGCAGGCGCCCGACGTTGTCGGCGATTCTCGTGCCCTCTCCCCCGCCGTGCGTGAGGATGCGCGTCACGCCATGCTCTGCCAGCCAGTCGATGACCGCAGGCTGCTCGGCCGCACAGATCTTGTCGAACGCCATGTGAAACGTTACCTGCGCGTCGGGGCGCACCTCGCGCACGCGCGCGAGAAGCACCTGCGTGGCGGGCGTGTCGAGGTGGCCCTCCCGCTCGCAGCCAAACACGACGCCCGTGGCACCCGCCGAGAGCGCCACCTCGATGTCGTCTCGCATCATGGCGAGCTCGGCGGCCGAGTAGGCAAAGTCTCCCCCGCGCGGCCGCACCATGACCATGACGTCCACGCCGTGCTCGCGGCAGAAGGCACACGCGGCGCGCACGACGCCCACGCTGGGGCTCGTGCCACCCACGGCCAGGTTGTCGCACAGCTCGATGCGTCCCGCGCCGGCCTCGACGGCGGCGGGCACGCGTTCCATGTTCTCGGCGCAGAACTCCCTCAGAAGGCCCATGGCCCCTCCCCAAACGAGAAGGGGCGGGCCCGCGCACGGCGAGCCCGCCCCAGACAGTCAGATGAACGCGGGTCGTTCGCTAGTCCAGGTCATCCACGTCAACGCCGGACATCGGCAGCTGAGAGGGCTGCGCAAGCTGCGTGGCGTCCGCGTCAAACGCGGGCGCGGCGGCAGGCGCGGAAACGGCGGCCTGGGCGGCAGCGGCCGAGCCGGTGGGCAGGCTCGTGGAGAGCTGGCCGGAGAAGGCGTTGTCAGCGTCATCCATGAAGTGCTGGAGCAGCGCCTTGTACTGGTCGCGGAACTGCTCGCGGGACTCCTTGAGGCGGTCCATCTCGTCGAGCTCGCTCTGCTTCTCGGCCAGGGCCTGGCGGATGACCTCGCGGGCCTTCTGGTCTGCGTCGTTGCGGATCTTCTCTGCGTTGTCGCGGGCCTCGGCAACGATCTTGTCGGCGCTCTGCTGGGCCACGATGAGGACCTTGGAGATCTGGGTCTCCGAGGCGGTGAGGCCGGTCGGGGCGGTGACGGGCGCGGCGGCCTCGGCGGGCTGCTGGCTCTGGAGCTGGGCGATCTGGGCCTGGGCGGCGGCGAGCTGCTGCTCGGAGGCGGTCAGGCGGCCCTTGAGGTCGGCGATCTTCTGGAGCATGGCGTCGACCTCGCTCGAGCAGCGCTCGAGGAAGGCGTCGACCTCGTCGGTGTCATAGCCCTTCTTGGAGGGAGAGAAGCAGAGGTTGTCGATTTCTGCGGGTGTGATAGCCATTCTGAGTCCCTTTCGTTCCTATGGGCGTGCGCCCAGGTCACGCAATTAGCTTCTTACCAGTATAACCCGCCCGGGATGGGGGCGCGCACCGTGTCACAAACGCGCGACAAAAGCCGCGATGCCAAGGGCGAGCGCACAAACGGGCGGACACCCCAAAAGACTTTGACGCCTGGGGGCCGCCCACCGGGACGTCGCTAGGCCATGCCCAGCAGCAGGCGGAAAATGAGGCGCTCGCCAAACGAGAGGACGAACAGCCCCACGATCGGTGAGAAGTCCATGCCGCCCAGGGGCGGGATGAAGCGGCGGAACAGGTTCATGTACGGGCTCACGATGCGGTCGATGACCACGGCGACGTCATACATGAGGCTGCCCTCGCGAAGCGGGAACCACGACATGAAGCACCAGATGATCACGAGCCACTCGTAGAAGTTCACGAGCGCGGAGATGAGGTTGATGAGGCGGTATGCGTCCATACGCTAGCCCCTCGCCAGCTCGGCCGTGCGCGCAAGGGCGGCATCGACGGCGTCGTAGCAGCCGTCGACGAGCGCGGGCTCAAGCTCATAGAGTGCGGCGGCGGTGGTGCCGCCCGGGGACGTCACGCGCTCCATGTAGGCGCGCGGGTGCTCGCCGCTGGCCGCGAGCGACTCGGCCACGCCGAGCATCGTGGCGTTCACCATCTCGCGGGCGTCCGTGGCGCGCAGGCCCGCGCGGATGCCGGCGCGCGTGAGGGCGTCGACCATGAGGGCGAAGTAGGCCGGCGCGCAGCCCACGACCGCACCCTCGGCGTCGAGCTGGTCCTCGCGCATGACCTTGGCGGAGCCCAGCGTGGCAAAGAGGGCCTGCACGGTGGCCACGTCCGCCTCACCGGCGGAGGCACCGCCCGTGATGGCCGAGGCGCCCGAGCGCACCGAGACGGGCAGGTTGGGCATGACGCGCACGACGCGCGCGCCGGGAAGTGCGGCCTCGAGCGTGGCGAGCGTGACGCCGGCAGCAATGGAGACCACGAGGGCGCCATCGAGGTCTGCGGCGTGCTGCTCGAGCACGGCAGCGAGCACCTGCGGCTTCACGGCGAGCACCACGATGCCGGGCTTCTCGGCGAGCATCTCGGCGGACGTCGCGAAGGTGCGCACGCCGGCCTGTTGCGCCAGCGCCGCGAGCTTGCCGGGGTTGTGGTCGCACACGAGCACCTGCTCGCCGGGCAGGGCGCCAGACTCTACGAGGCCACGAGCGATGGAGCCGCCCATGGACCCGGCGCCGATGATGGCAACGGTCTGGCCCCCGAGCAGGTCCTTCTCGGTATCGGACATGTGTCCCCCTTCAGACAACGTGGCGGCCGCGCGGCCGCCACGAGGTTGTTGCGAATGGTTTGATGCGAAAGCTAGTCGATGAGACCGTCGGCGCGCAGCTTGCGCTTGTCGGCCTCGGCGAGCTCGACGCCCTGCGGCAGCACGACGAACACACGGTCGCCGAGCTCCTCGACCGCGCCGTCGATGCCGCAGGCCAGGCCAAAGCTGAAGTCGAGGATGCGCTTGGCGACCTCGATCTTGAGGTTCTTGAACGAAAGCACCACGGGCTGGTTCGTGCGGACGCGACGGACGACCATCTGGACGTCGTCGTAGCTCGTGGGCTTGAGCACGTAGGCGGGCAGCTTTCCGCTCGTGACGCGCGGGACGGCCGTGAGGCCCTTGTCGGCGGGCGTGTTGCCCGTGGCGCCAAAGACGCCGGGCTGAGTCATGGGCGGCACGTAGGTCTCGGTGCCCTCGGCATGCTGCGGCTCGAAGTCGCGCGGGGCGTCGGCGCTGGCGCGCCAGTCGTCGTCGGCCGCGCGGTAGGCGGAGTCGGAGCTGTAGGAACCGTAGGTGCCATCCGCCCCATAGGTGCCGGAGCCGTAGCTCTCCGTGGCCGTGGAGGGCAGGTCGTCGCCAGAGAGGTGACGACCCGATCGCGTGTAGACGTTCACGCTGTCCGCGTCCGGACGCGACGGGTTGCCGAGCAGGCCCGTGCCGCGCGGCTCCTCGCGCTGGGGCTGGCGGTCGTCGTAGTAGCCGTTGTCGTCATACGGCTCGTCGTAGTCGCCGTAGCCGTCGTCGTAGTAGTCGTTGTCGCGGGGCTGGAGCTTGTCCTGGACCGCGCCCTTGAGGTTGTCGAGAAATCCCATGATGGTCCCCATGTCTTGATGGGCGCCACGCGGGCGCCCGTCCCAGCGACCCTAAGACAGGTCGTAGTCGGCAGAAAACACTATGCGTCCCAGTCTAACGAGGGTGGAGCCCTCCTCGACCGCGATTTCAAAATCATCGCTCATTCCGCAGGAAAGCACGGGCAGTGCGAGGCCGGTGCGGTCACGCAGCTCCTCGGCCAGCTCGCGGGCGCCGCTGAAGGTGCGGCGGGCCTCGGCGGGGTCATGCGCCGGCGCCATCGACATGACGCCCTCGATGCGGATGCCGGGCAGGGCGGCAAGCCCCTCGGCGGCCTCGCGCACCTCGTCGGGCGAGAACCCGACCTTGGACTGCTCCCCGGAGACGTTGCACTCGAGCAGCACCGGCACGCGCAGGCCCTCGCGCTCGGCGCGCTTGGAGACGGCCTGCGCGAGCGTGGCGCTCGAGATGGACTGGATGAGCGAGGCTCGCCCGAGCACCTGGTTGATCTTGTTCTTCTGCAGGTTGCCGATCATGTCGAAGCGTGGCGCCTCGATGCCGGCGGCGGCCAGGGCGTCGAGCTTGCGGACGAGCTCCTGGGGGCGGTTCTCGGCAAAGACCTCGTAGCCGGCGCGCATGGCGGCAACGGCCTCGACCGGTCCCACCGTCTTGGAGACGGCGGCAAGCGTCACCGAGGCGACGTCGCGCCCGGCGCGGGCACAGGCGTCCCCGAGCCGCTCGAGGATGGCCGAGCGACGCTGCCGCACGAACGAGACGTAAGGCCCATCGGGCTCGAGGGAGGGCGCGTCCTTGCTACTGCTCATCGCTCGCGTCGCCGCCCTCGTGACGCAGCTCGGGAATCTGGTGGGCGAGCTGCTCGTCGGTGTCGCGGTCGGTCACGAGGCCAACGCCGCGGGCGGCGTACATCTCCTGGAGGTCGTCATCGTCGAGGTCGCGCAGGTCATCGAGGCTGCGGCGCTTGCCGGTGAGCAGGAACACGAGCCTCTCGCCGATCTCGACGGCGTTGTCGGAGATGCGCTCGAGCATGCGCGAGGCCATGATCACGCGGCTCGCGGCGTCCATGTCGTCGTCGGGCCCAAGCGTGGCAAGCGAGCGGAAGAACTGCTTGTAGAGCTCGTCGACCGGCTCGTCGAGCACAGGCAGCGACGAGGCGGCGCGCAGGTCGTCCTCCACGATGGCCGTGACGCAGCTCGACAGCACGCGGTAGACGAGGTGCCCCTCGCTCGCGAGCAGGTCGATGAGCTGGCCGGGCACGTCGCGGCCCGCGCAGCGCTTGGCGGTCTTGGCGATGTTGCGCACGTGGTTAGACATGCGCGCCAGGTTGAAGTTGGCATAGATCACGAACTGGATGAGGCGCAGGTCGCTCGCGACGGGCTGCTGCGTGGCGATGAGCATGAAGGCCTTCTGCTCGAGCGCGGCGCAGTGCTCGTCCATCTCACGCGTCTTGGCCTTGACGGCCTTGGCCTTGTCCTTGTCGCCCTCGGACAGGGCGTCGAGGGCGTCGTGGAGCGCCAAGTCGATGTTGGCGTAGATGTAGACGAGCTCCTGGCGCATCTCGGTGAGCTGGCGGTTGAAGGTCTCTCGCATGGCAAACTCCTTCGATGGGTGGTCGCGGGCCTAGACGTGCTCCGGCAGACTCCCAAAAGTCTTTGGCACCTTGGGGGCGGCTACCGGAAAGGACGCCTCAGCCGAAGCGGCCGGTGATGTAGTCCTCGGTGCGCTGGTCGCTCGGCGAGTTGAAGATCTCGGTCGTGTCACCGTACTCCACGAGCCCGGCCGGCTCGCCGGCGTGCTCCTGCAGGAAGAAGGCCATGTAGTCGGACACGCGGGCGGCCTGCTGCATGGAGTGGGTCACGATGATGATCGTCATCTCGCTCGAGAGCTCGGCCATAAGGTCCTCGACGCGCTGGACGCTCGTGGGGTCGATGGCCGAGCACGGCTCGTCCATGAGCAGGACGTCGGGCTGCACGGCGAGGGTGCGGGCGATGCACAGGCGCTGTTGCTGGCCACCGGAGAGCGCCAGGCCGTTCTTGTCGAGCTGGTCGGCGACCTCCTTCCAGAGGTTGGAGCGCTTGAGCGACTCCTCCACGATGCCGTCGAGCTCGCTTTTGCTGTTGACGCCCAGAAGGCGCGGGCCAAACGCCACGTTCTCGTAGATGGACTTGGGGAACGGGTTGGGCTGCTGGAAGATCATGCCGACGCGGCGGCGCAGGTCGACAGGGTCGACGCCGTCGGCGTAGATGTCGTTGCCGTCGAAGGCCATGAGGCCGGAGGTGTGCGTGCCCTCGATGAGGTCGTTCATGCGGTTCATGCAGCGCAGGAAGGTGGACTTGCCGCAGCCCGACGGGCCGATGAACGCCGTGATCTTGTTGGGGGCCACGTCCATGGAGACGCCGGACAGCGCGTGGAAGTCGCCGTACCAGAAGTCGAAGTTCTCGACGTGGATGCCCGCGCCGCCGTTCTGCGGTGCGTGACGATAGACGGTCATGGCTAGTTTCCCTTCGACTTCGAAGCGGACCTGCGCGAGATGTAGCGCGCGAACAGGTTGAACGCAAGGATCATGAGCATGAGCATCAGCGCCGTGCCGTAGGCGGCCTGCATGTTGATGCCCTCGTTTGCCAGCTGGTAGAGGTGGATCGTCATGGGGCGGCCGGAGTCCAGCGGCGTGAGCGGCAGGTTGATGGCCTGGCCCATCGTGTAGAGCACGACGGCCGTCTCGCCGATGGCGCGACCGATGGCGAGCACGATGCCCGTGGCGATGCGCGGGAAGGCGCTCGGCAGGACGATCTTGGAGACGACCTGCCACTTCGTGGCGCCAAGGCCGTAGGCGCCCCAGCGGATGTAGCGGGGCACCGCGCGGATGGCCTCCTCGGTGGTGCGCATGACGATGGGCATCATCATGAGGGCGAGCGCCAGCGCCGCCGAGAGCATCGAGAGCCCAAAGCCCATGGCCTCAACGAACATGGCGTAGCCAAACAGGCCCATGACGATGGAGGGGACGGACGACAGGGTGTCGGCCGCGTAGCGGATGAACGTCACGAGGCGGCCCTGCTTGGCGTACTCGGCGAGGTAGACCGCCGCGAGCACGGCGATGGGCGTGCAGATGAGCATCGCGAGCGCCGTGACGTAGAGCGTCGAGACGATCGTGGGGAAGATGCCGCCCTCGGCGTTGACGCCCTCGGGCCAGCCGAAGATGAAGTCGAACGACATGACCGGCAGGCCGTTGACGGCCACGAAGGCGATGATGACGACGAGCACGGCGGTCGTCACGATGCCGGCGGCGCGGAACACGCCGAGCATGAGGTCATTCGTGCGGTTCTTGTTGCCGCCGCCCTTGGCGCCCTCGGCGAGCAGGCGCTTGATGCGCGCACGGCTCCCCTCGCGGGCCTCGGTGACGGCGCCGGTGACGGGCGTGACGTCGTCTGCGGTGAGCATCTGGGCCGGCGCGTGCTCGGCAGGCGCCTCGGCGTGGTCGAAGTTGACGCCGCCGGCGACGACGGCGCGGTCCGCGGCCTTGGCGCGGCGATGGCGCGAGCGGCCGCGACCGGACTCGCGCGCGCTCGAGACGGCGCGCACGATGCCCACGAGCGAGGCGGAGATGATGAACAGCACGACGCCCATGCCGAACAGGGCGCTGCGGTGCAGACCCGAGGAGTAGCCCATGTCGAGGGCGATCTGGCTCGTGATCGTGGACAGCGGGCTCGCGATGCCGCCGGGGATGACCGGGGCGTTGCCCACGACCATGAGGACGGCCATCGTCTCGCCGATGGCGCGGCCCATGCCGAGGACCACCGCGTTCACGATGCCCATCTTGGCGGCCGGCAGCACCACCTTGTAGATCGTCTGCCAGCGCGTGGCGCCCATGGCAAAGCTCGCCTCGCGAATGCCCATGGGGATGGAGCGCAGCGCGTCCATCGTGAGCGTGGTGATCGTGGGCACGATCATGATGGCGAGCACGAGCCACACCGTGAGGGCTCCAAAGCCGAGGCCACCGGTGAGGCCGGCCACGAGCGGGCGCAGGATTACGAGGCCAAAGAAGCCGTAGACCACCGAGGGCACGCCCGCAAGCAGGTCGACGGCGGTGCTCACGATGCCGGCGAGGCGCTTGCCGGCGATCTCGGTGAGAAAGACCGCACAGCCGACGGCAAGCGGCACGCCGATGGCAAGCGAGCCCACCGTGACGATGCCCGAGCCCGCGAGCAGCGCGAGGATGCCGTAGCGGCCCTCCGTGGGCGCCCACGTGAGGCCAAAGAACTCGCCGAGGCCGATGTCTGTGATGACGGGGATGGCCTTCCAGAACGTGAACACGAAGATGAGGATGACCGCGAGCACGGCCACGCACGCGCACGTGAGGAACAGGTTCTTGAGCGCGAGCTCCTTGAGACGCGTCGCGCGGGTGACTTGCTTGAGGTCAGAGGCGGCGGCCGCCTGCTGCGCGCTGTCGCTCATCGCGCATCACTCCCCTCTGCGTCGTCCGAGGCGGGCTTGTGGGCGGGAATGTAGCCGGCGTCTCGGATCGTCTGGTCCATGGCGTCTGACAAAACGTAGGAGATGTAGCCGTAAGCCTCGCCCTGGGGGTCACCGTTCGTGAAGAAGTACAGGTCGCGCGAGATGGGGTATGCCCCGCTCTCGACGTTCTCCTCGGTGGCCTCGACGCCGTCGATGGGAAGCGAGCGCACGGAGGTCGTGGCGTAGTCGGACTCGACGAAGCCGATGGAGATGTAGCCGATGGCGCCAGGCGTGCGGCTCACGACGTCACGGACCTGGCCGGTGCCGGGAAGCACGGCGGCCGAGCGGTCAAAAGAAGCGTCTCCCATGACGATGGTGCGGAACGCCTCGCGCGTGCCGGAGGCCTCGTCCCTGTTCACGACCTGGATGGCCAGGTCGGGGCCGCCCACCTCGCTCCAGTTCGTGATCTTGCCGGCGTAGATGTCGCGAAGCTGCTGGGTCGTGAGGCCGCTGACGGGATTGTCGGGGTTCACGATGACGGCGATGCCATCATGGGCAATGACGGTGGCGACGAGCTCGTGGCTCGCCTCCTCCTCCGTGAGCTCGCGGCTCGATGTGGCGATGTCTGCCGTGCCGTTCGAGGCGGCCTCGATGCCCGCAGAGGAGCCAAGGCCCGAGACGAGCACCTTCGTGCCGGTCTGCTGCTCATAGCCCTCCGCGGCCATCTCGGCTATGGGAAGGACTGTGGTGGAGCCCGCGACGGTCAGGGTCTGGGCAGACCCAGAGCCCGAGCAGGCGGACAAGACCAGGGAGCAGGCAAGCGCCAGCATGCAGCCCACTAGAGGTAGGCGATGGCAGCGTGACGACCGCATAGGCCTCCTTCGGCTCGATAGGAGTAGAAACGGTCCGTGTTGGAGACCGTCGAGGGGCACGTGTCCACGATGCGGGCAGGATCAGCGCCTGCCTGCGCGAGCGCGCACCGGATCGCCGCGGACAGGTCGAGGTTCGACACCGTTTCGGCAACATGCACCATCGTACCAAACTCGCCCTCGAACGTAGCGAGCAGCTCGGGCGAGACCTCGTAGTCGTTGCCTGAGACGTGCGGGCCCACGTAGGCCGTGACGTCGGCGGGGACGCATCCGGCCCGCTCGCACAGGACGGAGAGCGCCTTGGCTCCGATGCGCGCGAGCGTGCCGCGCCAGCCCGAGTGGACGACGGCAAAGCCGCCTGGCGCCGTGAGGACGATGGGCACGCAGTCCGCGAAGCACAGGAGTATGGGCACGCCGGGCGCCGTGCAGACGATGGCGTCGGCACCTGCCTGGGCGAGCCCTCGCGCCTGCTCGAGCGCGGCCGGGCTGGCAGAGTCCACCACGACGACCTCGTCGCCATGCACCTGGCGCGGCTCGACGAGACGGTCTGCGATGGCGGAGGCGCCAAGGGCGGCGAGCGCGCGGGCGCGGTTCTCGGCCACGCGCGCAGGGTCGTCCCCGCAGCGCGAGCCAAGGTTGAGGCTTGCGTAGGGAGCGCTCGAGACGCCGCCCGTGCGCTCGGTAAACGCGAACGTGACCCCGTTCGGGCGACGGGTGTCGCCGAGCAGGGTCACGCCGCTCTCAACGTATCTGCTGAGCGAGGGAGCCTCCATTACAGGCGGCCACGCTTCAGGAAGTCGGGGATGTCGAACTCCTTGCTGCCCGTGGCGCTCACGGACGGCTTGGGAGCGGGGGCCGCGGTCGGGGCGCTCTCCTGGGCGGCCGGGGCGCGGAAGTCGCCGAGCAGCGACGGCTGCTGGGAGCTGGCCTCCTGGAAGCCCGTGGCGATGACGGTGATGCGCACCTGGTCGCCGAGGCTCTCGTCGACGGTCGTGCCGAAGATGATGTTGGCCTCGGGGTCGACGTTGGAGGCAACGAGGTCGGCGGCGTCGGAGATCTCGGTGATGCCGAGGTCCTTGTTGCCGGCGATGGAGAGCAGCACGCGCGTGGCGCCGTCGACGGAGCTCTCGAGCAGGCGGCTCGAGATGGCCTCCTGGGCGGCGTCGGTGGCACGGTTGTCACCGGAGGCGACGCCAATGCCCATCATGGCCGTGCCGGAGCCGCGCATGATGGTGCAGACGTCGGCGAAGTCGAGGTTGATGAGGCCCGGGACGGTGATGAGGTCCGTGATGCCCTGCGTGCCCTGGCACAGCACGTCGTCGGCCATGCGGAAGGCCTCGAGCATCGTCGTCTTCTTCTCGGCGATGTCGAGCAGGCGGTCGTTCGGGATGACGATGAGCGTGTCGACGTTGGCGGAGAGGTTCTCCACGCCGGACAGGGCGCTCTGGGTGCGCTTGCGGCCCTCGAAGGTGAAGGGCTTGGTCACGACGGCGATCGTGAGGGCGCCCACGTCGTTCTTGGCGATGTCGGCCACGATCGGCGCGGCGCCGGTGCCGGTACCGCCACCCTCGCCGGCCGTGATGAAGACCATGTCGGCGCCGGCGAGCGCGGCCTTGATCTCGTCGCGGCTCTCCTCGGCGGACTCGGCGCCCACCTCGGGGTTGGCACCCGCGCCGAGGCCCTTGGTGACGTCGGTGCCGATGTGGACCTTCACGTCGGCGTCGGACATGGCGAGCGCCTGGGCATCGGTGTTGATGGCGACGAACTCGACGCCGCGGATGCCCTCCTCGATCATGCGGTTCACGGCGTTCGTGCCGCCGCCGCCAACGCCCACGACCTTGATGACGGCCAGGTAGTTGCTGAGGGTGTCGTTCGTGCTCATGGGTCCTCCTTGCGTGCGGGTCTTGCGTGCGTGGGCGGTGCCGGTGCTTGCGGCGCCCTTCTGTGTCGTGCTGTGTTTAGCCATAGTCTCAAACTCTCAAGCTCAGGTTTAGCTATATGTCAGAACCAAAGCGGCACATGGTTGCACATGCCCCGCGGGCTCGTCAATAAAAAACGTGCGGAGTTTCACGCGAACTGCAGATTACTCCCCCTCGTCGGCGTACGCGGACCCCTCGGCATCGCCCTCGGAGCCATCGCCGCGCGACGAGGAGTCGCTCTCGCCGCCGTCCTCGTCGTCCCCCTCGCTCTCGCCCGTCGAGGCGTCTGCCGTCTGGGCGGTCGCCGCGGCCGCGGTCGCGGCGTTGTCGGCAACGACCTTGGCCGCCCCTCCGAGCGACGTCCCGTCTGCCACCTTGCGGTAGGAGGGCTTGCTCGGGACGCGAACGTTCACGTAGGTGAGCTGGTCTCCGTAGGCGTCGAGCACCGTCTGCAGCGCCGAGGCCTTCGCGGAGATGTCCGTGGCAGATCCCAGGGAGATCTCCAGGCCGCTCTGCAGCACGACCGAGATGCTGCCCGCGCTCGCCGCGTAGTAGACCTGCGCCTGCGAGGTGATGGACTCGGGCAGCTCGCGCTGGTACTCGAGCACGTCGAGGATGACCTCGTCCGTGGCGGCCGACCCCTGCGAGGGGTCCACGGTTGACGGCGCGTTGGCGATGAGAAGGCACCCCAGCTCGCTCGCCTTGGCAAGAGCGGCGGAGGTCACGTCGTCGGTGGCGGAGGTGTCGAGCTGCACGGGCTCGATCCAGACGCCGTCGTCGCCGAGCGCCCACACGCTCGTGCCAGAGCCCATGACCACGATGGCCGAGACCGTGCGCTCCTCGACCGTGACGCCGAGCGTGTCGGGGAACTCGCGCGTGACGTTGACGTTCTTGACCCAGGGGTTCTTGCGCACGTTCTGCTGGATCTGGGAGACGTCGACGGACAGCAGCGTCGTGCCCTCGTCCACGGCGGCGAGCTTGGCGATCGTCTCGGCGCTCACGTGCTCGGAGGCCGTGGCGTCGATGCCCGAGATGACGAAGACCGGCAGGTGCGACAGGACGAGCAGCGCCACGAGCCCCACGGCGGCGAGCGCTGCGACGATGCCCGCCACGATGACGGCGCGGCGCCTCGCGGGAGAGCCGGACCCTCCCCTGGCAGAGTCGGCGCGCGAGCCCGCGGAGCTGCCGCGGCGCCCCTGCCCAGCACGCGTGCCGCGGACCTGCGTCGCGCCCGCACGGGCCGACGGCCCGCTCGCCTTGGGCGGCTGGAGCCTTCCCGAGCCGGAGACCGTCCGGGCAAGGCCGGAGGGCTTGCGAGCGGCTGACGTGCTCGCAGACGGCCTTGGGGCCGCCCCGCGCGGGGTGGCACGGTGGGCCGTCGAGGGACGACCTGTGCCGAGCCGCTGCCCGCGGGATGAGCCACCGCGACCGCCCGTGGCCCTAGGACGCAGATCCGAGAAACTTGACTTCCGGTTGGAGGTCGACACCCGTGGCCTCCCTCACTCTGTCATGCATGGTCCGCATCACGGCGAGCACGTCTGCCGCCGTAGCGCTGCCGTTGTTCACGATGAAGTTGGCGTGCACCTTGGAGACCTGGGCGCCGCCGACCGCATAGCCCTTGAGCCCGCAGTCCTCCACGAGGCGCGCCGCCCCCTTGGCGCCCGCCGGGTTGCGAAACACAGACCCGCAGCTGGGCTTGCCCATGGGCTGGGTTGACCTGCGGCGGCTGAACAGGGCCTCCATCTGGGCGTCGATGGCCGCGCGCTCGCCGTGGGCGAGCGCAAGCGTGGCCTCGAGGACGATGTCGGACGGGCCAAGGCCGCACCAGCGGTAGCCCCACTCGACCTCGGAGCCCAGGCGCCGCATGAGGCCCGTGCCCGGGCGAAGCACGACGAGGCTCTCGACCCTGTGGCCGATCCACTCGCGCCTCGTACCCGCATCCATGGAGATGGCGCCACCGAGCGTGCCGGGGATGCCGCAGGCGAACTCGAGGCCGGTGAGCGACGCCTTGGCCGCCGTCTGGACAACCTTCGAGAGCGGCACGGCGGCGCCGGCGCACACCGTGGCGGCCTCGCTCGACGCCTCGACGTGCGAGAAGTCGCGGCCAAGCACGATGACGCAGCCGTCGAAGCCCTCGTCGGCCACGAGCAGGTTTGAGCCCTTGCCCACGACGACCCAGTCGACGTCCTGGGACGTCAGGACCTCGATGACGCGCTGGAGCGCGGAGATGGTGTGGCACACGGCCAGCATGGCGGCGGGGCCGCCAATGCGATAGCTCGTGCGATGGCTCATGCGCTCGTCTCGGGTGATGTCGGCGTCGACGGCCCCGGACAGGGCGAGGTATGCGTTGTACAGGCTCACGCGCGCTCCGAGTCTGCCTCGCGCTTCGCCTCGACGAAGGCGGGCCCCACGAGCGTGACGTCGCCGGCGCCCATCGTCACGAGCAGGTCGCCGGGACGCACGTCGCGCACGAGGGCAGCCGTGAGCTCGCGGCGGTTGGGGACGTAGCGGACCTCGACGTCGTGGCCGAGGCGCTCGACGGCCGCGGCGACCGT
Source organism: Parolsenella catena (assembly GCF_003966955.1). GTDB lineage: Bacteria > Actinomycetota > Coriobacteriia > Coriobacteriales > Atopobiaceae > Parolsenella > Parolsenella catena. The sequence goes on along the minus strand of NZ_AP019367.1, from coordinate 705,579 downwards.
CTTGCCAGAGATGCCGGGGATGGGCATCTCGCCGGCGGAGAAGATGTCCATGACGTAGAGCACGTCGGCGTTGTCAAACGCGCCGCCGAACTGCTCGGAGAGGGCCTGCGTGCGGCTGTAGCGATGCGGCTGGAACACGACAACCACGCGGTCGTAGTCCAGGCCGGCGGCTGCGGACAGGGTCGCGGCCACCTCCGTGGGGTGGTGGCCGTAGTCGTCGACGACCGTGATGCCGTCAATGTCGGCCACATGCGTGAAGCGGCGCTTGACGCCGGCGAACGTGGACAGGGCCTTGGCGGCCTTCTCGACGTCCAGGCCGAGGACGTCGGCGACGGCGATGGCGGCCGTGGCGTTGAGCATGTTGTGGCGGCCGGGGTTGGCCTTGATGGTGACCCTCACCGCGACGCCGGAGGGCGTCGTGACCACGAGGTGGCTCTCGATGGAGTGGTGGCTGGGCTCGGGCGTGCACACGTAGTCGAACTCGCCCTCGCCCGCCATGCCGTACAGCACCACGTTGGCGCTCGAGGCTGCGGCAACGCGGCGCACGCGCTCGGACTCGCCGCAGGCGACGACGTGGCCCTCGGGGCCCACGGAGTCCATGAACTGGCCAAAGGTCTTCTCGAGGTTCTCGATCGTGCCGTAGTGGTCGAGGTGGTCCGCCTCGATGTTGGTGACGACGGCCACGGTCGGGTCGAAGTAGAGGAACGAGCCGTCGGACTCGTCGGACTCGGCGACGTAGTACTGCGACCTGCCGCTGTGCGCGTTGGTGTCATAGCCCTCTACGAACCCACCGATGAGGAACGACGGGTCGAGGCCCATGCGGTCGAGCATCGTCGTAACCATGGAGCTCGTCGTGGTCTTGCCGTGGGTGCCAGAGACGGCCACAGTCGTGTGGCCCAGCGACAGCGCCGGCAGCATCTTGGCGCGCGGCCAGACCTCGATGCCCAGCTCGCGGGCGCGGACGACCTCGGGGTTCGTCTCGGGGATGGCCGTGGAGACCACGACGACGTCGGGCCTCACGGCGTCGACGGTGGCGGCCTCGTGACCAACGTGGACCTCGATGCCAGCGGCCTCGAGCTCGCGGACGTAGCGCGAGCTCTTGAGGTCGCTGCCCGTCACGACGATGCCGCGCTCGTGCAGGACGAGCGCGATGCCGCTCATGCCCGCGCCACCGATGCCGATGATGTGGACGCGCTTGAACGGAAGCTTCTCTGAAGTGGTTGCCATGTGGGCTGGCTCCCCTCGTTGCCTAGGTACATACAGCCCATTACTTTAGCTCATGGGACGCGAGGGGGAGGCGCGCCCCACCAAATGGGCAGAGACAGCGGGTCGGAGACGGTTTGGCCCCGTCCCCGCCATCACCGGGCGACGCGCTCGAGCTCGTCGGCGAGCTTGGCCGCGGCCTGGTCCTGGGCAAGCCCCGCGGCGGCCTCACGCATGGCCTGGCGCTCGTCGGGGTGCTCGAGAAGTGAGAGGAGCTTCTCGCCAAAGGCGGGCGTGGCAACCTCGTCGTCGGTGAAGAGCACGGCGGCGCCGGCGTCAGTGAGGTAGCGGGCGTTCGTCGTCTGGTGGTCAGCCGTGGCAAACGGGTAGGGAACGAGGACGGACGGCACGCCGAGCGCGGCGATTTCTGCGATGGAGGAGGCACCGGCACGCGAGAGCACGAGGTCTGCCGCGGCAAGGACGTCTCCCATGTTGTCGATGTAGCTCTCGAGGTGCCAGCGGCCGGTCTCCTCGGGCGTGAGCGCGAGGGCCTCGGACGCCGCCTCGTAGCCCGCCTTGCCCGTGGACTGGACGACGTGCAGCCCCTCGACCGCGAGCAGGCGGTCCTTGAGCGCCGCCATGCCCTCGTTGAGCGTGCGCGCGCCAAGGCTGCCGCCAAAGACGAGCAGCATCGTGGCGTCCTCGGGCACGCCGAGCGCGGCGCGCCCCGCCTGCCTGCTGCCGGCGATGACGCTCGCGCGCACGGGGTTGCCCGTGAGCACCACGTGGTTTGGGTCTCCCTCGCGCTCGAAGACCGGGCGCGCTGCCGGCACGGAGATGCACACGCGGCTCGCGTGGACGCTCATCATCTTGTTGGCGAGGCCCGGCACGGAGTTCTGCTCGTGGAGCAGGTAGGGCACGTGGGCGTCGCGGCACCAGCCCAGCAGCGGGACCTCCACATAGGCGCCAAAGCCGATCGCGACGTCGGGCGCCGTGCCCGCGCCGAAGCGCCGGCCCAAGGCGCGCTTTGCCTGCCAGACGCGGTAGAGGCTCGAGACGGCCGTCCAGGGACGCGAGCGATCGAAGCCTGTGACCTCCACGTCCACGAGCTCAAAGCCCGCGGCCGGCACGAGCGTGCCCTCGAGCTTGGAGGGGCGGCCGTAGAACGTCACGTGGTGGCCGCGGCGCCTGAGCTCCTCGGCAAGCGCGAGCGCCGGATTGATGTGGCCGGCCGTGCCGCCTGCCGCGATCGCAACCTCAAGAGAGCTGCCCATGGCTATCCCCTTCTCCCGCGGCGCCCGGACTGGGAGCGCCGGCCTGCGTTGGCACGAGACGTGCCGCCAACCCTAACCTCTGGCCCCCTGCTCGAGCGGAGGCGATCCGCCGGGTCGGGACCCAAATCTATCCTCTTCCTGCCGGCGCCGCCATCGACGACGCGCAGGTTGCCCCTCGCGCCCGACGTGCCCGCGAGCGGGGTCGAGGCGCTTGCGCGACCCGTGCGCCCCGCCTCGGCGGAGACCTGCGAGGCCGAGCCCGCCCGGCGCGCGCCGGCCGCGTGGACGCGGGGCTCGCTCACTCCCGTGTCCTCGTCGTCGCCCGAGAGCGCCATGGAGGCGCGGCGGCGGTCATGGACCGTCTCGGGAAGCGTCGAGTGCAGCGAGACGTTCACGATGACGCCCACGATGAGCAGGCAGCTCATGATCGACGAGCCGCCGTACGAGATGAACGGCAGGGGCTTGCCTGAGAGCGGGAACAGCCCGAGCACGCCGAACACGTTGAGGAACAGCTGCGCGAGCAGAAGCGTCACGCCGCCAACGGCGATGAGCCGCCCCTCGTGGTCCGAAGCGTTGCGGGCCACGTCGAGGGCCTGGACGGCCAGAAACGCGAACGCCGCGAGAACCGCCAGCGTGCCCACGAGGCCGAGCTCCTCGCCCACGATGGCGAACACGAAGTCGTTATGGGCCTCGGGCAGATACGAGTACTTCATGCGGCTCATGCCAAGCCCCACGCCCGTGAGCCCTCCCGAGCCAAACGCCATGAAGCCGCGCGTGAGCTGGTAGCCGTTGCCCCACTCGTCGCTCCAGGGGTTGAACATCGTGAGGACGCGCTGGCGGGAGTAATCGTCCCTGAGCGAGTAGACGAGACCAACCACCGCAACGAGCAGGGCAAACTTGATGAGGATGTCACGATCGAAGCCCGCGTCATAGGCGATGACGAACACGAGCAGGCAGATGATGCCCGCCGTGCCCTTGTCGGGCTGGACGACGATGAGCAGGACCGGCAGGGCCACGTAGAGGGCGAGACGCTTGACGAACGTCGTCTGGTCGATGGTGCGTTCAGCGAAGAACTCGGCCGCCGTGCCCGAGGCCGCAAGCAGCACGAACACCTTCGCGAACTCCGAGGGCTGCAGCCTTAAGGGGCCCACCTCCAGCCAGCGCGTGGCGCCGTTCGCACCAGACCCCGCCACGCGCACGACCACGAGCATGCCAACGATGACGAGGCCCATGGCGGCCAGGCCGGTCTTGGAGCACAGCTTGTGGTAGTCGGCCTTGGCGGCGCCGGCGGCCAACACGAGACCAGCCACGATGAACAGTGCCTGACGCTTCACGTAGAAGGCGGCGTCTCCCTGCTCGCTCATGGCCTCCACCGAGGAGGCCGAGTAGATCATGACGAGGCCAAACAGCGTGAGGCCCACCGCCGCGGCGACGAGCAGAAGGCACGGGCGCATGATGCGCGCCGGCACCCCCATGATCTGCTTCTCGATGTTGTTGGCACCCGACGCGCGACCGCGCACCTGCGCACGCGCGCCCGGGCGGGCGGTAAGGCTCGTCACTGGCGCTCCTCCATGGCCTTGATGCGCTGCGCCACGAGGCCCTTGAACACGCGGCCGCGCTCCTCGTAGCCGGAGAACTCGTCGAACGAGGAGCAGGCCGGCGAGAGCAGCACAACGTCTCCGGGGCGCGCCTGGGCAATGGCTGCGTCAAGCGCCTGCTCCATGTGCTCGGCGCGGATGACCTCGAGGGCCGAGCCCTGGGCCTCAAGCGCCTGCGCGATGCGCTCCCCCGCCTCGCCGAAGCACACGGCCACGCGTGCCGAGGCGGCGACGTCTGATGCCATGTCGGCGAGCTCGGTGCCCTTGTCGTGGCCGCCGAGCAGGATGAGGACGCTGCCGGGCGCGAACGCCGTGAGCGCCTTGGAGACGGCGTCGGTGTTCGTGGCCTTGGAGTCGTTCACGAAGCGGATGCCCCTCGCCTGCCCGCACGGCTCGATGCGATGCTCGAGCGGCGCGAAGGCGAGCAGCCCCGCGCGCACGTCGTCGGCGTCGACGCCGCAGGCGAGCGCGGCGGCACTCGCGGCCAGCGCGTTCTCGACGTTGTGCTCGCCGTGGATGGAGAGCTCTGCCTTGTTGACGAGCACGGTGTCATGGCCGTCCTCGCGCACGACGAGCGTGCCGTCCGGGCGCTCCCACGCGGCGCACGGAAGCTCGTCGGCGGGCGTCTCACCGGCGGCGAGCAGGTGGCACACGCGCAGGCCCCTCGCCTCGAGACGGGAGATGACGGCGCGGCACCACTCGTCGCCGTCAGAGACCACGGCAAGGTCCGCCGCATCGAGGTTGGCGAAGATCCTCTCCTTGGCGGCGGCGTAGTTCTCCATCGTCTTGTGCCAGGCGAGGTGGTCGGGCGTCACGTTGAGCAGCACGGCCACATGGGGGTGGAGCCTGCTGGTCGTGGCGAGCTGGAAGCTCGAGAGCTCGGCGACGAGCCACTCGCCCGGCGCCCTGCGCTCGACCTCGCCCACGGCCATCGTGCCGATGTTGCCCACGGCCTCGGCGGACAGGCCGCCGGCGCGCAAGAGGTCTCGCGTGAGCGTCGTGGTCGTGGTCTTGCCGTTCGTGCCGGTGATGCCCACCCAGCGCTCGGGGCTCTCGCGCCACGCGAGCTCAGGCTCGCCGATGACCTCGTCGGCATGCGCCGCGGCGCTGGCAAAGAAGTCGCTGAACTCGGAGATGCCCGGGCTCACGACGGCGAGGTCATAGTGGCCCTCGATGTCCTCGGTGCCGCACACCACGCGGGCTCCCGCCGCCTCCAGGGCGCGCGTGGACTCTCCCGGCTCGCTCTTGAGACCCCCATAGACGGTGACGGAGCGCGCGCGGCCGCCATGCCCGTTGTCGAGCAGGCAGTCCGCCACGGCCTCGCCGGTCTTGCCCAGGCCGAGGACCGCGACGTCTCCGAGGTTGAGCTCACTTGCATCACACATGGCCATTGCCCCCTTGCAAAACAGCGGACGCCGCCCATGGCACGGCGGCGCCCACGTACCAACGCCCGATACGGGCGCAACGTGCTATCGAAGCTGGAAGTACAGCGCAAAGCCCACGGCCGCGAACATGGCGCTCACGATCCAGAAGCGGATGACGACCTTCGTCTCGCTCCAGCCCTTCTTCTCGAAGTGGTGGTGGAGCGGCGCCATCAGGAAGATGCGCTTGCCGGTCGACTTGAAGCTGATGACCTGCATCATGACCGAGAGCGCCTCGCAGATGAACAGGCCGCCCATGACAAGCGACGTCACCTCGGTCTTGGTGAGGATGGCGAGGGCCGCGAAGGCCGCGCCGAGCGCGAGCGAGCCGGTGTCGCCCATGAAGATGGAGGCCGGGTAGCAGTTGTGCCACAGAAAGCCCACGCAGGCACCGGCTGCCGCACCCGCGAAGACCGCGAGGTTGATCTCGTCGTAGCTGAAGGCCACCATCGCCATGGCGAGCATGACCACCATGACGGTGCCGCCGGCCAGGCCGTCGAGGCCATCCGTGAGGTTCACGGCATTCGACAGTCCGGCGAGCATGAGGAACACGAAGAATACGTAGAGCCACGGCACGCTCACGGGGCCAATCTGCGTCGCGAGCACGCCAAGGTCGACCGTGAGACCGCCCGGGAACGTGATCGTGGGCGCGATGCCAACCCAGTTGACGGCCAAAAGGCAAAAGGCCACGGAGATGACGATGAGCCCGGCCATCTTCTGGGAGGGCGTGAGGCCCAGCGAGCGACCGTGGCTCACGGACTCGATGTCGTCGAGAAGGCCGAGCAGGCCGGTGCCCACCGTGGCGCAGACGCACAGGATGAGGTCGGGCGTCCAGCGGGCGAGCAGGACGGTGGTGAGCAGAAGCCCCACGAGCATGATGACGCCGCCCATGGTGGGCGTCCCCTGCTTCACGAGGTGGGTCTGCGGGCCGTCCGCGCGCACCTGCTGGCCGATGCCGTCCTTGCGCATGACGCGGATGAACGCGGGCATGAGCACAGCCGTGAGAAGACCTGCGACGAACACCGCGACGAACACGAGGTAGGTGGGGTACTGAGACCCGGCAAACAGGGCAGATAGCATGGCTAGCCCATCACCGCCTTCACAAATCGATCGAGATAGGCCGCACGGGACGCCTTCACGAGCACGAGGTCATCGGGTGCAAGCACCGGCGAGACGATCCTCGTGAGCTCGTCCACGTCCGAGACGCGCACGAGCCTGTCCTCGGAAAATCCCATGAGCCTGGCCGCGTGCTCCATGTGGTCGGCGCGGTCCGTGCCCACGATGACAAGCATGTCGAGCGGCTTGGCGGCCGCGTAGGCGCCCACGAGCTCGTGGAGCCGGTCCTGCTCGTCGCCAAGCTCGCCGATCTCCCCGAGGATGGCGATGCGTCGTCCGCCGGGCGCCACGCGCATGCTGCACAGGGCGTTGAGCGCCGCCGCCGTGGAGTCGGGGCTGGCGTTGTAGGAGTCATCGATGACGCGGCAGCCGCACGCGGCGCGCACGACCTCCTGACGCATGTGCGTGGGCGCGAGGCTAGCGAGCGCCTTGGCCGCGTCCTGCGAGCCGACCCCCATGGAGACGGACAGCGCAAACGCGAGCAGGAAGTCCGGCACGACCTGGGCGCCGGTGAGCGAGAGGCTCTCGTGGAACTCGCAGCCGGCGGCCACGGCGCCAAGCGGGCGCGTCGCCGAGACGTCAAAGCTCGGGTGCGCCTCGTCGTCGAGCGTCACGTTGGAGGCGCTCACGGCAGAGCCCTCGCCCGCGCCGACGAGCACGACGGGGACGCCGGCGGGCTTGGCAAACGTCTCGGCGATGAAGGAGGTGTAGTCGTTGTCCGCGCACATGACGAGCATGGGCGCGGGTGCTACGGTCGAGGCGGGCGGATTCGCGAGCGACGCGGCAATCTCCCCCTTCGCACGAGCGATGCCCTCGCGCGAGCCGAGCAGGCCGATGTGGCTCGTGCCCACGTTGGTGATGACGGCCACGCGCGGGCGCGCGCACTCGGCGAGCCGCGTTATCTCGCCGGCATGGTTCATGCCCATCTCCACGACGAGCACCTCGGCGTCGATGGGAGCCTCGAGCAGCGTGAGGGGCACGCCGATGAGGTTGTTGAAGTTGCCGGCCGTGGCATGCACCCGGTAGCGGGTCGCGAGCGCGGCGGCGAGCATGTCCTTGGTCGTGGTCTTGCCCACAGATCCCGTGACGCCCACGACGCACCAGTCCTGGGCAAGCCTCCACCATCCGGCCAGGCGCAGCAAAAACTCCGTGGCGTCGTCTTGATCGCAACGCACGATGGCAACCCCGTGCTCGCGCGCCGTGGCGAGCGAGGCCTCGTCGAGCCCCCTCGTGACGGCCACGACGCCCGCGCCCGCCTCGACGGCAGACGTCACGTAGTCGTTGCCGTCAACGCGCTCGCCAGGAAACGCCACGAACAGGCCGTGGTCACCCACGCGGCGCGAGTCGATGGCCACGCCACGCGCGACCTCCTCCCCGGTGCCCCAGACAAGTGTTGCTCCCGTGGCGGCGCATATGTCAGACGCAGTGCACTCAATCATGCGTATCTCCCGATGGAGGGCACGCCCTCCCTAGTTTTGTGTTGGCACGCTCAGGTCCGTGAGGGCCTCACTCATGATAGCCGAGAAGGGCGCGCACGCCGCGCTGCCGTGCTGCGCCGTGCCGTACAGGCCCACGTAGCACAGCACCTGCGCGTCATCGCCGTTCGCGAAACCGATGAACGAGCTGAGGTAGGAGTCATCCAGGTAGCCGCCCGTGTCGAGCGCCTGCTGGCCCGTTCCTGTCTTGCCCACGACGTCATAGCCAGCCACCTGGGCCTCCTGGCCCGTGCCCTCGAGCACGACCTCGCGCAGGTCGCCGATGACGCTCTCGCACGCCTCGGATGAGATGGCCTGCTGACCCTGGCCCCAGTCGGCCTTCTCCGAGCCCTTCTGGACGAGGAAGTGGGGCGTCACGAGCGTGCCCTTGTTGGCGATGGCGCCGATGGCGCGCACGAGCTGGATGGAGGGGAAGGCGATGCCCTGGCCAAAGGCAGCCGCTCCCGTCGTGGCGCCGGTGTACTCGTCACGCGAGGGAACGATGCCGGCCGACTCGCCGGGGAAGTCGATGCCCGTCTTCTGGCCGATGCCGAGCGCGGCGATGCCCGCGGCGAACTTGTCCGCGCCGATGGCCTGCCCCACGAGGGCGGCGCCGGTGTTGGAGGAGCGGCGCATGATCTCAGTGGGGGTCATGTCCATCATGTAGTCGCGGCCGTCGACGTCGGTCACCGTGTCGTCGCCGACCTTGACCTGGGCGGGCACGGAGAACGTCGAGCTCTTGTTGATCGTGCCCGTGTCATAGCCGATGGCCATCGTGAGCGTCTTGAACGTGGAGCCGGGCTCGTAGGAGTCCGAGACGCTCATGAGCTTGAGGGCGTCGTTCGTGAGGGTCGAGGAGTCCGTTGGGTCGAACAGCGGCCACGAGCAGGCGGCGAGGATCTCTCCGGTGCCGGGCTGGGTGACGATGACGTTGCCGCTCTTGGCCTCCGTGTCGTCCATGGCCTGCGTGAGCTGCTCCTCGGCCACGCGCTGGACGTTGACGTCGAGCGAGACGATGATGTCCGTGCCGTCCGTGGCCTCATGGATCTCTGACGCGCCGCCGGCCACGGGCGAGCCGTCGCGGCCGCGCTCCACGAGCATCTCGCCATCCGTGCCCGAGAGCACGTCGTCGTACTGCAGCTCAAGGCCGGACAGCCCGTGGCCGTCCGTGCCGATGAAGCCAAGCACCTGGCCGGCCGTGGCACCGTAGGGGTAGACGCGCTTGACGTCGGCGAGCGTGTAGACGCCCTCGATGTCCTTCGAGGCGAGCGTTGAGATGACGTCGGTGGCCACGTCGGTGTCCACCTGGCGCTTGAGGTAGGCAAACGTCGTGTCCTGCGACAGCGTGGGCAGGTAGTCGCTCGCCTGGCCGCCGAGCTTGTCGGCCAGGACCTGCGCAGCGGCGTTCTTGTCGCCCACGGCGCTCGGGTTGCAGTAGAGGGTGCGGCACTCGACGCTCGTGGCGAGCACGTTGCCGTTGCGGTCGTAGATGGTGCCGCGCTTCGCGAGTATGGCGACGTTCGTCGTCGACATGGCGTCGGCGCGGGCCGAGAGCCTCGGCGCGTCTATGACCTGCAGCCACACGAGGCGAGCAGCCACCACGGCGAGCAGGGCGATCACGACGAGGGGCAGGCGCCTGCCGCCGGCGACCTCCCCGGCGCCCCCACGGCTGCGCCGCCGGCGCTCCTCGTCATACGAGGACGTCTGGCGGGGGCGGCGCTGGGATGTGTTGCGGCGGGAGGAGCCGCGTCTTGTGTCTCGAGAATTCATGCGACCTAGTGTAGGCGAGTTCGACCGCGCCCGAGCCGTTAGGAGAGCGAGTCCACGTCAGCTGCATTCGCGCCGGCCGTGGAGCCGTCGCCCTGCGTCTGGGTGGCCTGGCCGACCTCGCTGGCGACCTCGTCGGAGCTCTTCTGGGCCTGGGTGGCGTCGGGGGCGGCGTCCGTGGCCTGGGCGTCGGTGGCCTCGTCGGCGGCGCCGGTGCCCTCGGAGGCGGTGTCGGCGGAGTCGGAGACGCTGAGCTTCTCGGCCCCGTTGGCGGCCACCATGCCGTAGCTCTGCGTGGCGATGCGGTCGATGCGCTGGGTGCTCGAGAGCACGGAGCGCTGGATGCGCAGGTCGTCCTCGAGGGCGACCGTCTGCTTGAGCTCGCTGCGCATGCTCTCGTTGCTGGCAAGCGTGCCCACGGCCATGGAGTAGACGCCGATGCGGGCGACGCACAGGACGACGAGGGCGACGCACACGGCCGCGGCCAACTTGAGGTTGGCGATGAACTGGGGCGAGACCCCTCGGCGCTCGAGGTGGTCGAGGCCCGCGCCCTCAACGACCTCGAAGGAGGTGCGCTGCTCGCGGCGGGGGGTCGCCTCCCCAAGATAGTCGAGGCGAACGGCCTCAGAGCCCTGGTACATCATTCGTCGTCATCCCTGCTTGCCTAGCGTGTTTTTTGAGCAAAGAGCCAGCCGGGGGCCCTTGCGGGCCCCCTGGCTCCGTGGTTCGTGTGTGGTGCGTTTGAGCTGCGTTTGTGCTGCGTTGCTGCTGTGTGTGGTGCGTGGTGCGGATGGTGCGAAGTGCTATGCCGTCGGCCGAGGCCGGCTGTGCCTTGCGGGCGCGCGGGCTAGCAGTCGAGCTTCACCGCCACGCGCGTCTTGGCGCTGCGGGCGCGTGGGTTGCGCTCGAGCTCCTCCTCGCCCGCCACGAGTGGCTTGCGAGTCTTGACGCGGATGATCGGCACGTGGCCGCACACGCACACCGGAAGGTCCGGTGGGCAGGTGCACCCCTGGCTCATCTCGCCAAACAGGTGCTTGACGATGCGGTCCTCGAGCGAGTGGTAGCTGATGACGCAGACGCGACCGCCCGGGTTCAGCCAGCGGATGGCCGCCTCGAGCCCCCTCTCGAGCACCTCGAGCTCGTGGTTCACCTCGATGCGCAGGGCCTGGAACGTCTTGCGCGCCGGGTGTCCGCCGTGGCGCCTCGCCGCCGCGGGAATCGCGGCCTTGATGGCGTCGACGAGCTCGAACGTCGTTCTGATGGGCTCCTTGGCCCTTCGCCTCACGATCTCGCGGGCGATGCGGGAGGCGAACTTCTCGTCTCCGTAGACGGAAAGGATCCGGGCGAGGTCGGCTTCGTCATAGGTGTTGATGACCTCGGCTGCGGTTTGGGTGTGTGTTCCCGGATCCATTCGCATGTCGAGGGGTGCGTCCTCGTTGTAGGAGAAACCCCTCTCGGGAATATCGAGCTGCGGGGATGAGACGCCGAGGTCGAACAGGAAGCAGTCCACGCCGGGCACCTCGGCCTTGACGAGAAGCTCGTCGAGGTCCCCGAAGTTGCCCTTGAGGAACAGGTGCCGGCCCTGCGGCACCTCGCGCTCGAAGCGCTCGGTGGCAGCGGCAAGCGCCATGTCGTCCTGGTCGATGCCGATGGACAGGCCGTCAGGCGCCACGCGGCGGGCGAGCTCGACCGTGTGGCCGGCCCCTCCGAGCGTGCAGTCGCAGACGATGTCCCCGGGCTTGGGGTCCAGCTCGCGCAGGACCTCCCCCAGCATCACGGGTACGTGCCGGTATTCATCTGTCATGCTCTCCACCCCTAGTCCTCGTCATCGAGCAGGGCGTCGATGTCGACGTCGAGCTCAGCCTGCTTGGCGGCCCATGCCTCCGTGTTGTACACGGCGAAGTGGTCCGCGTCGCCAACGACGACCGCCTCGCGGCCGAGGGACAGCTTCTCCAGGTCGGACGGGGCGATCTTGCCAAGCGCGACGCGGCCGGACTTGTCGATCTCGACCGTGACCGTCTTGGCGTTCAGGCCCAGGCGAAGCGCCTTGTCCTTCTTGGAGCGCGGGTTGAAGCCCTCGGGAAAGCAGCTCTCGACCCACTCCTTGTGACCCTCGGGGGTGAAGCCCCACAGCGCGCCCTTCACGTAGATGAGGCAGACCTTGTTGCCCGACTCCTTGAAGTCGTCGCGATAGTCGGCGGGAAGCGTGATGCGCCCCTGGGCGTCCACAGAAACGGTCTTGGACCCAGTCAGGTACATCGCTCAACTCCCCTCGAGGCATCGCGGCCGGCGTCCCGGTCATGCTCATCCGCGCTCGTTCGCGCTGTTAAGAATATAAAGCGCCGAACCAACCTGAGCAACCCTAAATCCGACTATTTCCCCCTAGCGATGACTGAACTCACCCTACGAACGACTATCCATGACAGGCCCGCCCCATCGGTTGTGGCGAACGCCCGTTTGCCCACGAGCAATTGTGGGATGCCCCGGAAAAGAAAAGGACGCACGTCCCAAGAAGGACGCGCGTCACGTGACAAAGTTGTGAAGCCGCAGGCAGACGGCTTGTTTGTACGAAAATCGGCGAACGGTGCCCCCAACGGGCGCCCCAGCAGGGCCTACGCGTTGGCGCGCGGATGGGCGCCCATGTAGACCTCGCGCACGTGGGAGCGATCGAGGTGCGTGTAGAGCTGCGTCGTGGAGATGTCGGCATGCCCCAGGAGCTCCTGGACGATGCGCAGGTCGGCGCCGCCCTCGAGCATGTGGGTGGCAAAGCTGTGGCGCAGCGTGTGCGGGTGAAGCCCCTCGATCCCCACGACGGCGCCGGCCTTGGCCACGAGCGAGTGCACGCTCTGGCGCGAGAGGCGCCTGCCGCGGTTGTTGAGGAACACCGCCGAGGACGAGACGCGCGGGCTCACGAGCTGAGGGCGCCACTGCTCGAGGTACTCGGACAGCACGCTTGCCGCCGTCCCCACGATGGGGACGATGCGCTCCTTGTCGCCCTTGCCCACGACGCGCAGCACCTGCTCGTCGAGCATGACCTGGCGAAGATCCAGGCCGCACAGCTCGGAGACGCGCAGGCCGCAGCCGTAGAGCACCTCGACGATGGCGTGGTCCCTCTGGCCGGACGCCGTGGCCGGGAAGGGCTGGTCGAGCAGCGCGGTGGCCTGCTCGCGGCTGATGACGTCGGGCAGGCGGTCGGGCTTCTTGGGCAGCGGGAGGTCCGCCGCCGGATGCGTGATGGAGATGCGCTCGGCGACCATGAAGCGGTGGAAGCCCTTGATGGCCGAGACGGCGCGCTCGACGCTCGAGATGGCCAGGCCGCTCTCGCGCAGGCGACGGATGTGCTCCTCGATGCGCTCGCGCGTGACCTGGTCGGGACGCGTGATGCCCTCGCGCCTGAGGCCGGCGAGGTAGCTGCGCAGGTCTCGGCCATAGGCCAGGACCGTGTTGCGCGAGCAGCCGCGCTCGACTGCCACGTAGTTGAGGTACTCCTTGAGTGCGCGCGAGAGTTCCACGACGATGTGCCCCCATGACTTGCCGGCACCGCGATGGCCCCGGCACCCTTACGGACGGGTCGCCCCGGGCATGCGACCCGGGGCGACCCCCATAGTAACGTCAGTTCAAACGATGATGCGCTGACATTGCGCACGCGGCGCCGCATCGGCTGTGGGCGCGCTACTCCCCCGCGTTGACCTCGTGACGGTCGACGCCCTCGTGGCGGGCGATGGCGGCACGCACGAACTCGCGGAACAGAGGCTGCGGACGCGTCGGGCGGCTCTTGAACTCCGGGTGGAACTGCGCGGCGACGAACCACGGGTGGACGTCCTCGGGCAGCTCGACCATCTCGACGAGGCGGTCGTCCGGGGAGACGCCGGAGAACGTGAGGCCGGCCTGGTGGAGCTTCTCGCGGTAGGCGTTGTTCACCTCGAAGCGGTGGCGGTGACGCTCGTAGACGAGCTCCTCGCCGTAGGCCTCACGCGCGAGCGTGCCCTCGGCGACCTTGCAGGGGTAGGCGCCCAGGCGCATGGTGCCGCCCTTGGACGTGACGTCCTCCTGGTCGGGCATGAGGTCGATGACCGGGTACTCGCAGTCGGGGACGAACTCGGTGGAGCTGGCGCCCGGCATGCCGGCGACGTTGCGGGCGTACTCGCACACGGCAACCTGAAGGCCCAAGCAGATGCCGAGGAACGGCGTGCCAGTCGTGCGGGCGCGGTGCGTGGCGAGGATCTTGCCCTCCAGGCCGCGGATGCCAAAGCCGCCGGGCACGAGGATGCCGTCGGCGTCGCCGAGGACCTGCTCGACGTCGTCTTCGGTGAGGTTCTCGCCGTCGATGAGGTTGATGTCGACGTGGCGGCCGTAGTAGACGCCGGAGTGGTGCAGGGCCTCGATGACGGACAGGTAGGCGTCAGGCAGCTGCGTGTACTTGCCCACGACGGCGATCTTGGTGACGTCGGCCTTGTCGTTGGCCTCGTGCATGCGGCTCGTGAAGCCGTACCACTCGCTCATGTCGCTCTTGCGCGGGTCAAGGCCAAGGCGCTCGCAGACCTTGAGGTCAAAGCCCTGACGGGCGAGGTGCTCGGGCACGTCGTAGATGGAGGCGCAGTCCGAGTTCTCGAAGACGTGGTCGGGCTCGACGTCACAGAAGCTCGCGATCTTGGCGCGGATGGACTCGTCGACCTCGTGGTCGGAGCGGCACATGATGAAGTCGGGCTGGATGCCCATGGAGCGCAGCTCGCGCACGGAGTGCTGCGTGGGCTTGGTCTTGACCTCGTGGGCGGCGGCGATGTAGGGCACGAGGCTCACGTGGATGAGGCAGCAGTCTGCCGTGCCCTTCTCCTTGCGGAACTGGCGGATGGCCTCGACGAACGCCTGGCCCTCGATGTCGCCGATTGTGCCGCCGAGCTCGGTGATGACGACGTCTGCGCCCGTTTGCTCCTCGACGCGGCGGAAGCGCTCCTTGATGGCGTTCGTGACGTGCGGGATGACCTGGACGGTGCCGCCGAGGAAGTCACCGCGGCGCTCGCGGGCGATGAGGCTCTGGTAGATGGCGCCCGTGGTGAAGTTGGAGTTGCGCGTGAGGTTCTCGTCGATGAAGCGCTCGTAGTGGCCCAGGTCGAGGTCGGACTCATAGCCGTCCTCGGTCACGAAGACCTCGCCGTGCTGGAACGGACTCATCGTGCCCGGGTCGACGTTGAGGTAGGGATCGGCCTTCTGCATCATGACCTTGTAGCCACGAGACTTGAGCAGGCGGCCGAGCGAGGCGGCGGTGATGCCCTTGCCGAGGGACGAGACGACGCCACCAGTCACGAAGATGTGCTTTGTCATGCGAGGAAACCTTCCCGTAGAGACCAACGAACACTACTTTCTACGGGTCTTTATCCTAGCACCGCACGGGCGGCTCCGCGCGCACTTCACGCCAAATTAATGATGCCGCCAGGATGGCGCCAAAGGGGACGGGTTCGTTTGGTCCGGGACCAGAGGGACCCGTCCCCTCTGGTCCCTATGCGAGCAGGTAGCGCTCGATCGCCTCGGCCACGCCGTCGTGGTCGTTGTCGGCAACCTGGACGTCGGCGGCCTCCACGGCGCAGGGCAGCGCGTTTCCCATGGCCACGCCAAGGCCCGCCGAGCGCAGCATGGCCAGGTCGTTCTCGGCGTCTCCCACCGAGATGGTGGACGACTCGGGCACGCCGAGCAGCGCTGCGAGCCTGGCCAGGCCCACGCCCTTGTCGATGCCGGGGGCCGAGAACTCCATGCTCGAGCGCTCGCAATTCGTGATAACCACGCCCGAGCCCTCGAGCCGGGCGCGGCAGCGGTCGCGCGCGGCGACGTCCGCGAAGTGGAAGTTGAGCTTGGACTGGAGCACGTCGGGCCTGCGCGCGAACGCGTGAGCGTCGGCGATGACCGTGGACGTCTCGTGGTAGAGCTGCTCGTAGATGCCCACGCCGCAGCGCGCGGCCTGGGACATCTCGTCCGCCTGCATGTAGATGCCCGTGCCGCTCGTGACCTCGAGCAGGAAGAACCCCTCCTCCTCCGCCACGTCCAGGGCGTGAGAGATGAACGCGGGATCGAGGTTCGTCTCGTCCACGACGCGGTCGTGCTCCATGTCATAGATCATGGCGCCGGCACAGCAGATGGCGTAGCGCACGCCCGGCAGTTCGTCTCGGTACTTCGTGACCATGACCGGGCAGCGGCCCGAGCAGATCGCGACGGTCTTGCCGGCCGCAGCCGCGCGCTCGACGGCGGCGACGGAGCTTGGCAGCACACGCTTGCGCGAGTCAAGCAGCGTGCCGTCCATGTCAAGCGCGATGATCTCAAAGGCCATGCGAATCCCCCTCAGTCTCGATTGTTCGTGAAATAATGAGACAAGGGGACTGTCCCCTTGTCTCATTCCGGTTGCTTACCTGTGGTAGATGCCCGTGCGCTCGTACTTGGGCTCGCAGCACACGTTGATGCCCAGGCGGCGCAGCACCTGCTCGTCGGTCGCGGAGATGATGACCGAGAAGAACGCGTCGCAGCCGCGCAGCTGCCCGAGGCCATCGAGCACGCGGGCCGCCACCTCGTCGGTGGCCGAGGTGATGGAGAGCGCCATGAGCGTCTCGTCCGTGTGCAGGCGCGGGTTGGAAGACCCAAGGAAGTGCGTCTTGAGGTAGCTGATGGGCTCGATGGCGCTGTTCGAGATGACCTCGAGCTCGATGTCCACGCCCGAGACCACCTTGAGCGCGTTCATGAGCAGCGAGCTGGCCGCGCCCAGGCGCGTCGAGGTCTTGCCCGTGACGACCGAGCCGTCAGGCATGACCATGGCGCCCACCGGCGAGCCCGTGACCTGCTCCTTCGTGAGGGCTGCGGAGCGCGCCGGCGAGTAGTTCTTGTCGATGCCGGCCTTCTTCATGATGAGCTCGAGGCGGTCGACCTGCTCGGCGCCCATGCCCGTGCGCTTGACGCCCACGGCAGCCTGGAAGTAGCGGCGCACGATCTCCATGCGGCTCGCGTCGCGGCACGCCTCGTCGTCTGTGATGGCGAAGCCCACCATGTTGACGCCCATGTCCGTGGGGCTCTGGTAGGGGCTCTCGCCCAGGATCCTCTCCATGAGCGCGCGCACCACGGGGAAGGCCTCGACGTCGCGGTTGTAGTTCACCGTGGTCTTGCCGTAGGCGTCGAGGTGGAACGGGTCGATGATGTTGGCGTCGTCCAGGTCTGCGGTGGCGGCCTCGTAGGCGATGTTCACCGGGTGCGTGAGCGGCAGGTTCCACACCGGGAACGTCTCGAACTTGGCGTATCCGGCCTCCACGCCGTGCTCGTGCTCGTGGTAGATCTGCGACAGGCACGTGGCGAGCTTGCCCGAGCCGGGGCCGGGCGCCGTCACGACCACGAGCGGGCGCGTCGTCTCCACGAACTCGTTTCTGCCGTAGCCCCTCTCCGAGACGATGAGGTCGACGTCATGAGGGTATCCCTCGATTGGGTAGTGCAGCTTGCAGGCGATGCCAAGCGACTCCAGGCGGGCGCGGAAGACGTTTGCGGCAGGCTGGTTGGCGTACTGCGTGAGCACGACGGCGGCCACGGCGAACCCCTGGCCGCGGAACAGGTCCACGAGGCGCAGGACGTCCTCGTCATAGGTGATGCCGAGGTCGCCGCGCGCCTTGTTCTTCTCGATGTGGTTGGCGTTGATGGCGATGATGACCTCGACGTCGTCGGCGAGGCTCTTGAGCATGCGGAACTTGGAGTCTGGCTCGAACCCGGGCAGCACGCGGCTCGCGTGGTAGTCGTCGAACAGCTTGCCGCCGAACTCGAGGTAGAGCTTGCCGCCGAACTGGGCGATGCGCTCGCGGATGTGCTCGGCCTGCAGCTCGATGTACTTGTCGTTGTCGAATCCCTGGCGCATGCGCCCTCCCTCGCCTGGCCGCGCGGCATGGGCCCGCAGACGGCCCGTTCACAGCTATCATCTTTTGCAACACTCTGACTTTACCTGACTGGAGGCCCTACGTGAGCGAGACGACCACCAATAAGCAGACGGGCGCGACCCTGGGCGAGCCCACCCAGGCAGCCGGGGCTGCCGATGACATCACGACGCGCCTGCGCCCCATCTTCACCGGGGAGGGCCTCGCGCGCATCCAGGGATCGCGCGTGCTCGTGATAGGCCTGGGCGGCGTGGGCTCGAGCTGCGTGGAGGCGCTCGCGCGCGCCTGCGTGGGCGAGCTGTTCCTCGTGGACCGCGACACGGTTGACGCAAGCAACCTCAACCGCCAGGCGCTCGCGTTCGAGAGCACCGTGGGGCGCGTCAAGGCCGACGTCATGCGCGAGATGGTCCGAGAGATCAACCCGCGCTGCCGCGTGGAGTGCCGGCAGAGCTACGTCACGAAGGAGAGCCTGCCCGAGGTGCTTGCCTGGGCCGGCGCCGAGGTGGACGGGCAGGGCCAGGTGGTGGGCCGAGGAAGGCTCGACTACGTGGTGGACGCCATCGACACGATCACGCAGAAGATCGAGCTCGCCCGCCTCACGTGGGGCGCGAACATCCCCGAGGTGAGCAGCATGGGCGCCGCCAACAAGCTCGACCCCGAGAAGTTCGCCCTCGCAGACATCTCCAAGACCCACGGCTGCCGCATGGCGCGCACGATCCGCAGGGAGTGCTCGCGCCGCGGGGTGCGCCACCTCGAGGTGCTCTACTCGCCCGAGGAGCCCGTGCGCCCCAGGCCCGTGGCCGGAAGCTCTCACGGCGGACTGTCCAACCTGGGCACGGCGAGCTACATGCCGCCCATCATGGGCCAGATGGTGGCCGGGCGCGTCATCCGCGCGCTCATTGGCTACGAGCCGTGGCGCTGGGACAGGGGCGAGCGGTGACGGCGGGGCCGGCGCCATCCGACACCGCTCGCGAGACGGGCGTCTTTGACCTGCACGCGCACCTCGCGTTCTATGACGACCCCGCGGCCGCGGCGCGCAAGCTCGCGGCGGCAGGCGTGGGCGCGCTGTGCGCCACGGTGACGCCCGGCGAGTTCGAGCGTGCCGAGCGCGAGCTCGCAGGCGCGGGCAACGTGCGCGTGGGCGTGGGCCTGCACCCCTGGTGGCTCGCGGACGGCCGCTGCGACGAGGCGGACGCGCGCCACGCGGCCGAGCTCGCCGCCTCGATGCGCTACGTGGCCGAGGTCGGGCTGGACTTCTCGCACGGCAGAGACGCGAGCGCCGCGCTGCAGGTCTCGGCACTTGACGCCGTGCTCGACGCATGCGCGGGAGGCGGCCACGTGCTGTCGCTGCATGCCGTGGCCTCGGCCGGCGCCGTGCTCGACCTGCTCGAGCGCCACGGAACGTGCGAGAGAAACGACGTCATCGTCCACTGGTTCTCCGGCTCGGGAGAGCAGCTCACGCGCGCGCGGCGGATGGGCTGCCTGTTCTCGGTGAACGCGTTTGGGCTAAGGACGCGGCGGGGACGCTCCTACGCCACGCAGATCCCGGCCGCCCAGCTGCTGCTCGAGACAGACCTGCCTGGCGAGGGCGCCCACGCCCTCGAGTGGCCACCCGACCGGCTTGCGGGGCGCCTTCGCGAGACGCTCGGCGAGCTCTGCGAGCTGCGAGACGAGGACGTGAGCGGCGTCATCGCGGCCACAAGCCGCCGCCTGCTCAGCCTGCAATAGGCAACGTTGCTGCGGCGATTCGTCACGCTTGCCGCGTTGCCGTGGCGATTCTGCACGCTTGCCGCGTTGCCGTGGCGATTCGTCACGCTTGCCGCGTTGCCGTGGCGATTCTGCACGCTCAAGCGCCGTTCAGCGTGCAGAAGCGCCACACGAACGATGGCGACGTGCAGAAGCGCCACACGAACGATGGCGACGTGCAAGAGCGCCACACGAACGGCGTCGGCGTGCAAACGCCGGACGCGCTAGGCCTCGGAGAGAAGCTCGCGGGCGTGTGCGAGCGAGATGTCGGACGTGTCACCGGAGAGCATGCGCGCGATCTCTGCCACGCGCTGCTCGCCCGATATCTCGCGCAGGGTCGTCACGGGACGGCCGTCCTCGCCCACCGACTTCGACACGAGGTAGTGGCACTGGCCCGCCACCGCCACCTGCGCGAGGTGCGTCACGACGATGACCTGGTGCGTCTTGGCGAGGTCGGCGAGCACCGCGGCGAGCGAGCGGGCCGTGGAGCCGCCCACGCCGGCGTCCACCTCGTCGAACACGAGCGTGTCCACGCCGTCCGCGTTGCCGAGGACGACCTTGCACGCGAGCATGACGCGGCTCACCTCGCCGCCCGACGCTATGCGCCGAAGCGGACGGGCCGTGAGCCCCGCGCCGGGTCGGTACATGAGCTCCACACGCCCGGGGCCGCCCTGGCCCCACTGCTCGCGCGGGCTGCGCTCGAGGGCCACCATAAGCTCCGCGCCGGCCATCTCGAGGCGAGACATCTGCTCGGTGACGGCCGCCGAGAAGCGCGGGGCCGCCTCGGCGCGCACGGCGTCGAGCGCGTCGGCCGCCCTCGCGAGGCGCCCCTCCGCCCTGTCGACGGCACGCTCGGCCGCACGCTCGCGCTCGCCCGAGTCGCCGACCGTCTCCACGACCTCGCGGGCCCGCTCGCGACGCGCGAGAACGTCCTCCATGCCCGGCCCGAACGTGCGTATGAGACCCTGCAGAGACGCCATGCGCTGCTGCATGCGCTCGAGCTCGACGGGGTCAAGGTCAACGGAGTCGCGATACTCGCGCAGCTGCGAGGCGCAGTCCTCCACGTCGATGAGCGCGCTCTCGAGCGAGTCTGCCAAGGTCGCCAGGGCGTCGTCATAGCGCGAGGCGTCGCGAAGCTCGCCCACGGCACCCGAAAGTCGGTCCATGGCGCCGCCGTCTCCCGAGACGGCCTCGCGGGCAGACTCGCTCGCACGAAGCAGCGCCTCGGCATGCTCGGCGCGGGGCAGCGCGTCCTCGAGCTCCTCGAGCTCGCCTGGCTGCGGGTTCACCTCGTCGATGCGACGCAGCTCGAACTCGGCCTGCTCGAGGCGCTCGTTTCCGCTGCGCGCGAGCTCGCGCACGCGCTCGAGTTCCGCGGCGGCGTCCGCGGCCTCGGCGAGCGCGTCTCGGTACTCGGCGAGTGCCCTCGCGGCGGGCTCGCCTGTCCAGGCGTCGAGCATCTGGGCATGGGTGGCCACGGACAGCAGGCGCTGGTGCTCGTGCTGGCCGCACAGGTCCACCGTGGAGCCGACCTGGGCCGCGAGCTCGGCCACGCTCGCCATGTGGCCGTCGAAGCTCACGCGACCGCGGCCCGCCGCCTCGACGCGACGCCTGACGACGTGGCCGTCCGCGTCGTCGGGTCCCAGGTAGACGTGTCCCTCCACGAGCAGGTGGTCATCGCCCTCGCGCACCGCTCCCGCGTCTGCCCGCTCGCCCACGAGCAGCTTGAGGGCGGAAAGCAGCGCCGTCTTGCCGGCACCCGTCTCGCCCGTGAGCACGGTGAGACCGGCGGCGGGACGGATCGTCGCGTCACGGATGAGGGCCACGCTCTGGACGTGGAGCTCGTCGATCATGGTTGGCTGCCTCCCTGGCACATGGCAGCGGCCGCACGTGGCGGCCGCGACTGCTCCTACTGCTTCTTGCGCATCTGCCCGTAGAAGACGCGCGACACCGAGTCATAGAACCCGCCGGCGTCCGAGTCGAGCAGGATGACGTCACCGGGTCCGCGGCGAACGGAGCACGCGACCACCTGGCCGCCCTCCGGGCAGGTGACGAGCTGCCCGTCCACGAACACGCTGCTCTCGGCGGGTCGCTCGTCTGACAGCTCGAGCTCCACGATGTCTGCCGAGGACGTGAGAAACGCGCGGGCGAGGATCGTGTGGGGCGCTATGGGCACGCAGACCATGCCGTTGAACTCGGGCGTCACGATGGGGCCTCCCGAGGAGAGCGCGTAGCCCGTGGAGCCGGTGGCCGTGGCCACGACGAATCCGTCGCCGCGCAGGCGGTCGATGCGATTGCCCGAGACGCTCACGTCGAACTCGATCATGTCACCGAGCGCGCCGCGCGTGAGCGCGAGCTCGTTGAGCGCAAAGTGGTGGGTGTCCCTCATGAGGCCGCCGCCGCAGCAAAACGTGACGTCCACGTCGAGCGTGGCGCGTCTGCTCTGGTGCATCTCTCCTGCAAGCGCGCGCGAGACGGACTCCACGATGTTCTTAGAGCCGGCACCCGTGAGAAACCCGAGGTGCCCGAAGGACAGGCCGAGGATGGGAATCTCGCGATAGCCCACGATGCTCGCCGCGCGCAGCAGCGTGCCGTCACCGCCGAGCGACACCACGAGACAGGCGCCCACCGGGTCGCAGACGCGGTTGGGCTCGCGCTTCTTGTCGTGCGCCCACACGACCTCGACGCCCTCGTGGGCAAGCCACACCTCGAGCGTCGCCGCCGCCTGCACGGCATCGGCGCGCGAGTAGTTGGGAACGAGCAGGACCTTCACGCGGCACTCCCCTTTCTGCGGCCGCCTGGCCGAGAAAACATTCGTTCGATGATTCTACCACCAGGAGACAGATAGCACGCCGGCCGTCAGGCCGAACGGCCGCCCCGCGACGGATCCGTCAGCCTCAGGGAAGAGCAGGGCCCGGCCCCCGCGCCGCCCGGGGATGGCAAGAATGCCGGCCGCCAGGCCGAACGGCACCCCCCAGCCGCGAGACAGCAAGGGCCCGGGAGGTTCCGTAGCGTACATTCCGCAGCAGCCGGGCGCCTCGTTTGTCACGAGACCCCCGGCCGCGAGGACGTCCGCGAGGAACCTCCCGGGCCCGACGGGTATCCGTCAGCAGGTCCTACTGGTACTCAGCCACGTCAATCCACCCGCGGAGGAACTCCTCCTCCTTGGCGTCGCGGTGACGGGCAAGCTCGCTCGCCGCCACGATGCTCGTCCAGCGACGGACGACCTGCATGGGCATGTCGGCCATCTTGCAGAACATGATGAGGTACTTGTCGGCAAGCGCCAGGTCCTCAAGGGCAAACAGCAGGTAAGTCATGGCGGCGTCGGCGGCCGGAGAGCCCTGCGTGGCGTGTGCCCAGTCGCAGACGTACAGCAGGCCGTCATCGCCCACGATGACGTTGGACGGGTTGAAGTCGCCGTGGCAGACGCGGTTCTCGACCTTCATGCCGTCGAGGCGGATGAGCAGCTCGTAGCGCGTCGTGGCGTCGATCTCGGTGAGGCCGTTGATCATGCGGGCGTACTTGTCGCGCTGACGGTTGAGCAGCGGCGCCGTGTGGCCGTTGACCTCGAGCTGCAGACGAACGAACTGCTCGAGGTACTCGTCGACGTTCTTCTTGTCGGCCTTCATGCGCTCGGCGAGCGTGGTGCCCTGCACCTTCTCGGTGGCAAGCGCCCAGCCCTCCTCGGACTTCGACACCTCGAGGATCTTGGGCACGCGGATGCCGGTCTCCTGGATGCGGGCGAGGTTGAGCGCCTCGTTGAAGACGTCGCTCTCGGCCTTGGAGACGTTGAAGACCTTGACGATGCGGTCGCCCGTGTCATAGACCACCTTGTTGCCGCGACGGACAAGCTCCACCTTGTTCTGAGGAAGCTCCATGCTAAGCCCTCCCTAAAGGGTCTTGGTGAGTGATGGTGGGGAGGCCGCCAGCCCCTGGCGGTCACTCCCCTCCCCCCTATGCTTCGGCGCCGGGCGCGGCATCGCGTGCGCCCGGCGCATCAGCGAAAAACTAGTCCTCGTAGCTCTTGGGCTCGCGACCGTAGTAGGCGTCGAGGTAGAGCTCCTTGATCTCGCTCATGAGCGGGTAGCGCGGGTTGGCCGGCGTGCACTGGTCGTTGAAGGCGTTCTCGGTCATCTCGTCGAGCGTGTCGAGGAAGTACTTCTCGTCAACGCCGTACTCGGCGATCGTGTGCTTCACGCCCACGTGGTCGCACAGCTCGTTGATCTTCTTGACGAAGTTCTCGAACACCTCGTCGTCGTTCTTGCCGGTAACGCCGCAGTAGCGGGCGGCCTCGGCGTAGCGGGCCTTCGCGTGCGGGTAGGCGTACTGCGGGAACGTGCCCATCTTGGTGGGGACGTCGGCGGCGTTGTAGCGCATGACGCGCGTGAGGATGACGGCGTTGGCAAGGCCGTGCGGGATGTGGTGATAGGCGCCGAGCTTGTGGGCCATGGAGTGGTTGAGGCCGAGGAACGCGTTGGCGAAGGCCATGCCGGCAAGGCAGGAGGCGTTGGCCATGCGCTCGCGGGCCTCGGGGTCAGACGCACCGTTGTCGTAGGCGCGCGGCAGATAGTCGAAGACAAGCTTCATCGCGCGCAGCGCCATGGAGTCGCTCCAGTCGCTGGCCATGACAGAGACGTAGGCCTCGAGGGCGTGCGTGAGGACGTCCACGCCAGAGGCGCTCGTGAGGCCCTTGGGCTGGGTGTCCATGTTGTTGGCGTCAACGATTGCCATGTTGGGCAGCAGAGCGTAGTCTGCGAGCGGCCACTTGATGCCCGTCTCGGCGTCCGTGATGACGGAGAACGGCGTGCACTCGGAGCCGGTGCCCGAGGAGGTCGGGATGGCCACGAAGTAGGCCTTCGAGCCCATCTCCGGGTAGGTGTAGACCCTCTTGCGGATGTCCATGAAGTCCATGGCCATATCCTCGAAGTTGGCCTCGGGGTGCTCGTAGAGGACCCACATGATCTTGCCGGCGTCCATAGCCGAGCCGCCGCCGAAGGCGATGATCACGTCGGGCTCAAAGCTCGTGAGGATCTCCGCACCCTTGCGCGCGCACTGCAGCGTGGGGTCAGGGGCGACGTCCCAGAAGCAGGCGTGCTCGATGCCCAGCTCGTCGAGCTTCTGCTCGATGGGCTTGATGAAGCCGTTCTTGAACAGGAACTGGTCCGTGACGATGAACGCGCGCTTCTTGTGCATGACACGGCCGAGCTCGTCGAGGGCCACGGGCTGGCAGCCCCTCTTGAAGTAGACCTTCTCGGGTGCGCGGAACCAGAGCATGTTCTCCCGCCTCTCTGCGACCGTCTTGATGTTGAGCAGGTGCTTGGGGCCCACGTTCTCGGAGACGGAGTTGCCGCCCCAGGAGCCGCAGCC
Source organism: Parolsenella catena (assembly GCF_003966955.1). Lineage (GTDB taxonomy): Bacteria > Actinomycetota > Coriobacteriia > Coriobacteriales > Atopobiaceae > Parolsenella > Parolsenella catena. The sequence goes on along the minus strand of NZ_AP019367.1, from coordinate 680,720 downwards.
CAGCGTGAGGGACGGGGCGGTCTTGAAGTTGTAGAGGTCGCCGATGCCGCCCTGGGAGGACGGGGTGTTGATGAGGATGCGGCAGGTCTTCATGGCCTCGGCGTGCTTGGCCATCTTCTCCTTCTCCGTCGTGGAGATGAACAGCGAGGAGGTGTGGCCGTAGCCGCCGTCCGCCACGAGGCGCTCGGCCTTGGCGATGGCCTCGTCGAACGTCTTGGCCTTGTACATGCCCAGGACCGGCGAGAGCTTCTCGTGGGCCATCTCCTCGGAGGGCTCCACGCTCGTGACCTCGCCGATGAGGATCTTGGTCTTCTCGGGCACGTCCACGCCAGCCATCTGGGCGATGGTGTGGGCGCTCTGGCCCACGATCTTGGCGTTGACCGAGCCGTTGATGATGACGGTCTTGCGGACCTTGTCGAGCTCGGCGCCCTTGAGGAAGTAGCAGCCGCGGGCCTTGAACTCGGCCTTGACGGCGTCGTAGACGTCCTCGAGCACCGTGACGGACTGCTCGGAGGCGCAGATCATGCCGTTGTCGAAGGTCTTGGAGTGGATGATCGAGTTCACGGCGAGCTTTACGTCTGCCGTGGAGTCGATGATGGCGGGCGTGTTGCCGGGGCCAACGCCCAGGGCGGGCTTGCCGGAGGAGTAGGCGGCCTGGACCATGCCCGGGCCACCGGTGGCCAGGATGATGTCCGCGGAGCGCATGAGCTCGTTGGTGAGCTCGAGGGAGGGCTGGGCAATCCAGTCGATGATGCCCTCGGGGGCGCCGGCGGCCACGGCGGCGTCACGCACGATGCGTGCGGCCTCGATGGTGCAGGCCTTGGCGCGCGGATGTGGGCTGATGATGATGGCGTTGCGGGTCTTCAGGCAGATGAGCGTCTTGAAGATGGCCGTGGACGTGGGGTTGGTCGTGGGGATGACCGCGGCCACGATGCCAATGGGCTCGGCGATGCGCTTGTAGCCAAACGAGGGGTCGTCCTCGATGACGCCGCAGGTCTTCATGTCCTTGTACTTGTTGTAGATGTACTCGGCCGCGTAGTGGTTCTTGATGACCTTGTCCTCCACGATGCCCATGCCGGTCTCCTCGACCGCCATCTTGGCAAGCGGGATGCGCGCCTTGTTGGCCGCGATGGCCGCCGCGTGGAAGATCTTGTCGACCTGCTCCTGGGAGAACGTGGCGAACTCGGCCTGCGCCTTGCGCATGGACGCGATTCGCGAGGTGAGGGCATCGAGACTATCGATGGCCTTCTCCGCCTTTGCCATAGCTACCTCCAGATCGGTTCGCGGACGGGCGCAGGCCCGCCCAGGTTGACGGTTGGTCACGATGGCGCCCAGGCTGTGGCGCAAATGACCAGTGGCCTTTGGTCATGCATAAAAGCGAAAGGCTCCGAACGGTCTCTATGATACTTGAGAATTGCCCGACTCTATGCCCAGTTGGGTGAGCGGTTGGCCGTCTACCTGCGGTTGAGCAGCAGCCTATGGTCATTTGCACGATGGCTCGCACAAGGTGGTTGACCATGGTTTTATGGGCAACGCAGGTATGGAATGCATAATGCTTGTTATGTATTGCATACGACGTGAATCATGGCGGCAATTTAGCGCTGTATAGGCGCCACGCGGCAAAAAGCGAAATTGCATACAGGCGTAAGCCACAGGTTAAAACCAGTCGCTGGCCATAAACCTGCCGAGCGGTATGGAGGGATACCACTCGCGGGTCATTTTCGACCGCCCGCCCCTGTGGTGAGCATCTGCCCATCCGCGAGCGGCAGACGGCGGTGACAGTTTGACCCCGTCCCCAAGTGTCACCGTGACAGCTGGGGACGGGGCCGTTTTGTCACCGTTCGAAGATGAAGCGAGTGGCGACGCAGATGAGCCCGGGAAGGACGAAGGCGATTCCTCCCAGCAAGGAGAGGGCAGCTCCACCCCGTAAGGAGATGTCAGTGAATCCCAAGAGGAACGAGCCAGCGGTCTGGTTTGCGACGACGCAGACAATGGATAGGCCGACCAGGACGAAAAGCGAGACGAGCAGAGCGCGGCGGCCGCACCCAACGACCGCGGCAACCGTATAGCCAAAGAGCAACCACATAAGCGGACGAGACAGAATAACCGCGGCTAGAGTTGCCTCATTGACTCCCGTGATGGTATTTGGAACTCCAGTGATAAGACCATACGCCTCCACGAGTGCGGCACCCCAGACCGGTCCCAACGACGGCAGCCGCCTCCAGACGAACGCCGCCAGCAACGCAAGGACAAACAGAATAGCTGCAAGCCTCGGCCTTCTCATAGCACTAGTCTCCCTTGCTATAGAGGGCTAACGCAACGATCAGTGGACCTCGTAGCTGTATTGCCACACCTCTGCATAGCCCGATGCAGATCCATAACCAGGTATGTATGCCTGTCCGATGTCGTAGGTCTTTGTCCCGAGAAGGGTTGGGGCCTTTAATGAGCTCACAATCTAATTTCGAGTCCTTTAATTACCCACAACTCCTATCTACCGAAAAAGAGGTTGGCTCGCACGAGGACACCCGCCGAGCGGCATTTATATTTCGGTCAGCACCACTAAAGACATTTTTAATTCCCGGTTTACTTCCTGAACCAAATTCCAAAGCACCCGCAATGCTCAAATCGGCCACAAACCGCTGGATTATTTGACGCTGTTGAGCCGGCCGGCAATTCAAAGACTGCAAAACGGTCCCTTCCCTAACTGACGAACTATGACAGTTAGGGAAGGGACCGTTTGTCACCGTGCAAGGACGCGCTCGAGGCGCAAGACCTCGTCGCGGGCGTCGCCGGCCGCGCGGCGCGCGTCATAGCGCATCCACGCGCCACTCGCGAGCAGCACGTCCACGAAGGGGCCAAAGCCGCCGCGCAGCGTGCACGAGGCCTCGTGATAGCTGGCATCGCCCGTGAGTCCCGGATAGCGCACGGCCTCAACGGCCGGGTGGCACGCGAGGTAGCTCGCGACGACCTGCGCCGTGTCCGAGACGCGGCGCCACGCCTCGGCGTCCATGCCCGCCTGCATCTCGAGAAGATCAGACAGGCAGGGGCCTCCCCCGCCGCACGGCGAGAGAGGCCCCCAAAAGATGTTCTCGTTGGCAGTCACGACGCGAGACTAGCTGCGACGCTCGGCGATCTCCGCGGAGACCTCGGAGATGAACTCGTCGAGGCTCTTCTGGACCGTCTCGTTGGAGCGGTCGCGCACGGAGACGTTGCCGGCCTCGACCTCCTTCTCGCCCAGAATGAGCATGTAGGGTACGCGGTCGATGGAGCGGGCCTCGCGGATCTTGTAGCCGATCTTCTCGTCGCGGTCATCGCACACGACGCGGATGCCGGCAGCCTCGAGCTTGGCGGCCACCTCGTCGGCGTAGGCGCGACTCTTCTCGGAGACGGGAAGGACCTTGACCTGGACGGGAGCGAGCCACGTCGGGAACTTGCCGGCGTAGTGCTCGATGAGGATGCCGATGAAGCGCTCGATGGAGCCGAAGCACACGCGGTGCAGCATGATGGGGCGCTTCTTGGAGCCGTCGGCGTCAACGTACTCGAGGTTGAAGTTCAGCGGCATCTGGAAGTCGAGCTGGACGGTGCCGCACTGCCAGGTGCGGCCGAGCGAGTCCTCCAGGTGGAAGTCGATCTTGGGGCCGTAGAAGGCGCCGTCGCCCTCGTTGACCTCGTAGTCCATGTGGAGCTGCTCGAGGGCGGTCTTGAGGCCCTCCTCGGCGCGGGCCCAGTCCTCGTCAGAGCCCATGGAGTCCTCGGGGCGCGTGGAGAGCTCGACGTGGTACTTGAAGCCGAACTTCTGGTACACGGAGTCGATGAGGTTCACGACGCCCACGATCTCGTCGGTGAGCTGGTCGGGGCGCACGAACAGGTGGGCGTCGTCCTGGTTGAAGCAGCGGACGCGGAACAGGCCGTGCAGGGCGCCGCGCAGCTCGTGACGGTGCACGAGGCCGATCTCGCCGGCGCGGATGGGCAGCTCGCGGTAGGAGTGCGGCTTGGAGGCGTAGACGAGCACGCCGCCCGGGCAGTTCATGGGCTTGATGCAGTACTCCTCGTCATCGATGACGGTGGAGTACATGTTGTCCTTGTAGTGGTCCCAGTGGCCGGAGGTCTTCCACAGCTGCTTGTTCATGATGAGCGGCGTGGAGATCTCAACGTAGCCGGCCTTGTGGTGAATCTCGCGCCAGTAGTCGAGCAGGGCGTTCTTGAGGATCATGCCGTTGGGCAGGAAGAACGGGAAGCCCGGGGCCTCATCACGCATCATGAACAGGTCCATCTCGGCGCCGATCTTGCGGTGGTCGCGCTTCTTGGCCTCCTCGACGATGCGCAGGTGCTCGTCGAGCTCGTCCTTGCTGGCAAAGGCGACGCCGTTGATGCGCGTGAGCATCTTGTTGTTCTTGTCGTTCTTCCAGTAGGCGCCCGAGACGGCCGTCAGCTTGAAGGCCTTCACGGCCTTGGTGTAGCAGACGTGGGGGCCAACGCACATGTCGATGTAGTCGCCCTGCTGGTAGAACGTGATGCGGGCGTCCTCGGCAAGGTCGCCGATGTGCTCGACCTTGTACTTCTCGCCACGCTCCTCCATGAGCTTGATGGCCTCGGCGCGCGGAAGCTCGAACACGGAGAACTTGAGGTTCTCCTTGCAGATCTTCTTCATCTCGGCCTCGATGGCGGGCAGGTCGTCCTCGCCGATCTTCTTGTCGCCAAGGTCGACGTCGTAGTAGAAGCCCTTCTCGGTGGCCGGGCCGTAGGCGAAGTCCGCCTCGGGGTACAGGCGCTTGATGGCCTGGGCCAGAATGTGGGCCGCGGAGTGGCGGATGACGTGGGTGACCTCGTCTGCCGGGCACTCGTCCACGTGACCGTCGTTGTAGAGAACCTTCATGGGAAACCTCTTTCGGTTGCTTGAGCTCAGGTAAGTGTACTAGACATGAAAAACGCCCGCGGCCACCACCCGGCGGCAACGAGCGATTATGCGGCGCCTGTCACGCGACCTCGCGGCCTGTGAAGGGACAGACGCCTAGATTGTCTGAGTTCGAACCATGTATGCGAGCTTGCGCTGCATCTGACTAGGCCCTTTCGGCGAAGCGCCGGAACCGTTCGCCGACGCGATTTGCATGCCTATGGTTTACCACAAAGCGGGCGTGCGCGTGCGGGAGACAAACGCACGGGCCTGACGAGTACGAAACGAGGCCCCGTCCAGAAGACGGGGCCTCGTGGAATCACTCTTGGGCAGGAGCGCTACTGGATGCGCGTGCGGCAGTAGGGGCAGACCTTCCAGTCCGCGTTGAGCGGACGGTGGCACGTGGGGCAGACGTTGCGGACCTGCGTGTTGCAGTTGGGGCACACGATGAAGTCCTTGTCGATGGGCGTGCCGCACTTGGGGCAGATGCCGTAGTGGGACAGCTGGTGCTCACGAAGCGCGATGTCGAGGTCCTGCTCCTCGCGGTCCACGAGGTAGGAGCTCGGGCGAAGGATGACGTAGGCGAGAAGGCCCACGATGGGGATCACCGAGATGATGGCCCACAGCCACCAGGGCTCGGCGCCACGGCGCTGCGCGTCACGGATGACGTAGACGATGGACAGCACGTACAGCATCACGACGCAGGCAAGCATGAGGTAGAGCACCATGCGTACCTCGGGGGTGAGAATCTGGTCGATGAGATTCGACATGTGAGACGAGCTCCTTTGCGTCGAGCGGCGCCTGGGGTGCCACGGAAGAGTCAACTCAATGGATTGTAGCAGCTCGGGAGTGCGCGACAAGAATCGCCATCCCAAGCCCACAGCGGCGAGCCTAGCGGCCGAGAAGGCCGGCCACCTCGCCGGCCAGCGTGATCGAACCCACAGCCACGTAGGCGACGCCAGCGAGCGCGCCCACCGCCTCGGCAACGGCGGGATACGTCGCCGCCGGCTCCACGCCGCGTGAGCGGAAGGCGTCGGCGAGCTTGGGCGCCGGGAGCGCCCGCGGGCTCGACGTCGCCGTCACGACAACGCGCGGGAACGCCGGCGCGAGAAGCCCCACGATGCCGTCGACGTCCTTGTCGGCAAGCACGGCGCACAGAAGCGTCGGACGGGCCTCCACGTCCGGGGCCGCCTCGGCGAGCGAGTCGAGGAAGGTGCGGATCGACTGCGGGTTGTGAGCGGCGTCGATGAGGTGCAGCGGACGCGCGGACAGCGCGTCGAAGCGGCCGGGCGTGGGGCAGGCGAGGACGCTGCGCACGAGAGCCGCCTCGTCGAGCCTGCGGCCGAGGTAGCCCTCGGCAAGCGTCACGGCGCAGGCGATGTTTGCCGCCTGGTAGAGCGGCTTTGCGGCCGTGAGGCCCTCGTAGGCGGCCCGCGGCGTCGCGACGTCGAGGGCGAGGGGGTCTGTGAGCGCGGACGGGCGGTGCGTCACGGCGTAGCCGGCATGCGGCAGCCCCGGGCGCTCGGCCGTGGTGCCCTCCTCGACCTCGCCGGGGGCGTCGGCGGCACTTGCCGGGCGCAGCAGCACCGGCTCCACGCCCTGCTCGGCGCAGCGCGCGAGAAACACGTCCTCCACGCTCGAGGGGGCCCAGGTGCCCACGCCTAGCACGCAGCCGCGCTGGCCCGCCTTGATGACGGCGGCCTTCTCGGCGGCGATCTGCTCGAGGGTGTCGCCGAGGATGCGGCAGTGGTCCAGTCCGATGCCCGTGACGCACGTGATGACGGGCCTCGTGGCGCTCGTGGCGTCCCAGCGGCCGCCGAGTCCAACCTCGAGCACCGCGGCGTCGACGCCCGCCTCGGCGAAGACGACGCAGGCGGCCACCGTGAGCAGGTCGAACTCCGTGACGCGAAAGCGACGCTCGCCAGAGCGCTCGCGGCAGGCGTTCACGCGCCGGCCTGCCTCGGCCGCGAGGGAGATGCCGCGCGCGAATGCCTCGCGCGAGACGGGCGCACCCGCGACCTCCATGCGCTCGCGCATCTCGACGAGCTCGGGCGAGGTGTACAGGGCGCATGAGAGCCCCTGTCCCGAGAGGATGGCGGCAGTGTAGCGGCTCGTGGACGTCTTGCCGTTCGTGCCGGCGACCTGGATGACGTCAAAGCTCTCGTCGGGGCGTCCCAGCTCGTCGAGCATCTCGACGACCGTCTCGAGCAGCGGGTCGTCGGTGCTGCCGAAGAACCCCGTGTCATGGGCCATCGCCTGGGCCTCGTCGTATGTGAGCGCGGCGGCCTCGAACGGGGCCCTCCACGCCTTGCGTGTTGATAGTGTCATGCGGTCTCGATTCCTTCTCGCACGGACCTTACGCGCTTACGTGCAGCAGACTCAGGGCCTCTTCGCGGCTGCGCGCGTCGCTTCTCAGCGAGCCGCGCACGGCGCTCGTCACGGTCATGGCACCTGCCGCTCGGATGCCGCGCATGGTCATGCACGTGTGCTCGGCCTCTATCACGACGAGCACGCCCAGGGGGTCGAGCTCGTCGACCATGGCGTCCGCGACCTGGGCCGTGAGCCTCTCCTGGAGCTGGGGGCGGGCGGCGTAGCCCGCCACGCAGCGGGCGATCTTGGACAGGCCCGTGATGCGGCCGTCACGCGGGATGTAGGCCACGTGCGCGCGGCCGATGAACGGCAGCAGGTGGTGCTCGCACATGGAGTGAAACGGGATGTCTCGCACGACGACGAGCTCCTCGTTGCCCGGCTCGTGGAACTGCTTGCGCAGGTGACGGGCCGGGTCGTCGGCGATGCCTCCGAACAGCTCCTCGCACGCGCGCGCCACGCGGTCCGGCGTGCCGACGAGCCCCGGGCGGTCCGGGTCCTCGCCGATGCCGATGAGAAGCTCGCGGACGGCGGCCTCCACGCGCGGTCGGTCGACGCCGAGGTTCTCGTTTTCCATGGTTTCCTCCTCGAATGCCGCAGGCAGGCACCTGCGGCCGATACTTCGTGCCAAACGAACCTAAAACGGGGCTAGAAGGCCGAGGCTTGAGCGCGTTTGGCACGATAAGCCCCGGCGCCGTCCGCCTTGGGCCCAACCGTGCGCTCGGCGGCCGTGACGACGTGGTCCATGAGCACGGCCGTCGTGACCGCGCCCACGCCACCGGGCACGGGCGTTAAGGTGGCCGCGACGGCATCCGCCGCCCGCTCGTCCACGTCGCCCACGAGGCGCTGTGCCCCGTCGTCCCAGTTGATGCCCACGTCCACCACGACCTGCCCGGCGCGCAGGGCGTCCGCGCCGATCGCGCGGGCATGACCCACCGCCACGACGAGCACGTCCGCCTCGCGGCAGCGACGCGCGAGGTCGGCCGTCTTGCTGTGACACATCGTCACCGTGGCGTCCGCGCGCTGCAGCAGCATGGCGACGGGACGCCCGATGACGAGCGAGCGCCCCACGACCGTGACGTCGGCGCCGGCAAGGGGCACGCCGTAGTGCCCAAGCACGCGCACCACGGCCTCGGCCGTGCAGGGGGCAAAGCCCGCACCCGCGCCCGAGAAGACGTGCGCAAGCGAGGCGGGCGTGAGGCAGTCCACGTCCTTGGACGGCGCGAGCGCGGCTGCCACGGCCCGCTCGTCCAAGTGTGCTGGAAGCGGGCGGAACACGAGGCAGCCGTGGGCGGACGCGTCGGCGTTGATATCCGCGACCGCCCGCATGAGGTCTGCCTGCGAGCAGTCCTCGGCAAGGACCACGCGGCGCACGGTGACGCCGGCGCGCTCGGCACGCTTGAGCAGCCCGCGCTCGTAGGAGAGGTCGTCGGGCCGCTCGCCCACGCGCACGACGGCAAGCGTGGGCGCCACGCCGGCATCCGCGAGCGCACGGGAGCGCCCGGCGCACGAGTCGATGATGGCGTTGGCGACCGGCGCGCCGCGAAGCAGCTCAGCCATGGCTCTGCCCCCTCTTCATGACGCCGATGGCGTGGTCGGCGATGGCCTGGGCGCGCGGCTCCCACTCCGAGAGCAGCGCCACGCAGCGCTCGTCTATCTCGCGCGCGTAGGCGCGATCGCGCATCGAGGCGGTGTTGACGCAGACGGTGAGGTTTGCGGCGTCGAGCGCGCCGCGGCAGAGCATGGCGCCGCAGCCAACGTCTGACAGCAGCAGGCGCGAGCAGGAGCGCGAGAGCCCCTCGAGAAGCTCGATCGCGCGGGCGCAGGCCCCCATGATCTGGTAGGGCGGCCGGACCGCCTCGTGAAGCGCCGCCTCGACGGCATCGGCGCGCGAAGGGTCGTCGCGGTCGATGGCGTAGGCGCGCGAGACGGTCGCATAGGCGCGGGCGTCCTCGTCAACGAGCCCGAGCAGCTCCGTGCGGATGACGTCCGCCTCGGCCACGGCGCGGGCGAGCTCGTCTCCCCTCTCGGCCATTGAGGGCTTGCCCTCGTCGAAGCGCGCCACCATGGCGCACAGGGCAGAGCCGAGCGCGCCGGCATAGGCGGCCGCGCCACCACCGCCGGGAACGGGCTGGCGCGAGGCGAGCGCCTCGGCGAAGCCTCGGCAGCTCCTGTCTATCAGGGGGTCTTGCATGCGGTTCTCATACCTCTCATGTCCCGGCGGGCACCAGGTGCCCGAAGCGTCCCAAAGGGGTCTGGCACCTTTGGGACGCCGGGACGTCGCAGTTAGAACAGGCCGGTGATGCGGCCGTCGTCGGTGACGTCGATGCTCTCGGCGGCCGGGTGCCTGGGCAGGCCCGGCATCGTCATGATGTTGCCCGTGAGCGCCACGATGAAGCCGGCGCCGGCGGCCACCTTCACGCTGCGCACCGTGATGCGGAAGTGCTCGGGCGCACCGAGCCTCTTGGCGTCGTCAGTGAAGGAGTACTGGGTCTTGGCCATGCAGACGGGCATGTTCGTGAAGCCCTGCTCCTCGAGCTGCGCCACCTGCTTGGCCGCCGCGGGCGTGAAGTCGGCGCCGTCTGCGTGGTAGACGCGCCGCGCGATGGCCTCGACGCTCTCGCGGATGCCGCCGAGCTCATAGGCAAAGCGCAGCTCGCTGGGCTGCTCGCACAGGCGCACGACCTCCTCGGCCAGCGCCAGGCCGCCCTCGCCGCCCTTGGCCCACACCTCGGACAGGGCCACGTTCACGCCCAGCTCCTGGCACCTGCGCTCGACCAGGGCGAGCTCCGCGGGGGTGTCCGTGGGGAAGGCGTTGATGGCCACCACAACGGGCAGGCCAAAGACGTCGCGCATGTTCCCTACGTGACGCAGGAGGTTGGGCATGCCCGCCTCGAGCGCCTCGAGGTTCTCCTCGGAAAGCGCGGCCTTGGGCACGCCGCCGTTGTGCTTGAGCGCGCGCACCGTGGCCACGACCACGCACGCGTCGGGACGGATGCCAGACATGCGGCACTTGATGTCGCAGAACTTCTCGGCACCGAGGTCTGCGCCAAAGCCCGCCTCGGTCACGACGTAGTCGCCGAGCTTGGCCGCCACGTCGGTGGCCATGACCGAGTTGCAGCCGTGCGCGATGTTGGCGAACGGGCCACCGTGGACGAGCGCCGGCGTGTGCTCGAGCGTCTGGACGAGGTTGGGCGAGATGGCGTCCTTGAGCAGGGCGGCCATGGCTCCCTCGGCATGCAGGTCATGGGCCGTGACGGGCGCACGGTCATACGTGTAGCCCACGACGATGCGCCCCAGGCGCTCCTTGAGGTCGCGGATGGAGGTGGCCAGGCAGAAGCAGGCCATGACCTCGGAGGCCACGGTGATGTCGAAGCCATCCTCGCGCGGCATGCCGTTGGCCACGCCGCCCAGGCCGCACACGATGCTGCGCAGCTGGCGGTCGTTCATGTCAACGACGCGCTTCCACGTGATGCGCCTGGGGTCGATGCCAAGCTCGTTTCCCTGCTTGATGTGGTTGTCGAGCATGGCGGCGAGCAGGTTGTTCGCCGCGCCGATGGCGTGGAAGTCACCCGTGAAGTGCAGGTTGATGTTCTCCATGGGCACGACCTGCGCGTAGCCGCCGCCCGCAGCACCGCCCTTGATGCCAAAGACGGGGCCCAGGCTGGGCTCGCGCAGGGCGAGCACGCTGGACTTGCCCATGCGGCGCAGGGCGTCTGCCAGGCCCACGGAGGTCGTGGTCTTGCCCTCGCCCGCCGGCGTGGGGTTGATGGCGGTGACGAGCACAACCTTGGCCTTGCGCGGACGGTCCGCGAGCCTGGTGACGTCGACCTTGGCCATGTGGCGGCCGTAGGGGATGAGCTCGTCGTCGGTGATGCCGAGCGTGTCGGCGACCTTGGCGATGGGCCACAGCTCCGCCTGCTGCGCGATCTCGATGTCTGACATGGGCATTTCCGTCTCCATTCGCTCGCATGGGCCCGCCATGGCCATTATCCGCCGCTGGGTGGCGCCTTGGCACGCGGAATGCCAACTGCAACAGTCTGCCCAACCGATTCTCTGCGCATGGACGAGAGAGCTGGCGGGCTTCCGTGCAGAATCGGGCCGTTTATCTCAACGAAGTGAATTCTAGAGAGGCAGGCGCGCGAGACAAACCCCAGAGCGCGGCAAATGTGTCAGCATGATGGAACAGTTTGTGTCACACTTCGCGCGGCGTTTCCGCACGACGGCGTCACTCGTGCGGCGCTTTTGCACGGCGGTGTCACTCGCGCGGCGCTTTTGCACGCTGCGAGGCGCCCGAGCGTGCAGAAACGCTCCGCCAACGCTCGGGGCGTGACAAAACGCCACGGCAATCGACTGGCTGCGTGCGGGTCATGCGCTGGCCCCGTGCATGAACCCCACGTAGGGACGGGAGGCTCCCATGAGACTCAACCTGCAGATCCTGCGAGACGAACTCGCGCCGCTCGAGTTCTCGAGCCACCTCGCGCCTGGCGCGGCGACGCGCTCGTGCACGTTCGCGCTACCCTACGTGCCCGCAGAGCCGCTCGAGGAGGGGCCGGTCTACGTGGCGCAGGCAGGCGAGCTTCCCGAGCATCCGGCCGCGCGGGGCGTAGCCTCGGTCATATGCGTGGGCGAGCCCCCGGCCGCCTGGCGACACGGCAACCTCGACGTGCTGTGGTGCGACGAGCGCGCCGTCGACGCGCGGTCGCTGCTCGCCCGCGTGACGCGCTCGTTTGCCCGACACGACGAGTGGGAGCGCTCCATGCGCGGCCAGCTTGCCGAGGAGGGTCAGCCACGGGAGCTCGAGCTCGTGCTCGAGGGGCTTCTCGCGCACCGGCTGCTTGACGAGCGACGCATCGAGGCGGCGTCTGCGGCGTTTGGCTGGGCAGTCCACGACCACTACCTGTGCGTCTCGGTTGCGTCGGTGCAGCGAGGGCAGAGCCAGGAGCGCCTCGGGGCCACGGCGGCCTCGCTCTCGGCGCTCGTGGGCCAGCTCGCGTGCGTGCTGCACGGCGAGCACCTCGTCGTGGTGTGCAACCTCACGAGGGCGGGGACGGACGAGGAGGGGATGCTGCGCCGCATCAGCGGCGTGTTCGTGCCCGGGCTGCTCGCCGTGGGCGCAAGCACCGGCTACGCCGACCTCAAGAACACGTTCTACTACTACAACCAAACGCTCGCCGCGGCCCGACTCGGCAGCCTAAGGGCACCGGGCGAGGCGTGCTGGCGCTACGGGGACTACCTGCTCGACGACATGCTGCGCCGCGTGCGCCTGCGTCAGATCCCCGACGCGCTCACCCCGACCGGACTCCTCGCCCTCATGGAGCACGACCGCACGCACGGCACCGAGCTCACGCGCCTGCTGAGGGGCTACCTCGACCGCGACCGCAACGTGACGCGTACCGCCCGCGACCTGTTCCTCACGAGAAGCACCTGCATCCGCCACCTCGAGCAGGTCCGCGAGATAAGCGGACTTGACCTCGACGATGCCGACGTCCGCCTCGCCTGCTCGGTGGCGCTGAGGCTCCAAGGCCGCTAGCGGGCGCGGACAGCGCGGATGACGCTCGCCACGGATACGATTCCGCAGCTAGCGGCAGCGAATGACGCGAGCATCGCTCACGACGAGGTCGACCGCACGGTCATGCGGCTCGAGGACCCCGAGCGCGCCCAGGCTGGGCACGAGCGAGGCCTCGCGCGCAAGACCCACCGACACGCCGGGAAAGCTCGCAAGAAGCGCGTCATAGAAGCCACCGCCGTAGCCCAGGCGGTAGCCCCGCTCGTCGAGGGCGAGCGCGGGGACGAGGGCGAGCGCATCGCCCCGCAGCCGCGCCACGTCCACCAGGCGGGTTGCGTCCGCCGGCGGCTCCTCGATGCCCATGCGGCTCGTCTCGAGCGTCTCCCCCGGCTCCACGCGGTACCACGCGAGCGCCCGCGGGCCCGTGACGCGCGGGGCCGCCACGAGCTTTCCAGCCTCCCAGGCCGACCGTACGAGCGAGCGCGTGTCCACCTCGTCTCGGACGGAGAGGTATGCGAGGACAACGGGCGCCGCGTCCCACTCGGACAGGGCGCGCACGCGCGCGGCCACGGCGGCGTCGGCCTCGGCGCGAACGGAGGGACCCAGCCCCCGGCGCACCGCCTTGAGCTGGGTCCTCAGATGCTTCTTATCGAGTGGCCCGGTAGCCACGGATCGCCTTACGCGAGGTCGGCGAGCTGGGCGCGGAGCCGCTCGACCGTTGCCGTGAGCTCGGCGGCGCGGTCGCGCTTGGAGGCGATGACCTCGGGCGTGGCCTTGGCGAGGAAGCCCTCGTTGGCAAGCGTGCGCTCGACGCCCGCAAGCTCCTTCTCGGCCTTGGCGAGGTCCTTCTCGAGCTTCTTGCCCTCGGCAGCGAAGTCCACGAGGTCGCCCATGACGACGAACGCCTCGAAGTCGGGCTCGACGAGGGTCACGGACGCGGCGGGCTTCTCGGCACCCTCGGCAACGGCGAGCTCGCTCACGCGGCCCACGCTCTTGACGAACTCGGCCTGGCTCGTGAGCTTGGCCACGGCGTCCGCGCCGGCGGACACGACGACCGCGAGCTCGGTCTTGGGCGAGAGCTTGTAGCGGGCGCGCGCGGAGCGGACGTCGGCCACGAGGCGGCGGGCGATGTCGAACGTGGACTCGGCCTCGTCGTTCACGAATGGGGCGAAGGCGTCCGGCTCGGGCCAGGCGGCCATCATGAGGAAGCGGCCGACGTGCTCGTCATAGCCGCCCTGGCCGTTGGCGTCGAGCTCGCTGGCGGGCATAGCGTCCCACACGCTCTCCGTCACGAACGGCATGACGGGGTGCAGCATGCGCAGCGACGCGTCGAGCACGTAGACGAGGTTACGCTGCACCTGCAGGCGCTCGGCGCCCTCGCCGTCCAGCAGGCGGCCCTTGCACAGCTCGATGTACCAGTCGCACACCTCGCCCCAGAAGAAGCTCTGCAGGTCGCGGGCGTAGTCACCCAGCTCGTAGGCCTCGAGGCGCTCCGTGGAGGCGGCGACCATCTTGGCGAGGCGCGAGAGCATCCAGGCGTCCTCGGGCGTGGCGGCCTTGGCAGGGCCGGGCGTGTAGCCGTCCATGTTCATGAGCACGAAGCGGCTCGCGTTCCAGATCTTGGTGACGAAGCCACGGGCCTGCTCGGTGCGCGGGCTGTCGATGAGCTCCTTGGTCTTCCTGTCGATGTTGGCGTCGAACTTGACGTCCTGGTTGTTCGTGATGAGCGTGAGCATGTTGTAGCGCATGGCGTCCGCGCCGTACTTGGCGATGAGGTCCATGGGGTTCACGCCGTTGCCCTTGGACTTGGACATGCGGCTGCCGTCCTTGGCCAGGATCGTGGCGTAGATGACCACGTCCTGGAACGGGATCTCCTTGGTGAAGTACAGCGAGCTCATGATCATGCGGGCGACCCACAGCGCGATGATGTCACGCGCGGTGACGAGCGCCTTCGTGGGGTGGTGGCCCTCCATCTGCTCGGGGTGGTCGGGCCAGCCCTGCGTGGCGAACGTCCACAGCTGGGAGCTGAACCAGGTGTCCAGCACGTTCTCGTCCTGGTGGACGTGGTGGCCGTGGCAGTGCGGGCACTCGTGCACGTCGTCCATGCACGCGTCCTCCCAGCCGCAGTCCTCGCAATAAAAGACCGGGATGCGGTGTCCCCACCACAGCTGGCGCGAGATGCACCAGTCCTTGAGGTTCTCCATCCAGGTGGTGTAGGTATCGGTCCAGCGGGCCGGGTGGAACTTGATCTTGCCCGAGGTCACGACGTCGAGCGCCGGGCCCTTGAGCTTGTCGACGGCCACGAACCACTGCTCGGACAGCCACGGCTCGAGCGCGGAGTCACAGCGGTAGCAGTGCATGACGGAGTGGTCGAGCTCGTCGACGTGGTCGAGCAGACCATGCTCGTCGAACCAGTCGACGACGGCCTTGCGGCACTCGTCGCGGTTCATGCCGGAGAACTCGTCGTAGCCGTCCACGACGACGGCGTGCTCGTCGAAGATGTTGATCTGCGGCAGGTCGTGGGCCTGGCCCATGGCGTAGTCGTTGGGGTCGTGCGCGGGCGTGACCTTCACGAAGCCCGAGCCAAAGTCCTTGTCGACGTGGTAGTCGGAGAAGATGGGGATCTCGCGGTTCACGATGGGCAGCATGACCGTCTTGCCCACGAACGCGGCCTTCTCGGGGTCAGAGGGGCTCACGGCAACGCCCGTGTCGCCGAGCATCGTCTCGGGGCGCGTCGTGGCGACAACGATGTAGTCCTGCCCGTTCACCGGCTCGGTGAGCGGGTAGCGCAGGTGCCACAGGTGGCCCTTCTCGTCCTTGTACTCGGCCTCGTCGTCGGAGATGGCCGTGGTGCAGGAGGGGCACCAGTTGACGATGCGCTTGCCACGGTAGATGAGGCCGTCGTGGTACCAGTCGCAGAAGACCTTGCGCACGGCCTTGGCGTACTCGGGGTCCATCGTGAAGCGCTCGTCGGAGAAGTCCACCGAGCAGCCCATGCGGCGGATCTGCTTGATGATGGTGCCGCCGTACTCGCGCCTCCAGTCCCAGCACGCGTCGATGAACTTCTCGCGGCCGATCTCCAGGCGCGAGATGCCCTCGCTCTTGAGCTTCTTGTCCACCTTGGTCTGCGTGGCGATGCCGGCGTGGTCCGTGCCCACGATCCAGCGCGTGGAGCGGCCGCGCATGCGGTTGTAGCGGATGATGGTGTCCTGGATGGAGTCGTCCATGGCGTGGCCCATGTGCAGCACGCCGGTGACGTTGGGCGGGGGGATGACGACGGTGCAGTCGCCGACGCCCTTACTGCGCTGGTAGCAGCCGGCATCGATCCACTCGTCGATGAGCTGGGGCTCGGCGGTTGCCGGGTCGTAGGTCTTGGGCATGTCGGCGGCGCCGGCCGCGGGCGTGTTCTCTGCCACGGAAGAACCATCCTCTCGCAAGGCTGTGGGACGCACGCCCGGCATAGGCCGCAACGTGCTCCCCATGCACGTACAACTAGCAGTCCAGAATACCACGATGAGCGAACGGCAGAGGCGTTTGCCCAGCGCGGGGCAGTCGCACATAATCAGGGGGTCGCGGGGACCAGACCACATGGAGGCACGCATGGCCAAGGACGGCAAGAAGGGCGTCATCGCCGAGTTCGCCGAGTTCATCAACAGGGGCAACGTGATGGACATGGCAGTTGGCGTCATCATCGGCGGCGCGTTCACCGCCGTGGTGAACGCCCTGGTCACGAACGTCATCCAGCCGCTCATCTCGTTCGTCACGGGCGGCGCACCGGGCGTGCCGGGTCTGTCGATTAACCTGAACGGCTCGGTTATCGACTTCAGCGCGTTCATATCGGCCGTCATCAACTTCCTCATCACGGCCGCGGCGGTGTTCGCCATCGTCAAGGCGATGAACGAGGTCAACCGCCTCAGGGACCTTGCCGCCGAGAAGGCGGGCCTGGCCAAGAAGGCCGAGCAGGACGCCGCGCCCGAGCCACGCGTGTGCCCGTTCTGCAAGCAGCAGATCGCCGACGACGCCACGCGCTGCCCGCACTGCACGAGCAAGCTCGAGGGCTACGAGAACGGCGCGGAGTAGACGGACGGGCCGCCGCGCGGCCACGCGAGAATCAGGGCGCGAAACCAGGGCGCGAAACCAGGGCGCGAAACTACGCAGGCTTTGACTCCAAGAGGCCCCTTGCGGGCGCCAGCGAGTCAAAGCCTGCGTCACTTCTGCCCGGGTAACAGAAACGACCCCTACACGCCCTGGCGCGCGAGGAATGCCTCCACGTCTGCCCAGACCGTCTCGCGGATGGGCTCGTTCAAGATCTCGTGGCGGGCACCAGGGTAGATGGTCTTCTCCACGAGGCGCAAGCCGGCGTTTCTGTACTCGTCGACGGCGCGGCTCACGCCCCGGCCGCACTCCCCCACGGGGTCCTCGGCGCCGGCGATGAACAGAAGCGGCAGGTCACGGGGCACACGCCGCGCAAGACGAGCATCCGTTGCGTCCGCGACGAGCGAGGCGAGCACGCCATAGGCGCCCACCGTGAACGTCTGGCCACACAGGGGGTCGGCGATGTACTCGTCCACGACGTCCGGATCCGTCGCGATCCAGTCCACGCTCGTCCGCGCGTCCTTGATGGCGCGGCCGTAGGCGCCGGCGCCCATGGAGTCGATGAGGCGGCTGCGATGGCGCTCGCCGCGCAGCGCGGCAAGCAGGCGCGTGAGCACGCGGCCCGCCATGGTCTGGGTGCGCGGCTGCTGGCCCGTGCCGCACAGGATGGCGGCCGAGAGGCCCTCGGCATGCCGCGTGAGGTAGACGCGCGTGACGAAGCTGCCCATCGAGTGGCCAAACATCACGTGACGCGTCCCCGGATAGCGCTCGCGGACCCTCTCGCGCAGGGCGTGGACGTCCTCGACGAGCGCATCCTCCCCCGCCTCGAGCGGCATGTGGCCCAGGTCGTCTGCCGAGCAGGCCGTCTTGCCATGGCCCACGTGGTCGTTGGCACACACGACAAACCCATGGGACACGAGAAACTCCGCGAACGGCGCGTAGCGCTCGACGTGCTCGGACATGCCGTGGACGAGCTGGACGATGGCGCGGGGCGAGAGGTCCGGCCGGGCCGCGTCGTCGGGCTCCCACACGAGGGCGCGTATGGTCGAGGTGCCGTCATGGCTGGGATAGGTGAGCGTGGCGGTCTGCATGGGGCCTCCCTGGATGCGCGCCGGCGGGCGCGACGTGTTCGTAGGGGATATATACCCACGCCATGCCCCACGGCCATTTGCTTCACAAGAGCGACAGGGCCGCCAAGAGCAGGAACGTCACGCCTCCGACACGCCTGACTCGCGGACCCAGCCAAGCTCGGAGGCGCCATCTGCGCTGGAGAGCTCGTAGGCGGGCTCGCCGCCTTGCTCGCCCACGGCAACGACGACGCAGGGCATGCCGCTTGCGACGTCGATGACGAGGTCGTCGACGGCAAAGCGCGGGGCCGGGCCCACGGCCTGCTGCGCGGCCTGCCGGGCAAGGCGCTCCTCGGCGGCCCTGCCGGCCTCGCGGCCGTAGCGCTGCTGGTCTGCCTGGTGGGTGATGTGCCAGCCGCCGCAGTGCTCGCAGCGATAGATGAACAGGGGCTCGCCGCCCTCCCGCTCGCGGTGGCGGACCACGGCGCGGGCCTGGTCGTACGTCACGTACCTGCGCTTCTTTGCGCAAGAGCTCACGACCTGCCACATGCCCTCGCGCTCGAGCCGCTCGCGGCGGCGCTCCCGCTCGCGACGCTCCGCGCGGCCCTCGCGCGTGACGCGCTGGTCTGGGCGGTCTGGTTCGGCGCCGCTCTCGTAGCGCTGGGTAGACGTCCTTGTCACGGGGCCTCCGTTCCGTCTTCTTTGGGTGTGCGGCCTTATTGTCCGCAAACGCGGGTATCCTCACGATTATCAGGGCAAACAGCTGGGATGAGGAGGGTTCGATGTTCGGATCGAGCGAGAACCGCAACGGATTTGGAACGTTCAGCGGACCGAGAGGCTCGGGCAGCGTGTTCAGCAGCGGCAACACGGCCTGGGTCAGCGGCACGAACGGCCACGACGGGATGTACACGAGGGTGGGCAACACCGTCTTTGGGCCCAACGGGGTCTCGACCGTCATGGGCAGCGGCCCGATAAAGACCGTCTTTGGCCCCGAGGGCATGAGCACCGTCATGGGCAGCGGCAACATCCACACGGTCCATGGGCCGGACGGCTCCACGAGCACGTTCTTTGGCAACGTCCCGTTCTAGGGGGCGCGTCCCAAAGCTGTCAGACCCCTTTGGGACGCGCCGAGGCCATAAGCGCTACGGACGCTCGATGAACGCCTTATAGCCGCGGTAGGCCTCATAGATGTCGGCCTTGCTCGTGACCTCCCACAGCGAGTGCATGGAGAGCACGGCCACGCCCGAGTCGATGACGTCCATGCCATAGCGCGCCATGATGTAGGCGATCGTGCCGCCACCACCGGCGTTCACGCGGCCGAGCTCGCAGGTCTGGAAGCTCACGCTCGCCTCGTCCATGACGTTGCGCACGTAGGCCATGTACTCGGCGTCCGCGTCGTTGGAGCCGCTCTTGCCGCGCGCGCCCGTATACTTGTTGAAGCACAGGCCGTGGCCAAGGTAGGCGCTGTTCTTCTCCTCGAACTGGCCGGCGTAGGCCGGGTCGAAGCCGGCGGAGACGTCACTCGACAGCATGCGGGAGTTGGCGAGCGCTCGGCGCAGTGCCAGGTCTCCGCCCTCGCCTGCGAGCTCCATGACCTCGGCGAGCGCGTTCTCGAAGTAGTGGGCCTGCATGCCCGTGGCACCCACCGAGCCAATCTCCTCCTTGTCGACGAGCAGGCAGACGCTCGTGCGCTCCACGTCCGTGACCTCGAGCATGGCCTCGAGCGAGGTGTAGGCGCACACGCGGTCGTCCTGGCCGTATCCCAGCACCATGGAGCGGTCGAGGCCCATGTCACGCGCGGGGCCGGCCGGCACGATCTCCAGCTCGGCGGAGAGCAGGTCCTCCTCCTCGATGCCATAGCGCTCGGCGAGAAGGCCGAGCAGCATCTGCTTCACGGGTTCCTTGGGCGCGTCGGCGTCCTTGGCGTTCTCGTCGCCCGTGATGACGACGGGCTTGCCGCCCACGATGACGTCGAGGCTCTCGGGATCCACGGCCTCGGCGTGCGTCTTCTTCATCTGCTCGCCGGCGAGGTGGATGAGGATGTCTGAGATGCAGAAGACCGGGTCTGCCGGGTCCTCGCCCACCACGACGGGCACGACGCTACCGTCCTTCTTGGCCACGACGCCGTGGATGGCGAGCGGCGTGGCGACCCACAGCGAGCTCTT
Source organism: Parolsenella catena (assembly GCF_003966955.1). Taxonomy (GTDB): domain Bacteria; phylum Actinomycetota; class Coriobacteriia; order Coriobacteriales; family Atopobiaceae; genus Parolsenella; species Parolsenella catena. The sequence continues at coordinate 660,623 of NZ_AP019367.1, read as the reverse complement.
GAGGCCACCGTAGTAGTGCGTGTCGAGAAACGCGAGGTCGGCCTTCTCGTAGGCGGGATTCTGCTTGACGTCGAGGCGCGGCGAGTCAACGTGGGCGCCCAGGATGTTCAGGCCGGCCGCGAGCGGGGCCGTGCCGATGTTGAACAGCGTGAGGGCCTTGCCGCGCGTGTTGACGTAGACCTTGTCGCCCGCCTTGAGCGGCTTGCCGGCGGCGATGGCCGCATCGAGGCTCACGTAGCCCGCGGCCTCGGCCAGGGCCACGCCCGCGGCAACGCACTCGCGCTCCGTCTTGTTCTCGCTGATGAAGGAGCGGTAGCGGCCACTCAGGGCCTCAAGCTCCTCGCTCTGCTCGCTCGTGTACTTCTTCCAGGCGCTTGGGCGCTCCATGGATCCTCCCCTCGGCCGGCACGCGGCCGGCGCACGTATGCAAACGCGTCAATTATAGGAGGGAAGCACGAGAGGGGCACGGCGGCGCGAGCTGGATGGGAAGCATTCGGCCATCGAACACCCTGTCACTCGCCACGCAGCGTGGCGAGAAGGCCCTCGGCCCGGACCAGCTCGAGGGCGCGCTCGACGTCCTCCTCGGATAGCTGGGCCACACCACCCATTCCGTACGCGCGCCCCACCGAGGCGTACTTGCTCTCCCCCAGCTGGTGGAACGGCAGAACGTCGGCACGCCGGATGCCCAGCTCGCGCGCGCGGCGGGCGTTGGCGCGGATGCAGGCGTCGCCATCGGTGAAGCCGGGGATGACGGGCATGCGTGCCACGACGCGGCCGCCAGCAGCGACAACGCGCGCGACGTTGGCGTCGCGCACGAGCGGGTCGATGCCCGTGACCGCGAGGCTTCTCGCACGGTCGGCGATCTTGAAATCAACGAGGAAGGCGTCGCAGGCGCCCACGAGGCGATCGAGCGGCACGGCCAACGGCACCGCGAGCGTCGTCTCGAGCGCCGTGGCGGCTCCGGCGGCATGGCAGCGCTCGAGCAACGCGATGACGGCGCGCTGCCGGGCGGCCCCCGCGAGGCACTCGCCGCCGCTCACGGTGACGCCGCCGCCGCTCTCCTCGAAGAACGGAAGGTCGCGCAGCAGCTCGTCGGCGAGCCCGTCCACCTCCCGCCAGGTGCCGAGCAGCTCCTTGGCAGCCATGGGACAGCGCTCGGGCGGGGTGTCGCACGGGGCGCCGTTTGCGTCACGCGAGCCGTCCGGGCGCGCCGAGCAACCGCAGCACAGCTTCTCGTGCCAGCACTCCTCGGGCTCGAACGAGAGGTTCTCGGGGTTGCAGCACCACGGGCATCGGAACGGGCAGCCCTTCGTGAACGCCACGGAGCGGATGCCGCCACCGTCATGCAGCGAGAAGCGCTGGACGTTCGTGACGCACAGCCGGTGCCGCGCGGACGCGACGCACTCGCCCGCGCGCTCCTCGCCCGCCCGCTCGCCGGCCGCCCTACAGCACATGCTCGGTCCTGTTGATGATGTCGTCTTGCAGCGTGCGCGACAGCTCGACGAACAACGCGCTGTAGCCGGCCACGCGCACGACGAGGTCACGATGGCGCTCGGGATGCTCCTGCGCGTCGATGAGCGTAGCGCGGTCCACGACGTTGAACTGGATGTGCTGGATCCCCAGGCGCGAGAAGGCCCTGACGTAGCCCATGAGCTTTGCCAGGCCCGCCTCGCCCGCCAGGGCAGACGGCGAGAACTTGACGTTGAGCAGGCTGCCGTTGCTCTCGAGCACGTTGTTGAGCTTGCTCACGCTCATGAGGCTCGCCGTAGGGCCGTGGGCGTCCCTGCCCGTCATGGGCGACAGGCCGCCGTCGGCGAGTTGCTCGTGAGCATGGCGGCCGTCAGGCGTGGCGCCGCAGGCGGCCCCCAGCGGCACGTGCGCCGAGACCGTGTAGCTGCCCGGCTGGAAGTGCCCGCCTCGCACGTTCTCGTAGCGCTCGACCTCATGGGCGTAGAACTCGAGGAAGTGCCGGCCGAGGAGGTCGACCTCGTCCACGTCGTTTCCGTACTTGGGCATGCGATTGAGAATCGTCTGGCGCAGCAGCTCGTCGCCCTCGCCCGACCAGTCGCGGCCAAGCGCCCCCTTGAGCCGCTCCCAGCTCGCGAGGGGCGTCACGTGACCACCACGCCCGTCGTCTCCCAGCACGCCGCGGCGCAGGGTCACGAGCGAGTCGGCGAGGTTTGCCGTGCCCACGCCCTGCACGCCCGAGGGGTTGTAGCGCGCCCCTCCCTGCGTGACGTCCTTGCCCTGCGCGAGGCAGTCGGCGACGAGGCACGACAGCAGCGGCGTGGGCGAGGTCACGCGATGTGCGAGGTCACACGTGTCGCAGCCGCGCACCATGAGCGAGACGTAGCGGGATATCGTGGCCTCCACCGCACGCTCGAGCTCGGCGTAGTTCGCAAAGCCCTGCGGGTGGGCGGCCAGCGCAAGCTCGAGGCAACGGAGCATGTTGAACATCGAGATGTCGTGCAGGCCATACATGCACCCCGGGATGGACAGCTCCACGCAGCCCACGACGGCGTAGTCGCGCGCGTCGGCCTCGGACACGCCGCGGTTCATGAACGCGCGGACGTTGACCTCGTCGTTGAACAGCTGCGGCAGGCCGTCTCCCAGGCGGATGATCTCGCAGGCCTCGCGGAGCAGCACGTCCGGCGTGCCGGCATGCACGCGCATGGACAGGTTGGGCTGCGGCAGGCGGGTGTCGCGCTGGACGTCGAGCAGCAGCAGGCTCAGCTCGTTCGTGGCGTCCGCGCCCGTCTCGTCCACGCCGCCGACCACGAGGTTGAAGCCGATGGGGAAGCCCGCGAAGAAGCGGGCGCTCTCCGTGGATCGCACGGCGATGATCGTATTGAGCTTGAGGTAGAAGCACTGGATGAGCTCGCGGATGGCCTCGGGGCTCTCGCCGGCTGCCATGCTCGCCTCAAAGTAGGGCCACAAGTACTGGTCGACGCGGCCCAGCGACAGCGACGAGGCGTTGCTCTCGTGCATGAGGGCGACCTCCGTGAGCCACACGAGCTGGATGGCGTCGTAGAGGTCGCGGGCGGGCTCGGTGGCGATGTGCGCGAGAATGCCGGCAATGCGCTCGAGCTCGGCGGCACGCTCGGGCGTCGAGCGCACGATGAGCTCGCGAGCGGCGCGCTCGTAGCGGCCGATGTAGGCAATCATGGCCTCGAGCGAGATGACGGCCGCGCTCAGGAAGGCGTTGTCGGGCTCTGCGGCGGCACGTGCGCGGGCGCGCTCGAGGATGGTGCCGTAGCCGCAGGCGAGCACGAGCGGGAAGTCGCAGATGATGTGGCCCTGGCCCTTGTCAGTCTGCGCCACGGAGAAGACCTTGTCCGCCTCGGCCGCCGCCACGTCCGCATCGAGGTGGGCGCGATACCAGTCGTTGAGCGAACGCCCGCTCCAGTAGGGCAGCAGCTCCTCGCGAAGCTCCGCCTTGTCCCGCTCGGAGATGTCGAAGGGGTCCTGGGGTCGCGTGGGGAACGCGTCGAGCTCCTCGGCAATCCAGTATGGGCTCATCTCGGGTGACACGACGCCGGCGCGCGGGGTCTCGCTGCGGTTGCCCACGATGAGGTCCGTGTCGTCGATGACGATCCTGTGGCCGGCAAGCACGCTTGCCACGGCTCGGGCGCGACGGACGACGACGGGCTGCCCCTCCGTCTGCCTCCAGCTCTGGGTGTAGAGTCGCGCGCGCTCGAGCGAGATGACGCGCGGGGTCGAGAAGATCTTGTCCTTCATCGCTTGCATGCGGTCCGTGAGCATGGGCTCTCCCATCAGACGTGGTTGTGGGGCTGAGTTGGCGTGGCACCTTCCCGGTTGGCGCGGCGCCCTCCCAATTGGCCCCAAAGTAGTCTGTTTTCTCCTAGTTTGCAAGCCGTTAGGCGCGATTCTCGGCGTAGTTATGCGTATTTATCCCCAATTGGTATACTTACGGACAAGGAGCGACCGCCAAGGAGGATCGATGTTTCCAGAGGAGCGCCGCGCGCAGGTTGCGCGCATCATCGACGAGACGGGCCGCGTCACCGTCTCGGAGCTTGCGAGGCGCTTCGGCGTCACGGAGGACCTCATGCGCCGCGACCTCAAGCAGCTTGCCGAGGAGGGCCGTTGCCAGAAGGTCTACGGCGGGGCCACGCGCGTGGAGAACGTGCGCGAGCGGCCCATGAGCGCCCGCATCGACCAGCACGCCGGCGAGAAGCTCGCCATCGCGTGCAAGGCGCTGCCGCTCGTAGGGCCCGGCCAGACCGTCTACCTCGACATGTCGAGCACGTGCGTCCAGCTCGCCCGCCTTATCGCCAGCTCGGGCGTGGGGTGCACGGTCGTGACGCCCATGGTCGACGTGCTCGTGGCGCTGGCCGGCGCGCCCGGCGTCACCACGCTGTGCTGCGGTGGCACGATGCGGGCCGACCTCTCGGGCCTCACGGGCTCGATCGCGCTCGACGTGGTGGGGCGCTTCCGCTTTGACGCCGCGTTCATGGGCGCGTACGGCATGGATGCCGAGACGGGCGAGGTCAGCACGTTCGACGCCGACGACGGCGCGCTCAAGGCCGCCGCCATGGCGAGGGCGAGCCAGGCGTACCTGCTGTGCGAGTCCGCCAAGTTCAGTGCGTTCGGCACGTACCGCTTCGCGAGCCTCGCAGACTTCGACGCACTCGTCTGTGACGCCGAGACGGGCACCGGCGTCGACCGCGTCCGCTCTCTGGGCGTGGACGTCCTGTAGCGGCGAGTCACCCGCCGTCGTCCTCACCGAGAATGAATATCGGGACAAACCGGTCAGCAAAACCGCAGTTGGCGATTGCGAAATTGTCCCAAGTTTCATTCTCGGCGACCGCAAGAGGCTAGGGAATGACGCCGTAGGCACGCAGCTTGCGCTCCATGACGGGGCGGTTGCCTGCGTCTGCGGCTGCTATTCTCGCCACGAGAATCCCGTGCGCGGTAATGGCGGCCTCACGCTGGCGCTCGGCCATCATGGCGGTCACGGCACCGTCTGGACCATTTAGCAGCTCGTACTTCTGGCGACCATCGACCTCAAGGTCGACAAGCGTGTCGTCCGAACGGCGCAGGACGATGTCCAGCCGATACGTCTTGCCGGGCCTCTCAAGGTCTGCCACCACGAGCTGCAAATCGTAGATGGGAACGCCCAGGCTGATGACCGTGGCCCGCGCTATGGACTCGGCACCGCTCTCGGCACGTCCATCCGCCGATTCGAGCACCTGACGAACGTACCGAATGCCGCGCCCTCCCGCATGCCAGCCCAGGTAGCGCTCGAGCTTCTCGCGCGTGGACACACCCTCTCGCAAGGCACCATCCGCAATCACAAGGGCATCGGCGAACGGGAGGCTCCGAAGGCAGTCGTAGAGCATTCGCTCCGACGAGCTCACCCTAACGCCGTCGATCATCCTCCACTCGGCGGCCTTCGCCTGGTGGTGGCACGTGTAGCCCTTATCCTGTCCGCCCGCCCTGCACGGAGTTGTGTAGTGGACCTTGCCAAGGCAGGAATAGGAGACCGACAGACCGTAAAACAACGCGGCCGTCTGGTGCGAGAAGACCCAGGCAGGATGAAGCGCGGCAAGGGTCTTCGCCACACAAAGGTTGCGAGCGTCGGGAGTTAGCTCGCGCCAGAGGTCCGATCGAGCATAGAGCCCCGGATGAGGGGACACGAGAAGCCCGGCAACCGCGAGCCTCGAGAGGGGCCGAGCATCCGCGACGTCTGCCCGTGCGAGCAAGACTCCCCTCTCCTCGCATGTCTTCAGCGTCGATGCAATTGAAGCGGGGATACGGGTTGCCATGGCCGCCCTCCGTGCGATCTCGCGGGGAGGACACGGTCTCGATGGGAGCCGGCCCACGGCCTCATGGCTCGTCCTCAGTACGCCCCTTCTACCCACAGAGACGGCACGCCATACCCGGGCACGTCAACTGCCCCGCGAGAATGAAAATCGGGACAAACCAAGCAGCAAAACCGCAGTTGGCGATTGCGCCCATGTCCCAATATTCATTCTCGGCGAAGTGGGGTTACTCCTCGCCGTCCAGGGTGGGGGTCTCGTCCTCGTTGAGGGAGATGTCCTTGAGCTTGCGCTCCATGACGTTCGTGCGCGTCGTGATGATGCCGTCCACCGTGCGGCCGGCGAGGTCGATCTGCTGCTTGGCGCGGCGCAGCTCGGCCTGGTACTTGGGCAGCTCGGCCTTCACGGCCTGCAGCACGCGCAGCACCTCGTCGGTCCGGCGCTGCAGGTTGAACGTCTGGTAGGCCATCTCAAGGCTGCTGAGCAGCGCCGCCATGGTGGAGGGGCCGGCCACGTTCACGTGCCAGTCGCGCTGCAGCGACTCGATGAGCCCGGGCATGCTCACGACCTCGGCATACAGGCCCTCGAACGGCAGGAACATGATGCCGAAGTTGGTCGTGGCCGGCACGCTCACGTACTTGGTGGAGATGTCTCTGGCCTCTGCCTTGATGCGCGTCTCGAGCTGCTTGCGCGCGGCGACGATGGCCTCGCGGTCGCCGGAGTCGAGCGCGTCACGCAGCTGGGCGTAGGTGTCGCCGGGGAACTTGGCGTCGATGGGCAGCCACACGGGCTCGCCCTCCTCGACCGGCAGCTTTACGGCAAACTCGACGCGGTCCGCGCTGCCGGGCTTCGTGGCGACGTTCTCGGCGTACTGGGCGGGCGCGAGGACCTCGGACAGGATGGCGCCGAGCTGCACCTCTCCCAGGATGCCGCGCGTCTTGACGTTGGAGAGCGTCTTCTTGAGGTCTCCCACGCCGGCGGCGAGCGACTTCATGTCGCCAAGGCCGCGATAGACGGCCTCGAGGCTCTCGTTGATCTGCTTGAACGAGGAGGACAGGCGGTCGTTGAGCGTCTTGGTGAGGCGGTCGTCCACCGTGGCGCGCATCTCGTCGAGCTGGCGGTTTGTGTCCTGCCGGATGAGGCGCAGCTGCTCGGTCGTGGTTTGCGAGAGGCCCTGGAGGTGCTGCGTGGTGGCCTGGGCGCTCGCGGCAAGCTGCGAGGTGACGTCGCGGCGCATGCCGTCCACGCGGTTTCCCGCCTGCTCGATGCTGCGGGCCGCCGCGTCGAGGGAGGCCCTCGTGGACGCGGCGTCGGCAGCCTGCTGCGTCTTGAGCGAGGCGACCTCGGCGTTCGTACGCTCGAGGTACGACGCGAGGGTCTGCTCGTCCACGGCGGCGGGGGCGCCGGGCGCGGCCCCGCCCGCACGCATGACGGCCACGGCGGCCACGACAACGGCCACGGCCGCCACCACGATTGAGACCAGCTCGATGGGACTCATGTGCATCTCTCCTCAGACGAGTTGACGAGGGGCTGTCGCTCGTCAACCAAACTCGTAGCGGGTGACGACGGGCTGGCCGAGCTCATCGGAAAGCTCGACGCAGACGAAGGCGCACGTGACGTGGCGCCAGCCCTGCTGGCGCAGGACGGAGGCGTAGAAGCGCGCCTGCATCTCGTGGCGCTCGCGAATCTGCCCAAGCGTGAGGCCGTGGTCACCCGTCTTGTAGTCGACGAGCAGCGCCGAGGCATCCTCCCTTGCCACGGGCGCATCCGTGGCGAGCAGGTCGATGGCGCCCTCGAGGTCATGCCCGAGCGGCGAGCTCACGCCGCAGAAGAACGGCACCTCGGCGCGCACGCACGCATGGGAAAGGGCCTCGGAGCGGATGTCGCTTCTCTCCCAGCGCGCGAGCGCGGCGTCCAGGCGGGCGCGGTCCCGGCGCGAGACGCCGTAGGAGGCGGCCACGACCGAGACGCGCCGCTCACCGGGCGCGTGCCCCGTCTCGACCATGAGACGCGCAAGCTCGTGGAACGCGCTGCCCAGGCAGGTGGCGCGGTCAGCGTCGTCGGCATCGGCCGGCTCGCCGTCGTCGTCGACGAGCACGGTCTCGGCACGGCGGGGGCTCGGGGCCGCAGGCGCCTCGCCGGCGGGCACGACGCCCGCGCGGGCTCTCTGCGCCTCCGAGACGGGCAGGCACGCGGGCAGCTCGAGCACGTCGTCGAGAGACGAGGCGCCAGCCTCCGCCGCGAGCGCGGCGTGGGCGCTCGAGTAGCTGAACACGTCCTGCCGCGGACGCCACCCCCCGAGCGGCGCGCGCGTCTCGGCATCGATGTCAAAGACGAGGAAGGGCTCGCGGGACGTCTCCTTCGCCCCTTCGCCGGCGGCGGGCGCAGGCGTAAGTGCGGAGGCATCGAGCGTGCCGCCAGCCTCGACCTCGACGGAGCCATCTGGCAAAAGCGATGCGTCAACGCAGCGCACGAGGCCCTCGGCGCGCCCGCCGTAGCCGAACGAGCCCTCGCCGGCGACCGGGCGCTCGCCAAAGAGCGCGCCCGCGACCTGCTGCGTCATGACGGGCGACAGCTCGCCGCCCTTCTTCTCGGTGGCCGAGAGGCACAAGATGACGCACTCGCGGGCGCGCGTGAGCGCCACGTAGAGCAAACGTCCGTCCTCGCGAGACTCGGCGTCCGTCCTCGTCTGCTCCATGAGCGCGCGCCACTCGAGCGCGCTGTCGCAGTCGCGGGCGTCTGCCGGCGCGTCCTCGCCGAGGTCAGGCACCTTGAAGCCGGCCGGTGCCAGCGAAAGCAGCTCGCGGGCGCCATCGCGCAGAGACAGCAGGCGCCCCACCTTGTGGGACGACTCGGACCCGCAGCACCCCACGACGGCCACGACATCGAACTCGAGGCCCTTCGAGGCGTGCGCCGTCATGAGGCTCACGGCGTTGAGGCCCTCGCCGGAAAGCGACGCCGGGCCCTCCTTGGCCGCCTCGAGCCAGCGCGAGAACTCGTCTGCGGCGAGGATGGCGTCGAGCTGGTTGGGCTCGGAGAGCTCGCGGACGTGACGCACGGCGGCAAGCACGTTGGCGGCCACGGCACGGCCCGCGACGCCCCCGCGCTCGAGGCGCAAAAGCCAGCCGGACTCGCGGATGGCCATGAGCAGAACGTCTGCCACGGGAATCTTTCCCACGCGGTCCCACGCGCGCGTGATCACGCGACGGGCGTGGGAGAGGCGCTCGGAGGGCGCCGCGTTGCCAAAGTCCGGGGCACCCTCGCGAACGCCCACGTTGATGCGGCGCTTGGCGGGGGCGTCGAACACGTCCTGCGGGCGCGTGGCGAGCATGAGCATGTCGTTGCCGTCAAGCTCGAACATGTCGCTCTCGAGCACGCCGAACAGGCCGCTCTTTGTGTCCTGCGGACAGGCGAGGCAGCGCAGAAGTGCCTCGACCACGCGGACCTCGCTCGCCTGGGCGAACGTGGAGCCGCCCACCACGACGCTCTCGAGCCCGCGCTCGCGCAGGGCGTCGATGTAGACGGGCGCCTGCGTGAGGCTGCGCATGAGCACGGCCATGCGTCGCGGCTCCACGCCGACGTCGTCGCGGATGCGTGCGAGGCGGTCGGCGAGCTGCGCGGCAGCGAGCCGGGCGCGCGTCTCCTTGGGAACGGCGCGCACCCCCAGCCTGTGGGCGCGCGTGAGCTCCACGACGACGCGCGGGCAGCGCCTCTCGGGCCAGTCGCTCTTGCGGGCCGGGTCCGGGCGCAGGTCCATGAAGCGCGGCACAATGCCGGAGCTTCCGCAGGCTCGGGCCACGAAGCGAAGGATCGCGTCGTCGCTCCTGAAGTTGTAGGCGAGCTCCACCGTGGCGGCACGTCCCTGCTTGGCGGCCTCGCGGACCTCCTCGCCGCGGTCCTCGAACACGCTCACGTCTGCCCCGCGGAAGCCGTAGATGGCCTGCTGGGCGTCACCCACGGTCGTGAGGTGGCACGCCCCCTCGCCCGACAGGCTCTTGACCATGCCCACCTGCTGGGCGTTCGTGTCCTGGAACTCGTCGACCATGACGAGGCGGAACTTGTGCGCGTACTCGTCCGCAATGCCTGCGCGCTCGCGAAAGGCACGGGCCGTGAGCTGGAGCAGGTCGTCGTTGTCCAGCACGCCGCGCGAGCGCTTTGCGGCCGCGTAGAGCTGCTCGACGCGGCCGGCGAGCGCCATGAGGGGCTCCTGGAGCGGCATGACGCAGGCAAGGTCCACCTCGCCACGGGCCACCTCCAGGGAGGACTTCGTCTCTGCCCAGAGGTCCTTGACGTTCTTGGCGCGCCACTTGCGGCCATCGGGCCCCTTGATGGAGCCGAGCAGCTCGCGTGCGGCCTGCGGCGTGCGCTGGCTGGGCGGCAGCTGCCCGAACTCCTCGAGCCGTGCCAGCTCGCCGCGGACCCGCGCGAGCTCGTCTGCGTGCTTGAGGTCGCAGGCGCACAGAGCCCCGTAGGCAAGCGTCAGCGATGCCATGGTGCCCGAGACGTCCGCGCCCGCCTCGACGAACGAGAGCGACTCGAGGCCGCGCTCGGCAGAGCCCGCCTTGGAGATGAGCGTGGCGAGAAGGCCGGGCACGCCGTCGCGGCCCGAGCCGGTGCCGGTGCCGAACTCGGCGTAGAGCGCGTCGAGGCCGGCGGAGCCCTGCTGCTCGCGCAGGGCCTGCTCGGTGGCCTGCGAGCGCAAGAGGCGCGCCTCCTGCTCGCCGATCATGGCAAACTCGGGGTCGAGCCCCAGGTCCAGGGCGTGCGCGCGCAGGATGCGGGCGCACATGTGGTGGATCGTGCTCACCCAGGCCGAGTCAACCTTGAGCGCCTCCTCGCCAAGCCCCGCCTGGCGCAGCGCCGAGCGCACGCGCTCCTTGATCTCCCCGGCTGCCTTCTCCGTAAACGTGATGACGAGCGCCTGGTCCAGGCTGTCGAGGAAGGGCCTGCCGCCCTCGCCCGAGCCGGGGCACAGCGCCCACACGATGCGCCGCGTGAGTGTGAACGTCTTGCCGGAGCCCGCGCCCGCCGCCACGAACACCGGGCGGTCAAGCGTCGTCACGATGCGGCGCTGCTCGGGAAGCAGCCCCTTGAGCAGGGCGGCGACCTCGGGCGGCACCTGCGCCGTCCCTTCCTCGCGGCCTTCCGCCGTACTCAGCTTGATATCGCTCATGACTGCCTCCTCTCGCAGCTCAGCACCGGACACCACGCGCACGCCTTGGGCGAGGAGGGCCTCGCGTCCACCTCGCCGGCGAGCATGCGCTCGATGACGGCTGCCACGGCCTCCTCCGTGCGGTCGAGCAGCTCGTCGAACGAGCGCGCGCCCGGCACCGGCACGCAGACGCGCTCGAGGCGCTTCTCGCCCACGTCTGACCCGAGCACCGCCGCGGCGTCGTGCGCCGTGAGGGCGCCAGCGATCTCGTGGATGCCCTTCGTGCCCAGGTAGACGGCACCCACAAGCTCCACGCCCGCGTCACTCAGCAGCCGGCGCGCGATGCCCGCGTAGATGAGGGTCTGGACGCGTCCGGGCAGCGCAAAGCCAGCATCCCAGTCCGCCTCGTCGCGGCCACTCAACGCGTACTCCTCAAACAGGCGGCTCTTGTGCTTGTAGTCGATGACGAGCGCCCGCCCGTGCTCGTCCACGTCGATGCGGTCGATCGTGCCCACGAAGTCCGCGCCGGCGTAGTCTGCCGGAAGGCCGGTCGAGCCGCCGAAGCGCCCCTCGAACAGACGCGGCTCGAAGCCGGCGAAGCGGGTTGCCTCGTACTCGAGGGTCGCCTCGATGTCACGCTCGACCTCGGCGAGGCGGCGGCGTTCCGAGGGCGTGTGGGCGATGAGCGCCTGCTTGTTGCGCGTGGAGCCCTCGAGCCGCTGGTGCGCCAGGTGCTCGGCGAAGTGGGCGTGCATGAGCCTGGTGGCGCGCGGAAGCGTTCGCTCGTCCACGCGCGACCCAGCCACGCGCACGGCAGGGTCGAACCAGAACAGCCTGCCCTCCGGCGACTCGCCGCAGTCCTGCCCCACGAGGCCGGCCTCGCGCGCGGCATCCAGGAACAGGTCTCGGTGCGTGAGCTCGAGCACGCGGTGGACAAAGGTTCCCACCTGCATGTTCGAGAACTCGGCGTCACAGTCGTCCAGGCCCAGGCGGCGCAGCGTGAGCCACTTGTAGGGGCACTCGAGGTAGGTCTCCACCTGTGAGGCGGAGAGCGACGGGCGGCCCTGCGGCAGCTCGGGCTGGCCGTCGCGCGGGACGATGACGAGCCTGCGCAGCGCCGGGTCGAGCTGCCCCGCCGAAGCGGCGGGCGCCACCTCGACGGCCTGCGGCACGGTGCCACTCGCGGAGAGGTTCTCCCCTATGTGCCCCTCGTCCACGCGTGACGCGGGGTCTGACTTGAGCAGCGGCCTTCCGTCCTCGCCCACGGCGTAGCACGAGAGGACCTCGGAGAGCATGACGGCGGGGAACGTCTCGCTCGCGCCCGCGTCATGGCTGGGACGCACGAGCGACAGGTGCCGCCGTGCCGCCGCGGCCACCGCGGCAAACGAGGCACGCGAGCTCGCGAGGCCGTCCGCGGGCACATCGACGCCGCAGTGCTCGAGAAGCCTGTCAAGCGCAGAGTCTGGCACGGGAATGGGAGAGCTCGCGGAATCGAGCCCCAGGTAGACCACGGCATCGGCCGAGGCGGGCGCGAGCGCGGCGGCCATCTTGGGGCTCATGAGCTCCACGGTGCACGGCGAACCCTCGCACGCAAGCTCGGGACGGCACGTGACGCGCAGACGCTCGAGCGCCGTGCCAGCAAGGTCGACGAGCTCCTCGAGCGTGGCGCCCTCGTCCGCGGAGACGCCGCAGGCACGCAGCGTGCGGCCGGCCTCGGCGACGGCGCCGATGGCTCCCGCGTCGAGAAGGGCGGACAGGCGCTCCTCGGCGCCAGTCTCGGGCTTCTCGGCCGCGGCCACGGCGTCCGCGGCAGCGGCATCAGGCTGAGGCGACGCCGCAAGGCGCATGGCCGCAGCGGCAACGTGCCCGCGCAGGAGCTCGCGCACGGCACCGGCCACCTGCGGAGACGTTGCCGAGTGGTTCTGGAGCGTACGCAGCACCTCGGCAGGCGTGAGGATGCGGTTGCCTCGCCAGGCCACGTCGCGGCGCCAGGCGCGGTTGGCGCCCACGCCCGTGACGTCCAGCAGCAGGAAGTCGGAGACCTCGCGCGGGGGCCACCAGCTCATGTCGGGAAGCTCGGCCCCAGGGTCATCGGGCCACGTCGTAGCGAGAGCGTCGAGCGCAACCACGCTCCGGGCGAGGCCGAGAAAGCCCGCACCGGCACGCGTCTGGGAGGCGGGAGCGCCAAGCTGCGCGCGCACCGTGATACCGTGGGCGTGCAGCTTGGGCGAAAGCTCGCGCCAGGCTGCCGCCACGTCCGGGGCCACGATGACGACGCGTTGCGCTCCCCCATCCGCAAGCTCGCAGACGTGGGCGCACACGGACGAGGCAACGGCGAGCGGGCCCGCGGGCTCGAGCAGGCTCACTGCGCCCGTGGGGACCATGCCCTCCTTGCCCGTCTCGAACAGGCACGAGAGCAGCTCCGACAGCTCGGCGGTGCGCTCGACGGGCGCGGCGGGGGCGTCGCCCACGTGCGCGACCTCGATGCCCCGCGAGCGAGCCTCGTCCTCGAGCTTGTGCGCCGAGGCGCGGGCAACGTCACCGGCGGGCCCTTCCCCGGCCTGGCACACAAACGTGCACTCCCCCGCCGCGGCATAGCAAAGAGCGAGCTCACGAGTAGCGCGAGGCAACTCGCCAAAGCCCACGAGCACGCACGGGGAAAGCCCCGCGCCCTCCTCGGCCATGAGGCCGGGAAGCGCGGCGGCAGCCTCGGCGGGCTCCACAAGCCGGCGCTGGCACAGCACGCGCGCATAGCGCCCGAGCAGCTCGAGGGCGCGGGCCTCGCCAACAGAAAGCGAGGCGGCATCCGCGGCAGGCAGCCAGGGCAGCCCCCTCTGGGCCGCCTGGCACAGCAGCTGCACCGTGCCGGCGCCAGCGTCGAGCGGCTCAAGGGTGCCGTCGGCGGACGCCTGGGCAACCACGCGCTGCATGAGCACGGCGCGCGCCGCCGGCGTCACGAGCGCGCGGCCATCGCCGTAAAGCGCCCAGCGAAGCTCGCACCACGTAGCCGGCGTGGCGCAGTCAACGCCCAGGGAGAGGCCATCGATGCGCTCGAGCGCGCGCTGCACCTCGAGAGACACCGAGAGGCTCGGTGCGAGCACGAGCGGGTTGACCGAGCGAGCGCGTCCGCACGCCTCGCGCAGCGCACGCTCCACGCACGTGCCCACGCGCCGCTCGTCGCTCGTCTGTATGACGGTGAGTCCCATGTTCCTCCACGGTCGAATTCCACTGCACCAATCCTACCGCGCCTTGCGGACAAAAAGGGACCCGGCCACCCACGCGGGCGGACGGGTCCCAGCAAAGACCAGATGCGTTAGGTTCGCTACTCCGCGAGCAGCTCCGCGATGGCGGCCTCATCGGCCTCGGTGGCCTGGACGGCCGGCTCGAAGATCTTCGTGGAGATGGGCAGGCCCTTGACCTTCACGGCAGCCTTGATGGCAGAGACGAACAGGTCGCAGACGTCATAGACGGCCATGAGCTTGGAGATGCGCTCGGCGCACGCCACGGCGGTCGCGAAGTCGCCCTCCTCGTAGGCCGCGTGCATCTTGACGAACGTCTCGGGCTCCACGTTCGTGAGGCCGCACAGCACGCCGTTGCCGCCACTCACGCGGTTGACCAGGTAATACTCGTCAAAGCCGGAGAACACGGTGAAGTCGGGGTTCACGGCACGCGCGGCGCGGATGACCTTGCGCGTGTGGCTGATCGTGTCCACGGTGTCCTTGATGCCGCAGATGTTGGGGTGCTTGGCGGCAAGAGAGGCCACGAGCTCGGGCGTGAGGTCGGTGCCGGTGCGCGCCGGGAAGTTGTAGAGGATCACGGGCAGCTTCGTGGCCTCGGCGATGCCGCCAAAGTAGTTCTCGGCGGTCAGAGGGCTCGGGCCAAAGTAGTACGGCGAGACGGCGAGCACCGCATCGGCACCGGCCTTCTCGGCGAACTTCGTGAACTCGATGACGTTGGCGTACGTCGTGTCGCCCACGCCGGCAAACACCTTCATGCGCTCACCAACGCGCTTGACGGCAAACTCGAGCGCGGCCTCCTTGTCGGCAAGCGAGACGCTGTAGAACTCGCCGATGCTGCCGAACAGCAAAACGCCGTTCACGCCGGCGTCGGCAAGGTGGTCGAGGTGCTTGCCCCAGAGGTCGTAGTCGATTTTGCCCTCGTCGTCCGTAATGGTGATGGACGGGCAGAAGATGCCCTTGAACATGACTTTCTCGCTTTCTGGGGACGACCAGCTCCAGGCTATCCCCCATTTGTTTCCCTTTGACGCAACATGGGACCGGCCGCAAGCGGGCCGGTCCCATGGGCAATGCGAACGAAGCTAGTCGATCTGCTCGTTCTCGTACACGACGCCCTTCTGCAGAATGACGTTAGCATACTGGGCGCGCTCGCTCGTGGCGATCACGACGTAGGCCTTCTTGGCCTCGTCGTAGAACGGGAAGCGGTCGATGGTGCCGATGACGTCGGCGCCGCGGTCGTCCACCTCGGAGACGAGCTGCTTGTACGTGTCCCAGATCGGGGTCTCGCAATCGTCACCCGGCACGACGTCCATGAGCGTGACGGGCTTCTCGACGTACTGGTCGAGCGGGACGAGCTTGAGGATGGCCTTGAGGATCTCGGGCACGCCGTGGCCGTCGCAGCGGACGAGCTTGCAGTCCTTGGCGATGGAGGCCGCCGGGAAGTTGCCGTCGGCGATGACGAGCGTGTCGCCGTGGCCCATCTCGCACAGGATCGAGAGGAGCTCGGGCGGAAGCACCGGAGAGATACCCTTGAGCATAATGCACTCCCTTACTTTGATGGGACCGATGGAGCGGCCCGCGCGCCGACTGGACGCGCGGGCCGACTTCAGACGTTAGAGCGTAAGGCCGTAGGCACGCACGGCGTTGTTCATGAAGAAGTCCTCGTCGTCGCCAAAGGCGTCGCGAAGCGTCTGGAAGTGCTCGTCGAAGGAGCTGTAGAGCTTCACGACGGGCCAGTTGGACGCGTACAGGAGCTTCTTGGGGTCGAACGTGTCGCGCGTGAACTTGAGCAGCTCGGAGACGAACTGCTTGTCGGCCGTCGGGAAGCCCGAGACCTTCACGTAGAGGTTCGGCAGGGTCGCGAACTTCTTCATGACCGCGCACCACTCCGACGTGAGCGCCTCGACGTTGCCGAGGTGGTTCAGGATGACGGTCTCCTCGGGCGCCTGGGCGAACGCCTCGTAGGCGTCCTCGAGCTCGTTCACGCGGTTGCAGGACTCGAAGGGCAGGCCCTTCTTGGCCAGCGTGTGAAGGCCCTCGACAAAGCTGGGCTCAAGGCAACGACCCTTGGGCTCGGAGTCGATGTGGAGCGGCTCGCGGATGCCGGCGGCAAACGCGGGGACGCGCATCCACGGAGAGACGTCGCTGCGAAGCATGCAGGCGAGCATCTTGGGGTGGGCCGCCTTGAGGTCGTAGGCGATCTTGTCCTCGGCCTCGTGGTCGGCGCAGTCAACCTCGACGTACACGCCGCCGACGAACTCAACACCGGCCTGGCGGGCGTACTCGGCCTCGAGGTCCTCCACCTTGTAGGTGTGCGTGATGGTGCCGTCGGTGCCGTCGAGCCAGGGAAGGCTCTGCGTATCGAGGTTCCACACGTGGAAGTGAGAATCGACAACCTTGAGATCAGACATGATGGTTACTCCTCCCCAAAGCCGATCTTGGAGCCGGCGAAGCCGTACCAGGCGCAGAAGGCCAGGCAGGGAACGGCGACGAGCATGGCGACGGACAGGCCGCAGGCATCGCCGATGGCGCTCACGACGACCGGGATGATGGCGCCGCCCACGATCGACATCGTGATGATGGACGAGCCGGTCTTGGTCTCGTCGCCGCTCATGCCGCGCAGCGACAGCGAGAAGATCGTCGGGTAGCCGATGGACATGAACAGGTAGGCCACGACGAACGCGGCGACCGAGACCACGCCAAGGTTCAGGAAGACGAGGAAGAAGCAGACGGCGGCACCCGTCATGTAGATGCCGAGCAGCTTGCCCGGGTCCTTCTTGGCCAGAAGCGGCGTAGAGCCGAAGCGGCCGATGGTGAACAGCAGCGACAGGGCGCTCACGAGGCCCGTGGCGAGGCTCATCTCAAGGCCGGCGACCTTCGTCGCATACGTGGCGAACAGGGAGAAGCCAACCGTCTGGATGCCCACGTAGAAGAACTCGGCGACGACGCCAAGCTTGAAGTAGGGCTTCTTGAGGGCACCGCCCTTGGCGGCCTTCTCGGAGCCGGCCTCCTCGACGTCGTTCGGCGGCGTGGGGAGCTTCACGAAGACGAACACGGCGAGCATGATGGCGAGCACGATGGCGATCACGATGTAGATGCCACGGGTGCTGCCCAGGAAGGCCGTCTTGGCCTCGGCGAAGCCGGGCTGGCCGGCGGCGACCGTCGTGCTCAGGATCTGGGCCATGATGAGCGGGCCCACGATGGAACCGACGCCGTTGAACGACTGGGCGAGGTTGAGTCGCATGGACTCGTGCTTCTCGTCACCGAGCTTGGTGATGTAGGGGTTGCAGTTGGCCTCGAGCGTGGTGGCGCCAGCGGCAACGACGAACGTGGAGACCAGGAACAGGGCGAACGAGGCGGCGTTCGTGGCGGGCACCGTGATGATGGAGCCAATCACGAACAGGGCGAGGCCGGCGATGACGCCACCCTTGTAGCCGAACTTCTTGGCGATGGCGCCGGCCGGGATGGCCATGACGAAGTAGGCACCGTAGTAGGCCACCTGCATGAGCGACGTCTGGGTGGTCGTCAGCTCAAGGTAGTTGGCGATCGGGGCGTTCAGCGAGCTGACCAGGTTCATGGCCAGGCCCCAGACGAAAAACAGCGAGGTCACGAGAACGATGGCGATGGTTGCCGCAGCGCCCTTGGTGCTCGCCTTCTTGGCGGAATCAGACATGCGTTAAATCCTCTTTCCAGGCCAGAGCTAGTCGAGGGCGCGATCGAGGTTGACGTAGCCGCCGTCGACGCTGCACCACTGGCCGGTGGTGTGGGAGGCGCGGTCGGAGAGCAGGAAGGCCGCGGTGTCGGCGATCTCCTCGCAGGTGGTCATACGGTGCTCCAGCGGGATGCGGTCCGTGATGAGGGACAGACGCTTCTGCTGGGCCTCCTCGTCACCGAAGGTCTTGATCCAGTTGGCGTACAGCGGCGTCCAGGCCTCGGCGACGACGATGGCGTTGACACGCACGGAGTCGTGGACGAGAGCGGCGGCCCACTCACGGGTGAGGCCGAGGATGGCGCCCTTGGCGGCGGCGTAGGCCGTCGTCTTGCCCTGGCCGGTGAGGGCGACCTTGGAGGCGATGTTCACGATGGAGCCCTTGGACTCCTTGAGGTACGGGCAGCAGCAGTGGACGAGCTCGAAGTAGTGCGTGAGGTTGCCGTGCAGGGACTTCTCGAAGTCGTGCCAGTCGAGGGTCTCGAGCTCGAGGTTGTCGTTGCGGCCAGCGTTGTTCACCACGCCGTCGATGTGGCCGTACTTCTTGTAGACCTCCTCGACGATGGGCTTGATGGCGTCGGTGTCGTTGAGGTCGATGTAGTACATCTCGAACGTCTTGGTGATCTCAGAGATCTCGGCGCGGAACTCGTCCTCGACACCGTCCTTGCGGTTCAGGACCACGGGGATAGCGCCCTCGCGAGCGAGCTGCAGCGCGATGCCCTTACCGATGCCCTTGAAGCCGCCGGTGACGAAGATGACCTTGCCCTCGAGATGAAGATCCATGATGCACTCCTTCTTGATTGTCCCGGGTGTCCCTTCCCGGGGTTTGCCTTTGACGCAGTTGGGGGTCTGCGCCGTATGTATCACGCGGGTTGCCCGCGGTGATGCCTTGCTTGGTGCCCATGCCCAAAGGTGTCAAAGCCCTTTGGGCCGCTCCTGGGCAGGTTGGTGAGGCCCGGTCCCCTGGAAGGGGTTGGGGGCCGGGCCCCGTGAGGTTTCGCCTACATGTAGTTGCACAGGTGCGGCAGCGCCGTCTCCGTGTAGCCGAGCGCCTCGGCGCACGTGGGCTCGCCGTTGCACACGGCGATGATCTGGTCGATGAGACGGTCGCGCAGCTCCTCCATGGACTGCGGCCCATAGATCGTGGCCTGCGCGTCGAAGTCGATGTTGTCAGCCATGGTCTTGGCCGTGCGGCCGTTGGCCGTGATGCGCAGCACCGGGGCGATCGCGTTGCCCGTGGGCGTGCCAAGGCCCGTCGAGAAGACCACGAGCTGGCAGCCGCCGGCGATGATGCCGCCCACGCTGGAGGGGTCGTTGCCCGGGGTGTCCATGATCACGAGGCCCTCGTGGCTCTTGAGCGGCGCAGCATAGGGGTACACCGCGTTGATGGGGCTGTGGCCGGCCTTGTGGATGCAGCCGAGCGACTTCTCCTCGAGCGTGGTGAGGCCACCGGCCATGTTGCCGGGGCTGGGGTTGCCCTCGCGCATCTCGGCGCCGAACATCTGCACGTACTTCTCGTAGTCGCGCACGATCTTGAGCACCTGCTCGCCCACCTCGGGCGTGGCGGCGCGGCGAGCCAGGATGTGCTCGCCGCCGAACAGCTCGGGCGTCTCGCACAGGACGGTCGTGGCGCCCTGCGAGACCATCCAGTCGGAGACCTCGCCGATGAGCGGGTTGGAGCCAAGGCCACTCGAGGTGTCCGAGCCGCCGCAGTTGGTGCCAAAGATGAGCTCGGAGACGGGCACGTCCTCGCGCTCGCACAGGCTCGCCTCGCGGACGAGCTCGCGGGCGATGCGCGTGCCCTCCTCCACGGCCTTGATGGAGCCGCCGACCCTCTGGATGATGAGTGAGCGGATGGGCTTGTCGCAACGCTTGCGGATGGCGTCGATGACGAGGTCGTTCTGGCAGCCCTCGCAGCCCAGCGACACGGCCAGCACGGCGTAGACGTTGGGGCTGGCGGCAAGGCCGGCGAGCGTGTCAACCGTGAGCTGCTGGTCCACGTTCACCTGGCTGCAGCCGTTCTGGTTGTGGAACGTCACGCAGCCGCTGACGGCACGGGCGATGCGCTCGGTGGTGTCGGAGGCGCAGATGCTCGTGGGAAGGACGAGAACGTGGTTGCGGATGCCCACCTGGCCGTCTGCCCTGCGATATCCGCGGAACGTGCGCGTGGACTTGGGCGCGGCCGCGGGGGCAACGACGTCGGATGCGGCAGAGGCCACGTCGTTGGCGTCGGTGTCCTTGAGGTCATCGGAGCTCGCGCAGTTGTGCGTGTGAACGTGCTCGCCCGCCGCGATGTCTGCCGTGGCGACGCCGATGTACTCGCCGTACTTCACGACCTTCTCGCCGCGCTTGATGTCGGTGCGGGCAATCTTGTGGAACAGCGGGATGTGCTCGGTCGTGATGACATGGCCCTCGCCGCCGCCGGGCAGCGGGTAGGCGACGTCGGTGCCGGCCTCGAGCTCGTGGATGGCGACGACGACGTTGTCCTTCTCGTCAATGATGACGCCGTTTCTCATGAACGGTCCTCCCTCGTTCTGGGACGGCTCGCCACCCGCAGGGCCAGGCACGGGCGGCTGGCGCCCGTTGGGGTTGCCTTGGTTCCGTTTGTTCGGATATGCGAACCTCGTTCCCAAATTGCAGCTGTACGGTAATTCTCACGGGCGTCGCGTGGGCGTGGGACCCGCTCGGCATCCGTGGACGGTAGGTTTTTCTCTGCGAACGGTGTTCGTATTTGCGAACTTATACCGCCAGTGGTAAGAATACGTTCGGAACTTGATGCGGTCAAGGCGGCAGCCGCGCCTCTCGACCACGGCCACATGGCCTTTGAACTGGGACTTTGTCCCAAGGGAGCACAGAAGAGATGGCAACAGCTACAGAAAAGCCCCAGCACCGCTCGACGATGCGCGTCCTCGACATCCTCGAGACGCTCGCGAACGCCTCCGGCGGCCTCACGATGGCGGAGATCTGCCGCGAGGTGGGGGCGCCAAAGGGCAGCCTCTCCCCCATCCTCCACACGATGGCGGACACCAGCTACGTTGCCTACGACGACGCCACGAAGCGCTACTCCATCGGCCTCAAGACCTATCTGCTTGGCAAGTCGTTCGACCGCGAGAGCACCTCGATGAGCCTGTTCATGGCCGCGATGCGAGGCGTCACGAACGCCTGCGGCGAGACCTGCCAGCTCGGCGTCCTCGACCACGGGCGCGTGCTCTACATCGCCAAGGTCGACTCGCCCCAGCCCGTGCGGCTCACCTCGAGCATCGGCAAGACGCTGCCGATCCACTACACGGCCATCGGCAAGGTGCTCGTGAGCGAGATGGGCGAGGCGGACGTGCGCGCGATGCTCCACGAGCCGCTCGAGCGCCCCACGCAGGCGACCGTCCGCAGCGCCGACGAGTTCATCGCCCAGCTCGACAAGGTGAGGCGCGAGGGCTTTGCCTATGACCGCGAGGAGGCCACCGAGGCAGTCCAGTGCATCGGCGTGGGCATCCGCAGGCACGGCGTCATCGAGTACGGCCTGTCCGTGACGACGCCCTCCTATCGTATGGGCGAGGAGAAGCAGCTGCGAATCAAGGAGGCGCTCGTGCGCGCCAAGCGCCACATGGAGCGCGCGCTGGCGTAGGGCCCGTCTCCGTCACTTCTCGGGCCCAAGGGCTCCGTCACTTCTCGGACCCAAATCGTGCCAAACGCACCCATTATGAGGCTCGCACCTACTTCCCAGCCAGGCGGTCGAGGACCACGCGATAGCCGCCGGCGGCGCCGTTCAGGCACTTGGAGACGCGGCTGACCGTCGTGGACGAGGCGCCCGTCTGCTCCTGCACGGAGAGGTAGGGCTTGCCGGCGTCGAGGAGCTGTGCCACTTCGAGGCGCTGCGAGAGGTCCTCGATCTCACGCGGGGTGCACAGGTCCGTGAGGAACGCCTCGACCTCGGAGGGGGCCGAGAGCTGGCCGATCGCGCTCACGAGCGTCCGTGCGGCCTCCGTGTCCAAGACTTTCCGAGCTTCCATGCGCCCCTCCAAGCGTGACGTCCATAGGTTCTTAAATCACTTTAGCGCATTAAAGTGATGCGTGCGGGGACGAGCGTGGCGACGCCACCCAAGAGCCCGGCGTCGCTACCTGATGACGCCGCCGAGCATCATGGAGACGACAGACACGATGACCGCGCCGAGAAGCGCCGCGCCAAAGCCGTCCACGAGGATGCCGGCATGCGTGATGTTTCTCGAGAGGTAGCCCGCGAGCTCGAGCATGAACGCGTTGATGACGAGCAAGAACAGCCCCAGCGAGATGACGGTGAGCGGGAACCCGAGCACCTTGAGCACGGGCTTGACGAGCGCGTTCACGATGGCGAGAAACAGCGCCGTGAAGATGGGCGCGGCCCACGTGCCGCCCACGACCTCGATGCCCGGGACGAGCCAGACGGCCACGCCCACGGCGATCGATCCCACGAGCCACTTTGCGATGAATGCCATGCGATTCTCCTTGGATGCCGCGGCGCGGGGCACCAGGCCCACGCCCGCCGTCCTACTTCTTCCTGGGCCTGTAGCGTCTGCGCGTGGCGTGGGCGCTGCCCTTGCGCGCACCGGCCTTGAGGCGGGCCATGACCTCGTCCTCCGTGCTGCCCTCGACGCGGCTCCTCAGCTCCACGAGCTGGTCTCGCAGCTCGGCGGCGCGCTCGAAGTCCATGGCCTCGCTCGCGGCGTTCATGTCCGCCTCGAGAGTCTCCATGAGCCTCGCGAGCTCCTCGTGCGGCAGCTTGCTCGCGAGCTCGTTGGCGACGGAGCGCGCCGTGGCCTCGCTGCGGGCCCGCGCGTCGCTCTCCACGCCCGACAGGCTCTCGAACGCGCCGTGGCTGCCCGTGCCATGGCGGTCGCGCGTCTTGTCGCCCACGGTATCCTCGGCCTCGGCGATGAAGCTCGAGATGTCGGCGATGGACTTGCTCACCGTCTTGGGCACGATGCCGTGCTCGGCGTTGTATCGCTCCTGCAGCTCGCGGCGCCGGCGCGTCTCGTCGATGGCCACGCGCATGGAGTCGGTGACGGCGTCGGCGTACATGACGACCTCGCCATGGGCGTTTCTCGCCGCGCGGCCCATCGTCTGGATGAGCGAGCGACGGTTGCGCAGGAATCCCTCCTTGTCCGCGTCGAGGATCGCCACAAGCGACACCTCCGGGATGTCGAGGCCCTCACGCAAGAGGTTGATGCCCACGAGCACGTCGATCTTTCCCGTGCGCAGGTCGCGGATGATGTCCACGCGGTCGAGCGTGGCGGTGTCCGAATGCATGTAGTTGACCTTGAAGCCCCCGTCGAGCAGGTGGTCCGTGAGGTCCTCGGCCATGCGCTTGGTGAGCGTGGTCACGAGCACGCGCTCGTGCTTGGCCACGCGCGCGCGGATCTCCTCGGTGAGGTCGTCGATCTGGCCGCGGATGGGCCGCACGTCAATCTTGGGGTCGAGAAGGCCCGTGGGGCGGATGATCTGCTCCACCGTCTGCTGGCTCACCTGCTCCTCGTAGTCACCGGGCGTGGCCGAGACGTAGAGGAACTGCGGCACGCGGGCCTCGAACTCGTCGAAGCGCAGCGGGCGGTTGTCCAGGGCGCTCGGCAGGCGGAAGCCGTGCTCCACGAGCGTGATCTTGCGTGAGCGGTCCCCCTCGTGCATGCCACGAATCTGCGGCACCGTGACGTGGGACTCGTCGATGATGCAGAGCATGTCCTTGGGGAAGTAGTCGATGAGCGTGTAGGGCGGCTCGCCGGGCTTGCGTCCGTCCAGGTGGCGCGAGTAGTTCTCGATGCCGTTGCAGAAGCCCATCGTCTCGAGCATCTCGAGGTCATAGGCCGTGCGCTCGCGCAGGCGCTGCGCCTCCAGGAGCTTGTCGGAGGCCTTGAGCTGCGCCAGGCGCTCCGTGAGCTCGGAGTTGATCGTGTCGAGCGCGTGGTTAATCTTGGGGCGTTCGGTGACATAGTGGCTCGCCGGCCAGATGGGGACGGCGTCGTACTCGCGGATGATCTCCCCGGTGACCTCGTCGATCTCTGCGATGAGCTCCACCTCGTCGCCAAAGAACTCGATGCGCAGGGGGTGCTCGGCGTACGGCGGGAACACGTCCACGCGCTCTCCGCGCACGCGGAAGCACCCGCGCGCGAGGTCAACGTCGTTGCGGTCGTACTGAATGTCGATGAGGGCGTGGATGAGGTCGTCGCGCTCGAGGGGCTCGTCCTTGGAGACATTGGGGGCAAGGCCGGCGTAGTCCTCCGGGCTGCCGATGCCGTATATGCAGCTCACCGATGCCACGCAGATGACGTCGCGGCGGGACAGCAGGCTCGCCGTAGCCTGGTGGCGCAGCTTCTCGACCTCCTCGTTGATGGAGGAGTCCTTCTCGATGTAGGTGTCCGACTGCGGGACGTAGGCCTCGGGCTGGTAGTAGTCGTAGTAGGAGACGAAGTAGACCACCGCGTTGTTGGGGAACAGCTCGCGCATCTCGCTGGCAACCTGGGCGGCGAGCGTCTTGTTGGGCTCGAGGATGAGCGTGGGCTTGTTCACGGCCTCGATGGTCTTGGCCATGGTGAACGTCTTGCCCGAGCCCGTGACGCCCATGAGCGTCTGGTAGCGAAGGCCCTCGCGCACGCCGCGGGCGAGCTTCTCGATGGCCTGCGGCTGGTCTCCCGCAGGTTCGAAGCGCGAGACGACCTTGAGAGGCGCCCCCTCGCCCTGGACGCCGAAGCGACGAAGCTCGGCGCCCACGTGGCCTGTGACCTGCGATGCATTGCCGTCCGCCGTTTTACTCGCAACCATGGGAGCTCCCAAGCACGGCCTGCCACCACGCCTCCACCGCGCGCTCGAGGGCCTCTACGTCGGCCGTGTTCTCGATCACGTGGGTGGCGTGGGCACGCAGGTACTCGTCGCTGGCCTGGCGGGCAACGCGGGCGTCGAAGTCCTCGGCGTCCATGCCGCGCCCCACGGCGCGCGCACGGCGCAGCTCGAGCGGCGCCGTGACGACGAGCACGTCGTCAGCGAGGGGCAGCAGGTCCTCGACGCGGTCGAGCAGCGGGACCTCCACGACCGTGAGCGCGGGCTCGGTGGCCGCGCAGCACGTGTTCGTGAGAATATGGGACATGCGCTCGCGGATGGCGGGCATCTCGATCGCCTCGAGACGCTCCGTGGCCTCCGGCGACGCAAACGCGCGCACGGCAAGCCCCAGGCGGTCGAGCTCACCCGTCTCGGGGTCGATGAGGTCATCACCGAACTCACTGGCTATCTGGGCAAGGACGGGGCCGCCACTCTCGAGCACGTCGCGCGAGACCTGGTCAAGGTCGCACAGCCAGGCACCGCGCTCGTGGAGCATGCGCGCCACGGTGGACTTGCCCGACGCGATGCCCCCGGCGAGAAACGTCGTGTGCATGGGAACCTACGCCTTTCCCTCGAAGCGTGCGTGGCACTTGGGGCAGGTGATGCGCACCTTGCCCTTGCCGCGCGGGATACGGACGCGCTGGCCGCACGAGGGACACGTCAGGTGCACGTAGGCGCGGGCCTCGCGCAGCGCGCCCACAGGATTGGCGAGAAAAGGCACGATGGGACCGGTTGCCTTGAGCACACGGGCGTTCTCGAGGCTACGGGCCCCCACCCTCTTGGACGTGATGCGAAACCACGAGTAGCCGAGCAGGACCAGGGCGAGGATGGAGAGCCACGTCGTGTGCGCGAACAGGTCCACGATGACGAGCGCGACGGCCACGTTCGTGCAGGCCCCCGAGAGCTCGTCAGCGCCGTTGCGGCCCCTCGCCCACTCGAGCATCTGCCTCTGTGACGCCTCCATGCGCCTCT
This sequence comes from Parolsenella catena, assembly GCF_003966955.1. Lineage (GTDB taxonomy): Bacteria > Actinomycetota > Coriobacteriia > Coriobacteriales > Atopobiaceae > Parolsenella > Parolsenella catena. The sequence continues at coordinate 634,934 of NZ_AP019367.1, read as the reverse complement.
TGAAGTCTCCCCTTGCCATGTCTCCCCCACTGCTATCGATGTTGCTGATTGGAGATTCTACCCACCGAGGCGCGCGCTACACCGCCGGGCGCAATCCCGACACCAAGACGTGACACGATGTTCGCCCCGCGGCCGGCCGCGCGAGCACGCCGACAAAAAACGGGGTCGCCCACGTGGGCGACCCCGTCTCACACGCTATGAAGCGAGAGGACTACTCGGCGTCAGCGGCCTCGTCCTCGGGCTTGTCCATCGGCGTGACCTCAACCTCGAAGCCGAGGGTCTCGGCAGCAGCCTTCATGGACAGGGAGATGCGACGACGGTCGAGGTCAATCTCCATGACCTTGACCTGCACCTTGTCGCCAACCTTGCAAACCTGCGCGGGGGCGTCGACGTGCTGCTTGGCCATCTCGGAGATGTGGACCAGGCCCTCGATGCCGTCACCAAGGTCGACGAAGGCGCCGAACGGCACGAGCTTCGTGACGGTGCCCTCAACGATGGCGTCGACCGGGTACTTCTTGACGAGCGTGCGCCAAGGATCCTCGGTGGTCTGCTTGAGGCCGAGGGAGATGCGCTCGCGGTTGAGGTCGACGTCGAGAACCTGAACCTCGACCTCCTGGCCGACCTTGACGACCTCGGAGGGGTGGTTGACGTGGTTCCAGGAGAGCTCGGAGATGTGGATCAGGCCGTCGATGCCGCCGAGGTCGACGAAGGCGCCGAAGTCGACGATCGAGGAGACCGTGCCCTTGAGGCGCATGCCCGGCTGGAGCTTCGAGAGGATCTCGGAGCGCTCGGCCTTGCGAGCCTCCTCGAGGACAACGCGACGGGAGAGGACGACGTTGTTGCGGTTGCGGTCCATCTCGATGACGCGGGCCTCGATGCGGGTGCCCATGTAAGCGTTGAGATCCTTGACGCGACGGAGGTCGACGAGGGAGGCGGGCAGGAAGCCGCGCAGGCCGATGTCGAGGATAAGGCCGCCCTTGACGACCTCGATGACCTCGCCCTCGACGTTCTCGCCAGCGTTGAACTTCTCCTCGATGCGGTTCCAAGCACGCTCGTACTCGGCACGCTTCTTGGAGAGGACCAGACGGCCGTCCTTGTCCTCCTTCTGGAGAACGAGGGCCTCAATGGTGTCGCCCAGGTTCACGATGTCAGCGGGGTTGGCGTCCTTGCGGATGGACAGCTCGCGGACGGGAATAACGCCCTCAGACTTGAAGCCGATGTCAAGCAGGACCTCATCGCGCTCAATCTTGACAACGGTACCCGTGACAAGATCGCCCTCGTCGAAATCGGTAATGGTACCGTCGATGAGGTTGTTCATCTCCTCGTTGGACACGTCATCCAGCGAGAAAACGGACGAGTTCTGAATCTCACTCAAAGGTGGACCCCTTTCGAAAACGGGGCCCCGATGCTCATGCGCATCGCCTGCAGCAGCTCCGGGCCAGATGCTCGCCCACAGCCACCGGCTTGGATTTACATCGCTCGGGGGCCGACAGATATGGTGTGCGAGCGTCCGAACTCACACGTTTTGATAGGATACCTGCCCCAGCTACCACATTTCAAGACATTTTGCAGCTTTCGTGGGCTTTTTTCATAGCCGTAACAAGACGCGTAGCCGCCTGGGGACGGTCCCCGTGTCAACCGGCGAGGTTCAGACGGTCCACGAGGGCCGGCAGGGCGTCTGCCAGCTCGCTCATCCGGCCGCTCCAGGCCGCGCGCCCGGGACGCGCGTGGCCAACGTAGGCCGTGGGCATGCCGATGTCGGGGTGCGGGAAGTCGCGGCGGGCGTCGTTGCCCACCATGATGCACTCCTCGGGCGCAAGGCCAAGCGCCGAGACGAACTCCTCGTAGTAGCGGGCGCGCGGCTTGAGGCGCGTGGAGTTGCCCATGTGGCTCACGCGCGCGAACGGCATGTCGGCGATGCCGGCCCAGCCCATGCGCGCGCGAATGCAGTCTTGCGAGAAGCTCGGGTTGGTGGCGAGCGCCACGGCAAGGCCCATCTCCCGGGCCCGCTCGATGGCGGCGATGCCACCCTCCATGGGTCGCGCCCCCACGAGGCCGCCGCGACGGCGCGGCAGGACCGTGCGCTCGTAGCAGCTGATGGCGTCCGCAATGGCCGGGTCTGCCACAGGCACGCCCGTGAGGCGCTCGACCGTGGCCGAGAACAGCTCCAGGTTCGTGAGGCCGTCCGTGCGGACCTCGTTGGCGATGGCGAGATACCCACGTGCCCAGGCTCCGCCAAAGGCAAGCGTGGGCTTGCCGGAGATGCGCGCCAGGATGCGCGAGACATCGGCGACGTAGGCGCCCATGAAGGCCGTGAGGTTGATGTCGAGCAGCGTGGCGTCCATGTCGAACAGAACGGCCTTGATCATGTTTCCCCCTTGAAGTGTCCAAGAGCTCATTCTACCCATGCGGGGGTCGTCCGCGCGGCTTCTCCGGGGGCGAGGCCCGACGCTCCCCTAGCCCTCGAAGCCCTCATCGACGAGCAGCGTGCGACGCGGAGCGGTCGCAGCGGCCACGGCAAGCTCGTCGCAGCGCTCGTTGAGCGCGGCGCCGTTGTGGCCCCGCACCCACACGAAGCTCACGCTGTGCGGCTCCATGGCGGCGAGCAGGCGCTGCCACAGGTCGGGGTTCTTCACGGGCTCCTTCTTGGCGTTCTTCCAGCCGCGGCGGCGCCAGCCGTCCACCCAGTGCTTGTTGAAGGCGTTCACCACGTACTGCGAGTCGCTGTGGACCTCCACCTCGCAGGGGCGCCTGAGCGCCTCGAGGCCGGCGATGACGCCCATGAGCTCCATGCGGTTGTTCGTCGTTCTCGCGTAGCCGGCCGACAGCTCGCGCTCATGCAGCGCTCCGGCCGCGTCCGTGCAGCGCAGCACCGCGCCATAGCCGCCCGGGCCGGGGTTTCCTCGGCTCGAGCCGTCCGTGTAGAGAATGACCTTCATTGGCGCCCCATCCTTGCGAGCATGGCAAACGACCGCTCGCTCCATCGTGATTTGCGGCCCCTGAGTCTAGCGCAAGCCATCTCGCAGCCCTATAGTTAGCCTTAGTTAACATTTATGAAGGGAGCACGATGCTTACAGGACTCAGGCGTCGCCTGCTGGGCGCAAACCACAGCGGCCACCGCGGTGGCCTGGAGATCCTTCACTGGATAGGTCCCGGCCTGCTCGTGACCGTAGGGTTCATCGACCCCGGCAACTGGGCCACGAACATGGCCGCGGGGTCCACGTACGGCTACGGCCTCCTGTGGGTGGTGACGCTCTCGACCGTCATGCTCGTCATCCTGCAGCACAACGTGGCGCACCTGGGCATCGTCACGGGCGAGTGCCTCGCGGAGAGCTGCGCGCGCCACCTGCCGCGCGCGGTCTTAAGGCCCGTGCTCGCAAGCGCCTACCTCGCCTGCGTGGCCACGATGATGGCCGAGGTCCTGGGAGGCGGTATCGCCCTGCAGATGCTCTTGGGACTGGACGTGCGCGTGGGCAGCGCCCTCGTGGCGGCGGCGTCGGCCGCGCTTCTGCTCACGAACTCCTACGGCAAGGTCGAGCGCTGGATCATCGGGTTCGTCTCGCTCATCGGCGTCTCGTTTCTCGCGGAGATCGCGATGGTGCGCGTGGACTGGGCGTCCGCGGCGGTGGGCTGGGTGGTGCCCGCCATGCCCTCGGGATCGGCGGCCATCGTAGTCTCCGTGCTGGGCGCCGTGGTGATGCCGCACAACCTGTTCCTGCACTCGGAGGTCATCCAGAGCCAGCACTTCGAGGGCAAGGGGGACGCGGTCATCCGCGAGCGGCTTGGCCACGAGTTCGTGGACACGCTGCTGTCCATGGGCATCGGCTGGGCGATCAACAGCGCCATGGTCATCCTCGCCGCCTCGACGTTCTTCTCGGCGGGCGTGCGCGTGGACGACCTGGCGCAGGCGGCGGCCACGCTCGAGCCCATGCTGGGGCTGGCGGCGCGCCACATCTTTGCGCTCGCGCTGCTGCTTGCGGGGCTCGCGAGCTCGGTGACGGCGGGCATGGCCGCCGTCACGGTCTCGGCCGGCATCGCGGGCGAGCCCTATGACATCCACGACCGCCACAGCTCGCTGGGCGTCGTGGGCGCGTTTCTCGGCGCGCTTGTCGCCATCATGTTCGTGGGCGACCCGTTCGAGGGGCTCGTGTGGAGCCAGGCGCTGCTCTCGCTGCAGCTGCCCGTCACGGTGTTCGTCCAGATATGGCTCACGAGCAGCCCGCGCGTCATGGGCGCATACGCCAACGGGACGGCACTCAAGGCCGTCCTCGTGCTCATCGCCCTCATCGTGACGGTGCTGAACGCCGTGCTGCTCGCCGGGGCGTGAGCGCGGCGGGGCTGGGCGGCTCGCCCCCACCTACTTTGCGGCGGCCCAGTCGGCGCCGTAGGAGACCTCGGCCACGAGCGGCACGCGCAGCCGTACGACGCCCTCCATCGTCTCCTTAACGAGCTTGCTCATGACCTTAAGCTCGCCCTCGGGGACCTCGAAGTCGAGCTCGTCGTGGATCTGCAGGATGAGCTTGCTCTTAAGGCCCTCGTCGCGCATGCGCTCGTCCACGGCGATCATCGCGAGCTTGATGATGTCGGCCGCGCTGCCCTGCATGGGGTGGTTCATGGCCGTGCGCTCGCCAAAGCTGCGCATGTTGGCGTTGCGTGCGAGGATGTCGGGCACGTGGCGCTTGCGGCCGTACATCGTCTGCACCCAGACGTTGCGCTTGGCCATGGCCACCGTGCCGTCAAGGTAGCTGCGCACCTGCGGGTAGGCGGCGAAGTAGCGGTCGATCATCTCCTGCGCCTCGCGGCGGCTGATGCCCAGCGATGTGGACAGGCCGTAGGCCTGCTGGCCGTAGACGATGCCAAAGTTCACGGCCTTGGCGCGGCTGCGCAGCTCGTGCGTGACCTCGGAGACGGGCACGCCAAAGACGCGGGCGGCCGTCTCGGCGTGGAAGTCCTCGCCCTCGCAGAAGGCCTCGATGAGGTGCTCGTCACCGGAGAGGTGCGCAAGCAGGCGCAGCTCGATCTGGGAGTAGTCGCACGCGAGAAACACGCTGCCCGGTGCCACGGTGAACGCCGTGCGCACGCGATGCCCCAGCTCGGAGCGCGTGGGGATGTTCTGCAGGTTGGGGTTTGAGCTCGAGAGGCGCCCCGTGGCGGCCACGGTCTGGTTGAGGCTCGTGTGGATGCGGCCGTCTCCCCTGATGTCGTCGGGCAGGGCGTCGAGGTAGGTGGAGCGGATCTTGGCCTTCTCGCGGTAGCTCAGCACCTCGGCCACGACGGGGCTGTGCTTGGCGAGCTCGTCGAGGACCTTGGCGTTCGTGGAGTAGTAGCCGCGCTGCGTCTTCTTGAGGCCGGCCGTGGGAAGGCCCAGGTCGTCGAAGAGCACGCCGGAGAGCTGCATGGGGCTGTCGATGTTGAACTCGCGGCCCGCGGCCTCATAGATGCGGCTGCGGCTCGCCTCGATGTCGACGCCGAGCTCGGCGGACTGCTCGGCGAGCTTCGCCGGGTCCACGTGCATGCCCGTGCGCTCCATGCGCGCGAGCACGCCCACGAGCGGCATCTCGATGTTGGTCATGAGCGCGGCAGAGCCGTCCTTCTCGAGAAGCTCCGAGAGCACGGGCACGAGGACGCGCGCGGCCTGGGCGGCCACGGCCGCGGCGGGCTCGCCGTCTGCGGGCTCGGGGAGCTCGCCGGACAGGTAGCGCGCGGCCACGTCGGCGATGCCGTAGGCACCCTTCGAGGAGTCGAGAAGGTAGGCGGCGAGACCCGCGTCGAACAGGTGCGCCGGGTCGCAACGGGCGGGGTCGAAGGGACGCCCGTCCTCGTCCGGCGTGGCCGCAAGCGAGGAGTCCACGGGGTAGACGGCGTGCATGAGCGCCTTGACGTCTCCAGACGCCACGCGCCAGTTCTCGAGCGCGTGGACGAGAAGGGAGCGGGCGGCGTCCCCCTCGAGCTGCCCCGCGCCGGCCTCGCACGACGCCCAGACGCTAAGCTCCGGCTCAAAGAGGGTACCCTGGTCCGCCGGCTCGACAAGCGCCAGGCCCACCCACTCGCCAGCCTCGCCGGCGTCGCGCAGCGCCTCGAGCAGCGCCGGCGCGTCCAGGCGACGATCAAGCTCGAAGGCCCGTGCCGGAGCGGCACCGGCCGCGGAGGCGCCGGCCAGGGCGAGCACGCGCCCGGTCATGCCCGTGAAGCCCAGCTCGGAGAAGGCGGCGCGCACCGTCTCGGGGTCAAACGTGGGGAACTTGGCGCTGGCGAGGTCGCACTCGATGGGGGCGTCCGTGCGGATGATGGCAACCCTGCGAGAGAGCAGGGCGTCATCGATGTGGGCACGCAGGTTCTCGCCCATCTTGCCCTTGACCTCGTCCGCGTGGGCGATGACCTCGTCGAGCGAGCCGTACTGGCAGATGAGGGCGCTCGCCTTCTTGGGGCCGATGCCGGGAACCCCGGGGATGTTGTCCGAGGTGTCTCCCTTGAGGCCGTAGAAGTCGGGCACGAGCTCGGGCGTGACGCCGTGGTAGAGGTCGTCGACGCTCTCCGGCGTCATGATTGAGACGTCCGAGACGCCCTTGCGCGTGGAGACGACGTTGACGTGCTCGGTGACGAGCTGGTACATGTCGCGGTCGCCGGTGACGAGCAGCATGTCGTAGCCCGCGGCCTCGCCGCGGCGCGCGAGCGTGCCAAGGATGTCGTCGCCCTCCCAGCCCTCGAGCTCGCAGACGGGGACGTCCATGGTGCGCAGCAGGTCCTTCACCATGGGGAACTGCTCGTGCAGGATCGGGTCCATGGGCGGGCGCTGCGCCTTGTACTGGGGCAGCATCTCCATGCGCACACGGGGCTTGCCCTTGTCGAACGCGCAGATGACGCCGTCGGGGGCAAACGTCTCCACGAGCTTCACGAACATGGAGACGAAGCCGAAGATGGCGTTCGTGTGACGGCCGTCCGGCGCGGTCATCGTGGGCGGGATGGCATGGAACGCGCGGTGCATGAGCGAGTTGCCGTCCACGACCGCGATTGTGCGCCGCGGCGCGTCCGTCTCTGCCGCCGGTGCCTCAAGCTGCAGGTCGTTGCTCTCGTCTGCCATGTGGGTGCCTCCTCGTCATGTGTGTCGGCATCACATTGTACGTGTGATAGCGGACACGTCCGGGCGCGGGCACGAAAAGCGCCACAGGCGCGGCCGGCGTGCGGCACGGCCCCGGCGTGGCCGCACGCCGGGGCCCGCCCCTATCTGCCCGCGCTCGGGCAGATGTCGACCATGGGGCACTCGCCGCACTTGGGGGCCTTGGCGCCGCACACCTCGCGGCCAAAGCGGATCCACTGGTGGTTGACGTCTCTCCAGTACTCGCGCGGCAGAATCTTGAGCAGGTCCTGCTCGGTCTTGAGCGGCTCTCTCTCGTGCGTCTTGGGGCTCAGCGCCAGCCGGTGGGCGATGCGGTTCACGTGCGTGTCCACCGCGATGCCCTCCACGATGCCAAAGCTCACGTTGAGCACGATGTTGGCGGTCTTTCTCCCCACGCCCGGCAGGCGCGTGAGCTCCTCCATCGTGTGGGGCACCTCGCCGCCGTACTCGCTCACGATCATCCGCGCGGCCTCGACGGCATGGCGCGCCTTGCTCTTGTAGAAGCCCAGGCTCCGGATGACCTCGGCCACCTCCCCGGGCGTCGCCGTCGCGAGGTCCGCCGGCGTGGGCCAGCGCCCGAACAGCTCGGGCGTCACCTTGTTCACCTGGGCGTCCGTCGTCTGGGCGGAGAGCAGCACGGAGATGACGAGCCTGAAGGGGCTCCCGTGGTCGAGGAAGCACTCGACCGGCCCGTACATCGCGTCCAGGCGCTCGCAGAACTCTATGGCCCGCGCGCGCTTGGCGGCGTTCGTCTCGCGTGGCATATGGGCGCTCCCTCCAACAAAGAGGGGTCCCGGCGCCCATGGCGGCCGAGACCCCAACGCGTCCGCTAGTTGCTGCCCGAGCCCGACGAGCCGTACGTGCTCATGAGCTCGTCGATCGTGACGAAGCTGTAGCCCTCGGCCTTGAGCTTGGGCAGGGCGATCTTGAGCGCCTCGACCGTCTGGGAGCGGTCGCCGCCACCGTCATGCATGAGCACGACGTTGCCCGGCTGGGCGCTCATGATGGCCTCGGCGATCTTGTCGGCGCCCGGGCGCCTCCAGTCCTCGGTGTCGACGTTCCAGCCCACCTCGACGTCGACGAGGTCCTTGAGGTTCTCCACGAGCGAGCCGTAGTAGTTGCCGCCCGGGGCGCGCAGCACGTGGGGCACGGAGGTCCCCAGCACGTCCTCGATGGCGCTGAAGCCCTTCGTGACCTCATCGCGCTGCTCGTCGGCCGTCATGAACGTGAGGTTCACGCCCTGGCCCGAGCCGCTCGCGTGGTCCCACGTGTGCGAGCCGATCTGGTTGCCCTCGGCCGCGATGCGCTTCACGACGTCGGCGTTCTCGGCCACCTGGTTGCCAATCTCAAAGAACGTGGCATGGGCGTCGTTTTCCTTGAGCACGTCGAGGATCTCCGAGGTCGTCGTGGGCCAGGGGCCGTCGTCGAACGTGAGGGCGATGACCTTGTCGCCGTTCGTGTTGACCGAGTAGGCGCTGTAGCCCGAGTCCACGGGCTGCTTCGTGACCTCGGTCACGGTCTTTCCGGACACCTTGCCGGTCTTGGTGACCTGCTCGCCGTCCTGGCCGTCGGACAGCACGTGGATGGGGCCGGCGTAGTAGGTGGCCGGCGAGCTTACGTCCTGGCCGCCCTCGCCGTGCGCGATGGCCTCGGTGGTCTCGGTGTAGTCCTCGTCCACATCGTTGCCGTCCGAGAACTCGACGGTGGAGTGGCGCGGCACGGTGGTCGCGGGGTCGCTCGTGACCGTACCGTTGAGGTTGGCCTCGAACTTGTCGCCGCCGCCCTCCTGGGCAACGGAGCCGTCAACGGCGATGAGGTCACCGGCGGCAGGCGTGGCCCAGCCCTCGTCCACGAGGTCCTGCAGCGTCATGCCCGTGTGGATCATGTGCTCCACGCCGTTGACGCTCACACGGTAGATGGGAGGGTTGAGGTAGAGCAGCGCGCCGGCGCCCACCAGGACCGCAAGCACGACGAGAACCACGGCGACCACCGGCACGCGACGGTGACGCTTCCTGGCCGCCCCGGGCACGCCCTGGCCGGCGCCACCGCGGCCGGCTCCCGCCTTGCCCGCGCGCTCGGGCGTCACGCCCACGGCGCCCGACGCGGGGCCGGCCGCGTAGGGGTTGTCCTGGGTGTGCGGCACGTAGGGGTTGTCCTGCGGCATCTGCGCCGCGGTGGGCTCGCCAGCCTCGCGGCCGGGGCGCGAGGGGCCGGGCTCGCCAGCCTCGCGGCCGGGGCGCGCCGCCGCGTCAAAGCGGCTCCCCTGCTGGAGCACGCCATCCTTCTTGAAGTGCTTGGCCACCGTGGCTCTCCGTTCGTCTCGCACGTACAGATGTATTCCATCGTAGCAGCCCCAAGAAAGATGAGGTCCCCGCTTTCCAAAATGCCATGCACGCGCGCGAGGGGTTCTCGGAATGGTCGCACGTGGGAAGCACTTTGGTCTCATTCGGGAAGCCCCCGCGAATCAAAGGCTTAATTTAGCCGTAATATTGCCCCGTTAGAGTTATGCAACGTCAGGGATCCAAGTTCTCACAAAGAGAAAGCGAGTCCACATGGCTTCTAAGGTCACCGAGGAGTACGGCAGCCTGGTGTTCAGCGACTCCGTCATGCGCGAGCGCCTGCCCAAGCCCACGTACAAGGAGCTCTCCCGTGTCATCAAGGAGGGCAAGGCACTCAACCTCGCCATCGCCAACGAGGTTGCCCACGCCATGAAGGAGTGGGCGCTCGAGAAGGGCGCAACCCACTACACCCACTGGTTCCAGCCGCTCACGGGCATCACGTCCGAGAAGCACGACGCCTTCATGGAGCCCACCGGAGACGGCCGCGCCCTGGAGACCTTCTCGGGCAAGGCACTGATCCAGGGCGAGCCGGACGCCTCGAGCTTCCCGTCCGGCGGTCTGCGCGCCACGTTCGAGGCCCGCGGCTACACCGCCTGGGACCCGACGTCGCCGGCCTTCATCAAGGACGAGGTCCTGTGCGTCCCCACCGCGTTCATCTCCTACACCGGCGAGGCGCTTGACAAGAAGACCCCGCTGCTGCGCTCCTGCGTGGCCCTCGACGGCCAGGCCAAGCGCGTGCTCAAGCTCTTTGGCAAGGACATCAAGAGCGTCACGACCACCGTTGGCCCCGAGCAGGAGTACTTCCTCATCAAGGAGGAGGACTACGCGGCGCGTCCCGACCTCATCATGTGCGGCCGCACGCTGTTTGGCTGCGAGCCGGTCAAGGGCCAGGAGCTCGAGGAGCACTACTTCGGCGCCATCCGCCCCACGGTCAACGAGTTCATGAAGGAGCTCGACGACGAGCTGTGGAAGCTCGCCGTGCCGGCCAAGACCAAGCACAACGAGGTCGCCCCGTGCCAGCACGAGCTTGCGCCCATCTTCGAGACGAGCTCCAAGGCCATCGACCACAACCTGGTCACGATGGAGAAGATGAAGATCATCGCCTCCCACCACGGCCTCACCTGCCTGCAGCACGAGAAGCCCTTTGACTACGTCAACGGCTCGGGCAAGCACAACAACTGGTCCATCTCGGCAGACGGCAAGAACCTGCTCGACCCGTCCGACACGCCCGAGGACAACCTGCAGTTCCTCGTCTTCCTCTCCAGCGTCATCGCCGCGGTCGACGACTACCAGGACCTCATGCGCGCAAGCGTTGCCTCGGCCGGCAACGACCACCGTCTGGGCGCCAACGAGGCTCCCCCCGCGATTGTCTCCATCTTCCTGGGCGACGACCTTGCTGCCGTCGTGGACGCCCTCATCAACGACAAGCCCTACTCGAGCCACCCGCGCGAGAAGATGGACCTGGGCGTCCCGCAGCTCGCCGACCTCACCAAGGACAGCACGGACCGCAACCGCACCTCGCCGTTCGCGTTCACGGGCAACAAGTTCGAGTTCCGCATGTGCGGCTCGCAGCAGAACCTCTCCGACCCGAACATGGTGCTGAACACGGCCGTGGCCGAGCAGCTCGACCGCTTTGCCACCGACATGGCCGACGTCGCCGAGTGCGACTTCATCGTCAAGGCCCTCGAGTGGGTCAAGGCCACGCTCACCGCGCACCAGCGCATCATCTTCAACGGCAACGGCTACTCCGACGAGTGGCCCGCCGAGGCCGAGAAGCGCGGCCTGCTCAACATGCGCACCGCGCCCGACGCCCTGCCGTGCCTCATCGACAAGAAGAACCTCGACCTGTTCGAGAAGTACCACGTGGCCTCCCCCGACGAGATGCACGCCCGCTACGTCTCCAAGGCCGAGCAGTACGCCAAGCTCCTCAACATCGAGGCCAACACGATGGTGTACATGACCAAGCACATGTACCTGCCGGCGCTGTTCGACTACTCCGGTGACATCGCCACGACCGTGGCCACGAAGGCCGAGCTTGGCATTGCCGCCAAGGCCGAGAAGGCCCTCGTCCAGACGCTCACGGACGCCATCGACAAGATCACGGACCTCGTCGCCGACCTCGAGCAGAAGAACGCAGCCGCCCAGTCCCTCGACGACCCCACCGAGCAGGACAACGCCTACCGCGACTCCGTCATCCCGGCCATGGACGCCCTGCGCGTCTCCGTCGACGAGATGGAGAAGGTCTGCGGCCACGACTACTGGCCCGTCCCGAGCTACAACAGGATCCTGTTCTACGTGTAGCGCCGCGGCACAGCACGCGCATCCCCAGGAGGCCCCGCCCACTCGGCGAGGCCTCCTTTCTTGCCGGACCAAAGGGGACGGGTTCGTTTGGTCCCACACCCCCCGGCGCGCCCGGGACCAAAGGGGACGGGTTCGTTTGGTCCCACCCCTTGGGGCTGGGGACCAGATGAACCCGTCCCCTTTGGCGCCCCTTGCGCTACAGTTGGCTCACAAGACCGAGAGGAGACGCCATGGCAACCACGATGCGGCCCGTGAGGACCGAGGCGGACCAGGAGGAGCTTGAAGGGCTTGCCGCCCAGATCTGGGGCGAGTACTGGCCGGCGCTCATCGGCGAGGCGCAGACGCGCTACATGGTCGAGCAGTTCCAGAGCCTGGGCGCCATCCGCCGCGACATGGCCGAGCACGCCTACGAGTACTGGTTTGTCATGGACGGCGACGGCCGCACCTGCGGCTACACGGGCGGCCACGTGGAGCCCGAGACAAACCGCTTCTTCATCTCCAAGATCTACCTCAAGGCAAGCGAGCGCGGCCGGCACCTGGCGAGCGACGTCGTTGCCCACTACATGGCACTGTGCCGCGAGCGCGGCCTGGACGCGATGTACCTCACGGTCAACAAGCACAACGAGCTGGGCATCCGCTGTTACCGCGGCCACGGCTTTGAGGTCATCGACGCCGTGGAGACGAGCATCGGAGAGGGCTTTGTCATGGACGACTACATCATGGAGAAGCGTGTGCCGCAGCTTGCCCCCGACGCCCGCCTCATCGTCATGGACATCGACTCCACGCTCATCAACGAGGAGGTCATCGACCTGCTCGGCGACGAGGCCGGCGCAGGAGAGCAGGTTGCCGCCATCACGGAGCGCGCCATGCGCGGCGAGCTTGACTTCCGCGGGGCGCTCGAGGAACGCGTGGGGCTGCTCGCGGGTCTCGACGCGGGCGTGTTCGACCGCGCCTACGCCCGCGTGACGTTCACGCCCGGCGCGCGTGAGCTCGTGGCAGAGGCGCACCGCCGCGGCTGGAGGGTCGGCGTGGTGTCCGGCGGCTTCCACGAGGTGGCAGACCGCATCGTGGCGGCGGCGGACATCGACTTGTGCCTCGCGAACCGCCTGGAGGCTGTGGACGGACGCCTCACGGGCAGGCTCGCGAGCGACGTCGTCACCAAGCAGCGCAAGCTCGAGGCACTCGAGCGCTGGGCCACTGAGCTGGGCATCCCCATGGAGCGCACCGTCGCGATGGGAGACGGCGCCAACGACATCCCCATGATCCTGGCGGCGGGCACGGGCATCGCCTTCTGCGCCAAGCCCAAGACGCGCGCCGCGGCGCCGCACGCCATCGACGAGCGCAACCTCATGCTTGCCCTCGACGTCATCGACGGCAAGGTCGAGAACGCCTAGGCGCGGGGCGCCCCCAGCCGTTCTCGCCCCATAAACCCAGGCGCCAGCCGCCCCCAGCCGTTCTCGCCCACAAAACCTAGGCACCAGCCGGCCCCGGAAGTTCTCGCCCAAGCCGTTCTCGTCCCAAAAAACAGCGAAGCGCGCCCGTCCTGTCGCCATGCCAGGACGGGCGCGCTCTTTGTGGCTTCTCCGGGCGCCCAGCGCTCCCCTACCTCATCGACACGCCGGCGATGATCTCGGTGATGCCATCGAAGATGAGCGCGAGGCCCGCGACGAGCATCACGAGCTCGGCCATCGCAAACGGGGACGCCACGACCGCCACGCCGGCGAGCAGCGTGATGACGCCGATTGCCATGCGCCACACCCAGCCCGCGCCAAACGCAAGGCGCACGGCGTTTGCCTCGATGACGTCGTTCACGCCCGTCACGAGCACGATGACGCCGATGATCACGTAGACCACGGCCACGAACGCGTCGGGCCACACGATGAGGCACACGCCCGGGATGGCCTCGAGCAGGCCCATGAACAGGTCGGCCTGCCTCATGCCCTCGGACGCGTGCCGCCAGCAGTTGAGCAGCGTGATGGCGCCCGCCACGGCGAGCGTCCAGCCCACGACCTGCACGATGAGCAGCGTGGCCCCGATGGGGCTCACGAACATCGCCACGCCCAGCACGAGCAGCGCCACCCCCATGAGGATCACGGTGGCCTTCGTGCGCCTGAAGAGCCTCTCGAACACGTCCATGGTTGCCTCCAATGATCGACTCTGTCATTGGAGGTGTACCCGCGCGGGCACCAGATGAACCCGTCCCCTTTGGCGCGTCTCGCGGGTGCCAGATGAACCCGTCCCCTTTGGTTCCTACGCGAGGAACGCCTTGAGGCCTATGAGCACCAGGACGATGCCGCCGGCGACCTGGGCGCGGTCTCCCAGCACCTCGCCGAGCTTGCGGCCCAGCGCAAGGGCCGCGACGCAGCACAGAAACGTCGTGAGCGCGATGACGGGAGCGGCAACGACCACGCTCACGGCCTGCGCGCGCAGGCTCACGCCCACGGCGAACGCGTCGATGGCCGTGGCGATGGCCTGGGCAAGCACGGTGACGAGGGTGAGGCGGCGTGCCACGGGACCCGCGCCGGGCTCCTCGGGGCCGTCCTGCTCGCCCGCGCCGCGCAGCGCGCAGACGCCCTCGCGAATCATGTTGCCGCCCACGAGGCCGAGGATGACGAGCGTGATGACGCCCGCGTAGGTCTCGATCTCCTCGGCGGCAAGGCCACCCAGAAGATAGCCAGCCACGGGCATGAGGCCCTGGAACAGGCCGAACATGAGCGGCATGAGCATGAGCCGGGAGCGCGACTCGCTGGCGTAGACGAACGTGTTCGAGATGGTCACGGCAAACGCGTCGGCCGAGAGGGCCACACCCAACACGATGATCTCAAGAAGCCCCAAGGCCCACGCCCTCCCCGCAAGCGACCGCGCAAAACTTCGCCATGATACCCCGTCCACTCACAGTAAGCGCAGGTGAACTGCGGTGACAGTTTGGCCCCCGTCCCCAGGTGTCACGCGCGGGAGCGGGCATCGGGCAGCGTCAGCAGCAGCACGAGGCCCACCACGAGCAGGATGCCGATGGACAGCACGCCGAGGTTGGCGCTGCCCGTGGCCGCCGTGATGACGCTCACGAGGAAGGTGCCCATCACGCTGGCGTAGCGGCCAAAGATGTCAAAGAAGCCGTAGTACTCGTTGCTGCGCTCCTTGGGCACGAGCTTGCCAAAGTAGCTGCGGGAGAGCGCCTGGATGCCACCCTGGAACAGGCCCACGAGGATGGCGAGGATCCAAAACTCCGTGGCCGTCTTGAGGGCAAAGGCCGCAAACAGCACGATGCCGCAGTAGGCCACCACCGCCGCGATGATCATGCGCAGCGTGCCAAACCTGCCGGCGAGCTTGCCGTAGGCGATGGCCGAGGGAAACGCCACGAACTGCGTCACGAGCAGGGCGAGCACGAGCTGCGTGGAGTCGATGCCCAGCGCCGCGCCGTAGCTCGTCGCCATGGAGATCACGGTGTGGACGCCGTCGATGTAGAAGAAGAACGCCAGCATGTAGACGATGAGCGCACGGTCCTTGGCGATGCTTCTCATCGTCTTGGCAAGGCCGGAGAACGTATTGGCGCAGATCTTGCCGAGCGTCTCGCCCTCCCCGCGCTCCTTGCCAAAGCGCTGCCTGTACGTGCGGATGAGCGGCACCGTGAACGCGAGCCACCAGGCGCCCGTGATCACGAACGACAGCCGCGTGCACAGCATCGTGTCGAGGCCGAGCAGCGCAGGCCCGCCAAAGATGAGCGCGAGACAGACGATGAACGGGATCGTTGAGCCCACGTAGCCCCATGCGTAGCCCGAGCTCGAGACCATGTCCATGCGCTCGTCGGTCGTGACGTCGGTGAGCATGGCGTCATAGAACGTCATGGACGAGTTGAGGCCAATCGTGCACACCACGTAGGCCACGAGAAACGGCAGCGCCCCCATGGGGATGGCCTGCGCAAAGCACAGCACGAGGCCCGTGAGGAAGAAGCCGATGAAGAACTTGATCTTGTTGCCCGCGTAATCCGCGAGCGACCCCAGCACGGGCATGAGCAGCGCCACGACGAGCGAGGCCACGGTCTGGGCGTTTGCCCAGGCGCTCACGAGCTCGGCCGCCGAGGCGCCCGTGTTGATGGCGTTGAAGTAGATGGGCACGATGGAGGTGTTGAGCAGCACGAGCGCGGAGTTGCCCACGTCATACATCACCCAGTTGCGCTCGAGCTTCGTGTACTTGGTCATCGACATGGGCCTCTCCGGTGCTCGCAGGGTTGCGCCGCGGGTGGGCGACGCGCGTCCCTCCATGGTAGCGCCTGAGGGGCCGCCTCGCGCGTAAGCCTCCCGTAAACCGGCGACAGGACGCAGACGGGCGGAATCGGCAAGCCCCCGAGGGGGCATAATGGAGCACGTAACTCAGATGAAAGGACGAACATGCCCGCACTCATCACCCATCACCTGTTCGGGGAGCGCTCCGCCACGCTGCTGCCGGAGGGGCTCGTCACGAGCGAGGAGGAGCTCCTGGCGTTTCTCCTTGGCAACCAGGGCCCAGACCCGTTCTTCTTCCGCGTCCTCACGACGCCCGAGCGCGGGCAGAACGCCCGCCGCCTTGCCCACGAGATGCACGACGGGCGCATGACGCGCGCGTTCGCGGCGCTGCGAGACGGCGTGAGCCACCTGCCCGAGGCAGACGCCGGCATCGGGCGGGCGTTCGCGCTCGGCATGCTGTCGCACTACGCGCTCGACCGCGTGGCGCACCCGTTCGTCTACGCCGAGCAGTACGCGCTCATCGACGCGGCCGAGAACCTCTATGACGCGGACAGCGAGGTGCACGCCGTCATCGAGAGCGACCTTGACACCTGGATGCTGTGGAGCCTGCGCCACGCCACGGTCCACGACTGCCCGCCCGCCAGCGAGCTCGTGCGCACCGAGCGCATCTGCCGCGTGGCCGGCGCGCTCATGAGCCAGGTGGCCTGGGCCGCGTTTGGCATCGAGCTTGCCGCCACCGAGTACGCGGGTGCCGTGGCAGACATGGAGCTGTGCTACCGCGCCATCGAGCCGCACGGCTCGCTCAAGGCGGGCGCCGTGGGCGGCGTCGAGCGCCTCGTGCGCTCCCACTCGCTGCTTCAGGCCCTCTCGCACCGCGTCTCGACCTCCGAGAAGTGCCCCGCGGCAAACCTCGGCCACGCCGAGTGGCGCCACCCCTTCACCGGCGAGACGAGCACCGACTCATTCGCCGACCTCTTCGACGAGGCCCTGCACGGCTGGCCCGCGCTCGCGCTCGCGTTCACCCACGGCGGCGACGAGCTGCGCGAGGCCGTGGCCGGCCTCAACTACTCCGGCATGCCCGTCGAGGAGTAGCCACGGGACAAGGGACAGGTTCACAAAAGGGGTTCCCAGAAGCGTCAGAGACTTTTGGGAACCCCTTCGTCATGTCCTGGCCCGCGCGCCTACTCGTGGCGCTCCACGAACTCCTCGATCGTGGCGTTGTACTCCTCGAGGCGCTCGAGGTGAACCATGTGCGTGCCCTCGAGCAGCGCCCACTCCGCACCCGGGATGCTGTCTGCGATCTGCTTGGCGATGAGCGGGGTGCACTCGTCTGCCGTGCCGCTCGTCACGAGCGTGGGGATGCAGATGTCGCCCAGCTTGTCCACGACGCTCCAGTGGCTGAGCTTGCCCGTGACCACGAACTCGCTCATGCCCTGCATCGTGTGGTAGACCTCGTCTCCCACCGGGTCGGCGAAGGGCTTGCGCCACTTCTCGGGTCGCTCGTCCTCGGGCACGGCGGCCACGTGGCGGCGATAGTACTCGGCGCTCGCGGCCCTGACCTCGGGGCGGTCGTAGTCGCCGTCCACGTCTGCCTGGGCGAGGGCCTGCTCCATCTCACGGGGCAGGTAGGAGCGCAGGCGGATCGCCTCGGCCAGCCACAGGTCCATGTCTGCCGGCGAGCTTGCCACCACCATGGACGCCACGCCGCTCGGGCGGTGCGTGGCGTACTGCAGCTCCAGTATGCCGCCCCAGCTCTGGCCCAGCAGGTGCACGTGCTCAAGACCCAGGTGGCGGCGCAGCTCGTGGAGCTCCTCCTCGAACAGCTCGGCGCTCCACATGTCTGGGTTGCTCGGCGCCTTGGAGTAGCCGCAACCAATCTGGTCATAGTAGATGACCTGGCGGTGGTACTTGCGGGCGAGCTCGTCCAGGCTCCGCAGGTACCAGTGCGTGTTGCCTGGGCCGCCGTGGATGGTGAGCAGGGGCAGCCGGCCCAGGTCGTTCTCGCCCACGATGCGGTACCACGTCTTGTAGCCCTTGAAGGGCATGTAGCCCTCGACGACCTTGAGCTCGTCCATCTCGCTCCCCCTCTTTGAACGGTACGGAAACGCGGCGGAAACCACGCCTCCCGGATGCGGCCATATACTAGCCCCGGGAAGGTGCGGTCGCGGCGGCACCGGCGCGCATGTAACGATGCGATTACAGGGACGCCCCGCGACGACGCTTTTCTTGCATATCCCTATATTCATACTAGACTGGTAGGAAATCAAGGCGGGCACCACGCGAGAGACGCCGGGCCCGCTCCGAGACAGCGTGCGGCCACGCGCCGCCACGCAGGGAAGGATTGGACATGAGCGCACGCAATCCGCTCAACGCACCGATCAGCCGCCGAGCCATGCTCGCCGGCAGCACCGTAGCCGCCGCAGCCGCGCTCGCAGGCTGCAAGAAGAGCGACGCCGACGGCACCGCCGCCTCCACGGGTGGCTCGTCAGACGCCGTGCTCACCTACCACATCGAGAACCCCACGGGCATCGAGCCCTACACGCTCGAGGACGAGAACGCCGTGGCCGTGGCCTTCAACCTGTTCGACGCTCTCACCTATTACGACTACAAGACCGGCGAGCTCACCGACCTCGTGGCCGAGAGCCACACCCACAGCGACGATGACACCGTCTGGACGTTCAAGATTCGCAAGGGCACGAAGTTCCACGACGGCTCCGAGGTGACGGCAAAGTCGTTCGCCTACGCCTGGAGGCGCCTGTGCAACCCCTCCACGGGCGAGCAGCCCTCCAACGTCTCCTACCACCTGGCCATGGTGAAGGGCTACGAGGACGTCACGGCCGGCAGCGCCACCGAGCTTTCCGGCGTCGCCTGCCCGGACGACTACACGCTGCAGGTGGAGCTCTCCCAGCCCTACGCGGACTTTGACTACGTGTGCGCCGCCCCGGTCCTCTCGCCCGTGCCCGAGGGCGCCGGCGCCGGTGACGACTACACCGCCTTTGCCCACTCCCCCATCGGCAACGGCCCGTTCAAGATGAAGGGCGAGTGGGAGGACGGCCAGTACGTGGAGGCCGAGGCCTTCGCCGACTACGCCAACGGCGAGGCGCCCAAGGTGGCCGGCGTGCGCTTCAACATCTACAAGGACTCCAACACCGCCTACAAGGAGCTCGACGCCGGCAGCCTGGACTGCTCGCTCGTGCCCATCACGGCCACGAAGCAGGCCAAGGACAGCTACGGCGAGTCCGAGGACGGCTACACCGCCACGCCCGACCACCAGTTCCTCGGCGGCGCGATGCTCTACACGCAGTTCCTCGCCTTCAACGTGAACGACCCGGTCATGAGCGACGTCCGCGTGCGCCAGGCGCTGTCGCTGGCCATCAACCGCCAGGCCATCTGCGACGCCATCTACGAGGGCTCGGCCCAGCCGGCGGACGACATCCTGCCCTCCTCCATGGAGGGCTACCGCGAGGGCGCCTGGGCCTACGCCGCCTATGACCCCGACAAGGCCGCCCAGCTGCTCGACGAGGCGGGCTATGCCGCCGACGCCAACGGCAAGCGCAACCTCTCGTTCAAGTTCATGACCAACGCCGCCAACACGCAGGACGAGTACCAGTCCATGCAGGCCGACTGGCAGAAGCTTGGCATCGACGTTGAGATCGACAAGGTGGAGTACGCGGCCATGTACCAGTCCTACCTCGACGGCACCTACTCCGTGGGCGCCCGCGCGTGGTACGCGGACTATCCCATCGCCGACAACTACCTCTACCCGCTGTTCCACACGGGCAATGGCGACAACGTGAGCCACTTTGCCGACGACAAGTTCGAGCAGCTCATCGACGCCGCGCGCGCCACGGCAGACCACGACGAGCGCGTCAAGGCCATGCAGGCCGCCAACGACTACGTCTCCGAGCTCGTGCCCTACGCGCCGCTCAACTACCGCGCGCTCGCCCGCTGCACGGACAGGCGCGTCTCCTCGCTCACGGTGACGCCGCAGATCCTGCCGCTTCTCTCCGAGGCGAGCATCTCCGAGTAGCGCTTCGCAGCAACGCGACGCGTAATGTCGGGCCGAGAATGGCTCGCGGTGGCAACGGCACACGACGGCAGCCGTACGCCCCTCGTCCTACTCGTGCGTCTCGCGGCCCGCAGCACTCGCCCAGCCCCAGTTCATCTGGGCGCCGTCCGTGCGGCCGATGACACCGGCTCCGCTCGCCGGCACCACGATGACGCCGCCGTTGCCGCCATGGGCGCCGATGCCCGCGAGCATGGCGGAGGCGGCCTCGCCGGGCGTCTGGCCGCCGAGCGCCACGCGCGCGTGCACCTGGTGGGCGGCGACGTCGCGTATGAACGTCTCGCCCGTGCCGGTGCAGCTCACGGCCACGCTGGTCTCGTTGGCGTACGTGCCCGCGCCGCACAGCGGGGAGTCTCCCACGCGGCCCGGCACCTGGCCCGTGATGCCGCCCGTGGAGGTGCCGGCGGCGATGCGGCCGCATGCGTCGCGGGCCACGGCGCCCACCGTGCCGTGGCGAGTCTCGGGCCGGTCTGCCCCGATGGCGTGCAGGGCCTTCCACTCCTCGAGCGCCGCGGCGCGGGCCGGCGTCACGAAGTAGTCGTTCTCGACCTGCTCGATGCCCCACTCGTCGAGAAGCTCGGGCGCGGGCTCGCTGAACAGCACGTGGGGCGTGCACTCCATGACGGCGCGCGCCACGTCGATGGGGTGCCTGGCCGTGGTGAGGCCGCAGGCCGCCCCCGTGCGCCCGTCGCCGAGCATGAGACAGGCGTCGAGCTCGGCCGTGCCGTCGAGCGTGAGGGCCGCCCCGCGCCCGCAGTTGAAGCACGGTGCGTCCTCCATGACGTGGATGGCCGCGATGACGGCAGCCTCGGCGCTCTCGCCGGCCGCAAGAAGCTCGTAGCCGGCCGCAAGCGCGCGGCCAAGCGCGGCGTCGGTCTCCGCACGCTGCGCGGAGCTCATCTCGTGCAGGCGCCGGCCCGCGCCGCCGTGAATCACGAGCAGTGGCCCCTCTCCCCCAACGGTTGCGATGATGGGTTCGCTTGCCATGGCTCTCCTCTCACAAAAGACGACCCCGCCGGCCGTGTGGCCGAGCGGGGTCGTGGTCAATCGCATGGTCGGCCGAGACTAACAGATCTTGAAGACCCAGTTGTGCTTGTCCTCGATGGCACCGGACTGGATGCCCGTGAGGGTCTCGCGCAGCTTCTTCATGACCGGGCCGCACTCGACCTGGCCGGCCGGGAAGACGACGGTCTCGTTGGCGCCGTAGACCTTGTTGTCAATCTCACCGACGGGCGAGATGACGGCCGCGGTGCCGCACATGCCGCACTCGGAGAACTTGCCGCTCTTGACCTCGGCCCACTCGACGGGACGGTTGTCCACGGTCATGCCGAGGTCCTCGGCGACCTGGACGAGCGAGCGACGGGTGATGGAGGGCAGGATGGAGTCCGTGTGGCTCTTGGGAACCACGAGCGTGTTGCCGTCAACGAACAGGACGTTGGCGCCACCGGTCTCCTCGACGTAGGTGCGGGACTCGGAGTCCAGATAGAGATTGTCGGCATAGCCCTGGGCGTGGGCCTCGACGGAGGGCTTGAGGCTCATGGCGTAGTTCAGGCCGGCCTTGATGTTGCCGGTGCCGTGCGGTGCGGCGCGGTCGTAGTCGGAGATGCGCAGCTTGACGGCCTTGAGGCCACCCTTGTAGTAGGGGCCCACCGGCGTCACGAGGATGCGGAAGGTGTACTCGGGCGCGGGGGCGACGCCGATGACGTTGCCGGAGCCGATCATGAACGGGCGGACGTAGAGCGTGGCGCCGGAGCCAAAGGGCGGCACCCACGCGGCGTTGGCCTTGACGACCTCCTTGACGGCCTCAACGAAGCGGTCCTCGGGGAAGGGCGGCATCTCGAGGCGCTGGGCGGAGTCGAACATGCGCTTGGCGTTCTGGTCCGGACGGAAGCAGACGATGTCGCCGCTCTCGGTGGTGTAGGCCTTGAGGCCCTCGAAGACCTCCTGGCAGTAGTGGAAGATGCCGCCGCACTCGGAGACGTGCAGGGTGTGGTCGGTGGTCAGGCCGCCCTCGTCCCACTCGCCGTCCTTCCAGTGGGCCTCGTAGCTGTAGTCGGTCTGCATGTAGCTGAAGCCAAGGCTGCCCCAGTCCAGATCCTTCTTCTCAACTGCCATTGCATGCTCTCCTTACGAACTATCCGGTCCTTCGCCTTGGGTAAGCGATTAGGGACTCAGTCTAGACCTTTTCGCGTGCGAGGCGGGTGACTGGCCCTTTCTGTTACGTGCGGGTAACAAGGCGCCCACCGGCCGCAAATCAACGGCCAGCGAGCGCCCTGGTGACAACGGCGGACCAAAGGGGACGGGTTCAAGTGGCCCCGGATGGCCGCGGCCCCGGGACCAAACGAACCCGTCCCCGATGGCGCCGCTACAGGTCCTGCAGGGCCACGACGTCGAGGGAGCCGGCGCGCGCCGTGCGGATGGCCTCGGTCATGGCCTGGGCACCGGCGAGCGTCGTGACGTTCGTGACGCGGTAGCGCACGGCGAGCTGGCGCAGCGTGTAGAAGTCGCCGCGCGTGTCGTGGCCGCCAGGCGTGTTGATGATGAGCTGGATGTCGCCGCCGGAGAGCATCGTGGCGATGTTGGGGCGCATCTCGCTGGCGCGGCGCACGGACTTGCAGTCGATGCCCGCGGCGCGCAGGGCCTTGGCCGTGCCCGTGGTGCCCACGAGCTCAAAGCCCATGCCCACGAGGTCTCGCGCCACGCCGATGATGGCGCGCTTGTCGCGGTCGCGCACGGAGATGAACACGCGGCCCTTCGTGGGCAGGCCGTAGCTGATGGCGAGTTGCGTCTTGGCATAGGCGGCCGGGAACGTCGGCGCCACGCCCATGACCTCGCCCGTTGACTTCATCTCGGGGCCCAGCGTCATGTCAGCGCCCGGGAAGCGGTCGAACGGGAGCACGGTCTCCTTGCAGGCAAAGTAGTCGAATGTGCGGTCCTCGGGCGGAAGGCCGAGGTCGCAGATCTTCTCGCCGGCCATGATCTTGGCCGCCATGCGCGCGAGCGGCACGCCGGTGGACTTGGACGAGAACGGCACCGTGCGGCTGGCGCGCGGGTTGAGCTCGATGACGTAGAGGCGGCCGTTGTGCACGGCGTACTGGACGTTGAGCGCGCCCACGACGTGGCAGGCAAGCGCGAGCTTGTGCGTGGTCTCGCGAATCTCGGCGATCATGGAGTCCGCGAGCGAGTAGGGCGGCATGCAGCAGGCCGAGTCGCCGGAGTGGATGCCGGCCTCCTCGATCTGCTCGAGCACGCTGCCCACGTAGCACTGCTCGCCGTCCGCCAGGGCATCGACGTCGAGCTCCACGGCGGAGTCGAGGAAAGAGTCCAGGTAGATCGGGTGATCCTTGGAGACGCGCGTGGCGGCCTCCATGTAGCTCTTGAGGTGGCGCTCGTCGTAGGCGATGACCATGCCGCGGCCGCCCAGCACGTAGCTGGGGCGCACGAGCAGCGGAAATCCGATGCGGTGGGCAACCTCCACGGCCTCCTCGTAGGTCTCGGCCACGCCGGAGACGGGGTAGGCGATGTCGAGCTCGTCAAGAAGCGCGCTGAAGCGCTCGCGGTCCTCGGCGAGGTCCAGGGCGTCGGGCTGGGTGCCCATGATGGGCACGCCCGCGGCCTTGAGGCGCGCGGCCAGGTTGATGGGCGTCTGGCCGCCGAGCGTGCAGATGACGCCCTCGGGCTGCTCCACGTCCACGATGTCCATGACGTCCTCGAACGTGAGCGGCTCGAAGTAGAGGCGGTCCGAGGTGTCGTAGTCCGTGGAGACCGTCTCGGGGTTGCAGTTGACCATGACCGTCTCGTAGCCCTTGTCGTGCAGGGCGTAGGCGGCATGGCAGCAGCAGTAGTCGAACTCGATGCCCTGGCCGATGCGGTTGGGGCCGGCCGAGAGGATCATGGCGCGGGGCTTGTCCGTGTCGCGGCGCTCGCTGGGGCCCCACTCGTAGGTCTTGTAGTGGTAGCTCGTACGCGCCGGGAACTCGCCGCCGCAGGTATCGACCGTCTTGATGGCCGGCGTCACGCCCTTGGCCTTGCGCCAGGCGCGGACCTCGAGCTCGGTGGAGCCGGTGAAGTGGGCGATCTGCTCGTCCGAGAAGCCCATCTGCTTCACGGAGCGCATGTCTCGCTCGGAGATGTCGGTGAGGCGTCGCTCGGCGAGCCAGCCCTCGGTGTCCGTGAGGTTCTTGAGGTGGCTGAGGTACCACGGGTCGATGCCCGTGAGCTCGTGGATATCCTCGATGGACCAGCCACGGCGCAGCGCCTCGATGACGTAGTAGATGCGCTGGGCGGTGGGCACGGAGACCCGCTGGCGGAAGTCGGGCACGTCATAGAGCGCGGGGTCGTCCGCGCCGAGCATGTTCTCGCCAACCTCGAGAGAGCGCATGGCCTTGTTGAAGCTCTCCTCGAACGTGCGGCCGATGGCCATGACCTCGCCCACGGCCTTCATGCGCGTGGAGAGGGTCTCGTCGGTGCCCTTGAACTTCTCGAAGGCAAAGCGCGGCACCTTGACCACGCAGTAGTCGATGGAAGGCTCGAAGCACGCCGGCGTGGCCTGCGTGATGTCGTTGGTGACCTCGTCGAGCGTGAGGCCCACGGCGAGACGTGCCGCCACCTTGGCGATCGGGAAGCCCGTGGCCTTGGAGGCGAGCGCCGAGGAGCGGCTCACGCGCGGGTTCATCTCGACGACGATGATGCGGCCGTCCTCGGGGTTCACGGCGAACTGGACGTTGGAGCCGCCCGTGGCCACGCCGACCTTCTCGAGGATGGCGAGCGAGTAGTCGCGCAGCCTCTGCAGCTCGGTGTCGGAGAGCGTCTGGGCCGGCGCCACGGTGATGGAGTCGCCGGTGTGCACGCCCATGGGGTCGAGGTTCTCGATGGAGCAGATCACGATGCCGTTGCCGGCGCAGTCGCGCATGACCTCCATCTCGATTTCCTTCCAGTCCTGGATGGACTCCTCCACCAGGACCTCGCCCTCCGGCGACAGGTCGATGCCCTGGGCCACGATGCGGCGCAGGTCGTCCATGTCATAGGCGATGCCGCCGCCGGCGCCGCCGAGCGTGAAGCTCGGGCGGATGATGACGGGAAATCCCAGCTCGCCCACGATGCGCTCGGCGTCTGCCACCGAGTAGGCAAAGCCACTGCGGCAGATGTGCAGGCCGATGTCCTCCATGGCCTCGGCGAACAGCTTGCGGTCCTCGCCGATGCGGATGGACTCGGTGTTGCAGCCGATGACCTCCACGCCGTACTTGGACAGCACGCCGGCCTCGTCGAGCTCGATGGCGCAGTTGAGGCCCGTCTGGCCGCCCATGTTGGGCAGCAGGGCGTCGGGGCGCTCGCGCTCGATGACCTTGGCCACGGAGTCTGCCGTGATGGGCTCCACGTAGGTGCGGTCGGCGATGCCCGGGTCGGTCATGATCGTGGCAGGGTTCGAGTTCACGAGGACGACCTCGTAGCCGAGCGCCTTGAGGCTCTCGCAGGCCTGCGTACCCGAGTAGTCGAACTCGCACGCCTGGCCGATGACGATCGGGCCAGAGCCAATGACCAGGATCTTCTTGATGTCGGTACGCTTCGGCAACTAGAAGCGCCTCCCCTCGCGGACGTCGATGGCAAGATAGTCGGGCACACCCTCCATGAGGCGACGGAACGCCTCGAACAGGTAGACCGCGTCGTGCGGTCCGGGCGATGCCTCGGGGTGGTACTGCACGGAGAACGCCGGGATGTCGAGGAACTGGATGCCCTCGGGCGTGCCATCGTTGAGGTTCACGTGCGTGAGGCGGATGCGGCCGAACTTCTCGGTGCTGATGACCGGCGCGATGCGACGCTCGCTCCAGAAGCGCAGGTCATGCGTGTTGGCGGCGTGCCAGGCGTCCACGACCTCGGTGCCACCGGAGAGCTCCGCGTCGAGCTCGCCCAGGCTGTCGAAGACCAGGCCGTAGTTGTGGTTCTGGGCCGTGACCTCCACCATGCCCGAGAGCAGGTTCATGACGGGCTGGTTGCCGCCGTGGTGGCCGTACGGGAGCTTCTCGATGGCGGCGCCCGCAGCCTGGCAGATCATCTGGTGGCCCAGGCAGATGCCAAAGACGGGCACGCGGCCCAGGAGCTGCTCGGCGCAGGCCGCCGGCTCGGGCAGCTCGCGCGGGTCCCCGGGGCCGTTGGAGAGGAACACGCCGTCCGGGTTGGTGGCGAGGATCTTCTCGGCCGGGGTGTCCCAGGGCACCACGTGCACGTCCATGCCGGCGCCGATGAGGCCGCGCAGGATGCCACGCTTCTCGCCGCAGTCGAGCGCCGTGACGCGCAAGCGGCGGCGTGGGCGGTCGAGGTCCACCTTGGCGTCCACGTCATAGGGCTCGGGCGTGGAGACCTTGGCGACCCAGTTGGTCTCGGCGATGGAGGGAGCGGCCTTGACGCGGGCCACGAGGCTTGCCGGGTCAAGGTCTGTGGTGGAGATGGCGCAGCGCATCGTGCCCGCCTCGCGCACGCGCAGCGTGAGGGCACGGGTGTCAACGCACTCGATGGCCACGATGCCGCGCTGGGCGAGGAAGTCTGGCAGCGTGCCCTCGGAGCGCCAGTTGTTGGGCGTGTGGCACATGTCGCAGACGATGACGCCGGCGAGCGCGGCGCCGTCGGACTGCATGTCTGCCGCGCACACGCCGTAGTTGCCGATCTGCGGATAGGTGAAGGCTACGATCTGGCCGGCGTAGGACGGGTCTGTGATGACCTCCTGGTAGCCGGACATGGAGGTGTTGAAGACGAGCTCGCCGAACGTCTCGCCCGTGGCGCCCACGGACAGGCCCTCGAACGTGGTGCCGTCCTCGAGCGCGAGCAGCGCCCTCGTGGCTTCCTTTGCCAGAAGTGGGTTCACGCGTTCCCCTTTCGGTTGGGTTCGCGGTGAGATGAGACACCCCGGCCTGGCGCGACGCCAAAAAAGACGCCCGGCATGGCCGAGGGCGTCCCCACAAGACAGATGCGCTTGCGCCGCGCATCCTTTGGCCCAACGTAAACCCGGCTTGTCCAACGCCGAGTCAGGCCCTTGCCTTGCAGGTATCCCGTACCGTGCTTAAAGGTCGAGGGACATAATAGCGCGGGCGTGCGGTTGCGCAAGGCTAACCTTTTGTTAGGCGACCTCATATAATTGCAGGTAGAGCAGGTAGCCGCGCCGTTATGCACGCGACCGCGCGGAATATCCATCTTGGGACGGCGAGGGCGGGGTCCCGTTGCCCCACGCGGGGCCGCCGCCTTCCGGGCCCGGGCGCGCGGACGCCTACTCGCCGTCGACGTCGCGCGCGACGGCCTCCTCGATGGCCTCGACGCCGGCCGCGGAGAGGTCCTCCCCACCCTGGCAGAAGCGCTTGTCAACCCAGCCGGTGAGGATGGGCGCGGCCACCGCCGTGATGATGACGGCCGTGGCGATCTGCGCGTAGGCCGTGGGCGCAAGCTCGGCGTAGCGCGGCGCCACCTCGGCGAGGGCCACCGGCGTGGTCATAGCCGTGCCCGCGATGGTGGAGCAGGCCACGGCCGCCTTGCCGTTGCCGCCGCACAGGCGCTCGAACGCGAACGTCACGGGGCCAACCACGAACAGCGTGATGAGGCCAAGCAGGATGCCGGAGATGCCGCCGGTGATGAAGCTCGAGAGGCTCATGGACGCGCCAAGCTGAAAGCCGATGACAGCGATGGCCGGGTTCGTGCCCGGAACCAGCAGGTTCTTGATGAACGGGAACAGGTTTCCCAGCACCATGCCAATGACGAGCGGCAGGATGGAGCCCACGATGGTGCCCACCGGGATGTTCGCGAGGCCCGAGACGCCCAGGATGATCATCGTGACGGCGGGGCCGGCCGTGAAGAACAGGATGCCCACGGCGCCGCGCTCGGACTCGTCGCCGAACTCGCCCATGATCCCCGTGTAGAGCGCCATGTTGCAGAAGGTGATGCCGCTGATGATAGAGACCGAGGAGAGCCCCAGGAAGTTGTCGTTGAAGAAGTAGGCCACGGCAAGCCCCAGCGCCGCGGCAAGCACGAGCTTGGGGACGAGAACCACGATGCCGGTCTTGATGGCGCCGGGCGTGGACTTGAACGAGATGCCGGCGCCCACGAACAGCAGGATGGCCGCGACGATCGTGTTGGAGCCGCCGCGCGTGGCCGCCGTGAAGAAGCCGCCGATCTCAAAGACCTGCGGGCAGAACGTGTTGAGCAGAAGCCCCACGATCATGGGATAGATCATGATGTCGCCGGGGATGCGCGGCACTCTGAGCCTCCTGGCGGGCGTCTGCGGCACGGTCGTCTCGCTCGTCTGGGTCATGCGGCCTCCTAGCTTCGCGTTTTGGTCCGGACATGGTAGCAGACGGCCCATCTACGCGGCGATACGGCAATCAGATGGTCACAAACCCGAGTTGTGAACACCTTCAGAAGGTTTTAGCGGACAGTCTGAAAACGCCCGTTTGCAAAACCCGAGGTAAACGGCTTGCGGAAAATCAGCAAGCAAGCAGGCTGCCAGAAATATGGGCGCAAGCGTGTTCACAACTCGGGTTTGCGACCACAAAAGAGGCCCCGCACCACAAAGACAACGTGGCGCGGGGCCTCATCGGCGAGACGGGGCAGCGCAGCGAGCGCCGGAACCCCCCTACTCCCCGCGCTCGTCTCCCATGAAGAACAGCGCGACGGTGCCGGGACCCGTATGCGAGCCGATGACCGTACCGATGTCGTTAATCTGCACCTTGCCCGCGAGCGCCGGAAACTTGGCCTCGACCATGTCGCGGACGGCCTCGGCGTCCTCGCGGCACGCGCTCATGGAGAGCGAGCACTTGCCGGCGTAGTCATGCCCGTCCTGGACGTGCTCCTCCATGCGGGCGACCATGTCCTTGGCGGCCTTGGCCTTGGTGCGAATCTTGTCGCGCGGGATGAGCTTGCCCTCGTCGTTCATGTTGAGCACGGGGCAGATCTTGAGCGCCGTGCCCACAAAGCCGCTCACGCGCGAGACGCGCCCGCCACGGACATAGCTCGAAAGATCAGTCGAGAAGAACCAGTGGTGGACGTGCAGGCGGTTCTCCATCGCCCACTCGAAGGCCTCGTCGAGCGTGACACCCTCGTCGCGCTTATCGGCGAGATAGTCCACGAGCATGCCGTAGCCCGAGCTCGCACCCAGGGAGTCAACCACGAGGACGCGACGGCCGGGGTGCGCCTCCATGACCTGCGTCGCGGCAAGGCAAGCACTGCCGTAGGCGCCGGACAGGCCGCTGGAGAGCGAGACGTGCAGGACGTCCGAGCCGGCAGCCACGATGGGCTCCCACAGCTCCACGAACTCGCCCACGCTCACCTGCGAGGTGGTGGGGGTGGCGCCGGCCTTGATGGCCGCATAGAAGTCGCTGGGGCTCACGGACTGGTAGAGGTCGTCCAGGTGGTCCTGCCCGCCCTCGTTCCAGTGGAAGCACGCATAGGGAATGTGGCGCCCGTCAAAGAACGACTTGGGCCGGTCGGCCGTGGAGCAGCAGGTCAGCGTGAAGTTTGCCATGGGAGTCCCCTCGCTTGCGCCTCGGCAGCGCCGCGCGGGCGCGGGCGTGGCCGAGGAGTTCGTCCATCCACCCCCGATTGTAAGGCTCCGCAAACGCAGAGGGGCCGCCGGCATGTGCCAGCGGCCCGCTCGGTCTCGCATGCGCCCGCAAGCGCACTACAGCATGGCGCCAAAGTCGCTCACGAGGATCTGCCCGGTGAGCGCGCGGGACTCGTCCGAGGCGAGGAACAGCGCGATGTTTGCCACGTCCTCGGGCATGCAGGGCTGCGTCTTGAGGTTGGAGTGCGTGGCCATGGCGCCCATCATGTCTGCGTCCATGTCGGCGGCGGTGGTGCCGGCAACCATGGGCGTCACGATCGTGCCGGGGCAGATGGCGTTGCAGCGGATGCCCGTGGCCTGGAAGCGCAGGGCCGTGTGCTTCGTGACGCCGATGACCGCGGCCTTCGTTGAGACGTAGACCGCGCCGCCGCAGCCCTTCTCCCCCGCCACGCTCGCGATGTTGACGATGGAGGCGCCGGCGACCATGTGCCGTGTGGCCGCGCGCATGCAGCGCATGGTGCCCTTCTGGTTGGTCTCGATGATGCGATCCAGGTCATCATCGCAGAAGCGGTCCACGGGCTTGAGGCCGCTCTCGAGGATGCCCGCGTTGTTCACGAGGACGTCGACCTTGCCAAAGGCGTCGATGGACGCCTGGACGAGGCGGTCCGGGTCCTCGGGCTTGGAGATGTCGCAGGGAACGGCGAGCGTGCGGCCGCCGGCCTGGTTGATCTGGTTGGCGACCTCGTCGAGCGCCTCCTTGCGGCGCGCCGCCATGACGACGCTTGCGCCCTCCGCGGCGAACAGCCGGGAAATGGCGGCACCCACGCCGGAGTTTGCGCCCGTGACGATCGCGACCTTGCCCTCGAGCCTTCTCATGAGTGACTCCCCTTCCACTTTGCCGGGCGTCTGCCCGGCGCCAGGGCCCCGCCGTGCGAGACCCACCAATGCTTAGGAGCGTACGCGGTGGCAGGGCCCGGCGACGCGTACGCTCGGCAGACGGCGACACGCGATTCGGCGGCAAGGCGAGCGCGTGGCATACCTGCCGAGAAATAAATGAGGGACTCCCCGGGGACTTCCTGCCCGATTAGTTGGAATGGGGGCGCCGTTTGCCACGGGCGTCATCGACGCGGACACCGCGCTGGACGTCTACGGCGTGGGCGCAGGCCAGCTCGCCGGGGCCAGCGCCGCGGCGTTTGCCGCCACCATCGGCGTCACGCTCGTTGTGTCGTACGCCGTGAACCTCGTCTGCGTGCCGGTCGTGCGCCGTGGCGTGAAGGACTCCGCAAAGATGAAGCTCGGCATGGTCCCGTTTGGCATCCTGTCCGCACTTGCGCCCGTGAGCCTCGTGGAGGCGCTCCTTGACGGCACCGGGCTCGAGGCCCTGACCCAGAGCGTGACAACCGCGGTCATGAACTGCTGCGTGTTCTACGGCGCGCTCAAGCTCAACGCCTCCGCGAAGTAGCCGCAGCTCCCCGTCACGCGCGCCATCGCGAAGCCCGCGCAGCCCGAGAAGAACGGGTCGCACGGGCTTTTCTTATGCGACGTGCAGATAGACCCAGGAGTGCCGCTCAACCGCAAACCAAGGAGCCCCACCGACGCTTCGACGGAGCTCCTTGGCAACGTCAAAGCCAACGAATCGGACGGATCGCTCGTCGAGCTCAGCAGGTCCGGGCACCCAAACGATTACAACAGCTGCGTTTGCTGCGGGAAGCTCCTCAATGAGGTCAGGAAGTTCGCCTCATCTGGCGATTTCAAGGGCCACGGATTCATCGTCTGGGCGTAGCGCCCAGCTCTAAAGGTTGCCGATGAGGGCCGTCCGCGAGGGCGGCCCTCATCATGCCGCGACATTCCAAAGACAACCAAACAGGAGGGCCAATGAGGTTCAAGGACTTCACGGCCAAGGCCACGAACAACAGCGGCAACGGCGGGTTCGGCGGGTTCGTCGGCTATGCCGCCACGTTCGACCGAAAACCAGACACCTACGGCGACGTCATCGCAAAGGGTGCGTTCGCGGACACCATCAGGGCGTGGGCGGACTCAATCCGCCCCGTGCCCGTGTTCTACGGCCACAACATGGACGACCCCGACCGCTTGATTACCAGTCAGATCGACACTGCGCCAAAATCAAATGATGCTGTTATAGAAGGCGGCGCACCTCTTCGCGAATCTGCTCAGAGTAGGCATAGATACCATTAAGCGTATCGATAGGCATGCGCTCGCAGTTCTTGTTCTCATCGAAGATTCCCAGGTATTTCTGCTTAGTGTTGAAAAAAAGACGAACAATTGGCTTACGGTTGTTATCGTCGAGGAATATTGCGCAGTAATGCTTTGCATCTCTCATCGTTACACGTTCTGGATCGACATCGCTGCAAGCAATGGCTTTGACAATACGGTATCCGGCGATTTCCTCTTCAGTGGTAGTAATTCCATCATCTTCTTTGTTTTCGGTTTCATCTTCGGTAATTTCATTCTCGCCAGATTCGTCGGGTTCCATTGTTCCGACCTTAATGTCATCGGCGCCAAGGGCGGTTTTGAGCCGATCATTAACCTGGTCGGAGAGGAATTGTTTAAGCGCTTTGCCGACTAACGGTCTGAATTTATCCATGACGGAAGCGTAGAAGGAACCATCGTACACATGGCTGGCGAGCAGCTTTACAAACTCATCGGACGGGCTTTTGAATTCCTCTCCGATGGCTCTTTTGAGTGCCCCGACGTATTTGAGTTCTTCCGCGCTGCTGGCGATGGAATCAAGGTCGAACGCCGGCTTGGTCAGCTTCTGCAACGCCGGGATTATCGTCGGGTCGATATCCAATAGATCCAGCACTAGGAACGGCTTCGAGTCCATGCGGTTCGGCTCATCGATGTCCATGTAGAAATTCCATACCTGGCCGTTGGTCAAAACGCCGATGCGCGCGTTCGTCACCGCGAAATACCGGTACAGCTGGCTTGCGTTCTCCAATCTGAGTGGTACGCCGATTTTCTTGCATTCGATAAGAATCTGCACTTGACCATCATGCACGAGCGCGTAATCGACCTTTTCGCCTTTTTTGACCCCAACGTCGGCGGTGAATTCCGGCACGACCTCGGTTGGGTTGAACACGTCATAACCGAGCACTTGACCGATGAACGGCATGATGAACGCGTTCTTTGTGGCTTCCTCTGTTTCGATGCCCTCTTTGAGGTCGCGTACCTTTGCGGCGACCTGGTTAAGGCTTTCTTCGAACTCCATTGTTGTTCTCTCTTCCTATCTGGTTTTAATGGGTTCTTCGATTTTAATGCGGTCGGCCCACTTATCGATGTTGATGTCTTCGTGAGATGTCTCAAAATCGCTTATATCTTCTGGGTCTTTGCTGAGCTCCTCCGCATCGGCGATGATCTGCGCCAGAGGTGTTCGCAATGCCGTCGAAATGCGTTGCAATTGCTCATAATCGGCGACAGTGTGTTTGATTACCAGTCGGATCGACACTGCGAGTCAAAATACGGCTTTGCCAAAAATGCCTTCGGGCGCCACGTAGGTGGCAATTTGACTTCGCTGGGAGCCTCCTTCGGGAGGCTCCGTTGTTTTTAGGATAGCCGTTGTGGGCTCCCCTCTCGATTTCATCCTCTTGCCTCCCGCGAACGGTTGCGGGGTTGTCGCGAAATGAGATGTGCTAGGTCTCCCGAGCGCTGGCGTCATCCGTTGGTGTCATGCGCTCTGGCGTCATTGCAGGTGCGATTCTGCACGCTCAGACGGCACGCAGCGTGCAAAAACGCCACTCGAATGGCAGCAGCGTGCGGAACCGCCACGCGAATGGCAGCGGCACGTGCAAAACCGCCGCACGATTGGCGCGAGACACGCTGATACGACACGCGTCGCAACAAAAAGGGGCCCGGCAGGCGCGCAACCTGCCGGGCCCCGATGGTGAGGGTTTGACCCCGTCCCCAGGTGTCACCGCCGCTACTTCAGCGTGGCGTACATCACGGCCTTGATGGAGTGCATGCGGTTCTCGGCCTCATCGAAGACGACGGACTTCTCGGACTCGAAGACCTCGTCGGTGACCTCCATCTCGGCGATGCCGAACTTCTCGTTGACCTCCACGGCCGTGGTGGTGTTGAGGTCGTGGAAGCTCGGCAGGCAGTGCATGAAGATGGCATTCGGCGCGGCCTTGGCCATGGCGGCGGCGTTCACCTGATACGGGCTCAGCAGCTTGATGCGCTCGCCCCAGAGATCTGCCGACTCGCCCATGGACACCCAGATGTCGGTGTAGACAACCGTGGTGCCGGCCAGGCCCTCGTCCAGGTCCTCGGTCAGCGTGATGGTGCAGCCGTTCTCGGCGGCAATCTCGCGACACTGCTCCACGAGCGCGGCGTCGGGCATCTGCTCGGCCGGGCCGCAGGCGCAGAAGTCGATGCCGAGCTTGGCGCACACCACCATGAGCGAGTTGCCCACGTTGTTGCCCGCATCGCCCATGAACGTGAGCTTGTTGCCCGCAAGCTTGCCGGTGTGCTCGCGCACGGTGAGCATGTCGGCGATCATCTGCGTGGGGTGGAACTCCGTGGTGAGGCCGTTCCACACGGGCACGCCGGCGTTGGCGGCGAGGTCCTCAACGATGCTCTGCGCAAAGCCGCGGTACTCGATGCCGTCATACATGCGCCCAAGCACGCGCGCCGTGTCCTCGATGGACTCCTTCTTGCCCATCTGCGAGCTCTTGGGGTCCAGGTAGGTGACGCCCATGCCCAAATCCATCGCGCCCACCTCGAAGCTGCAGCGCGTGCGGGTGGACGTCTTCTCGAACAGCAGCACGACGTTCTTGCCGTGCAGCCAGTCGTGCGCCTCGCCGGCCTTCTTCATGGCCTTGAGCTCGGCGGCGAGGTCAATGAGGTAGAGGATCTCATCCGTGGAGTAGTCGAGCAGCTTCAGGAAGTTGCGACCGGAGAGGTCGACGCCCTTGGCCGCGTACGTCTCGTCTGCCTTCGTGTGGTTCATGGTGTCCCCTCTCACGGCGCCAATCGATTGGTGCCCGTTGCGTGTGTTGTTCGATGCTTCTCTTATTCAGATTCTTGCATAAACTATCGCGGAATCTAATATTTTGTGATTATAGACACACTCTCTACGCGATACAAGCAAGGAGACGAGAGCGCGTGCCCCGTGGGCGCCGCCAGGCCGCTCCTACACCGCATCCCTCACGAAGGGCATGCTCATGCAGCGAGGGCCGCCGCGACCGCGTGAGAGCTCGGAGCTGGGCAGCACGACAAGCTCGAGGCCCGCCTTGGCAAGCGCCTCGTTCGTGGCGCTGTTGCGCTGGTAGACGCAGATGCGCCCGGGCGCTATCGCAAGCGTGTTGGAGCCGTCGTTCCACTGCTCGCGCGCCGCGGCGATTGGGTCTCCCCCGCCGCAGCGGACGAGCCGCACGGCGTCGAGCCCCAGGATGCGCGCGAGCACGCGGTCAAGCGGCTCGACGATCTCCTCGACGGCCAGCTCCCCCGGACGCGCGCCGGCCGTGATGCGGAACACCTGTAGCGTGCCGAGAATGGCCGGATGCACGGTGAACGTGTCCACGTCGATCTGCGTGAGCACGGTGTCCAGGTGCATGAACGCGCGGCTCTCCGGGATGCGCAGCGCATAGAGCTGCCCGACGGGGCACTCCTCGTCCCAGATCATGCGGCTTGCCATGGCGTCGATGGCCGCAGCCTCCGTGCGCTGCGAGATGCCCACGCAGATGGTGCGCTCGCCCAGCACGAGGACGTCGCCACCCTCCACGTGATAGGCAAGGTCGCGGTCGTACCACAGCGGCACGTCGCGGTACTCGGGGTGGCACGCGAACAGGTAGCGGCCGTAGATGGTCTCGCGACGGCGCGTGGCCTGATACATCCGGTTGAGGTTGACGCCCGGCCCCACCACGCAGAACGGGTCCCTCGTGAAGTAGAGGTTGGGCATGGGGTCCACGATGAGCTCGGTGTCAGGCTCGACCGCGTCACCGAGCGCCGCCACGAGCGTGGATGCGGAGCCCGCGCGGGCAGACGTTGCCGCCACCACGCCGGTGCCGGCAACGTAGCGGCTGCCAAGCGGCAGCTCCAGCTCGTGGCGCGTGACGCCCGCCATGGTCTTGAGCACGAGCTCGTAGGGGTCGCGGATGGAGTCGAGAAGCTCGCGGATGGCGGCGAGGGCCACGTTGTCGTGCACGCCGCACTCGGCGAGGTACTGGCTCGTGAACTCCGCACGGGCCCCCGGAACGGCCTCGAGGGCCTCGGCCACGAGGCGCTCGAGGTAGAGAACCTCCACGCCCTCGCGGCGCAGCAGCGCGGCAAAGCGGTCGTGCTCGGCCTGTGCCACCTCGAGGAAGGGGATGTCATCAAACAGAAGGCGCCCCAGGTCTGCCGGCATGAGGTTGAGCAGCTCGTTGCCGGGCCTGTGCAGGCAGACGCGGCGCAGGCGGCCAATCTCGCTCGTGACGCTGAGCGGGGAGCTGGACGTGGGAAATTGCGTGGGCGCGGGCGCTTGCGCGGGCGATTGGGCAGGCGCGGGCGCTTGAGCGGGCGCTTGAGCGGGCGATTGGGCGGGCGCGGGCGCGCCCGGAATCGAGGGCGTGCCCGGAATCGAGGGCGACGCCATGCTAGCGCTCCCCCAGCCGGGCGGCGATGTCCTCGTCGAGCTCTCGCAGCTCGGCGGGAACGCTGCCCAGCTCGCAGAGAAACGCGCCCGAGACGGCCGTGGCCTGGTCGCGGCGCACGGCGGCAAGCGCGGCGTCACCGCGCGCCTCGTAGGCGTCAGCCACACGCAGCAGCGCATAGCAGACGTAGGACGCGAGCGAGTCCGCGATGCCGGAGAGCTCCATCATCGTCACGAGCGAGCTCGCGTCCAGCGACAGCGCCGTGGCCCCGTCCAGGTCGAGCAGCTCGCCAATGGCCTGCTCGAGGTCCGCGATGGCCTCCGGGTCCTGGTCGAGCAGCGCGCTTCGCAGGCGCCTCGTGAGCGCCTCGACAAAGCGCCGCGTCATCTCGGTGATGTAATCGCGCTGAAGCATGGGCAACTCCATACGTTTTGCGACGGGCGCGTCACCGGCCAGCCTGCAGGTGACGCGCCCATTCATTTCTAAACCTGCTCAATTCTATACGTCATGAGCACACGTTTATGCATCAAGCGGCAAAGCGGGCCGAGCGAAACACCGCGAGGGCGCCAAACGGGACCAAACGAACCCGTCCCCTTTGGTCCGTCATGCGCTTGCGGGCGGGGTGACGCCCAGGTGCTCGAAGGCGGCAAGCGTGGCCTGGCGGCCCTGCGGCGTGCGCACGATGAGCCCGCGCTGCAGCAGGTAGGGCTCGTAGACGTCCTCGATGGTCGAGGGGTCCTCGCCCACCGAGCTCGCTATGGTGGAGAGGCCCACGGCCCTGCCGCGAAACGTCACCGCGAGTGCCTGGAGGATCTTCGTGTCCATCCAGTCCAGGCCCAGCTCATCTATCTCGAAGAAGCTCATGGCCTCGGCCGCCACCTCGCAGGTGATGGCGCCTCCCGCACGCACCTGGGCGTAGTCCCTCACACGCTTGAGCAGGCGGTTTGCCAGGCGAGGCGTGCCTCGGCTGCGGCTTGCGATCTCAAGCGCGGAGTCATGGTCTATCGAGACGCCCAGGATGCCCGCCGAGCGCTCCACGATCTGCGCGAGCTCTTCCACCGAGTAGTAGTCGAGCCTGAACGAGATGCCAAAGCGGTCGCGCAGCGGCCCCGTGAGGAGCCCCGTGCGCGTCGTGGCGCCCACGAGCGTGAAGCGTGGCACGTCAAGGCGGATGGAGCGCGCCGCCGGCCCCTTGCCGATGACGATGTCGAGGAAGAAGTCCTCCATCGCCGGGTAGAGGACCTCCTCGATGTTGTGGTTGAGGCGGTGGATCTCATCGATGAACAGGACGTCGCCGGCCTCGAGGTTGGTGAGAATGGCCGCGAGGTCTCCCGTGCGTTCGATGGCCGGACCGCTCGTGGTGTGGATCTTCGAGCCCATCTCGTTGGCCACGACGGTAGCGAGCGTCGTCTTTCCCAGGCCCGGCGGGCCCGAGAAGATCACGTGGTCAAGCGGCTCGTGGCGGCTCTTCGCGGCCTCGATGAGCACGCGCAGGTTCTGACGCACGCGCTGCTGTCCGCAGTACTCGTCGAGCGTCTGCGGGCGCAGGTTGCGGTCAATCTCGAGGTCATCGGCCGTGAGCTGCGCGGTGACGCTGCGCGGGGTGCCAGGCTCGTGCGTGCGCGCGGCCGGGGTGCCGAACAGGTCCTGCGAGGGGTCTGCCTCCCACATCTACGACCTCCTCCCCAGGCGCTTGAGCGCGTACTCGAGCGCCGCCTTCGTGGTCGTGGCGCCGGCGTCCCCGTGGCCATCGAGCGCAAGCGTTGCCTCCTCGCCCGTGAAGCCCATGGCGAGCAGCGCGGCCATGACATCGTCCTCCACGCCAGACCCGGCGGCAGGCGCCGTGGCCACGATGCCTCCGCGGGCCGGCAGCGACGCGGCCGTGGCCAGGCTCAGCAGCGTGGGGTCCTTGGCAAACACGCTCTCCAGCTCGAGCAGAAGACGGCTCGCGAGCTTCTTGCCCACGCCCGGGACCGTGGCCATCATCCCGGCGTCCTCTGCCGCCACCACGCCCGCGAGCTGAGCGGGCGTGAACGTGGACAGCACGGAGAGCGCGAGCTTGGGGCCCACGCCGGAGATGGCGCACAGGCGGTCGAACAGCGAGCGCTCCTCGCGCGTGGAGAAGCCAAAGAGCGTCATGGAGTCCTCGCGCACGATGAGGCGGGCAAGCAGCGTGACGCCGGGCGTTCCCGCCTCGGGAAGCGAGCCGGCCGTGACGGCCGAGACGCCCAGCTCGTAGCCCACGCCGCCCACGTCGAGCACCACATGGCTTGCCGTGAGCTCCACGAGCGTTCCTGTCAGTTGGACGATCATGCGTCCACTCTCCTGTCATGTTCCGTCGAGGCGGTGAGCCCCGAGCGCGTCCTTGCGAGCGTGCGCGCGGCCGCCCCGCCCTGGGCCGCAGACATCGCGAACGTGCGGCTCAGGTTTGCGTGGCACACGGCCGCCGCGAGGGCGTCCGCGCAGTGGTCTGGCTTTGGGTCGTGGTCAAGGGCGAGGACGTTGCGCACCATGTAGGTGACCTGGCGCTTGTCGGCCGCACCCGTGCCCACGACGGACTGCTTGATCTGCATGGGCGTGTAGCTGGCAACCTCCACCCCGCACTGGGAGCACGCCACGAGCGCCGCCCCCCTCGCGTGGGCCGTGAGGATGGCCGAGCGCGTGTTCTGGCCAAAGAAGATGTCCTCGATGGCCACGCTGCCCGGCTCGTAGCGGCTGATGGCCTGCTCGATCTGGGCACAGATCTGGCCGAGGCGTTCGTGGAGCGGCTCGTCTGCCTCCGTGTGGATGCAGCCGTATGCCCGCGCGCGGGCAACCGAGCCGCGCGTCTCGATGACGCCCCAGCCCGTGTTTGCCAGGCCCGGGTCTATGCCCAAGACGATCATGCGCGCTCCCCTCGCCCTCCTCGGCAACCGAACATAGGTTCTAGTTTAGCACGACGCGCGGGGCGCCACGCCGAAGACGCGCACCAGAGGGGCACCGTCCTTGCTCGCGGCCGCAGTCGCTAGTTGTCGGAGAACATGCCGCCGGGCCACGTGCCACCCTGCTCGCCGCGCAGGCGACGGCCGTCGGAGAGCTCCTTGAGGTATCCCATGAGCTCCGAGATGCGCGGGGCCATCTGGCCCGCGGTCTCGGGAGAGATGGAGAAGGACACGGGCATGCCGGGCGCGGGCACCTGCGCGCCCGTGGCGGCGGACGCCTTCTGCGTGGGCCTCATCGGTCGCTGGCGCGGCTGGGAGATGACGTCTGCCACGGACGAGACGAGGCGGCTCGCGGCGGCCTCGTCGGTCGGGCGGTCCTTCCACGCGTCCATCGCCGGCCGTTGGGCCTCGCCAAGCGAGCGCGCAGAGACCACGGGATAGGCCGGGCCCTGGCGGCGCCACGCCTCGAGCGCGCGGAGCCGCTCGAGCACGAGGGCAACGCCCTGCTCGCCCAGCCTCGAGCCGGCGAGCTCGCCCACGCCGGCGCCGCGCTCGATGCGCAGCAGCAGCAGGGCGTCGAGCTCGGAGAGGCGCAGCTCGTCGGTCTGGGCGGCCTGCTCGAGCCCCAGGCCCGTGGGCACGCGGAGCCTGGCAAGGCACCCGGCGGGGATGACGGGCGACACCGCGTTGCGCTTGCGCGCGGCCGCCGCCACGTCGGAGCGGTACACGTCGCCAAACGGCGCGAACGTGCAGGCGCGCACGACGGGAGTCGCGGCGAGCGCGCCCGTGCCCACCGCAAGCATCGTCTTGTCGGCGCACGACAGCGCAAGCAGCTCGCCCGCCGCCGCGAGCGTGCCCAGGCGCGTCTCGACGAGAGAGGACACGACGCCCTCCTCGCCGTCGCCGCCTAGGGCCTCGGCCGCGGCCTCGAGCCCCCTCGCGGACAGCTCGTCGACGTCACGGATGCGCAGGTTGCGCACAAGCTCGCGGGCGTCTGCCAGGGCGTCTTCCTCGGCCCAGACGAGCGCATGGACCCGCAGCGGGCCCACGGCGTCCACGGCCACGGCCGCGGTGGCGGCGCTCGCAAGCGAGCCGTCCACGACGAGCGCCACGCCCGACAGGCCGCGCTTGTTCACCTGGTCTCGCACGGAGGTCGCGGCGCTGCGCCACAGGAGCGTGGCACGGTCGTACGCGGGCGGCGCAACCGGCTCGGCAAGCGGGCCCTCGGAGCGCACGTCGACGTCGCAGACGAGCAGCTCCTCGGCAAACGACGAGGCCGCGGCCGCGAGCTCGCCCCACGGGGCCATGACGAAGCTCCCGCCGCAGTAGACCATGTCCTCGTAGGCCCCCGAGGCGCCGGCCACGGCGAGCCATGCGTCAGCATCGGCCGCCTCGGGCACGAAGCAGCCGTCCGAGACGGCGGGCGCCAGGCTCGTCATCTCGTCGTCGGTGTCGTAGCCGTCCACGGGCATGAGGCAGATGACGTCGGCGTCGAGGTCGCCGGCGCAGAAGGCGTCGAGGTCGCCGAGCGAGAGGGCCACGCCCACATGGGCGCCGCCCACCTCTATGACGGCAGGGTCGATGAGCCGCGCGGCCTGGCCGCCCGCATCCCCCAGGCGGGCGTCCGCGTCAAGGCGCTCGCGGATGCCGCGCGCCACGGCGTCGACGCTGCCGGGGCCGATGGCGTCGAGCATGCTCGTAAGCGAGATAGGCACGGCCGCGCCGTCGCGGACGTAGGCCACGTCATAGGTGGGCGCGCCGGTGATGTTGGACGTGTAGGGCACGAGCGCGGGCACGCCAACCTGCTCGGCCAGTGCCCCCAGGGCGCGCGTGGCGTCGAGGAGGTAGGCCTCGTTGGCGGCAAGGCCCATCGGGTCCGGGCCCATGAGCACGGGCGCGCCGAACACGAGCAGGTCCGCGCCGAGCTCCTCGGCACGGCGGCCATAGGCGGCCATGGAGCTCACCGTGGCGTCGAACGCGCCCGGCGTCGAGTTCATCTGGGCGATGGCGATCTTCATGTGGCAAGCCTTTCGGGAGAACCAATCGCTTCGGTCGCAGGCTATCCTACCCCCGCGGGGCCGCGAGCAGCCGCACGCCGTGCTCGGTGTCCCGAACGTGCGTGCACGCGGGCTCGCGCAGCGCGAGCGCCGCCGCAAGCAGGTCTCCCGCGCAAGACGAGAGGTGCAGGGCCGCCGCAATGGCCCCA
Source organism: Parolsenella catena (assembly GCF_003966955.1). Taxonomy (GTDB): domain Bacteria; phylum Actinomycetota; class Coriobacteriia; order Coriobacteriales; family Atopobiaceae; genus Parolsenella; species Parolsenella catena. The sequence goes on along the minus strand of NZ_AP019367.1, from coordinate 593,630 downwards.
AGCAGCGGAAACCCGAGCGCACACGGCACCGCGAGAAGCACCGCGCTCAAGACGGCCGCGGGTCCCAGCAACACCACGACAAAGCGGCCGCGCGCCAGCACGAGGCCGGGACAGCCCGCATACAGCATGCCGGCGGCATGCCCGTAGCTCACGCGGACTCCCGGCCCTCCCATGAGGCGAAACAGCGCGCCGTGGATGAGCTCGTGGACGGGCAGCGCGGCCAGGCTCACGACGACGAGCGCGGCGAGCCACGCCGCGACGCCACCGCCGAGGAGCGCGTCCGCCTCGATAACGCCCGGAAGGGCGCCCAGGGCCACGAGCAGCGCGATGGGCGCAGCACCACCCGCAAGCAGCGCCGCGCTCCAGGCCGCGAGCCGGCCGCGCAGCGCCTCGTCCGCGAGAAAGTCGATGTCGAGCAGGGTCCTCATCGCGCGTGGCCCGGCGCCGGCGCGGCCACGTCAAGGCGAATCTCGTAGAGGTTCGTCCAGCCCGTGAGGTCGAGCCCCTCGTAGGGAAACCACACCGGCCGGTGCAGCGTGAAGCCCAGCTCGCGGTAGAGGCGGTTGGAGAGGCTCTGCGGCGAGGTGTTGATGCGCAGTGCCCGGCAGCCGCGCGCGATTCCCTCGCGCGCGTAGGACGCGAGCAGCGCCGTTGCCACGCCGCGACCGCGGGCGGCGGGGTCGGTCGCAAGCAGGTGGCACGTGAGCATCTCGCCAGGAGCAAGCGGCTCCCAGTCCGGCTCGACGCCAGGCAGGCCAAAGTCGCCGTCGAGCGACATCGCGCCGAGCACGGGCGCGCCCGGTCGCTCGCCTCCGCGCTCGAGGGCCACCCACGTGATGCCCTCGCGCAGGCGGCGGCTCACGTCGTCGGGCAGCGGCCAGAAGCCACGGCGCCAGCCGCACGTCTCGCGGCCGGGGGCGTCGCAGGCGTCGAGCAGGTGGCCATACATTGCCTGGATGGCGGGCTCGTCGGCAGCCACGGCGTGGCGCACGACGATGTCCTCGGGACCCGGCGCCACGTGAGCCCCCGCGGCGTCGACGCTCACGAGCGGGTTGTGGCGGCGGCGCGGTTCATGGGCGCGGATGTGCGCGAGGAGCTCCGCGGCGGCGTTGGCGGTCGCGCGCTCGGGCAGCGGTGCCGCGCTGAGGGCACGGGCGGGGGCCTTCTGCGCGATGGTGCCCGCAAGCGGGCCGGCAAGGTGCGCCTGCGTGACGCCCAGGCGGCTCATGGCCTCGAGCGCGCCCGCGGCACCCGGGACCTCGCCTCCCACGGTGACGACGCTACGGCCGCTGTCGAGCAGGGCGAACACGAGCTCGCCCGCGTCTTGCCCGGAGACGCCCGTGAGGACAACGGGCGCCGGCTCGTAGGTGACGCCGAACGGCGTGCCTGGCTCATCGGCCACGCCCTCGGGCGCCCAGACGGCCGCGGCCAGCGGCGCCGCCCCCGGCACATCGATGGTTTCCTCGCACGTTGGAGCCCTCATGCCGCCTCCCCTGCCGGCCGCCCTGTCTTTCTCGCCCAGCATAGCCGAAGCGAAGGCGCCGTTCGCGGGCAGAGCCCATCCGTTTGCCGACCGGACACGGGGCGCGGGCGCGGGTCGTAGGGCCACGAACTTGGCTGTCAGGTTCCTGTTTGGCGGAGTCGGGATTCTCGTCAGGTCCATGTGCGACCATCCGACGCAGCCAAAACCGCGGAGGCAGCCATGCACGCTCCCCTGATCTTGTCGCACGAGACGGCGCTGCTCTACCACCGCGCCGCCCGCCTCGCCCAGGCGCGCGGACGCGAGCTGAGGTTAGGCGACGCCCGCGCAAGTGCCCCGGCACACGCACGAACGATCGCACGCCAGCTTGGCCTCGTCACCCCGTTAGACGTCATCGGAACGTCATCGCGGTCAAAGTCCCTGAGCGTGCACGCGGCACGAGGCGGTATTCCGAGCAGCCAGCTCGCACCCATCGCGGCGGACGTCCTCGCCTGCTCTCCGCAACTCGCCCTTTGCCAGATTGCCGGATCATGTGGCTCCACGGCTCTCGGCCTCTACGCATTTGAGGCTACGGGCACCTTTGCAATAGACAAGAGCGCACAGGCCGGGTTCGAGAACGACCTCGCGCCCCTCACCAGCACGTCTGAGATTCTCGAATGCCTTGGGCAGCTCGAGCATGGCGCAGACAGCCGGTGGGTGCGCGAGCTCAGACGCCTTCTCGGCTATCTCACGGACGGTGCTACCTCACCCGCCGAGGCAAAGCTGGCGCTCGCCATTGGCTCCCCTCGCTCGATGGGAGGGCAGGGACTGCCAAGACCCGAGCTAAACATCGATATCCCGCTCGGCCACAAGCTCGCCATGCTCACGGACAAGCAAAGCGTGAGGCCAGACCTCCTCTGGCACGAATGGGGGCTTGCTCTTGACTATCTCGGCCAAATCCACGCAGACCCAAGAAGGATGGAGCAGGACGTCGGTCGCGACAACGCCATCTCGGCGCTCGGCCTTCATCACATTCGGGTGACAAAGCTCCAGCTACAGCGCCCTGATCTCTATCGCGGCCTCATGGACGAACTCAGGATGCGACTTGGAGCGCGGCAGCACATGCCCACGCCCAAGGTCATGGCAAAGCAGGAGTCGCTTCGCCATCTCTTGTTTGGAACGGCGAGAGACGATGGATTCGGGCCGATCATCTTCTGAGCGACTGAGCAGCTCGGCGACCAAACGCGCCCCGATGTACAAAACGGACTCAGATCGTAGGGTTTAATCGCCATGTCTCGCCGCAACTGAGTCGCAACTGATAAAACCCGAGATAAATTCGGCTTCCGTAATCAAGAGACAGACGATTTGCGCACGTTTTGCACATCGGGGTCGAGAATGTCGTCGCGAGGCGAGGCCGATGGGTCGAGAATGTCGTCGCGAGGCAAGGCCGATGGGACGAGAACGGCGGCGCGCGGGGATATGGGTGGCAGCGCCCACGCCCGCAACGGCGCACAAGAAAGGCGCCCGCGTGAGGGCGGGCGCCGGAGCGGTTACTTCTTGTACTGGCTCTCGTGCTTGCGGAAGAAGTCGAAGCGCGGGGGCAGCTCCACGATCGCGTGCTCATCGGGGTTCTCGCCCAGCGCAAAGGCAAGCTCGCGCGGCGTGGCGAGCGCGTGCTCCCAGCTGAAGAAGTCGTGCGCCGCAAAGCCCATGTGCTCGGCCACGAGCTCGCAGCCCGCGGGCACGGCAGGGTGCATGAGCAGCGCCGTCGTGCGCAGCGCGGCGAACGCGTCGGCGAGGGCGGCAACGTAGGCGTCCGCGTCATCGCCGGCGGCCTTGCTCGCGCCGTCCCAGCGCTTGTTGGCCGCACGGCAGAACTCCTCCACGCCGGCAAGCGCACCGTGGAAGTCAAGGTCGTGCACCGCGCGCTCGAACTCGAGCGTCACGCGGCGGCACTCCTCGGCCACCTCGGCGCTCGCCTCGACGGCCGGCAGCTTGCCGCCGCAGGCCTTCGCGGCGCCGTAGAAGCAGCTGCGCGCCAGGCGGTTGAAGATGTTCGTGAGAAACGCGCTCTCCTTGAGGGCCGGGTCCACCACGCGCGGGTCGTCCTTGACGAGGACCTCCTCGCCCGTCTTCTTGTCCTTGTGACTCACGCTCGTGTCATAGGGCTTGGGCGAGAAGCTCACGGCCTTGGCGTCCAGCGCCAGGCTCAGCCAGTGGGCGCGCAGCTGCTCGGGCGTGTAGTGGTCGAGCAGCTCGGCGGCCATCGGCGGCTTGATGGCGCCGGAGCTCGAGGCCTTCTTGTTCATGAACAGCACGTGGTAGTTGGCCACGGGCGTGGTCTGCTTGAGGCCCCAGCCCATCGCCTCCCACATCGCGGGCTGCGCCACGCAGTAGAAGTAGATGTTGTCCTGGCCGATGAACTGGAAGACCTGCGAGTCGTCCGCGCACCACCAGTCGCGCCAGTCCGTGGAGGAGTAGCGCCCCTCCTCGGAGGTGGCGAGCGCCGTCTGCGAGAAGGAGATGGGCGCCCACAGGCTCTCGGGCCAGCACCAGACCGTGAGGCCGGAGACACCCTCGAGCTCGGGGGCGGCCACGCCCCAGTCGATGTTGCCCGTGATGCGGAACGGCAGCAGGCACTTGCCCGTGCGGAAGCGAACGTGGGCGGCCTCGAGCACCTCGCGTGCCTCGTCGCGGGCCTCCCAGTCCGCGAACTCCACCGAGAAGCTCGCCTGGTTTCCCTGCGGCTCGTGCACCGTGTGGGCGGGGAGCTTCTCCGCGGTGGCGTCGAAGGACTCGCGCAGCTCGTTCTTGATGTAGATGACCGGGGCCACGAGGCTCTCGCGCACCGTCTTGGTCACCACGCCGCGCACCTGCGGGTCCGCGTCCCACTCGTCCATGAGCTCGTCGAGGGCGTCGCGGAAGGCGGGCAGGTCGAAGTACCAGTTGTCGCACGGGCGCAGCTCGGGCTTGGTGCCCGTGAGCTGCGAGACGGGGTTGATGAGCTCCTCGGGGTCGAACTGGTGGCCCAGGTCGCACTCGTCCGCGTAGGCCTTCTCGGACTTGCAGCCGCGCACCGGGCAGTGGCCGATGACCTGGCGGCCGTTGAGGAACGTCTGGGCCTGCGTGTCATAGAACTGCAGCGTGGAGCGCTTCTTGAGCACGCCGCGCTCGTAGAGGCGGCGGATCCACTCGTCCGTGAGCTTGGCGTGGAAGGTGCGCGCGGGCTCCAGGCCCGAACCGGAGTAGATGTCGAGCGAGATCTCGTAGGCGTCGAGCGCCGCCTTCTGGTTGTCGTGGTGGCCGCGCACGTAGTCGGTGATGGTGCCGGAGAACTCGCCGGCCTCCGTGAGCTTGCGGTAGCCCTCCATGATGGGCGAGCCAAAGCAGTCCGTGCCCGAGACGAACAGGACGTTCTGCTCGCCGATGCGGTCACGCAGGAAGCGGGCGAAGAAGTCGGCCGGGACGAACACGCCGGCGATGTGGCCGAAGTGCAGGTTCTTGTTGCCATACGGCATGCCGGCCGTCACGACGGCGCGCGCCGGGAAGTGCGGGCGGGAGGATGCGGTTGCTTCAGTTGCCATGCGAGCCTCTCTCGATTGAGCGTCAACCCGCCTATTCTCGCACTTCTCGGCCGCGGGCGCACGCAGCGGACGCGGCGCGGCCACGGGCGTCCCGCAGGCATCCCAAAGGTCTCTGACACCTTGGGGAACACCTTGGGGACCTACTGCCCAGGGAAGCGGACGCAGACCGTGGTGCCGTGGCCGGGCTCGCTGTCGAGGGTGAGCGCAGCGCCGTGCAGCGTGGCGGCGTGCTTCACGATGGCAAGTCCCAGGCCCGTGCCACCCGTCTCGCGCGAGCGGCTCTGCTCGCCGCGATAGAAGCGCTCGAACACCTTGGCCTGCTGCTCGGCGGGGATGCCGGAGCCCGAGTCTGCCACGACGAGCAGCGGGCACTCGTCCTCCAGCGACACCGAGACGTCAACCCAGCCGCCCTCGTGGTTGTAGCGGATCGCGTTGTCGCACAGGTTGTAGACGAGCTCGTCGAGCAGGCGCGGGTAGCCCTGAACGACGCACGCCTCGCCGGCGGCGGTGATGGAGACGCCCGTCTTCTCGGCCACGGGAGCCAGGCGCGTCGCCACCTCCCTTGCCACGTGCAGCAGGTTCACGGGCTCGGGTGCGCCGAGCAGGCTCGCGTCCCCCGAGCGCTCGGACTCGTCGAGCTTGGAGAGCGTGAGGATGTCGTTGACGAGCTCGGTCATGTGGTGGGCCTCGTCGTAGATGCGCCCGGCGAACTCCGGGACGTCCTCGGGCCTCGCGATGCCGTCACGGATGAGCTCCGAGGCACCCGAGATGGACGAGAGCGGCGTCTTGAGCTCGTGCGTCACGTTGGAGGTGAACTCGCGGCGCATGAGGTCGGCGCCGCGCAGCTCCTCGACCTGCTCGGAGATGCGCTCGACGAGCGGCTCGATCTCCACGTAGGTGACGGCAGCGTCAGGCTCTGCCGGGTCGATGGCGAGGATGGGAGAAACGAGGCGGTCTGCCACGAGGCGCGAGGCGGCCCAGCACACGGCGATGATGACGAGCACGACGGCGCACACGAGCAGCAGGTCGTGGCGCACGGCGGCCGCGGCGCCATCTCGGTCGACCGCCAGGCGCAAGACGTTGCCGTTGGCAAGGCGGATGGCGCGGTAGACGGACACGTAGCCGCTCGTCTCAGAGTCGCGCTCGGCAGAGCCGGTGCCGTCGGCGAGCGCCTCGGCGATCTCTGGGCGGTCGGCGTGGTTGGGCATGGAGGCCACGCTGTTCTGGTTGTCATAGAGCACGGTGCCGTCCGTGCCCACGAGCGTGACGCGCACGTCGCCGGAGTCAAAGGCCGTGAGGCGCATGACGTCCGTGTCGTCGCCGCGCAGCGACGCGCACACCACGCGGCACTCGCTCTCGAGCATGCGGCCGGCGTCATCGACCGTCACGGACTGGTAGATGAGCGAGGAGCACAGCAGCACGGCGATGGCCGCCACGGCCGCGATGGCCGAGAGCGCGATGAAGAAGCGCCGGGCAAGCGACGGCCTGCTCGGCGCCTTCTGGCGCTTCTCTTGCCCGCGGGTAGGATCCTGGTCGATGCCCTTCTCGGCCCCGGTCTGCTCGCTCATGCTAGCCCCTCAGTCTGTAGCCAACCCCTCGCACGGTCTCGATGAGGCCCGCGGCGTCCCCCAGCTTCTGGCGAAGCGTCTGGACGTGGACGTCGACCGTGCGGCTGCCGCCGTCGAAGTCCCAACCCCACACGCGCTGCAGTAGCGTCTCTCGGTTGAACACGACGCCCGGGCTCCTCATGAGAAACGATAGCAAATCGAACTCGCGCACCGTGAGATTAAGGGACACGCCGTCGGCGGACGCCTCGTGCCGGGACGGCGAGAGGCGAAGCGGCCCCGCCTCGAGCACGTCCGAGACGGGCTCGCGCGCGGCGGGCGCGGCCTTGGAGCGGCGCAGCAGCGCGCGCACGCGGCTCACCATCTCCATCATGCCAAAGGGCTTGGAGAGGTAGTCGTCCGCGCCGGCGTCGAGCGCCGTCACGGTGTCGAGCTCGGTGTCGCGGGCCGTGAGCATCATGACGGGCACGCTCGCCAGGCCGGGCGTCTGGCGGATGCGGTGCAGGATCGTGAGGCCGTCCGTGTCCGGGAGCATGATGTCGAGCAGTACGGCGTCGGGCACGCGCTCGGCGCACGCGCGGCGAAACGCCGCGTCGTCCGGCAGGCCACGCGCCTCGATGCCTGCCTGGGACAGGGCATAGACCGCCAGCTCGCGGATGTTCTTCTCGTCCTCGACGTAGTAGATCACGGGTTCGCTCCCAGACGCTGATGCCTCCACTTGGCGCCTACGCCTCCTCGGAGGGGATGACGTGGCCGCCAGGGGTAAGCATACGCTCGCCACGGGTGCGGAAGAACGTCCAATCGGAAACGTGCTGCGCCTTGTCGCCGATCCGCTCGAAGTACTTGGCCACCATGAGCAGCTCGGGCAGGCTCGCCGGCGACGGGTCGCCGGTGCGGATGAGCTCCACGACCCTGGCCTCCACCTGCGCGTAGGCGGCGTCAAGCTCGTCGTCTGCGTCGATGACGGCATGCGCGGCCGCCTCGTCGGAGCTGCAGAAGGCGGCCACCGCCCGCTCGACCATCCCGGCGGCGCGCTCGGCCATGGACCCGAAGCGCTCGCCCAGGCCGTCGAGGGCGCCCTCGGGCATCTCGGAGAAGATGAAGGCGACGTCGCGCGTCATGGAGTCGATCTGCGAGAGGTCGGAGACGATGCGGAACGACGCCGAGACGAAGCGCAGGTCCTCGCCCACGAGCGGCTGCTGCATGAGCATGATGTCGAGGCACAGGCCCTCGATCTGGCCGCGCAGGCGCTCGGCGGCCTTGCGACCCTCGAGGATGCCCGTCTCGGCACCGTGGTCGCCTGCCGCGGCGAGTCCGGCGGCGCGCGTGTCGGAGGCGGCCTTGTCGCCGAGGCGGCCAAGCAGCGCCGCCATGTCGTCGAGCTGCTTGAGGAACTTCGTGCGGGTAACCATCAGCTGAACCTCCCTGACAGGTATTCTTGCGTACGCCTCTCCCTGGGGTTCGAGAACAGCTCGCTGGTGGGGCCGGCCTCGATGAGCTCGCCCAGGTAGAAGAAGCAGGTCTTGTCGGCCACGCGCGTGGCCTGCTGCATGTTGTGCGTCACGACGACGAGCGTGTGCTGCTCGGCGAGCCTGCCCATGAGCTCCTCGACCACGAGCGTGGAGATGGGGTCGAGGGCGCTCGTGGGCTCGTCCATGAGCAGGATGTCGGGGTCCGTGGCTAGGGCGCGCGCGATGCACAGGCGCTGCTGCTGGCCGCCGGAGAGTCCCAGGCCGCTGCTGTCGAGCTTGTCTCTGACCTCGTCCCAGAGGGCCGCCTCGGTGAGGCAGCGCTCCACGAGCTCGTCTGCCTGCGCGCGGCCGAGCTTGCCCATGCGGGCCGGCCCGTACAGCACGTTGTCGCGGATGCTCATCGGGAAGGGGTTGGGGTGCTGGAACACCATGCCCACGTGGACGCGCAGGGCGTTGGCGTCCATGGAGAAGACGTCGGTGCCGGCAAAGCGCACGGAACCCTCGGTGCGCACGCCCTGCACGAAGTCGCACATGCGGTTGAACGTGCGCAGCAGCGTCGACTTGCCGCAGCCCGAGGGGCCGATGAAGGCCGTGGCGCGCTGGGCGGGGATGTCGAGCGTGACGTGCCTGAGGGCCTGGAAGTCGCCGTACCAGAGGTTGAAGTCCTCCACGGTGAGCGCCGAGGGGGCATCCTGGAGGGTGCGATGGGCCCTCGTGTCAAAGTCCTTTGCCATCTGATCAGCCAAACCTTCCGCTCAGGTAGTCGGACAGACGCTGGTCCTTCGGCGCCATGAAGATCTGCCTCGTGGGGCCGGTCTCGACCATGTCTCCCATGTAGAAGAACGCCGTGTTGTCCGAGACGCGCGTGGCCTGCTCCATGTTGTGGGTCACGATGGCCACGCAGATGCCCGAGTCCGCGATGGAGCGGATCGTCTGCTCCACGGTGAACGTGGAGATGGGGTCGAGCGCGGAGCACGGCTCGTCGAACAGCACGACGTCGGGGCTCATCGCGAGCGTGCGCGCGATGCACAGGCGCTGCTGCTGGCCGCCGGACAGGGACAGGCCGCTGCGGTCGAGCTTGTCCTTGACCTCGTCCCAGAGGGCCGCCTGGCGAAGCGAGCGCTCCACGAGCTCGTCGGCCTGCTCGCGCGAGCCCGCCATGCCGTGGCGGCGCGGGGCGAACAGGATGTTCTCGCGGATGGACTTGCGGAAGGGCGTGGGCTGCTGGAACACCATGCCGATGGAGCGGCGCAGCTCGAAGAGGTTCTCCTCGCGCGTGTTGACGTTGCGGCCGTGGTAGATGATCTGGCCGTTGACGTCGCAGGCGCGGATCTCTCGGTTCATGAGGTTGAGGCAGCGCAGGAAGGTCGACTTGCCGCAGCCCGAGGGGCCGATGAGCGCCGTGACGGTGCCGGCGTCGAAGGAGAGGCTCGTGGGGTGCAGGGCCTCCTTGACGTGGTTGTAGCGCACGGTGACGTCACGCGTCGCGAGCGCGTGCTCGCCGGACGCTGCCGCGGCGGGCGGCGCCTGCCGGTTCAGGGTCTCACTCATTCGCTCGTCAGCCTCCTCGCGAGCGCCTGTCCGGCAACGCGGGCGAGCACGTTGAACAGCAGCACGCAGATGATGAGCACCGCGGCCGTGCCCCACACGATCTCGTCGTTGCCGGGGGTGGGCTCCATCTTGAGCTTCCAGATGTGCACGGCGAGGGTCTCGGCCGGGCGGAAGATGTTCCAGGGGCTCCTGGGACTCGTGATGGCGGCGGCGAAGTTGATGCGCGCGGCGGCCGAGCCCGAGGTGAAGATGAGCGCGGCGGCCTCGCCGAACACGCGGCCGGCGGAGATGACCACGCCGGTGACGATGGCGGGCATGGCGGCCGGGAGCAGCACGTTTATCGTGGTCTCCCAGCGCGTGAGGCCCATGGCCAGGGCGGCGTCGCGCTGCGACTGCGGGACGTCGGCGAGCGCCTGCTGGATGACGCGCACCAGGATGGGGATGTTGAACATCGTGAGCGCCAGGGCGCCGGCGATGATCGAGATGCCCCAGCCAAGCACCACGACGAAGAACAGGCTGCCGAACATGCCCACGACGATGGACGGCAGGCTCGAGAGCGTCTCGATGGCCGTGGAGGCGGCCGAGGTGATCCAGTTGTCGGGCGCGTACTCCACGAAAAAGATCGCGGCGCCCAGGCTGATGGGCAGGCTGATGGCGAGCGTGATGACCAGCATGTAGAACGAGTCGAACAGCTGCGTGGCGATGCCGGGCAGGGTCTTGTCGGCCGAGTCGTTCACGAGAAAGCCCGGCTGGAAGACCTTGCCAAGGCCGCGGAACAGGATGTAGGCCACGATGGCGGCCAGAAGCAGCAGCACGAGGCCGGCGATGGCCGTGAGCACGCCCGTGGCGAGGCGGTCCTGGGCCCCGATGCGGCGAGCGTGCGCGTCGAGGTCGATGCCCGCGCGGGCCTGCGCGGGCGCGGCTCCCGCAGCGGCGGCGGGCTGGGCGGAGGCTCTATCCATTCCTCTTCGCTCCCCTCTTGCCGATGACGTGGATGATGACGATGAACAGCAGGCTCATGCCCATGAGCAGAAGGCCCAGGCTCCACAGCGCGTGGTACTCCACCGAGCCGGTCGTGGCGTTGGCAAGGCCGCTCGTGAGCGCGGTGGTGAGTGTGGCCGCCGGGTCGAGAAGCCCGCCGGGCATGGCCTTCTCGACGCCGCCGATGACCATCTGGACGGCGAGCGTCTCGCCGAAGGCGCGCGTCATGCCCAGGATGACGGCCGTCATGAGGCTGGGAAGTGCGCTCTTGAGCACGACGTGGCACACCGTCTGCCAGCGCGTGCAGCCGAGCGCGTAGCTGCCCTCGCGGTACTCGTTGGGCACCGCGGCCAGCGCGTCGATGGACAGCGTCGTGACCGTGGGCAGGATCATGACCGCGAGCACGATGGCGCCCGACAGGATGCCAGCGCCCGTGCCGGCGGCGTCGCCAAAGACCGCGCGCATCGCGGCGTTGACCACCGTGAGGCCGATGAGGCCGTAGACGACGCTCGGGATGCCCACGAGCAGCTCGATGAGCGGCTGGAACACGCGTCGGCCAAAGACCGGCTGCACCTCGACGACGAAGACGGCCGATCCCAGGGCGACGGGCAGGGCGAGCAGCGTCGAGAGGATCGTGACGGAGAACGAGCCCACGATGAGGGGCAGCGCGCCAAAGCGGCCGTCGGTGGGGATCCAGTTCTGCCCGGTGATGAAGCTGCCAAAGCCCACGCCATCGACGAAGAACGTGGTGAGGCCCTGCTCGGCCACCATGACGATGAGCGTCACGACGACGAGCGCCACGAGGGCGACGCACGCGCCCGTGAGGCCAAGGCCGACGTTCTCGAGGCTGCGCTTTGGCATCAAGCGTTTAGCCATACGAGTCCTTTGCATGAGAGGTGCGGCGGCGCGCCCACGCGGGTGGCTGGCGCGCCGCCGCACAAAAGGGAGGAAGGGTCGCGTTGCCCTAGGCGGCGGAGATGGTGCCGGAGGCGTCCTTCTTGACCTTCATGCCGGTCAGGGGGATGAAGCCCTTCTCCTCGACGAGGCTGCCCTGGACGTCGTCGGAGAGCATGTAGTCGATGAACGCCTTCGTGACGTCGTCGGCGTCGGCGGCGGTGTACATGTGCTCGTAGGACCAGATCTTGAAGTCGCCAGACTCAACGTTCTCGGCCTTGGGCTCCACGCCGTCGACCTTCAGGGCCTTGAACTTGGCGTCATCGAAGTAGGAGAAGGCGAGGTAGGAGATGGCGCCGGCCGTCTGCTGGAGCTTCTCGACCACGGTGCCCGAGGAGTCCTCCTCGGCCACCGGCTTGAAGGAGTCGGGCACGGTGGCACCGGCGAGCACGGCGCTCTCGAAGGTGGCGCGGGTGCCGGAGCCGGCCTTGCGGTTGATGACCTGGATGGGGCCGGCGGTGCCGCCAACCTGGCTCCAGTCCGTGATCTGGCCGGTGAAGATGCCGCGGAGCTGCTCGGTGGTGAGGTCGTCGACGTCCACGTCGCTGTTCACGACCGGACCCATGCCCACGACGGCCACCTGGTTGTCCGTGAGCTTGGCGGCGTCTGCGGCGTCGAGCTTCTCCTCGGCGAAGATGTCGGAGCGGCCGATCTGGGCCTTGCCGTCCTTGACGTCGGACAGGCCCTGGCCGGAGCCGCCGCCGGAGATGGTGATGGTGACGTTGGCGTTGACGTCCATGAAGGCGTTGGCGGCGTCCTCGACGAGCGGCTGGAAGCTCGTGGCGCCCGAGCAGGTGATGGAGCCGGACAGGTCGGCGGCAGCGCTCGAGGCGGCGTCCGCGGTGCTGGCGGAGCCGGAGCCGCCGCAGCCAACGAGGCCGAGGCCGGCGAAGGCGGCGAGGCCACCGGACAGACCGAGGAACTGACGACGAGACATACCCTTGCTCATGGTTCTCCCTTGGTTGAGTGTTGCGAGCGGCGACGCCGCGGATGCCGAGTCTGGGGGGCGCGACGGCCCGCTCGCTTTCCATGGCCTGACTCTACGGGCCGTCCGCCGCGATTTTGGCCTCACCTGCCAGCCCTTACCCGGCCGTGACGCTCCCTTACCGGCCCGTGACGCGGGCTTACGGCGCGCTTACATTTGGAGCGCACGGGCAGTGGCCGCGTCGCCTTGTGGCCGGGCTCATCTGTTAGTCATTAGGTGCCATATGGTTAGGTTCCGATTAATTAGGTTCCATATGGTTAGGTACCTTGACTATTGCTCCCCCATGGGTCTAGGATGCTCGCGTAGCACATAAGAGAGGAGTCATATGACCGAGAGAGCCAACGGGGAGGCGAGCATGGAGGAGCCCACGTCACCGTCCGAGGACTCGGGGTTTGCCCCGTGCGGGCGCATCGAGTCACACCCGCGCGCGTCCACCGACGACCCGTTCCGCCCGCGGTGGATGGACATCGCCGACCCACGCGAGCGCCAGTGCGCCCACATCGTGGACATGCTCGGCTTCTGCGGCCACTACATGCACGTGAACGGCGGGGGCCGCTCCGGGCGCGCGCCCATCATCTGCGCGCTGCTCAAGCACGGCGACGCCATGCCCCAGCGCGAGCTCATGAACATGTTCGACCTCAAGGCCGGGTCGCTGTCCGAGGTGCTCACCAAGATCGAGCGCGACGGCTTCATCGAGCGCACACTCGACCCGCAGGACCGTCGCCAGCGCATCGTGCGCCTCACCGAGGCGGGCCACGAGCAGGCCGTCCTCGAGCAGCGCGGCCGAGAGCGGTTCCGCGCCGAGGCCCTCGCCTGCCTTGACGCAGACGAGCGCGCCCAGCTCGAGGACATGCTCCACCGCATCAAGCAACACTGGAAGCAGATCGAGCCAGACATGAAGGGAGACTGCGCATGCAGCAGGAACTAGACAGCAACGCGCGCACGGACAAGGACGAGAAGGTGAGCTACGCCGTCATCATGCGCCGCCTCATGGGCTCCATCCGTGACTACCGCGGCGTCACCATCGCCACGCCGCTGCTCGTGCTGGGCGAGGTCGTCTGCGAGATGGCCATCCCCTTCCTCACGGCAAACCTCATCGACCAGATCAAGGTGAGCGCCACGGTGCAGGAGCTGCTCCAGCCCGCGGCCGTCCTCGTGCTGCTCGCGCTGCTCTCGCTGGCCTTCGGCACGGGCGCCGGCATCACGTGCAGCCACGCGAGCTGCGGCTTTGCCAAGAACCTGCGTCGCGACATGTTCTACAACATCCAGCGCTTCAGCTTCGCCAACATCGACGAGTTTTCCTCGAGCTCGCTCGTGACGCGCCTCACCACCGACATCAACAACGTCCAGCAGGCGTTCATGATGATCGTGCGCATCGCCGTGCGAACCCCGCTGTGCCTCGTGTTCGCCTTCACCATGGCGGCCGTCATGGGAGGCGCGCTCGCGCTGGTCTACGCCGCGATCATCCCGGTGCTCGGCTTCGTCCTCTTCTACATCATCCACCTCGTGAGACCCATCTTCACGCGCGTGTTCCACAAGTACGACGCGCTCAACGAGTCCATCGAGGAGAACGTCACGGGCATGCGCGTGGTCAAGAGCTACGTGCGCGAGGACTACGAGAAGGACAAGTTCGCCCATGCCGCGCAGGACATCTGCGTGGACTTCACGCGCGCCGAGAAGCTCCTGGCGTTCAACAACCCCGCCATGATGTTCGCCGTCGACCTCACCTGGGTCGTCATCATCTACTTTGGCTCGCAGGTCATCATCACGAGCCACGGCACGCTGTTCGACGTGGGCCAGCTCTCCGCCATCTTCACGTACGGCTTCCAGATCCTCATGAGCCTCATGCAGCTGTCCATGATCTTCGTCATGGTCACGATGGCAGACGAGTCTGCCCGCCGCATCAGCGAGGTGCTCGAAGCCGAGCCCACGATCGGCGCGCCCGAGCAGGCCGTCACCGAGGTCGCCGACGGCTCCATCGACTTCGACCACGTGAGCTTCAAGTACTCCGCGCGCGCCGAGCGCCAGGCGCTCGCCGACGTTGACCTGCACGTCAGGAGCGGCGAGACCATCGGTATCATCGGCGGCACGGGCTCCTCTAAGTCCACGCTCGTGAACCTCGTGGCGCGCCTGTACGACGCCACCGAGGGCCGCGTGCGCGTGGGCGGCGTGGACGTGCGCGACTACGACCTCGAGGCCCTGCGCACCAACGTCGCCATGGTCCTTCAGAAGAACGTGCTGTTCAGCGGCACCATCGCCGAGAACCTGCGCTGGGGCGACGAGAACGCCACCGACGACGAGGTCCGCGAGGCAGCGCACCTTGCCTGCGCCGACGAGTTCGTCGACGGCTTCCCCGAGGGCTACGACACCTACATCGAGCAGGGCGGCTCCAACGTCTCCGGCGGCCAGAAGCAGCGCCTGTGCATCGCCCGAGCCCTGCTGCGCCACCCGAAGGTCCTCATCCTCGACGACTCCACGAGCGCCGTGGACACCAAGACCGACGCCAAGATCCGCGCCGGCCTGGCGACGTACCTTCCCCAGACCACGAAGATCATCATCGCCCAGCGCATCTCCTCGGTGCAGGACGCGGACCGCATCGTGGTGATGGAGGGCGGCCGCATCTCCGACGTGGGCACCCACGACGAGCTCATGCGCCGCTGCGCCATCTACCGCGAGACCTACACCTCGCAGAACAAGATGGGCACCGACGAGAGCGACGTCGAGGCCGAGGAGGCCGCACAAGACGATGCGGCAACCGCAGCGAACGCGGGCGCCGAGAAGGGAGGCGAGGCCGATGAGTAGCCAGCAGAAGAGGCCTCAGGCCAAGGCCGGCACCGCCGTCCGCCTCATCAAGACGCTGTTCTCGTTCTACCCCGTGCTTCTGCCCGCCGTCGTCGTGTGCCTGCTCGTGGCCGCCATGTCAAGCTCGTTTGGCTCGGTGTTCCTCCAGGGCGCGCTGCAGATCGTGACCGAGTTCGGCGAGTCCGGCAACTGGGCCGCCGCCCAGCCCGAGGTGTTCCGCCTCGTGGCGACGCTCGCGGCCGTCTACCTCGTGGGCGTGTGCGCCTCGCTGTTCTGGAACCGCGCCATGGCCATCATCACGCAGGGCTCGCTCGAGAAGCTGCGCGAGAAGCTCTTCAACCACATGCAGGACCTGCCCATCTCCTACTTCGACACGCACCAGCGCGGCGACGTGATGAGCCACTACACCAACGACATCGACGCCATCCGCCAGATGATCTCCCAGTCGCTGCCCAACCTGTTCCAGACCTGCGTCGTGCTCGTCACGGTGTTCGTCATCATGCTGTACTTCTCCGTGTGGATGTGCCTGGTCATCGTGGCCGGCGTGGCGTTCATGGTCTTCATGACCAAGGTGCTCGGCGGCAACTCCGCGCGCTTCTTCGTGGCGCAGCAGAGGGAGCTCGGTGTGGTCGAGGGCCAGGTCGAGGAGATCATGAACGGCCAGAAGGTCGTGAAGGCCTTCTGCCACGAGCAGGCCGCCGAGCGCGACTTCGACGCGTTCAACGAGCACCTCTTCGAGGTCTCCCAGAAGGCCAACATGTACGGCAACATCCTCATGCCCGTGCTCATGAACATCGGCAACCTCATCTACGTCGTCGTGGCGCTCGTGGGCGGACTCCTGCTCGCCCTCGGCACGCCAAACGTGTCGCTGTCCGGCATGGCGCTGTCCATCGCCGTGGTGGTGCCGTTCCTCAACATGACCAAGCAGTTCTGCGGCCAGATCGGCCAGATCTCCATGCAGATTAACGCCGTGGTCATGGGCCTTGCCGGCGCAGACCGCATCTTTGCGCTCATCGACGAGGCCCCCGAGGCCGACGAGGGCTACGTCACGCTCGTGAACCTTGGCGTGGAGAACGGCGAGCTCGTTGAGACCGAGAAGCGCACGGGCCTGTGGGGCTGGAAGCACCCGCACCACGACGGCACCATGACCTACACCCCGCTGCGCGGCGACGTGCGCATGGAGCACGTGGACTTTGGCTACACGCCCAACCATCAGGTGCTCTATGACGTCTCCGTCTACGCCAAGCCCGGCCAGAAGGTAGCCTTCGTGGGCGCCACGGGTGCCGGCAAGACCACGATCACCAACCTCATCAACCGCTTCTATGACATCGCCGACGGCAAGATCCGCTACGACGGCATCAACGTGAACAAGATCTGCAAGGCAGACCTGCGTCGCAGTCTCGGCGTGGTGCTGCAGGACGTCAACCTGTTCACCGGCACCGTCATGGACAACATCCGTTACGGCAAGCTCGACGCCACCGACGACGAGTGCATCGCCGCAGCCAAGCTCGCCGGCGCCGACGACTTCATTACCCGCTTGCCGGACGGCTACGCCACGATGCTCACGGGCAACGGCGCGCAGCTCTCCCAGGGCCAGCGCCAGCTCATCTCCATCGCCCGCGCCGCGGTGGCCGACCCGCCCGCGATGATCCTCGACGAGGCCACCTCGAGCATCGACACGCGCACCGAGGCCATCGTCCAGAAGGGCATGGACGCGCTCATGCAGGGCCGCACGACGTTCGTCATCGCGCACAGGCTCTCGACGGTGCGCAACTCCGACGTCATCATCTGCCTCGACCACGGACATGTGATCGAGCGCGGAAACCACGACGAGCTCATCGCCAAGAAGGGCTACTACTACCAGCTCTACACCGGCGCCTTCGAGCTGGAGTAGCACGGGGGGCAACGTCTTTCTCGGCGGGGAGCGGGCAGCACGCATGGACCCGTCCCCCGCCGAGAATGCGTTTTGCGACACTTCGGGCGGCAAGCGCCGTGATGGTGAGGCCCGAAATGTCGCAAAACGCATTCCAAAGGCAACCGACAGCATGAGGAGCCACATGTATTCGTTCACGAGCCGCGTGAGGTACAGCGAGATCGGACAGGACGGCAGGCTGACCATCCCCGCCCTTGTCGACTACCTGCAGGACTGCACCACGTTTGGCAGCGAGGAGCTGGGGCTCGGGCCCGCGCACACGGCCAAGACCGGCCTTGCCTGGCTGCTGAGCGCTTGGGAGATTGAGATCTCAGAGCTGCCGCGCTTTGGCGAGAAGATCTGCGTGAGCACGTGGGCCACGGGATTTGCGGGCCTGCGCGCGAGCCGCAACTTCACCGTGCGTCGCGAGGGCGACGAGGCTGGCGCGGCGCCGCTCGTGCGCGCCGACTCCAGCTGGTTCATGTTCGACGCCAACAAGGGCCGTCCCGTGCGCACGCCGAAGGAGGAGAGCACGCCCTACCTGGAGGACGCCCGCGATGACGCGCCGCTCGACCTGCCGCCCATCCCGCGCATGGTCCGCGTTGAGGGAGAGGGCGTGGCGGCCTGCCCCATCACCGTGACGGGCGCGCACCTGGACACGAACCACCACGTCAACAACGCCCAGTACGTGAGTCTGGCCCTTGGCGTGCTCGATGAGGGCGAGGTGCGGCTGCCCTGCACGCTCGACGTCCACTACAGCCAGGCCGCCAAGCTTGGTGATGTCATCTACCCGCACATTCACCGCGACGAGCAGGCCGAGGACGGCAGAGCCGCCACCGTGGTGACGCTCGACGACGAGGCCGGCAAGCACTACGCGCTCGTGCGCATCCGCTAACGAAACGTGCCCAAAGGGGTCTGTCCCCTTTGGGCACGTCGGGCACGCCGCTAGTCACGCTGCTTTTGGCACGCCGCTAGTAGAAGATCTCCTTGCGGCGAATGAGGTCGAACGTCACGACGCTCGTGTCCACGTACTCCTCGGCCACGACCACGGGCTCGTCGTCGCCGTCATAGGCGAGGGAGCGCACGAGCAGATAGGGGCGGTCGCCAACCTCGGCGGCGTCGATTGCGTCCGAGAGGGCCGCAACCTCGTCAGGCGTCGCCACGTCTATCTCGGCCTTGTCCCACTCGACGCTGTGGCCGCCTTCCTCGCGCACGAAGCGGAACAGCGACTCGTCGCAGGCCTCGAGCGCGGCCACGGCCGCCTCGGCCGTCTCGCAACCCGTCGAGGAGAGCGCGAGCCAGTCACGACAGGCGGCGCACGTGCGCCCGCTTGCGCAGAAGAGCTTCGTGACCTCGATGATGGGCTCGTCACCGTCCAGCTTAAGCGAGCGACGCGCACGGGCCGCCGCGTCTGCACTCGCCACGCGCGCGGAAAGCAGGCGCACCTCGGGCTCGTAGCCGGAGTCGCGGATGGCGTCCGTGAGCTCGGTGCTGGGCGAGAACCGCGCCCGTATGCCGCGCGACGCCGCGTTGACGAACGTCCCCCTCCCCTGGCGGCGAAGCACGATGCCGTCCGCCGCAAGGTCGTTGAGCGCCTGGCGAACCGTCGTGCGGCTCACGCCGAGGATGCGCGCGAGCTCCTCCTCGCGTGGCAGCTTGGTGCCGCGCGAGAGGTCCATCTCGCCGATCATGCGCATGAGGCCCTCGCGCGCCTGTGACGAGAGCGACGGGGCCCTGCCAATGCCAGACATCGGGGCCACCTAGTCCCAGTAGCCCTTGTGGACCTCCGCGGCCTCTTCCTCAACCTCGGGGAACGGGCCCTCGACCTTGATGTCCTTCTGGCCGCGGGCAAAGACGTCGCGGCACGGCAGGTCGAACGTGGGGTTCTGCTCGTTGGAGCCGGTGAGCTGCAGCAGGCGGCGCTCCGTCATGCCGTAGACCACGCGGCCGATGCCGGCCCAGTAGATGGCGCCCGAGCACATGGCGCACGGCTCGGCCGTGGTGTAGAGCGTGCAGTCCTTGAGGAAGGCGCGGCCGTACTCGTGGCTGGCGCGGCGCACGAGCGCCGTCTCGGCATGGCCGGTGGCATCTCGCTGCGTGATCTCGATGTTCTCCTGCTCCATGAGGATGTTGCCGTCCTTGTCCGTGAGCAGGGCGCCGAAGGGCGTGTTGCCGTGCTCGCGCGACTCGCGGGAGACCTGGATGCAGCGACGCAGGTAGTACTCGTTGGACTCGGCCATGACGTTCTCCTTAGCTCTTTTGCCGCGCCTCGCCCCTGTGGCCGCGCGAGCAGGGCGCGCGACGGGTGCGAGACCATCCCCCTTCCGCATGGCCGCGCACCCGTCTTGGCGCCTGAAAGGTAATAGGTATGACCTTTCTCCTGTCATCATAGCCGTCCGGCACGAGAAGCGCCCCGGGCCGAGGCGCGAGAGGCGCAGGCGGCACGGGGCGCGTGGTGAGCGGCAGGATGGTCGCGGCAGCCGCGACTACATGAGCTCGCAGACGTGGCTGGCGAAGGCCACCGGGTCATCCGGCAGCATGCCCTCGACGAGCAGGGCCTGGTCATAGAGCAGGCCGGCGTACAGGGAGAGCTTTTCCTTGTCGCCCGACTCCTGGGCGGCCTTGAGCTTGTCGAAGACGGGGTGCTTGGCGTTCAGCTCGAGCACGCGCTGGGCCTTGGGCGCCTCGCCGGCGTCCGGGCCGGCGGCGAGCACCTTCTCCATCTCGAGCGACAGCGGACCCTCGGAGGTGATGGCGGCCGGGGCGTCGGTGAGGCGCGCGGAGACCGTGACCTTCGTAACCTTGTCGCCCAGGGCCTCCTTCATGGCGTCGAAGAGGTCCTCGTTGGCCTTCGCCGTCTCCTCGGCGGCCTTCTTCTCGTCCTCGGTGGCAAAGTCCACGTCACCGGCGGCGACGTTCTTCAGCTCGAGCGAGCGATCCTCGACCTCGGGCTCGGCGCCGTCGGCCACGGCCTTCTCGGCCGCCTCGCGGGCGGCGTCGTCCTCGTAGGTCTTGGGCAGGCCCTTGGCCTCGTAGGTGCGCATGGCCTGGAACGTGAACTCGTCCACATCGGCCGTGCAGAGCAGCACGTCACAGCCGTGGTCGAGCGCGGCGCGCACGACGGGCATCTTCTCGAGGCGGTCACGCGAGTCGCCGGCGGCGTAGTAGACGGCCTTCTGGCCGGCGGGCATGGCCTTGGCGTACTCGGCGAGCGTCACCATCTTCTTCTCGCGGGCGCTCCAGAACAGCAGCAGGTCGGCGAGCTCGGAGGCCTTCATGCCGTAGCTGGAGTAGATGCCGAACTTGAGGCCGCGGCCGAAGTTCTCGAAGAACTTCTCGTAGGCGTCACGGTCCTGGTCGCGCATGGCCTGAAGCTCGCTCGTGACCTTCTTCTCGATGCGGTTGGCGATGGCGTGCAGCTGGCGGTTCTGCTGCAGCGTCTCACGCGAGATGTTGAGCGTGACGTCCGGCGAGTCCACGACGCCGCGGACGAAGTTGTAGTAGTCGGGCAGCAGGTCCGCGCACTTGTCCATGATCAGGACGTTGGAGCTGTAGAGCGCCAGGCCCTTCTCATAGTCCTTGCTGTACAGGTCGAACGGCGCCTTGCCGGGGATGAAGAGCAGCGCGTCGTACTCGAGTGCGCCCTCGGCGTGGAACGTGATCGTGCGGGCCGGATCCTCCCAGTCGTGGAACGCGGACTTATAGAACTCGTCGTAGTCCTTCTGCTCCACGTCGCCGCGCTTCTTCCAGATGGGCGTCATGGAGTTGATGGTCTCGAGCTCGGTGTAGTCCTCGTACTCCGGCTTGTAGTCCTCCGGCGCGTCCTCGGGCTTGGGCTTCTGGCGGCTCTTGGTCACCATCATCTGGATGGGATGGCGCACGTAGTTGCTGTACTGCTTTATGAGGTTCTTGAGCTCCCACTCCTCGAGGTAGCGGCTGTAGCGCTCGCCCTCGGCGCCGTCGGTGCCCTCGACGTCCTCCTTGAGCGTGAGGATGACGTCGGTGCCGCAGTGGTCACGCTCGCCGTCCTCGATGGTGTAGCCCTCCAGGCCGTCACTCTCCCAGACGTGGGCGACGTCCTCGCCGGCCGCGCGCGTCACGACGCGAACCTTGCTCGCGACCATGAACGCGGAGTAGAAGCCCACGCCGAACTGGCCGATGATGTCCACGTCGTCACCCTGGTGCTCGGCGTTGGCGGTCTTGAACTCCTCGGAGCCGGAGTGGGCGATCGTGCCGAGGTTGGCCTCGAGCTCGTCGGCCGTCATACCGGTGCCGTTGTCCGAGATGGTGAGCGTGCGGGCGTCCTTGTCGGGCGTGACGCGGATGGACAGGCTGTCCTCGTCGAGCTTGATGCTGGAATCCGTGAGGCTCTTGAGGTAGAGCTTGTCCTCGGCGTCCGACGCGTTGGAGATGAGCTCGCGCAGGAATATCTCCTTGTTGGTGTAGATCGAGTTGATCATGAGGTCGAGGAGCTTCTTGCTCTCCGTCTTGAACTTGCGCATGTGCGTGCCTCCCGGAACGTGCGGGGCAGACGCGCGGCGCAAAGGCGCGCCACGCAGATAATCTGCCATTGCTTGACTTAGGTTTTATATCCCAAAAGGGCGCATGTATTCAACGAAAGCCTCGCTTTGCCCCATTTGGCACGCGATTTGCGAACCATTTGGGTGTTTCGCAAAAAAGTAAGTTCGAAATACCTAAGCCATTCGGCGCGGACACGTCAAAGACCCCGCGGCAGCACCGCGCAAAGACGGCCATGCACCACGAACCGTTCGCGTCCGGCGGGGCCTAGCGACGCCCTATTTCCCGTGCTTGCGGCGGTGCCGGGCCCAGATGTCGTGCAACACGGCAAACGCCAGGGCAAACGCGAGCACGTAGCACACGAACGCGAACGCCGGCACGCCGAGCACGCAGAAGGCGTCGGCGGGCACGCGGCTGCTCATGACGATGGCGCTCGCCGCGATGAGGAACCCCACGCACAGCACGCCGAGCGTGAGGCGGTCTGCGATGTGGGAGAGGTCGTCGATGGGATCCTCGGAGCCCACGAAGTCCATGTTGAGCTTGAGCTGGCCGCGCGTGAGCATGCTCATGGCGAGCTCGGCCTGGGCGGCGGCGCCAAGCAGGCCCTTCGTCGCGGCCTTGCCGCGGATGGCGAGCTCGCTCGCGTCGTGCCTGAGCTTCTCGGCGGCGTCCGTGTGGGCGCGGATGTGCTGGGAGATGATGTCGATCATGTTGACGCCGGGCAGAAACTCGTCGAGCACGCCCTCGAGCGTCACGAGGCCGCGGGCCATGCTCGTGATCTGGCCGGGCAGCTCGATGCCGTTGCGGCGCGCGAGCGCGATGATGTTGCCCAGAAAGCTCCCGAGGTCCAGCTCTGAGAGGCTCACGGTGCCAAACTCGTCGACGACCTCGTCGAGGTCTGCGAGCAGCTCGGCGTGGTCCACCTCGTCTGGGCTTGTGGACGAGAGGCGCAGAAGCGCGCTCTTGAGCCGCGGGGTGTCGCGCTCTGCCACCGAGAAGATCATGTCGCGCATGATGCGGCGAAGCGACGGGCTCAGCCTGCCCGTGATCCCCAGGTCCAGGAACACGATCTGCCCGCCGAACACCTCGATGTTGCCGGGATGCGGGTCCGCGTGGAAGAAGCCGTCGTCGAGCAGCTGGCTGGCGTAGTTGTCCACGAGCTTGGTGCCTATCTCGGTGAGGTTGTAGCCCTCCTCCGTAAGACGGGCCGGGCTGGAGATCGTGATGCCGTCCACGTAGTCCATGACCACGACGTGCTTCGTGCACAGCCGCAGGTAGGGCTTGGGGCACGTCACGAACTTGCAGTCCTCGTTGTTGCGGCGGAACTCCTCGAGGTTGCGCGCCTCCACGAGAAAGTCCGTCTCCTCGCGGAAGGTGTCCCACAGCTCCTCGACGACGCTCGTGAGGTCAAGGAACTGCTCGCCCTTGAAGAAGGGCGTGAGGTGGCGCACGAGCGAGCGCATGATGTCGATGTCTTGGGCCATGACCTCCTGGACGTGCGGGCGCTGCACCTTCACGGCCACGTCCTCGCCGGTGGCGAGACGCGCGCGATGCACCTGCGCCACGGAGGCAGACCCCAGCGGATGCTCGCCGATGGCGTCAAACAGCTCGCCGAACTGCCCGCCATACTCCTGCTCGAGCACGGCGATGACGGTCTCGTAGGGCATGGGGTCCACGTCGCTGCGCAGCTTCGTGAGCTCGGAGCAGAAGCGCTCGGGCAGAATCTCCGAGCGCATGGACAGGATCTGGCCCGCCTTCACGAACGTGGGGCCAAGCTCCTCGAGCATGCGGCGAAACTTCACCGGCGTGATGCCGCCGAAGACGTCGTACTTGCGCACGATGCCAAAGATCTGCAGGATGCGCGCGTGCCGGCGCTTGGCCGAGACGCCGTAGCGGCTCGCGTCGTTGCGGCGTGCCCCGCGCAGAAGGCCGATCGTCACCGAGTCGTCCTCGTCGAGCTCGCCCTCCACGCCGGCGAGCGCCGCCTCCCACATGGCGTCTTGCGCCTCGGGGCTCGAGGGGTCGGCATGGAGGGCCACCCCCGGCTTGGTACCAGGGGTGGCCTGCCGCTCGGTGTTGTCTGCTCTCGCCGCCAAGTGGGCTACTCCGCGGCCTCGGCGTCGCCGTCCTCGGCCTCGACCTCGACCTCGACGTCAACGGTGGCTCCAGCGTCCTCGCTCGCCTTGGCGTTCATGTCGCTCGCGATCTGGCGCGCGCGGTCCGCGAAGGCTTCGCGCTCGGCGGGCGACATGGTGGCGAGGCGGGCGCGCAGCACCGCGTCCTGCGCCTCGTTCACGGTGTCCTTGGCCTTCTGCGTGAGCTCGCGGTTGAGGTCCTTGCCCTGATCGACCGTGAGCTCGCCCTTCTTGACGAGCGTGTCCACGAACTCGGTGGTCTTCTCGGCACCAAAGGCGACGGCGCCCACGCCCGCGAGAAACGCGGTGCGGGCGGCCTCCGCGATGCCGTTAGCGATGTCTGCCATGGTGTGCTCCTCTCATTGGCGCGCCGTAGCGCGCAGCCGTTGCCCTTCTTGTACCCAGTGTGGCCCCGCGCGAGGGCGAGAAATCCAATGAGCGGGTCGCCGTCAGCCGAGCAGCGCGCGGCGCATGTCGGCCACGGAGCTCACGCAGGCGGTGGCGCCGGCATGCTCGAGCTCGCCGGGCTTGGCCGTGTTGCCCAGGTAGACGCCCAGGCTCGCCACGCCGTTGGCGCGCGCGCCCTCGATGTCGTAGAAGCGGTCCCCCACCATGACGGCGTCGGCCGCCTGGCAGCCAAGCGCCTCAAGCGAGGAGGCCACAAGGTGCTCCTTGCCCACGTGCTTGGGGTCATGGGCGGCCACGACGGCGTCGAACAGAGCGTCGATGCCCGTCTCGGCCAGGGTCTTGCGCACGAGCCGCTCGTTCTTGGACGAGGTGATCGCGAGCCTCCTGCCGGCCTCGCGCAGGTCGCAGAGCAGCTCGCGGATGCCGTCGAACAGCGGGAAGGCCTCCGGGCCCAGGTTCCCGTAGATGGCGCGGTAGCGGCGCGTGACCTCGGCGGCGTCCTCCTCGGACAGGCCGTAGACGAGCGAGAAGGCCGCCGGGAAGGGCGGCCCCACGAGCCGGCCCGCGTCGCCGATCTCATCGTCCGTGAGGCCAAAGCCGCGCAGGACCTCGGTGGCCGTGGCCACGATGTGGGGCTTGGTGTCGGCGAGCGTTCCGTCGAAGTCGAACAGCACGCAGGGCTTGCGCGAGAGGGACGCCGCGGCCTGCGAGAGCTCGCACCCGCGACGCTCGGCTGCGCAGTCCTGCGGGGCATCGGCGCGAAGCATCTTGAGGCCGTGGCGCACGGGGCCAAGGACCGCCTCGAGGTTCTCCGTGGCGCCCTTGGGGCTTCCCGGCACGTTCACCACGAGCGTGCGCCCCAGCGTGCCGGCCGTGGCGCGAGAGACCCACGCGTGAGAGGTGATGGCGGCCGAGGAGGCGCGCATGAGCTCGCCGAGGCCGGGGACCATGCGCTCGCAGACGGCCTCGGTGGCCTCGGGCGTGACGTCGCGCGGCGAGAGACCCGTGCCGCCGGCCGTGACGCACAGAGCCACGTCGGCGGCGGCAGCGTCTTTGATGGCCGCGCCAATCGCATTGACGTCGTCTGCCACGATCGCGGTCGAGCAGACCTCGAACCCCTCGCGCGCGAGAAGCTCGGCCACGGCCGGGCCCGTGGCGTCATCGCGCCGGCCGGCCGAGCAGCGGTCGCTCACCGTGATGACGGCCGCCGCGTATGCCTGCACGCCGGCCGCGCCGCCGAGCGCGCCGCTCTGCTCGTGATGGTGTCCCATGGGTCCTCCAAGCTCGCGTTACTTGCCAAACGGACAGATCGGGTAGTGGCACTCCTCGCATCCCAGGCACAGCCCGCCCTCGCCGTACGCCACGATGTCGCCGCGCGTGAGGCGGATGCCCGCGGCGATTCTCGGCAGCACGAGGTCCAAGATCGTGGCCTTGGCGAACATGACGCAGCCCGGAAGGCCCAGCACGGGGGTGCCATCTGCATAGTAGCCCACGAACAGCATGGCGCCGGGCAGCACCGGCGCGCCGTAGGTCACCATCTCGGCGCCGCTTCGCTGGATGGCGCCGGGGGTGTTGTCGTCCGGGTCCACGGACATGCCTCCCGTGCACACCACGAGGTCAACGCCCGCCTCGCGCACGCGACCGATGGCGGCCACGATGTCTTCCATGTCGTCGCCGGGCAGCTCGTGGGCCACCATCTCGATGCCAAAGGCCGCGAGCTTTGCCTGAACCACCGGCGTGAACGAGTCCTCGACAAGGCCGCCCGCCACCTCGCTGCCCGTGGTGACGATGCCCACGCGACGCAGGCAAAACGGCACGACCTCGCACAGCGGGCCGGAGCCGGGGGCGGCGGCCGCGGCGGCGTCGGCCTCATCGAGCGTGGCCTCGTCGATGACGAGCGGGATCACGCGCATGCCCGCGAGCTTGTCGCCCGCACGCACGGCCGTGTTCCCCTTGCGCGTGGCCACCATGACCTGCGGCACGCGGTTCACGGCGAGAAGCGCCTCGGAGCGTACGGTGAAGCAGCCGTCATGCGCTGCCGTGAGCTCGATCTTTCCCTCCTTGATGTCGGGCTTGTGCGTGCAGCCCGGCCCCTCGGCAAGCGCACACAGGCGCAGTGCCGCGTCGTTCTCGTGCAGCATCCCCGGCTGCATCTCCCACACGTAGACGCTGCGCTTGCCCATGGAGAGCAGCACGTCCACGTCCTCGGGGGTCACGACGTGGCCCTTGCGGAACCGCGCGCCCTTGAACTTGCCGGGGATGATCTGGGTCATGTCGTGGCACAGCACGTGCCCCACGGCGTCCTGGACCGCAAGCTCCCTCATCGCTCGCTCACCTCCACCACGCGCACCGCATCCCCCGCGCGCACGACGCCATCGCGGATGACCACGGCGAATATGCCCTCGCTGGGCATGGCGCACTTGCCGGTGAGGCGGCGGATCTCGCAGTCGTTGTGGCACTTCTTGCCAATCTGCGTCACGGCGAGAAGCGCCGTGCCGGCCGCGAGCGTAGTGCCCACGGGCAGCGACTTGAGGTCGAGCCCGCGCGTGAGGATGTTCTCGGCGAAGTCACCCGGCGCCAGGCTGGGCAGGACGCCGCGCAGCTCGTCCACCGCCTCGTCGGGCAGCAGGCTCACCTGGCGGTGCCAGGCGCCCGCGTGGGCGTCTCCGGCCACGCCCGTGCCCACCAAAAGCTCGATGGCCTCCACGGGGTGCTTTCTGGTGCCCTTGCGCTCGCTCGCGCACACGGCGATGACGCTCGCCTCGCGCGATGCCGCGCCCGCGATCGCGTCCGGCGCGCTCCCAAACTGCTCCACGCTAGTCCTCCCTCACGAAGTGGCCCGAGCGGCCACCGTCCTTCTCCATGAGCCGCACGCGCTCGATGACCATGTCACGCTGGTGCGACTTGCACATGTCATAGATGGTGAGCGCCGCCACCGACACCGCGGTGAGCGCCTCCATCTCCACGCCCGTCTCACCCTTGCAGCGGGCCGTGGCCTCGATGGCGATGCCGTCGGCCTCATAGGCAAAGCCGAGGTCCACGCCCGAGAGCGGCACCTGGTGGCACATCGGCACGAGCTCCCAGGTGCGCTTGGCCGCCATGATGCCGGCCACCTGCGCCACGGCGAGGACGTCTCCCTTGCGGGTGCCGCCGCTGCGCACGAGCTCGAGCGTCGAGGGCGCCATGAGCACCTTGCCCGCCGCGCGGGCCACGCGGGCGGTCACGGGCTTGGCGCCCACGTCCACCATGCGCGCGCGGCCCTGCTCGTTCACGTGCGTGAGCTCCGCGTCGCGGATGGACGCGGACGTGGCGGGCCGCAGCACCTCGCGGCCGGGCGCGCCCGCGGCCCCGCCCCCTTGCGTGCCGAGAATGTCTTGCTGCTCCACGCTATCCCCCTATCTCGAACATGTCCCGCGGCGTGTCGCTTGCACGCACGCCGGGCGCCAGGTTGTGGTGCGCGGGCTTTGCCGCGATGCCCGCGCGGATCGCCTCCGCGAGCGCGGGGCCGGCAAGGCCGCGCAGGCTCACCTCGGCCGCGGAGTGCAGGCAGGGCTTGAGCCGGCCGTCCGCCGTGACGCGTATGCGGTCGCAGCCCGAGCAGAACTTGTGGCTCACGGCGCGGATGAGCCCCACGCGCCCCGCAAACCCGGGGGCCGCGTAGAGCTCGGCGACCCCTCCGGCACCCATGCGGACCAGCTCGGGCACGCGCCCGAGCACCTCCTCGCCGGCGACGAAGCGCTCGCGCGGCCAGCGGGCGCACTCCCCCATGGGCATGAGCTCGATGAAGCGCACCTCTATGGGCTCGCGACGGGCGATGTCCACGAAGTCGGCGATCTCGTCGTCGTTCACGCCGCCCATGAGCACGCAGTTTATCTTGGTGTTCGTGAAGCCCGCCTCGCGCGCGGCGCGAAGGCCGGCAAGGGCGTCGGCAAGCTCTCCCGTGCGCGTGATGGCGCGATAGCACTCGGGGCGCAGGGTGTCCAGGCTCACGTTGAGGCGCGTGAGGCCGGCGGCACGCAGGTCGGCGGCCACGGGCGCGAGCATGGTGGCGTTCGTGGTCATGTCCACCTCGTCGATACCGGGCACCTCGGACAGCATACGCACGAGGTCCACGACGCCGCGGCGCGCGAGCGGCTCGCCGCCCGTGACGCGCACCTTGCGCACGCCAAGCGTGGCCGCGGCGGCCACGATGTCGGTGAGCTCCTCGAACGTGAGCAGGTCGCGGTGTGCGCGCGCGGGCACGCCGGCGGCCGGCATGCAGTACACGCAGCGGCAGTTGCACTTGTCGGTCACGGACAGGCGCAGGTAGGAGATGTCTCTTCCAAGGGTGTCTCGCACGATGTTTCCCCCTAGTCCACGAGCGGCATGACGTCTGACGGCGCAACCTGGAGCGTGACGCGCGCGGGGCAGCCGAGCGCGGCCCAGGCGTCCTTCCCGAGCTCCACGCGCAGGCAGGCACCGCCGGGAGTGGCGCACATGACGATGGTCGAGAACACGTTGTCGATGACGCGCGCCACGGTGCACGGGATGCGGTTCTCGGCACGTGAGCGGACAACGACGCGCGAGCGGCTGGCCGCGCACTGCTCGCCCTGCCCGCGCGCCGAGCCAAAGCCGGTGGCGACGTCCCCGATCGTGTCCACGGGGCGGCCGTCGGCCTCCACGATGCGCAGGAAGTGCGCGCGGATGCCCGCGTGGGCGCAGCCCGCCACGGCACGTCCGCAGGCAAGGCGCACGCCCCAGTCCGCGCAGTCGAGCGTCTCGGGACCCACGGGCACGGCGGGGCTCACGTTCTTGCAGCCGCTGATGAGGGCCTCGGCGAGCGTGGCGGGCGCGTCGAACAGCTCGCTCGTGGGGACGGTGCGGCCGCCCCTGCCGTCCGTGAGCACGCAGACGCGGTCGCACATGCGGTAGACCTCGTCGCGGCTGTGCGTCACGAACACCACGCCCCCCGGGAACTCCCGCAGGGTGTCGGCGAGCTCCAGCTCGAGCTGCCAGCGCAGGTAGCCGTCGAGCGCGCTGAACGGCTCGTCGAGCAACAGCAGCTCGGGCTCGCTCGCCATGATGCGGGCAAGGGCGCAGCGCTGCTGCTGGCCGCCGGAGAGCTCGGCGGGGCGGCGACCCTCGAGCCCCTCGAGCCTGAAGGCACGGATCTGCCGGGCGGCCATGGCCAGGCGCTCGGCGCGCGTGGCGCCGCGGGCCCCCACGAGCACGTTGTCGAGCACGGTCATCGTGGGAAACAGCGCGTAGCTCTGGAACAGGTAGCCCACGTGCCTGCGCTGCGCGGGCACGTTGACACGGGCGGCCGAGTCATACAGCACCCGCCCGTTCAGCACGATGCGACCCTCGTCGGGGCGCTCCACGCCGGCGACGCACTTGAGCGCCATGCTCTTGCCGCAGCCCGAGGCGCCGAGAAGCGCGAGCGTCTCGGCGGGGTTCTCGGCCTTGAACGAGACGTCGAGCGAGAAGTCCCCAAGCCGCTTGCGGATGTCAACCGACAGGCTCATGCGCGGCCTCCCCGCGTGCGGGCGCGCCCCTCGAGCCAGTTCATGGCGAGCAGCACCACGGCCGAGATGGCCACGTTCACGAGCACCCACTTGAGGGCCAGCGCGTCGTCGCCGGTGCGCCACAGCTGGTAGACCGTCGTGGAGACCGTGGCCGTCTGGCCGGGCGTGTAGCCGCAGATCATGGCCGTGGCGCCGTACTCGCCAAGCGCGCGGGCGAACGCGAGGACCGCCCCGGCGAGGACGCCCTGCGCGCAGCACGGCATCTGCACGCGCCAGAAGGCCCAGGTGCGGCTCCTGCCCAGCGTGAGCGCCGCGTGCGTGAGCGTCTTGTCATAGGCCTCGAACGCGCCGCGGGCCGTGCGGTACATGAGCGGGAACGCCACGACCACGCAGGCGAAGATCGCGCTGTACCACGTCATCGTGAGGCGGACGCCAAACGCCTGGAGCGCCCACGCGCCCACGACGCGCCGGGGCCCCAGCACAAGCAGCAGCAGGTATCCCACGACAGTGGGCGGCAGCACGAGCGGCAGCGTGAGGACGACGTCGATGAGGGCCTTGGCGTAGCGCGGCAGCCGGGCGATGAGCTGGGCGGCGCCCACGCCCACGAAGAACACAACGACCGTGGAGACGGCCGCAATGCGCAGCGAGTTTATGAGCGGGAACCAGTCCACGTGCGAGTCCTCCCAGACAAGGCGGCGCGCTAGGCGCTCGCCAGCGGCTTGAAGCCGACCTCCTCGAAGCAGGCGCTTGCCGCCGAGCCCCTGAGGAACTCGAGGTAGCGGCCGGCGGCCTGCTCGTGCTTGGAGCCCTTGACCACGGCGGCCGGGTAGACGACCTCCCCGCACATGTCCTTGGTGGCCGCGTCCACCACCGCAAGGCAGGCCGAGACGGCGTCCGTGCGGTAGATGACGCCGCAGTCCACGGCGGCCTCGCAGACCTGCGTCGTGACCTCCTTGACGTTCGTGCCGTACGTGAGCACGCCGGCGGCGGCCAGCTCGCCCTCGTCGAGGCCGTAGTAGGCCAGGATCTTCTGGGTGTACTGGCCCACGGGAACGTCCGAGTTGCCCATGGCGAGCTTGACGTCGCCAGCCTTGAGGTGCTCGGCGAGCTCGTCGAAGCCGTTGATGTTTCTGGGATTGCCCTCGGGCACCACGAGCGTGACCTCGTTCTGCAGGATGTTGAAGCGCGTGTCGCTCTCGATGAGGTCGAGACCCTCCTCGTTGCCGCTGGTGGCCGCGGCGTCGAGCTGGTTCATCTGCTTCTGGCCGGCGGAGATGAACACGTCACACTCCGCGCCCTCCTGGATCTGGGTCTTGAGCGTGCCCGAGGAGTCGAAGTTGAACGAGACCTGGGTGCCCGTCTCGGAGGTGAACGCGTCCGTGGCCTTCGTGAGGCTCTCCGTCATGCTCGCGGCGGCAAAGACCGTGAGGGTGTCGGCCGCGGCGGTAGAGGCTGCGGTGGTGGATGCCGTGCCGGTGGCGTCACCGTTGCCTCCGCACGCGGTGAGGCCGAGGCCCGCGAGCGTGGCGATGCCGGCACCCAGCGTAGCGATGGCCTGCCTGCGAGTCATGGTGTTCATGGCGTTCATGGCGTCCCCTTTCCCTCTCCCGCCCGCCTCCCAGTATGGCAGATGGAACGCTGCGCGCGAGAATTTATTATCGCTTGAAAGTCGTTATATCTATTATCGAACAACGCTCACCAGCAAGTGTGACGTCTAACTTTTTGTTAGGCAACAACAATCTTTGGAATGGTGGCAGGCGCTCCGCGAGCGGCCGCCACGGCACAAGGCGCAGGGGCGCCCAAGGGGCTCCGCCCCCTAGTGGCTCGGGCAGGCGTGGGACGCATCGCCGTCGTGGGCGTGGCGCACCTCGATGAGCTTGGCGGCGATGCTCACGGCGATCTCCGCGGGCGTCACGGCGCCGAGCGACAGGCCTATCGGCAGGTCCACGGCCGCAATCTCCGCAGGCGAGGCGCCACGCTCGGCCACGACCCTCTCGAGCACGCGGCGCTTGTGGCGGCTGCCCATGCAGCCCAGGTAGCGCGGATGGGCCCCGATGGCCTGGGCCACGACGTCCTCGTCTGCCACGTGGCCGTGCGTCATGACGATGACGTAGTCGCGCGCACCAAGCGTGATGCCCGCAGCGATGTCCTTGAAGCTGCCAAGGATGACGTGCGCCGCGTCCGGGAAGTTCTCGGGCAGCGCCACGTCCGGGCGGTCGTCGAACACCGTGACCTCGAAGTCGATGGCGGCAAGCGCCGGCACGCACGCACGGCCCACGTGGCCGCCGCCAAAGATCACGACGCGCTCGGCAGCCACGACGGGCTCCACGTAGACGTCGCCCTCCATGCGCGGGCCCGACGGCGGCTCGCCGGCGCCCGTGTCCTGCCCGGCGACCGTGTCCTGCCCGGCGCCCGCGGGCACGAAGCTCGCCACGGGCTCGGGCGCGGACCAGTCAACGGCAAGGCAGCCCGGCTCCCCCGCGTCCGCAGCGGCGAGCGCGGCGTCGAGCGCCACGAGGTCCGCCTGGCTCATGGCACGAATCCCCAGGTCCTGGGCTCCACCGCACGCGATGTCCACGACGCCGCGCTCCATGGTGGTGCGGCGCGGGCGCCCGTCCGCGAGCGCCTCCCGGCACATCTGCTGGCAACGCAGCTCGGGCGTGCCGCCGCCCACGGTTCCCAGCAGCGTGCCGTCCTGGAGCGTGAGCATGCGCGCGCCGGCGTGGCGGGCCGCAGACCCCCTCGAGGCGAGCACGACGCACTCCACGACCTTGCGCCCCTCGCGCAGCTCCTCGGCCGCGCGGCGCAGAAGCGCGATCCCCTCCATGGCTACCCCTCCAGACGAGACGTGAACATGCAGATGGCCTCGAGCACGCCGCCGCCCACGGCGCGTGCCTTGTCCGAGGCGGTGAAGCAGTGGGCGCGCTCGCAGCGCGGGTCGATGTCCCCGGACTTCATGCCGGCCGTGACCTCGACGCCGGCCTGGAGCAGGCCGCGCAGCACGCCATCGATCGTGCAGGTCATGGGCACGCCGGCCACGGTGGCCGCCACCTGCCCGGCACGCACGACGTCGCCGATCTGGAGCACCGGCTCAAAGACGCCGTCGGCCGGGGCGCGCAGCACGCGGTCCGCCGAGTGGCCCGCGATGACGCCGGGGATGCCCGTGTTGGGCGCGGCGGGACCGTCCAGGATGACCTGTCCCAGGTAGTGGCCACGCTTGGTCTCCACCACGGCATGGCAGTCCCTGCCGGCCGTGAAGCCGGGCCCCACGCCGATGACCACGGGCGCCATGTCCATCGTGGTGCCGAGATTCCTCTTGGCGAGGATGGCGTCCACGAGAACGGCCGGCCTCAGCTCGCGGGCGCTTGCGCCCTCGGGGTCCACGAGCACGGCGACCTCGCCGGAGACCACGATGGTGCGTGCCTCGGCCAGCGAGTGCGCGAGGCGCGCGCGGACCCCCTCGACCTCGCACTCCCCCAGGCGGATCGCCTCGGAGAAGCACACGGTGCGGCGAATGGACGTGGGCGTGGGCAGGTCGCACATGACGACCTTGCAGCCGGCGCGATGCAGGCGCAACGCGATGCCGGTCGCGATGTCGCCCGCCCCCCGAATCTCTACGAGCATGGTCTCTCCCATCCCTGGCATGCGTCAGAATTGGTGTGTGGCTCAGCGTAGTATATTCCCGAGAATAACGCTCGAGCCAGCTTGACCCTAACTATAAGTTTGGTTGCCTGATGAATTGTCTTGACTCGCTGCTCTCATCCGTGGGCGGACGCATCTCCTCCGGGGGCGTGCGCTGCGTGGCCGTCATCGGCAGCGGCGGCAAGTCCACGCTCCTGCGTGCGCTGGGCGAGGACGCCGCGGCGCGAGGCGGACGCGTCGTGCTCGCCACGACGACGCACTTCCTGCCGTTTGGGGGGATGCCACTCGTGACCTCGGGCGACATGCGCGAGCTCACGCGGGCGCTCGACGACCGCGGCCTGGCGTGCGTGGGCACGCCCACCGCCGACGACCTGGGCAGGCTCGCGGCGCCGGCGATGCCGCTCGAGGAGCTCGCGGGTGCGGCAGACCTGCTCGTGGTCGAGGCTGACGGCTCCAAGCGGCTGCCGCTCAAGGCGCACGCCTCGCACGAGCCGGTCGTGCCCGCCTGCGCCGACCTCACGGCGTGCGTCGTGGGCGCAAGTGGCTTTGGCGGCCTCGTGGGCGAGAGGGTCCACCGCGCCGCCCTGCTGTGCGAGCGCGTCGGATGCGGCGTCTATGACACGGCAACGCCCGAGCTCGTGGCCCGTGGCATGGCAGACGAGATGGCCCGCGGGCTCATCGCGCCGGACGTCATCGTCGTGAACCAGGCCGAGACGCCCGAACGCGCTGCCGCCGCCCGCCGCTTCGCCGCCGCGCTGCGCGGACTCGGGTGCAAGACGCCCGTCCTTCTCGGCAGCGTCCGTGACGAGCGGCTCGTGCGTGCATAGCGGCCGCGACGACGGGGTGGGCGGCTGAATACCAGCGATTTGGGCCCGTTTGTACAAAACGGACCGAGAATGTCGGGAATTCGGGGCAGCACTTCGTTTTTATCGGCATAACCGCAGTTGCCACATGTGCGGGGTCAAAATATACGTGCAATCTGCGTCCATTTTGTACAAACGGGCGCTCAAGGCAGGGCAACGGAGCGGGGACCAAACGAACCCGTCCCCGATGGTCCCGCGGCTAGCCCACCGCGATCTCTCGGATGGCGCCGATGGCCACGTCGATCTCCTCGGGCGTGGTGAACCAGCTGGTGGAGAGGCGCACGATGCCCTGGCGCTCGGTGCCGAGCGCGCGGTGCATGAGCGGGGCGCAGTGGGCGCCGGGGCGCGTCGCGATGTCCCAGCCGTCCATGAGGGCATCCGAGACCTCGGCAGAGTCCAGGCCCGAGACGTTCAGCGCCACGACGCCCGTGCGCGCGCTCGCCTCGCCCAGCTCCAGCGCAGGCCAGTCGCCGTAGACGGTGACGCCGGGCACGTCTGCCACGCCCTCGTACAGGCGCCGCGCCATGGAGAGCTCATGCTCCCCCATGGCCGCCACGCCGCCGTTCTCGGCAATAAAGCGCAGGCCGGCGGCCAGGCCCGCAAGCCCGTGGCCGTTGAGCGTACCGGCCTCAAGGCGCGTGGGCCACCCGAGCGGCTGCTGCTCGTCAAAGCTATGGACGCCCGTGCCACCCACGTTCCACGGGGCCACGTCCACGCCCGGCATCACGGCGGCGCCGCCCGTGCCCTGCGGCCCCATGAGCGCCTTGTGGCCCGTGAAGCACACGACGTCCAGGCCCTGCTCGGCCATGTCGATGGGGACGAGACCCGCCGCCTGGGACGCGTCCACCACGCACAGGGCCCCGGCCGCGTGGGCAATGCGCGCAACCGCCGCCACGTCAACGACGTTTCCCGTGACGTTGGAGGCCGCCGTCACCACGACGGCGCGCGTGCCCGGCACCACGAGCCGGGAGAGCTCGTCCATGTCAAGGCGCCCCAACGCGTCGCACCCCGCGTGGGCCACGGAGACGCCGCGCTCGGCGGCAAGGCGGTTGAGCGGCCGCAGCACCGAGTTGTGCTCGAGCACCGTGGTGACCACGCGGTCGCCGGCACCCACGATGCCGTTGATGACGCAGTTGAGCGCCTCGGTCGAGTTGGGGGCAAACGCCACGTGGTCCGCGCTCGGGCAGCCGAGAAGGCCCGCCACGCGCTCACGGCACTCGTGGATCACGCGCGCCGCGCCCATGGCGCCCGTGCCCGCACCGCGCCCGGCGTTGCCGAGCGAGCCCATCGCCCCCACGACGGCGTCGATGACCGCCTGCGGCTTGCGCATCGTCGTCGCGGCGTTGTCCAGGTAGATCATGGCATCCTCCAAGCATGGAACAGGTGCCTGCCCCGCTCCAATGAGACAAGGGGACTGTCCCCTTGTCTCACCTTACGAACTCGAGCATCTCGATGACGTCGGCGCCCTCGACCGCAACGCCAGCCTCGGCCAGGGCCGAGACGAGCGCGTCTTGGTCCTGCGGCGCCGCCTTCCAGGCCAGCCCGCAGCCGGCGCTGATCTGCCCGGGCACGGGAATCATGCGCCCTGGCAGCCCTGCGTGCCTGCACAGCTCCTCGCATGCCATGGCCGCGGCCGTCGTGGGGAACGTGAGCACGAGCGCGGGCCTGCGCACGCGCGGCACGCTACGGCCTCACGACGACCGAGGCGCCCGAGAGCCTCTCGGCGATGACGTACATGTTCGTGACCTCGCCCACGGCGAGCTTGTCGGTGATGCCGTAGAAGTCCGTGCACGTGCCGCAGGTGAGGATCTCCACACCGGCGTCCGCGAGGTTCTTCAGGTCCTCGAGCGAGTCGGAGCCCTCGCAGGTGAGGTGCGCGCCGCCGTTGTAGAACAGGATGGTCTGCGGCAGCTCCTCGAGCTGCGTAAGCGAGAAGATGAACGCCTTCATGAGCTTCTTGCCCAGGAGGTCGTCACCCGTGCCCATGGTCTCGGCGCTGATCTGCACCGTGACGTTTCTCTTGGCGGCCGGAACCTCGCACGTGGCGGCCTCGGGCTCGCCGGCGGCAACCGCGACGGCCTTAGACGCCGTCGTCGTGACGTGCCACTCCTTCTCGGCCGTCTGCTCGGCCGCGCTCGCGCAGCCCTTGGAGGAGGCCATGCGCGTGAGGTTCTCGACGGCCACCTTGTTGTCAACGATCGTCTCGACCTCGCCGGGGCCCGCAAGCGCGCCCAGCGCCTTGAGTGTCTTCACGACGGGGATGGGGCACGCGTCGCCGCGCGCGTCGATGACGAGCTTGTTCTCGGACATGTTGGTTCCTTTCTCGTTCCCGCGAGAGGGGACGCCCCCTCTCGCGGGCCCTGTTGCAGGTTTGCGGGCCTCTTACATCGTCACGCGCACGGAGTGCCCTGCGCGAGGCACCGCCTGGCCAACCACGGTGGCGGGCTGGCCCAACTCGCGCAGGCGGCCAACGTACTCATCAGCCTCGGCCGCCGGCAGGGCCACGAGAAGGCCGCCGGAAGTCTGCGGATCAAAGAGCACGTCGGACAGGTCGAGCGGCACGTCGGGCGCCACGTCCACGCGCGGGCCAAAGAAGTCGCGGTTGCGGTAGGCGCCGGCCGGGATGAGGCCCATGGCCGCCATCTCGCGGGCGCGGGCCATGACGGGCACGTCGGGCGCGTGGACCTCGAGCGTGACGCCGCTTGCCTCGGCCATCTCGCAGCCGTGGCCCATGAGCGAGAAGCCCGTGACGTCGGTGGCGGCGTGGGCGTGCAAGCCGCGCAGCGCCTCGGCGCCGTACTTGTTGAGCGTGATCATCGAGTCCGTGGCGACCTTCACGCCGGCGTCGTCGAGCAGCTCGGCCTTGTGGGCCGTCGTGAGGACGCCCGTGCCGAGCGCCTTCGTGAGTATGAGCGCGTCTCTGGGACGCGCGCCACCGTTGGTGAGCATGTGGTCGATCTCCACGAAGCCCGTGACGGCCAGGCCGAACTTGGGCTCGTGATCGTTGATGGAATGGCCGCCGGCCACGATGACGCCCGCCTCGCGACACTTGTCAGCGCCTCCGGCCAGGATCTGGCCGGCCACCTCCAGGCCCAGGCAGTTGGGAAAGCACAGCAGGTTGAGCGCGAGCACGGGACGCCCGCCCATGGCCCAGACGTCCGAGAGGGCGTTGGCGGCCGCAACCTGGCCAAACAGGTACGGGTCGTCCACCATGGGCGGGAAGAAGTCCGTGGTCCCCACAAGGCCGCGACCGTCCCCCAGGTCGTAGACGTAGGCGTCGTCCGAGGCGTCGAAGCCCACGAGCAGGCGCGAGTCCTCAAGGCGCGGCAGGTCGGCGAGCACCTGCGAGAGGTAGCCCGGCGCGAGCTTCGCCGCGCACCCGGCCGCTTCCACGAGCTCCGTGAGCCTGACGCCCGTCATGTCCATGTGACTCTCCTCTCCGCGCAGTCGGCCGCCGGCCCGTGCGCGATTGCCAACGTTTTCGTTCTACCCCATGAGCGCCAACGCGCGCTCGGCGGCCCCTGCGAGACACCCAGCCTGTCCGCCATGACCTCGAGGAAGCGCCGGACGTTATCCGAGAATCGAACAACGCCCGGCGCCACGGCGCGCCCCAGCACGTACGCGCCGACCGAGGACGGAACGTCTCGCCTCCCTACGAGTTGGAGACGATCTCCTTGCCGCTCGTGACCTCGTCCCACTTGGCGAGCGTCGCCTCGCGGGCGCTACCAAACTTCGTGAGGTCCTCGTCCATGAGCTGCGAGGTGTCGAAGTCAAGCGTCAGGCCAGAGACGTCGGGCAGGGCGAGCAGCATCGTCGTCTTCTTGTCGATGTCGGCAAGCTCCTTGAGGTTCTCGTCGCTCGAGAAGAGCCACTCGATGAAGAGCTTGGAGTCTTCCACGTCGTCGGCACCGGCGAAGGCGGCCACGCCGTCGGGGATGTAGGGCATGCCCTCCTCGGGATAGACGATGCTCAGCGTGCCGTCTGCCAGGATGTCATCGAGCGTGTTGTCGATGTAGGTGATGCCCACGGCGGCCTCGCCGGCGGCGACGCGCGTCGAGGGGTCGCTGCCGCGCTTGGTGTAGAACGGGATGTTGTTGTTGAGCTGCGCGAGGTACTCCCAGCCCTTGTCCTCGCCCATCGTCTGCAGCAGCGCGGCCACGGCGGCGTAGTTCGTGCCGGAGACGGCCGGGCTCGACATCATGATCTCGTCCTTGAAGACGGGGTTGGTGAGGTCCGCCCAGCTCTTGGGGGCCTCGGCGCCGATCTCGGACAGGATGTCGTTGTTGACGATGAAGCCCACGACCGTGGCGCCCTTGGAGAACCAGTAGTTGTCCGGGCTCTTGAAGCCGTCGGCGAACGACGAGGCGCGGTCGAAGTCGACCTTCTCGAGAAGCCCCGAGTCAGCGGCGCTCATGAACGAGTCGATGCCGCCGCCAAACCACAGGTCGGCCGCGGGCTTGCCGCCCTCGGCCTTGAGCTTGGAGAGGACCTCGCCCGACGACATCGACACGAACTCGACGGGAGCGCCGACCTCGGCGGTGAACTTGTCGAACAGGGTCTTGTAGGACTCGTTCGTGCACAGGGCCTTGAGCGTCTTGCCCGAGGTGGACGTGAGGGCCGCACCCGTGGCGGCAGCCGTGGTCGCGGCCTGGGTGCCCGAGCCGCCGCACGCGGTGAGGCCGAGCGCCCCCGTACCGGCGGCCGCGGCCATGAGACGCAGGAAGTCCCTTCTTGAGATCTGTCTAGTCATTCGTGCTTTCCTTCCCTTTGATCTGGAACGTACGTGCTATGTCAAGGGGCACACGCGCGCCCCTCGCATACTGTTGGTCACCCGGCACGCGGGCGAGAATCTCCGGCGAGCCGGGGGCGTCCACGAGCAGGCGCAGCTCGCAGGTGCCGCCGAGGAACACCGACTCCTCCACGGTTGCCGCAAGGCCGCCCTCGCGCCCCACCACGACGTCCTCGGCACGGAACAGCGCATGACCGCCGGGCAGGTCAAGCTCGTTGACATGGCCGAGGAAGCGCGCGCAGTACAGGTCTGCCGGGTGGCGGTAGACCTCGCGCGGCGTCCCCACCTGGACGAGCCTCCCCTCGTGCATGACGGCGATGCGGTCGCCAAACGCCATGGCCTCCTCGCGGTCATGCGTCACGAACAGCATCGTGACGCCAAAGCGGCGCTGGATGTCGCGCACCTCGCGACGCATGCGCAGGCGCAGGTTGGCGTCGAGGTTGCTGAACGGCTCGTCAAGCAGAAGGACCTTGGGGCCCAGCACGAGCGAGCGCGCGAGGGCCACGCGCTGGCGCTGCCCGCCCGAGATGTCTGCCACGCCCGCGTCCGCCTGGTCCTCCAGGCCCACGGCGTCAAGCATCTGGCGGGCGCGCTCCTCGGCCTCGGCACGGCCGACGCCGGCCTGGCGCAGGCCGTAGGCCACGTTGCCCGCAACCGTGAGGTGCGGGAACAGCGCGTAGGACTGGAACACCGTTGAGGTGGGCCTCACCTCGGGCGGCATGCGCGTCACGTCCGTGCCGTCGAGCGTCACCGACCCGGCGTCTGGCACAAGGAAGCCTCCCACGAGGCGAAGCGTCGTGGTCTTGCCGCAGCCGGAGGCGCCCAGCAGGCACACGATCTCGCCGCGCTGCACCGACAGCGACACGTCGTGGATGACCTCATGCCCCGAGAATGACTTTTTCAAGCCGCTGAGCTCGAGAAACACGCTACTTCCTCCCCTTGAGCAGGAACTTGTAGAAGATGACGTTCACAAGCGTCGTCACGACGATGATCGCAAGCGACACCATGGCCGCATCGCCGTACTTCCCGCCCGAGAGCGCGTCGAACAGCTCGAAGACGGCCGTCTTGTTGGCGGGCGTCACGAGGAACAGAACGGCCGAGTAGCTCACCATGGCGCTCGAGAAGCCGTTGACGAGGCTCACGCCTGCGGCCTCGAGCAGGTTGGGGGCGAGCACGCGGCCCAGAATGCCAACGGCCGGCGTGCCCAGGTCCGCCGCGGCCATGTCGAGCTCCGCGGGCACCTGGGCAAGCGCCGAGGAGAACGCCCTCGTGGAGATGGCGAGCTCCTTTGCAGCAAGCACGGCGATGAGGATGGCGGACGTCCCCACGAGCTCCACGGGCGGGCGGTTGAACGCAAGGATGTAGCCAAGGCCCAGGCAGATGCCCGGCAGCGTGTAGGCCACCGTGGTCACGAAGTCCAGCGCAACGGAGGCGCGCACGCGGCGACGGTGCGCGTAGTAGGCGGCGAGCAGCCCCAGCGCAGTCGAGACGAGCGCCGTGGCCAGCGAGAAGACGATGCTGCGGCGCAGCGACCCCAGGTCAAACGTCATGAGGTGCTCGAGGTTCTCGAGCGTGAACGGGGCAGACCAGCCCATGCCCCTCGTGAACGCGGCATGCGCGATCGTGAGGTAGAGCACGGCCAGAAACGCCGAGAACAGCGCGCAGATGGCGTGGGCCGCCACGCCCACGGGCCCGGTGAGCCTGAACCCCGCCTCGTCCGGCGCCGGGCGTGCCGAGACGCCCAGCGACCCGGAGGCCGCCGAGACGCCGGCGTCGAGCCTGCGGTACGCCAGAAACGCAGCGACCGACACGGCGAACAGCAAGACATTGAGCATCGCCGCGCCCCGCAGGTCCGAGTAGCCCACGACGCGCACGTAGATCTGCGTCGCCACGGTGTCGAACTTGCCGCCGATGACCACGGGCGTGGCGTAGTCTGAGACGGAGCGCACGAACGTGAGCAGAAGGCACACGTAGGTGGCGGGCCGCACGAGCGGCACGATGATGTCGGAGAACACGCGGCGCATGGGAGCGCCCAGGTCAAGGGCCGCCTGGATGGAGGCCCTGTCCACGCGCCCGAGCACGCTCGTGAACAGGATGACGTTGATGGCGGCGAAGAACAGCGCCTGCATGAGCACGACGCCCTGCCAGCCGTACGGGCTCACGGACAGGCCGAGGATGCCGTGCGTGATGAGGCCGCGGCGGCCAAAGAGTTCCACGTAGGCGAGCGAGGCCACGAACGGCGGGCTGATCATGCTCACGGCCACGAGGCCCGTGACCACGCGGGACCACAGGCGCGGCCCAAACGTGATGACGAGCGCCACGGCAAGCGCCACGACGCACGACAGCACGCTCGCGAGCACGCCCACGAGCGCGCTGTTCGCGAGCAGCCCCGCGTTGTCGGCAAGCACGGAGGCAAACGTCGAGCCGTCCGCGGCGGGCACGAGCCCCTGCCACACGAAGCAGGCAATGGGCCACACCACGAACAGCGCGCAGAAGCCCACGAGCACGGCGAGCAGGACGGCATCGAGCAGGCGCGCGCGGCGTGCGCGGGAGGCAAGCCCACTGGCTCCACCGGCGGAAGCGGTCGTGCCGGCGCTCATCGCAACTCCCCCACGTGCGAGAGTATGCGGTCCACAACCATGTCCCACGAGGCGTGCGTGGTGTCGAACTCCTCGCGAGGGGACACCACGGCATCCACGATGGCGTCGGCGAGGCGGCGCTCGAACGCGGGCAGCGACGCGGGGTCGGGCGTGTCCACGGCGAGCATGGCCGGCGGCTCCACCCAGCGCATGGGGTTTCTCGGCAGCAGCGACTCCATGCCCTCGCGCACGCCGGGAAGCGACGTCATGACGGGCTTGGCGCCGCAGGCCAGCGCCTCGATGCCCACGAGCGGCAGCCCCTCGTAGAAGCTTGGCAGGCAGAAGACGTCGCTCGTGCGATACGCGCGCACGAGCTCGGCAGTGGAGACGCGGCCGGCCAGCCGCACGGGCCAGCGGCACTCCGGCACGCGGGCCGCGATCCTCTTGTAGTCCTCGGAGGCCGGGTCGTGGCCGCCCACGAGCGTGAGCGACAGCGGACAGGGGACGCTCTCGGGCACGATGAGGTCAAGGGCCGCGAGCAGCGACTCGACGCCCTTCTTGAAGCTCACCTTGCCCACGAAGCAGATCTGGCCGGCCACGCGCCGCGGAGCAG
This sequence comes from Parolsenella catena, assembly GCF_003966955.1. Taxonomy (GTDB): domain Bacteria; phylum Actinomycetota; class Coriobacteriia; order Coriobacteriales; family Atopobiaceae; genus Parolsenella; species Parolsenella catena. The sequence continues at coordinate 551,314 of NZ_AP019367.1, read as the reverse complement.
TGCCCGCCTGGTTGAAGACGCGCTGGTCATAGCCCGTCCCGGTGACGTGAACGCGCGCCGGGTCCACGCCGTAGGCGGCCACGATCTGGTCCACCTGGGCGTGGTGCAGGGCAAAGATCGCGTCCATGCGGCGCATGGCGGCAACGATGCGCTGCCGCTCCAGGCCGTGCATGGCCATCTGCCGCAGGTCCGTGGCGTGGCAGACGGCCACGACGGGGATTCCCCCCACGCGTTCGCGCACGATACTCGCGAGCAGGTAGAGGTGGTGGCAGACCACGACGTCGGGCGAGAACTCGTCGAGCGCCCGGGCAAGACTGGCGGCAAACGCGCGCTCGAAGGCGGCCTCCATCGGGGGCGTGAGGTCGCGATAGCGCGTGGCGGCATAGGGCATCTCGTCTGACATGCCGCAGACGTGGAACGGCAGCGCCTCCGTGTTGAAGCGCACGTCGTAGACGCGCGCGGCCGCGGGAAGCGCGGACGTCTCGTCCCCGGCATCGACGCCGCAGATGACGGCCGCCTCGTGACCGGCGCGCACCTGAGCGGCAACCGTCTGGGACAGGAACGTGCCGCTGCCCGTGCCATCTGGCTTCTGGGCGCTGATGTTGAGGATTCGCAACGGCCCCTCCCGTCTTCATCGTCTTATGCAACTAGCCTAACAAACTGTTAGGTAGCGTTAAATCTCTCTGCAAACAACGTTCGGCCAGCGGTTATTTCTGGCAAAAGCGTTGTTCGCGAAAATTACAACGGTTGAGCTGCGGCATCCGTCAAACAAATCGTTAGGTTTTGCCCGCACACGGCGTGCGCGGGCCTATCATGGGGCCGTCAAACAAGATGGTGGCACTTGGGGACGGGGCCAATCCGTCACGGTGACAGAACGGCCCCCTCCCCAAGTGTCACCGCAAGGAGATGGGGGCGCGCATGGGCACGCAGGACAGGGTACAGGCCACGGGCGACGAGGCGTGGGAGCTCGCGCGAGAGCTCGTTCGAATCGACTCGTCTGACCCCGGCGCCTACGAGGGGCAGATCGAGCGATTCATCAAGGGCTGGCTCGAGGAGCGCATCGCACGGCTGCCGGCCGCCCTCAAGGGCCGCGTGAGCATCGAGGAGCTCGAGGCCCTTCCCGGCCGCACCGAGCTCATGGCCACCATCCCCGGCACCGGCGACGAGCCGCGCCTGGTCTACATCTGCCACATGGACACCGTGACGCTCGGCGACGGCTGGGACGCCGACATCGACCCTCTCGGCGGCCTCATCCGCGACGACCGCCTCTACGGCCGCGGCGCCTGCGACATGAAGAGCGGCCTGGCAAGCGCCCTCGTGGCCTTCGCCACGCAGCTTGAGCACACGGCCCAGGCCGGCGAGCTGCCCCACCGCGGCTTCTCGATCATCTGCAGCGTGGACGAGGAGGACTTCATGCGCGGCGTGGAGCGCGCCATCGAGACCGGTTGGGTGGGCAGCCGCGAGTGGGTGCTCGACACCGAGCCCACGGACGGCCAGCTGCAGATCGCGCACAAGGGACGCACGTGGTTCGAGGTCACGATGGCAGGCGTCACGGCCCACGCAAGCCAGCCGTGGAAGGGCGCAGACGCCATCGCCGCGATGGCCGAGTGCGTGAGCCGCATCCGCACGGCCATTCTCGCCCAGCCCGCCCACGACGAGCTTGGCCCCTCAACGGTGACGTTTGGCCAGGTGGAGGGAGGGTACCGCCCCTACGTGGTGCCAGACTCGTGCAAGGTGTGGATCGACATGCGCCTCGTGCCGCCATGCACGACCGAGGTTGCCACGCGCATCGTGGAGCGCGCCATCGGGCAGGCCGAGGAGCAGGTGCCGGGCTGCCACGGCTCCTACGTGATCACCGGCGACCGCCCCGCCATCGAGCGCGACCCGGCCTCGCCGCTTGCCGCCGCCGTGCTCGACGCCACGCGCGAGGTCTGCGGCGAGCCCGCCGAGGTTGGCATCTTCACCGGCTACACGGACACGGCCGTCATCGCCGGGCGCTGCGGCAACCACAACTGCATGAGCTACGGGCCGGGGTCGCTGGCCCTTGCCCACAAGCCCAACGAGTTCGTGCCCCACACCGACGTCCGCCGCGCCCAGGCCGTCCTCACCCGCCTCGCCGAGACCCTCTGCCGCTAGCCGGACCAAAGGGGACGGGTTCGTTTGGTCCCGCCCCGCCGTATCGGGACCAAAGGGGACGGGTTCGTTTGGTCCCGCCCCGCCGCGGCCGCGCCGGGCGTGGTGCCGGGGTCAACTGTCGCCGCCGCGGCCGCGCCGAGCGCGCGCTATCATGAACGGCATGACCGAGAGACGCCTGACATACCGCGAGTACGCCCAGCTGGCGCGCCTGCCGCTCGACAAGCTTGCCGAGCAGTGCGACGTACAGACCTTCCACGCCACGGGCCCGGGCGGCCAGTGCGTCAACACCACCGACTCCGCCGTGCGCACGACGCATCGCGGGACGGGCATCGTGGTGGTGAGCCGCGAGAGCCGCAGCCAGTATCGCAACCGCCAGCTGTGCCTCTCCAAGCTGCGCGACGAGTTCGCCCGCCGCGCCGTGCCGCCCAAGGTCCGCCACAAGACCAAGCCCTCGCGCGGCCAGCGCATGCGCCGTCTGGCCGACAAGCGCCACCGCTCCCAGGTCAAGCAGCTCCGCGGCCGCGTGAGCGGGGAATAGCTTCGTCACAAATCGGGGCTCCCGCGGGAGCCCCTTTCGCTACCTCGACAGCTTGTCGATGACGCCCTCGATCTCTCGGAGCTTCTCGTCCCGGGTGGAGGCGTCGCCGCTCGCGCACGCACAGCGCACGCAGCCCTCGACATGGGCCTTGAGCACGGTGGCGTTCGTCTTTGCCACGAGGCTCTCGATGGCCATGAGCTGGTTGGATATGTCGATGCAGTAGCGGTCCTCCTCGACCATGCGAATGACGCCGTCCAGCTGGCCGCGCGCCGTCTTGAGCAGGTTGAGGACCGTCTTGGAGTCTGCCTGCATGGCTCTCCCCTCTCCGTATGTGCGGGCGCGCCGCCAACGCGGCCGCACCCGAGCGCGCGGCCGGCGCCGCAGGTCCCCGCCCGCCGCACCGGCCCGCACGCGCGCTCGCTACTGCGCCGCGACCTCGAGTACCTTGTACGTGTCGCTCGCGCCCTCGATGGCGGCCTTGAGCTGCTCGGGCTCCACGCCCTCCGCCTCCACGGTGACGACGTTGGTCTCGTGGTCCGCCTCGGCGTCCGTCACGCCCGCAACGGCGAGCAGCGCGCTCTCGACCTTGGCCTCGCAGTGGCCGCACATGATTCCCTGCGTCTTAATGGTGTAGTTCATGATGCATCCTTTCTCGATGTTATCGTTCGCGCCAGCGGCGCAATCGCCGCCCCGACGGCCCAAAGGGTCGCGCGCGGGCACGCCCGGGCCCGCCTCGACGCCCCCTACTCCTCCGGCGCCACGCGCGGGCGGAAGCCGCGCAGCCGCAGCGCGTTGCTCACCACGCACACGCTCGACAGGCTCATGGCCGCCGCGCCGAACATCGGCGAGAGCTGCCAGCCCAGCAGCGGGAAGAACACGCCCGCCGCCAGCGGAATGCCGCAGGCGTTGTAGCACAGCGCCCAGAAGAGGTCCTGCTTGATGTTGCGAATCACCGCGCGCGACAGCTCGACGGAGCGCGCCACGTCGAGAAGGTCGGAGTGCATGAGCACCACGTCCGCGCCCTCCTTGGCGATGTCCGCGCCGGCACCTATCGCGAGGCCCACGTCGGCGCGCGCGAGCGCCGGCGAGTCGTTGATGCCGTCGCCCACCATGGCGACCCTGTGGCCCGCCTCCTGCAGCTCGCGCACGTGGCGTTCCTTGTCGGCCGGCAGGACGTTGGCAATGACCTCGTCGCTGGCAAGCCCCACCTCGCGGGCAATGGCCGCGGCCGTGACGTCGTTGTCTCCCGTGAGCATGACGGGGCTCACGCCAAGCGTGCGCAGCGCCGCGATGGCCGCCACACTCGTGGGCTTCACCTGGTCTGCCACGGCCACGATGCCCATGAGCCGCCCGTTCTTGGCAAACATGAGCGGCGTCTTGCCGTCGCGGGCAAGGCCGTCCAGCGCCTCGGCGTCAACGTCCACGCCAAGCTCGGCCATGAGACGGGCGTTGCCGGCGGCCACGGCGTTGGCGCCTTCGCGCGCCGTGACGCCGCGGCCCGGCACCGCCACGAAGTCGCTCGCGGAACGCGGCACGATGCCCAGTTCGCCCGTATGCGCCATGACGGCCTCGGCCAGCGGGTGCTCGGAGCCCGCCTCGAGCGTGGCCGCGAGCTTGAGCAGGGCCTTCTCGGTCACGCCAGGTGCCGGAAGCACGTCTGTGACCTGCGGCTTTCCTCGCGTGATGGTGCCGGTCTTGTCGAGTACCACGGCATCGACCCCGCGCAGGGCCTCCAGCGCCTCGGCACTCTTGAACAGCACGCCCATCTCGGCGCCGCGGCCCGTGCCCACCATGATGGCAACGGGCGTGGCCAGCCCCAGCGCGCACGGGCAGCTGATCACGAGCACGGCGACGCCCGAGGTGATGGCCTCGGTCACGCTGCCGGTCATGACCAGCCACACGGCAAACGTCACGAGCGCGATGCCGATGACCGCCGGCACGAACACGCCGGCCACCTTGTCGGCCAGGCGCGCGATGGGCGGCTTGGTGGCGTTGGCGTCCTCCACGAGCTGCACGATCTTGGCCAGGCTCGTGTCGGCGCCCACGCGCGTGGCGCGGAACGTGAACGTGCCCGTGCGGTTGATCGTGGCGGCGCTCACGGCGTCGCCGGGGCCCTTCTCCACGGGGATGGACTCGCCGGTGAGCGCACTCTCGTCGATGGAGCTCGCGCCCTCGAGCACCACGCCGTCCACCGGCAGGCTCTCGCCGGGACGGATGCGGATGACGTCGCCCACCGCGATGGCCTCGGCGGCCACCTCGCGCTCGCCGCCGTCCGCGTCCACCACGCGGGCAGTCTTGGGCGCGAGGTCGATGAGCTTCTCCAGCGCGCCGCCCGTCTTGGCCTTGCTGCGCGTCTCGAGGTACTTGCCCACGGTCACGAGCGCCAGGATGGTGCCGGCGCTCTCGAAGTAGAGGTTGTCCATGCCCGTCATCATCGCGGCGTGGACATCTCCGGCGGCCAGTTGGTCGGCCATGACGAACATGGCGTAGACGCTCCACGCGAGGCTCGCCGTAGCGCCGATGGCGATGAGCGCGTCCATCGTGGGGGCGCGGTGCCACAGGCTCTTGAAGCCGTTCATGAAGTAGGCGCGGTTCTCGTAGACGATGGGCAGCACGAGCAGAAGCTCGGTGAGCGCGAGCGTCATGGAGTGCGTGTGGTCCGTGAAGATGGCGGGCAGCGGCCAGCCGAGCATGTGGCCCATCCCGATGTAGAACAGCGGAACGAGGAATACGATCGAGACGACGAGGCGGCGGCGCATGGCGTCTGCCGTGGCCTCGAGCTTTGCGGTGGGGTTCTCGAGGGCCGCGGCGCGGCCCGACGCGGATGTGCCGGCGGCCGAGCTCGGGCCACCGACGAGCGCGGCGGTGTAGCCGGCGCGGTCAACGGCCTGGCAGATGGCATCTGGCGAGGTAGATGACTCGTCATAGTCCACTGCCATCGAGCCGGAGAGCAGGTTGACCGTGACGGCGGACACGCCGTCGACGCCCGCCACCGCCTTCTCCACATGGGCCCGGCACGCCGCGCACGTCATGCCACCCACGTCAAACTTGCCATGTGCCATCGGAACCTCCCGTTCGATTCTTCTCAATGGCAGTTTACCCCTCCCCCTGGGGGGTAGGGTTTCGAAGTTGCGGAACACCACAAAACGGTTCCAACCTACGGAAACTGTCACAAATCCAAACGTTTGTGCGCTCGACGACGCTTTGATGGCAGTTTTGCCCCTCGAGAGCGCACTGACGAGAGCCCGCTGGCCTTCGGAGCACCCTTTTGGGCGCCCAAATGGCCCCACGGCGATCCAAATCGCCAAAGCCATCGCACACACGATTGGTTTTGTGACAGAAAGCCAGTCGCGAAGCCTCACGCTGCCCGATCACGTCGCACTCTCAAGGGCAAAAACCGCCAAAACCCGTTCGCAGACCGTCTGTTGCAAAAATCACCAGAGGTCTGTGCGGTGCGAACGGCCCCGGAACCCCCACCATGGCCCGGCGGTCGCCCAAAACGCACAAATATTGGCTCCAGGGCGCACCCAGACGGCGTGGGAGCGCAAGATGGGGCGGCTTCGCGCCCACGAAGCCGCCCCCATCGCACAAACCTGCCCCTGTTTTTGCAAGTTCGGCCCCGCGAACGCTCGCGAGCCTCCCCCCTACAGCGCGCAGACGTTCTGCGGATGCCCCTCGAGCCACGCGCGAACGTTGTCGAACTCGATGACCGCCCTGCGCTCCATGGCCTCCTCGGTGAGGAACGCCACATGGGGCGTGAGCACGCAGTTCTTGGCTCCCGCCAGCGCATAGCCCTCGGGCAGCGGCGGCTCCATGTCGAACACGTCGATGCCCGCACCGGCCAGCTTGCCGCCGTTTAGCGCGGCGGCAAGCGCGTCGTTGTCCACGATGGCGCCGCGAGCGCAGTTCACGAGCACGGCGCCGTCGCGCATGGCGCCAATCTTGTCTGCATCGAACCAGCCGCGTGTCTCGTCATTGAGCGGCAGGTGCAAAGACACGATGTCGGAGTTCGCCAGCAGCTCGCCCAGTCCCACGAACTCGATGCCCGCCGCACGCGCCGCCTCGCTCTCGTGGCGCGCATAGCCAAGCACGCGGGCGCCAAACGCGCCAAACAGCCTCGCCGCGGCGCACCCGATGTGGCCCGTGCCCACGATGCCCACGGTCTTGCCAGAGATCTCGCGCCCCATGAGGCCGGCGGAGGTGCCGCCCGCACGCGTCGCCGCATCGGCCGGGACTACGTGGCGCAGCACGTCGATCGCGAGGCCCACCGCGAGCTCCGCCACGCTCACGTCAGAGTAGCCGGCGCAGTTGCACACGGTGACGCCACGCTCGCGGGCCGCGTCGAGGCCCACGTGGTCGATGCCCGTGAACGCCACGGCAATCATCTTGAGCGCGTCGGCGCCGCGCACGACCTCGGCCGGATAGGGGTTGTTGGCGATCATGACCACGTCGGCGCCGGCAGAGCGACGAGCGAGCTCGGAGGCGTCCGTCGTCTTCTCGGGCCAGTAGACGAACTCGTGGCCGGCCTCCTCGATGGGGTGCGCGAGCTTGCGGACGCGCGCCTCGGGGATGCCGAGCGGCTCGAGCAGGGATACCTTCATTCGATCGTCTCCTTATGAGGACGCCCGTCGCGAGGACGGGCGTTTGTCGACGCGTCCGGACGGACGGGCGACGGGCCAAGAAAAGCGCCCGCCGCGAAAGACGGGCGCCCAAAGCGCTACATCTGGGAGAGCTTCTCGCTCAGCAGCTGGTTGAAGAGCTTGGGGTTGCCCTTGCCGCGACTCTCCTTCATGCACTGGCCCACGAGGAAGCCCACGACCTTGCGGTTGCCACCGCGGTACTGCTCGACCTGCTCGCCACAACGCGCGAGCACGGCATCGACCACGGGCTCGAGCGCGCCGGTGTCGCTCACCTGGCGCATGCCACGCTCGTCGACGACCTTCTCGGGGTCGAGGTCGGTGCCGTTGACCGCGTCGAGCACCTCGCGCGCCTGCGCGAACGAGATGGCGTCGCCCGCGAGCAGGGCGCTGATCCCCGCGACCTGGGCGGGCGTGAGCGCGTCGTAGGCCGGCAGCAGGTTCACCACCACGTTGCCCACCGTGAGCGCCGCCTTCTCGGGCGCGAGCCTGCAGGCCTGCTCGAAGAACTCCGCCGTCACGGGGTCGCCGGCGATCTGCTCGGCGTCCGCGCGCTTGAGTCCGTACTGCTCGCAGAAGCGGTCGCGCTTGGCGTCCGGCAGCTCCGGAATCTCCGCGCGGCACTCGTCGATGAACTCGTCCGTGAGGTCGAACGGGGCGAGGTCCGGGTCCGGGAAGAGACGGTAGTCATCCGCCGTCTCCTTCACGCGCATGACGACGGTGCGCTTGCGGCTGGGCTCCCAGTGGCGCGTCTCCTGGTAGATGACGCCGCCCTCCTCGAGGACCTCGGCCTGGCGGCAGATCTCGTACTCGAGGCCGTCGTGCAGGGCCTTGAAGGAGTTGAGGTTCTTGAGCTCGGTCTTCGTGCCGAGCTTCGTCTCGCCACGGCGGCGCAGGCTGACGTTGCCGTCGCAGCGCATGGAGCCCTTCTCCATCGAGCAGTCAGAGATGCCCAGCGTCAGGAACACGCGGCGGAGCTTCTCCATGAACAGGCGCGCCTCCTCGGGCGTGCGGAGGTCTGGCTCGGTCACGAGCTCGATGAGCGGCGTGCCGCAGCGGTTGTAGTCCACGAGGCTCTCGGTGGCGCCGCCGATACGGCCCTCCTCGCCGCCCACGTGGACCATCTTGGCGGCGTCCTCCTCCATGTGGATGCGCAGGATGCGGATGGGCACGGTGTAGGAGCCGTCCTCCGCGCGCTCGGGAAGCACGAGGTTGGCAGTGTCGTAGGTGCCCTGGCTCGAGGCCTTGGGGCGTGCGGCGCCTCCCTCGGGCAGGTGGTCGCTCATGGCGGTGGAGAGCCCCACGGCGTTGGCGCTGGCGCTCGCGAGGCTCTGGGCCTCGGCCTCGCCGAAGGCGCACTCCGGGCGCTCCGCCGCGCCACGGCCCGCGACCTCGAGGTCGAGGTGGCCGTGCATGCAGAAGGCGACGGGGCCCTGCGTGGTCTGGAAGTTCTTGGCCATGTCCGGGTAGAAGTAGTGCTTGCGGTAGAACATGCTGTGGCGCATGATCTCGCAGTTCGTGGCCAGGCCCGCCTTCACGATCGACTGGATGGCGCGGCGGTTGGGCACGGGCAGCGCACCCGGAAGACCCAGGCAGACGGGGCACACGTTGGTGTTGGGCTCGTCGTCATGGGACAGGCGGCAGTTACAGAACATCTTCGTGTCGAGCGTGGTGAGCTCGGTGTGGATCTCGAGGCCGATCACGGCCTCCCAGTCCTGGAGAACGTCGGCGAGCTTCTTCATGCGAGCTCACCCCCCTTCCCGGCGAAGTCAGGAGCGACGGCGAGCGCGGGCGAGCCGTCGGCAGAGGCGGCGCCGCGCTCCACGGCGCGCGCGAACGTGAGCAGGTCGCGGTCCTTGAACGCCGGGCCCACGAGCTGGGCCGAGACGGGCAGGCCGGAGTCCGCGCCCAGGCCCAGCGGCACCGAGACGCCACCGTTGCCGGCGATGTTGATGCTGATGGTGTACAGGTCCGCGAGGTACATCTGCGTGGGGTCGCTCATCTCGCCAAACTTGAACGCCGTACGCGGGCTGGCCGGCATCAGGATGACGTCGGCCTTCTCGTAGGCGGCGGCGTAGTCGCGTGTGATGAGCGTGCGCGCCTTCTGCGCGGCAAGGTAGTACTTCTCGTACACGCCGCTCGAGAGCAGCCAGGCGCCAAGCATCTGGCGACGTTTGGCCTCCGCGCCGAAGCCGTGCGCGCGCGACAGCGAGCTCTGCTCGGCCAGCGACGCGCAGCCCGGCTCCTGGTAGCCATAGCGCACGCCATCGAAACGCGCGAGGTTCGAGAAGGCCTCGCACGGGCCCAGCACGTAGTAGGCGGCGATGGCGGCGTCGAGGTTGGGAAGCTCCACCTCGACGAGCTCGGCGCCCTGCGCCTCGAGCGACTTGGCGGCGGCGGTGACGGCGGCGCGGACCTCGGGCGTGAGGCCCTCGGCGTCCATGAGCGCCGGCACGATGCCCACGCGCCTGCCGGCTACGCCGTCCTCGAGGTGCTCGAGGAAGTCAACCGGGCAGTCCTGGCTCGTGGAGTCGCGCGGGTCGCGACCGGGGCCCGTGAGCGCGTTCATCGCAAGCGCCACGTCTGCCACACTGCGGCCGAACGGCCCCACCTGGTCAAGCGAGGAACCAAACGCCACGACGCCGTAGCGGCTCACGGCGCCGTACGTGGGCTTCATGCCCACGACGCCGCACAGCGCGGCCGGCTGGCGGATGGAGCCGCCAGTGTCGGAACCCAGTGCGAGCGTGACCTCGCCGGCGGCCACCGCGGCAGCAGAGCCGCCCGAGGAGCCGCCGGGCACGCGCTCGAGGTCCCACGGGTTGTTCGTGCGGTGGAACGCTGAGCTCTCCGTGGACGAGCCAAACGCAAACTCGTCCATGTTGGCCTTGCCCACGGGCAGGCAGCCCGCGTCGAGCATGCGCTGGACGCAGGTGGCGGTGTAGACGCTCTCGTAGTTCTCGAGCATGCGGGAGGCGCAGGTGGTGCGCGTGCCCGTAAGCATCATGTTGTCCTTGACGGCCAGCGGCACACCAGCGAGCGCAGGCAGGGGCTTGCCGGCGGCGCGGTCCGCGTCGATGCGCGCGGCGGCTGCGAGCGCGAGCTCGGGCGCCACCTGGAGAAACGCCTGGACGGCGCCCTCGCGCGCCTCGACGGCATCGAGCGCGGCGCGGGCGACCTCGGTGGCCGTGAAGTCACCGGCGGCGACGCCGGCGGCGATCTGGGCGGCAGAGAGGGTATCGAGTGAGGCCATTACTCCTCGCCTCCAAGGATGGACGGGACACGGAAGTAGCGGTCGCGCGGGCTGGGCGCGTCGAGCAGGGCGTCGTCGATGGACAGGCCCGGCTCCGGCACGTCTGCCGCCATGACGTTCGACAGGTCTCCGATGGGGTGGAACGTGGGCGGGACGTCCGCCTCGCCATACTGAAGGACGGGCTCGAGCACGCCCGTGATGGCGCCGTTCATATACGCCGTCATCTCGGTGAGCTCTTCGTCCGTGAGGGCGACGCGGGCGTAGTCCGCGATGCCGCGCACGTCGCGTTCGCTTAGTGCCATGTGGCCTCCCATGCAAAGTGGTTAACCCTGTCATTTTATGGCAGGTTGCGGACGTCAAGCACGAGCGGGCGCGATTGTGTCAGGACGGTAACAGTGCGGCGGAGGGTGGCACGTCCTAGCTTGCGTGCACGCGCCTGGCTGCGGCCACCAGCGCAGCGCCCGTAAGCGCGACGAGAGCTGCCGCCGAGACGAGCACCGCCTGCACGCCAAACGCATCCGCAAGCAACGGCGCCACGAGCAGCGGCAGCGTACCCGACACGCTGATGCCCGCGCGCATGAGCGCGCTCACGCTGCCGAGGTGGCCCAGCTCGCAGTTGCGCTGCGTGAGCGTCACACGCAGGGGCATGATCATGCCGTTCGCTGCCCCGAGGACGAGCTGACCGGCGGCAGCGCACCACACGAACGGCGTCGCCGTGTAGAGCACCGCCCCCAGGCCCTCCACCACAAGCAGGCCGCACAGCGCCGGCAGCGTCACGCGGCGCGTGGGCACGCGGCCGGCAAGGAGAGACCCCACCGTGGCACCCACGCCCACGATTGCCGTGAGCCATCCCATCCACTCGGCACCAACGCGAAGCACGTCTCGGTAGAAGAGGCTCTCGAGCGAATCGAACGCGCCAAAGCCGAGGTTACCGAGGAAACACACGGCAAACAGCACGATGAGCGCCGGGCTCGCCACCGTGGCGCGCACGCCATTCGCCACGCGCGCGAGCAGGGAGGACGTGGTCTGCCCGCTGTCCTGTTGGTGCTCGGGACGAATGCGTTCGCGAAGGCGCAACGCAACGAGCACGCCGAGGACGGACGTCACGGGCAGCGCGGCAAACACGAAGCGGTTATCGGTCACGCCGGCGATAGCGCCGGCAAGCAGCGGTCCTGCGATGACGGCAACGAACGTCGCCACGCTGTTGAGCGAGTTCACGCGCGCGAGCAGGACCTCATCGTTCGTGAGATAGCGAGGAAATGTCTCGACGGCTGTCGATGCCGCGGCGCCGGCAAGCCCCATCACGATTGCCACAACCAGCAGCGACACCATGCAGACGGGCATGGCGAGCACAACGGCGGCCGCGACGAGCGGCAGCGCCAAAGACGCCACGAGCACGATCTTCGGCCCCACAGCGTCAATGAGGGCGCCGGCAGCCGAGTACCCCACAAGCATCACGACATTCATCACGAACACGAGCGCCGAGACCTCTGCCGCGCCCGCATCCAGCACGTAGGTGGCACAGCCGATGATGCCCACAAAGTAGGCCGCCTGGAACCCCAACTGGTTGAGAAAACATGCTGCGACAAGCCGCCTGAACGTCGCGTCCACGAGCAACCCCCCACTTGAGCGTTCATTTCTCGACGCATTGTAGCACGAGGCCATTGCCGACCATGTCGCAACGACACCGCCATTCGTAGCGACACCGCCATTCGCAACAACACCGCCATTCGCAGCGATATCGCCATTGCTGTGGCGTTTATACACGCTCAGCGGCTCTCCAGCGTGCAAAAACGCCACAGCGTTCGCGCCGGCGTGCAAAAACGCCGCGCCAACCGCTCCAGCGTGCAATAACGCCACGGCAACCGCGCCGCCCACCTCGGCAAATCACAAACCCGACAACCTAAGTTAACTTTTTCTCAATTCTAGAGTTAATACCGGTTAACTAGTGGTATATATCTACAAGGGAAACAACGAGGGCCACCCGCCCACAGTCAGGAGGTAACACATATGAGCGAAATCATCGACGTCTACGGCCGCCAGGTACTCGATTCGCGCGGCAACCCCACCGTCGAGGTTGAGGTCACCCTCGACGACGGCAGCATGGGCCGCGCCATCGTGCCGTCCGGCGCCTCTACCGGAGAGTTTGAGGCCGTTGAGCTGCGCGACGGTGACAAGTCCGTCTACGGTGGCAAGGGCACGCTCAAGGCCGTCGCCCACGTCAACGACGAGTGCGCCGACGCGGTTCTCGGCATGGACGCCACGGACCAGCGCGGCATCGACGCGGCCCTCATCGCCGCGGACGGCACGCCCAACAAGGGCAACCTCGGCGCCAACGCCATCCTCGGCGTGTCACTCGCCTGCGCCCGCGCCGCGGCCGAGTCCGTGGGTCTGCCGCTCTACCGCTACCTGGGCGGCCCGAACGCCCACACCCTGCCCACGCCGATGATGAACATCCTGAACGGCGGCGTCCACGCGGACAACAACGTCGACTTCCAGGAGTTCATGATCATGCCGGTGGGCGCCCCCACCTTCTCCGAGGCGCTGCGCTGGTGCACCGAGGTCTACCACACGCTCAAGGGCGTCCTATCCGAGAGCGGGCACGCCACGGGCGTGGGCGACGAGGGCGGCTTCGCGCCCGACCTCAAGACGAACGCCGAGCCCTTCGAGTGGATCGAGCGCGCCGTCGAGAAGGCCGGCTACAAGCCCGGCGAGGACTTCATGTATGCCATGGACCCCGCCACCTCGGAGTGCTTCAACAAGGAGACGGGCCTCTACGAGCTCAAGGGCGAAGGCCGCACGCTCACGAGCGACGAGATGATCGACTACTGGAGCGAGCTCATCGACCGCTTCCCCATCATCTCGATCGAGGACGGTCTGGCCGAGGAGGACTGGGACGGCTGGACCAACCTCACGCGTGCCATCGGCAATAAGGTGCAGCTCGTGGGCGACGATCTGTTCGTGACGAACAAGTCGCGCCTCGAGAAGGGCATCAAGCTGGGCGCCGCCAACGCGCTGCTCATGAAGGTCAACCAGATTGGCTCGCTTACCGAGAGCCTCGAGGCTATGGCGACCGCCGAGCGCTACGGCTACGCGCAGGTCGTCTCGCACCGCTCCGGCGAGACCGAGGACACCACGATCGCCGACATCGCGGTTGCCACGAACGCCGGCCAGATCAAGACCGGCGCCCCCTGCCGCACCGACCGCGTGGCCAAGTACAACCAGCTGCTCCGCATCGAGGACGAGCTGGGCGACGCCGCGACCTACGCCGGCATGAGCCCGTTCCGCTTCCTGAAGTAACGGCTTTTCGCCTCTGCGGCGCGCTCACCGCCGCAGAGGTCCCTTGGGAGCCGAGTCGAAAGCAGAGATGTCACATCTCTCCCGCATAGACTCGGTCGGGCGAACTCGGCTCCGACTCGTCTCCCAAGGGGCCAAACAGCTCCGTGAGCCTTGCTTTACCCGATGTTCGTGGGCCCTCTCCCCCGCGAACTAAAACCTCCGGGCGGTCGTGTTCCAGCACGTCGTCCACGAGGCCGTGCGTCCCCGCGCGCGAGTCTCAACCCGGAGCGTCGTGTCCCCGCACGCGCTCCCCAGGCGTCCGCGTGTCCCCGCACGCGGGCGCTTTTCGCTGCCGATACGCCGCGTTTCGCTGAGCCGCTCGCCGCGCTGTGCCGTCCTGCTCGCCGCGCCGTTCCCCCTCGCCGTGCCACCGCGGGTACCGCACCGCCCGCCGCCGATACGCCGCGGGCACCGCACCGTCCGCCGCCCTGCTCGCTACCGTGGCGCTTTTGCATATCCCACTCGTTGACATAGCGTTTCTGCACGCTCAGAGCCCGCGCAGCGCGCAATAACGCCGCAGCAATGGAACCGGTGTGCAACAACGCCGCAGCAACGGAGCCAGCGTGTAGAAACGCCGCAGCAACGTCATCACGGGCCGCCCGCCGATGCATATGAGCCGCTGGCGAAACGGACGTCACAAGCATTGCGCCCTGACCCGGGCTGTTAGATCTCCGTTAGATTCCCGTCAGGTTTTCTCGACGTCGCCCCTGTTACCCTGCACGAGACGAACGGAGGAGACATGGGCACAAAACGGGACGTCGAGATAGGCATCTTGCTTGACCAGGCCCAGGGGGCACATCGATGCCTCGCGGCGCATGACCGCAAGCTCAAGGCCGCACTCGACCGCCGAACGCCCAACCAGCTCGTGTGCCCGCGCAGTCACCTCTATGCGCGAAAGGGCTACTGGGACGGCCTTGGTCGCCGGCAGCGTGAGGAACACATCCTGCGAGCCGAGGCCATGCTTCGCCCCGAACTCGTCCTCTGCCACGCAAGCGCTGCGCTGCTGCACGGGCTGCCTGTATCGTTTCGACGCCTTGCGAGCGTCCACGTGCTGTCAGGCGAACGCTGGCCGTCGACACGCAGCGCGGGCCGCGTCACACGTCACAGGCGCACCGAAGCAACCAGTCCAATGGTGGAGCGGCTCGATGGCATTCTCGTCACCTCGCTTGAGGACACCATAGTCGACTGCCTCCTCGAGCTCGGCTTTCGAGAGGGCCTCGCAATCGCAGACGCGGGCCTCGCGCGCCTGGGAATCGACGCTGCCGAGCTTGGCACTTTTATCAGCGAACGGGGACGCCATCGTCCCGGCGTGCGGCACGCGCTCGAAACCGCGCGTCACGCTGATGCGCGCAGCGAGAGCGGCGGTGAGTCCATGGCGCGCGCCATCATGATTGAGCATGGTTTCATGCTTCCCGAGCTGCAGGTCCTCATCGAGAACCCCGACAACCCCGGTCATCCCTGGCGCTGCGACTTCTTCTGGGAGCTGCCAGACGGCACGATCGTCGTCGGCGAGCTGGACGGTGGCGAGAAGTACGTCAACCCAGCCATGACGCATGGCCGAGACGTGCTGCAGGTAATGCGCGATGAGCGGCTTCGCGAGTCTGGCATGACGCTCGCCGTCGATCGCGTCATGCGCTTCACGTTCTCGGACGTGGCCAACGAGGCACGCCTCGTAGCGCTGCTAGAGCGCTTCGGCATCCCGCATGTCGCGTAGCATCCCGGGAATGGTGTGGCGTTTATGCACGTCATCATCACTCGCGTAGCGCTATTACACGTTCAACGGCTCCCCAGCGTGCAATAACGCCACGGCAATGAATCCGGCACGCAGAAACGCCGCAGCAATGGAACCGGCGTGCAATAACGCCCCAACAACGTATCCGTCGGCCGCCCGCACGCGCAACGTACCCGCCGGCCGCCCGCACGCGCAACGTACCCGCCGGCCGCCCGCACGCGCCACGCACCAGCCCGCACGCGCCTCGCGCCAACCCTCGCGCGCAACAAAAAGCGCCGCCACCCGCAAGGGGTAGCGGCGCCACGAAGCGTCACGCAAACAAGCGCTAGAACATGCCGAGGAAGCCGTGGACGAAGAGCGCGGCCACCGCGGCACCCACGAAGGGCGCGATGCCGGGAACGAGCAGGCCGTACTTCCAGTTGTTGTCGGCCTTGTGCGCGATGGGGAGCACCTGGTAGGCCATGCGTGGGCCGAGGTCACGGGCCTGGTTCATGGCGAATCCCGTGATACCGCCCATGCCCATGCCGACGGCCCAGACGATCAGGCCGACGCAGATGGCGAGCATGAGGACGTTCTCGCCGGCGCGGCTCGCGGCGGCAAGGATCGCGGAGATGAACACGAAGGTGCAGATGGCCTCGCAGAAGAAGTTGCGGGCGTAGTTGGTTCCCTCACTGGTGGGGTTCGTCGAGAAGATGTTGCGCTGCGCGACGGGGTCAACGACGCCCTCGGAGGCCTTGAACTCGTCGGCGTACATGAGCCAGGCGATGCAGGCGCCCGCGAAGCCACCGAGCATGTCGGCCACCATGTAGGGGATGCAGCTCGCCCAGGGGACGAGACCCACGATGCACTGCGCAAGCACCATGGCCGGGTTCATGCACACGGCACCGCCAAAGACGAACAGGCACACGGAGATGCCGAACGACCACGTCGTGATGGCGAACATGTGGCCGGAACCCTGGTACTTCGTGCCCTTGAGCACGGTGTCGCAGTGGACACCCACGCCAAAGACGATCATGAGTGCCGTGCTACCAAACTCGCACAGCATATGGAAAAGCAGATCGTTGCTGATCACGTGCAAAACTCCTTCGAACGTACTTCCTTCTGTTCCCCATCGACAGACCGCGCCCCCGCGGCCGCATAGGCTAGTGCTGGGCAACGACCACGCCCAGGCCGTCCGGGATGACGGCGACCTTGGCGTCAGCGCCCTTCATCTCGAACGCCAGCGCAAGCGCCTCTTCCACGGTGTTTACCGGCGTCATGTGCATGTCGCGGATCATCTGGTGGTCGCACAGGTCGGTGACGAGGATGACCGGGTGATGCGCCAGGATGCGGGCAAAGATCTGGCTCGTCCACTGGTCAGGCAGGGTCTCGTCCTTGGGGCGCTCGATGCAGGCGCGCTCAAACTCAGCCGGGTCGTTCTCGGCGATGTTCTTGTAGAAGCCCTCGCCGCCGTGACCGTCCGCGCAGCCGGCCACGTCGATGATCACGCCACCCTCGGGAAGCGTGGCCTCGGCGGCGCACATGCCCTTCACGGCCTGGTAGATGTTCTGGTCAAGCGGGTAGCCGCCGTTCGTGGTCACGGCGATGTCGCACGCCACGGGCTCCACGCCGGCAAGCTTCCTCACAAAGTCGCAGCCGGCCTCGTGGGCCTCGTGGATGTCGCCGGCAAACGAGCCGATGACCTCATGCTTGCCGTTAAGCACCACGTTGAGCACGAAGGCGAGGTGCGCCATCTCGGCGGCGGCGAACATATCCTCGCTGATGTGGTTGTGGCACAGGTTGCCGGCACGGGAGTGAGAGTCGTTCACGAACTGACCGTTGTGGTTGTACATGATCGTCTTGTAGCTGGCCACGCCCGGCAGCACGGACTTGCGGCTGCCCGAGAAGCCCGCGAAGAAGTGCGGCTCGATGAAGCCCTCCGCAAGCAGCAGGTCGGCATCGGCCGCGACCTTGTTGATGATGCACTCGCCACCGGAGGGCAGCGTGCCGATCTTCTCCATCATGCTGTCGTCGGTGGCAACGTGCATGACGATCTCCTCGTTGGCGACGATGTCCTCGCCGTACTTGTTGACGAGCTCCTCGTGCGTGGAGGGACGGTGCATGCCCGTGGCCACGAGGATGCGCACGCGTGCCTCAGGCGCCGCGGCGTGGATGCGGCGAAGCAGGATGGGCATCGTCACGCGCGAGGGCACGGGACGCGTGTGGTCGGAGCTGATGATGACGATGTCACGCTTGCCCGCGCAAAGCTCCTCGAGCTTGGGGGAGCCGTAGGGGTTGTCGAGGGAGTCCTCGACGAGCTGCTCCTGGCTCTCGGACGGCTTGAAGTCATTCTGGTGGCCCTGCATGAGGCCGGCGAAGTTCTTGTCCTCGAGACGAATGGTCATCGTCTTGTGGTCATACGGCAGTTCGGTTTCGAACATGGTTCGAATCGCTTCCCTTTTCCTTGCAGACGCGCCTTATGTAAGGCGTGCCCTGTGGTGTAGATACCGCGTTGCAACGGGGTGCCGCTTGGGCGCTGCCTAGGGTACACCGCGCGAGAACTACCATCCACGACAAATTTGCTACCGTTTGCCAAGTTCAGAAAAAAAGAAAACCGCTGCCCGAGAAGCCCGAGCAGCGGTCTCATCTCACGCCAGAAACCTAGCACGAGAATGATTCTGTAAGGTTGTCCCTACGCGTTCAGCGCGGCGTTCACGGCGACGGCGCAGGCGACGGTGGCACCGACCATGGGGTTGTTGCCCATGCCGATGAGACCCATCATGTCGACGTGCGCAGGCACGGAGGAGGAGCCGGCGAACTGGGCGTCGGAGTGCATGCGGCCCATGGTGTCGGTCATGCCGTAGGAGGCGGGGCCGGCGCCCATGTTGTCCGGGTGCAGGGTACGACCAGTGCCGCCACCAGAAGCGACGGAGAAGTACTTCTTGCCAGCCTCGAGGCGCTCCTTCTTGTAGGTGCCAGCAACGGGGTGCTGGAAGCGCGTCGGGTTGGTGGAGTTACCGGTGATCGAGATGTCGACGTTCTCGTGCCACATGATGGCAACGCCCTCGCGGACGTCATCGGCGCCGTAGCAGTTGACGGCGGCACGCGGGCCATCGGAGTACGGGATGGTCTCGACAACCTTGAGCTCGCCCGTGTAGTAGTCGAACTGCGTCTTCACGTAGGTGAAGCCGTTGATGCGGGCGATGATCTGGGCGGCGTCCTTGCCAAGGCCGTTCAGGATGACGCGGAGCGGCTTCTGACGGGCCTTGTTGGCGTTGAGGGCCAGGCCGATGGCGCCCTCAGCGGCGGCGAAGGACTCGTGGCCGGCGAGGAACGCGAAGCACTCGGTGTCGTCGGAGAGCAGCATGGCGCCGAGGTTGCCGTGGCCGAGACCGACCTTGCGGTCCTCAGCGACGGAACCGGGGACGGTGAAGGCCTGGATGCCCTCGCCGATCACGGAAGCGGCCTCGGAAGCGGACTTGACGCCGCGCTTGACAGCCAGGGCGCAGCCCAGGGTGTAGGCCCACTCGGCGTTCTGGAAGGCGATGGACTGCGTGTTGTGGACGATCTCACGCGGGTTGAAGCCCTTGTCGGTGCAGATCTGCAGGGCCTCCTCGAGGGAGGCGATGCCGCTGTCGGCGAGGCACTTGTTGATCTTCTCAACGCGGCGCTCGTAACCTTCGAACGTAACAGCCATGGTTATATCCCTCCCTTTCTACTCGTGAACCGGGAACGTGCTGGCGACGGAGTGGGTCTCCTCGTCAGTGCGCGGATCGATGTACTTGGCGGCGTTGTCCCACTGGCCGTAGTGGCCCATGGCGCCGGCGATGGCGTCCTCAGCGGACTTGCCAGCCTTGAGGGCGTCGGTGAACTTGCCGAGGTTCAGGAACTCGAACGCGATGATCTCGTTCTTGTCGTTGAGCGCCATGCGGGTGACGTAACCCTGGGCGAGCTCGAGGTAACGAGCGCCCTTGGCCTTGGTGCCGAACATGGTGCCGACCTGGGAGCGAAGGCCCTTGCCGAGGTCGTCGAGGGAGGCGCCGACGGGCAGACCGCCCTCGGAGAACGCGGTCTGGCTGCGACCGTAGACGATCTGCAGGAAGATCTCGCGCATGGCGACGTTGATGGCATCGCAGACGAGGTCGGTGTTGAGGGCCTCAAGGATGGTCTTGCCGGGAAGGATCTCGGAAGCCATGGCGGCGGAGTGGGTCATGCCGGAGCAGCCGATCGTCTCGACGAGGGCCTCCTCGATGACACCCTCCTTGACGTTGAGCGTCAGCTTGCAGGCACCCTGCTGCGGGGCGCACCAGCCCACACCGTGCGTGAGGCCGGAGATGTCAGAGATCTCCTTGGCCTGGACCCACTTGCCCTCCTCGGGGATGGGCGCGGGGCCGTGGTAGGCACCCTTGGCGACGGGGCACATGTTCTCCACTTCCTGTGAATACTGCATGCCTCTCCTTTCTGTTTGCGTAGATGCCGACGCGCACCCCTGCGCGCCCGCACATGCGTGCCACGGCGCTTTCCCCGGCGCCACGGCGTCCCTTATGGGTTGCGCCGCCCGGACGGGCAGACGCTTCCACAGACGGCCCCATGATAGCGCGAACGGGCCGTCTCCACAGGCTTCCCAAGTAAGCAATTGCGAACGTTTGCCCACGTAGACCGCGAGTTGTACAGAGTTGGGCGGTCAACTTTTCTCGCACACGGCGTGCTTCCGCACGTTCGCAGCCGCTCGCGGCCAGGCGCGGCCGATCCCGGCCATTCGCATAGCGTTTCTGAACGCTCCAAACGTTGACGGAGCGATATTGCACGCCAGAAGCCTCCCGAGCGTGCAAAATCGCCCCACCGATGCGAGCGGCGTGCAGAATCGCCCCACCAATGCGAGCGGCGTGCAATATCGCCCCGCGAGCGCACGGCGCGCGAGAGGCCGGCGCCCAAAACGCGGCCGAGAATGGCGGCTGGCCGGCGCGCGGGTAGAATGAGGCATGCGAACGCACGGCCGCGGCGCGGGAATACGCGGCGGCCGTCACACATATATGTGATCGGAGAGAACATGGCAGACCAGAGCAGCGGCATCCCCCAGTTCGAACTGGGCGAGCTGTCGCGCGTGCATCACCTCATCGGCGTCGTGTCCGGCAAGGGCGGCGTGGGCAAGTCGCTCGTCACGGGCATCCTCGCTCGCGAGCTCAACCGCGCCGGCAAGAGCGTCGGCATCCTGGACGCGGATATCACCGGTCCGTCCATCCCCCACATGTTCGGCATGGCAGACGCCCACGCCACCGCGGCCGACGAGCATCTCATCCCCGTGGAGTCCAAGCACGGCATCAAGGTCATGAGCGCCAACCTCGTCCTGGCAGACGAGACGCAGCCCGTGCTGTGGCGCGGTCCCGTGCTGGGCGGCGCCATCCGCCAGTTCTGGGGCGACACCGCCTGGGGCGACATCGACTACATGCTCGTCGACATGCCTCCCGGAACGGGCGACGTGGCGCTCACCGTGTTCCAGAGCCTGCCCATCGAGGGGATCGTCATCGTCACGAGCCCGCAGGACCTCGTGAGCATGATCGTGGGCAAGGCCGTGAACATGGCCGCCCAGATGCAGATCCCGGTGCTGGGCCTCGTGGAGAACATGAGCTACGCCGTGTGCCCGCACTGCGGCGAGCACATCCACGTCTTTGGCGAGAGCAAGCTCGCCGAGGTGGCCGCCGGCTACGGCCTGCCCGTCCTGGGCACGCTGCCCATCGACCCGGCCATCGCCGCCGCGTGCGACAAGGGCACGTTCGAGGACGACCTTCCCGAGGGCCTGCTGCCCGACGCCGTGGCGCTTGCCCTCGACCTGCCCGAGCTCGAGGTGGAGCAGCAGGAGCCCCAGGGCCCAGAGCCCACGATGGCCGAGCGCGCCGCCGCCGCGGCTGCCGCCTACAAGGCCAAGAAGGCCGCCGAGGAGAGCGACGGCACCGTCGACGTCACCCCGCGCGAGGTCTAGCGTGGCGGGCGGCCGCAAGAGGCAGGCCCAGCAGCGCGGCGGGTCGCGGGCACGCGAGCGCGAGCAGCTCGAGCGCATGGCCGCGGCCACCGCGCTGCCGGCGCGCGCGGACGTGTGCGTCGTCGGCGGCGGCGCGGCGGGGCTCGCGTGCGCCGTCACGGCCGCCGAGGCCGGCGCGAGCGTCCTCGTGCTCGAGCGCTCGCTCGAGTGCGGCCGCACGATCCTTGCCACGGGCAACGGCCGCTGCAACTTCTGCAACGCCGACCTCGCGGCGAACAACTACAACCACCCCGAGTTCGTGGCCGCCTCCATGGGCGAGCCCGGCGTGGCGCTCGAGCGCATCCTGGGCTTCTGGCGAGGCTGCGGCCTGTCATGGGCCGAGGAGGACGGCAGGCTCTACCCGCGCAGCCGCCAGGCCGCGAGCGTGAGAAACGTCCTGCTCGCGCGCGCGAGGCGTGCGGGCGCCGCGCTCGCGTGCGGCCGCGAGGCCATTGGCGCCACGCGGCAGCGCAGCGGCTGGCACGTCCGCCTATCCCAGACGTGGGACGGCGAGGAGCGCGAGCTCGACGCCGCCACGCTCGTCATCGCGAGCGGCGGGGCGAGCGGCGCCGTGGCGGACGCGCTCGGCCTTGCGCTGGTCCCCGACTCCCCCGTGCTGTGCGGCGTGGCCGCCACGGCGCCGGCCCCGGGCCTTCTCGAGCGCCTGAGCGGCCGGCGCGCGCACTGCGTGGCCACGCTCACGCGGGCGGGCCGCGTGGTCATGCGCGAGGCCGGCGAGGTGCTCTTCCGCGAGTATGGGCTGTCCGGCATCGTCTCGTTCAACCTCTCGAGGCACGTCCGGCCCGGGGACGCCATCGAGCTCGACCTCGCCCCAGAGGTGGACGCCTGGGAGGTCGACAAGCTCGTCGCGGACCGTCCCGGAGACGCCCACGCGCTCGACGGCATCCTCGACCCCGCGACCGCCGAGGCGCTCGTCGGCCTTGCCGGCGGCGCGCAGGCGGGCGGACTCGCCTGGCGCGTGGCCCCGCTCGTGAAGGGGCTGCCCTTCCGGGTGGAGGGCTTGGCGGACACCGCGCACGCCCAGGTCACGCGCGGCGGCATCGACGTGGCCGCGCTCGACGCGCGCACGCTCGCCGCCCGCGGGCATGACGGCCTGTTCGCATGCGGCGAGGCGCTCGACGTTGACGGCGCCTGCGGCGGCTACAACCTCGCCTGGGCCTGGGCAAGCGGCATGACCTGCGGAGCGTCCGCCGCACGCCACGCAGCGACGGCCCACGCAAACGCGACGGCGCCGAGCAAGGACGCCCGAGCAGCCCGCGCAGGCGCGCCGACGCCGCGCAAGGACGCCCCGTCCTCTCCCGAAAGGACCCTCTCGTGATCGAGATCTCCAACCTCAAGCTCTCGCTCGACAAGCTCGACGGCACGCCCGAGGCCGAGCGACGCGCCCTGCGCCGGGCGGTCCTGCGGCGCCTCCACGCCGCGCCGGACGACGTCACGGGCGTGGAGCTTCGCCGTCGCTCCATCGACGCGCGCAAGAAGAGCGACGTGCACCTCACGTGCACCGCGCGCGTCACGCTGCGAGGGGGCGCGAACGCCGAGCGGGCGCTTCTCGCGCGCCTCGCCCGCCGCAAGGACGGCCGCGGCATCCGCCAGGTCGTGGCCTCCACGCCCACGCTGCCCAGCCGCACAAACCATGCGCCCGCAAGCCGTCCCGTCGTCGTGGGCGCGGGCTGCGCGGGACTCTTCTGCGCGCTGGCACTCGCCAACGCCGGCCTCGAGCCGCTGCTCGTCGAGCGCGGAGACGACGCCCATCACCGCAGCCGGGCCGTGGCGCGCTTCAACGAGACGGGCGAGCTCGACGTCGAGAGCAACATCCAGTTCGGTGCGGGAGGGGCCGGCACGTTCTCGGACGGCAAGCTCACCACCGGCACGAAGAGCCCGCTGCACCGCCTCGTGCTCGACACGTTCGTCGAGGCCGGCGCGGCCGAGGACATCGCGTGGGACGCCAAGCCCCACATCGGCTCGGACGTCTTGCCCGGCGTCGTGGACCACATCTGCGCGCGCATCACCGAGCTCGGCGGCGAGGTGCGCTTCCGCACGAGGCTCACGGGCATCGAGGTCACGGGGGGCACCACGGCGCCGCGCGTGAGCGCCGTGGTGCTCGAGCGACGCGAGGAGGGCGGCCTTCTCGTCCAGGAGCGCCTTGCGTGCAGCAGGCTCGTGCTCGCGTGCGGCCACTCCGCCCGGGACGTGTTCGAGCTGCTGCGCGAGCTCGGCGTCACGCTCGAGCGCAAGACATTTGCGATGGGCGTGCGCATCGAGCACCTGCAGGCAGACGTGGACCGCGCCCAGTACGGACCGTCCGCCGGCCACCCGGCGCTGGGCGCTGCCCCCTACAAGCTCGTGAGCCACCTGCCAAACGGCCGCTCCGCCTACTCGTTCTGCATGTGCCCGGGCGGCTACGTGGTGGCGGCGGCGAGCGAGGAGGGCGGCGTGGTCACGAACGGCATGAGCCTCGCGGCGCGCGCCGGCACGAACGCCAACTCCGGCCTTCTCGCCAACGTCTTGCCGAGCGACCTGCCCGGGGACGACCCGCTTGCCGGCATCGAGCTGCAGCGCGCCTGCGAACGGGCGGCGTTCGAGCTGGGCGGCGGGGCCTATGTGGCGCCCGCGCAGCTCGTGGGAGACTTCCTCGCCCACCAGCCGTCGAGCACGGGCGGGCGCGTAGAGCCCACGTACCCGCGCGGCGTGGCCTGGGGATCTGTCGAGGGGTGTCTGCCGCCCTACGTGGCCGAGACGCTGCGCGCCGCCATCCCCGACATGGCCCGCCACCTGCGAGGGTTCGACGACGCCGAGGCCGTGCTCACGGGTGTCGAGAGCCGCTCGAGCTCGCCGGTGCGCGTCACGCGTGGGGCAGACCTGCAGAGCGTGAGTCACGCGGGCCTCTACCCCACCGGCGAGGGCGCGGGATACGCGGGCGGCATCATGAGCGCCGCCACCGACGGCCTGCGCGTGGCCCAGGCGATCGTCGACTCCCTCTGACGCCGGACCAAAGGGGACGGGTTCGTTTGGTCCCCACCTGTCACCACATGTCACCGCCACCACGGGGCCGCTGCTACAATCCTTCATCGGAAATGAGCGGACGACCAAGGAGGCGCGCATGGCGATCAGCAGGATGACGATCATGGGCAAGGGGGCCATCGGGCTGCTCTACGGCAGCATTGCGGCCGAGACGCTCGGCGCAGATGCCGTGGAGTACGTCATGGACGACGCGCGCTTCGAGCGCCACGCCCACGACAGGCTCAAGATCAACGGAAGCCCCTGCGAGCTCGCCAGCGTCCGCGCAGGCGAGGCGCGCACGGCCGAGCTTCTCGTCTTTGCCGTCAAGGCCACCGGCCTGGATGCCGCGCTCGACGAGGCGACCGCGCTCGTTGGCCCCAACACGCGCATCGTGTCGCTGCTGAACGGCGTCACGAGCGAGCAGCGCATCGCCGAGCGCTTTGGCTGGGACAACGTCGTGCTCGCAACCGCCCAGGGCCTCGACGCCACCTTCCTGTCCGGCGAGCTGCGCTACAGCTGCGCGGGCCACATCCACTTGGGAGCCGCCGAGGGCACGGCCGCAGGCGTCGTCGACGACATCGCGGATTTCTTCGAGCGCGCGGGCGTTCCCCACATCGTCGAGCAAGATATCCGCCACCGCCTGTGGGCAAAGCTCATGCTCAACGTGGGCGTCAACCAGACCACCATGGTCTTTGGCGGCACGTACGGTTCCGTCACGACCGACCCCGAGCAGGTGCGCTGCTTCGTCGCGGCCATGCGAGAGGTGCGCGCCGTGGCGGCGGCCGAGGGCGTGACGCTCACGGAGGAGGAGCTCACGGGCATGTTCGAGCTCTGCGCGTCCATGGCGCCCGACGGCATGCCCTCCATGGCGCAGGACCGCGTCGCGCGCCGTCCCACCGAGGTCGAGGAGTTCTCCGGCACGATCTGCCGACTGGGACAAAAGCACCACGTCCTCACCCCGCAGAACGCCTGGCTGCACGAGCGCGTGCGCCAGATCGAGGCCAGCTGGCGGGGCTAGCCGGGCCACAGGCACGCCACGGTGCTCTTTTATCGAATAATGAAGATTATTCTTGACAAATAATGATTGAATCATTTTGTGAGCTTTTCGCGTTGGTTAATCCCTTAACCATTCCATGATAACAAACGTTCTATCTGCACGTTTACCGATAACGCATTGCGAATCTCCCATTTGCTGAGGTACAAAAGCGGCGACGAAATGTTCGCTCGCCTCGCGACATGGAGGCACCGCAGCGCCCGGCGCGAGCGAAGCGACGAAGGACCAAGCGTTCAAAGGAGGAGAACGTGAAGATCGTAGGAGTGAGCGCCTGCACCGTCGGCATCGCGCACACCTACATGGCCAAGAAGGCCGTGGAGGAGGAGTGCGCCAAGCGCGGCTTCGAGTGCAAGATCGAGGCCCAGGGTGGCATGGGCATCGAGGACGAGCTCTCGCAGGAGGACGTCGATTCCGCAGACCTCGTCATCGAGACGATCGACGTGGGCATCGAGGGCGAGGACCGCTTCGAGGCCAAGGTGGCCGAGGGCCGTCTTCTGAAGGTCGGCACCGCCGACGCCATCTCGAACGCCGCCGACGTCCTTGACCGCGCCCTCGCGCTCATCGGTGGCGCCGAGGCCGTTGCCGCCGCCGAGCCCGCCAAGGCCGAGGTTGCCGAGCAGCCCGTCGCCAAGGCCAGCGCCGCCCCCGGCGGCCCCAAGCCCGCTGAGAAGAAGTCCATCTTCGCCGAGCCCGGCAAGACGCTGCTCAACGCCTTCAACACCGGCGTGAGCTACTTCATCCCCATCGTCGTCATCGGCGGCGTGTTCCTGGCCTTCTCGCTGGCCTCCGGCACCGCCGGCGCCAACGGCATGGAGGTCACGAACCCCTTCATGGTGTCGCTGAACACCATCGGCATGGCCGGCATCTCCATGATGATCCCGGTGCTCGCCGCCTACATCGCCTACTCGATGGCCGGCAAGCCCGCCCTCGCCCCCGGCTTCGTCCTTGGTTACCTGGTTAACAACGCGGTGACCACGCCGAACGGCTCTGCGGTCTCCACCGGCTTCCTGGGCGCCATGATCATGGCCGTCATCTGCGGCTACTTCGTCCGCTGGATGAAGACCTGGAAGGTCAACGACACGATCAACACGATCATGCCGATCCTGGTCATCCCGATCCTCACCTCGCTCGTCCTGGGCATGGCCTACATCTACGTCCTGGCCACGCCGCTCGGCTTCGTGATGGACTGGCTCACTGCCGTCCTCGGTAGCCTCCAGGGTGGCTCCGCCGTCGTCCTCGGCCTCGTCATCGGCGTCATGACCGCGTTCGACATGGGCGGCCCCATCAACAAGACTGCCTCCACGTTCACGATGGCCCTCATGGCCTCCAGCATCTACGGCCCCAACGGCATGTTCCGCGTCGCCGTCGCCGTCCCGCCCCTGGCCTGCGGCATCGCTTCCCTGATCGCCCGCAACAAGTTCGATGACGCCGACCGTCAGATGGGCGTCTCCGCCATCTTCATGGGCTGCATCGGCATCACCGAGGGCGCCATCCCGTTCGCCGTCAAGGACCTCGCCCACACCCTGCCGGGCATCTGCATCGGCTCCGCCGTGGGCGCCGGCCTGGCCGCCTTTCAGGGCATCGACTGCTACGTCCCGCACGGTGGCTTCATCGTCGCCCTCGCCACGAGCAACGTCGGCCTGTTCTGCCTCGACATCGTGATCGGCGCGCTCGTTGGCGCCGCCATCCTCGTCGTCATGAAGCCGAAGCTGGAGAACGCCTCCAAGTAGCACTCGCTTTGCACTGACATAGGCCCCGTGCGAGAAAGCGCTTCGCACGGGGCCTTCTCGTTTACCCCACGCGCCGCAAGACAGGACGGCGCGCCACCACAGAAAGGACTCGCCATGAGCGGATTCGTCAGCGAGGAGAACATCCTCCTCAACCAGCAGGCCACCACCAAGGAGGAGGCGCTGCGCACGATCTCCGACGCCGCGGCCAGGATCGGCGTCGCCGACGACGCCGACGCCGTCTACGCCGCCTTCCTCGCCCGCGAGGAGATCGACAAGACCGGCATGGTCGACGGCTTCGCCGTGCCGCACTGCAAGACCGACGCCGTGAAGAGCGCCGCCGTCATCATCTTCAAGAACGCCCAGCCCGTCGAGTGGCCCAGCCTCGACGACAAGCCCGTCGACATCGCCATGGCGCTGCTCATCCCCGACTCCGAGGCCGGCACCACGCACCTGCGCCTGCTCTCGAAGGCCGCCATGCTGCTCATGGACGACAACTTCAAGTCCAAGCTGCGCGAGAGCGACGACGCCGCCGACCTCGCCGCCACGCTCAACGTGGAGCTCGTGGCGTAAGCGCGCACGCGCATAACAGGCACCTCAAGGAGGGCACCCGGCAACGGGTGCCCTCCTTTTTTTGCGGCGCGCCGCGGCTACTGCGTCGCGGACATCTACCTCGAGTCGCCCGACGGCAGTCGCCACCTCGCCGCTGGGCGCATGCTCAGAGGGGACCTCTTCCAGAGCTGGGAGACGCTCTGCGGCGTCTCATAGCGCAAGGCTCCGGCCCAACGCCCAAGCAAGCGCCACGCGCACCAAACGCCCCTCACGCGCGCCCTCAGCGCCTCTCGGCCCTACTCATCAACGGCAAACGCAACGCCAAAGGAGCCCGGCCCGCAGTGGGACGTGATGACGTCCTGCGTGTCATACCAGCGAAGCTCCGCAAAGCCCAGCTCGCGGGCGCGCCGCTCGGCCGCCTGCTGGATGGCGAGCGGAAGCCCGCACGAGCGCACAAAGAACAGCGTGGAGGTGTCGGCCGGCGCGCCAGCGAGCATGTGGTCCATGAAGTCGAGCGAGCAGGCGGCCATCTTGCCCCGCAGCTTCCTCGTGGCCACGAGACGCCCGTCGAGAAGCTCGACGACCGGCTTGATGCGCAGCAGCGTGGCACCCACGAACGCAGCGTTCGACAGGCGGCCACCGGCGCGCAGGTAGCCCAGGTCACCGGGCAGAAAGCCCATGCGCACGCGCTTGGCAAAGGCCAGCGACCACTCGAGGAGCCCCTCGACCGTGATGTCGGGGTTCTCGCGCAGGTGCTCGACCGTCTTGCGCACGACGAGCGCCAGGCCGATCGTCACGTGGCCCGTGTCGAGCATCGAGACGTAGTCGCGCCCCTCGGCCGCCGCGCAGGCGCTCTGGTACGAGCACGTCGTGACCGCGGAGTAGGCGATGTAGAGGATCTGCACCTCGGGCCTCTCCTCGTGGATGCGGTCGAACACGGCCGAGAAGTCCGCGGGCGTGGAGCCGCTCGTGTGCGGGAGCACGCCGAGCTGGCGGCACTGCTCGAGCATCTCGGCGGGGTCGAGCGTCCCGTCGTCGATCGTGACGTCGCCTATCGCAACGTGCATGGGCACGAGCTCGACGCCAAGCTCGGCGGCCTCGGCCGCGGTGATGTCGCTGCCCGTCTCCGTGACGATGACGATGTTGGCCATGGTTGTTCCCCCTGTCGATGGCGGGCGCGGCCCGCGCGGCTGATGTACGCGACGACGGCCCAAAGGCACACTGCGGTCACGTACGCGCCATTGTTTCACACGCGAACGCGCCCGTCTGTCGATAAGGAGATGTAAACCTGATATTCGTCGCCATCACCCGGCGAGTGGCCAGGGACCCGGCTTCCATCTGGTGCGACGCCCTCGCCGCATAGCAAAAGAGGCCGGAACCACTTGGTCCCGGCCTCTCGACAATTTGGTGGGCAAAAAGGGTGCCCGCTTGAACTATATATCACGAGTTACGGGCTTGAATTCGTTTGCGGACAAAAATTAGAAATGTGCTCAAAATCGCGTAGGGCAAACAGGAACAGCTGAACTAACACTTATTAGTAGCAACTTCCAGGGCCGCCAACAGCACCGCCGCACGCCTCATGAGCACAAGAAAAGCCCCTCCCCGCCCGAAGGCGAGGAGAGGCTTGTCGCAGTTGGTTCGAGTAAGGTTCGAGCTAAGAATTCGGGGCGCAGGTGTCGCACCTATGTCGCACCTAGGGCAGCGCGCCCTCGATGACGATGTGGGTGGTCGCCTCGGTCGCAGGCTTGTCCGTCACGACTGGCCTGAGGTCGGAGTCGGGGCCTGACGCTCCCGCCGACATTGTGTCGGCGAGCATGACGGCCCACAGCGCGAGCTCGAGCGCCAGGAGGGCGAGCAGCGCCCCGATCGCGCGGCGCACTAGCCAACCCTCACGAGGTAGTCGTCGGCCTCTGGCTTGCCCGTGGCCCTGCCGACGGCGACGTAGCGCTCCTTGCCGCTAGACGCGCCGATGTAGCGGCCCCACACGTAGCCGTCGGCGACCTTGTACCAGCTGTCGAGCACGACGGTCTGGCCCTTGTGGTACTTGGCCACGACGGAGCCGGAAAGCCCCGGCTCGTCCCGGACGTTGAGCGTGTCGACCGTGCAGCGGTAGGTGCCGCCCTCGAAGCCCGTGGAGCCGGAGCCGGACGCGCCGGCCCCGGGCTCGGACGGGGCGCTCGACGCGGTGATGCCGAAGACCTCGAGGTAGACCCTCGCGATGTCGTCCACGTGCGAGTTGAAGTAGGCGAGGTCGATGGGGCTGTCGATGAAGCCGTTCTCGACGAGGCGGTAGTTGATGCCGCGGCGAGCGGCACGGTTGACGTTGGCGAGCTCTGAATGGTGCACGATCTTCTCGGCGCGGCCCGGCATCATGGCCGAGAGCCTGTCGGCCAGGGCGCGGTCGTACTCGTCCGCCGCGAAGCCGGACTTGATGATGACGTGGGCGCCGTGCGCACCCGGCACGCCGGAGGCGTCCATGTGCAGCTCGACCACGGGCGCGGAGGTATTGAGGCGGCTGATACCGCCGTCGCGGTACCAGTTGCGCGACGTGTCGCCAAGCTCGACCCCTGAGCCGCCGTGCGCCTTGATGCGGGCGGCGAGGGTGCGCACACGCTCGGCCTCGGTGTAGCCGCCTCCGTCTGCGCCGGGGTCGCCCGCGCCGTGGCCGCAGATGACGAAGAGCTTGGCC
Organism: Parolsenella catena; assembly: GCF_003966955.1. Classification (GTDB taxonomy): domain Bacteria; phylum Actinomycetota; class Coriobacteriia; order Coriobacteriales; family Atopobiaceae; genus Parolsenella; species Parolsenella catena. Next base: position 520,641 of record NZ_AP019367.1, on the reverse strand, counting down.
ATACTAGTCCTCACCGCCCTCGTGAGACGGTCCCGGCTGCGCGCCGCCAACCTCGGGCAGGTCGGTCGCGACACTAGTAAGCAGCGACACGACGGCGGCCACGCCGGACACGGACGCGATCTGCAGCCAGTCGAGGTCGGTGAAGCCGACAGCACCGGTTCCGATGAGCGCCACCGCCGTCTGAGCAGCCGTCTTGACTGCGCGGGTGAGGGCCGCGATTGCCCATTCCTCGTACTTCTCCATGATGCTAGTCCTCCGAATCTCCCCTGATGGGGGCATTGACGATTTCCTGGTAGTAATGGGTGCCGGTGCCGTTTCCGCCCATGCCGTGGTAGGCACCGTAGACCTGCGAGGCCTCCTGCTTGACCCAGTCGGGGCAACCCTTGCCGCTGACCACGTACCGCTCGTGGAGGTCAACGAGACGGCTGCGCAGCATCGTCCGAGTACCCTCCTGCATGGCGTCCATGAGCCGGTACAGGCGCATGAGCGAGGCCGCGAGGGCCGCGAGGACAACCGGCACGGCCCACTGGACGGCCGCGCGGGCTAGTTCTTCCATTCGCGCGCCCCCACTAAGCCGTCAGCTGCTTCCATGCAGACTCGCTGCCGAACGTGCCCGGCTCGATTGTGTTGCCGTCCATCAGCGACTCGTAGACCTGGCCGTACTTGGTGACGCGGTCGCCCTTTGCGTAGGACTCGCCGCTGACCCACTCGGCGGGCGTATCGCCGCTCGCGGACGGCACGACCTTGGTCCAATGCTGCGGGTCGACGGTCGGGTCGTCTGCCGTGGCGGTGTGGCCGCTGATGGCCTTGTAGAGCGTCCCCTGCCAGAGCGCGCGATCGCCCTGGGCGTAGACATGGCCCTTCTCGTAGCGCGGGAAGAGCGCCGGCACCTTGAGTGCGTCGTCGTCGCTCAGCTTGCCCGCCTGGATCTGCGCGAGCATGAGCGCGGCGTCCTGGGCGGTCCCGGCGTCCGGCACGATCGTCCAGACCTGCCAGATGGCCCCGTCGTGCTGCTCGTAGGCGAGCGAGGTGTGGTAGCCCGCGCCAGGCATCGGCTCGGCGGCCTCGCGGATTGGCAGTCCGCTGCCGTCCGTGGTCAGGTAGACCGAGCCGCTAATAAACTGTCCATGTAACATGCGTTCTCCTTATCCTTCGATTGCTTCCCAGAGCGAGGTCGTGGCCTCCGGCTCGGTGCCGAGTCTCGGCTGGTGCGTCTGCAGGCAGCGGTAGAGCGAGCCGCCGCGTTCGACGCGCTCCCCGGCGCGGTACTCGGCCATTCCCACATACCAGGAGGGGTAGAGCAGCGGCACCATGGCCGCGTCCGCGTCCGGCAGGGACTTTGCCGCCATCGTCGCGACGGTGAGCGCATCCTCCCCGCGCGACCTAGGCTCGACGCTCCATACCTGCTCGATGCGCTCGCCGACGTCGACCAGCGTGTAGCTCGCTGCGAAGCCCACGGGCACCTCGGGCTGGTCGGTCTCCGTGACCGGCTTTCCGCCGCCGTCCGTGACGAGCCGGACGGAGGGCCCGACCGAAACTCCCCTCAAAGCCATGCGCCGCTCCTTTCTCTCGCGGGAAAAATCCCAGGCATGGTGGCGGGTTCCGTCCGTCACAACGTCTGGGATTTCTTCTCGAATCGAGGTCGAAATGTTGTTTGAAACCGCCGCGCGCGAGTACATGGACGACAAGGCGAGGCGCCTGCGCGCCTGCACCCTCGCGGGCTACGAGTCCGCGCTCGCGCTGCACGTGCTGCCGAGGTGGGGAGGGGTCGAGCTGGAGTCCATCGCGCCCGAGGACGTCCAGGCCTGGGTGGACGGGTTCGAGCTGCCGGGTGCCGCCGAGAAGGCGTACAAGACACTGCGGCAGGTCGTCCGTTGGGCGATTCGCCGCCTGGGCGTGCGGATGTACGACCCCACCGCCGCCGGCGTCGAGCTGCCGCGCAAGGCCGCGCGCCGCCCGCGCACGATGGAGGCGGGTCAGGTGCGCTCCTACCTCCGCGCCCTGTGGGGCCACGAGTGCGAGGCCGTCGCCATCTGCTCGGTGACGCTCGGCCTTCGGCGCGGCGAGGCGTGCGGCCTCAAGTGGTCCGACATCGACCTGCGCACGGGCGAGGTCCGCGTCAGGCGCTCGCGTCAGGTGGTCCATGGCCACGAGGTCGTGGAGGCGCCGAAGACGGAGCGCTCGGCGCGGTCCTGCTGGCTCCCCCGCTTCGCCGTGAGGCGGCTGCGCGCGCTGCGCAGGGGCCGCTCCGGCTGGCTCTGCGAGCTGTCGCCCGACGCGGTCGCGCGGCGCATCCGGTCGGCCTGCCGCCGCGCGGGCGCGGCCTGGACCTCGATGACGGAGTGCCGCCACACGTGGGCGACGCTCGCGGTCGAGGCGGGCGTGGGAATCGAGACTGTGGCCATGATGCTCGGCCACACCGACATCGGCACGGCCTACGAGCATTACATCGTGCCGAGGCCGCGCATCTGCAAGGACGCGCAACGCGAGGTCGAGCGGTTGCTCCTCAACGGATAGGGCATTCCGTATCCCCCGTCAAAAAGCAGGTCTTCAACGACCTCATCGTCGAGGGCTTCAAGCGCGGCGGGTGCGTGACAATCCACATCAGCGGAAGCAAGTCGCTCACGCGTGCGGTGAACCCAATCAAGGTCGCGGAGCTCGCCGACGGTTGCGCTCCGCGCGTGCGGGTCATGGCGCTGTTCGGCGTCAACGACCAGGCCTGGGGCATGGTCCGCGTCGATACCGACGGAAGCGTCTTTCTAATGCACATGTACGTACAGGACGAGATCGTGTGGAGCAAGGTTGACGTGAGCGTCACGTTCGCCGCCTAGCCGGCCAGGAAGCAGACCTGACCGGAGAAGTCGCCTCCGGCCTTGGCCATGCAGATTACGGTCCCGTCGGTGTGGACGGAAACGTATCCCGCCGAGGTGCCGTAGGAGATCGCGCCGACCACCTCGCGCGTCGGCTTCACCGGCAGCTTGCCCACCGTTCGCGGCACGTTTGCCTGAAGCGTCATGTTCTGGATCTGGAGCACGCGCAGCGGCCCGAAGCGGTACAGGTAGCCTCCCGCGAACGGCTGCTCGCCGCCGTGGGATACGGAATGCTACTAAGCTGCCGGAAACGTGGCATCCACACGGCATAGCATTCCGTATCCCGTGTCTTGGCGAGGCCGGGAATCAAACATGACGGCACGGTCACCATCCCCGGCCTCAAAGGCCGCGCGGCGGTGACCGTCGCCTTCGGGAGCGGCGCGAGCGGCGTCATGCCGACCTCGGACGGGACGCACGTCGTCGCTGCGGCGGCTGACGGAGGCGGCTCCTCGGTCGTGACCGCATACGCGACGGCGTCGATATCAGGCGAACAGGTGACCTTCAAGGACGTCATATACAACAGATACGTGTCGTCTGGTCTCGGCAGCGCGCTGATTTTCGGCGCGGGCGACGCCGAGACGATCGTCGCGATATACGGCTAGCATTCCGTATCCCAGACTCAATCGTTTTCGTCAGGCGGGGTCTCGGCGACCCGCGTCGGGCGGGTCTGCACCGTCTCGGCGACGCTGTCTGCTGCCTCGGTCGCCATTCCAGCCTGGTCGTCTGGCGTCGTTGCCACACTCCCGGAAGGCATGAGGCCGTCAACGACGGTAGGCGCCTCCGCGTTCGTCGAGACCGACACGAATATGATCGTGCCAATCGACGTCGAACACGGCGGCGCCGTCAAGATCTTGACGCGGGCCGTGACGATCACCAAGACCACGCTGATGTCGTTCTCTGTCACCTACGCCGTCTAGGCGACGAAGCAGACCTGGCCGGAGAAGTCGCCGGAAGCCTTGCTGGTGCAGTAGACGGTGCCGTCCGCGTGGACGGACACGTAGCCCGCCGAGCTTCCGTAGGAGATGGCCCCGACGACCTCGCGCGTGGGCTTTGTCGTCAGCTTTCCGGCTGTGCGGACCACGCCGGCCTGGATGGTCATGTTCTGGATTTGCAAGACACACAGCGAGCCGATGCGGTACAGGTAGCCGCCCGGAAACGGCTGAGAAGCCGTCTGGGATACGGAATCCCCGAGGGTGGCGAGTGGGGTGAGGACCGGGACGAGCAGCTTAGGCTCCCCCGTCGCGAGGCCGTCGAAGGACACACTCGCGATCGGCACGGTCACGTCGGCGTCGCCGTCCAGGATTGACCCGGCGGGCACGCTCGGAGCGGTCGCTTCCGTGCCCGGCGTGCCTTGCAGCACGGTCCACTCCACAGTTTCCACGAGCGTGGGGTTCGCGCCGCTCACGTCGCGCTTGTAGTGCACGCAGACGTAGTCGGTGCGCTTCTTTCCCTGCGTACCGGAGGCCACCTTCACGTCCTCGGGGGCCGTGAGGCCGATGTGGCGGCCCTGCACGATCATGTCGCCCGTGGCGAACCTCACTGTGTTCGCGTCAACGAGCGACGGCGCGAGCCTGCCGCCCGTCTGCAAGACGTAGCTGCCCGTGCCGACCTCGCCCGCGATGCGGCGGCCGTCGTCCGCAGAGCTGACGTGCGGGGTTCCCGCCTTGCCGGTTACCAGTTCCATGTGATGCTCCTAACCTATCTTCGTCGTGCCGGGCGAGGCCCCGTAGGTGACCGCGACGCCCGCGCCGGTCGCCGCGGTGACACGGCTCGATATCTCGACGCTCACCGTGACGTTCGGCGAGTAGTGCCGGGCCTCCACGATGTCGCCTAGGCCGAAGCTCACGCCCTCGCCGACGGTGACCTTGACGCCGCCCTCGGCCTGCATGTCCTTCAGGCGGTCCATGGCTTGGTCTCGCAGGTCGTCGCCCTCGGAGTTGTTGGCGTCGTAGTACTCCTCCAGCTCGAAGACGCCCGCCATGGCCTTTGACGTGCCCGCGTTGCCCTTGTTGTCGGCGTAGACGTCCACGACCTGACGGGACGCCAGCTCGCCCTTGCCTGCCGCCTTCAAATGGTTGGTGACGAGCAGGTCGCTCGTCAGGTCGAAGCCCACGAGGTCCGAGTCCACGCGGCCGCGCCAGTCGGTGACGGGCAAGGCCTGGAGCTCGCACGAGCCGTCGACCCACTTTGCGTCGAGGCGCAGACCAGCAGACTTCATGGCAAGGCGGAGGTTCGTCCAGGCGTCCGGCACGTCGCGCGAGCACCTGTGACTCACGGCCACGCCCGCGTCCCCGTCGGGCACGGAGAAGAACGACCTCAGCCCCAGGCGCTCGATTGCCCGCCTGAGCACGGCGTTCGCGTCGCCGGATAGCGTGAGCCAGTCCTGCCCGGCGTCCGGCCATAGCAGCCGCTTGGCGAGCACGCCAGTCCATGTGGAGCCTTTCCAGTGCAGCTCGGAGGACGCGCGGCCCGTCTTGAGCTCGAAGCCCTCGACGCGCCCGCCCATCTCGGTGCCGTCGGCGAACACTCGCCAGGCGGCCTCGGGGAGCGGCGCGTCGGGGTCGCGGACTATGAGGTCGAACGTGTTGTCCACGCCGTCGCCCCAGCCCGCGTCCATGTCCAGCTCGAAGTCGGCGAGCGGGAAGAGGGTCTTGCCCGCGCTGTCAGCGACTATCAGCTCCACGGCGGCTCGCCCTCCTCCTGGTAGTGCGTGATGTCGAAGCCGAACGAGCCGTCCCACGACACGGTCGAGGTGCCGGGGCGCAGCGGCTCGAAGCAGTACGAGCCGGAGCCCGCGCCCTCCCCGCGCACGCCGTCGGCGAACCGGTCCTCCACCTCACCGTAGGTACCGATGAGCTGGATGCCCTTCGGATGGCTCGACCCGTCGATGACGAGGCGCGAGCCGCCCGGCACCGCGACCTTTACGCTGTAGGTGTTCGAGAACTCGCCCTGCGTCACGGTCACGCGCGGGTCCGTCGCGGGTCCGTAGATCGTCAGCTTGCAATCGGCCGGGACCAGCCCGGCTACGGTGATCGTGCGGTTCGCGCCGCTGCCGCCGTAGTCGTATTCGTAATCGTGCGGGAAGTCGAGCGCGGAGCCGTCCGAGACCTCGTTGGCGTAGAAGCCCGTCGTGACCTCGCGGCTCCAGGCGCCGTCGAGCAGCAGGAAGGTCAGCTCGGTCTTTATGCCGCGCCTGCCGTACACCTCCGACACGTCGGACTTGGCCAGGTAGGCCCTCTGGCACCACTCGCCGTCGAAGGTGAGCCTGCCGGGGGACGAGTCGGCCATGTCGCGGTCGGCCTGCTCGCGCAGGGCGTCGGCCGCCTCCGGGCTGAGGTGGGCGTCTACCGTGGCCTCGCGGGCGTCGCGGGAGATGCCGTATGCGCCCCTCCACGACAGCTCGTAGGACCACTCGCGGCTCCTGAGCTTCGGCGCGGTGCCGACGTAGGCCCCAGCGGCGTCTAGCTCGATTACCTTGCCCGTCGATGACGTGTAGGTGAGCCTATGCACCAGCAATCACCGCCCTCACGTGCCGGTCGAGGTCGCGCTCGAGCGTGACCGGTGTGTACCTCTGGATGATCGCCGGCAGGTTGCGCTCGAGCCACGCGATGACGGACGCGTCGTCGCCGCCTCGCTCGACATCAATGCCCTCGCCGATGCCGCGCAGGACTCTCGGGCTCAGCGGGACCACCGCCTCGTCGTAGCGCCGGTTGTCGCCCACGCCGATGAGCTGCGGGCTGTTCGCGGCAAAGACGCCGCCGCTCTTATACCAATTCACGTGCACGGAGGGCACGGAACCGGTCTGGGCGTCGAAGCTCCCGCTCATGGAGAAGTGCGGCAGCGCGCCAACCTGGATGCGCGGGAGCGTGAGCCTGAGCGACCCGACCTCTGCTGACATCTGGCGGCAGGCGCCCATGACAGCGTTAGAAGCGGTCGAGGCAGCGCTCTTCGCCGAGTTTGCGAAGTCCCGGAAGGAGGCCTTGGCCGCCGTGGCCATGGACTGGCTCGCGAGCTTGACCTGGTCGATGCCGGAGCGCGCCTGCGAGGAGGCGGACGAGGCGGTGGAGCACGCGGAGGAGAACGCGCTCATGGCGGGCACCGCCGCGAGCAGCCCTGGCGATGCCGCGAGCGCCGCCGCCGCGAGGGCGGCGAGCCCGGCAGCCGCGCCCGGCGCGGAGGACGACACCATGGGCATGGCCACGCCCATGGCGACGATTCCGGCGGAGGCCACGACCACCGAGCCCGCAACGAGGGCGAGCCCGGCGCCGAGGAGCATGGCTCCGGCCGCGAGCAGCGTCACGCCCGCCGCGGCCACGGCAACGCCCGCGCCGAGCACCGTGAGGCCAGCGGCGGCCACGATGGCGCCAGGGCCGAGCACGAGCATCGACGCGCCGAGCGCGAGGATGCCGACCGCCGCCGTCATCCCATAGGCGGAGATGCCGGGGAGCGCCGCGCCGAGCAGCATCAGGCCGGCGGACGCCAAGAGGACGCCCGCGCCGACGAGGGCCACCGCGCCGCCGAAGGCGAGCATGCCGACGGCCCCGGCGGTGAGCGCGGGACCCAGGGCGGCGGCACCGACGGCGAGGCCGGCGACCGCGCCAACCATGGCGAGCATCCCGACGGCGGCCGTCGGGCCCGCCGACGCCACCTGGATTGCCGCCGTGGCGATGACGAGCATGCCGGCGGCGGCGAGCAGCACGCCCGCGCCGACCATGAGCACGGCGGCACCGAAGGCGAGCATCTGCGCGGCGGAGACGCCGGCGGCGGTGCCTGCGGCCGTCTCGCCGCCCGCGAGCGCGGTGGTGCCAGCCGTGGCGACCGGGGCGGTGACGGACACGCCGCCGACCGCCGCCGAGAAGGCCGTCACGAACCCGGCGATGCCCTGGGCCGCGCGCACGGCCGCGAAGGCGAGGGCCAGTCCCTGGACGTAGGGCGCGGCCTCCGCCGCGTGGTCCCTGAGCCATCCGGTCGCGTCGGAGACGCCCTGGATGACCGGCTGGGCCGCGCCGAGGGCGTCCTTGAGGCCGTTGGCCGCGTCCGTCGCGGCGTCACCGCTTGGCTGGATGCCGAGCACGGCGAGCGCGAGGCTCCCCAGCGCGCCGCCCACGTTGCCCGCGGCGGTGCCCAGCTGCCCGATGATGTCCGATAGAGTCTGGGCCGCGCCATTCTGCGCGCACGAGTCGATGAAGGCCGACACGCCATCCGTGACGGCGGTGATGGCGTCGGTCGCGCCGTTGATGCCGCCGGTGAGGAGCGGCTTGAACGCGTCGAGGACCTTCGCGCCGGCCGTGACGCCCGCGGCCTCGAGGTTGCCCATGGCGCCCTCGATGGTGGCGGTGGAGGTGGCCGCCTCCTTGGCCGCGTCGGTCATGCCGAGGTCCATGACCGCCTTGTTGAACTCCTCGGCGGAGACCTGGCCCTTCTCCAGCGCCTCGCGGAAGTTGCCCGTATAGGCCCCGTTGGCCTTCAGGGCCTCCTGGAGCTTGCCGGACGCGCCCGGGATGGCGTCGGAGAGCTGGTTCCAGTTCTCGGTGGTGAGCTTGCCCGCGCCGGCGGTCTGGGTCATGACCATGGCCACGGACTTGAACGTGTCGGCGTTGCCGCCAGCGACGGCGTTCAGGTTGCCCGCCGCCTCTGCGAGCTGGGCGTAGTTGTCCACGCCGTTCGCGGCGAGTTGCGCCGTGGTGTTGCGGATGTCGGAGAGGTCGTAGACCGTCTCGTCCGCGTAGGCCTGCGTCGAGGACGTGAGCTGCTTGATGGTCGAGTCGTCGATGTTCGCGAAGGACAGCGTGTTCGCGAACTTCTGCGCCGAGTCGCTGGCGCCCGTTATCTCGCCCATCAGGCCCTGGATGGTCCCCACGAGCTTCGAGCCGATGGACGCGGCGAGGCCGCCCATGGCCCCGGCGATTGCCGCGCCCTTGGCGCTGATGCCCTTGCCCACGGACTCGCCCATGGCCGAGCCGGCGCTGGTGCCGGCGGTGCGGAACCTCCCGAGGAAGCCGGTCCCCGGCTGCGCCGCCGTGCCGAACGCCTTGGAGAAGGCCGAGCCGCCCGTCTTGCCCGCGCCGCCCAGCTCCTTGTCCATCTTGGCCGCGAAGCCGTTCATGGTCGGCATGATGGTGACCGAAGCCGAGCCAACGTTGACCGCCATTTACGCACCCCCTTCCGGGATGCCGAGGATTCTGTCTATCTCGCCGCGCGCCGCCTCGGCGTTGGCGCGTCGCCGCTCGGCGTCCGCCCTCTCGCCGGGGGTCTTCGGCGGCTGCGGGGCGCGCCGCCCCTTCTGGCCGTCCTTGGTGCACTGCCTCCACGCGAGGAGGTTGAGGTAGTAGACCACCTGGTTGAGCATGTACTCGCCCTCGCTCCACTCGAGCGCCGGGCTCTGCCGCCTCGCCGTCCTCGACTCGCGCGGCAGCGCGTGCCACAGCATCGCCCAGCGGCGGCAGTCCTCGTCCCCGGCCTCCAGGGGGAGGTCGATGCCGTAGAACTGCCTGAAGTCCGCCACCGTGTCCTCGCGGTGGCCGAGCCAGTCGCGGGCGAAGCCGGCTAGTTTTTTGCCGAGGCGGCCTCCGCCATGGCGCCGGTGAAGGCCAACCAGTCCTCGGTCGAGCAGCCAAGCTCGTCCGGGGCGTTGCCGTCGGCGTCCGGGACTCGCCCGATGTACTCGACGAGACGGCCGCAGCAGACGAGGTTCATGGCCTCGTTCGCCGCGCGCGGGTCCTTGTCGCCGAGGCTGAGCGCGGTCTGGACCTTGAGCGACGCGAACGCCGTCTTGTCCATCTCGAACTCCTGGCCCCTGAACTCGAACTTCGTGGTCTCGCGCTTCTTCTTGGTGGGCATTCTCGCCGCTCCTTACTGTCCGGTCATTTGCTTAAAAAGGGCGCGGGGCCGTGTCGCCCCGCGCCGCATCGGATTGCCTAGGCGGCCTGGGTCTCCGTGGACTCGTAGTAGTCGTAGCAGGTGTTTCCCTGCTCGTCGGTGAGGTACTTCATGGTCAGCGCGCGCTGGCACAGCTCGGAGCTGGCGATGGTGAGTTCGTCCAGCTCGGAGGACTTGCCCTTGGGCACGACCTTGCGCCAGCGGCGGCCGTTCTTGAGGACCAGCTCGAGGATGTAGGAGAAGACGTCGTGGCTGTCGGCGTTGTGCTTGACGGTGATGAGACCGTTCTCGTCGGTGACGTTGGCGTCGCCGTACTGGCGCTTCAGCGTGGAGGCCTTGACCTCGGCGAAGGTGACCTGGGCGGACTCCACGCGCTTTGAGTTGGTGGAGTCCATGACGTCGCCGTTCATGTCGTTGATGTCGTCGGCGTCCTCGTCGATCGACTCGACGTAGCCGTCCTCGGAGATGAAGCCGAGGCACTTGAAGGCCGGGTCGAGCTTGGTCTTGATGTCGGTCGGCAGCTCCGTTCCCACGGGGGCGGAGAAGATGTACCCGCCCTTCACGCCCTTGGCGGAGCTTACGTTCGCCTGGTTGTTGGTGTTGGTTTCGGCCATTGGCAGGCCCCTTCCTTGTCTACTCGCAGACCCACAGCTGGGCCTGCACGATGTATCTTGAGCGGCCCGTGTCCGGGTCGTTCTGCCGGTAGCAGTTCGTCACTTCTGGATGGAAGAAGTTCGGCTCCTCGTCGAGGTCGCAGACGGCCGCCTTCACCCTCTCGGAGAGGGCCTGAGCGACCTTGCGCCGCTTCTTCCCGGCCCAGCAGTCGACGGCGAGCTGGACGGGCTCGAACATGGAGCCTCCCCCGCCCAGCCGCTCGACGCTTATGAAGCTTTCCGGAGCGTCCGCGGTGACCTCCACGCGCCCCGGCACGCCCACGGCTTTCGAGATCCTTCTAGCCACAACGGCCTCGATGTCCATGCGCCTTCTCCTATCCGTTCGCCGCGCCGAGCGCCTTCGAGAGAACCTTGTGCTTCGCCTCGCTGTATCGCCCGTGGTTCGTGCCCGTGGCCACGATGTAAGCGTGGTCGCCTGCTATCGGGAGCACGACGGGTTTCGTCACGAACGGCGGCTTGCGGTACTCGGACCCCGGGTAGGCGATGGTGTCCTTTGGGTGGTGTCTCGCCGGGCCGCGGACCTCACCGTTGCCCCCGGCCATGCTTACGGCCTGGGAGCGCACGCGGTCGGCCTTGCCGCGGAGCATGCTCTGGACGGCGCTTGAGTTCTTGACGGCGCTGTAACCTGCCTTGTTGGCCTTGAATTTTCCGAACTTGACGTTGCTAGCCATCAGCGCGGGTCACCTCCACGGCCAGGTTCCAGGGGCCGGGCGTGGCGGCGTCGGTCGTGCGCCGTGGGTCGCCCACCACGTCGTAGGTCTCGCCGCGCACCTCGACCGAGCAGCCGCGCAGGCTCCCGGAATAGGTCTTCGGGAAGTGCAGCGTGTAGGCCACGGTGACGCCCTCGGGGCGCGGCGCGTCCATGTCCGAGGTCGTCCCCGGGCACACGACGCAGCGCACCGCCTCGCGTGTAGGCTCTCCGAGCGTCGGCTCACCGAGGTCGTCGCGCTCCACAGTGGGACGGACTACTGTGACCACCTCCGTGGGGATGAGGCTAAGCACGGTCCTCATCCCCGATCATCGGTGCGATGGAGCCGATGCGCGTGCCCGCCAGCCCGAGCCGCCTCAGGTCGGACTTGCCGAGCCAGAGGTCGGCGGTGGGGTTGGCGAAGGTCACGGAGGCGTTGTAGCTGCCCGCCGTCTGGCTGTACTGCGTCGCGCCGGCGAAGCAGTCGGGCACGCTCACGGCGCGGCTCACGACGGAGCAGGCCACGGCCTTGTAGCCGCGGTCGAACGCCGGGTAGGCGCCCTCCACGTAGCAGCCAAAGCGGCCCTCGTAGGCCGTGAGCAGCATGTCGCAGGCGTCGGAGAGCAGCGCGGAGACGCGCTCGGGGTCTGGCGGCGTGCCGTAGCGGGCCGCGTACTCCTCGAGCGTGACGGTGAGATTGGCGGCCATCAGAGGGCCGCCAGCATCGCCTGCAGCTCGGCCTTGGTGGCCTTCCGCGGCGCGAAGCCGCCCTTGGACTCGATGACGGCCCGGAGCTCAGCCACCGTCATTTCGACAGGGGCGCTCACGGGCCGCGGCGCGACCTCCTGCTCAGCGGCGGGCTCCGTGGGCTCGGCGGGCTTCTCGGCCGGGACGTCGACGTAGCCGCCTGCGCAGAGCTCCGCGAAGCGCGCGTCTGCCAGCTCCACCTCCTCGCCTGCGAGGTGGACCGCGAGCGTCTCGCGGTCGCGGTATGGGTAGGTTACCAAGGCAAGCATTTCGTCTCCTTAGGGGATTTTGCTAAGCGGTCGGGGCGATGGTGCCCTTGACCACGAAGTCGATGTACTCGGCGAAGAACACGAGGCCGACGTAGGCCACGGTGTCGTAGGTGAGGCTCTTCAGCTCGGCGGAGTGCGAGACGGCGATGTAGCCGGACTCGTCGGTGTAGCAGCCGAACAGCTCGTCGCCGTCGGTCGGGGCGACGTAGACCTTGACGTTGTCCTTGACGGTGGCGTAGATGGTGCCCGCTGCGACGCTTCCGGTGGAGACGAGCGTGCCGAGGCCCGCCCAGTTCTCGATGTAGGAGATGCCGAAGGCGGAGAAGACCTCGGACTCGCCGATCTGCTTGGCGAAGTCGACGGGATTCGCGAAGTAGACGACCTGAGCGTCGCCGAAGCCGTAGTCCTCAACGAGGTTGGAGAGGGCGGCCCAGGCGTTCGCTGCGGTGGCGACGAGGGACTTGCCCGTCGCCGCGGTGGTGCCCTCGGCGCCCAGGGCGGCCACGAAGTCCTTCTTGATTCCGCGCTGGATGTCGGAGAGCATGGCGGCGTCGGTCTTGTCGACGGCGGCGTCGTAGCCGCGCTTCTTGACCTCCTGCAGGGTGGTCTGCTTGCGGTAGGGCTTCAGCTCGACCTCGTAGGTCTTGACGTCCTGGAAGGCGTAGGTGGAGAGGGGGATGTCCTGCCCCTCCGTGTACTCCGCCTCCGAGAGCTTGCCGGTGATCTTCTTCTGGTGCAGGGTCTCGCCGACGGCCGCCTGGATGGGGGCGCAGGTGGAGAGCATGGCGGTCAGCTTGTTGAGCGACTTGGTGAAGGTGTTCACGAGGTCGACGTTGCGGGCGGCCGCGAGGGTCTTGATGTCGGGCATGTTCCAGCCCCTTTCTTCTTCCTTAGAAGAGGTCGATGTTGGCCGCGATGGCGGCCAGGCGTTCCTTCTTGTCCTCGATGCCGAGGACGTCCTTCTTGGAGGGCTTGCCGGGCTTGGGCTTGCCGCCTGCCTCGGGCACCTTCGGCGCGCCGCCCGTCGGTTTCGTGATGGCCGCCACGGCCTTGGCCTGCTCGGTGAGGGCGTCCTCGTCCTCACCGTTGAGCGTCGCCACGATGGAGCGGTCGAGTCCGGTGGCCTTGGCCACGGAGTCGACGAGCTCGGAGCGGGCGGCGCTCGCCTTCAGCGAGGCGTTCTCGCTCTCCAGCGCGCTCAGGCGCTCCTCCACGGTCGGGTCAGCCTTGGGTGCCGCGGCCTTGAGCTCGTCGAGCTCCTTGAGGTTCGCCTTCGAGCGGCTCTCCCACTTGCGCGACTCCTTCAGCGCGTTCTCGTAGAGCGCCTTGTAGTCGGGCTCCTGACCGGCGTCTCCGTCCTGTGCAGGTTCGGTCGGCTTGGTCCCGGTGGGCGTGGTCTCCTGGGCCATGCTCCCTCCATTTCCGCCCCGTGCGGGGCATCGTCTTGCCCCGTGCGGGGCGCTTTTCGGCATGAAAAAGGCCACCCGTGCGGATGGCCTGGTTCAACGTTTCGGTCGGGGCGGCGGGACTCGAACCCGCACGGGCGATGCCCGCGTGCTCCTGAGGCACGCGCGTCTGCCGTTCCGCCACGCCCCGATGGCACCTGGCCGAGGAATCGAACCCCGGTAAGCGGTTTTGGAGACCGCCGCACTGCCATTGTGCTAGCCAGGTGTGTATAATCTGATTTGAGAAGCCCTGGGCGTGCTGGATAGCTAACCTGGGGCTTATTTCTTTATGTCGTCTATGGCCCCGCCCCTGGTCAACAAGATAACGCGGTCGATGTCATGCCTCGACATCTCGAGCCGCACGCGCTTCAGCGCGTCCTCTCTCGTCACAGGGACTTCCTCGCAGTTAAGCGCGACGATAGAGGGCCTTACCGGCCCACCTTCCACCTTTTCGAACTGCCGCACTGCCTTTCTTATATTGCGCTCGATGAACCTAAGCCCGTTGATGCCAGACGCATCGCTTGTCGGGCTCTTCAGCTCGCATAGCCTTCCGTCGAGCAGCAGGTCGATATTGGAAAAGCCCTCCGGCGCGTCCTCCTTGCGGACGACGACCTCGTGACCGGCCGCCCGAAGCGCCTCGTGCGCCGCGAGGTCGTAGGAGCCGCCGCGCTCGTGCGCGAAGGCCTCTTTCGGCTTCTTGTACGCGACTGGAGGCCCAGGCGAACCGAGCACGGCACGCTTCGCCGCGTCCTTCTCGGCACTCGTCAGGCTTTCGTCCTCGTCGATATCCTTGAACTGGGCCAACTGGCTGCGCAGCTCCTCGGGGCGCACGCCCTCCACGAGCTCGGCGTCGGGATTGTCCTCGAATCCCACCATGACCTTGCAGTCGCACCCGCGGTGGAACCGTCTGAACTCGCCGGCGGTCTTCCTCGTGTGGTAGACGGCGCCGCGCGAGGCGAGCATGAGGCAGAAGGTGCACGTCTCCGTGCCGGTGGGCACGCGCGCGAAGCGCGCTCCCTTCTTCCTGTCGCGTCCCACGTTGACGATGATCGTCTCGTTCAGGCTTCGGAACAGGTCGTTCCTGGCGTACTCGCCGCAGGCCTTCGCGAAGGCCGCGTCACCCTTCTTCGCTAGCTTCTTCGCCTGGTAGCGCGCGACCTCGTCGACGGACTCTGGGCTGTAGGTCGTCATGGTCAGCGCCTGGTCGAGCCTCGCGCCGCCGAGCTCCGCCCTGTAGTCGTACCAGTCGGCGGCGAACCTCGCGGCCTCCTCGTCGTACGCCTGCACGAAGCCGTCCATGATCACCTTGGCGGCCTCGCGCTTCTCGGCGACCGTGGCGTCTCCGTGCGCCCTGCACCATCCCATGATGGATTCCTCGACGTTTGACGCGGCCTCGTCGCCGAGCCTCGCCACCTCGAGGTTGTAGGCGTCGAACTCCTTGCGGCTAATCATCCGCCGCCGCCTGGCGCACGCCCGCCATCAGGTCGAGCGCCGCCGCCTTGGTGACGTTGCGCCTGACCTCGGACACCACGGTCCTGACCTCGTCGTCGTCCAAGCCGTTGAGGCGCCAGAACGTCGGCGTGCCCGCGAAGCCCTCGACGGCGGCGGCGAGCTTGATGGAGCTGTCGGTCTGCTGGGCGAGCGTCGGCATGGCGGGGTTCAGGAAGTGGACGGACACCGCGCAGGCGTCCTCGGCCTCCTCGTAGGAGCATCCGAGCTCTGTCGCCAGGGCTGCGGTCGCGGCCCTGGCCAACGCGGCCTTGGCCTCTCGGATGAAGCTCTTGCACTTCAGGATTAGCGGCTCGTTCTCGGCGTAGATCGCCTGCGCCGAGCTCGGGTTGTCGCTCATGATGCCGAACTGGCCGACGTGGATGCCGGTGGCCGCGCTCATGCGCTTGCAGAGGTTTGAGAAGTGCTCGGTCATTGGTTGCATGCTCGGCTGGGTGAGCTGGCCGAACTGCGGTATGTCACCGTCGGAGTTCTTCGTGACCTCGAAGATGGAGCCTATGAAGGCGCTCCACTTGCTCTTGTCGGCGAAGGCGTCCCCGTCGGTTCCGAGCAGGTACTTCTGCGTCGACGCGGCGAACGCGGCGGCGACCTCCTCGTTGACGTTGGCGCGCATGGCGCAGTCGATGAGCCAGCGGACCTCGTGGTTGATGCGCGACACGCCGAACGGCCGGTCGTCGTCGGGGTTGTGCGGCATGACGAACATGGGCACGGCGCCCAGGCCGTGCTCGACGTACTCTGCGGCCCACTCGTTGCGGCGCACCTCCCGGATGCGCACCATCCGGTCGGGCAGCATGACGTTCACCCAGTCCGGGCGGTTCGTGGGAACGCCGCGCTCCTTGGCGAACGAGACCACGAACATCCCCGCGGAGAGCCGCTCGTGGACGTCGTCCCAGATGCCGGTGCACAGGGTCGGGGGGTAAGCCGAGATTCGGGCGTGGCCTTCGTCGTCGGCCGTCACCACGAGCATGGAGAAGCAGTACTTGAGGGCCGAGTTCACCGCCTTGCCGACCCTCGTGGCCATGTTGTTGCGCCTGGCGACGGCGGACAGGAGCCTGTCGAAGTCCTCGTCGTCCTGGCAGGTGAACCCGTCGAAGGCGATGTGGTCGCGCATGACCTCCACGCACTTGTAGCCCCAGCCGCACGCGACCTCGAGGTCGCGAAGGGAGTCCGGGACGGCGATGCCGAGGTCTTTGAGCATGTTCCGCGCCTCGTAGTAGTCGGAGCGCAGGAGGTTGCCGCCGTAGTGCCTCTGCCAGCAGTTGAGGAGGCTGAGGACCGTCTCGCGGTCCTCGTCGAGAAGCCCGTCCGCGGCCGCGGCGGCGTAGGGGATGGAAATCAATGGACGGTCGCCTTCCTTCCTGGAGTCCTTCTTGATGACGAGAGGGCGAACAGCGCGAGCCCCGCCGCCTCTATGGGCGACGAGTTCTCCCCGCCGAACCCCCAGCCCCCGGCATGGCCGATGGCGCGCCTCGTGGACGTCGCGGCCGACAGGTCCAGGGCTGGGCACGGGATGTGGGTGAGCCTGCCCGCGCGGGCGGCGTCGTGGACGAGCGAGGCTGCGGTGACGGCGTCGGCGGCGGTTGGCCTGATGACGTAGCCCTTTGGGACGCCGAGCTCCTCCAGCTCGCTGCACAGCAGGCCGGCCCCGCTCTTGCCGTCGACGCAGACCGAGCAGGCCATCGACGCCCTGACCGCGAGCCATGCGACGAGCTGCATGATCCCTTTGGACGTCGGCTCGCAGAACGGCAGCTCGACGTGGGGGCACCTTGGCCCCTCGGCGGCGACCGCGACCGAGACCGACGAGCCGTCGGAGCTGAACTTCACGCCGAACGCGACCTTGCCGAGCGGCATGGATGCGGCGGCGCTGGGGTTTATCTCGGTCTCCCTCCACAGGTCCTCGCCGATGAGCGGCGGCTCGACCTGCTCCTGGGGCGGCAGCCAGTAGCCCAGGTACTCCTGCGCGATTCCCAGCGTGTCGCCCTTCATGCCGCGCACGCCGGTGCGCACGTCCTCTATCTCCACTAGGCCCTCGGCGAGCGACGGGTTGACCCCGTACCACCTGGACTCGTCCATCGGGTCCCCGACCTCGTCGGCCCCGTACTCGAGCCAACAGAGGTCGTCGTCCGGCGCGTCAGACCACGCCTCGGCCCTCAGCTCGACGAAGCGGTCCGCGGCGCTGCCGGCGCGGGTCGGCGTGCCGACGTATATGAGCTGGGAGTTCTTGTGCGGAGAGTGGGTCGTGGTGGGGTTCAGGGTCTGGGCCTGCGCCTTTGTGAGGAGCTGGGCCTCGTCGTAGACGATCACGTCGAAGCTGTAGCCGAGCGAGGCGGAATCGGTGCGCGTGCTGAAGCACAGCACGCCACCATTGGTGAATTCGAAGCTCTCCTGGGCAGTCTTCGACTTCGCGTCCTTGACGCGGCGGTTTATGGCGCGCGGGGCGTCGGGGTCGCCGGCGCGCTTCCCGAGGATCTTGCGGAATCGCGCGAGCATCTCGCAGGTGGTCGAGTAGTTGTGGTCGGTCCACAGCACCGAGTAGCCCATGATGAGCACGAGGAAGGCGACCCATATGATCGCGTCGTGCGACTTCCCGGCCTGCCGCGGCACGCTCAGCCCGCAGCGCCTGTGAACCCATTTGCCGCGGGAGTCTATGCGCGACCAGTCCGCGAGCGGGGTCATCTGCCACTCGCCCACCCCGTAGCCGATGAGCGCCGCGAAGTCCAGCACCTCGTCCAGCATGTCGGCGCGGCCTCGCGGCGACTGCACATGCCTACGGGGCGGGCATCTTCGCCGCGATGCGCTCGGCGATGGAGTCGAGGGCGCGCCCGACGCTGTCCCCGCCATCCCCGCCCTCCATCCTCTCAATCTCGTCCATGGTCGCGCGGTACTCCCTCGCGAGCCCGGCGACCGCCTGCGGCGGGGCGTCGTTCATGGCTGCGCGGAGGATCCCGCGCAGCTCGACGAGCCTCTCGGCTCTCGTCTGCGGCTCGGCTCCGCCAGGGGGTCTCGGGCCGCTTCTCTGGGCATCGTCCTCCGGAGGGCCGTCGGAGGCCCAGACGCGCTGCACCGTCGACTTGGAGCAGCCTATGCGGCGGGCGGTCTCCGTTACCCCTAGCTGCGGGAACATCCTCACGATGTCCCGGCGCTCCGAGGGGCTGAGCTTGCGGACCTTGCCCATCTCCGTTCGCCTCCGTCCCCTTTCCTCTGGGTAAGCTGGAACATCGGGTGAAAAAAAGGCGCAATGCCGGCGGGCGAGCCTTTCGGCCCATGGGAGGGGTATGCCCCCTGGGTCACCAGCTCCTGCTGGTCCTGCACCCGACGTCGCAGGGCCTTGGCCCCATTGCAGACCTCATATCGGTAATGCTCTTGTTGCCTCTGCGCTCGTTGCAGATGCGGTGCGCGGCCGCGACGTTGCCGCGGTCGATGGGCGAGCCGCCCTTGGAAACCGGGACGATCTCGTCGACCTCGAAGCTCATGGGGTCGCCCGCCGGCAGCGAGTAGTCGATGGGCCTGCCGCAGATGTGGCACGGCAGCCCCTGTGCCCTGAGCCAGGCGCGCACCTGCCGCCGCGCGTGGCCGTTGGCGTAGCGTGACTTCGTCGCCACGGCTAGCGCATCGGGCTTCCGTGGTTCTCGAAGCACCACCGCATCGCGCGGTAGCGCCGGGCGTCGCGGGCGGTTGCCCCGACGCGGGCGACGGGGCACGGGCGGCGGCGCGTCTCGGGCGCGTCGTGGCCGAGGGCTCTGAGCATCGCGCGGCTCATCGACGTGTCGTACCTAAGAGCCATATCGAGCATCGCCTGACGTGTGACCATCGCGCCCCCATGGTGGTGAGTGGGTATGAAAAAGGCCCGACACCCGATGGATGCCGAGCCTGCGACTGCGTGACATTGGTTAGTTTCCACGCTGACCCGCGACGCTTCGCGATCATAGGTATAACACGCGCCAACCCTGTCAGACCTGTTCACACCTGTTCACAACCTGTCACACCTGTTCAGAGTCTGTCAGACCTGTTCACACCTGTTCAGAGTCTGTCACACCTGTTCACAACCTGTCAGACCTGTTCACAACCTGTCAGACCTGTTCAGAGTCCGCCACCGACGAAGACGCATCGCGCCTCGCCTCCATGTCCGCGCGGATGAGGTCGCGTATGTAGGCCTGGGCGTTGCCCTGGGCCTTGGCCCACTCGTAGAGCTCGGCGGTGTCGGGGTAGAACCTCACGCTGATCTGCCTCACGTTCTTCCTGCGGTACTCGGCCTGCGCCCTGCGCATCGCCTCGCTGTACGCCATTACTTCCTCCTCCACATGCGGAACGCCACCAATGCCACCACGAACGCGGTAATGAAAGTTGCGACCATTCCGGCCTCCTTCTAGAATCGAAGCCAGGCAGGGCGCCCGAGCCACCGGGCGCCCCTCGTGCCTATGACCTCCTCTCTCCGTCTCCCCGGCGCCTGGAGGTCTTCTCTTCTAGACGCTCCCAGACGACGTCCACGACCTTGGCGAGTATCACGCCGAACGTCGTGGCTATCAGCTGATTTATCAGGTCATCCAACGTTCCTCCTCTCCCTCAGCTGACGCCTATAGTATATAGCACCCCGCTATACCTTGCAAGCACATTCCTATATATTTGCGCAGGATAATGGCCACGGATGCCAGCGCACCCGTGGCCATATTCCTCATCCCTCCGCGACGCCCACGCCGGCGATGGCGCGGGAGATGCCGTAGGCCTGGACCGCGTCTATGCCCACGTCGACCATCCGGCGGCAGGTCGACTCTGACACGCCGCACGAGGCCATCACCACGTGCCAGCTCTCGGCCTTGCAGAAGCGCCAGAAGAGGGCGTCGGCGGCCACGGGCCCGACGAGCGCGGCGACGCCGCCCGGCTCCTGGTCGCGCCCGTAGATCACGTCGCGCGCGGCTGCCACGAGCGACGCGGCCTCGGCGATCCTGCGCTCGTAGACCGACTCGAGGTCGATGCGGGCGTCCACCCTCGCCATGCCACTCGCGTCACGGCCGCCGCCACGCCCGCCGAAGAGGGACGCCGGGCGGATGCCCTCCCCCGCCTTCATCGCCTTGATCTGCCGCTGCGCCCGCTCGCCCTCGAGCACGGCGTCTCGCACCGTCTCGAAGAAGTCGCGGGCGCTCAGGAAGTCACGCGTCGTCAGGTAGTCGCGCTCAGCCAAGTGATGCCTCCGTCCTCGTCTCGTTTCCCCCGTTTTCACGCACTCTCAAAGAATTAGGTGTTCTTTGCCGCGCTGCCCCGCTTTCGCGCCGCCACCTGCGCCTACCGCCCATCGCGGCCACCCCCGCGTGGCTCACCCGTGGCACACCCGCCGACGCCGAGCCTCACGCCCTCCCAGGCCTCCGCCGCCGCCCTGTCCGCGCCCTCGAGCGCGTGGGCGTAGAGCCTGAGCGTCGTGGCCACGTCCGCGTGCCCCAGGCGCTGCCTGATCGTCTCCACCGGCACGCCGGAGTAGAGCAGCATCGTCGCGTGCGTGTGCCTGAGCGTGTGCATGGTGGTCCCGGCGGGCAGGCCGAGCGACCTCGCGAGCCTGGAGAAGGCGGCGCTCTGCGCGCTCGGGCGCATCCAGGAGCCGTCGCGCGTGACGAGCGGCGCGTCCTCGGGCAGCCCGCCCAGCTCCCCGGCCTCGCGGGCCATGAGCCAGGCGAGCCGCTCCTCGCACTCCGGGTCGATCGCGACGTTGCGGCATCCCGCCGAGCTCTTGGCCATGGGCTTGCGCTCGAGCCTGGGCCGCTCCGTCATCGTCGCGTGGACGTTGAGCTCGTGGGTCAGGCGGCGCAGCGACGAGCGCGCCAGGGCGCAGACCTCGCCGTCGCGCATGCCAGTGGAGAGCGCGACGTACGCCGCCGCGGCGCAGGCCCTCTCGTCCGCGCCGCCCTTGGCCATGGCCTCGGCGAGCGCTGCCGACAGCGCCGAGAACGACCCCTCGCCCATCGAGCGGGCCGACCCCATCGGGCGCCGCGGCTTGGTCACGCTCGGCATCGGGTCGCGCGAGACCAGGCCCTCGCGGCTCCACTGCTCGTAGGCCCCGGAGAGGAGCGAGTGCATCTTGAGCACGGTCGAGGGGCCGACGGGCCTCGCGCCGGACCGTCCCGCCATGAGCATTCGGTAGGCGGTCGAGACCTCCCACGCCTCCAGCTCGCCCACCGGGACCGAGCCGATGGTGGGCGCCACCTGGTGGCGGATGGTCGAGCGGTAGGTCTCGACGGTCTGCGCGGCCCGGCCGTAGGCGGCCAGGCCGTCCACGTACTCGGCGAGCATCTCGTCGAGCCTGCGCCCCGCGGCGGTGCCGGGCGCCAGGCCCTCGGCCCAGGCGCGGGCGTACTCGAGCGCCTCCTCCTCGGAGGACGCCTCCGGCAGGCGCCGGTACGGCCGAAGGGCGCGGCCCGTCACCGGGTCGCGCCCCATGTACGCCCTCGCCTCCCACACGCCGCCGCGCCCCCGCCTCACGGAGAAGGCGGGCACCTCGCGGCCCCGCGCCCTCACGGGCGCACCCACCGCAGGGTCGCGACGATGAGGATGGCCTCGCCCACGGCCACGACGAGCTCGAGCGGGCCGACGACCGCCATGATTTCGAGCAGAGAGCTGATCATGCAACCTCCGAGTCCCCGAAGTCGCGAAATCGCGACTTCGCGTCACCACTTATGGCCAAACACGGCCGAATCCGGGCAAAGCGGGGACGCGAGCGAGCCAAACGCCCGGCTCGCGTCCCCATCCCTGGCCAAGAATCGGGATTTCCGGATTCTTGGCCAGGCCAGGCTCACGTGCCGCCAGCGCGACCCTGGCCGCGCCGGCGCCCGTAGCTCGTGCGCCCGGCGTCGAGGCAGGAGCGGCAGGTCACCTGGTGCGCCGCGGCCATCCCCTTCACATCCGGCACGAACTCGCGGCCGCAGACCACGCACCGCCTCGGCCGGGCGCACGCGGCGGCCATCCCGCACCTGAGCGCCGCGAAGGCGAGCGCCGCCTCGCACGAGCGCCTGTCATGCCACGAGCAGAGCTGGTTCATGGGCCCGAAGAGCGAGCGCGGCACCGCCTTGAGGTTGGCCGGGTCGAAGTTCCGGCTGTCGTGGTCGCAGAAGATCACGACCCATCCTCGCGGCAGCTCGAGCCCGCGGGTGCGCTGCCAGACGTCCACCTGCTTCGGCAGCCAGTTGTCCTTGGACAACGGGACGCGCGGGCGCTCAGCCACCTTCACCCACACGTAGCCCTTGCGCACGCGCTCGGCTCCCACCGGCACCGTGACGCCGTGGCCGTTCGCCCGGCGGGTCTGCATGCCGTGCCCGGCGCGGAACAGGCTCACCTGCGTCGGGCTCAGCGGGTGGCCGAACCTCTCCGCGAACGCCGCGCCGACGTCGGCCCTGGAACCGTCGGAGGCGTGGGCGAGCATCCACGCCTCCTTCTCGGGCTCCTTCGACCAGCGCACGGGCACCGTCTCCGGCAGCAAGCTAGCCCGCCGTGATCATGCGGGGCAGCCTGCGGTCGGTCGAGGCCGCCATCGACTGCTGCTGCACCACGCGCAGCACCGTGTTGGCGTTGTCGATGGCCGTCGACGCGATGGAGCTCACCGCCTCGGCGCGGCGCATCTCGGCGTCGATGACGTCGGGGTCGCCCGACAGGTCGAGCGCCATGAGGTTGTCGAGCTCCTCGAACATGAGGCCCTGGAGCGCCCCGAGGTCCGTCGATCGCGTGGGCGCGTGCCCGGTGTTACCGCTGTCCATCTTCGTTCTCCCTTTCGTTCACGCTTACACACATCCCGATGAGCGCGTCGAGCCTCGCCGCGGCCCTGTCCCTCCTGCCCTCGGGACCGGCGCGCCGGCTCGGGCGGGCGAGCTGCGCCTCGCGGCGCTCTGGCGCGTAGGGGTCCGGCCATGGGTCGTCGCGACGCAGCTCGAAGTCGTATCGCGCGTTGGCCACGTCGACGTCCGTGACGTCGTGGCCGTGGAGCCTCTCGTGCTCGGCCCGCGTCATGCACCTGAGGTTCTCCGGCCGGTTGTCGCGGCAGTCGTGGTTCTCGTGGTGCACCACGAGCAGCGGGTGGTATCCGTCGAGCCACGCCTCCGCGACCAGGCGGTGCACGGGGCGGTCCTTCTGGACCCCGCGGACCGTGGTGTTCACCCGCAGGTACCTGCCCCGGTGGTTTCGGCCCGCGCCGCCTCCCTCGACGCGCGTGGCGCAGCGCTTGGGCGGCCGCCACACGCCGCGGGCATCGAACCCCGCCGCCCGCCACACGGAGCCGTCCGCCCCGGCGAGGTAGAGCCCGCCCGTCGACGGTATCGGCCTGAGCTCGGGCATCGGCTCCGGCGGCGAGGCCACGTCGACGGCCCTCCCATGGCGCATCGTCATCTTCCTCTCTCGTAGATCATGTCCAGGTAGACCAGGACCAGCGCCAGCATGAAGAACAGCCCGTGCCCCGACGCGTCTGCCCCGCCCGGCTGGTCAGCCACGTAGCGGGCGAGCTCCAGCGCCGCGACCAGGAACCAGCAGACTCCGGCGGCGGACACCTACGCCACCCCCGCGATGGCCTTGCAGCGGCGCAGGACGTCGCGGGCGGCCTCCACGAAGCACGACTCAGAGCAGCTCTCCGCCGGGCACTCGTCGCAATTGAGGTCCGCGCCGGCCCCGAAGTAGTAGCAGGCGCAGTCCGCGCGTGCCATGGCCATGAGGTCCGCCTCGACGCGCTCCCAGGTGTCGGGCCGCTCGAGGTGGAGGAGGCTGAGCGTCAAGATCGGCCCGTCGACCTCCCTGACGCGCCACACCAGGCCTCCGCTGAGCTTGGAGTCGACGAGGGCGATCTCCCCGACCTCGATCTCATGGCCCGTCCCGTCGTAGAGCTTCCTCGTCGCGAGAGGCACCACGTTCCCGTCCTTGTCCACGGGTGCCGGGACGCCCTCGTACCAGTTCCCCTTCTCTTCCATCACCTAGCTCCCCTCTCCTCCCGCTTCGCGGCGGACCTGAGGTGGCCCAGCCGCGTCACTATCGCGCCGGGCGTCCTGCCCGTCTCCCGCGCCATGTCCATCAGGCCGCGCAGGAGGACGGACTCCTCCGCCCTCGTCCACGCGCCCCTCCTCGGCTTGGGCCGAAGACCCATCTTCCGGGCCATCGCCTCGATGGCGTCGATCGTGCGGCCCGGAAGCGCCTCGGCCCAGCCTTCCCAGTCCCGGCCGTGCCGCGGCCAGAGCGTCGCGAGCCTCCACCGCTCGCGCTCCGTCCACCGCCCGCGGGACGCGTCGGTCCCCTCCTCGCGAGGCTCGCAGCCCCGCGCGTAGCGCCAGCGGTGCCCGCCGGCCTTGCCGCCCGTCCTGATCGCCCGGGCGATCCCGGCCCCGCACCTCAGCCTCCCGTAGGTGGCGGCGCCGGCGGCATCGAGCGAGGCGAACGCCCTGCCGTCGTCGCGCACGACGCGGAGGTCCCGCTCACCCTTGGTCATCGACCCTCCAATCTCCGGTCACGAGCCTGTGGGCGTAGTTGTTGGCCTTGCCGAGGTCCACCTCGGGCTCGTCCTTGAGGCCCGCGCGGTCAACGTAGCGCACCACCTGCCCCAGGAGGAACGCCTCCCGCGCCGGCAGGCCGTCGATGACGGCCTCGATCTTGTCGATGGTCTCGACCCCGCCCGCGACGTACCACTCGGGGTCGCGCACGACCTCGGTCGGCGGCTCGTCCGCGCGGCAGCCCTCGCCTCGGCGCGGGTCCTCGGACGTCGCCCACTCCCTGGGCGCGCGGTCCCACTCCAGGTCAGTCACGCTCCACCTCCGCCCCGCACACCGGGCAGCGCTGGCACGCCTCGGCCGCCCCGGTCCTCCACAGCTCCCTCGAGAGCGTCGCCATCGGGTGCCCCTCCGGCAGCCCCTCGGCCCTCGAGCCGAAGCGGCAGGCGGTGCAGTCCACGTAGTGCCTGCCGCGGGCGGCGTCCCACCGGTCGACCAGGCGGCACCTCGGCACGTCCACGAGGTCCGCCAGCGCCCGCACCGCGTCCGGCACGGTGCGCGGGGCGCGCGGCGCGGCGGCGGTGACCACGTCGAGCAGGCCCAGAGCCACGCCCACGCCCTCGGTCGGCCAGCCGTCCTCACCCGCCACGAGGTAGCGCAGGCGCTCCGCGAGGAGCCTGCGGTCGGCCGCCGTCGGCATGCCCGTTCGTTCGCTCACGTTCTCCCCTCCCAAGATCTCGTCATCCATCACGGCCTCCTCGAGCACCCGTAGTAGCCGGGCGGGAGCGACACGCTCGAGGGCGTCTCGGCCGCCACGAGCGGCTCCGGGGCCCTCGTCCCGTCCCAGCCGGCCGCCCTCGCGGCGCGCACGAGCGTCTCGCCGTTCCGGCCGAAGCGGCGCTCCAGCGCGTCCATCGGCACGCCCGCGGAGAGCGCCCGGACGAGCCTCCGCGTCGCCGGCCCGTCGAGCTCGACCGGGTCCCACGCCCGCGACCTACGCCCCATCCCGCGCCGCCTCCCACTCGTCGCAGGGCCTGCGCCACGCGCCCAAAAGGTGCGCCCTGGCCCAGGCCAGCGTCTCGACCGGCAGGCGCAGCCCGCCGGACTCGCGCTCCATGGCCAGCGAGCACACGCCCTGCATGTCGCCGAACCTGTCCTCGCAGACCCACATCCAGCGGGAGCACGTCCCGCACCTCTCGCGGCTCATCCGCGTGCCTCCCCTCGCGCGGCCTTGCGGTACTCGCGCTGGTACGCGAGCCGCTCCTCGTGGTGCTCGAGGTAATAGCGGCGCCTGTACTCGCGGCTCTTCTCGTACCTCACCCTGTTGTAGGCGCGCTTGATGTCGGGACTGATTCCTTCCGTCATGGCCTTGCCTCCCCACAAATCCGGCCGTCGCGGCCGTCGAACCTCACCACGTCGCACCCGCCGAAGATGCGTGACACGCACGCCTTGGCAGTCTCGACCCCGCTCTGCGCGGCGACCTCGCCCCACTCGGCCAGGCCGTGCTGCGAGGTGAACACCGTCGGCCTGCGCCCGGCCCAGCGGCCGTCGATGACGCGGAAGACCTGCGAGATGCCCCACGCGGAGAGCCGGGCCTTGCCCATGTCGTCGAGGACGAGGAAGTCCGCCGAGACGAAGCGCCCCAGTACGGCCTCCGCGTCGGCGTCGCGCCTGTCGAAGGCGCTCTTGACCTCGCCGAGCATCGAGTCCTCCGTGGCGAAGAGCGCCGAGCCGCCGGGGTTGTCCAGGAGCCAGCCGCGAAGCCACGCGCACGCCGTCCTGGTCTTGCTGCGGCCCACGTCGCCGTAGGCCCAGACGCCGCGGTGGCGCTCCGGCGCGAAGCGGTCGTTGCGCGAGCGGTCCGGCTCGACGTCTCGGAACTCGGGCGGCACGCCGGCGGCCTCCGTCGCGCGGCGCAGCAGCTCGTCGGCGGCGTCGCGGCCGTCGCGGGTGAGGCCCGCGCGGTCGAGCAGCCCCTGCGGTATCGACGCCCCGGCGCCAGCGGCGATCTGCGCGAGCACGATCTCGCGCGCCGTCCCGTGGGTCACCTGCGGCGGCACGGGCCGCGGCGCGGGCACCTCGGCCGGGATGCCGTAGCGGCTCGTTATCTCGGCGAGCGCCGAGGACACGTCCCTAGCCACGGGAGACCACCTCCGAGGGCTCCGCTGAGTAGGCGGAGAAGTCGCACGCCGGGGCCTGCGGGGCCACCCGCCTTCCCGGCACGCGGCCCCGCTCCCCGGTCGAGGACTCCGCCGCGCGGCGCAGCCACGCCGCCGCCTTGGCCTGCCAGCGGCTGATGGGCACGCCGGCCCCGGTCACCCAGCCCTGTGCGGAGAAGTGGTCGTAGAACGCCTCGGCCTCCTCCCTGAGCCGGGCCGTCGGCATCCCGTGGCCGTTCGCCTCGAACCACGCGACGACCTCGCCCCTGTCCGGCTCCGCAAGGTCGGCGTACGCGCGCACGCCCGCGTCCTCTCTTCCTCTCTTTACTTCTCCCTCTCCCTCTGTAGCGTGGGTCTCGGCCTGGGTGCCACGTTGCGACCCACGCTGGGGGGCACGATGGGTGCCACCGTTGGGATGGCCGTTGCCCGTCGCTTGTCTGACCGCGTCGGTACCCACGCCGGGTGCCTTCGCGGCACCCTCGTAGCGCCTGCGGGCGAACTCGGCTCCGGACCTCGACGCGTCGACCCTCCCGCGGATGCCGGAGAAGAGCGCGGCCTCCTTGGACGTGAGGCCGCTCGGCTCCTCTCCGGTGAAGAAATAGTCGACCACCGCCGTCACGAACCGCCTGCGCCCGGCCGCGGGGAGCACGTTCGACATGTCCCAGAACGAGCGGTAGAAGTTCATCTTCTGCTCAGCCACGGCCTTCGCCTCCTGCGAGCGGCTGGCTCCCGCACAGCGTGGCTCGGGCGCGCCTGACGTCCTCGACGGTGCGCCTCAGCGCCTTGGCGGTCCTCCACATGGGGAGGCCGTCTCTTGAGTCCGCCGCCACCCGGTTGTAGTCCGCCCTGGTCCAGGGCTTCCCGTGGCGCGTCGCGTGTTCGTCCGCCTCCCGCGACATCAGCACGTCGCGGTCTGCCTCCACGTGCTCACGCAGCCTCGGGCACGCCTCCAGCATCCTTCTCACCCCCAGCGTCGAGTGGCCCTCGCGCAGGAAGCGCGCGACCTCCGCCGACATCGTCCCGTCCAGCTGCACCACGACCGCCATCGCGGCCACCACCTTCCTCCGAGTCCAGGTACGCCATCCAGTCGGCGAGCATCTCCGCCGCGATCGCGTCGAGCGCGACCTCGCGGGCGCCGACCTCCTCCCCCGTCATCGCGCTCCCCTCTCCGCGACCGACAGCCAGCACCACGCGAGCCACGCGGGCACGCCGAGGCCGACGGCGATGGCGGGCCACTCGAGCGCCCCCACGCCGCAGAGCGCCGCGACGTCGGCCGCCACGGACGCGGCCACCGCGAGCCACCCGGCGGGCGACCCCATGGCCATGGCCGCCGCGTCGAGCGACGCGGCCTCGAACTCTGGTAGACTCATGTGCGACCTCCTTTAGGTCGATGGCCCTCCTTGTCTTGGCGGACGTGGGGCCATTTTTTTGTGTCTTGGATAGATCCGCGCACGCACCGCGAGGAGCGCCGGGGCCGCGGCCACGGCCGCCGACCCAAGGAGTGCGCTCGTCAGACGCTTTGTTTAGTTCCGGCGGCGGTGGTCGCCTACAGCGGGGACTGCGCCCCGGTGCGCCTCGCGGCGCGTGCGCTTGGTGCCACGGATGCGGCCTGACGCGGCGGCCTATGATTGAGTAAGTTGCTGCCGATTCGATTGGAACGCCATGGAACTTCTCCCTATTGAGCAGGAGCGCCTGCTCGTCGAGCTTGCCCCGCACTCGTGCGAGATTGGTTACGTCGCCTTCAGGCTCGGCAAGCTCGACAGTGGCGACGTCTGGGACGAGGCCGGGGCGATTCAGTCGCTCAAGCGCGCGGGGCTCATCGAGTACGAGGGCGAGCGGTTCGAGATGTCCTCCGTGGTAGAGGTCGCGGGCCAGCAGGTCGAGCAGACGCTCAAGCTGTGGGACACGTTCGCGCTGACCGGTGACGGTGTCTGCTACCTGCGTCACTACAAGCGCGAGAGGCGCCTTGCGAGGGCGCGAATCGTCCTTGAGATTGCCGGTGCGCTCTCGGCGATAGTCACGCTCGTCATCACGATTGCGTCGCTCAGCACAGCGCCCTGACGAGAATCCCGAGGAAGATGACGATGACGGCGAGGTTCACCGTCATCGTGATCGCAAAGATGTGGAACTCGATTCTGTCCCTGTCATTCATGGGCGCGGCTCCCTTCCGGCCGCCGCGTCAGGCCGCATCCGTTCGGCGGTTCCTTGCGATTCGAGGAGCCGCCAAGTCGCTATTCGGTTTTCATGCCGCCCGCGGGCGGCTCCCAAGGTCTCGGGCCCCTCTCGCCTCGCCGGACGGAGGGCCCTTCCTCGCCTCTCCCGTGCCGCTCGCGGCGACGGCCGGACGACCGCGCCCGTGACACGCGCCGGGCGGTCCCGGAGCGGAGAAGCGGGACTCCGGTGTCGTTGGCGTCCCCAGGCGGACACGCAGCGGGCTCCCGCCATCACCGCGAGCGGCACGGACGGGGCTACTCCCCGCGGCAGGCCAGCTCATCGAGCGGTTTGCCGAAAACGTCGCAGATCTGGCAAGCACGGTCCAATGAGACGGAGCGCTGACCGCTCGTCCAAGACGAGACAGCGCCTGAGCTGACCTTGAGTCGCGCGGCGAGGTCTTCCGCGGTCATTCCCGCGTCGACCATCCAGCTGCGCAGTCGGCGGCCCATCGTGTTCTTGTCCATGTGATCCCTCCAATCGCTTTAAGTGATTCTGTAATTCAAACAACCACTCTGTGTGTTGCTGAGCCGAATATAACCACTTTGCGTGATGTGGTCAACAGATTTTTTACTAATTGTTGAATTTCTTACGCTCTGCGTGTAATCTACAGCCAACGCACGAAAGGAGGCGTCTGTGGAGATACAGCTCAAGCGTTTAAGAAAAGAAGCCGGCTACAAGAACCGAAGAGACTTTGCAACCGCTCTGGGTGGCAACTTCACCGAGAGAAGGATTACATCTTGGGAGAATGGCGAAAGGATGATGTCCCTCGAACAGGCATGCGTCATCGCCGACTTCCTCGAGTGCTCGCTCGACGAGCTGGCAGGAAGGCGCTTTGAGGCAACGGAGGCGATCGCGCCAGACCCGGCGCACCGCGGCCTGGTCGAGTCCTACGACTCGCTCTCGGAGGAGGGCCGCGAGGTGGCCGACAGCGTCATGGCGGGCCTCCGGGTGACCCACCCAAAAAGCGGTGATCTCCCTTGCCTGGGCCAGGAGACGGCTTAGCTAGGCGCGACCTGGTATGATGGCGGCGCATTGGCGCGGTGGCCTCACGGGGTCCGCGTCCAGAGGCGGCCGCCCGACCCGGGAGGCCGCCTCTTTCTTTTTCGCGGCCAGGCCTACATGTCCGCCCGAGCGACCGTCCAGGCGGTTAAATCATCTTCTTGCGCGGCTTTTTGTGAGATTCCCACAAATTTGTCCGCCAGAAGCGACGCTTTCTGACCGACAAACCAATTTGCCGGCCACGGACGGCGGACAAGGCGATGACCAGATTTGGAGGTTCCAATGGACGTCAGCGAAGAGCGAACCCATATCGACGGGCATGCGCAGCTGGCAGTCTCGAAGGCCGTCCTCGAGCCCAGTAGCTCGAGGAAGTGGGAGTTCTATTACAGGGGAAACAAGATCTCCGCACCCGTGATAGACACGGCCTTCTACGAGAAGCTGCTGTCCCACTCCTGGACGTTCGGCATCGGTGACTACATCGACGCCGATCTTGAGGTGACACAGAAGCTCAACTCCATCGGCATCTGGGAAAACTCGAGGTACAGGGTCGTCAAGGTCCACGACGTGCTCGCCTCGCCAACCGACCAAGAGCTTTTCTAGTCGCACGCCGACATGGGCGGTCAGACGAGAGAAGTCATCGAGACACGGAGATTTCTACATATTTTCGGTAACTCTGTTCAAGTTTTAGCTATAGTTGTGGCAGTGACGCAGTCTCCCCTAATCCACGTGAATCGGAGACAAAGAAGGGGTCGCTGCCCGATCGGGCAGCGGCCCCTTTGATTTTATGGAGTCGAAATGGCAAAAGAGTTCAAGACGATCGGGGAGCTGGTCGACCTCCTAGAGTCCCGCGGCGTCAAAACCGATGAAAAGACCTCGTCCGTCCTCCAGCGCGAGGGCTACTATGCCATCGTCAACGGCTACAAGGACACGTTCCTCGACCGAGCGGCAATGCAGTCGAGCCCGGGCGACGTGTACAAGAAGGGCACGACCTTCAGGCAGATATACGACCTCTTCCTCTTCGACAGGGAACTGAGGGCGTTTTGTCTCCGCTACCTCATAGAGGCGGAGGCCTGCATGAAGAACGCCGTCGTCTACGCGTTTTGCGAGAAGCACCCGGAGGCGAACGCCTACCTGGAGCGCTCGAACTACGTCCGCCCCAGGGACATGCTCGTTCCCAAAGCGTTCAGGAAGAACGTCGAGACAGAGGCCAACAAGAACCTTGCCGACCTCATGAGAAGGCTGAACGGGAAGCTGGGAATCAGCAGCAGAACCCCGGACTGCGTACGTCACTACCTGGAGAGCTATGGGGAGGTCCCGCTATGGGTTCTCCAGAACGACCTCACGTTCGGCAATGTCGAGCACTTCTACCAGCTCCAAAAGAGGGGCGTTCAGAACGCCGCGTGCCGAATCATATCGTCATGGTCGGCAGCCGGGCGAATCGGCGCAAGAGACCTGCTGACAGCGTTTCACGTGCTCGTAGGCTTCAGGAACATATGCGCCCATGACGACAGGCTCTATTGCGCGAGCATAGACGGCTTGCACTTCGATGCCATGCTCAACGAGCTCAGAATGGTGCTTCCGCTTGAGAGGAGCGAAGAGCTCGGTTCGACGCTCGCTTCGGTGATCGACCCCTTCCGTGGGCGGCTGGACCCGAGGGCGCTCAACGCGATGTACACGAATCCGAAAGATATACCGATGGAATACCGGGACTAGCTCCCGGCCACAAGAAAGCGCCTCGGTGCGGACTGCATTCCGCACCGAGGCAGACGTCCACACCTTGGAAGAGAGGGACGGTCACATTATGGCATCTCGCAGGGGATCGCGTAAGGCGCCCGAGAAGGACCACAAGCGCTGCGTCATCTACGCCCGCTACTCGTCGGCCAGGCAGCGCGAGGAGTCCATCGAGGACCAGGTGCGCGTGTGCACCATGTTCGCTAAGTCAAACGGCATGGAGGTCGAGCGCGTCTACGCCGACAAGGCCCTGTCGGGCAAGTCGGACGACCGCCCGCAGTTCCAGCGCATGGTCGCCGACTCGCGGGACGCGGGCTGGGGCGTGGTCGTGGTCTACCGCCTCGACCGCTTCGCGCGAGACCGCTTCGACTCGGCGAGCTACAGGATGAGGCTTCGCGACAACGGGGTGTCGCTGCTCTCCGCCATGGAGCGCATCCCCGACGCGCCGGAGGGCTCGATCCTGGAGAGCGTCCTCGAGGGCGTCAACGAGTGGTACTCGCGCGAGCTGTCGCAGAACGTCCGCCGCGGCATGGCAGGCAACGCCCGCAAGTGCAAGGCCAACGGCGTGCGCGTCTTCGGCTACCGCGTGGGCGACGACGGCCGCTACGCCGTCGACGAGGACGAGGCCGCCTGCGTGCGCCGCGCCTTCGCGATGGCGGCGAACGGCTCGACCAAGACCGAGGTGCGCGACTGGCTCAACACCGCCTGCCGCAACGTGCGCGGCGGGGCCTGGACGGTCAACTCCGTCACGACGCTCCTCGGCAACAGGAAGTACCTCGGCATCTACAAGTTCGGCGACGTCGTGGTCGAGGGCGGCATGCCCGCGCTCGTCACCCAGGAGCGCTTCGACGCCGCGAACGGCAAGCGCAAGCACGGGCGCGTGGGCGCGTTCCCGCTCACCGGCAAGCTCTTCGACGCCGAGTCGGGCCGCGCCTACCGCGGCGACGGCGGCACCGGGTGCACGGGCAAGCGCTACTTCTACTACTCGTGCCCGACCGACGGCGGCGGCATGGTCCGCTACAGGCAGGAGGCCGTCGAGGACGCGGTGACCGACGTGGTCTCCTCCGTCATGGCCAGGCCGGGACAGGCAGAGGCGCTCGCAGACGCGGTTCTCGCGGCCATTGAGCGCCGGGACGAGGCCAAGAGGCTAGAGAGGGCGCGGGAGGAGCTTAGGGAGGTCCAGAGGGGACGAGAGCGCCTCGTCGACGCCATCATTGGCGGCGT
Organism: Parolsenella catena; assembly: GCF_003966955.1. Classification (GTDB taxonomy): domain Bacteria; phylum Actinomycetota; class Coriobacteriia; order Coriobacteriales; family Atopobiaceae; genus Parolsenella; species Parolsenella catena. The sequence continues at coordinate 487,790 of NZ_AP019367.1, read as the reverse complement.
CGACCCGGAACTCGTCCAGGAGAGGCTCGAGGGGATGGGTGACGAGGCGCGCAGACTCGAGTGCGAGATCGCCAACCTCGAGCGCGCCACCACGCCCGACCGCGACTGGGCCATCCGCTGGCTCCGCGCGAAGTTCCCAAAAAATATAACCAAACAGGTGCTAAGAAGAACTATCGGCAGGGTCGAGATATCGGGCGACGGAACCGTCACGGTGGAGGTACCCTGGGCCGTCACGGGGAGCATGGGTAAAGAAAAACCCTCCGAACTCCCAGGTAGTTGGCAGTTCGGAGGGATTACGTTTGGTGGGCGTTACAAGATTTGAACTTGTGACCTCTTCCGTGTCAGGGAAGCGCTCTCCCCCTGAGCTAAACGCCCGAAGCTCTGGTGCGCGTTTCAGCGCGAGGAGTAATATACCTAAGACCCACACCCCATGCAACCCAAAATCTCAAATTTTTTTGCCAACTGCCAAAAAGTTTGAGAAGCCGCAGGTCACGGACGCGCGCCACGAACGCACGCATGCAGATCGCGGGTGCACATCCAAAGCGCCCGCCACAAGGCTCGCATCACGGGACGCGCGCCCACGAGGCACGCCCTAGTCCCTGTTGCCCAGGATCGACAGCACGCGCACGAACACGTTGATGATGTCCAGGAACAGCTCGGAGGCGTTGTACACGGCGTTCACGAGCGTGGGCTCGTCGTACATCGCCTTGTGGAAGTCGTAGCCGATGAACCCGCAGAACACCACGATGACCACGAAGTCGATCCACGTCTGGCTCACGCCCAGGAACAGCATCACGAGCTGCACCACGATGAGCGCGAGAAGCGCCCCCGTGAGCACGCCCTGGATCTTCTCGAACACCCGCGGCATCGCCACGCCCAGGCACGCGAACACCACCACAATGCCCGCCGTGGCCAGAAACGCCGTGCTGATCGTCGTGGCCGTGTAGCTCAGCAGGATCGTCGACGTCGTGAAGCCAAACGACAGCACGAACACGGCGTATCCCAAAAGCGACAGCCCCACGGCCTGGCGCTTCTTGCCCGAGCCCATCATCACGATGCCCGCGATGGAGGCCACGAAGCTCAGCACGGCAATGCCCAGGTAGTGGTCGACCACGCCCATGAGAAACGCCGGGCTCGAGAACAGGCTCGCGCACCCGCCCATCACGAGGAAGCCCACGAGGACGAATCCCGTGAGCGCCAGGCTGTAGCCGCGAAGCGACAGCCGCCTGCCCGTGGAGACGCGCGTCTCGGTCGCCACGGGCTCGAACGGCTCGATGCCGCGGTTGAGGTTCTCGTTGTCAAACATGTCTTGTCCAATCGTCACGCGCCCACGCGGGCGCTGGCTCTCTCCTACCCATTGTGGCCCACGTCCGCGCGCCCACGCACGAGAAGCGCATCGCTGAAGGGCGCTTGAAGCAGCCGGTCCTCTCGCCTACTTGTTTGGCTCCAGGTCCTGCCCCACCACGAGGTTCTGGAAGCGGTTCGCGATGAACTCGTCGTTGAAGCGCGCGTCCACGTACGCGTCCACCGGATTCGACGGCGGGATGCCCGCGTCTCGCTGCGCCTTGCGATAGAAGCAGAACACCGTGGCGAGCATGTCCACGATGAGAAGCACCGTCATGACCGTCACGATGACCACCTGGGCGCGCGTCGTGGGCTCACCTATGCGATAGATCACCTCGGGCATGACCACGCGGCACCACACGAGCCCGATGACGCCCCACGCAAAGATGAAGCGCCATGCGATCCACTGCGTGATGGCGTCCGGAAGGCCCAGGTAGGTCCACGACTGCGCATGGAACAGGTTCTCCATGAGCATGCCCGTCGTCTGCTCGAGGCCACCGCCAAGGAGCGCGGAGAGCACGAACACCTGCCCCCTGGGCGCCGTGCGGAAGTTCCACAGCACCATCGTGAGCAGGCACGCCCCAAAGCCGTACAGGGGCGAGAACGGCCCCCACACGAGGCCCACGCGAAGCTCGGTGCGACCGCTCGAGACGAACATCCAGACCATCTCGAGGATGAGGCCGGCCACGCTCGCCACGATGAAGATGATTACGTAGTGGTAGAAGCCCGGGCGCATGTGCTCGAGGAAGTCCTCGCGCACGGAGGCGCGGGCCTCGCGCAGCGCCTGGACCTGCTCGGTGGAGAGGCGCGGCTTTGGCTGGGTCTTGAGGCTCGCGTAGGCCGGGTCGTGGTGCTTGCGCGCGCTGCGGCGCCGCTGGCGGTCGATGATGACCTCGTCGGCCGCCTCGGTGAGGTCCGCGGGCACCTTGCCCCTGTGAACGAGCTTGCGGAAGCTCCTGCCGCGAGCCGAGCGATAGCCAAGCGTGCGGGCAAGGTGCTGCACGGCCACGTAGACGAGCCCGAAGAAGGCAAGGATGAGCAGGACGTTGAGCAAGTCGCGCCCCCAACCGGCAAATGCGAGACGGGATACGTACGACGTCGAGGGTGCGACGCCATATACCTATAGTATCCAAAAAGGAAGCGGCCCAGCCTACTGGCCGGACCGCTCACAATCTTTGGAGGCGACGCCCAGATTCGAACTGGGGGTAGGGGCTTTGCAGGCCCATGCCTTACCACTTGGCCACGTCGCCATATGAAAAGGGCCGGCCGATTGTGGCCGGCCCCTCATTCACATGGAGCGGACAACGGGGCTCGAACCCGCGACCCCCACCTTGGCAAGGTGGTGCTCTACCAACTGAGCCATGTCCGCGTGCGAGGAGATACTATACACAAACTTCTCGCCCAAGCCAAGCAAAATCGAAAACTTTTTCTCGGCCGGGTCTCGGCCAGGCAATCAGACCCCTCGCCCAGACACCGCGAGCGTAGCCAATCGGTCACTCTTGGGCCCAAAATCACGCCGACAATGACCGAATGGCTACACTCGCGATACCGTGGCGGCATGCACGCGACAAGAAAAGCGACCCAACCTGCCGGCCGGGTCGCTCACGATCATTGGAGGCGACGCCCAGATTCGAACTGGGGGTAGGGGCTTTGCAGGCCCATGCCTTACCACTTGGCCACGTCGCCATATGAAAAGGGCCGGCCGATTGTGGCCGGCCCCTCATTCACATGGAGCGGACAACGGGGCTCGAACCCGCGACCCCCACCTTGGCAAGGTGGTGCTCTACCAACTGAGCCATGTCCGCGTGCGAGAAAGTACTATACGCAAACTCCGGCGGGCGCGCAAGGAAAAACTTGCGAGAATTTTGGCCCGCACGCCCCAGCGCGCGCCGGCGCCCACGCTAGCAGGCCAGAGAGCCAAGCTCGCCGCCCTGCCTCGACATCGGCGTGATGAGCTTCACGAGCCTCACGACCGTGCCCTCACCGCTCGTCTTGGGCCCGATCTCCACCGAGTCGGCAAGCATCCGCATGAGCTTGATGCCGCGCCCGCGCTCGAGCGAGGACGACGCGCACGCACCCGCATCCCCGGCGCCTTCCTCGTCCCCATCGGAGGGGTCAAAGCCCTCACCGCAGTCCGTGACCTCCACGACCACGCGGTCCGGGTACACCCACACGCTCAGCAGAACGCCCTCGGCGCACGTGTGGTCCACGGCGTTGCCAAGGGCCTCTCCCCCGGCGAGCGTGAGGTCGAACACCTCGTCGGCCGTGAGCTCCGTGCGCCCGAGAAGCTCCTTCATGCGCCGGCGCGCCTCAGAGAGCCTCGCGGGGTCCACGCGCATCGTGCCATGCCACTCCGGGCGCACCGACGGGTCGAGCGCCGGTATCGGCGGCTTGGGCCCGCCTCCCGTGACGGGGATGAAGTCCACGAGCCTGCAGATCACAAGCGAGCGGTACACGTTGTCGCAGACGTTGACGAGCGACAGCAGCCCACCCTTCTCGCGCAGCTGGCGCGACTCGGCGAAGATGAGGCTCATGCCCAGGCTGTCCACGTACGTTGCCTGCGCCATGTTGAGGATGACGCGCCGGCACCCGACGGCAACGCGCTCGTCGATGAGCGCGCGCACGCGCCCCACGCACGACACGTCCAGGTCACCCTCGACGGGAACGATGAGTATGTCCTCCGAGTGAGTCATACGGCCATTCTGCCCAGACGGCGCCGCTTCATGCGCTCGCATCCGCCTGCGGCGCGCAAAAGGGCCCTACGCCGCGCCCAGGTCGTCGAAGCGGAGCGTCACCATGGCCACGTCGTCATCCAGGCTGCGCCCCGTGAAGGCGTCGAGGCGCGCCAGCAGCCTGTCGAGCATGTGCTCGTAGTCTCCGCTCGCCTCCTCCATCACCGCGTCGCGCAGGCCCTGCTCGCCAAAGAAGGCGCCGGAGGGACTGCGCGCCTCCGTGACGCCGTCCGTGTACAGCAACAGGCGGTCCCCCTCGCGCAGGCGAACACGGCCGTCGTGGTAGGACATCCCACGGAACGCGCCCACGACACCGGACTGCTCGTCGAGCGTGAACATCTCGCGGGGCTCGTCGCGCAGAAAGATCGCGGGCGGATGGCCCGCCGAGCAGTACGTGAGCGTGGCGCGCACCAGGTCTATGACGCCCACGAACAGCGTGGCGAACGTCTCGAGCCTCGAGAACCCGAGGAGGAAGTCGTTGAGCAGCCGCACCATGCGGGCGGGCGGCTGGCCCTCCCACGCGTAGGCGCCCAGCGCCGTCCTCACGGCGGCCGACACGCTCGCCGCCTCGACGCCCTTGCCGCTCACGTCACCGAGAATGACGCAGGCACGCCGGTTGGGCAGGCGGATGAGGTCGTAGAAGTCGCCGCCGACGAGCGCCTCCTCCGTGGCCGAGGAGTACAGGCCGTGGGCCGTGATGCCCTCGACGCGCTGCAGCTCGTTCTTCATGCCGCTCTGGAGCGCCTGGGAGATGCGCGTGTCATGCACGCGCCGCTCGCCCTCCTCGACGGCCTGGCGCACGTCGATGCACACGCGGCGCAGGAAGTCGAGCTCCTCCCCGTCCACGGGCTCCTCGTCCGCCGCGCGCATGACGAGGAACACGCGGCGGTGCCCGGAGATCTCCCCAAGGTCGATGAGGGCGCCCGTGCAGGGCTTGCCCGCGTGCGCGAGCCACGTGGCAAGCGCGGAGCCGCGCCCGATGGGCGCCACGGCGACGCCCGCGTCCGCGTAACCGCGCGTGAGCTCCCCGAGCGGTCGGGGCAGCTCCACGTCTCCCACCCCGGGCACGGACGCCACGCACGTGTCCTCGAAGGGCTCGGTGGTCACGGGGGCAACCTCGACGCCAAGCTCGGAGGCAAGCGTCTCCCTGACCCGGGAAAGGGCGTCCTCGTCCACGTCGGGCCCGTCCTCGAGCAGGCCGCCCAGCTTCTGCGCCGCTCGGTCGAGGCGCTGGGCGCGCTCCGTGCGGATCGTGGAGATGGCCGCGGCAAACTCGATGGAGAGGTACTGCGAGACTGAGTCGAGCAGACGCGCGTCGTCGCGGCGCGTGGGGCGCGCCTCGGCCCAGCCCACCTCGATGATGGCGATGACGTGGCCGCCAAACCACACGGGCACGCAGATGAGGCTCGTGAACGGCGGGACCTGACGGGCCGGCACGGCATGGCGCTCGCCGGACTCCTCGTCCAGCAACTCCCTCGTGGCCAGCGCGCCGGCGCGCAGGCTCTGCTCGGACGGGGGCAGAAGCCTCAGGCGAAGCGCGTTGCCCGCCCTCGTGACGATCGTCTCGAGACCCTCGCCGTAGGCCATGTACTGCGGCAGGCGCCGGCCCTCGAGCGAGGCCGTGGAGGCGCCGAGGCGATACCCGCTCGACTCCGCGACGAACAGCAGGGCGCCGTGGGCGTCAAGCGTGTCGGTCATCTGCTCCAGCACGCCGCCAAACAGCGACTCCACGTCGTCGGCGTCAATCGTGTCGAGCACGATGCGCAGCGTTCCCGAGAGGCGGCGGTTTGCGAGGGAGAGCTCGTCGAGCAGGCGGTCGTGGTCTCGCTCGGCGGCGAGCAGGGCGTCCGTGGGGCGCATGACGAGCAGGTAGGTCTCCCCCGGCGCGCTCACGCGGTCGCAGCGCGCGGCCACGGTTGCCGCCCCGCCCGAGGCAAGCCGACACGACAGCTCGGTGAGCGAGCCATCCGTGGACAGCAGCGGGACGTAGGCCCCGGCGTCTGAGGGGTGGTTGGGGTTGAAGAGTATGTCGCGGACGCTCGTGCCCACAAGCTCGTCGAGCGTAAGCTCGGTGAGGGCCTCGGCCTGGGCGTTTGCGGTGAGGATGCGGGCATCGCCGTCCAGCGTGAGCACGGCGTCGGACGTGAGCGCCATGAGCGCGGCAAGCACGCCGGGCAGCGCGCCCTTGCCCATGCGGTCCACGCGGGCAAGCTGCCCGGCACCCTCGCGGTCTTGGGAGGTGGAATCCACGGCTCGGCTCCTTCTCGCGCGGCGCCGCGTCGGCGGACGCGTCACGGCACGGCATGGTGCATAGCTAACAAAAAACGGACCCGAAGGTCCGTGTTTTTGCTGGTGTCGGAGGCGGGACTTGAACCCGCACGACCTTTTAGTCAGTCACTAGCACCTCAAGCTAGCGCGTCTGCCAATTCCGCCACTCCGACTTGTCAGTTGCGCTTTCGCGCGAAAAAGAATATACACTGCCGCCCTAGCCCAGCGCAAGCACTTTTTTGAATTTTTTTCCGCCCTTTTGGGTCATATCCCAGAGAAACGTACGTCTACCTGCGGTGTTAGGTTTCTGTTACCCACTGTATGCTTGCGCACCTCACCGGCCTCGAGCAGCCCTGCGCGCTCGTCTCGGGCAGAGGCGCAGTGGTTTTGCCCGCGGCAGCGACGAGAGGGACCGCGCACGGCAATTCCTGGCAGGTGAACGCGGACGAGAAGCCACGCGCCCACCAACGCGCGCGTCAAAGAAAGGCCCCGCCCGGCACGAGGCCAGACGGGGCAACGGAGCAAAAACGCTACGCGGGCACGCTACAGCTCGATCGAGGAGCCCTTGATGGGGTGATCGGCCGCAAAGTGACAGGCGCAGAAGTGGCCGGGGGCCACCTCGCGCAGCTCGGGACGCTCCTGGGAGCAGATCGCCTGCGCGATGGGGCAGCGCGTGTGGAAGCGGCAGCCGCTCGGCGGGTTGATCGGCGAGGGCGGATCGCCCTTGAGGATGATGCGCTTGCGCGAGTGCTGCACGTCCGGGTCCGGGATGGGCACGGCCGAGAGAAGCGACTGCGTGTAGGGGTGGTTCGGCTCGGCGTAGAGGCTCTTCCAGTCGGAGACCTCCATCATGTTGCCGAGGTACATCACGGCCACGCGGTCTGAGATGTGCTGCACCACGGACAGGTCGTGGGCAATGAACAGGTAGGCGGTGCCGTACTGCTTCTGTAGGTCCTTCAGCAGGTTGAGCACCTGGGCCTGGATCGAGACGTCAAGCGCCGAGACGGGCTCGTCGCAGATGATGAGCTTGGGCTTGAGCGCGAAGGCGCGGGCAATGCCCACACGCTGGCGCTGGCCGCCGGAGAACTCGTGCGGGTAGCGGTTGATGTGCTCGGGGTTGAGGCCCACGATGTCGAGCAGCTCGCGCACGTAGTCCATGCGCTGGGCCTTGTCGGGCATCTCGCCGTGGATGACGAGCGGCTCGGAGACGATCTCGCCGATGGTCATGCGCGGGTTCAGGCTCGCATAGGGGTCCTGGAAGATGAACTGCATGTCGTGGCGAACAGCCTTGAGCTGCTTCTTGTTCATCCCGGACATGTCCTGGCCGTCAAAGACGACCTTGCCGCTCGTGGGGTACGTGAGGCGCATGATGCAGCGGCCCGTCGTGGACTTGCCGCAGCCGGACTCGCCCACGAGGCCAAACGTCTCGCCGGGGTAGATGTCGAAGCTGATGTCGTCGACGGCCTTGACGCTCTTCTTCTCCTTCGAGAAGACGCTCGAGTCGACGGGGAACTCCTTGCACAGGTGCTCCACGTGAAGCAGGGGCTCGGTCATTTACGCCTCCCCTCCCTTCGTGGCATCGGCCGCGGCGCGCGTGCGCGAGTTCGCGGGCGCGTTCTTGCGAACGAACTCCGCGTCCATGGAGTAGTGGCAGCGCGCGTAGTGTCCGGTCTCGGTCGTGTAGGTCTCGGGACGCTCGGAGCGGCACTTGTCCGTGGCGTACGGGCAGCGCGGAGCGAACGAGCAGCCCTTCGGCAGGTTCACGAGTGAGGGCGGGTTGCCCTTGATGGGCGTGAGCGGCTTCTTCTCGTCGGTGACCTGCTCGGGGATGGAGCGCACGAGGCCCCAGGTGTAGGGGTGGATCGGGTTGTAGAAGATCTCCTCGGCGGTGCCGAACTCAACGGGGCGGCCAGCGTACATGACCATGATCTTGTCGGCCACGTCGGCCACGACGCCAAGGTCGTGCGTGATCATGACGATCGCGTTGCCGTTCTTCTCCTGCATCTCCTTCATGAGCTCAATGATCTGTGCCTGGATCGTCACGTCGAGGGCCGTCGTGGGCTCGTCGGCGATGAGGATGTCGGGGTCGCAGGCAAGGGCCATGGCGATCATGACGCGCTGGCGCATGCCGCCGGAGAACTGGTGCGGGTAGTCCTTGACACGCTGCTCGGGGTTGGGGATGCCAACCATGTCGAGAAGCTCGACGGCGCGCTTGGTGGCCTGCTCCTTGGTGTAGCCGCGGTGCAGACGCAGGCCCTCGCCGAGCTGGCGGCCGATGGTGTAGACCGGGTTCAGCGACGTCATCGGGTCCTGGAAGACCATGGCGATGTCGTTGCCGCGGATCTGCTGCATCTCGCGCTCGCTCATCTTGAGCAGGGACTTGCCACGGTAGCGAACGTCTCCGCCCTCGATCTTGCCCGGGGGCATCTCAATGAGGCCCATGATCGTCATGGCCGTCACGGACTTGCCCGAACCGGACTCGCCCACCACGCCGAGGGTCTCGCCGCGGTCGAGCGTGTAGGTCACGCCGTCGACGGCCTTGACCACGCCGTCGCCCGTGTGGAAGTACATCTTGAGGTCGTCGACCTCGAGCAGGTGGCTACCCTCGGGAACCGGCTGGTTCTTGAGGTCGAGCTCGGGCTCGACTGCCTTCTTCTTACCGAATGCCATCTAGCATCACGCGTCCTTCATCTTGACGTCGAGCGCATCGCGCAGGCCGTCACCGAGCAGGGTGAAGGCGAGCACCGTCGAGAGGATTGCAAGACCGGGCATGATCATGAGCCACGGCTGCGTCTGCAGGAACGTCTGGCCGTCCTGGATCATGATGCCCCAGGAGGGCGTGGGCGGCGTGACGCCCATGCCGAGGTAGGACAGCGCGCTCTCGGTGAGGATGGCGCCGCCGATGTTCATCGTGGCGTAGACCACGATGGAGGCCACGGAGTTGGGGAAGATGTGGCGTGCGATGATGCGCAGGTCCGACGCACCCATGGCGCGCGCGGCGTCCACGTAGTCGTTCTCCTTGACCGACAGGATCGCCGAGCGGAACACGCGGGCGATGGAGGGCCAGCCGAGCACGCCGATGGCGATGAACACGTTCTGGATGCCCTGGCCCATGACGGCGAGCATCGTGATGACGAACAGCGTGTAGGGAATCGCCAGGAACATGTCGGCCAGGCGCATGATGATTGTGTCGAACCAGCCGCCGTAGAACGCGGCGAGCGCACCCATCACCAGGCCGATGCCCGTGGAGATGAGCGTGGCGATGACGCCGACGGTGAGCGAGACGCGCGAGCCATAGATGACGCGGACGAGCTGGTCGCGGCCCGTGGCGTCGGTGCCGAACGGATGCTCGGGCGAGGGCGGCAGCTTGGAGCTCTGGGCCACCGTGGTGGTGTCGATGTCGGTGGGCGAGCCGAGCAGCTGCGGGGCCCACAGGTCTGCCGTGAGCGCGACGAGGACCACGAAGACGATCCAGACGGCGCCGATGACGGCGAGCTTGTTCTTCTTGAGACGCTTCCAGGCGTCGCTCCACAGCGTGCGCGTGGGAGCGGCCTCCTCGGCGTCGGCCTTCTCGCGCGAGGCCTTGAGGGCGTCGGAGAAGGCGCCGGACTGCTCCTGCTGATCGTCAGAAGCCTGCGGCTTGTTGTTCTCAGTCATGTCTCTCCTCCCCTAGCCCTCGTCCTTGGGCGCGCCAAAGCGGATGCGCGGGTCAAGGAAGGCGTAGCTGATGTCGACGAGCAGGTTGATCACCATGACGACGATGACGATGACCGTGACGCCGCCCAGGACGATGGGCCAATCACGCTGGGTCACGGCACGGTAGATCTCATAGCCAACGCCCGGCCAGTTGAAGACCGTCTCCGTGAGGATGGCGCCGGCGAGCATGCCGCCAAAGTCGATGCCGATGTAGGTGACGACGGGGATGAGTGCGTTCTTGAGCGCGTGGTGCCAGATGATGGCGCTGCGAGAGAGGCCCTTGGCCTTCGCCGTGCGGATGTAGTCTTGGTTGAGCACCTCGAGCAGCTGCGAGCGCATGATGCGCGCCGTGTAGGCCGTGGAGACCGCGGCGAGCGTCACGGCGGGCAGGATGTAGTGGACCCAGCTCTCGAACTCGGAGTTGGAGCCGCCCGCACCCGAGATGGGCAGGTAGAACGCGCCGTCAGTAGCGTTCTTCATGAAGACGCCAAAGAACAGCTGGAGCAGCATGCCGAGCCAGAAGGCGGGCATTGCCACGAGGACGGACGTGACGAGCGTCACGAGTACGTCCCAGAACGAGTAGCGTTTGATGGCGGAAACCATGCCCGCGCCTATGCCGACAACCGCCTCGATGAGGATGGCAACGATGGCCAGCTTCACCGTGTTGGGGTACTTGTCGGCGAGAATGTCGGCAACCTTGAGGTTGCGCGTGTACGAGGTGCCGAGGTCTCCATGAAGCAGGTCGTTCATGTAGGTGAGGTACTGCTTCCAGAGGGGCGTCGGGATGGTGTCGCCGTTCTCGTCATAGATCGGCTTGTTGTTCTCATCCGTCTCGATGAGCCCGTTGGAGATGCGAATCTGCAACTCGGTCTCAGGCGTTACCTGCTTGCCGCCGGTGATGATCTTCACCGGGTCGCCGGGCACGATGGCCTTCATGGCGAACAGAATCATCGTCACGCCAATGAAGACGGGGATGAACTGCAGGACGCGCTTGAGTATGTACTTTCCCATGCGTACAACTCCTGTCGTGGGTCCGGGTACGCGCCCCTTGCGCGGGGCGGACCCCCTACTGGCAACGGGGCACCTCGGAGGATGCCCCGTTGCCGTATGCGGGCGCTTGCCCGCGGGTGTCTAGCAAAATGCCAGCTCAGAGCCTATGTTTAGGCGCTCAGCTCGACCGTGCTCATGTCGCAGAGCTTCTGCGGGTCCATGTAGAGGGACTTGACGCGCTGCGAGCAGACCATCTGGTGCTTGTAGTAGAACAGCGGGATGACCGGCATGTCCTCGGCGATGAGCTTGTCGACCTCCTGGTACTTGGCGACGCGGTCGTCATCGGAGGCGATGGCGCGGGCGTCGAGCAGGCCCTTGTCGACGTCGGCGTTGGAGTACTGGCCGTAGTTGTTGTCGCCACCGGTCACGAACAGCGGGTACAGGAAGTTGTCCATGATCGGGTAGTCGGCGATCCAGCCCAGACGGCCGACCTGGAAGTCGGCGTTGGGGTAGGTGTTGGAGAGGATGGAGGCCCACTCGGCAGTGTTCGAGGAGGTCTCGATGCCCAGGGCGCTCCAGTCGGCCATGACCATCTCCATGACGGCCTTGTGATCACCGTCGAGGTTGTAGGTCAGGGCAATGGAGAGGTTGCGCTTGCCGTTGGCGTCGGCCGGGTACTTCTCGTCCAGGATCTTCTTGGCGGCGTCGACGTCATAGCGGGAGTCGGCCCACTCGTTCTCGACGTAGCCCTTGATGCCGGGCGGGACGATGCCGCCAGCCGGCTCGCGGGTGCCCTCGAAGACGGTGTCGCAGATGGCCTGACGGTTGATGGCCAGGGACAGGGCGTGACGCAGGTCCTTGTCCTTGAGCTGCTCGTCATTGACGTTGAGCATGAGGTAGTAGATGGAGAGCTCGTCGCCCGTCAGGACCTCCTTGCCCGTGGTGGCCGTGTAGCCGTCCTCGGACTCGCCGTACTGGGAGATGGCGTCCTTGAGCTGGGTGGTGGGCACCTGGGCGACGTCGAGGTTGCCGGCCTGGAACTCGGTGTAGGCCGTCTGGACGTCCTTCTGGATGTTGAAGTGAATGCCGTCGAGCTTGGCCTTCTCGCCGTAGGAGTAGTCGTCGAAGCGGACCAGGTTGATCTGCTGGCCGTCCTCCCACTTGCCGTCCATCTTGAACGGGCCGTTACCCACGGGGGCGAAGAAGAACGTGTCGAAGTCCTCGAGAGCGCAGTCAGGCACGGGCGAGAGCGCCGGGTGCATGCAGACGTAGGGGAAGTCGGCGTAGGGCTGGGAGAGCTTCACGACGAGGGTGTCGTCGTCGGGGCAGGTGACGCCCTTGAGCTCGTCGGCCTCTCCGGCGGAGAGCTCGGAGTAGCCGTCGACCATGGCGAGGTGGTAGCCGATCGCGGAGGCGTGCTCCGTGGAGGTGTTGGGGTTCAGGATGCGCTCCCAGCCCTGCTTGAAGGACTTGGAGGTGACGGTGGTGCCGTCGTGGAACTTGGCGCCCTTCACGAGGTGGAAGGTGAACTCGTCGGCGGCATCGTTGACGTCCCAGGACTCGGCGGCGAGGCCCACGAGCTCGCTCTTGGTGAAGTCGTAGGTGGTGAGGGCGTCAAAGAGCTGGTAGCCCACCATCATGCCCTGATCCTCCTCGAGGTCATACGGGTCGATGGCGCTCGGGTTGTTGATGTAGTAGTTCAGGGTGCCACCCTCGGCGGCGGAGCCGGAAGCGGCGCTGGTGTCTCCACCCTTCTTGCCGCAGGCAGCGAGCGCGGCCATGGCGCTGGCGGCCAGGCCACCCTTCACGAACGTGCGACGGTTCATCGTAGGCTGGGTCATAATGCCTCCCTATGTTGCGATGCCCTGTCAGGCGACCCGTACGCCTGGGCTCCAGAGCATCTCGAATGTGGGCGGGGAGGTCCTGGCCTTCTCGGCGTCTATGCAGCCGTCCGGCGCGCGCGGCGCCTAACTGAGCTTGGCAAGAGTCCCCGCTTGCAAACTTGACATGTGATTATCCGATATTGGCTGGTGAGCGGCAACCTGAACGGACGCTTTAGCGCAGTAAAGGAAGCAATTTGAAACAGACTAGAAACAAAGGGCGCGCCTCCCCCGCGGGAGACGCGCCCATGCGTTCGATATGTGCCGCGGCGACTAGCCGAGCGAGGAGACCGTGCCCAGCGGGTAGGTGAGCATGAAGATCACGATCGTGGCGATGAACACGACGGCCGCGATGACGGTGAGGCGGTCGAGGTTCTTCTCCCACACGCCGCTGCCAGCGTTGGCGTTGTACATGGACGAGGCGATCATGTCGGAGACGCCGGTGCCCTTGCCGGAGTGCATGAGCACAAGGACGATGAGGGCGACGGCGGAGATGGCCCAAGCCACCAGCAGAATCGTATTCATGGGACCCACGAGTTGACTCCTTAAGAAGATGCAAACATACAGCAGAACAGATTAGCACAAGAGAGGAACCAAAGGGGACGGGTTCGTTTGGTCCCGCGTCGCCCGTCCTCGTCTACTGCCTGACGGCTCTCGTGATGGCTTTTCTGCCCACTCCCGTCACCCGCTCGATCTGGCGAACGGACAGGCCGCATCGATGAAGTCGCCTGAAGATCTGGTCTCGCCTGTTCGGATGAAGCGCTTTTATCTCCCCGACATCTATCCCGCGGTCCTTTAACTCACGACGCAGCACCCGAGAAATCTCGGATTCAGACAACCTTCCCGACTCATAGGGAGTGTAGGAATCGTCACGGCCGGCGGCACTAAACCCGACAAACGACTCCTTCCCGCCAATGAGCTCCAATACGGGAGCGACGTCCGTAATCCTCGAATCGCCAACGTATTCCGAATAGCTGCTCCACTGGTATGAGTCTCGCGATACGCCCAGCTCACACGGATTGTCGTGGATATACCGAACGGCCTGCAAGAGGTACTCGTTCGTCTCGATGGCCTTGCTCTTGAACCTGCCTTGGAAAACGGGCCCGACATGGCCCGATTTCCCGTTGAAGTACAGGGCAAATCGAGTTGAGACGGAATGCATAAGGCCAGCAAGGGAATTCTGCGGATCGCAAAGCAACAGATGGACATGGTTATCCATAAGACACCATGCGATGAGGCTTGTCTTTGTACCAGCGATTGCCTCGGTCAGGTAGCGAAGAAACGTTCGCTTGTCTACGTCATTCTCGAACAAAAGCTGCCTGCCAGCCCCTCGAAGCATAACGTGGTAGTAGCCGCTGTTCGATATGGCCCTCGGTCCCCTTACCATCGCCCCTCCCCAATCCCTCGCGTTTCAGGTGAGAATGCGTATACCCAGCAAGCATTTTGAAATTACAGCCGAGAAGACCAGCGGATAACAATGGGCGCCGTGCGACATAGCCGCAGCTACCTTGTTTGATTTCCGTTAGGTTTGGGACCAACTGAACCCGTCCCCTTTGGTCCGAAAAAGGGGCCGGCTCCCGGGGTGGGAGCCGGCCCTTGGCGAAGCTATGGCGCGCGGGTGCGCGGGTGGTCGCTACTTGACGAGCACGCGACCCGTCATCTCGGCGGGACGATCGACGCCCATCATCGCGAGGATGGTGGGGGCGATGTCGGAGAGGCGACCGTCCTCGATGCCGGAAAGCTCGACGGGCTTGTCGTCGACGACGATGAGGGGCACGCGGTTGGTCGTGTGGGCGGTGAAGGGCTTCTCCTTGCCGTCCACGACGTCGTACATGTGGTCCGCATTACCGTGGTCGGCCGTGATGAGGGCAAAGCCGCCCTTGGCGAGAATGGCCGGGATGACACGGGACAGGCCATCATCGACGGCCTCGCAGGCCTTGACCGCAGCCTCGACGACGCCGGTGTGACCCACCATGTCGCAGTTGGCGTAGTTGACCACGTAGAAGTCGGCGGCATCGGAGTTGATGGCCTCAACGAGCTTCTCGGTGACCTCGGGCTCGCTCATCTCGGGCTTGAGGTCGTACGTGGCGACCTTCGGCGACGGGATGAGGACGCGGGTCTCGCCCTCCTTGGGCTCCTCGACGCCGCCGTTCAGGAAGAACGTGACGTGCGCGTACTTCTCGGTCTCGGCGGTGTGAAGCTGCTTCAGGCCGTTGCTGGCGAGGACGTCGGCGAGGACGTTGGCCGGGACGGTCTTGGGGAAGGCCACGTGCACGTCGAACGAGTCGTCGTACTCGGTCATGGTGACGAAGTCGGCCAGTGCGGGGACCTTCGAGCGCTCGAAGCCGTCGAAGTCGGCCTGCGTCATGGCGCGGGTCATCTCGCGGGCGCGGTCCGGGCGGAAGTTGAAGAAGATCACCGCGTCGCCGTCGTTGACGCCGGTGGCGTCGAGCACGAACGGCTTCACGAACTCGTCGCCGCGCGGGTCCTCGGCGTAGTAGTCCTTGAGGCCCTGCTCGGCAGACGTGGCAGCAACGCCCTTGCCGGAGACGATGGCGTCATAGGCAAGCTGCTCGCGGTCCCAGCGGTTGTCGCGGTCCATGCCGTAGTAGCGGCCGGCGACCGTCGCGATGGCGGTGTCGTTGCCGTACTTCTCGGAGACCTTCTCGCAGAAGGCCTGCAGGTCGTGCATGAAGCCAGCACCAGACTGCGTGGGGACGTCGCGGCCGTCCGTGAAGGCGTCGATGCGCACGCGGGACAGGCCGCGCTCGCCGGCCATCTCGAGCAGCGCCTCGGCATGTCCCATCTCGGAGTGGACGCCGCCGTTGGAGATGAGGCCCATGACGTGCAGCGTGGAGCCGTTGGCCTTGACCTTGTCCATGGCGGCCACGATGGCGTCGTTCTCCTTGAACGAGCCGTCCTTGATGGCGTTGTTCACGAGAGACAGCGACTGGAACACGATGCGGCCGGCGCCGATGTTGAGGTGGCCGACCTCGGAGTTGCCCATCTGCCCGTCGGGAAGGCCCACGTCCTCGCCCGAGGCGCCGAGCGTGGTGTGCGGGTACTTCTCGTTAAGCATGTCGATGTAGGGGCGCTTGGCCAGCGAGACGGCGTTCTCGGGACCGGCGGGAGCCAGGCCGCAGCCGTCCATGATGACCAGGAGCGCGGGGGTGCGAACTGCAGACATCGTGCGCTACTCCCCTGCCTTGACGACCATGGCGGAGAAGTCCTCGGCCTTGAGCGAGGCGCCGCCCACGAGGGCGCCGTCCACGTCGGGCTTGGCGACGAGCTCGGCGATGTTGTCGGGCTTGGCGGAGCCGCCGTACAGCACGCGGATGCCGTCGGCCAGCTCGGCGCCGAAGAGCTCCTTGAGCGTCTCGCGGATGGCGCCGCAGACCTCCTGGGCGTCATCGGCCGTGGCGGTCTTGCCCGTGCCGATGGCCCAGATGGGCTCGTAGGCAACGACGAGCTGCTTGGCGTCGGAGATCTCGAGACCGGCGAGGCCAGCCTTGACCTGGTCGGTCACGTGCTTGACGTAGGTGCCGGCCTCGCGGACCTCCTCGGGCTCGCCGCAGCAGAACACCGGGACGATGCCAGCGGCAACGAGCGCCTTGGCCTTCTTGTTCTCGTCCTCGTCCGTCTCGTGGAAGTAGTCGCGGCGCTCGGAGTGGCCGATGATGCAGTAGGTGCAGCCGGCGCTCTTGAGCATGTCGCAGGAAGACTCGCCGGTGTAGGCGCCCTTGGCCTCCCAGTAGACGTTCTGCGCGCCCAGCGCGATGGGGGCGGCGGAGATGCGGTCGTGGACCGTGGTGATGTCGATGGTGGGCGGGCAGACGAGGACCTCGACGCCAGCGGGGACCTCGGGCAGGGCCTGGGCCAGCTCGTCGGCCAGCTTGGCCGCCGCGTGGACGTCGTTGTTCATCTTCCAGTTACCAGCGATGAGAAGGGTGCGATTAGGCATCGAGAAGCGCCTCCACTCCGGGAAGGGCCTTGCCCTCGACGAGCTCCATGGAAGCGCCACCACCGGTGGAGATCCAGCTCATCTTGTCGGCCAGGCCGAACTTGTTGACGGCCGCGACGGAATCGCCGCCACCGATGATCGACGTGCAGTCAGAGTCCGCGACGGCGCGGCAGACGGCCTCGGTGCCGTGCGCGAAGTTGTCGAACTCGAAGACGCCCATGGGGCCGTTCCAGAAGACGGTCTTGGCGCCCTTGATGGCCTCGGCGTAGAGCTCCTCGGTCTTGGGGCCGATGTCCATGCCCTCGCGGTCATCGGGGATGGCGTCGGAGGCCACGACCTCGGGCACGGCGTCCTCGCCGAAGTGGTCGGCAACGCGGTTGTCGACGGGCAGCAGGATCTTGACGCCCTTGTCCTCGGCCTTCTTGAGCATCTCGCCGGCGCGCTCGACCCAGTCCTCCTCCTTGAGGGACTGGCCGACGGTCATGCCCTTGGCGAGGAAGAAGGTGTAGGCCATGCCGCCGCCGATGATCAGCGTGTCAGCGGAGTCGATGAGGTGGTCGAGGACGCCGATCTTGGACGAGACCTTGGAGCCGCCGACGATGGCGACGAACGGACGCTCGGGCTCGGCGAAGATGCCGGTGAGGGTGTCGACCTCCTTCTCGAGCAGGAAGCCGGCGACGGCCGGGATGTAGGCGGCAGGGCCCACGACGGAGCCCTGGGCGCGGTGCGCGGTGCCGAAGGCGTCGAGCACGAAGACGTCGCCGTAGGAGGCAAGGCGCTTGGCGATCTCGGGGTCGTTCTTCTTCTCGCGCTTGTCGAAGCGGACGTTCTCGAGGACGAGGACGTGGCCCGGCTCGAGAGCGTTGACGGCGGCCTCGGCCTCGTCACCGTAGGTGTCGGCGACGAAGGAGACGGGCAGGCCGCTCATCTCGGCGAGCTTCTCGGCGACGGGCTTGAGCGACAGCTCGGGCTCGAAGCCGGTGCCGGCCGGACGGCCGAGGTGGCTCATGAGGATGACGCGGGCGTTGTGCTCGACGAGGTACTTGATCGTGGGGAGCGCGGCGGAGATGCGCGTGGTGTCGCCCACGACGCCGTCCTTGATGGGCACGTTGAAGTCGACGCGGCACAGGACGCGCTTGCCGTCGACGTCGATGTCGCGGACGGTCTTCTTGGTAAAGGCCATATCGGATCCTTTCGTTGTCTGTGGGAGGGCGGTGGCAGCGCCGTGCGAGGCGGACACCGCCTGCTCCCCCGTCAACAAAAAGGGCGCGGCCGCGGCCCGAAAGCTGCAACCGCGCCCCAAAGCTACCTAGGGAAGCGTCACTTAGGCGACGAACTTCTCGAAGTACTTGATGGTGCGGACCATCTGGGAGGTGTAGGAGTTCTCGTTGTCGTACCAAGAGGTGACCTGCACCAGGGACTGGCCGTTGCCGAGGTCGGAGACCATGGTCTGCGTGGCGTCGAAGATGGAGCCGTGGGTCTCGCCGACGATGTCGCGGGAGACGATCTGGTCCTCGTTGTAGGCGAAGGTCTCGGGGATGGTCTCGGCGTAGGCCTTCATGGCAGCGTTGACCTCGTCGACGGTGACCTTCTTGTCAACGACGGCGTAGAGGTTGGTCAGCGAGCCGGTCGGCGTCGGGACGCGCTGGGCGGCACCGATGAGCTTGCCGTTGAGCTCGGGGAGAACCAGGCCGATGGCCTTGGCAGCGCCCGTGGTGTTCGGGACGATGTTCTCGGAGCAGGCGCGGGAGCGACGGAAGTTGCCCTTGCGCTGCGGGCCGTCGAGCGGCATCTGGTCGCCGGTGAAGGCGTGGATGGTGGTCATGATGCCGGAGACGATGGGGGCGAAGTCGTTCAGGCCCTTGGCCATCGGGGCGAGGCAGTTCGTCGTGCAGGAGGCAGCGGAGATGATGTTGTCATCAGCGGTGAGCTGCTCGTGGTTGACGTTGTAGACGATGGTCGGGAGGTCCTTGCCGGCAGGAGCGGAGATGACGACCTTCTTGGCACCGGCGTTGATGTGAGCCTGGGCCTTGGCCTTGGAGGTGTAGAAGCCGGTGCACTCGAGCACGACGTCGACGTCGAGGTCGCCCCACGGCAGGTTGTTGGCGTCGGCCTCCTTGTAGATCTTGATCTCCTTGCCATCGACGATGATGGAATCCTCGGTGGACTCGACCTTGTGGTCGCGGGCGTAGTTGCCCTGCGTGGAGTCGTACTTCAGAAGGTAGGCGAGCATCTCAGGGGAGGTGAGGTCGTTGATGGCGACGATCTCGGAGCCCTCGTGGCCGAACATCTGACGGAAAGCCAGACGACCAATGCGGCCAAAGCCGTTGATAGCAACCTTAACTGCCATGCTTTCTCCTTTCGAAGGCCCTTCGGGCGCCCCTTGCGCCGAGCGGACCTAAGTTGGAAACACCATCGGGTATCGTACCGCTTTTTGTGGTCGGATATACGTACGACCGCGTATTGGATTTGTAAAACGCGCCATCTACCTGCAAGTTGTCTACTGATGCATAGTCAGGTTGGAACAGTGCCGAGACGCGGTCGCACACCGTTCGCTGCTCAGGCGCGTGACACGCGGACGCCCGCATTTGTGAAGGCGCTGTGTGCGCGGCGGAACCAAAGGGGACGGGTTCGTTTGGTTCCCGAAGGGAGGGACCAAACGAACCCGTCCCCTTTGGTGCTACTTCGTCTGCTTGAGGAGCTGCTCCAGGCGCAGCACGCGGTGGTAGAGCGCGGACTTGGACATGGGCGGGCGCATGGTGGCACCAAGGTCCCTGAGCGACAGGTCAGGGTGGGCGCGGCGCGCCTCGCAGAAGGCAGCGAGCGCCGGCGGCAGGTTGTCGAGCCCCACCTCGCGCTCCACCGCGTCGATGAGGACGAGTTGGTCTGCGGCGGCGCCCGTGGAGCGCGCCTGGTTGGCGAGCTCGGCGTTCACGCGGCGGTTCACGTCGTTCTTGACGGACTTCATGACGCGGACGTTGTCGACGGCGTGGGCGGTCCTCCTCGCGCCTATGACGGTGAGGAAGCGCGCGATGTCGTCGAAGCTCTTGAGGTAGATGGCGTAGGAGCCGCGGCGGCGGTTCACGCGCGCCGTGATGTTCTCGTCGTCGAGCAGCTCGATGAGGTCGTCGGCGAACTCGTCGCCCGTCACGGCGATCTCCAGGTGGAAGTCCCCGCGGGGGTCTGCGATGAAGCCGCCGGCCATGAACGCGCCGCGCAGGTAGGCGGCGCGGCAGCAAGGACGCGCCACGACGCGCGCCGCGATGCCGCTCGACAGGCCGCGGCCCAAGACGAGCACGCCCATCTTGATGAGCGCCTGCTCAAGGCCCTTCTGCTCGGGGATCTCGATGAGGTAGTTGCGCGTCTTGTGCAGGTTGGAGCGGCGCACGGTGAGCGAGGTATCCAGGTCGAACACCTTGTGCGCCAGGTGGATGACCGTGCGGGCCACGGCGCCCGTCTCGGTGGAGACGCGGATGGAGTAGGCGCCCGAGCCGTGGAACGACAGCGCGCCGCACACGCGCACGAGCGCGGCGAGCTCGGCGATGTCGCAGCTCTCGCAATGGCCCTCCACGCGCGAGAGCTCGTCCTTTACCTCTGCGGTGAACGACATGCTAGCTCGTCCTCACGTTGGCGAGGGCGAGGTCGCGGTGCGAGAGGCTCACGTGGTAGCCGCCCCTTTCGAGGTAGGCGGCCGTGGCGTTAGCGATGGCGACGCTTCTGTGCTGACCACCCGTGCAGCCCACGGCGATGGACAGGTGGCTCTTGCCCTCGGCGACATATCCCGGCATGGCGACGTCAAGCAGGCTCCACCAGGCCTCGAGGAACTTCTCGGTGACGGGGTTCTGCAAAACGAAGTCGCTCACGAGCTTGTCGTTGCCGGTGAGCGTGCGCATCTTGGGGTCGTAGAAGGGGTTGGGCAGAAAGCGGACGTCGATCATGAGGTCGGCCTCGACGGGCATGCCGTGCTTGAAGCCAAACGAGAAGACCGAGACCTCCATGAGCTGCTGGTCAGTGAGCTCGGAGAACGCGCGGCGCAGGCGACGGCGCAGCTCGCGGACCTTCATGTGGCTCGTGTCGATGACGAGGTCCGAGGCGTCACGGACGGCGGCGAGCTGTGCGCGCTCGCGGGAGATGGTGGAGGCGAGCGACTCGCCGGGCTGGGCCAGCGGGTGGCGGCGGCGGTTCTCGTCGTAGCGGCGCATGAGGATCTCGTCGGCGGTGTCGAGGAACACCACCTTGCAGGACAGCTCGTGCTCGCGCAGGGCCGTGAGGGAGTCGCTGATCTCATCGAACAGCCCCTGGGAGCGAAGGTCGCACGTGACGGCGAGGTGGCGGCCCACGCCGGAGTTGATGCCCACGAGCTCGGCGAGCTGCAGGATGAGGCGCGGGGGCAGGTTGTCGATGCAGAAGTAGCCCATGTCCTCGAAGACGTGGAGCGCCTGGGTGCGGCCGGAGCCCGACATTCCCGTGATGACCACGACGTCTGGCACGCGGGCGGCCTGCTCGGCGGTGCGCATGCGGGCGCCCGTGAGGTCCGCGACGCGCTCGGCGCTCTCGCTCACCTCGGCGGCGTGCTCCACGCGGGCGCGCGTCTCGGCCGTGCGGGCCTCGGCGGCGCTGTTGTTCTCGTCCATGTGCGTGCGCTCCCCTTCCGCGTTGCTGTGTGCATTCGAGTATACAGGGAGCCAAAGGGGACGGGTTCACTTGGCGCCAAGGGCGGGGCCAGAAGGGGACCAAACGAACCCGTCCCCTTTGGTCCCATGAAAAAAGGGGCGCCCCGAAGGACGCCCCGTAGGGGTGACGCTATATGAGACGCGTCTGGCCTACTTCTCCAGGCCGGACTCGCTGGCGGGCAGCGGCTTCTTCCAGAAGGAGAGGATCACGCAGCCGATGACCGAGCCCACGAGGCAGGCGACGAGCCACATGAGCGGGTTGCCGATGACGGCAGTGACCCAGGCACCGCCGTGGGGAGCGGGGCTCGTGCAGCCAAAGGCAGCGGAGAGGCCGCCGGCGATGGCGGAGCCGATGATGCAGCTGGGCAGCACGTGGCCGGGGTCGGCGGCGGCAAACGGGATGGCGCCCTCGGAGATGAACGACAGGCCCATGATGTAGTTCACGAGGCCGGCGTTGCGATCCGCCTTGGTCCAGCGGTTCTTGAAGAACGTCGTGGACAGGGCAATGACCAGCGGCGGGACCATGCCGCCCACCATGACGGAGGCCATGATGATCTGGCCGGTGGTGCCAAGACCGGAGCTGGGATCGAGCGCGGCGGTGCCAAAGACGTAGGCGGCCTTGTTGAAGGGGCCACCCATGTCAACGGACATCATGCCGCCAAGCACCAGGCCAAGCACCACGATGTTGCTCGTGCCGAGGCCGGCGAGGAATCCGTTGAGCGCCGTGTTGATGAGGGCGAACAGGGGGTTGAGCGCAAGCATCACGACACCGATGGCGAGCGTGCCCAGCACCGGGTAGATGAGCATGGGCTTGATGCCCTCGAGCGACGCCGGGAGCCTGTCGCACGCACGCTCGATGCCGAGCGTGATGTAGCCGGCCGCGAAGCCCGCGAACAGCGCCGCGATGAAGCCGCCGGAGACGAGCGTCGTGGAGTCGAGCGTGCCGAGGTAGGCAAAGTCATAGCCGGCCTTGGCGAACAGGCCGCCCACGAAGCCGGGCGCCAGGCCAGGCCTATCGGCGATGGAGCTGGCGATGTAGCCGGCCAGGATCGGAAGCATGAGGCCGAACGCCTCGCCGCCGATGGTCTTGAACAGCGCGGCCGCCGGGATCGAGGAGCCGTAGGCCGAGGTGCCCAGGCCCGGCTGGTCCACGAGGAACGCGATGGCGGTGAGGATGCCGCCGCCAATGACGAACGGCAGCATGTGGGAGACGCCGTTCATGAGGTGCTTGTAGATCTTGTGCCAGGTGGACTCGTTGTCAGACGAGCTCGCGGCCTGGGCCTTGACGCCGCCGGCCACGTGGTGGACGGGCGCCTTGCCCTCGAGGATCTCGTTGATGAGGGCCTCGGGCTCGTTGATGCCGCGCGAGACGGGGCAGCTGTAGAGCGGCTTACCGTCGAAGCGGGAGAGGTCGACGTTCTTGTCGGCGGCAATGATGACGCCCTTGGCACCCGCGATGTCCTCGGCAGAGAGCACGTTCTTGGCGCCACCGGAGCCCTGGGTCTCCACCTTGATGCGGACGCCCATCTCCTTGGCCTTCATCTCCAGGCCCTCGGCGGCCATGTAGGTGTGGGCGATGCCCGTGGGACAGGCCGTGATAGCCACGATGTCATAGCCGGCGGCGTCGCGCTCGGCGGCCGCGGCGGCCTTCTCGTCGTCGGCGGCGAGCTTGGCGGCCTCGGCGGCATCGATGGCGGCGAGGAACTCGGCCGGGTCCTTGGCGTCGCGCAGGCTCGCGCAGAACTCGGGGTCCATGAGCAGCGTGGAGAGGCGAGAGAGCACCTCGAGGTGGACGTCGGCCTTGGTGTCGGGCGCGGCGATGAGGAACATGAGCGTCGTGGGCTGGCCGTCGGGCGCGTCGTAGTCGACGCCGGCGGGCAGCGTCATGGCCGCGAGGCCCGGTGCCGTGACGGCAGACGTCTTGGCGTGCGGGATGGCGATGCCCTCGCCGAGCGCCGTGGTGCCCTCGTCCTCGCGGGCGTGGACGGCGGCCTCGTAAGCGTCGCGGTCGGCGACGTTGCCCTGCGTAGTCATGAGGTCGACGAGCTTGGAGATGGCGTCGTCCTTGGAGGACGCCGCGGCTCCTATCGCTATCGCCTCCGGTTTGAGCAGACTCGAGATCTTCATGGTAGGGGGACCTTTCTATCTCGTGCGCCCCCGCTGCGGATGTGGGGCGCAAGTTACCTGCGACGGCCCGCGGGGGGCCGTCCCTCTTGCCGGCCTAGCGGGCCATGAGCGCCTCGACCTCGGGGCGCGTGGCGAGGTGATCGGAGAAGGCGCTGGCAGAGCCGGCGGACAGCGCCATGTGGAAGGCCGTCTCGTAGGAGCCGGTCTCGGCGAGGCCTGCGAGGAAACCCGCGACGGCGGAGTCGCCCGCGCCCACGGAGTTCACGACGGTGCCCTTGGCAGCGGGGCTCTCGAACACCTCGCCCGTCTCGGCCACGAGCACACCGCCCTCCCCCGCCATGGAGACGAGGACGTTGCGCGCGCCCTCGCGCTGCATGCGCTGGGCATAGGGGACGACGTCGGCGCGGGTCTTGAGCTGGGCGCCGTAGATGTCGCCCAGCTCGATGTTGTTGGGCTTCACGAGGAAGGGGTGGTGCGGCAGGACGCGCGTGAGCAGGTCTCGCTCCGCGTCCACGACGATGCGCACGCCGCGGCCGCCGAGGCGCGCCATGATGCGCTCGTACATGTCGCCGGGCAGCGTGTTGGGCACCGAGCCCGAGATGACGAGCGTGTCGCCTTGGCCGAGCACGTCGAGCTTGGCGTAGAGCTGCTCGATGTTCTCCTCGGTGATGAGCGGGCCCTGGCCGTTGAGCTCGGTCTCCTCGTTGCTCTTGATCTTGGCGTTGATGCGGCTCATGCCATTCTCGACCTCGATGAAGTCGGCATGGACATGCGCCTCGCGCACGCGTCGGGCGATCTCTGCGCCCGTGAAGCCGGCGAGAAAGCCCAGGGCGCAGCTCTCGTGGCCGAGGTTGCCCAGCACGATGGACACGTTGATGCCCTTGCCGCCGGGCAGCACCTGCTCGTAGGTGGTGCGGTTGATGACGCCCAGGCGCATGTCGTCCACGCGGACGATGTAATCGAGCGACGGGTTGAACGTGACGGTGCAGATCATGCGGTTACCTCCACGACGTTGGGTAGCGTGCTGTAGGTGGCGTCGACGGCGCCGGCGGTGACGAGCGTGGCGTCCGAGAACGCCGAGAACGTCACGGGCGTCACGACGCCGAGCTTGCTGGCGTCTGCCAGGACGTAGCGGCTGGCGCTGTGCTGCAGCGCGAGCATCTTCACCATGGCCTCGGACGTGTCCGGCGTGGTGAAGCCCTGCTCGCGCGTGGCGCCGTTTGCGCCCGCAAAGCCTTTTGAGAAGTTGTAGCGGGACAGCGCGTCGATGGCGCCCGGTCCCACGATGGCCTCGGTGCCGGCCTTGAGGTCGCCGCCGATGACGATGACGTGGACGCCACGGGCCGCAAGGGCCAGGGCGTTCGAGACGGAGTTGGTGACGTAGGTGGCGCAAAGTGCCGGCTCGCCCAGCAGCTCGACCATGATCTGGGTGGTGGAGCCGGCGTCGAGGAAGACGAAGTCATCCGGCTCGATGAGGCTGGCGGCATAGGCGGCGATGGCACGTTTCTCGGCGGCGTTAAGGCTGCGCTTCTCGGCCATCGTGGGCTCGTTTGCAACGAAGGGCGCGGGCGAGACGGCCGCGTCGACGCTCGCGGCGCCGCCGTGGACCTTCACGAGAAGTCCGGCGGCCTCCAGGCGGTCGATGTCGCGGCGGATCGTGGACTCGGAGGTCTCGAAGCGCTCGGCGAGCTCGGAGACGGAGGCCGTGTCGTTGCGGCCCACGAGGTCGACGATGATCTGCCTGCGCTGCTCTGCGAGCATGGCCACTCCCGGTTCGAAGGCTAGCACTGTCCTTGCTTTACATTGCGTACCATTGCACGTTTTTGCGCATAGCTGCGCAACAATGTGCATGAGTGAGCATTTTCACGCATGAGCGGTCGATTTTTGAGGGTGAGCGGTTGGGCGCTTCGCGCGTCGCGGGCAGTGCCTACTCGGCGGTGCCCTCGCCCAGGGCGCGCTCGCGGCCGTCATCGAGCTCCTCGTCCCAGGCGCGCAGCGTGGTGTAGACCTCGTGGGCAACCTCGGCGGGAATGCCGGGCACGGCCGCAATCTGGGCCTCGGTGGCCTCGCGCAGGCGCTTCATGGAGCCGAACGCGCGGCGCAGCGCCCGCTTGCGCTTCTCGCCCACGCCGGGGACCTCGTCCAGGATCGAGACGGTCATGGCCTTGCCACGCAGCTCGCGGTGGAACGTGATGGCAAAGCGGTGGGCCTCGTCACGGACGCGCTTCACGAGGTACAGCGAAGCGGAGCCGCTCGGCAGCACGACGGGCATGTCGTCCCACGGCACGAACAGCTCCTCGTCGGACTTGGCGAGGCCGGCCATGGGGATGTTCAGACCCAGCTCGCCCAGCTGCTCCATGGCAGCGGTGAGCTGCGGCTTTCCGCCGTCGAGGATGAGCAGGTCAGGACGCGCGCCAAAGCGCTCGTCGGCCATGCGCTCAGGCGCGTAGCGCCGTGCGAGAACCTCGCTCATGGAGACGAAGTCGTTTGCCTCGTCCAGCTCGGTCTTGATCTTGAAGCGGCGGTACTGGCCCTTGTCGGGCTTGCCGCCCGTGAACACCACCATCGAGGCCACGGTGTGCTTGCCGTGGATGGTCGAGATGTCGAAGCACTCGATGCGCATGGGCGGCTCGTCGAGGGCCAGCGCGCTCTCGAGCTGCAGCAGCGCCTCGTTCGTGCGCTTGTCCTCGTAGCCGGTGCGCAGCTCGTAGCGCGCGAGGTAGTGACGCGCGTTGCTGACGCTCATCTCGGCGAGGCGGGCCTTCTGGCCGCGCCTGGGCACATGGACGGAGACGTTGCGGCCGCGGCGGGCGGTGAGCCAGCCGGCGAGCGTCTCGGCGTCCGCGAGCTCCACGGGCACGTCAACCTCGAGCGGCAGGTCGCTCGTCTCGTCGTAGTAGCGCTTCACGAAGCCGCTCACGAGCTCCTCCTCGCCCACGTCGAGGCCCTTGTCGAGCACGAACTCGCAGGTGCGGCTCACGCGGCCCTCGCGCACGACGAACACGCACGCGCCGGCGATGGTCTCCTCGCGCCAGAAGCCAAAGACGTCGACGTCCTGGGACCCGGAGAGCACGACGCGCTGCTTGTCGTCAAGGCCGTCTATGACCTGCAGGCGGCGCTTGATGCGCGCGGCGCGCTCGAAGTCCAGCTCGGCGGCGGCGTCTGCCATCTCGGCCTTGAGCTCGGAGACGAACTGGCCGCGGTGTCCCGCCAGGAAGTGCTCCACGGCACGAACGTTCTCGGCGTACTCCTCGGGGGTGACGCAGCCGGCGCACACGCCGGGGCCACGACCCACGTGGTAGTCGAAGCACGGACGGCCGTTCTCGGCCTGGGCGAGCGCCACGACGTCGGTCTGCTCGGGGTGGGCCTCAAGCTGGCGGCGGACGCGCTTCCACTCGGCGCAGGTGGCCAGGCACATCGGCATGACCTTGCGCACCACGTCAATCGTGGCGCGGGCGGCGCGGGCGTCCGTGTAGGGGCCAAAGTAGCGCGTGCCCGCCCTGTGGCGCTCGCGCGTGTACTTGATGGCCGGGTAGACGTCATCCTTGGTGATGGCGATGTAGGGGTAGCTCTTGTCGTCCTTGAGGTCGACGTTGAAGGGCGGTCGGTACTGGTGGATGAGGTTGATCTCCAGCACGAGGGCCTCATGCTCCGACCCCACCACCACGTAGTCGAAGCCGGCCGTGGCCGCCATGAGGCGCGGCACCATGGGGCGCTCGTCGGTGAGCTGCACGTACTGGCGCAGCCGCGCGCGCAGGTTCTTGGCCTTGCCCACGTACAGGACGTTGCCCTCGGCATCCTTCCACAGGTAACAGCCCGGGTCGATGGGGGCGGCGGCCACCTGCTCGGCGATCGTGGGCGCGTGCGCCGCGCGGTTGCGCGCCTCGGCGGCGGCGCGGGTGTCGAGGTGCGTCAGGGCGCAGGTGAGCTTGGCGTCGTCCGTGACGGGCTGCTGCCCGGCGGTCGCCGGCGTCTCCAGCGTGGCGCCATCCGCGGTGGGCTGGTGCGGCTCGGTCATCGGCGCTCCCCTACTGGCGGCTCGTGTCCTCCTGGGCGGCACCCTCCACGTTGTGGCGCCTGTGGGCAGCCAGCGCCCAGTCCATGAGGCCGTACAGCGGGCTCAGCGGCTTGTCGTGGGTCTGGGCCCAGAGCGTGGGACCCTCCACGAACAGCAGCTTGAAGTTGCTGATACCGCCGTTGAGCAGGCCGTTGAGGTCATACGTGGCCGCGCCCGCCTCCTTGGCGGCGCAGATGGCGACCCACTTCATGTAGTAGTTGGCGCGCGAGGCCTTGCCCGCGTCGCTCACGGCGCCCCACAGCTCGAAGCACGTGCCGGCCGGGCTCGTCACGTTCCACAGGAACGCCTCGATGCCCTCGTCGCCCTCGGCCACGAACAGCTGCTGGATGCCCTCGAGCTCGTCGAAGGCCGCGCGGTAGAACTCGTCGGCGTGCAGGGCAAAGCCGTCGGCGTCTGCCGTCTGGTGGTACAGCGCCAGGATGGCATCGAGGTCCTCGCGCTTGGCCGGGCGCACGACGACGCCGGCGCGGTGGGCCTTACGGATGTACTGGCGGCACTTCTTGTTGGGGATGCCCGCCATGAGCTCGTCCTCGGTGGGCGCGAGGTCGATCGTGGCCGTCTTGTTGAGCAGGATGGCCTCGCTGGGCTTCCAGCCGTCCGAGTAGGCAAAGTCCGTGACGGCCGGGTCCACCTTGAGGCTCACGGCCTTCGTGTTGGCGCGGCACCAGTCGGCAACGGCGTCCGCGACGTCCTGGAGGCGCCCCTCGGCGGCAAACGGCCCGCGCGGGGCGTAGGCCATGGCCTTGAAGGGAAAGGGCATCTTGCGCAGCAGCACCTGAGCGCCGCCCACGAGCTCGCCAGCATCGTCAAGGCAGGCGAGGCGGCGCGCGGTCCACGGGCCGGTCTTGGCCTTGAGCTCGCCCCACTGCCACCACTGCAGCGGATGGGCGCCAAAGCGCTCGGCGTCCTCGTTCCACTCGTCTCGTGCCACAACCTCTACAACGCGCATGGATAAGCCTCTCTCCGTGGGTTAAGTGCGGCCATCGTACCACCCTCGCGGGCTTCTACGCACACCCTCCACCACGCCCGCGCCCCCGCGCGCTAGGATTGACGGTTGCAAACAAGAGGGGCTCGCAGCGGCCCCGAGCACCCGGACACGATGGGACACCAATGACGAACATAGAGGCGAGCGCCGCCAAGAGGGCCACGCGCACGTTCACCTGCTCAGACATCACGCCCGATGAGATGGACGCCTTCTCGGCCACGCATCCCCAGGGCAACTTCCAGCAGGCCTCCGGGATGGGCCGCGTTCGCCAGGCAAACGGCGTTGCCGTGAGCTACCTGGGCTTCTACGAGAACGGCGAGCTCGTTGCCGCCACGCAGTTCGAGGTCCATGGCCACGGGCTGGGCACGTTTGCCGAGGTGCACGACGGCCCGCTCGCAGACTTCCACGACCGCGAGCTCACCTCCTACGTGTTCTCGCAGCTCAGGGCCCGCGCCAAGGCAGCTGGTGCCGCGCAGCTCGTCGTGACGCCCGAGAAGCCCTACCGCACGCGCAACTCCGCCGGCGTGCCGCTCGATGCCGAGGGCGCAAGCCTTGCGGACGTCCCCGCGGGCGTGGAGACGGGCCCGGACGACGAGGGCATCGCGAGCATCACGTCGTGCGGGCTTGCCCACGAAGGCTTCCCCGTTGGCTACCAGGCGGTCCCGCGCTGGCGCTACCTCAAGGACCTCACGGGACTTACGGACGACAAGGCGCTGCTCGCGAGCTATTCCAAGAACACCAAGCGCAACGTCCGCATCGCGCACGACAACGGCGTCGTGGTGAGGCGCATCGGCCGAGACGAGCTTGGCCTGTTCCACGACATCTGCGAGCTCAGCTGCGAGAAGCAGGGCTTCGAGAACAAGCCGGTCTCCTACTTCGAGCAGATCTATGACGCCATGGGAGACGCCGCCGAGTTCAACGTGGCCTTCATCGACACGGCCGAGCACCTCGCCATCTGGGAGAAGAAGCGCGACGCCTTCGCCGCCGACATCGCCAAGCTCGAGAAGTCCCTCGAGACCGCGCGCACGCCCGAGAAGGTCGAGCGCAAGCTTGCCGACGTGCGCAAGAAGCACGAGGCCGCGCTCAGGCGCATCGAGACGGCCCACGAGTACGAGACGGTGGGCGCGCACATCCCGGCGGCCGCCGCGCTGTTCATCTGGCACCCGCGCGAGTGCGTGTACCTGTTCAGCGGCAGCGACGCCACCTACGCCAAGTTCTACGCCGCCACCGCCATCCAGCACCACGTCATGGGCGAGTGCATCGAGCGCGGCTGCACGCGCTACAACTTCTACGGCATCAACGGCGTGTTCGACGACCCCAACGACCCAGGCCGCGGCCTTCTCGAATTCAAGCAGGGCTTCGAGGGCTACGTGGAGGAGCTCATGGGCTACTTCGAGATGCCCGTGCGCCCGGCCGTCTATGCGGCCAAGCGCCTGGCCCACAAGCTGCTGGGCAGGTAGCGCCGCGCGCGTCCCGAGAGGGACGCGGCCCCTTGGGCACGAGAGAAGCGAGAGGCCCCCGACGATGCTGCTCGTCGGGGGCCTCTCTCATGGGCGGCCTCGGCGGCGTCCCAAGGGGGTACGTCCCAGGGACGCGCTTCGGGACGCGAAAGGGACCAACTGAACCCGTCCCCTTTGGTCCCTAGCTCGCGTAGGTGAAGCGGTAGACGTAGACGTCAACGCTGGGGTCCGCGGCACCCGGGCCAAGGTCTTGCACGACGCTTGCCTCGACCTCGCGGCCACTGTGCTCGGACAGGTAGGTGCGGATGAGCTCCATCTTCTTGGGCTGGAGCACCGCCACCATGTCGGAGCGCTCGGGAAGCTGTTGGAGCACGTCGTTGCCCTCGATGCCCCAGCGCGCCAGGAAGCTCGCCCACGGGGCGGTGTGGTTCTCCCAGCCGCCGATGGGCAGCATGTTGTCCGGCCAGTCCCAGGCCTCGAACGCGAGCGCGTTGGTGCCTGCGAACATGAGCGTCTGGGAGCGGCCGAACACGACGAGCTGGTCTGGGTTCTCGTCCACGTACGCACGGGCCGCGACGATCGTGGGAGAGGTCGAGCGGGTCGCGAGCGGACGGGCCACCTTGAGCCAGAAGCCACCGCTCACCGCAAGCGCGAGGACGACGCAGGCCGCGGCAAGGGGAACCGGGCACGGCGAGGCGGCACGAGTCGTGGCCGGCGCCGCGTGCCTGCCCACGGGCCTCTCGGAGCCGCCGGCGAGCGACACGAGCGCGAACACGCCCATCGCCACGAGCGGGATGACCACGTGCAGGCGCACACGTGCGCGCAGGATGAGCACGCCGCAGCTCGCGAGCAGCATGAGGACGATGCCCGCGGCAAGCGCGCCCCTCCCCTCGCCCAGGTCGCGCACGAGCGCCCAGGCGTAGAGGCCCACGAGCGCCACGAGGCCCACGAGCAGGTAGGTCGTCTTGGCCCTGAGCGAGCTTGCGAGGTTGGAGAGCCCGAGGTGGTCCACGCGCTGCCCCAGCCGCTCGAAGAACTCCGTGCCAAAGACGCCGTCATCGGCGAAGAGCCAGTTGTAGAGGACGTCGACGTCGTTGTCGGAGAGGGCGGGCTCCACGGCCTGGACCGCCTCCGTGGGCAGGTCGGGGTAGTCGAGCGCGGAGCGGCCGGCATCGAGGTAGGCCGAGTAGCCCTCCCAGCCCGACGTGTGGTCATAGGCAAAGCGGCCCGCGAACGCGCAGACGCCCACGAGCGCCACGACGATGACGCCGCGCGCGATGGAGCCCGCGTTGCGGTTGCGCACGAGCACCCAGACGGCGAACGGGGCGAACACGACGATGGCGGCAAGGCCGCTCTCCGGACGCAGTGAGTAGCCCGCCGCGACGAGCGCCATGCCGGCCACGTCCGTTGCGTGGGCGCCGCCCGGACTGTCGAACGCGGCGCGGCCAAGCACGAGCATGAGGCCCGCGCCCACGGCGAGGAACGCCACGATGGTGTAGGTGAGGTAGAGCGTCGAGATGACCTCGAGGGCCACGAGCAGCGCGAGCGTGGGCACGCACAGCCGCCCCGACATGCGCGAGCGCAGCGTCTTGTCCCACGCCACCGCAAACGAGGCCACGACGAGGCCGAGAAGCGCAAGCGCGTACCACGGCACGGCCGGCAGCAGCGCGTAGAGCGCAGAGATTGGAGCGCTGAACGTGACGAGCGAGTAGGGCATGAGCAGCTGCTGGCCGGCGCCAAGGAAGCGGCCGCTCGCATAGAGCTGCTGGACCTGCTCGTCGGGGCTCATCGGGTAGATGGGCGTGGCGAGCAGGCAGATGAGCAGCACCGGCACGAGTGCGGCGGCAAGCGAGACGATGCCGGCACGGCCGGGCTCCCTGAGCGCCCCAAGACGCGCCTGCGTCCCGCGGCGGCTGTCAGCGACGGGCTTGTTGGCCATGGCCACTCCCTAGAACGAGGTGTCAGTGGGCTCGGGGTAGAACTTGGCGAACTTGCGGATGAAGTTCTTCTCCATGAGCAGGCCCGCGAAGCGCGAGCCGAGCGTGTCGGCCTTGCAGCGCGAGGGGTTGGCGACGTCTCCGCGGCGCACGCACTCGTCGAAGAGCGCGAGCGTCTCGGCATCGCGCACGTAGCGGCGCGCGAGGCTCACGGGCACGCGGTGGTACAGCACGTTGCGGTCGATGCGGTGCTGGGTGGCGTCGCCGTCGATGACGTCGCGGACGAGCACGTACATGGGGTTGGCGCCCGCCACCGCAGAGTAGAACGAGTTTGCGCCCACGCGCGGATTGAGGTCGAGGAAGAGCTTGCGGCCCGTCTTGGGGTCGCGCTTGATGTCGATGTTGGCAAAGCCGTACCAGCCGATGCCGCGCAGCAGCTCCACGACCTTCTCCCACAGCTCGGGCATGGGCGTGGTGATCATGGCCACGGGGTTGCCGAACAGCGTGGGCGCGTGGTCCTCGAGCAGCACGTGCGCGCCGGACAGCAGCAGAGGTTCGCCCGCGCGGTTCATGTAGACCGTGAGGCTGTCCATGTAGGTGTCGTCGCCCTCGAT
Source organism: Parolsenella catena (assembly GCF_003966955.1). GTDB lineage: Bacteria > Actinomycetota > Coriobacteriia > Coriobacteriales > Atopobiaceae > Parolsenella > Parolsenella catena. The sequence goes on along the minus strand of NZ_AP019367.1, from coordinate 455,045 downwards.
GAGCTCCTGGACGAGGAACTCGCCCGCAAAGCCGGCCTCGCGCAGCGCCGCCCACAGGTGGTCGAGCTCGGCCTGCTCGTGCATGAAGTAGATCTTCTGGAAGCCCTGGGCGATGTAGTGGTTGTACTCGGAGGACGCCGCGGGCTTGGCGATGAGCGGAAACGCGATGGGCGCGGGCGCGATGGGCTGCTCGCCCGCCAGCGACACGACCTGCGTCTTGGGCACGTCGAGGCCATAGGAGCCGCACAGCTGCTGGAAGCGCACCTTGTCCGAGACCTCGCTCATGAGGTCGTGCGGGGGCAGCGGGCACACGACGTTGCCGGGCAGCGCGTCCTGGATGTTCTCGACGAGCTCGACGCGATCGTCGGTGTTGGCGATGACGATGACCTTCTTGCCCGCGTCCCGCGCCGCTATCTCGCGGATGGCGGCCTCGATGCTGTCTCGGCCGTTGTCGGGCACGATGTGCATGCGCACGAAGCGCGACTTCTTGATGACGGAGATGGCGTCCATGCCGATGACGACGCTCGCGACCCCGAATGCCTCGTAGAACTCGCGGGCAAGCGAGTAGGTGGACATGTCGCCGCCGAGGATGACGGGCTGGATGTCGTCCCTCTTCATGAGAAAGTCCATGCGAAATGCTCCTATGTGTTGTGCCGGCCCCGCCTGCGGACGGGGCCGGGGCTTGTGCTACCTGGCGCGGCGGGCGCCCGCGTGGCGGGCGACGCGCGCGAACAGGGCGTCGAAGAACGGGGCCTCGGAGACGCCCCTCGCATAGGCGACGCCAAACGTGACGAGCACGGCAGGGACGCCGCCAAGCACGCAGTATAGCGCGCCGCGGGCGATGCCCTGGCACGGCCCCATGGCGTAGGCGAGCACGGCGAGGATGGCCGCACCCACAAGGGCCCCCAGGCCGCCGAGCACGAGCGCCCGCACGGTGGTGCGCACGATCGAGCGCATGCCGATGCTGCCGAGCTCGTGCCTGATGTGGGCGAGCGTCACGATAACGACGGAGCCGTAGAAGAACGTGGACGAGATGGGCACCACGTACAGGCCCCACACCGGGGTGAGACCCACGCAGATGCCGATCTGCAGCACCGTGGCCACGATGGTGGCAACCATGTAGAAGTTCATCTTGATCATGGACGAGCACGCCTTCTGCAGGTAGCTCGACAGGCCGTAGAACGGCAGGGCGAGCGCCAGGCACTGCAGGTAGACGCTCGTCTGCTGGGCGGCCTCGCCCGAGAAGCTGCCGGCCGTGAACACCGCGATGAGGCAGGGCGCGAACACGATGAGGTACAGCGTCATGGGGACGAGCGTGAAGACGATCTTGCGAATGCCGCTGGCGAGGTAGCCCTTGAACGTCTCGACCTTGCCGGCCATGTAGCTGCCCGAGAGCTCGGTGAACATGGTCACTGAGATGGGGACGGCAAAGATCGAGAAGGGCAGCACGTACCAGACGCGCGCGTAGTAGGCGATCGAGGCGCCCGCCGGCGTCACGGACAGGGCACAGCTGCTCGTGACGGCAGCCGTGGGCGTGGAGATGAGCATGAGCACGAGCGTGGGCAGGCCGATCTTGAGCGTCTCTCGCAGGGCGGGGTCATGCAGGTTGATGTGGGGGCGCAGGCGCACGCCATGACGCAGCAGCGCCGGCACCTGCGCCAGCACTTGGACGCCCACGCCAAGCGGGTTGGCCACGGCGAGCACCACGATGGCAGACTCCATGGGCATGCCCAGCGAGTTCACGAGGTAGCCGTAGATGAGAAATCCCGCGATGGTGATGACGTTGTTGAGGATGGGGGCGACGTTGCTGGCAAAGTAGTCCCTCTCGGCGTTGAGCACGCCCGAGACGAGCGACGACAGCGCGTAGAGCACGACCTCGATGGCGAACCACCTGAAGAAGTAGACGGCGAGATCGGAGTCGAAGCCCTCCGTGGCGCCCGCCGACTGGGTCCACACGATGGGCACGGCGAAGACGATGCTCAGGGCGAGCACCACGAGCATCACGAGCACCACGATGGAGGTGAGGTTGCTGGCGTACTCCGCCGCGGCCTTGCTGCCCCGCTTGCTCTTGACCGACATGTACACCGGCAAGAAGGACGTGATGAGCATGCCGCCCATGACGAGCTCGTAGAGCAGGTTGGGCAGGTTGTTGGCCACGGTGTAGGCGCTCGCCAGGCCCAGAGCGCCGATGGCCCACGCCTGCACGGAGGTGCGGAAGAACCCCGTGATGCGTCCGATGATGACGAGGATGCTCACGATGTTGGAGGACTGCTCGGCCTTCTTCTCGACCTCGGCGTCCTCCTCGGCAAGTGCTGCCCGCTCCTCGAGCTCTTCTTGGTTCAGTGCCACGGCGCTACCCCCAGGTGGTTTTTGGCTAACCTATTGAGTGTAGGGGCGGCACGCCGGCGCACGGCCTGGAGCTGCCCGTTTCCATGGTATCCCTGCACGCGCACGCCCGGGAGGCCCGCATGTCCACGCCAATCGTCGACTGCCACACGCACACGTCGTTCTCGGACGGTACCTCCACGTTCGAGCAGAACGTGGCCGCCGCTGCCCGCGCCGGCGTGCGCGTGCTGGCGTGCCCATCACCGTGGGCAGCGACGCACACCGCGCGGCCGACGTGGCCCACGCCCGACGGCGACTGGCAGACCTTCTCGCTCTAGGGACCAAAGGGGACGGGTTCGTTTGGCTCCCCTCCGGGACCAAACGAACCCGTCCCCTTTGGTCCGCATTGCCGTGGCGCTTTTGCACGCTCAGGAGGCTCCCAGCGCGCAGAAACGCCACGGCAACGCAAGCGTCGTGTCGCAAGCGCACAAAAAGGGCCGGCGCCCGAAGGCACCGGCCCTGTGTCCGCTCGATGTGTCGCAGCGTCAGCCGCCGAGGTAGGCCTGCTTGACGCGCTCGTCGTTCGCGAGGTCTGCGGCGTTGCCGCTCATGGACACCTTGCCCGTCTCGAGCACGTAGGCGCGGTCTGCGATGGAGAGCGCCATGCGGGCGTTCTGCTCCACGAGAAGCACCGTCGTGCCGGCGTCGTGCAGGGCCTTGATGATGTTGAAGATCTCCTGCACAAGGATGGGCGCCAGGCCCATGGAGGGCTCGTCGAGCATGAGCAGGCGCGGCTTGCTCATGAGGGCGCGGCCCATGGCCAGCATCTGCTGCTCGCCGCCGGAGAGGGTGCCGGCGCTCTGGCCCTCGCGCTCCTTGAGGCGCGGGAAGCGCTCGAACACCATCTCGAGCGAGTCTGCGACCTCAGCGGAGTTCGTGCGCGTGAAGGCGCCCATCTCGAGGTTGTCTCTCACGCTCATCTGCAGGAACACGCGCCTGCCCTCGGGGCACAGCGCCATGCCGCGGCTCACGATCTTGTGCGGCGGGATGCCCAGCAGGCTCTCCCCCTCGAACTCGACCTTGCCCTCGCGCGGCTTCAGCAGGCCGGCGACGGTATTGAGCGTCGTGGACTTGCCGGCGCCGTTCGCGCCGATGAGGGTGACGATCTCGCCCTCCTCGACGTCGAAGGAGATGCCCTTCACCGCGTGGATGGAACCGTAGTAGACGTTGAGGTCCTCAACGTGAAGGATGCTCATGCTAGGCCTCCTCATCCTGCTTGCCGAGGTAAGCCTCGATGACCTGCGGGTTGCTCTGGATCTGCTCGGGCGTGCCCTTGGCGATGATCTTGCCAAAGTTGAGCACCGCGATGCCCTCGCAGATGCCCATGACGAGGTCCATGTCGTGCTCGATGAGCATGACGGCGATGTGGAACTCGTCGCGGATGCGGCGGATGTTGTCCATGAGCTCGGCCGTCTCGGACGGGTTCATGCCGGCGGCCGGCTCGTCGAGCAGCAGAAGCTTGGGGTTCGTGGCGAGGGCGCGCACGATCTCGAGCCTGCGCTGGGCGCCGTAGGGCAGAGAGCCGGCGACGTGGTTGGCATAGACGCCCATGTCAAAGAAGTCGAGCAGCTCCAGCGCGCGCTCGTGCATCTGCTTCTCGGCCTTCCAGTACGAGGGCAGGCGGAAGACGGCCGGGGCCGTGTGCTCCTTGATCTGGTTGTGCAGGCCGATCTTGACGTTGTCCTCCACGGACAGCGACGAGAACAGGCGGATGTTCTGGAACGTTCGGGCCACGCCGGCGCGACTCGCGGCGGCGATGTCCATGCCGGCCGTGTCCTGGCCGTCGAGCATGACCATGCCGTGCGTGGGGTTGTACACCTTCGTGAGCAGGTTGAACACCGTGGTCTTGCCGGCACCGTTCGGGCCGATGAGACCGGCGATCTCGGTCTTGCCCACCGTGAAGTTGAAGTCGTCGACGGCCTTGAGTCCGCCGAACTCGATGCCAAGGTGGCGGCATTCGAGGACGGGACGCTCGTTGACGTCGCGCTCGGGGACGATGGAGTCGGAGGGCAGCGGCACCATCTTGGTGCGCTCGCGGCGCTCGGCGGCATGACGCTCGGAGGCGGTCATGTTACTCATCGGCCTCACCACCCTTCTCGGCCCGCCCAACCTTGACGGGGCGCCTGAACTTGGCCTTGAGCGCCTCGAAGAACTGGTGGAGCGTGGGGTTGTTGGAGACGATCATCACGAGGATGAGGACCACGGCGTAGATGAGCATGCGCCAGTCGGAGATGGCGCGCAGCATCTCGGGCAGCACCGTGAGGACGGCAGCGGAGATGATGGAGCCGCGGACGTTGCCCATGCCGCCGAGAACGACGAACACGAGCACGAGGATCGACGTGTTGAAGTCGAACTTCTTGGGGACGATGGAGCTGTAGCCCATCGCGTAGAAGCAGCCGGCGGCACCAGCCAGGGCAGCGGCGACCACGAAGGCGATCATGCGGTACTTCGTGACGTTGATGCCCACGGACTCCGCGGCGATGCGGTTGTCGCGCACGGACATGATGGCGCGGCCCGTGCGGCTGTTCACGAGGTTGAGCACGACGGTCACGGTGACGAGCACGAGCACGATGCCGATGGCAAACGTGGACATCTTCGTGATGCCGGCTGCGCCCTGCGGGCCATTGATGAGGAGCGACCCGCCCTGCATGCCGAGCGACTTGGCGTCGGTCAGCGAGAAGTGCAGGCCGTTGGCGTCGAGGCCCACGTAGAGGTTGTTGAGGATGTTCTTGATGATCTCGCCAAAGGCAAGCGTCACGATGGCGAGGTAGTCACCGCGCAGGCGCATGACCGGGATGCCGATGACGAAGCCGGCGACGGCCGCGATGAGCGCCGCGATGATGAGGGCGAGCACATAGGCGAGAAGCCCGTTGCCCACGATGCCGCCCATGACGGAGAACGCGACGACACCCGAGAAGGCGCCCACGCTCATGAAGCCGGCGTGTCCCAGCGACAGCTCGCCGGAGATGCCCACGACGAGGTTGAGCGAGACGGCCATGCACACATAGGCGCAGATGGGCACGAGCTGGCCGGCGAGCGAGTTGGTGAGGATGCCCGCGGCGTCGAGCGCGGTCATGATGACGAAGAACGCGACGACGATGCCGTACGTGATGAGGTTGGACTGCAGGCGCTTGCTCATGCGACGGGGAGCGGCTGCGGTGGTAGTGGTCTCTGCCATGGCGCTACACCTTCTCCCTGACGGTCTTGCCAAGCAGGCCAGACGGCTTGACGAGCAGAACGACGATGAGCACGCCGAACACGATGGCGTCGGCGAGCTGCGTGCCCACGTAGGCCTTGGCGAAGATCTCGATGACGCCAAGCACGAGGCCGCCCACGAAGGCGCCGGGGATGGAGCCGATGCCACCGATGACGGCGGCCGTGAACGCCTTGATGCCGGGCAGCGAGCCAGTCGTGGGGATGAGCGTGGGGTACGCCGAGCACATGAGCACGCCGGCGACGGCGGCCAGGCCCGAGCCGATGGCGAACGTGAGCGAGATCGTCGAGTTCACGTTGATGCCCATGAGCGTGGCGGCGCCGCGGTCCTCGGAGCAGGCGCGCATGGCCTTGCCCATGCGGGTCTTGCCCGTGAACATCGTGAGGCCAACCATGACGACGACGCCCGCGATGACCGTGACGATCGTGATGGCGCTCACCACGAGCTGTCCGTCGAACAGCGAGACGGACGGCAGGTTGACCACGGACGGGAACGACTTGGTGTCAGATCCCCAGATGAGCAGCGCGGCATTCTGCAGGAAGTAGCTCACGCCGATGGCGGTGATGAGGACGTCGAGCGAGGGAGCGTTGCGCAGCGGCTTGTAGGCCAGACGCTCGATGACGATGCCGAGCACCGTGCACGCCACGATGGACAGCAGCACGCCCACCCCCGTGGGCAGGCCCAGGTAGTTAACGGCGCAGAAGCACACGTAGCCGCCAACCATGATGATGTCGCCGTGGGCGAAGTTCAGCATCTTGGCGATGCCGTACACCATGGTGTAGCCCAGGGCGATGATCGCGTACACGCTGCCGAGTGACAGGCCGTTGATGAGGTTCGTCAGAAAGCCCATGTCTTGCCGCCTCCTTTCCTTTCATGTTGCGAGAAACGCTCCGATAACCGCCTGGACCTGTTCCCGCAACCTTTCTCTCCTACCGACGAGCGGGGACCATCAAGCCGATGGCCCCCGCTCGCTCTTGACACTCTATTGGACGGCGCGTCATGGCTCGCGTCTGCGAAGGACGCTCGTCACGCGCTGCTGGCTAGTCCAGCGGCTGGTACACGCCGTCCTTGATGACCATGCCCTTGGGCTCCTTGGAGACCTCGCCCGTGTCCTTCCAGCTCATGTTCTCGCCGGTGAGGCCGGAGTAGGTGTAGCCATCGACGATGGCGGCCTTGAGCTTGTCGCAGATGTCGGAGGCGCTCATGTCGGGGGTGCAGCCCGTCTTCTCGAGCAGCTCCTTGACGACGTAGACGCAGTCGTAGGCGTCGGCGGCGAACTGGATGGGCTCGTCACCGTAGGCGTCCTTGTAGGCCTTGGTGAAGGCGGACGTCTTCTCGTCGGTGGCGGTGGCCACGAACGGGGTGAGGAGCATGAGGCCCTCGGCGAGCTTCGTGTCGAAGCCCTCCACCGTCAGGATGCCGTCCATGCCGTCGCAGCCGAAGAAGTCCGGCGCGTAGCCCATGCCGTTGGCCTGCGTGAGGATCAGAGCGGCCGGGGTGTAGTAAATCGGCAGGAAGACGAGGTCGGCGCCGTTGTTCTTGGCGTCGTTGAGCTGCACGGAGAAGTCCGTGGCGTTGTCGTCCGTGAACGTGGAGGTCGAGACGATCTGAAGGCCCTGGTTGGCGGCCTCGGCCTCGAACTTCTTGTAGACGCCCGCGGAGTAGGCGTCGGAGTTGTTGTAGATGACGGCGATCTTGGTGCCGAGCTGCTTCTTGGCCAGGTACTGGGCGGAAGCGGTGCCCTGGTTGGGGTCGGTGAAGCACATCTGGAAGACGTTGTCCTTGCGGGCGGTCGTCACGTTGCCGTCGGCGTCCTCCTGGCCGCCGATGACGTCGTTGGACGACGCGGACGGCGTGAGCTCGAAGACGTTGTCGGAGTTGGTCTCGGCGGAGACGGCCACGCAGGGGTTCGTGGTGGTCGGGCCGACGAGAACCTGCAGGCCCCAGTCCTTGAGGTTGTTGTAGGCGTTGACGGACTTCTCGGGATCGTGCTCGTCGTCCTGGCAGTTGTGCTCGAACTGAATCGAGCCGCCAGCGGCGTTGATCTCGTCAACGGCGAGCTGGGCGCCGTTCTTGGTAGCGTTGCCGTAGATGGCGGCGGCACCGGTCAGCGGGCCGATGTTGCCGAGCTTGAAGGTGGTGGAGCTACCGGCACTCGAGGAGCCGGAGTTGCCGCAAGCAGCGAGGCCGGCGACGCTTAGAATGCCCGTGGCACCAGACAGCTTCACGAAGTTCCTACGGGACATGCCAAAACGCTTGGACTCCATCTTTCATCCTCCTCGTGCATGGCCTTTAGCTATTGACGGTCACGGGCGTGGAAGGCCTACCCCGCTCGTGGTGGTTGACTACGATAGCGGGTCGACTATGCAATAAGTCGGACGTTTTACTCTCGGTACCTCGTTTTAACAGTGCGGAAATAAACGCATCAACCAGCAGATGTCATCGTTCGCGCGGCCAGCGGCACGACTCGGACGGCAGCCCCGGCTCAGCCTAGCCACGGCAGATGTCGGCGAGCGTGGCGCCGAGAAACGCCGCGAGCTCATCGGGCGCGAGCTTGAGCGTGAGGCCCAGGCGTCCGCCTGAGATGTAGATGTCATCGAACAGCTGGGCCGTCTCGTCGATGAGCGTGGGGAACTGCTTTTTCATGCCCACGGGCGAGCAGCCGCCGCGCACGTAGCCGGTCGTGGGCTCGAGGTCGCGCACGTGCATGAGCGTAAGCGACTTCTCGCCGGCCGCCGCGGCGGCCTTCTTGAGGTCGAGCTCGTCCCCGGAGGGGATGCAGCACACGACGTGACCACCGTGCGGCGCCACGCACACGAGCGTCTTGAAGCCCTGTGCCGGGTCATAGCCAAGCATGTTGGCGATGCGCACGCCCAGGTCGCTCACGCCCGTGGGGTCGGGCTCGTCGAACTCGATGGCCTCATAGGCCACGCCGCCACGCTCGAGCTCGCGCATGGCGTTCGTCTTCTGCACGCGTTGCTTCCTAGCCATCGAGGTCCTCCTCCCCCGGCATTGCGATGGGCGGCACCCACTCGGGCTCCCCGCTCTTCTCGAGCCTCTCCTGCAGCTCGCGGGTGCGCGCCAGCACCGGCCCCAGGAACTTGCCCGTATAGCTCGCGGGACATGCCGCGACCTGCTCGGGCGTTCCGCAGCACACGACGGTGCCGCCGCCGTCGCCGCCCTCGGGGCCCATGTCGATGAGGCGGTCTGCCACCTTGATGACGTCGAGGTTGTGCTCGATGACCAGCACGGTGTTGCCGGCGTCCACGAGGCGCTGCAGGACGTCGAGCAGCTGGCGGACGTCCTCGAAGTGCAGGCCGGTCGTGGGCTCGTCGAGGATGTAGAACGTCCGGCCCGTCTGCTGGCGGTGCAGCTCCTTGGCGAGCTTCACGCGCTGGGCCTCGCCGCCAGAGAGCGTCGTGGCGGGCTGCCCCAGGCGGATGTAGCCCAGGCCCACGTCATAGAGCGTCTGGAGCTTGCGCTTGATGCGCGGGATGTTCGCGAAGAACTTGAGCGCCTCGGTGACGCTCATGTCCAGCACCTGCGAGATGTTCTTGCCGTGGTAGGCGACCTCAAGCGTCTCGCGGTTGTAGCGCGCGCCGTGGCACACCTCGCACGGGACGTAGACGTCGGGCAGGAAGTTCATCTCGATCTTGATCTGGCCGTCTCCCTTGCACGCCTCGCAGCGGCCGCCACTCACGTTGAAGCTGAAGCGGCCCGCGCTGTAGCCGCGCGCGCGGCTCTCGGGCGTGCTCGCGAACAGGGCGCGCAGGTCGTCCCACAGGCCGATGTAGGTGGCCGGGTTGGAGCGCGGCGTGCGGCCGATGGGGCTCTGGTCAATGTCGATGACCTTGTCGATCTGCTCGATGCCAGAGATCTTCTTGTACTCGCCAACCGGGCGCTGCGAGTGGTGGACGGCGTTCGTGAGCGCGGGCGCGATCGTGTCCGTGACCAGCGAGCTCTTGCCCGAGCCCGAGACGCCCGTGACCACGGTGAGCGTGCCAAACTCGATGCTCGCCGTGACGTTCTTGAGGTTGTTGTGGGAGGCGCCCACGATCTTGAGCGCGCCGCGGCCGGGGTTCCTGCGCTCCCGAGGCACGCGGATGAGCCGCCGCCCCGTGAGGTAGGCTCCCGTCGTGGACTCGGGGCAGGCACAGATCTCGTCCGGCGTGCCCGCGGCCACGACCTGCCCTCCCAGCTCGCCGGCGCCGGGGCCCATGTCGAGCACGTAGTCTGCCGCGCGGATCGTGTCCTCGTCGTGCTCGACCACGATCACGGTGTTGCCCTGGTCGCGCAGGCGCTCGAGCGTGTGGATGAGACGATCGTTGTCGCGCTGGTGCAGGCCGATGGAGGGCTCGTCGAGGATGTAGAGCACGCCCATGAGGCCCGCACCAATCTGGGTGGCCAGGCGGATGCGCTGCGCCTCGCCACCGGAGAGCGTCGCGGAGGCGCGCGCGAGCGTGAGGTAGTCAAGGCCCACGTCCACCAGGAAGCGCAGGCGCTCCACGATCTCCTTCACGATACGTCCGCCAATGAACTCCTGGCGCTCCGTGAGCCTGAGCGTGCGGAAGAACTCGAGCGACTCGCGGCAGCTCATGCAGCACACGTCGTAGATGGACTTGTCGCCCACCGTGACGGCGAGCATCTCGGGCTTCAGGCGCGCGCCGTGGCACGTGGGGCACGGCACCTCGTGGATGTACTTCTCGAGACGCGCGCGGAGCTTCTCGTTGGTGGTCTCGCCGTACTTCTCGAACAGGATGGAGCGCACGCCGGCGTAGGTGGTGAGCCAGTGGGTGTCACGGCCGTCCACCGTGTGGTAGTCAACGCGGATCTTCGTGGCGCCCAGGCCGTCGAGCAGTGCGGTGCGCACCTTCTTGGGGAGCTTCTTCCACGGGGTCTCCGGGCTCTCCCCAAAGTGGCGGCACACGGCGGCCAGAATCTGCGGGTAGTAGTTGGAGCGGCCGAAGAAGCTGCCGAACACGCCGTCTGCCACGGACAGCTCCGGGTCCTCGATGAGGGCCTCGGCGTCCACGATGCGGCGGAACCCCAGGCCGTCGCAGTCCGGGCAGGCGCCGTAGGGCGCGTTGAACGAGAAGTCGCGGGGCTGCGGGTCATCCATGGAGTGGCCGTGCACGGGGCAGGCCAGCGCAAGCGAGTACTGCAGCAGCTCGCCGGGCATGCGCTCGGGGTCGTCGCGGTCGGGCAGCAGGTAGACGCCCACCTTGCCGGCCGCGAGGCGCGTGGCCGTCTCCACGGCCTCGGCGATGCGCCCCAGGCTCGTCTCGCGGATGACGATGCGGTCCACCACGACCTCGATCGTGTGCTTGAGCTTCTTGTCGAGCTTTATCTCCTCATCGAGCTGGCGCACCTCGCCGTCGACGCGCACGCGCGAGAAGCCCTCGCCGCGCAGGTCGTCGAGCAGCTTGGTGTACTCGCCCTTGCGGCCGAGGACCACCGGCGCGAGCACGAGCGCGCGGCGCCCCTGGCCGGCAGCGAGGACCTTGTCGGCCACCTGGTCGGTCGTCTGGCGCTCGATGACGCGCCCGCACTCCGGGCAGTGCGGCGTGCCCACGCGGGCGTAGAGCAGGCGCAGGTAGTCGTAGATCTCCGTCACGGTACCCACGGTGGAGCGGGGGTTCTTGCTCGTGGTCTTCTGGTCGATGGAGACGGCCGGTGATAGGCCGTCGATGGAGTCCAGGTCTGGCTTATCCATCTGGCCGAGGAACTGGCGCGCGTAGCTCGAGAGGCTCTCGACGTAGCGGCGCTGGCCCTCCGCGTAGATGGTGTCGAACGCCAGGCTCGACTTGCCCGAGCCCGACAGGCCCGTGATGACCACGAGCTTGTCACGCGGGATTGAGACGTCGACGTTGCGCAGGTTGTGCTCGCGCGCGCCGCGGATGACGATTGCGTCGGAGGCCATGGACCGCTCCCCTGTCGTGTGCTTCTCTCGGCCTCACAGTTTAGAACATTCGTTCGTCTGCCGCCAGGGCGCCATTGGGGACGCGCCGCGCAGGGCGCCATTGGGACCAAACGAACCCGTCCCCTTTGGTTCCGCGGACCGCTCCGTCAGTGCAGCAGCGGGTTGTCGAGGTGCAGCTCGGGGCGGGGCGCGCGGCTGGGCGCGCAGGCGTCGGGCGCGGACGAGACGAGCTCGCGCGAGAGCGGGCGTAGCTCCCAGGCGCTCGCGACCTCGGCCGTGGGGCGGACGGAGCGGGCGCGGGCGAGCGCGGCCGAGAACACCGGCCCCACGATGTCGCAGCGCCAGACGCGGCACGTGACGCGCTCGGCGCCGCCCTCCTCGCGCGGCAACCACAGTTCGACGGGCTCGCCGAACCACAGCGCGTGCGCGAGGCCCGCGCCCAGGTCGCTGCGGTCCTCGGCCACCGAGACGACGAGCGTGTCGGGCGCCACGCCGGGCATGCCCACGCCCAGCTCGCCCGCGCTGGCAACGGCGGCGGCGATCGCATGCGAGACGAGCGGGACACGCACGCGGCCGGAACGCTCGCCGAGCGGCAGCGCGCCCGCCTCGTCCGCCTCGGGCGACACGTCCTGGCGCGCAAGCCCCTGCCACACGGGCAGGTCGCAGCGCTCGAGGTCCGAGTCGGGGTGGTTGCCGCAGGCCTTGTAGTCGTCCTCGAAGGCCACGAGGCCGTGGCGGGCGCGCACGGCGTGGAACTCGCGCGCAAGACGCACGTAGTAGTCGATCGGGGGCATCGGGACCCAGCCGAGCACGGAGCGGCGGTGTGGGCGCCAGATGACCGAGAGGCACGTGACGCCGCGCTCGGCAAACCACTCGCACGCTTCGGCGTTGCGGGCCAGCGCGTCGTCCACGCTGGGCACGGCGCCCTCGCCCGCGAGCTCGGCGCCACCCACGAGCTGCGTGTACACGTTGCCGCGGCCCAGCACCCCCACGGCGTCCGCCGTGCGGCGCAGCCACTCGTCGTAGCCCACGTGGGCCTGCTTGCCCGGGCAGAGGCGGCCGAACTGCTCGGCGCCCCACGCCTCCAGGTTGGGGCTGTAGGACGTCACGCCCGTCTGCCCCACGATGCGCGCGAGGGCGTCCGCGTCGTAGGCGGGCGCCATGAGCTGACAGGCGAAGCGCCCAGAGAACGTCTCGCCCATGGCGGCGAGCACGCGCCCGTAGCGGTCCTGCTCGCGCGAGAAGGCGGGCTCTCCGCCCATGTCCGAGCCGCCGGAGACGTAGAGCTGCGAGTAGCGGCCAGGCTCCGCGAGCGCCGCGCGCACGACCTCGGCAATCTCGGCGCAGGGGACCTCGGGGTCGACACCGCGGCGCGTGAACAGCGCGCAGAAGCGGCACTGCCTGCCCTCGCGCCAGAACTCGCAGCGGCGGTATGCCGTGAGGATGAGCTTCTGGGCGCGGGCGTCTGCCAGGGCGTCCGCCGGGGTGCCGGCACCCGTCATGAAGTCATAGAGCGCGGGGCGTGGCGTGAAGCCGATGACGTCCACGAGCCCCTCGCGGGCGTCCGCCGGCGCCGCGTCGCCGTCCGCCGCGATCGTGCCGCAGGCGGGCTCGCGCAGCGTGAACTCGCCTGCGGCGGGGTCGTAGTCGATGACGTAGGGGTCGTCGTAGGTCTCGCCCCAGTTTATGTAGACGTAGGTGGCGTCTCGCAGCAGCACGCCGCCGGGCATGACGGGCCTGGGGGCCTCGTCGTCCGCCTCCGTGCGGCCCGTGAACGCTATCTCGAACGGCTCGTCGCTCGCGAAGCGATAGTCGGGGGCCTGCAGGCGGGCCAGCGCGGCCGCCGAGAGGCGCGCGCCGTGCCACACCATCGAGATCTTGAGCAGCACGAACGGCGACATGTCCGGATACTCGGCGCACAGCCGGCGCCACTCCTGCGTCTTTGTCTCGCCCACGACGAGTCTCCTCTCAACAGGGACCATCGGGGACGGGTCCCTTTGGTCCCAAACCTAACAGGAAGCGGCACCAGAGGGGCGCCAAACGAACCCGTCCCCTTTGGTCCCACCAGAGGGGCGCCAAACGAACCCGTCCCCTTTGGCTCCCCCTTTGGCGTCTATCGAACGACGACGAGCGCCACGACGATCGCGGCGTTCAGACCAATGGCAAACGCAAGGTCACGCGCACGCAGCGGCACCTCGTAGGCGCAGCGGCGCTCACCCTCGTCCTCGAACCCGCGCGACTCCATCGCCATGGCAAGGCTCTCGGAGCGCTCGAGCGCATGCGCCAGCATCGGCACCACGCGCCGCGGCGACAGCGGCCCCACGCGCACGCCGCGCGCACGCAGGGCGAGGCCCACCTCGCCGTACTCGTCGCGCACCACGGGGAAGAAGTGGTAGGCGGCGAGCACCCCGTAGGCGAACTTGGCCGGCAGGCGGAACTGCTGCATGAGGCTCATGACGAGCTCGAACGCATCGCTCGTGAACGCGAATGCCATGCCCAGGCCACCATAGGCCAAGACGCGGCTCGCAAGCTGCGCGGCCGTGGTCCAGTCGCTCGCGAACAGCGTGCGCTGGCCAAACGCGTCCGTCTCGATGGCAGCCGCGGCGTTGCCGCCCGAGCCGTACATGAGTCCCGTGACGAACAGGGCAACGGCCGTGAGCGCAAACGGCAGCATCGCGAGCGCGAGGCCCCTGCGGTTCGTGCCGGGCGAGGCGAGCGTAGCCACGAACATGATGACGAACACGGCCAGGTTGACCGGTGTGTTGAATGTGACGGACAGGATGAGCGACGCCACGATGAGCGCGGCGAGCTTCACGCCCGGGTTGATGCTCCTCATGCGCGGCTCCCCTCCCACGCGGGCTCGCGGCGGCCGCGCGCGTACGTCTCGAACTCGTCGGCGACAAGCGGCCGTACGCCGCCGTCCTGCACGAGCAGCACCTGGTTGGCGACGGCCCGGGCGAGCACGAGGTCGTGCGTGGCCACGATGACGGTGAGCCCCGCGGCCACGCGGCCCATGAGCATGTCGAGCATGCGCCTGGTCGAGCGCTCGTCCTGGGCGTACGTGGGCTCGTCGAGCAACAGCACGCCGGCGTTGCCCGCAAGCATCGCGAGCATGGCCAGGCGGCGCTGCTGCCCCTGGCTTATCTCGTAGGGCGAGCGCTCGCCGAGGCCCGCCAGGCCAAACTCCTCGAGCAGGGCCGGGACGCGGGCGGCAAGGTCCTCGTCGGCCACGCCGGGATTTGCCGCGCGCAGCGTCACGAGCACCTCCTCGGTCACCGTGAGGGCGAGGAACTGCAGGCGCGGGTTCTGGAACACGAGGCCCACGCTGCCCTCGACGTCAAGCTCGCCGCTCGTCTCGCACGCGCCGGCGATGGCGTGCAGCAGCGTGGACTTGCCGCTGCCGCACTCGCCCACCAGCGCGCAGACGCTGCCGCGGGCAACGTCGAGGTCCACGCCCGCAAGCACGCGTGAGAAGGCCCGTCCGCGGCCGTAGCCCACGGACAGTCCACGGGCGCGCACGAGCGTGCGGGCGTCTGGGGCCACCTGTACCGGGGCGTAGCCCGCCGCCCACTGCTCGTCCACGAACAGCCCAGCGGCACGCATCCGCCCCTCGTGGACCAAGAGGTCCGCCGGCGCAAACGAAGCCTCGTCAAGGCTGCCGGAGGCGCGCATGAGCACCACGCGACTCGCGAACGGCAGCCACCAGCCCGCGCGATGGTCCACCACGAGAAGCGTCACGCCCAGCTCGGCGTTGAGCCGGGCCAGCTCGGCAGACAGCGAGGCGCACGACGCGGGGTCGAGGTTGGCGAACGGCTCGTCGAGCACGAGCGTGCGCGCGCCGCAGGCGAGCGCCGTGCACAGCGCGAGCTTCTGCTTCGTGCCGCCGGAGAGCCGCCCGATGCGCTCGCCGGCGCGCTCCTCGAGCCCCACGAGCGCAAGGAGCTCGCGGCAGCGGGCGCGCATGTCGCCCTCCCAGCCCACGTTCTCCAGGGCAAAGAGCACCTCGCGCTCCACCGTGTCCATGCAGAACTGGTTGTCCGGGTTCTGGAACAGGATGGAGACCTCGCGGCTGCGCTCGCGCGGGCCCATCTCGGCCACGGGGCGGCCAGCCGCCAGGACCGCTCCGCTCGCCACCCCCGCGTAGGCGGGGTAGAGCCCCGCTAGGCACAGCGCGAGCGTGGACTTGCCGCACCCCGAGGCCCCCATGACGAGGACGACCTCCCCCCGGCCAACGGTCAGGGAGAGGTCGGAAAACACCGGGTCGGCGTTCTCGCCGTATGAGAACGTGAGACCGCGGGCCTCGAGCGCGGGCACGGCGTCCGTCTCGGCGGGCATGTCCGCCCGCTTCTTAGCAGCGTCCGCGCTAGGCACGGAGGCGCAGGTCTCGGGCGTCACGGGCACGCGCTTCTCGGCAGCGTCCGTGCTAGGCACGGGAGCGACCAAGCGCGTAGCCCTTGAGCAGGCCCGTCTTGGCGAGGGCATCGCCGATGGCCTTGGAGCCAAGGCCGCAGAACACCACGGAGCTCACGAGGCGCACGACGAAGAACAGCACGAGGATCGGCAGCGAGATGAGGCCGTAGCCCGAGCGGATGAAGCTCCACACGAAGCTGATGATGGTGCAGAACAGCGAGGCGAGCAGCATGTCCTTCGTCTCGAAGCTCTTGTAGCGGCCGAGCGCGAACGCGAGCTCGGCGCCGGCGCCCTGGACGAGACCGGTCACGATGACCATCGGCCCGTACATGTTGCCAAGCAGCACCTCGATGAGGGCGGCGATGACCTCGGAGACGAGCGCCACGCCCGGGCGCTGGATGATGTAGGCCGCGAGCGTGGACACCATGAACCAGATGCCGAACACGATCTCGTTGCCCATGGGGCCGATGCCCATGGGCGTGAACGCGGCGACCATGGCGGCCGCGGCGTACACCGCGACGAGGTACACCACGCCAAAGACGATGCACAGCATCGCCACGAAGATGATCTCCTGGAGCTTCCAGCCGCCCTTGGCGGCGCCGTTCTCGTTTGCCATTCCCTGTTCTCCTCTCGTCATGGCGCGGGGTGCCTCCCCGCTCGCCATTTCCCTTCTCGCCAGCCCCGTGGGAGTGGGACCACATGAACCCGTCCCCTTTGGTCCTACTCGACGGTGGGGCTGTTGACGTTGATCGTGAAGTGCAGCACGTAGTGGTGGACGCTCTCGCTGGCCTCCATGAGCTTGCAGACGTCAGTGAGGTAGGCAAAGACGTCGTGGATGGAGCCCTCGATGCGCGTGGCGTAGTGGATCGTCTGCGGATTGAGGCCGCGGTCCTCCGCCATGCGCCAGACGCGGGCGATGTCGTCGATGTAGTCGCCCACGCCCATGGGATAGAGGGCCAGCTTGCACAGGCAGGGCTGCGTGGCGGCCTCCACGATGGCGCGGTTGGGCGCCTCGCCCTCGTAGGTGAGCTTGGAGTCGCCGGAGACGTCGCCCGGGCAGCCCTTGGAGACCTGGCCCTCGATGGCCATGTGCACGCCCTCGGTCCAGGCGCTCGCGAACAGCGCGCTCACGGCGTCCATCACGTAGTCGAGCTTGCCGCGGTAGACCGTGGACAGCGCGTCGGTCTCGCTCCAGACGGCCGAGGTGTCAACGCACTCGAGGCCGCCCAGGATGATGTCGATGAAGTTGTCACACATGGGATAGAGCGTGAAGCGGCAGCCAGAGATCGGCAGGTCGGTGCCGCGGCCGGCCCAGGGAAGGTCGGGCCTGTTGCAGCCCTCGCAACAAGTGTCAGACATGGTTTCCTCTCGTTCGTGCGGCGCGTGAAGGGCCGAGAGGAGAAGAGCCTGACGAGAAAGGAGAGCACGCAGCGGCACGCGGCAACGCGCGGCTCCAGAAAACGGCCGCGAAAGGCAGCGAGCTTCCCTACGCTGGTCCTAACCAGGTCAGGTTCAAGGGGTTGGGTATCCTCTCAGCTCTTTCGAGCACCCCCAGCTAACGGTTTGGCATTATATCCAGCACGGGCGGAGTGTCAAGCTCTTCTCGGGGAGAGAAAACAAGGGACACGCAAGCGGCAGGGCCGTCACCGTTTGCCCCAACGTTTACATTTCCGCGGCCCGCCCTTGTGCAACACTTATGAGCACCGCAGGCGCACGGGGGCGTGCGCCACAACAGGAGGGACGTCCACATGTTCAGATTCGGCCTGCTCACGAGCGGTGGGGACTGCCAGGCGCTCAACGCCACCATGCGCGGCATCGCCAAGACCATCTACCGCAACAGCAAGGACAAGGTCGAGGCCTACGGCTTCGAGGACGGCTACCAGGGCCTCATCTACGGTCGCTACCGCAAGATGGAGTGGGGCGACTTCTCGGGCCTGCTCACCCTGGGAGGCACGATCCTGGGCACGAGCCGCACGCCGTTCAAGCTGCTCGACACCCCCGAGGCCGACGGCGTGGAGAAGGTCCCCGCCATGGTGAAGACCTACCGCAAGCTCAAGCTCGACTGCCTGTTCGTGCTGGGCGGCAACGGCTCCACCAAGACGGCGAACCGCCTGCGCGAGGAGGGCCTCAACGTCATCGCGCTGCCCAAGACAATCGACAACGACACCTGGGGCACCGACATGACGTTTGGCTTCGCGAGCGCCGTGGACATCGCCACGAGGTGCATCGACGAGCTGCACACCACGGCCAACAGCCACCGCCGCGTCTTCGTGGTGGAGATCATGGGCCACAAGGTGGGCTGGATCCCGCTGTACGCCGGCATCGCGGGCGGCGCGGACGTCATCCTCATCCCCGAGATCCCCTATGACATGGACAACGTCATCGACACGATCAGGCGCCGCGATGAGGCGGGCGGACGCTTCTCCATCGTCGTGGTGGCCGAGGGCGCCATCTCCAAGGAGGAGGCGGCCATGAAGAAGAAGGAGTACAAGAAGAAGGTGGCCGCACGCGTGCAGCCCTCCGTGGCCTACGACATTGCCGAGGAGATCTCCAAGCGCATCGACCACGAGATCCGCGTCGCCGTACCCGGCCACACCCAGCGCGGCGGCGAGCCGAGCGCCCAGGACCGCATCTTTGCCACCCAGTGCGGCGTCGAGGCCGCACGCGGCGCGCTCGCAGGCGAGTTTGGCTACATGATCGCTCAGCGAGACGGCAAGATGGCACGCGTGCCGCTCGAGCAGGTGGCCGGCAAGCTCAAGTACGTCGACCCCAACGGCGAGCTCGTCCAGGAGGCCAAGCTGCTCGGCATCTCCTTCGGCGACGAGTAGGCCGGGAGGGACGGTCCGAGAAGGACGGCGAGTCCAGTCAGCCAATTGATTGAGGCAAGTCCAACGCTTTTGATAGCCCGCAATGACAGCACAGGCGCTGTCGTCGCGGGCTATTGTTGTTGGCAATCACCGTTCGTCGGTTCGCGTTTACCATTCGCCGGGATAGAACATAATTTAAGAGACTATTTACTATCCTTTAAATAGTTAAAAATTAGTTACACTCACCCACAAACGGGGTTCAATGTCAGCTCAAGCGTACCCGTCGATAACTATTTCACCTGGGCAGCCATCTAACGGATGAAATAACTGAATGAAGCAGGGAGGCGACCATGAACGAAACGACCGTGCAGTTCATTTGGTTCATCGTTATCACGCTGGCCGCAACGCTGCTGCAGATCGCTCTGTTCCTGGGTGTCGTTGCCCTGGTTGTCCTCATCGTCAAAAAGCTGTGGAAGTAGCGGTGGCGGAGTGAGACAAAGGGACAGTCCCCTTGTCTCGCTTTGTCTCAAGCAAACGCCATCAAGCAGGCGGGGCCGAGACGCGCGTTCGTCTCGGCCCCGCCTTTTTATGGCCAAGCTGGGTATACTAATCACGTTGCTATACGGCTAGCAAAGCATGGGGGAACATGATGAGCGCCACGACCCTCCAGATAAACACGCGCCTGGACGCAGACCTCAAGCGCGGCGGGGACGCTGTGTTCTCTCGCTATGGCCTTGGGACAAGCGAGGTCATCCGCGCGCTGTGGAAATACGTCGTTGACCACCAAGCACTCCCCGCGTTTCTTGAGAGACGCCAGGAGGCCGCCGGCTGGGCAGACGATGGCTGCGGCATGGCCGTTGCCGTGGCACGCGGGCTCTCCGGGCACGCCACGTCCAAGGACGACGCCACGCGTGACGCGTCCCTTGACGCCGAGAAAGACGCCCTCTATGACGACCTCCTTGACCAAATGGAGGCCAGATACCACTGACCACGATAAAGAGCGTGCTGGTAGACACCAACGTCTGGCTCGACTACTTCATGGGCGAGGGCCCACAGCTCGATGAGATCTGTGGTCTTGTCGCCGCCGCACACCATAGCAAGCTGACGCTCCTCTACGCACCCACCTCGGCCAAGGACCTGTTCTACCTCATCCCACGCAGGCTCAGGAGAACGGAGGGCCGGGAAGGAATCTCCTATCGTCCTGCCGCCTGGGCATGTCTGCGCAGGCTCATGGAGATTGCCACGGCAGCCCCGCTCTCCTTCCCCGAGTGTGAGCTGGCGCGCATGCTGGGCAAGACGTTTTCTGACTTCGAGGACAACCTCATACTCGCAGCCGCAGAGACGGCCAAGGCAGACTACGTCGTCACGCAAGACCGCGCGTTTCTCGCGTCGGCGCCGGAGGTCTGCGTCACGCCAGCGAGGGCAATGGAGCTACTCGGCGTCTCCTTCGGTGACGAGTGAGACAAAGGGACTGTCCCCTTGTCTCACATCAAGCAGGCGGGGCCGAGACGCGCGTTCGTCTCGGCCCCGCTCTTATCGCCGCATGGATGGTTCCGACGTTAGCCCAGCTCCACGGCGTCGGCACCGTCGATGCGCAGGTCGGCGTCATAGAAGGCCGCGAGCGCCGCGACGGCGAGCGCCACGTCGCGGGTGCCACCCGTCTCAAAGCTCGAGTGCATGGCCAGCTGCGGCAGACCCACGTCCACGGCGTGCATGCTGACCTGCGTGTTCGACAGGTTGCCCAGCGTGGAGCCGCCCGCCATGTCGCTGCGATTGGCAAACGTCTGCACGGGGACGCCGGCATCTGCGCACACGGCAGCAAACACCGCGCGGCTGAAGGCATCCGTGCAGTACTTCTGGTTGGCCGCCTCCTTCACCGCGAGACCGCCGTTGAGGCGGCAGCGGTTGGCAGCATCGTACTTGCCGGCCTGGTTGGGATGCACGGCGTGCGCGTTGTCGCAGCTCACGAGCATCGACTTGGCAATGGCCTGGTGAAGCTCGTCGGTCGTGTGGCCCAGCGCGGCATTCAGGCGCGCGAGCGTGTCGGCAAGCACGGTGGACATGGCGCCCTGCTTGGTGTTCGAGCCAACCTCCTCGTTGTCAAAGCAGCAGTAGACGCTCACGTCGCGCTCGTTGTCGCTGGCGAGGAACGCCTTGAGCGAGGTGAACGCGCAGGCGAGGTCGTCAAGCTTGGGCGAGGAGACGAACTCGTTGGCCGCGCCCCACACGCACGGGCGCTGGCGGTTCACGAGGAACAGGTCGCGTGCGACGATCTGCTCGGGAGCCACGCCCAGGCTCTCGGCCACGAGGGCGTTGACCGTGCCCATCGTGCAGTCACCGGCGGACATGACGGGGCACAGGTCGCTCGCGCGGTTGGGCGAGAACCTCTCGTTCACCGAGCGGTCGAGATGGATGGGCAGGCTCGGGATGATCGCCACGTCACGGTCGAGCGACACGAGGCGGCTCTCGATGCGCGCACCCTCGCGCACGAGCACGCGGCCGGCAAGCGAGAGCGGCTTGTCGAACCACGTGTAGTCAATCATGCCGCCGTAGGCCTCGGTGTCCAGGCGCAGGTAGGACTCGGGGCCCTCGAGCTCCGCTGCCGTCTTGAGCTTGAACGTGGGCGAGTCGGAGTGCGAGGCCGCGAGCTGGAAGTGGTAGCTCGAGCCCTCCTCGGTCAGGCGCGCGCCCACCTTCCAGGCGATGACGGTGGAGTTGTTGCGGCACGTGTAGTAGCTGCCGCCGGGCTCCACGTCCCAGGCGCCGGTCTCGGGCAGGTAGGTGAAGCCGGCCTCGTCCAGGTAGGAGCGGATGGTCGCGGCGGAGTGGAACATGCTCGGGCTCTTCTGGATGAAGCTCACGAGCTCCTCGGCGAGCGCAACGTCGGTCGCGGTGGTCTTGCTGGTGACGTCCATGGGATTTCCCTTCTGACGCGTGATTGCGTGACAAAGTCTAGCACCCGCACGCAGCAGAGCGCCGGATGCGGCGCCTACCCACCCCGCTCGTTATTCGAACGTCAGCGTATAGGTGTTGCCGTTGTCGAACGTGATGTCGAAGGTGTTTCCCGACCTCTCCCAAGTGAACGAGTGGACAAAGCTATTGTCCGCCTTGGAGGGGTCGTAATTCTCATCCGAGGGGTCTGCCACCTCGCACGTCACGTAGTCGCCCCACATGGCGGCGAACTCATAGCTGCCCGTACCATCCTCGTTCAGCTCGAGCGTCGTGCTACGCGTGAAGAGATACTGGTCGCCACTCGAATAGTCATCACAGGTCGCAATGAACGCCCAACGCCCCCACGGGTTCTCGACCGTGGCGTCTCCCGGCACGAGCAACGTGCACTCCTTGTCGGATCCAGAATCCGCATTGCGGAAGCTGTCGGGACCCCAGGAACCCCAGTTGATGTCACCATAATCCAGACACATCAGATTCTCGTCACCGTTGGAATTGCTGGTTATATCTCCGGCGACCACCTGATCCTGGTCATAGATGGTGACGGGTCCAAGCGTGCCGTCGGGCTCGTCAAGTGCAATGCCAAACTCATGGGTATAGCCGTTACCAGAGAGGTCCATCGAGGTCCAAGGCGTCCCCTGCTCAACGGCTTCGGTTGACGCCGGCGCATCCCCGGCTGGAGCGACACCGTTGGAGTCGGCGCCGCCGCCCTTTGGCATCAGCGCAAACACTGCGACAGCAGCGATGGCCACCACGGCAACCACGGCGCACACGATAATCGGAGCCTTGCTCTTCTTCGGAGGCTGGGGGCCGGCGGACGGCTGCGAGCCCTCTGCCGAAGTCGCCTGGAAGCCATCGGGCCGCTGCGGAACAGCGACTTGGGCGGGCTGGCCAGGAAGCGGCGCTCCGCAGCCGGGACAGAACTTCGAACCATCTGGAACCCGTGTGCCGCACTTGGAGCAGAACATCAGGGTCTCCCTTCATTTGTGTTCTTCCGACGGGTCAATCCTATCGCCCGGTGCATTCAAGATGTTGCGCAATACCGTCGGGCCGAGGGATCGGACAAATTGAGGCCAATCGGCGCCCCTTCTGCAACGCTCGATCGCTACATCCGACAAATCGCAGGCTGTGCCACATCGGCCGTTACGACACGCGCCCCAATCCATTCGCAGCCGCGCGCGTACAATACGGCCGAGAACTCCACGCGAGAGGAGAGCCCGATGGCCCCTAGCAGCCTCAATGTCCTCGTACTTCTTCCACTGAGCGAGGCGCAGCGTACGCGGCTTGAGGCCGGGGCCCCAGGCGCCCGCTACGCCTACGTGGCGCCCGCGCCCGGCTCCATGCTCGGCAGCGCCTCGCCGTCGGTGAGCCCATCCGCAACGAGGTGCGCCACTAGGCCCCCGTCCCAGCCAATCTAGCGGGCTCCAAGCCAAATCCACGGTCGCAAAACCGAGTAGTGCACACAATGTGGCGACTTTAGCGGACGCCACCAGAACTCGTTATTGCAAAATGCCTGGTTATGAGCGTGCGCACATCAAAGCTTTGGCGTCTGCCCGCGAATTCGCCACCAATGCTCGTTCACAAATGGGCTTTGCGACCAAAAAACGAGGCGTCTCCCCACTAGATCGCGCGCCAAGCTCTCGCGCAACCCGCTTACTTGCGCCCAAACAGCTCGCGGACGCGCTCGCGCAGGCCGGCGCGCGTGATGGCGCCCTCGTAGCGCTCGAAGCGCAGCTGTGGGAACGCATCGAAGAAGCGCAGGTCGCGCTTGCCCAGATGCGCGACGAGCGCCTCCGTGGCGCGGTCGAGCCACTCGGGGCGCGCCGGCCTCCTCAGTCCACGCGCACGCGCCACGTCGCGCATCATGTCCGTGGCCGAGCCCAAGCCGGCAGCGGCGACGCGCGGGTCAAGCTTCGAGACAAGGTCGCTCGCCGCGTCGCGCGTGCGCTCGTACGCCTCGGCCGCACCCTCCACCACAGAGTCCGGCAGCCGCTCGAGCATGCGCTCGGACGCCTCGCCCAAGGACTCGTCGAGCCGCAGCGAGATCTCGGTGCGCAGCGCCTCGAGCTGGGCGGACAAGCGCCGCCAGCTCGCCATCGCAAGCACAAGGTCAAGCACGAGAGCCACAGCGAGCAGGCCCGCCGCCACCTCGAGCAGCACGGCGGGCAGCGAGCCCAGCGCCGCGAGCAGCGCCGGCTGCGCAAACCGGCACACGAGCGTTGCGCCCGCGCCGAACATGAGAAAGCCGTACAGGCACACGCGCCCGTTGATGTTGAGCGGCTTGTCGTCGTAGTTCCAGAACCGCGCGCCGCACGTCTTCTCGAGGGCCACGCCCACGGCATACTCCAGCGCGCAGCACGCCGCCCCCGAGACGAGAAACTGCGCCACGGGGTCCGCGGCGCCGCGCAGGAACAGCCAGCAGAACAGACATCCCACGCCGTAGATGGGGCAGATGGGCCCCAGCAGAAAGCCGCTGTTGGAGAAGCGTCCCTGGTTCATCATCGAGCAGACGATGGACTCCCACAGCCACCCGCCAAAGCTGTAGACGAGAAACGACAGGAACAGGCCCGCGAGCGGGGCTTGCGGCACCGAGGCGGCCACGAGCAGCGGCACGCCGGACGTCTGCGGCATCGGGTTCATCGGCGCCCTCCCCTCTCCGGGCGCAGGCGCCGGCCCCGCGCGCATCGCCCAGCAAGCACGGCCACACGAGGCGCGATGGTCTCGCGCAGCGCGCACGCCTTGTCGGCCACGCAGACGATCCACGCCTCACGACACGTGGGCGGCACCGGCACCAGCGGAAACATGTGCCGCACGATGACATTTCTCTCGCGCGGCGTCAGGTCAAAGTCGCGCTCCGCGTTCGCGAGGGCAAAGAACGGGTGGCGAAACCCATGCAGTCGATGGCTCGGGTCCGGGTCGTGCCAGTCGTAGAGGAAGTAGTCATGCAAGAGGGCCCCGCGCACGAGCGAGTCGCGGTCCACGCGCAGGCCAAGGCGCGCAAGGGCGTCGGCCATGCGGCAGCTCTGCTCGGCCACGGAGGCAACGTGGTCATAGACGCTCACGTCGCCGTGCTGGATGAAGCCACGGCACTGGCCCAGCCTGCCGTCTCGCTCCAGCCGCGCCGCCTGCGCGGCCACCTCTTCTCGCACGCCCATGCCCCTCCCTCGTTGGCCTCAAGCTTACCAGCCCGGCGGCCGTCCCCGCCGCGCCCCGCCCCAAAGGGGGTCAAACACCTTTGGGCCGTCTCCGGGCGCACGCCCTGGCGCCGTCAAGCTGCCGCCGGGCCGCGCGAGTGGCGCGTCGGCACGAGCCCACCACCACTTTTGTCCCCAAATGTGCAAAGCTATATGTTTGCAATTCATTAATCGGGCAAGACGGACAGGGAGCGCGCATGTACCTCGAGCACATCGAGTCGCCGGCAGACGTGAGGGCGCTGCCCGCCTCCGTCATGCCGGCCCTGTGCGCCGAGATTCGCGACGCCATCATCGCAAGCTCGGCCAAGGTGGGCGGCCACGTGGGCCCCAACCTCGGCATCGTTGAGCTCACGGTGGCGCTCCACCGCGTGTTCCGCTCGCCGGCCGACAAGCTCGTCTTCGACGTCTCGCATCAGACCTATGCCCACAAGATGCTCACGGGCCGCGCGTGGAACTACCTCGACCCCACGCGCATGGGCACGCTCTCGGGCTTCGCGAGCCCCGTCGAGAGCGAGCACGACCACTTCTCCATGGGCCACACGTCCACGTCCGTGAGCCTCGCGGCGGGCCTCGCGCGCGCCCGCGACCTCGCCGGCGAGCGCTATGACGTCGTGGCCGTCATCGGTGACGGGTCGCTCTCCGGGGGCCTCGCCTTCGAGGGTCTCGATGACGTCGCGCGCCTCGGTACGGGGCTCATCGTCGTCGTGAACGACAACGAGTGGTCCATCTCGCAGAACCAGGGCGGCCTGTACGCCGCGCTCGCGCACCTGCGCGAGACGGGAGGCAACGCGCCCGACAACCCCTTCCGTGCGCTCGGCCTGGACTACGCCTACGTCGAGAACGGCAACGACGAGCAGGCGCTCGAGAGCGCGCTCGCGAACCTACGCGGCTGCGAGCGGCCCGTCGTGCTGCACGTGCACACGCGCAAGGGTCTGGGCTTTGCCCCGGCCGAGGCGGACGAGGAGAGCTGGCACCACGTGGGGCCGTTCGACCCCGCCACGGGCGAGAAGCTCGCCGGGGGCCGCGCGAGCGGCGGCATCGTGGCGGCGCCGCCCGCGACCTACGCGGACATCACCGGCGAGTTTTTGCTTAGCCGCATGTCCTCTGACCAGCGACTTATTGCCATCTCGAGCGCAACTCCCTACATGATGGGCCTCACGGCGGCGCGGCGCGCGGCCGCCGGGCGCCAGTTCGTGGACGTGGGCATCGCCGAGGAGCACGCCGTGACGCTCGCCGCCGGGCTCGCCACGGGCGGGGCGCACCCCGTCTACGGCGTCTACGGGACGTTTCTGCAGCGCGCCTACGACCAGATCTGGCACGACGTGTGCCTCAACGCGGCACCGGTCACGATCCTCGTGTTCGGCTCGAGCGCATTCGGCACCACCGATGCCACTCACCTGGGGTTTTATGACATCGCGATGCTTGGAGACATGCCCGGGCTCACCTACCTGGCGCCCACGTGCCGCGAGGAGTACCTCGCCATGCTCGACTGGGCGTGCGGGTACGAGGGAGGCCCCGTGGCCATTCGCGTGCCGGGAGCCGGCGTCGTCAGCCGGCCCGACGTCGAGCTGCCGACGGACGGCTTTGCCAGCGGCATGCCAGAGATCGTGCATGAGGGCGACGATGATGTGGCCATTCTCGCGCTGGGTGCCACGCTGCCGCTCGGACGGCGCGTGGCAGAGCGCCTGGCCGCCGCGGACGTCGACGCCGAGCTCGTGAACCCGCGCTTTGCCTGCGGCATCGACCGCGACTGGGTGCGCGGGCTGGCAGGGCGCTTCCGCGTCGTCGTGACGCTCGAGGACGGCGTGCGAGACGGCGGCTTTGGCAGCCGCGTCGCCTGCGTCCTGGGCCCCACGGGCGCGCGCGTGCGCTGCTTTGGCCTCACGCACGGCTTCCCCGACCGCTATGAGCCGCATGAGCTGCTCGAGGCCTGCGGCATGACCGAGGAGAACGTCACGCGCGAGACGCTCGCGCTGCTCGGGAGGTAGCGGGGATTCGCCAGCCACGCTCCTACGCACATTGCAAGGACGTTTCTGCACGTTTCGCTCACTGGCGCGGCATTTCTGCACATCGTGCTCATTGGTGCAGCGTTACTGCACGCTCCACACGCCTCTAGCGTGCAATATCGCCCCAGCAACGCAACCGGCGAGAAACATCGCCACAGCAATGTCGCCTCACGCCCCCCCGCGCCCCAACGGCCCCGTGCCGCGCGCTGCCCGCCGCCCGGCAACACCCCGCCACCCCTCCGCGCCGCCCACGGATTTGACCAATTCGCCGCAGCTCGACGGCGCTATAACATCCCCCGGGGCTATCAAACATCCAACAGAGAGGGGTCCCATGGACATCAAGGACGTCAAGAGGGTCACGATCGCCGGCTGCGGCACCGAGGGCAGCCAGATTGCCTCGATGGTTGCCTACAAGGGCTTCGAGACCACCGTGTGGCTGCGCAGCGAGGGTTCCATCGAGCGCGCCCGTCCGCGCCTCGCGAGCGTCAAGAAGCAGATCGTCGGCGTGCTCGAGGCCTGGAAGACCGACCCGTCCGCCTACTGCCGCGGCCTGTCAGACGAGCGCGACCTCGCACCCGAGCAGATCGACGAGTTCATCGCGCAGGCCGAGGAGCGCCTGCCCAAGATCAACCTCACCACGAGTCTCGAGGAAGCGTTTGGCGAGGCAGACGTGGTCATCGAGTGCATCAACGAGGACCCCGCCCAGAAGACCGACCTCTACGAGAAGATCGCGCCCGTGATGCCCGAGCACACGGTGCTGCTCACGGACTCCTCAACGTTTTTGCCCAGCACGTTCGCCGATGCCACGGGCAGGCCGGACCGCTACCTCACGCTGCACTTCGCCAACCAGATCTGGCGCAACAACCTCACGGAGCTCATGCGCCACGACCGCACGAGCGACGAGAGCTTTGCGCTGGCCGAGCAGTTCTCCCACGCCATTGGCATGATCCCGCTCAAGCTCAACAAGGAGCAGCCGGGCTACATCCTGAACACACTGCTCATCCCCTGGTTCCGCGCGGCGCTGCAGCTCGTGGCCACCGGCGTCTCAGACCCGGCGACCGTCGACCTGTGCTGGGAGCTCGACACGGGCGCCACGAAGGACCAGACGCCGTTCCGTAAACTCGACAAGGTGGGCCTGCCGCTGGCCATGCACATCATGGGCATGCAGCCCGGCGCCGACGATCCCGCCACCGTCAACGGCCAGATCGTGGCGCTGCTCAAGGGCTACGTGGAGGCCGGCAAGACCGGCATCGCCGTGGGCGAGGGCTTCTACCGCTATGACGAGAACGGCAACGTGATCGAGTAGCCCACCGGACCAAAGGGGGCCAAAGGGACTCGTCCCCTTTGGTCCCCCCTTTGGTCCCCTTTGAGCTCGGCATCTCTGGGCTCACCGCAAACGAGCGACTCGTCCGCAAGGTTGACGGCCAGCCCGTCTATTGGTGGGAGCGCACGCCCTCGGCCGACAGCTCCGAGGACGCGGCGTCAACGGCATTCAACCGCGTCATGGCCGACGGCGACGCACCCGCCGAGGACACGTACGTGTTCCCGAACGGACCAAAGGGGACGGGTTCGTTTGGTCCCGATCCATAGGGCCGACCTCGTAACGTTTGGTCGCGGGGAGCAGGATTTGAACCTACGACCTCCGGGTTATGAGCACCTTGGGGCGGGGAATCGCAAAGAGTGAGAGGGAAGTCGAGACCTAATCTACCTTGGCATATGGCATCGAGAGGCAATTCTAGGGAGTCCGGGGGCAGCTGAGGGAAGGTTCGGCTGTCCCGCAGGTGCGTCTCGCCCTGGGAAGCGCCGGGAGGCCCAGGCGAGCACCGCGGGCCGACTGTCGCTCCACGCCAAGAGGTGCGGCAGACAGAGACTCGCTTCTTTCCTCGGCTTTTCTTGACGGCATCTCCCCTGTTGTAGTACTTAGACCCTGTCTAAAACTGCGTGGACTTTTCTGGGCGCTAGCCACCTTTTCGCCACGCAACCGAGTAGTCGGTTGCGTGGCTTTTTCGTCTCGGCGGCAGGCGTCGCAAGCACCGCCAGAAGACCAGACGAGCCCCACCTTCCGGCTGCAGGGAACAGACGCGCGAGACGTGCGTCTGCGAGACAGCAGACGGAAGGTAGCATGATGACAGGAACGGACACAATCAAGCAGCAGGCACCCGGGGCAGGAGCCACGGGCACGGGACAGGCCAAGGCGGCGCTCCAGGTCTTTGCGGGCGGCACCTGCTACGGCGCGATGGCCACGACCTACAAGCTCGCCTACGCCGCAGGCTTCACCTCGGCGCAGGTGGTGGCGAGCCAGGCGTGGTTCGGCTGTCTCTTCTTCGTCCTTGCCGCGCTCGCGGGCCGCGCGCTCGGGCACCACTGGCAGCGCGTGGGCTGGAAGCTCACCCTCAAGCTCATGGGCCTGGGAGCCCTCACCTGCCTCACCTCAATCCTCTACTGCTACGCCATAAGCGTGCTGCCCGCCCCGGTGGCGCTCACGCTCCTCTTCCAGTTCACGTGGCTGGGGCTCGTGTGGCAGACCGTCATGACACGCCAGCCGCCGAGGCCCCTCCAAGTGCTCTCCGCCCTGGTCATCGTCTTCGGGACGGTGCTCGCAAGCAGCGTCTACAAAACTGGCATCGCCGGGTACGATCCCGTGACCCTGCTCTACGCGCTGGGGGCGGCCGTGTCCTGCTCCCTCTTCGTTACCCTCTCCGGCAGGGTCAAGGCCCCCTGCTCGTCCGAGCAGCGCGGCGTCATCGTGTGCATGGGCTCCGTGGTCATGTCGCTCACGGTGTGCCCGGACTACGTCGTCTCGGGCGTCCTCGCCCAGGGTATCCTGCCCTTTGCTGTCATCGCCGGCTTTTTCGGCCTGCTCTGCCCGGTCCTGCTCTTTGGCGTGGGCTCTCCGCACCTGCCCGCGGGCCTCTCCACCGTCATGGCCGCCGCGGAGCTCCCCGCCGGCCTGCTCATCGCCATGATTGTCCTCGGCGAGCCGCTCGGCGCCGTCGAGTGGCTGGGCGTCGCCATAATCCTCACCGGCGTGTGCCTGGCGCAGGTCCCCTCCCTGCTCGGAGGCCGGGAGGCACGTCGCGCCGCCGCGGGACAAGCCGTCAGTTAGTCATCCCTTCGCAGGCAGCCCGCGCGCATCTTCTCGTGGCATGCCGCCGGAACTGTCCCAAGGGCGAGAATGGTGTCTCAAGGCAAGAAAAAAGGATCGGAAGCGATGCTTCCGATCCTGAACGTTTGGTCGCGGGGGCAGGATTTGAACCTACGACCTTCGGGTTATGAGCCCGACGAGCTACCAGACTGCTCCACCCCGCAATATGTAAGTGCGCCTCTGCGCAAGAAGAGAATATACGCGCCCATGACAGCCGAGTCAACAATGTGGAGGGTTCTCCATAATTCTCGTGAACTGGCGCGCACGGCACCATGCCATTCCCTACTTGTTCTCGATGCTCCCTATGTTCTTGAGCTCGATGGAGATGAGACCGTTCTCCTCGGTGGAGAACTGGATGAACTCGGGATCGTCGCCGTACTCGGCCGGGAACGACACCTCGATGCCCGTGTCTGTCACGATCCTGTGGCAGCGCACGCGCTTCTGGGCCACGGCCCTACGGTCCACGGCCACACGCTCGGGCAGGTGCCTCACCTCGGCGGCCGTCTCGAACGCCTTGCGAGCGGGCTCGGAGTCCTCGAAGACCTTCTCGGCCAGGCCGTCACGAGAGAAGGAGTCCTGCTCGTCCACCTGCTCTGCCACGTAGGCCTTCGCCTTCGACAGCGCCAGCGCCGCGTTGGCGCCGTGCTCCTCGGCCACCTGCTCCACGATCTCTGTCACGCAGTCGATGGTCTCGCGCGCGCTGGCCTCGGAGCTGCACTGGAGCAGCCCCTCCGGAAGCACGAGCACATCCTGGCCGTCGATGGAACGGGGCTTGTCCACGTAGGAGATCTCGAGGTTGTCCGCGCGCACGATGGCCCAGCTCGCGAGCTTCTGGGTGGCCGCCGGCAGCACGCCGTAGCGCCGCACGATGTCGCAGCTCACCATAGAGCCGGCCTGGCTCACGTCGTGCACGAAGGCCTTCTTGCCCTCAAGCAAGAAAAGACCCAGGTAGCGCGTATCATCGCCGTCCATGAAGTCGGCAACGAGCATGTCGGTGCTCTTGACGCCGTCCGCACGCTGGATCTCCCCGAAGACAAAGCCCGCCATCTCGGCCGTGAGCGGCACGAACTCGTCGGCGCCATGCAAGTAGCGGCTCACCTTCGTGGCAAGCGCGTTGTCCGTGCCGAAGTTGCCATGGCGGCAGTCCGTGGAGCCCAGCGCCTTGCGGCAGATGCTCTGCACGTAGGACTTGACGGGCTTCTCCTCCAGGTCGAGCTCCGCCTTGGACAGGACGCTCACGGCGGAGTCGAGATCGAGAACGTGCAGGACGGCCTTGTTCAGGCGGACGATCATGCGTGCCTCCATGGTCTGGTTTGGGTGCGTTTGTCCGGCGCGCGGGCGCCGGAGGCGAGCATTCACTATAGCGTTTACGCGGGGCGACGCGAGGATTTGGACGCGCGCATGGTTCGGAGCCGCATCCTTGGCAGGTTGTGACCCCGAGTATGCAGGTGCAAGGCGCAGTTCTGTCACAAAACCAATCTTGTGTGCGCTTGCAGAGGAGTTGCGGGTCCGAGCAGCCTTTTGCACAGACTAGTTTCCGAACAGTTTAACAATTACGTTCGGAAACTTAGCCCGAGACAGCAGAACCGTCACGCCCTCGCGGCCGATTTGTGCCAGCCATCGCACACAAGATTGGTTTTGTGACACACAAGCGCATGGCAAACCCAGCAAAGCGGACGCACGGGCGCCTCGCGAACACGTTGTAGCAAAAATCACCCCAGCTTTGTGCGATTGGCAGGTTCCCCGAGTAGTCCAGAGCGACAGTTCCCGAACGGTTTCATTAAATCGTTCGGGAACTGCTATCGCCGCCGACCCATAACAGTCCATAAGCCGCAAATACGCGACTTGACGCGACTTGACGCCTCTCATCACCACACAGACTAACCCTCGTTCTTGCACTCACGCAGAAACGATTGCCGCTGGTCCGCCCCTCGTGGCTCTTGCGCGCCAAAAACGGGAATACGTAGCTCCAACGACCAAAAGGGAGGCCAACATGGCAAGAACGCTCATCCTCGTGCGGCACGGCAAGGCCCAGAAGCCCCAGCTCGGGCTCGCAGATGCGGACCGCGCGCTCGTACCCGGGGCAGCCGAGACGCTCGCAGCAACCTATAGAACAGCATTCGCCCTGCTCAGGGGCATGGAATCCGCAGAGCTGTGGGTGAGCCCGGCGCTGCGCGCACGTCAGACGGCGGCACAGGTGTCCCGCGCCCTCGTGGGCAACGGCGTCAAGATCGGCGCCAACCGCGAGCTTCCCTGCCTGCTCGAGCAGGACGCCGACGCTTTCCACAAGCTTATCGAGCAGTCTGCCGAGGGCACCTGCATCGTCGCCGTTGGGCACATCCCCTTCATGGAGGACGAGCTCGTTGACCTCACGGGCGTCGACCTCTCGTTTGCCCCGGGATCGGCTGCGGCGCTACGCCTCGAGGGCGCCCCAGGCCGCGCGGCCTCCGGCGCGGAGCTGCTCTGGTTCGTGCGCGGTCCCAGGATAGAGTAGCCAGCGCGCGACCGCCCGCAACGCAACCCACAGCCACCCGCAGCCCGCCGCGCGCGGGCGCTCGCACCGCGCTCGCACCGCGCCCGCACCGCGCTCGCAGCCCAAAGCCGCTCGTCCCGCAGCCATGGCACCGCGTCCGCACGCTTCACACTCGCGCAACACATGGCCACCTGCAGGTGCGCTAAAGTTGATAGCCACGTTTTGAGCGCACCCACGAGCGGAAGGCACCCCACTCACCATGAGCGATACTAATAAAGTGCAGCTAGACACTGGCGTCGACGCCGCCGGCACCATCGACGAGCAAGACCCCGTGCTCATCGAGGAGCAGGCCCACCTCGACAAGATCTACGCCAAGCTCTCCGCCATGCGAGACGAGCTCGCCGCAGAGCTCGAGCACGGCCACGAGGGCGCCGCCGCCGACCTGCGCGCACTGTCAGACGAGATCCGCCCCGACTTTGGCGGCGCGGCCGACGAGGTCATGGAGACGCTCGCCGCCATCGAGACGCTCAACTCGGTCATCGACGCCTACAACCAGTACCACGACTTCTCCGTGGACAAGCTTCGCCGCCTGCTGCTGCTCCTGCGCCAGCCCTACTTTGCCAAGGTCCGCCTCAAGATGGCGCCCGACCGCCCCGCCCGCGACGTCTACATCGGCGCCGCCGGCATGACCGACGAGCGCAGCCGCCCGCTCATCGTGGACTGGCGCAACCCCGTCGCCGAGACGTACTACAACCAGGAGAACGGCCAGACGAGCTACACCGTCAACGGCCGCACGCGCACCGTGGAGCTCGAGCTTCGCCGCCAGTTCGACATCACGCGCAACCATCTCAACACCTACTTTGACACCACGATCGCCATCGAGGACTCGCTGCTGCTGGGGGCGCTGCGCCGTCACCACTCCGAGAAGCTCAAGGACATCACGGCCACGATCCAGCGCGAGCAGAACGAGGTCGTACGCCACGAGGACGTCCCGGCGCTGCTCGTGAACGGCATCGCGGGCTCGGGCAAGACGTCGGTCATGCTGCAGCGCATCGCATTCCTGCTCTATCGCGAGCGCGAGACGCTCTCCCCCAGCCAGGTGCACCTCTTTGGCCCCAACGCCGTGTTCGAGCACTACATCGACAACGTCCTGCCATCCATGGGCGAGGCAAACCCGCAGGTCTACACCTGGCGCGACTTCTGCGAGGCGCAGGGCGCGGGCGGCCGAGACCTCGGCGTGGACACCGACCCAGCCTCCCTCGAGGCACTAGAGGCCGGCATGGGGTCGCTCTTCCTCACGGTCTCCGACCTGCGCGAGATTCGCGTGGGCGACACCGTGCTGCTCAAGGCCAACCAGGTCGAGGGGGCCGTGGACAAGTACGCGCGCTTTGGCGTGGGGCCGCGCTTCTGCGCGCTGGTCACCGACGACCTTCACGACCGCGTGAACCGCCGCATCGCGAGCATGTCCAAGGACGAGGAGCTCCAGGAGGAGATGCTCGGCCTGGACGTGGACGACCAGGTGCGCTTCTTTGGCGAGACGGTCAGCCCCGAGAACGAGCAGGAGACGGCCTCCCTCACGCGCCGCTGGCTCGAGCAGCGCTTTGCCGCCGCGCACGATGAGATCGACCGCCTGGCGTGGCTTCGCCTCGACCGCGTTGCCATGCGCATGCTGAACAAGCCCAGCGTAAGCGCAAGCGAGTGGCTCTACCTGCGACTTCTCATCACCGGACGCGGGGACACGGACGCGCGCTACGTCATGATCGACGAGGTGCAGGACTACACCACGGCCCAGCTCATGGTGCTCGCGCGCCACTTCAGCCGCGCGCACTTCCTCATGCTCGGAGACGAGCACCAGGCCATCCGCGAGGGCACGGCGAGCTTTGCGCAGATTCGCGAGCTGTTCTGCCGCACGCATGGCAGCGTCGACGAGTGCCGCCTGCTCACGAGCTATCGCTCCAGCCCAGAGATCACGGCGCTGTTCAGCGGCCTTGTGGAGCACGACGAGCCCGTGAAGCTCGCGAGCGTGCACCGCTCCGGCGTGGCGCCGCACATCGAGGTGCTTCCGGACCGAGACGCCTTCCTCGCAGCGCTGCGCGAGCGCGTCGCCGCGGCGCACGACGCCGAGGGCCTCACGGCCGTGGTGGCCGCCGACGACGGTGCCGTGAGCTGGCTTGCCAAGCAGCTCGGAGGCGCCGCGGACGTCATCAAGAACGACCGCGAGCTGCCCGCGACGGGCGTGGTGCTCATGTCGCTGCGCCTGGCGAAGGGCCTCGAGTTCGACCACGTCATCATCCCGGACGCCAGCGCCGAGACCTACCCGGACACCCCGCTTGCGCGCCGTCGCCTCTACACGGCCGTCTCGCGCGCGATGCACGAGGTCACGCTGCTTGCCCAGGGCGAGCTCACGCCCCTCGTGAGCGCCTAGCAGGCGAAAGGAGCACCCTTGCACATTCGCACCGCAACGATCGCCGACCTGGACGCGCTCGAGCGCATCTATGCCACCGCCCGCCGCTTCATGGCCGAGAACGGCAACCCCACCCAGTGGGGTGACGGCCGTCCCACCCGCGACGAGATCGCCGAGACGATCCGCGCCGGCGCCTGCCTCGTGGGTGTGGACGACGCCGACGAGCCGCACTTTGCCTTCTCGCTCTACTCGCAGGCCGACCCCACCTACGAGCACATCTATGACGGCTCCTGGCTCAACGACGCGCCCTACGTCACGATCCACCGCGTCGCGAGCGACGGCACCGGACACGGCGTGTTCGCGAGCATCGTGGCATTTGCGCGGGCGCGCGCCGAGGGTCTTGGCCTGCGAGACGTTCGCATCGACACGCACGAGGACAACAAGCCCATGCAGCACCTCGTCGGCAAGGCCGGCTTTGCGTACTGCGGCATCATCCACCTGGCAGACGGGGACCCCCGCCTGGCCTACCAGCTGACGTTCTAGATCAGAGAGGCAAGCAGCACATGAGTGAGAGCAACACGACGTCCCAGCAGGCAATCGACGAGCAGAGGAGGCTTCTCGAGAAGCGCCTTCCCGTCGACTTCAAGGAGGTCCGCTGCCTGGGTGACATGGAGCTCTTGAGCGTGGCGCCGCGAGAGATTCGCCTGCGCACGCACATCGCCGACGACGCACTCAACCCGCGCGGCTTTGCCCACGGCGGCTGGCTGTTCACGCTGTGCGACGCCTCGAGTGGAGCGCTCGTCTTCTCGCACGGGCTGGACTGCGTGACGCAGAACGCCTCCATCAACTACCTGCACGGCGGCTGGCCGGGGGACACGGTGGACATCGACGTGCGCGCGCTGCACTGGGGCCGCACGACCATCGTGAACGAGGTCACGCTCACCAACCAGGACGGCCGCCCACTCGCCGTGGCCACGATGACGATGTACGTCATGCGCTAGGAGAGCCGCCGCGGCAGCCTGGTGACAGCTTGGCCCCGTCCCCGATCGTCGACGTGATGGTTGGGGACGGGGCCAAGCTGTCAGAGAACGAGGCTGCGCTCACATGCGGCAGAGCTGGTCTCGCACGCGCGTGACCTCGGCAATCGCCTCGTCAACGCGACGCTGAGACTCCTTGATGCGGCGCTGCGCGAACAGGTCGTTGATGATGTTGTCGCAGAAGATGTCGAAGAACTGCAGCACGCCGCCGAGCTCGACGTTGAGGCCCACGCCGTCGATGCCCTCGATGCGCCCCACGAAGAGCTGCAGCGCACGCTTGGCGGCGTTCACCTCGTCCTGGGCGTCGTCGACCTTGCGGTGCTTGAGCAGCGTCGTCACCATGTTGCCGCCCAGCATGTCCACGACGCCCCAGCGGCTCGCGTCGTCGAGGAGGTCGGCCGCCCGCCCAAGATGCTCAAGTGCCTCGTTGGCCGCGCGTATGGCCTCGCCCATCCTTGCGTTGCTGTCCATGCGCTCCTCTCCGTGGGCCCCCAGAAGTGCCAAAGGCTTTTGGGCCTCCTGCCGTTTGCATGAAGGGTACCCAATCGGTGGCATAGTTGGTAGCCCGAGATAGATTTGCGTGACAAGGACGAGGAGGGAAGTATGCGCGTCATAACCTGGCTGCTAGCCGCGATAATAACCACCGGCATCGTAGCCCGGCTGCTTCCCGTCAGTCTCTCTGACCTACCGTTTCTCCCGATATTGGCCGCCGTGACACCCCTGTACGCCGCCACGGCGGCCCTCGCGCTCGCGCTCACGCTCGCGCCGCGAGCCTGGCGTCACCGCCGAGTGAGCCGCCGCATCATCCGCATCGTAGCCGCCGCCGCGCTCGCACTCGAGGCCCTGTGGCTGGCGCCGCTCGCCTCGCCCTCCTCGCGCGTCGAGGCTGCCCAGGCCAATAGCGACGCAGCCTCGCTTCGCGTCATGACCTGCAACGTGTACAAGGGAGCCGCAAGCGCTGGGGACATCGTCGCCGCCGTGCGCGAGCAGCACGTTCAGGTCCTCGCGCTGCAGGAGACGACCGTGCCGTTCGTCGACGCGCTCAAGGCCGCCGGTCTCGACGAGCTGCTCCCCTACTCGGAGCGCTCCTCGTCAGACGGCGTGTACGGCAACGGCGTGTGGAGCGCGCTGCCACTCGCAGACGTGGCGAGCGACGACATCGGTTCGTCTGCCTCGGCCATGCCGGCGGGCACCGTTGACGTGACGCGTGCGGATGGCTCGGTGGCGCGCGTGCGGCTCGTCTCGGTCCACACGTGCTCGCCGCAGCCCGGCTACTGGGGCCTGTGGCGCAGGAGCGTCGAGGAAATCGGCGTCGTGCGCGCCAGACTTGCGGCGGCTGGCTCGCCCGGCTATGTGCTGCTTGGAGACTTCAACGCCACGTACGACCACGCGCCGTTCCGTGCGATGCTCGGCGAGAGCAAGGCGGACGGCCTGCCCACGCTCCATGACGCCGCACGCGAGGCTGGCCAGGGGCTCGTGCCCACGTGGCCGTCGGGCGGCGCCGTGCCCGCGCTGTGCGGCATCGACCACGTGGTCACGAGCGGCGGCGTGGCCGCAACGGACCTCCAGACGCTCGCCATCCCCGGCTCGGACCACGCCGCGCTTCTCGCCACGCTCGTGGTGTAGCAAAGGGGGCGCCACCGGCAGCCTCGCCGGCAGCGCCCCGAGATGGGACCAAACGAACCCGTCCCCTTTGGCTCCCGAGATGGGACCAAACGAACCCGTCCCCTTTGGCTCCGCTACTCGCTGCGGAGGGCCTCCACCGGGTCGCGGCGACTGGCGGAGAACGACGGGATGAGGCCGGCGACTACCGTGAGCAGCACCGATATCACGATGAGCGTCACGGCCGCACCAACGGGCAGGCTCATGATGTTGCTCACGTTGTGCGTGGCCTCGACCCACGCGTTCACCGGGAACGACACGCCCACGACCACGGCGATGGCAAACACGCCCGCGATGAGCCCCTCGATGAACGTCTCGGCGTTGAAGACGTTCGCGACGTTGCCCTTCGAGGCGCCCATGGCGCGCAGGATGCCGATCTCCTTCTTGCGCTCGAGCACGCTGATGTAGGTGATGATGCCAATCATGATCGAGCTCACCACCAGCGAGATGCTCACGAACGCGATGAGCACGAGAGAGATCATGTTCACGATGTCGGTGACGCTGCCCATGATGACGCCCATGTAGTCGGTGTAGGAGATGGCGCGGTCCTCCTGACCGACGGCCTTTACCTGCTCGTTGTAGGCGTCGATGTGGCCAAGCACGCGCTCCTTGGCGTCAAAGTCGACCGGGTAGATCTTGATGGACTGCGGGTCGGCCTCGTCCGCGTAGCCCAGCGTGGTGAGGTTGTTGTCGTAGGTGAGCCTGCTCGCGTTGGCATAGCTCGTCATGAGCGACGCGAGGTCCTCGGCCGTCATGTTGAAGTGGATGGCGTTCGCGAACGCACTCGCGTCAACGTGGAACGCGTTTTGCATGCCCGCGGCAAGCTGGGAACCCATGCCCGCCATGGCCTGTGTGAGCGCCGCCTGCAGCTGGCCGGACACGCTCGCGGCAATGTCCTCGCCCACTTGCTGCATGAGCTGGGAGACCACGCCCTCGAGGTAGGGGGCGAGGCTGCCCTTGACGTAGTCGCCCAGCACCCGCTGGAGACGATCGGAGACGACGTCGCCAAGCAGGGCCCTCATCTGGGCCATGACCTGCTGGGCGTCCGCGTCGCCGGCAACGTAGGTGCCGAACGCGTCGGCGAGCTTCTGGGCGTCAAGACCGACCGAGGGGTCCTTGAGGTACTCGTCGAGGACGACCTTGAACTCGTCTGACTTGAGAAAGCCGTTCAGCAGCTGCGTAGCGCCGGCCTCGAGCTGCTGGAGCTGCTCGGGCGTGAGCGAGCCGTCGATGGCGCCGGACAGGTCCGGCGTGGGAGCCCCGGCCATGATCTTGTCGAGGTCAACGCCACTCGCCACCCCCGACAGGTCGATGTCCACGCTGCCCATGTCCAGGCCTCCCATGTCGAAGCCCTGCAGGTTGAGCGCCGAGGTATCGAACGTGAAGGCGCGCCTGAGCGCCGCCTCGTCGACGGAGAACACGCTCGACAGGTCCATGCCCCGCTTGCTCTCGTCGGCCAGCTCGTCGAACGTCTTGCCCGTGAACACGTCGACGTCGGGATTCGCGAGCTGCTGCTGAACGATCTGCGAGCTCGCGGCGCGCGCCATGAGCTCCTCGGTGAGGCCGTGCGTGTAGTTGACGCCCGACTGCAGGGCGTTGGCGTTCGAAGAGCCGTTGGGGCGCACGACGCCCACGATCTTGAGGTCGAGGCCATCTGCGACCTGGGCCGCCATGAAGTCGGCGTCACCGGACATGTCGGTCCAGCCGCCCGTCCCGTCGTTTCTCCTGTAGGCGTCAGACGGGCCCAGGACCTTGAAGCTCGTGTTGAGCGCGTCATCGTAGGTGAAGTTGACGTCCGTGTCGGGCGTGGTGACGTCGCCGTCCGCCGACATGGCGCTCGAGACGAGGTCGTTCATCTCGTCGATGTCGAGCACGCCGATGCTGTAGAGCGTGTAGTCGCTGACCTTGCCGCTCTGGGACAGCACGAGGACCGCCTCGTCGGGCGCGCTCGCCCAACGGCCGGCAACGACGTCATACTGCGAGTCGAGCAGGCTCTGGTCGTCGAGCATCTCGCTGAAGGCGCTCGCGCTGGACGACATCATGGTGCCGGCCATGGCCGCGCTCGAGGCACCTCCGCCATAGACCTGCGTCATGCTGTTGGGCACGAGCTTCGTTGGGTCCGCGCCATCGCCGTTCTCGCGGTAGACGATCGGGGTGATGCCGTAGTCGTACTGGATGGCGCTTACGTCGCTCGCGAGGCCGTCGCCGCCGGCGTCGAGCCAGGACTTGAAGCTCGTCATGTCGTTGGACTTCACGCTCGCGAACATGTCGCGCAGGACCGTGGCCTCGGGGATGGGCTGGCTTGCGTCAACGGAGCTCGCGTCCGTGACGTCGCCCGCATCCTGCGAGCTGGTGTCATCGCCGGTGAGCATGCCGGACATGTCATAGCTCTGCTTGGCGATGGACAGCGGGTAGCTCGAGAGCGTGTCCTGCTCCACGCGTGCGATGTAGTCGTTCACGCCGTTGGAGAGCGCGAGGATCGCCGCGATGCCGATGATGCCGATGGAGCCGGCGAAGGCCGTCATGGCCGTGCGGCCCTTCTTGGTCATGAGGTTGTTGGCAGACAGGGCCAGCGCCGTGAGGAAACCCATGGACGAGCGGCGACGTGGCTGCTCGGAGCCCTTCTCGGCGGCGCGCTGGGCGGCGAGCTCGGCCGGCTCGATGGGGCGCGTGTCCCCCACGACCCGGCCGTCCTTGATGCGCACGATGCGCGTGGCGTAGTCCTCGGCGAGCTGCGGGTTGTGCGTGACCATGATGACGAGGCGGTCGCGGGCAACCTCGGCAAGCAGGTTCATGACCTGGATGCCCGTCTCGGTGTCAAGGGCTCCCGTGGGCTCGTCTGCCAGCACGATCTCTGGGTCATTCACAAGGGCGCGGGCGATGGCCACGCGCTGCATCTGTCCGCCGGAGAGTTGGGACGGTCGCTTGTTGACGTGCTGGCCCAGGCCCACGCGCTCGAGCGCCGCGCGGGCGCGCTCGCGGCGCTCGGCGCGGCCGACACCCGCCAGCGTGAGCGCGAGCTCGACGTTTTGCAGGATCGACTGGTGGGGAATGAGGTTGTAGCTCTGGAACACGAAGCCAATGCGGTGGTTGCGGTACGTATCCCAGTCCGCATCCGTGTAGTCTCTCGTGGAAACGCCGTTCACGACGATGTCGCCAGAGTCCGCGTGGTCGAAGCCGCCCAGGATGTTGAGAAACGTCGTCTTGCCAGAGCCCGAGGGGCCGAGCACGGCCACGAACTCGCTCTCTCGAAACGTTATGGAGACGCCGTCGAGCGCGCGCTGCACGAAGTCGCCGGTCTTGTATGACTTGGCGATGTCCTTGATCTCAATCATGCGGTGAAGTCCGTTTCTGTGGCGCCGGGCCGTGGTGGCGCCATCCGTGGCCTGATATCTAACACTGTTAGGTACAGTAGTGCCCATTTGGCGGCCGGACGACGGCAAATGTGAGGCCACAGAGACTCGCCATGGCCCCGGCAATCAGTCCCACGCCGCAAAACTGTCACAAAACCCATTAAGTGTGCGCTCTCGGCTCCATAACTGCAAAAAATACCCCGCTATGTGCGATAAATGGCGGCCAATAGTTATAGTTTCCGAACGAATTTATCAATTCGTTCGGAAACTAGGAGCTCGAAAGCCACAAGCAGAGCCTGAGACCACGCACCATCGCACACATGATGCCTTTTCTGCCATCAGCCCGCGTCTCAACGCACGAACCTCTACTCGTTTTTGCGGATTCGCAAAAACGAACGGCCGGAGAGGCGCAAGCGCCCCGCCGGCCGGCAGACCAACCCCAAGAAACCAGTCCTACCGATACAGCGGCAGCTGGCCCGTGACGGGCGCGATCGTCTCCATGTCCATGGGCGCAAAGCCCACGCACGTCCAACGACTGCCACTCGCGTCCGGCGTGAGCTCGGTGCGGCATGCGTCGCGGATGCAGAAGAAGTCCATGCCCTCCATGAGACCGCGACTCTCCGCACGGTTCACGAGCGATGCCAGCGCGCGCTCGCCATCGACGGCCAGCACGATCTTGGGCTCGCCCTGGCGCACCCACGCCGCGAGGACGTCGGCGTCAATGGAGGTTCGCGCCAGGCTGCCACCCCACTCCAGGCCGATGGGCGCCACGCCGGCGTCTCCCTGCTCCACGTAACGCTGCGTGCCCGCGAGCAGCGCCGCCACGCTCGCATGCGCCACCTGTGCCGCGAGCTTGCCCGCGCTCATGCCCAGAGAACGGTCCACGACCACGTACTGCCGCACGATCGGGCCGCCCACCTCGCCCCTTGCGTCCGCAGAGCTCGTCTCCCTCGAAGCCAACGCCGCCGATGCCATCTCGTCCCCCTAACCGCGCATGCTCGCGAGCACGCGCCTCATCTCTGCCTGAACGGCCTGCTCCGCATTGGTGCCAATGACACGCTCTGCTATCTGCTTCGCCGCGTAGCGCCCGTTTCCCATGGCGATGGGATGGCCCACGAGGCGCAGGATCTCGTAGTCGTTCATCGCGTCGCCAAACGCCATGACCT
Organism: Parolsenella catena; assembly: GCF_003966955.1. Lineage (GTDB taxonomy): Bacteria > Actinomycetota > Coriobacteriia > Coriobacteriales > Atopobiaceae > Parolsenella > Parolsenella catena. The sequence continues at coordinate 412,920 of NZ_AP019367.1, read as the reverse complement.
CGCTCGCGTCGACGCCCAGGTGCCCCATGATCTGCTGGATGCCCGACGCCTTGCTCACGCCCATCTGCATGACGTCGATCCACTTGGAGCCCGACGGCGCGAACACGAACCAGTCCCCCAGCTCGCGCTGCAGCACGTAGGCCATGTCCATCGTGTAGGCGGGCGTGTCGCAGAAGACGGACACCTTCAGAATGTTCACCTCGGGGTCTGGCACGTCAAAGACGCGCACGGCCGAGAGCAGGTCCTTGTCGATCTCGCGCTCGAAGCGGTCCTCGTCGTCGAGCAGGAAGCTGCGCGTGCGGTCGAACAGGGCGATGTGCAGGCAGTCGAAGCGCTCAACCGTCTCCTTGAGGCGCCGCAGCCCGATGTGCGAGAACACCTCGCGGTCGATGAGCTCGCCTGCCACCGTGACCTGGGCGCCGTTGCTCGCCACGAAGTCCATCTCGTCCACGACGGGCGCAAAGAACTCGTGCAGCGTGTCGAGGCGCCGCCCCGAGCTCGCGGCAAAGTGCACGCCCGCCTCGTGAAGCTCGTGGATGAGGCCAAAGGTCACGGGCGGCACCCGGGAGTTCTCGTCGAGCAGCGTGCCGTCCATGTCGGAGGCGATGAGCTTGATCATGTGAGTCCCTTCGTTTTTGGAGCCAACGTGGCCGAGAAGCGCGACGGGCCAGCGGACGCGGCCAGCCGTCGGGCGGCGGCGCAGGGCGACCCGGGCGAGAATCACGCCAAGGCCGCGGCCGCCCTACTCCTGCGGCACCGCGAAGCGCCCGACGAGCTGCTCGAGCGCATCCACCATGAGCTCCATGCTGCGCACGGGGATGAACTCGCGCACGCCATGGAAGTTGTACCCGCCCGTGGGCAGGTTGGGGCACGGCAGGCCGCGCAGCGTGAGCTGGGCGCCGTCCGTGCCGCCACGCACGGGCACGACGCGCGGCTCCATGCCGCATGCCGCCATGGCGTCGAGCGCGTTGTCGCGCAGGAAGTCCATGCCGCGCAGGCGCTCGACCATGTTGCGGTACTGCTCGCGCACCTCAACCGTCACGGTGCCGTCGCCATAGCGCTGGTTGAGGAAGGCCGCGCAGTCGCGAAGCAGCTGCTCGCGCGCGGCAAAGCGCTCGGCGTCGAAGTCGCGGACGATGTAGGTGAGCGTGGCCTCGCCCGAGCCGCCGGAGATCTCGATGGGGTGGAAGAACCCCTCGTAGCCCTCCGTGTGCTCGGGGCGCTCGGCCGCCGGCAGCAGCTCGTCGAACTCGCGCAGCAGCGTGATGGCGTTCACCATGACGCCCTTGGCGCTGCCGGGATGAACCTCGACGCCGTGGGCCGTGACGGTGGCCTGGCTGGCCGAGAAGCACTCCCAGTTGAACTCGCCGAGCTCCTCGCCGTCAACGGTGTAGGCCCACGTGGCGCCAAACGCGTCGAGGTCGAGCAGCGCCGCACCGTGGCCGATCTCCTCGTCGGGGACAAACGCGACCTTGATGCAGGGATGCGGCAGCTCGGGCGTGGCGGCGAGGCGCGCGAGGAGGGCGACGATCTCTGCCACGCCGGCCTTGTCATCGGCGCCGAGCAGCGTGGTGCCGTCCGTGCAGACGAGGTCCTCGCCCACGTGGCGCAGCAGGGCCGGCAGCTCCTCGGGCGTCGTCACGACGCGCTTGCCGTCGCGCTCGCCGTGGACGAGCTCGCCGCCCTCGTAGCGCACGATGTGCGGGCGCACGCCGCTTGCCGGGGCGTCGGGCGCCGTATCCACGTGGGCGATGAGGCCAAGCGCGGGCAGGCCCTCGGCGCCGGCGCTCGCGGGCAGCGAGGCCGTGACGTAGGCGTGCTCGGTGAGCGCGACGTCCTCGCAGCCGAGCTCGGCGAGCTCGCTCGCGAGCAGGCGGGCGAGGTTGCGCTGGCAGGCGGTCGAGGGCGTCTCGTCCTCGTTGTGGGGGTCGGACTGGGAGTCAACCTGCACGTAGCGCAGGAAGCGCTCGAGCACGTCGCTGGACTTGGGGGTGTATCCGGGCATGGGTCCTCCTTAGGGCTGGTCAAACGCCTCGACTATACCGCGCGCGAGCGGCATCGTGATAGCCTAGTGGGCAGACAATCTCGCCCGGGCCGGCAACGGGACGGCCCCCTTGCCAGCCCGGACCGCGCACGGATTTAGGAGCACAGCATGTCAAAGAAGCATCTGGTCGAGAATGGCCCCGTGACGCTCACGGACGCCAACAGGCTCTATATGTACGCGCTGCTCAGGCAGGCCGTGGGATGCGGCAGGCAGGTGTTCATGCCTCGCGTGCTCGAGGTGCTCGCCGAGGCGGGCCTCACGCCGGAGAACCTTGGCTTTGAGAGCGCGGAGGCGCTCTTCTCCAAGCTGGCCGACTTCTGCCAGCTCACGACGTTCAAGGGCGGCCGCCACTACGTCACCGTGACGCCGCGCGCGGACTGGGACGATGCGCTCGCCGCCGCCGAGGAGTCCAAGAAGCCCGCGGGCAAGGGCGGCAAGCCCTGGAAGCGCAAGAAGGGCGCCGTGAAGCCCGTGCGCCCCAAGACGCGCGAGCCCAAGCCCGAGCCGCAGCCCAAGCCCAAGCCCGAGGCGGCAGCCAAGAAGACGGCCGAGCCGCAGCCCACGCCCACAGAGCAGGCCGAGGCGAGCGTCGAGCCGGCCCCCGTGGTCGAGGCCGCGCCGGAGCCGGAGCGCGAGCCGCAGCCGGAGCGCGAGCCCAAGAAGGCCGAGGAGCCCGTCGAGCAGGCCGCGCCGAAGGCATCCGCCGAGCCCGCGACGGCGACAACCGACCCCGGCACCACCGTCACCATCCCCTCCATCCTCGAGCAGATTGCCGCGCAGACGCCCGCCGAGCCGGAGCCCTCTCCCGCCGCGCCGGAGCCAGCTCCCGAGCCCACGCCCAAGCCGGCCACGCCGGCGGCAGCCGACCCCGGCGCCGTTGCCACCGCGCCGCGCACGCGAGACGACCTGCCCCGCTCCTTCGCCGACGAGGTGTCCGTGAAGCCGGCCATTCTCGGCCTGCTCACGCGCCTGCTGCCCTTTGACGCCGACATCAACCGCGTGCTCGACGAGGACCTTCGCGTGGCCCGCGCCACGGGCACGGCGTCCGGCTCGCGCAACCTCGTGACGTTTCCCCTGCGCTACCTGCAGGAGGACGGCTCCGCACCGCTCACTGTCACCATCCGCCGCCAGGCCAAGGCAGGCGACGCCCGCCGCTGGCAGCTCACGCTCGTAGACGGCGACGACGGCACGGGCAGCGCCCACGAGGCCGCCGGCATCGAGGGCCTGCCCCAGGCAGAGGGCGGCTGCTGGTCGCAGCTCTCGGGCGCGAGGGCCAGCGACGCCGCAGACCCCGTCCGCGACCTCGCGCAGTTCATGGAGATCGGCACCTGGGAGGGCACGCTCGGCACGCTCGCGACGGCCGCGGCCCCCGAGAAGTGGAACTACCCCGGCGAGGGCGTGGGCAAGGCCAACCGCTACGGGGCCCTGCGCGACTACCTGGCCTCCACGCTCGCCCGCGTGCGTGCCATGGGTGCGCTCGCCGTTGCCGCCGACGGCTCGCTCGCCGCGTTCGACACGGGCCTCGCCACGCCAATGGACGAGGAGCTCTACGCCGTCCTCTCCCCCACCGGCACCGACATCCCCTGGCGCCTCGACGGCTTTGCCACGGCCGGCTCCGGCGAGCTGGGCGCGCGCCTCTCCGCCACGCTGCCGCAGCTGCCCGCGCGTGCCAGCTACCTGGGAAGCATCGATGACGTTGCCATGCGCGCGAGCGCCATGGTCATCCCCGACTACCGCTCCCTGCTCTCCGCGGGCCTCGACCGCCTGCCCCGCGGCTTTCTCTCCCAGCTCGTGGCCGGAAGCGATGCGGAGCCGCTGCTCGGCAGCCTTGGCCAGGCTCAGGCACCCGCAGACCACGCCCGCGCCGTGAAGGCCCTCGCCCGCGCCATCGCAGACGAGCCGGGCCGCTACCGCCGCGCCTGCCGCGCGCTCGAGGATGCCATCGCCCTGTCCCGCGCCCGGGCGCAGCGCAGCTACCGTCACGTGGCGCCGGCCTACGACGCCGCCCGCGACCGCATGCTTTTGCTCCTGCCGCTCGCCCTCGTGGACGACGCGCACGTCGACTGCGCGCTGGCGCTCGAGCTCATGCCGTCCGGCGCCTACCAGGCCACGAGCGTCGTGAGCCCCTCTCGCGCCTACGCATGCGCGCGCGTCGTGAGCGCCGAGACCCCCGCCTGGCTTGCCGCCGCAGACGTCCTCGCGTAGGGCCCGCATTCAACGGCAATGGGGCCGCCGGTCACAGCCTGGCGGCCCCATCTTCTATTCCAGGTAACGGGCACGCAGCTCGGAGACGTCGGCGTCGCTCACGCCCAGGGCGTCTCGCACGTAGCCGCCGATGCCGCCCCACTGACTCGTCAGCGCCTCGACGGCCACGCGGATGAAGCGCAGGTTGGCGTCTGCGCGCAGGGTCGTGGGCTCGTCGGTGTAGAGATTCGTGGCGAGGTAGTCGTCCTCGATCGCGGCCATGGGCGCGCCCAGGATGTGTTCGATGAGCATGGAGCCCATGCCGCAGCGGTCGCGGCCCACGTGGCAGTGCCACAGCACGGCGCCGTCGTCCGTCTCGAGGATCGTGCGGATGAACAGCGCATAGGCCCTGATGCCCGCCTCGGACGTGAGGTGGTGCGGATAGAACTCCGCGAGAAACCCCGCCGGGTCGTCATCGTCGTCCTTGAGGCGCTGGAACCTGCGGCGCGCCTCGGCGCTCTGCGTGACGCCCTCGTACACCCGGTTGAGCACGTCCGCGTGGACGAGGCGTGCCTCGGGCAGAAGGCGCATGGGGTCGGGCGTCTCGGCGAGCTCCGTGGCGTCGCGGAAGTCCACGACGGCACGCAGGCGATAGTCATCGCGCAGACGGCGCAGGTCATCGTCGCTCGCCCAGCACAGAAGGCCGCTGCGCAGGAGCAGGCCCGGGCGCACGCGACGTCCGTCGGCGGCCGGAAGGCCACCAAGGTCGCGCGTGTTGGGCAGGCGCTCGAAGTCGATGCGCCCAAAGTGCGGACGCGCCGGATCGTCCATCTCGCCGGCGACGGGCCGGTAGTGGTCGCCGCGCGCCGACGTGCCACCCGGCAGGGCGTCTCCGGCGAGCACGCGCACGCTGAGGCCGTTCTCGTCCACCGTGTCCACGTGCCTACTCATCGTCCTCGCCTCCCGGCACCTCGCCGGTGGCCAGAATCTGCTCGAGCGCATCCTCGTCGAGCACCGGCACGCCCAGCTGCTGGGCCTTCGTGAGCTTCGAGCCTGCCGCCGCACCGGCGATGACGTAACTCGTCTTCTTGGAGACGGAACCGGAGACCTTGGCGCCAAACGCCTGCAGCGCCGCCTTTGCCTCGTCTCGCTTGTGGCGCTCGAGCGTGCCGGTGAGCACGAACGTGAGGCCGGAGAGCGTCTGTGCCGGCTCGTCTGCCGAGCGCTGCTCCTCAAGGCTCACGCGCGCCTCGCGCAGGCGCTCGATGACGGAGAGGTTCTCGGGCACGGAGAGGAACTCGCGCACGCTGTGGGCGATCTTGGGCCCCACGCCCTCCACGGCAGCGATGCGCTCCTCATCGGCCTCCATGAGCGCGCCCATGGAGCCAAACTCGCGGGCGATGGAGCGCGCAACCTGCTCGCCCACGTGGCGGATGCCCAGGCCGAACAGCACGCGCGCCAGCCCCGCACGGCGGCTCTGCTCGACCTGCTCCATCACCTTGGCGGCGATGGTCTTGCCCACGAGGATGTCGTCGCCGGCCACGCTCACGCGGCCCGTGGGGCATCCGGCGAGCGCCGTGGCCGTGAGGCGGTCATAGAAGTCCGCGACGTCCGAGACGAGGCCCGCGGCCACGAGCTTGCCGATGAGCTCGTCTCCCAGGCCGTCGATGTCCATGGCCTTGCGGCTCACCCAGTGGCACAGGCGCTCGTGGGCCTGCGCCGGGCAGTCGATGGAGACGCAGCGGTAGGCCACCTCGCCCTCCTCGCGCACGACGGGGCTGCCGCAGCTGGGACACAGCGCCGGCATCTCGAAGTCAACGGAGTCCGCAGGGCGCAGCTCAAGCACGGGGCCCACGACCTCGGGGATGACGTCGCCCGCCTTGTGCACGACGATCGTGTCGCCCACGCGGACGTTCTTGCGGCGCACCTCGTCGATGTTGTGCAGCGTGGCGCGCGCGATCGTGGAGCCGGCGACGAGCACCGGGTCGAACTCCGCGACCGGCGTGAGCACGCCCGTGCGGCCCACCTGGATGCGAATCTCGCGCAGCACCGTGCGCTTCTCCTCGGGCGGGAACTTGAACGCGATGGCCCAGCGCGGCGCGCGCGCCGTGAAGCCAAGCGCCTCCTGTCCCGCGAACGAGTCCACCTTCACCACCACGCCGTCGATGTCATAGTCGAGCTCCTCGCGGTGCGCGAGCGCGCGGGCGCAGAAGTCGTGCACCTCGTGGGCGCTCGTGCAGCGGGCGGCGTTGGGGTTCACGCTGAAGCCACAGGCACGCAGCCACTGCAGGAACTGCCACTGCGTGGTAACGGACAGCGGAGCCTCGTCTGCCACGGCGTAGATGAACGTCTCGAGGTCGCGGTGGGCCGTGACCTTGGGGTCCTTCTGGCGCAGGCTGCCGGCGGCGGCGTTTCTCGGGTTGGCAAACGGCTCGCGGCCGGCGGCGTCGGCGCCCTCGTTGAGCCGCACGAAGCTGTGCTTGGGCATGTAGACCTCGCCACGCACCTCAACCGAGTGGCCGAGGCCCGCGTCCGCCACGCTCGCGAGGCCCTCGGGCGCCAGCGCGTGCGGCACGTCCTTGATCGTGAGCACGTTGGCCGTGACGTTCTCGCCCGTCGTGCCGTCACCACGTGTGGCGGCGCGCACGAACTGGGCGTCTCGGTACGTGAGCGCCACGCCCAGGCCATCGATCTTGAGCTCGCACGTATAGGCCACCGGGTGCTCGGGCGTGGAGCCAAGCGCCTCGTCCGTGCGCGCGAGCCACTCGTCGAGCTCGGCAAGGTTCATGGCGTCGTCGATGGAGTACATGCGCTGCGCGTGGCGCACGGGCTCGAACTGGTCGGAGACGTAGCCGCCTACGCGCTGGGTGTAGGAGTCGGGCGAGACGAGCTCGGGATGCAGCTCCTCGATGGCATGCAACTCGCGAAGGAGGCGGTCGAACTCGGCGTCCGTGACCACGGGGTCATCGAGCGCGTAGTAGCGATAGGCGTAGATGTTGAGCAGGCGGTTGAGCTCGGCGGCGCGGGCGCGCGGCGAGGCGGCCAGCCGGTCTTCATCGCCAAACAGCGATGCCTGTCCCTCAACCTGCGCGTTCCCACTCGCCATGCGTGTCTCCCGTCCTCGATGTGTGCGACCCCAAATGGTACCGCACGCGCCGCGAAAGCCCGGCAGCGACCTTTGGATGCCCCTTCTCGCACAAATCGTGTCAGACGCGCCCAAAACCAGGGCCGTAGGCCTGATATTGGGGACGATCGGCGCGACAAGCGGCGCGACGGGCCAGTTGGGGACGATCGGCACGACAGGCGGCGCGGCGGGCCCGGAACGGGGTCCCGTTCGCCGCCACAAAAAAGGGGCGAGACGCACGCGCGCCCCGCCCCGTCATTGCTCAGCCTACCTTCGGCTGTAGCCATCCTCCGAGCCGCCACGCTGCTGGCCATACTGCTCGAGGTACTGCTCGAGAAGCGACCCCTGCGACGAGCTGTCGCTGTCTTGCTGCTGCTGGAGCGCCTCGTCAGAGCCAAGCGTCACCTGCACCTGCATCTGCTTGCTGCCGCGCATGAGCGTCACGGTCACGGTGTCTCCCACGCTGTGGGAGCGCACGGCCAGCACGAGGGCGTCGGAGCTGGTGATCTCCTCGTCATCGAGCGCCGTGATGACGTCACCCTTCTGGATGCCGGCCTGTGCCGCGGGGCCGTCATCGGCAAGCTCGGCCACGTAGGCGCCCTGGTTCACCGAGAGGCTGTTGCTGCGGGCGTTGTTCGCCGTCACGGTCTGGAACGAGCCGCCGATGTAGGCATGCGTCACGGTCTGACCTGCGATGAGCTTCTGGGCCACCTCCACGGCATAGTTGCCCGGAATCGCGAAGCCCACGCCCGAGCTGGAGCCCGAGTAGCTCTCGATGAGCGAGTTGATGCCCACGAGCTTGCCCTCGTCGTCCACGAGCGCGCCGCCGGAGTTGCCGGGGTTGATGGTGGCGTCGGTCTGGATGAGGTTGGTGTAGATGGTGTTGCCCGAGGTGTTCTGCAGCATCGTGGAGCGGTACAGCGAGCTCACGATGCCCGTGGACACGGACTGCTCGAGGCCAAACGGACTGCCCAGGCTCATGACCCAGTCGCCAACCTGAAGCGTGCTGGAGTCTCCCACCTCGATGGGCGTGAGCGCGGCGTCGCCGGCGTCGATCTTGATGACGGCAAGGTCGCTCGACTCGTCGGAGCCCACGACCGTGGCGTCATAGCTGGCATCGCCGGTGGAGACGCTGATGGACTGCGCCCCCTCGATGACGTGGTAGTTCGTGACGATGTTGCCATCCGTGTCCAGGACGACGCCCGAGCCCACGCCCTCGCCGTCGCTCGTCGTGACGTTGATGGAGACCACGGAGGGCAGCGCCTTCTGGGCCACGGCGTTCGCAAGCGTGGTGTCGGTGGAGTCGCCCGAGTTGACGGTCACGGTCTGGCTCGAAGACGTCGTGCCCCTAGAGCCCGTCTTGCCCGACGTGGCCGAGGAGGGCATCGCAACGAAGCCTCCCACGACAAGCACGGCGACCACGGCCACGGCGCCGATCACGCCTCCGAGAAGGCCGAACAGCAGCGAGCGCAGGCCGGGATGCGGCTTCTTGGGACGCTTGGGCTGCTGCGATTGGGAAGCCTGGGGCCGTGGGCCCTGCGGAGGCACCGGAGCGCCGGAAACGAACGTGTCGGACATGTCCACTCCTTTGGATGGCGGCCCTCGGCCGCGGCTTTTGTCACTGTCGTTGTACCCCACATAGCTGAAAAGAACGCACGGGCGGCCCAAGACCACCCGCGCGCAATAACGCTTGCAGCAATCTGAAAAGTCGAGAGACAAAGGCGAGACCCGCCGGCGCCGCCCCCGTCCCGGCTAGAGCTTGAACAGGTAGCCCACGCCGCGCACCGTGACGATGTGGCTCGCGACCTGCGGACCCACCTTGGAGCGCACGCGACGGATGTGCACGTCGACCGTGCGCGTGCCACCGCAGTACTCGAAGCCCCACACGCGGTGCAGCAGCGTCTCGCGCGAGTAGGCGCGGGAGGGGTGCGTGGCCAGGAAGCTCAGCAGCGAGTACTCCATGAGCGTGAGGTCGACGGGCTTGTCGTCGATCGTGATCTGGTAGGTGGCCAGGTTGATCGTCATGTTGTCGATGACGACGATGTCGCTCGGGGTGTTCTCCTCGCCCGGCCATAGCAGCTGCGTCATGCGCACCTCGAACTCGGCCGCGCCGGCGCCGGCGAGGATGAAGTCATTGCGGCCCTGGACGGGCATGCGAAGCTGGCCGAGCCTGTCCTCGTCGGTCACGAGCAGGATGGGGATGCAGCCGTTCTCGGCGGAGTAGGCAGAGACCCGCGACGCAAGGTCGTCGGAGACGCCGGCGAGGTCGAGCGTCACGAGGCCGAAGTCTGCGGTGCTCGTGATTGCCTGGCCGAACGTGTCGGGCGTGGCCAGCAGGACCGAGATGTCGAGCTCGTGGGAGAGCTCGCGCATGCGATCGTGGAGACGCGTCGTCCGCGATATGAGAAGGACCTTCTTGTGGTGCATGAGGGTGCTCCCGTGTCCTTGGGACGCAGAGCGCCCCTGACCTACTCACCTGCGCTTATGTCAATAGAGATTAGCACGATTATGGCGTCCGTATCGGCCAATGGTCCAAAGAGGAGACCATGCGTTACCGCCTCGTTACCAACGAGCGCCAGGGGGGCGCCAAAGGGGACGGGTTCCTTTGGCGCCCCCTGGGCATGGGACCAAAGTGGGACCAAACGAACCCGTCCCCTCTGGTCCTAACGTCCCCTCTGGTCCCTACACGTCCTTGATGTTGCCAAGGAACTCCTTGGTGCGCTCGCTCTTGGGATGGTCGAAGACCTCCTCGGGCGTGCCCTGCTCCACGATGACGCCGCCGTCCATGAACACGACGCGGTCCGCGACGTCGCGCGCAAATCCCATCTCGTGGGTCACCACGATCATCGTCATGCCCTCGCGAGCGAGGTCGCGCATGACGCCAAGGACGTCACGGACGAGCTCGGGGTCAAGCGCGCTCGTGGCCTCGTCGAACAGCATGACGTGCGGGTTCATCGCCAGGGCGCGGGCGATGGCGACGCGCTGCTGCTGGCCGCCGGAGAGCTGGGAGGGCATGAAGTCGATGCGCTCGGCCAGGCCCACCTTCGTGAGCTCCTCGACGGCGATGCGCTCGGCCTCCTCGGGGCTGCGCTTGAGCACCTTCTCCTGCGCGATCATGACGTTCTTCTTCACCGACAGGTGCGGGAAGAGGTTGAACTGCTGGAACACCATGCCCAGCTTCTGGCGCACGGCATTGATGTCGACGCCCTTGGCCGTGATGTCCTGTCCCTCGAACACGATCTGGCCGCTCGTGGGTGTCTCGAGCAGGTTGACGCAACGAAGCATCGTCGACTTGCCCGAGCCCGAGGGGCCGAGCACCACGACGACCTCGCCGCGGTGGACGTCCAAGTCGATGCCCTTGAGGATGACCGTCTCGCCGTCATAGGTCTTGTGCAGGTCGCGGATGGAGACGACGACCTCGTTGTCGTCGGTTACCTGCGCGGCCTGGGACTGCGTGTTGTCTGCCATGGTCTTTGCTCCCCTACGCGATGTGGTCGCCGTCGATGACGCCGGCTTCCTTCAGAGACTTCTTGCGACGGCGGCCTGCCGCCTCCGTGCCGAGCATGCGCGCCTCGAGCCCGCTCACGAGGCGGGCGAGCGGAATAGTCACCACAAGGTAGAACAGGGCGGCGACAATGTAGGGCGTGATGGAGCCCGTGGAGGCCACGATCGTCTTGGAGTACATGACGACCTCCATGACGCCCACGGCGGCAAGCAGCGACGTGTCCTTGTACAGTAGGATGAACTCGCTCGTCATCGTGGGCAGCACGTTGCGGAACGTCTGCGGAATGATGATGTAGATCATCGTCTGGACGCTCGTCATGCCCAGCGAGCGGGCGGCCTCGCTCTGGCCCTTGGGGATGGACTGGATGCCGGCGCGGAAGATCTCGCACAGGTAGGCGGCCGAGTTCATGGCCAGCACCACGACGCCCAGCGGGTAGCTCGGAATCTGGACTCCGGCGAGCGGCAGGCCAAAGAACGCGATGTAGATCTGCAGGAAGGCCGGCGTTCCTCGCACGATGTTCACGTAGAAGCCCGAGATGGCGCGTAGCACGCGCGGCTTGGAGATGCGCATGAGCGCCAGGATGAAGCCGAACGGGATGGCCAGCGGAAACGCCACGAGCACGATGGCGAGCGCCATGAGGAAGCCCTGGAACACCGAGGGGATGCTCGAGACGAGGATGGGCGGGTTGAGGAACAGGCGCAGGAACGTGTTCTCGTTCCACTTCTGGACCCACGGCTGCTCCTTGAGCCAGTTGGACGCCGAGTCCCAGAAGCTCGTGCCCGTCACGGTGATGGCGGGGACGTCGGAGATGTCGTGCGCCGAGCCGTCCGCGAGCGTGTAGGAGCCGCTGATCTGCTCGTCTCCGCCGGCGATGGGGAACACGATCTTGTACAGCTCGAGACGGACGTAGGAGCCGGCCGGTGCCGCCTCGTCAAGCGCAAACGTCACGGTCTGGCCGTCTGAGCTCACGGAGGTCTTGGGGCGCTCGCGGGTCATGAGGTCGTCGCCGGACAGCAGCGTGAGGCGGGCGTCGTCGGTGGAGTAGGACGTGCCCTCCGGCAGCGTGAGCGAGACGCTGGCCACGCTCTCGTCGGCGCTCGCCTGGCCCTCCCACGTGATGCGCGTCTCCTGGCCCCCAAGCACGTCGCTCGAGCCGCTGCCGTTGGGCTTGGCCGAGCACTTGGCCGTCTCGAGGGCAAGGGCTGCCGTGGGCGTCGCAGATACGAGGGCGCACGACGCGAGCAGCGCGCACGCAAGCGCGAGCATGCCTCGGCGAACGCCGTACCTGGGCTTTCTGTTGTCCTGCATGAAGATCCGTCCTTTACGACAAACGCCCCTCCCCCGCATTCGGGAGAGGGGCAGGGCCGCTGTTCTTACGCGATTCTAGCCAAAGTACTTGTTGGTGAGCTCGTCGACGGTCCCGTCGCTCGTGAGCTCGGCCAGGGCGTCGTTGACGGCAGAGAGCAGGCCGCCGTTGTCCTTGTTGACGGCGATGCCGTACTCCTCGCCCGTGGCGATCTCCTTGATGACCTGCGCATCGGTGTAGGCGTCGGCGACCATCTTGGCGCCCACGGCCTTGTTCGTGACGACGGCGTTGGCCTGGCCGGACTGCAGCGCGGCGAAGCTGTCGGTGGCGTTGCCGTAGGGCTGGGTCGTGGCGTTGGGGAAGTTCTCCTGGGCGTAGGACTCGCCCGTGGTGCCGGACTGGACGGCGATGACGACGCCCGCCTGGTTGAGGGCGTCGGCGTAGGTGTCGGCAGTGACGTCGGCGTTGTCCTTCATGGCAACGACGGCGAGGTCATCGATGTAGTACGGGTCGGAGAAGTCAACCTGCTCCTCGCGCTCGGGCTCGATGGTGATGCCGGAGATGCCAAGGTCAACCTGACCACCGGCGGCAACGGCCGGAACGATGGCATCGAACTGCAGGTTCTTGAGCTCGAGCTCGAGGCCGAGCTTGTCGGCGAGCGCCTTGGCGAGGTCCATGTCGAGGCCCACGTACTCGTCGTTCTCGAGGTTCTCGAACGGCGGGAAGTCAGGCGAGGTGCCCACGGTGAGCTTGCCGGCCGTGAGCAGCTGCATGTCGCCGGAGGCGGCGGCGGAGCTGGCGGCCGTGGTGGTGGAGGCGGTGTTGCCGCCCGTGGAGCCGCAGCCGGCAAGGGCCATGATGCCCGCGAAGGCGCCGGCGGTGCCGAGGAACTCGCGCCTGTTCATGTTCTTCATTGTGTGTCCCCTTCCCTCGCGCCCCTTGGCGCGGATGAGATTCGCATTTGCGAGAAAAACGTGCTTGCGTATGCAAATAAACGAATCAATGGTTGCTTTTATGCGCGGTCGTTGCTGACGGTTGCTATTGTACTCATTAAATTGCATTTTGCTCGGCAGAATAATCGATTTTCTTGCATATTTTCAATCCGCCCAAATTATCGGGCATGCCGACATTGAATAATCGGCACGCCCGCATCCACCTCGCTCCTAGAATCCGCCGTAGTAGTGGCGGAGCTCCCAGTCGGTCACGGTCTGGGAGTACTCGGCCCACTCCTCGCGCTTCTCGGTAAGCAGGTAGTTGAAGATGTGATCGCCGAGCGTCTCGCGCATGAGCTCGGAGCCGGCGAACGCCTCCACGGCCTCGCCCAAATCGTGCGGCAGACGCGTCACGCCGGAGGCCGCGAGCTCGGAGAACGGCGCGCTGGACTCCTCGGGTAGCGGCAGCTCCTCGGCGATGCCGCGCATGCCGGCGGCTAGCGTCACGGCCATGGTGAGGTAGGGGTTGCACGTGGGGTCGGGGCTGCGAAGCTCCACGCGGCGGCTCAGCTGCTTGCCGGGCTTGTAGGTGGGCACGCGCACGAAGGCGGAGCGGTTCTTGGAGCCCCACGTGGCATAGCAGGGCACCTCGCCGTTGGGCACCAGACGCTTGTAGGAGTTCACCGTGGGGTTCGTGACGAGCGCGAACTCCGGGGCGTACTTGAGAAGGCCGGCCACGTAGTGCTGCGCGGTGACGGACAGGTGGTGTACCGAGCCCTTGCCCTCGGCCCAGAACAGGTTGTTGCCGTTGTGGTCGAACAACGACTGGGAGAGAAACATCGCAGAGCCCGCCACGCCGGAGAGCGGCTTGGGCATGAACGAGGCGAACATGCCGTGCTGGCGGGCCGTCTGCTTGATGACGAGACGCGCCGTCATGATGTTGTCGGCGCAGGTCACGGCCTCGGAGTAGCGCAGCGACACGCCGTTTTGAGACGGCGCGGCGGCATGGTAGGAGTACTCGACCGGAATGGACATCTGCTCGAGCTCGAGCGTGAGGTCACGGCGCAGGTCGCGGGCGGAGTCGTCCGGCGTGAGGTCGAAGTAGCCGGCGTTGTCGAGCGGCACGGGCACGGCAGACCCGCGCGAGACGGTCGTGTCCTCCTTGAAGTAGAAGAACTCGAGCTCGGGGCTCACGTTCAGCACGTAGCCGGCCTGGTCCGCGGCGCGGAAGGCCCGGTAGAGACATGCGCGCGGGTCGCCGGGGAACGGGTCTCCCTGCGGGGTGCGGATGTTGCAGAAGATGCGCGCGACGCCGCTCTCGGAGGGGCGCCACGGAAGGACCTGGAACGTGCTCGCGTCCGGGAAGGCGAGCATGTCGGACTCCTCGAGCGCGGCGAAGCCGTCAACGGCCGAGCCATCGAAGCCGATGCCCTCCTCGAACGCCTCCTCGAGGTCCTCGGGGGAGATGGCGAACGACTTGAGGTTGCCGAGCACGTCGGTGAACCAAAGGCGCACGAAACGGATGTCGCGCTCCTCGACGGAGCGAAGGACGAAGTCGATGTTCTGCTCGTTTGTCATCGAGTTACCTCGCAGACGGTGCGTGTCGGCGCTCGCGGGCCGGTGGCGGCGCAGCGCTATCCCAACCTAACGGGTCAACTGTCTCACACGCGTGTTTCTAGGCTGTTACCCGAGACTTCGACACGAGTGGACGTCGCGGCGTCGGCCCCGTCACCATTCTCGGCCCGATATTACGTGGGCAAGTCATTCTCGGCCCGATATTTCCGCATTATTTGGCGCCCGGACACGTAATTTCGGGCCTTCAACGGATGGGGCGCATGGACGCTCGCCCAAAGCGAACGGTACGCAAGAGCCGCTAGCGCTTCTCGGCCTCATAGCGGGCGGCCGCAGCGGCGGCGTCGGCCATGAGCTTGGCTGACTCGTGGCAGTGGCCGGTCCTGTGGGCGTCGCACGAGCCGCCCGTGGCGCAGTCGGCGCACTCGCCGGCCCTCTGCGACCGGACGATGGCGCGTACGCACAGCGCAAAGACGACGGCGACGGCCGCGACCACGATGATGTCGACGGGACTCATATGGATGCCTCCCCACGCGGCGAGATTCTCGGCGCCGCAGGATAGAAGTTAACTATAGTGAACTTGCAAGTATCGCAAGGTAAACTCTACTTGCAAGACTATACGAGCAGAGCCGGTCGCGCACAAGCGATGCGGCAAACAACAGGGAGGTTTCACATGAGCGACGACACCATGCAGCTCGTCATCATCAGGCACGGACAAAGCGAGTGGAACAAACTGAACCTCTTCACCGGCTGGACCGACGTCGACCTCACGCAGGAGGGGCGCGCCGAGGCGGCAGCGGGCGGCCGGGCACTCGCCGAGGCCGGCTTTGACTTCGACGTCTGCTACACCTCGAGGCTCAAGCGCGCCATCCACACGCTGGACATCGTGCTGGCCGAGATGGACCGCGAGTGGCTGCCCGTCGTGAAGACGTGGAAGCTCAACGAGCGGCACTACGGCGCGCTGCAGGGGCTCAACAAGGCCGACGCGGCAGCCGAGCACGGAGAGGAGCAGGTGCTCGTGTGGCGGCGCTCGTTCGACGTGCGCCCGCCCGCGCTCGAGCCCGGTGACGAGCGCGACCCGCACGCCCAGGACATGTACCGCGATGTACCGGCAGACGAGCTGCCCTATACCGAGTGCCTGAAGGACTGCATCGCCCGCGCCTGGCCCTACTTCGAGGAGGTCATCCGCCCGCAGATGCTCGCTGGCAAGCGCGTGCTCATCGCCGCGCACGGCAACTCGCTGCGCTCGCTCGTCATGAAGCTCGAGGGGCTCACGCCAGAGCAGATCCTCAAGGTCAACATTCCCACGGGCGTGCCGCTCGTCTATACGTTCGACCGTGACCTCAACGTGCTCGACAAGCACTACATCGGCGACGCCGATGCGATCGCGGCCAAGATCGACGCCGTGGCAGACCAGGGCAAGGCCCGCGGCTAGAGACGGCACGGGTATACTTGTCGCAGGTAAACACGTTGGCGGGAGCGAGCCCATGGCCTACATAGAGTTTGACAACGTCGTGAAGTCCTACGGCTCGGGGGACGCGGAGGTCCGCGCGCTGGACGGCGCGAGTTTCTCGGTGGAGCGCGGCGAGCTCGCCGTGGTGCTCGGGGCGTCGGGCGCGGGCAAGACGACGGCCCTCAACATTCTCGGCGGCATGGACACGGCCACGTCGGGCCGCGTCACGGTGGACGGCCGCGACGTCACGGCGGAAAGCGAGTCGGAGCTCGTGGAGTACCGCCGCGCCGACGTGGGCTTCGTGTTCCAGTTCTACAACCTCGTGCCCAACCTCACGGCACTCGAGAACGTCGAGCTCGCGGCGCAGATCTGCCCGGACTCGCTCGACGCGCGCGAGACGCTCGAGAAGGTGGGCCTGGGCGCTCGCCTGTCCAACTTCCCCGCCCAGCTCTCCGGAGGCGAGCAGCAGCGCGTCTCGATTGCGCGAGCGGTGGCAAAGAACCCGAAGCTGCTGCTGTGCGACGAGCCCACGGGCGCGCTCGACTACGTCACGGGCAAGCAGATCCTGCAGCTGCTCCAGGACACGTGCCGCCACGAGGGCATCACCGTGGTGCTCATCACCCACAACGCGGCCCTCGCGCCCATGGCAGACCGCCTCATCCACTTCAAGAGCGGTCGCGTCACCGAGATGAGCACGAACCCCTCCCCCACCCCCATCAGCCAGATCGAGTGGTAGCGAACGGCTGGCCCCGGCCCCGACGCATCCGGCGGCGGGGTCAGCCGTCGCCGCAGGCAAGAAGGAACACCCATGCGCTCAGCCCTCGCAAAAGACACCCTGAGAACCATCCGTCGCAGTGCCCGGCGCTTCGTGTCGCTGGCCGCCATCTGCGTGCTCGGCACGACGATGCTCATCGGCATCACGATCGCCTGCAGGGACCTGCGCCTCTCGGCAGACGAGTTCTTTGACGCCCAGCGCCTCTATGACGTGAGCGTGCAGTCAACCCTTGGCCTCACGGATGACGACGTGAGCGCACTCGCGGGCCTCGATGGCGTCGAGGCGGCGCAGGGCGGCTGGACAGAGACGGCCTACACCGAGGTTGCCGGCGCGCGCCAGTCCGTGAGCGTGAGCGCCATCTCCAAGGACGGCATGAACGAGCCCTACCTGCTCGAGGGGCGCCTTCCCGCCAGTGCGGACGAGCTAGCCGCGACGAGCGAGTACCTCGAGGCAAGCGGCAGGCGCATAGGCGACTCCGTGACGTTCGGCGTCGACGCCGATGCGGGCACGTGGGCGGCAGACGACGCGTCCGAGCACCAGCGCGAACGCGCCGCCGACCTCCTCGAGAACGTCAATGACAGCGACGACATCGAGCTCGGCGACCTCGAGACGGACACGGGAGACAGCACCGAGCTGTTCGCCCGACACACCTACAAGATCGTGGGCGAGGTCATCGACCCCACGAGCGTCGCTGCCAAGAACGGCTCGGCCTCGTTTCGCTCCACGGGCGCCAAGTACTCCTTCTTCGTGGCGAGCGACGCGGCGACGGCCAGCGCCTACTCCGTGGTCTACCTGCGCGTTGCCGGCGCCAGCGGCGTGAGTTGCTTCTCGGACGAGTACAAGCGGCTGGTCGAGGACGTCAAGGGCGAGGCCGAGGCCATCAAGGCCGAGCGTGAGGACGCCCGCGAGCAACAGATCGCAGCAGACGGCAACGCGAAGATCGACGACGCCGAGGAAAGTGCCAACGAGCAGTTCAGCAAGGTCGAGGACCAGCTCGCCCAGGCGCAGGCCACCATCGACGACGCCTTGGCCCAGATCGAGGCGGGCCGCGAGCAGCTCGAGAGCCAGAAGGCCAGCGCCCTTGACGCCCTCGCCCAGGCGCAGGGCCAGATCGACGCGGGCCGCGCCCGGCTCGCCGACCCCGCCACGCGCGAGGTGGCGCTCGCCCAGGCAACCCAGGCCGCGCGCGACGCCCTCGCGGCAAGCGACCAGTACCAGGCCGGCGTCGCCGCGCGTGACGCCCTCGTCCAGGCCCGAGACGCCCATGACGCCCTCACGCAGGGAGCGGCCCAGCTCGAGGCGTCGATCGCCACGCTCGGCGAGCAGATTGACCAGCTTAAGGCCGCGGGCCAGGACACGAGCGAGCTCACGACCCAGCTCCTCGCCATGCAGGGCAAGCTCGCACACGTCAAGGGCCAGATCGACGCCCTCGACACCCAGCTCGCCACCCAAAACATCTCCGCCGACCAGCTCCCCGCCCTCATTGAGGCCTCCCAGGCACAGCTCGACGCCGCCGAGGCAAGTGCCGTCTCGTCTGCCACGTCCGCGTTCGACGACCAGCTTGCCGCCATGTCCGCTCAGCTCGACGAGGGCCAGGCCGCGCTGGACGCCCAGCGCGACGCCGCCCAGCAGATGCTCGACGAGGCCGCCGCCCAGCTCGCAGACGCCCAGGCCCAGGCAGACGAGGGCCAGGCCGCGCTCGACAGCAACCGCACCGAGTTCGAGAGTTCCAAGGCCGACGCCCTCGCCAGGATCGCCGAGGCCCGCGCCAAGCTCGCGAGCGTCGGCAGCGCCACGTGGTACGTCCAGGACCGCTCGGCCATCTCGAGTTTCGCCTCCATCGACACGGACGCCAGCTGCATCGAGAAGATCGGCGTGGCGTTCCCCGCCATCTTCCTCACGGTGGCCATCCTCGTCTCGCTCACCACGGCGGCGCGCATGGTCGAGGAGGAGCGCGGGCTCATCGGCCTGTACAAGGCACTCGGCTACTCTCGCGCGCGCATCATGAGCAAGTACGTGCTCTACACGGCGGGCGCCGCCGTCGTGGGCGGCTTCGCGGGCTCGGTGCTGGGTTTTATCGCCCTACCGGAGTTCCTGTTCGTGTTCTTCCGGCTCATGTACACCTTCCCGGCCTTCTCCCTGCACTTCTCGGCCGGCCTGTGCGCACTTGCCTGCGGAATGTTCGTCGCCGGCATCGGCATGGCCACGGCGCTCACCGTGCGCCACGAGCTCGCCGAGCAGCCCGCCCAGCTCATGCGTCCGCGTGCCCCCAAGGCGGGCAAGCGCATCCTGCTCGAGCGCGTTCGTCCCGTATGGCGGAGGCTGTCGTTTCTCAACAAGGTCACGGCCCGCAACCTCTTCCGCTACAAGGGCAGGCTCGCCATGACGGTCTTTGGCGTGGCGGGTTGCTGCGCGCTCATGATCGCCGGCTTCGCCATCAACGACACCGTCCAGGCCCTCTCCGCAAACCAGTACGGCGCCGAGGATCGCGCGGGCATCTACACCTACGACGTGCTCGCCGCCACGCAACCCGACGACCTCGAGCAGGCCGCCGGCCGTCTCACGGACGACGCGCGCGTCCGCGACTACACGTCCGTCCGCACGGAGAACGTCAGCGCCGGCTTTGGCGGCGCGACCGAGACCGTCCAGCTCGTCGTCGTGCCGGACGGCTTCTCGCTTGACGGCTACATCAACCTGCGCGGCGATGACGGCAGCACGCTCGAGCTGGCGGACGCCACGTCAGACGGCGGCGTGCTCGTCACGAAGAGCCTCGCCAACCTCACGGGGCTTGTGGCCGGCAACGAAGTGTCGCTGCAGGACACGTCGCTTAGCCGTGGCTCGGCCAAGGTCGACGGCATCGTCATGAACTACCTCGGCGACGCCGTCTACATGACCCAGTCGGCCTACGAGGCAACCTTTGGCAAAGAGCTCGAGGCAAACGCCCTTCTCGCGCACCTCAACGGTACGACAGACGAGAAGATCGCCTTTGCCGACGAGCTCTCCGCCGACACGACGTGGCTCTCCGTTGTGAGCACGCAGACGGCCGTGCGCGACTTCTCGAACGTGTTTCTGCTCATCAGCTGCGTGACGGTGCTGCTCACGGTACTTGCCGCGGGCCTCTCGTTCGTCGTGCTGCTCACGCTGTCCACGACGAACGTCTCCGAGCGCGAGCGCGAGCTGGCCACGATCAAGGTGCTCGGCTTCCGCAAGCGCGAGACGCGCACCTACATCAACAAGGAGATGCTCATCCTGGCACTCATCGGCACTGTCGCCGGCATCCCGCTGGGCATTGCCCTGTCGCACGCGCTCACCTACGTGCTCAACATGCCGTCCATGTACTTTGCCGTGGAGATCGCGCCCACGAGCATCCTCGTCTCGTGCGGCCTGTCGTTCGTGTTTGCGCTCGTCGTCTGCGCGATGGCGAGGCGCTCGATAGACCGCATCGACATGGTGAGCGCGCTCAAGTCCGCGGAGTAGGGCTTACGGAGGGGGTGGCAGGGAACCCGTCAAGTACGTCCTCGCCGCGCACGGCGCGGCTGCAGAATGTTCTCTCTTGGTCCCCTGCCACCCCCCCTCGCGTTCACTTGCGGCGGGCTTGAGTGCGCTCGCCCGCTGTGGGCGTCTCGCTGGCTTGGGTAGAATGGGAGGTTAGCGAAGACGAGGAGACGCGGATGGATAACCCGTTCAAGAGAAGCGCGGGAACGAGGGCCCAGGGCGCCGGGCGCAGGCATGAGCGCGGCGAGGCGCGCCGCGAGATGCTGGAGGCCGAGCGGCCAGCGGGCGAGCGCCAGGCTCGCCGACAGCGACAGGCGGCGCCGAGAAGACCTCGGCATCCCAAGAGGCCAAGCCGCCTCGGCATGCTCGTGGGCAACTGGTGGAACCGCCTCATCGGCGCCGTGTACTCGGGATCGCTCTCGAGCCAGACGGAGCAGTACGCCGCACACAACACCACGCGTGACTACATCTGGAACTCCGTGGGTCTCGGCGCCTGGGGCGTCGTGTTCCCCGTGCTCTCCGTGGTGACGACGCAGCTCGTGGGCGTCGAGCAGGCCGGCCGCTTCTCCATGGCCTTCGTGACGGGAACGCTGCTTCTGTTCATCGCCAACTACGGCGTGCGCACCTTCCAGGTCTCCGACCTCTCCGAGAGGCACTCGTTCGCGGACTACCAGGCAAACCGCGTGCTCACGTGCATCGTCATGATGCTTGTGGGCATCCTGTACTGCCAGCTGCGCGGATATGACCCGCAGATGTTCACGCTGTGCATGGGAATGTTCGCCTACCGAGCCGTCGACGGCCTAGCTGACGTCTACGAGGGCCGCCTGCAGCAGATGGACAAGCTCTACCTCGCCGGCATCTCGCAGGCGATACGCTCCGCCGCCGTCATCATCGCCTACTGCGCGCTCATCCTCATCACGAGGAGCATCGGAGCGGCCGGCGTCGCCATGGCCGTGGCGTCCGTGGCGTCGTTTGTGCTGCTCACGCTGCCGCTCACCTACTTCGAGACGCCAAAGAGCGCCAAGCTCTCCATCGCGGGCGTCAGGGATCTGTTCGTGCAGTGCTTCCCGTTGTTCGTGGCGCTGTTCCTGTACAACCTCATCGACAACATGCCCAAGTTTGCCATGGAGGGCGCGCTGTCCTACGACAACCAGCTGTACTTCAACGCGCTGTTCTCGCCGGCGCACATCATCATCATGGTCATCGGGTTCATCTACAAGCCGCAGCTCATGCGCCTCGCGGAGATCTGGGCAGACCCCAAGCGTCGTGGTCGCTTCGACCTCATCGTGCTGGCCGTGCTTGCCATCATCGTGGCGCTCACCGGCGGCGTTGCCGTGGTCATGGGCACCGTGGGCATCCCCGTCATGAGCTTCCTGTATGGCGTGGACTTCGAGCAGTTCCGCGGGCTGTGCTACGTCATGGTGGCCACGGGCGGCGTCTGCGCGGCCATCGACTTCCTGTACCAGATCATCACGGTGCTCCGCCGCCAGAAGGCCGTCACGCGCGTCTACCTGCTCACGCTTGGCTTCTCGCTGTTCATCCCGCCGCTGCTCATCGGCTTCACGGGACTCACGGGCGCCGTGCTGGGATACCTCATCGTGATGTGCATCCTGCTCGTGCTGCTCGTAACCGAGTACCTCTCCATCCACGCCGAGCTCTCGGAGACGCTGAAGAGCTACCGCAAGAGCTCGGCCCGCGAGTCCGCCGAGTAGGCGCGCGCCTTACGAGTCGAATGCCCGGTCCTCATACGGAGGACCGGGCATTCGACTTGCTCAAATTGTCACAAATTCAATCTTGTGTGCGATGACGGCCATAAATATCCTCCTTCAACCACCACTCGATGCGTTTCAACGGCGTTCGAAAGTGCCAGAACGCCACCACGACGCCTCTATATGGCACTTTTAAGCGTTTCTGGGAGACGTCGGCGCACACATGATTGGTTTTGTGACAGAAAGTGCGTTGGCAAAGCCCTCGGAAGCGCTTCGGACACGTTCTCGAGGGTGAAACTGCAAAAAACACTCTAGGCTCGTGCGGAAAACCCCAGCCAGCGAACGACCGGGACCCGAGGCGAATCGATTTCGAGGGAGTCGCGTATCGGATCTTCGCAGCGCTAGGCCAAGGAATTCGCACGAAAAAAGAAGGGCCCGGCAAACGCCGGGCCCTTCCCTGCAGGCGAATCTGTCCCGTCACTTACAGCGGACGGATGCTGACCTCCTTGAGCTGCTTGGCAGAAACCTCGCCAGGAGCATCGCTCATGAGGTCCGAGCCGCTCGAGGTCTTCGGGAACGCCATGACCTCACGGATGGAATCCGAGCCGGTGAGCAGCATGCACACGCGGTCGAGGCCCAGGGCAAAGCCACCCATAGGAGGCGCGCCAAACTCGAGGGCCTCCATGACGAAGCCAAACTGCTCGCGGGCGCGCTCCGGCGTAAAGCCGAGCAGCTCGAGCATGGCCTCCTGCATGGCGGCATCGTGGATGCGCATGCCACCGCCGCCGGCCTCGTAACCATCCATGACGAAGTCGTACGTGTAGCTGCCGGCAGCCAGCGGGTCGGCCTTGATCTTCTCGACGTCGCTCTCCGTGGGCAGCGTGAACGGCTGGTGCTCGGCCGCGTAGGCCTTGCGCTCCTCGTCCCAGTGGAACAGCGGGAAGTTGACGACCCACAGGAAGTCGTGACCCTCGCGCGGCACGTTGAGGGCGTCGGCCATGTGGCAGCGCATGCCGCCGAGAATCTCATCGGAGGCAAGGCGCGGGCCAGCGGCGAACATCACGAGGTCACCGGGCTCAACCTCGGCGCGCTCGCGCAGGGCAGCCATCTCCTCGTCGGAGAAGAACTTGACGATCGGGCTGTTGATGGAACCGTCCTCGCGGAAGGCGATCCAGGCGAGGCCCTTGGCGCCAAACGTCTTGGCAACGTCCTCGAGCTTGTCGATCTGGGCGCGCGGCCAGGTGCCCGCACCCTTGGCGTTGATGCACTTGACGACGGAGCCCTCGGTGTTCGCGGCACTCGAGAACACCTTGAACTTGGAGTTCACGAAGATGTCCGTGACGTCCTTGAGCGTCATGCCGTAGCGCGTGTCGGGCTTGTCGATGCCATAGGTGTCCATGGCGTCCCAGTACTGCATGCGGCGCAGGGGCGTCGGCAGCTCCACACCCATCTTGGCGAAGGCGTCGCGCAGGACGTCCTCGAGGGCGTCCATGACGTCGTCCTGGTCAACGAAGCTCATCTCGATGTCCACCTGCGTGAACTCGGGCTGGCGGTCGGCACGCAGGTCCTCGTCGCGGAAGCACTTGGCAACCTGGTAGTAGCGCTCGACGCCGCCCACCATGAGTAGCTGCTTGAGCAGCTGCGGGCTCTGCGGCAGCGCGTAGAAGTGGCCGGGCTGGATGCGACACGGCACGAGGAAGTCGCGCGCGCCCTCGGGCGTGGACTTGAACAGGAACGGCGTCTCGACCTCCATGAAGGCGCGCTTGTGCAGTGCCTCGCGGATGGCGAACGTGAAGTCGGAGCGAAGCTTGAGGTTGGCCATCATCTCGGGCCTGCGGATGTCGAGGTAGCGATAGCGCAGGCGCGTGTCCTCGGACGTGTCGATGCCGTCCTCGATCTGGAACGGCGGCGTCTTGGAGCGGTTGAGCACCTCGATGGTGTCGACGCAGACCTCGACCTCGCCGGTGGGGAGCTTGGCGTTGATGGTCTCCTCGTCGCGGCCGCGCACGACGCCGTGGACGCGGATGGGCCACTCGGTGCGGATGACCTCGGCGGCGTGGAAGGCGGTTCCGCCGGAGTGCTCGGGGTCGAACGTGCACTGCGTCATGCCGGAGCGGTCGCGAAGGTCAACGAAGATGAGGCCGCCGTGGTCGCGGCGACGCCACACCCAACCGGTGAGCGTGACCTCCTCGCCGATGTTCTCGCGGCGCAGCTCGCCGGCCGTGCGCGTGTGCATCGAGTGCTCGTGCATGGCCTCGGTCTCGGCGGCGAAGGCGCTGGCGGCCTGTGCCTCGACGGCGGGGGTGGTGCTGGTGTCTTGCATGCGTTTCCTCTCGTCTGTGCCATCCCGTGTCGGGGCGGATGGCAAGCCCTCAGACGGCGAACGGCCCCGTAGACAGCGTGGGCGCTCGCGCAACGTCACATGATAGCGCAGCCGGCACGGACGAGGATTACCAGACGGTTTCGCCATGTGCCCCACAAGCGTCTGCCACGGTGGCAGTTGGCGCCGGCACCACCGCCACCGCGGGCGTGCTACCCTGCGAGGGATTGGACGACGCAAGCGAGGGAGCAGCGACATGGCACAGACGGCGGACACGATTCGTGCAGCGGCACGCGAGACGAGCGACTACGTCATCGACCGCAGGCGCTGGTACCACGCCCACCCCGAGGTCGCCTACAAGGAGCACGACACCACCGCCCAGATCTGCGCGGACCTGGACGCCCTGGGCATTCCCTACGAACGTCCCACCGCCACCGGCGTCGTCGCCACGCTGCGCGGGGGCGCGCCGGACGCCTACCTTGAGGACGGCACTCCACGCCGCCGCCTCATGCTGCGCGCCGACATCGACGCGCTTCCCGTCTCCGAGGAGACCGGCGAGCCATTCTGCTCGCTCAACGAGGGCCGCATGCACGCCTGCGGCCACGACTGCCACATCGCCATGCTGCTTGGCGCCGCGCGCCTGCTCGCGCACCTCACCGACGAGCTGCGCGGCGAGGTGCGCCTCGTGTTCCAGCCGGCCGAGGAGGGCGGCAACGGCTCCAAGACGATGATCGAGGCGGGCGTGCTCGAGGGCGTGGACGGCGTGTATGGCACGCACATCTGGAGCGACGTGCCGGCCGGCAAGGTGTCCGTGGAGGCGGGCCCGCGCATGGCCGCCACGGACTGGTGGCGCATCGACGTCACGGGTCGCAGCGCCCACGGCGCCATGCCCAACCAGGGCGCGGACGCCGTGCTCGCGGGAGCTGCCATCGTGGAGAGCCTGCAGGCCATCGTGAGCCGCAACATGAGCCCCTTCGAGCCCGCCGTCGTCACGGTGGGCCAGTTCCACGGCGGCACCGCGAGAAACGTCATGGCCGGCCGCGCCTGGATGGAGGGCACCGTGCGCACGTTCCACGAGGAGGCCCACGAGCGCATCCCCAAGCTCATGGAGCGCATGGCCGGCGAGGTGGCCGCGGCGTTTGGCTGCACGGCAAGGCTCACCTACGAGGTGGCACACAGCACGGTCGTCAACACGCCCGAGGCGAGCGAGCGCGCCGCGCGAGCCGCACGGGAGGTGCTCGGCGCCGATGCCCTCGTGCGCTACCAAGGCTCCATGCCTGGCGAGGACTTCTCTGAGTACCTGCGTCGCCGCCCCGGCGTGTTCGTGTTCCTCGGCAGCGGCACGGCGGACCCGAGCGGCAAGGTGTGGCCGCAGCACTCCAGCCACTACGACCCGGACGAGTCCGTGCTCGTGCGCGGCTCCATGCTCGCCGCCCAGTACGCGGTTGATTTCTTGAACGAGTAGGGCAAGCGGGGCCCGCGAGCCCGCCGGCGCTTGCGGGCCCTTCTCGCCCACGCAACCCATCCGTTCATCCAAATTACGCGTTCGGAGCCCTCTACGCACGCAATTTTGATGAATAGATGAAACGCAGCGAGATGCGCCTCCCGCCTTTCCGCCCCACCCCATCGAGCACCCGTTTCTACGCGTCCAATCAACGAGGACCAACGCCGATCCGACCCATCGACTCGTCCGTTTAACGCGTTTCTGCCATTCGTTCGTCCGTTTGACGTGCCGCCTTCATCCGTTCGTCCAAACTACGCATCCAGGGGCCTCCAAACGCGTAATACGGACGAACCAACGTGGGGGGACGCGTAGTTTGGACGAATCGATGCGGAGAAGCGCGCAAAATGGATGAACGAACGAGGGACCGGCATGAGAAGCGCGAGAAACGCCCAACGCCTCCGCGCACGAAAAAAGGGCGAGAGGCCCGCAAGCCCCTCGCCCTCGCTTCGCATCAAATTACGCCGCCCCTACTCCTTCTCCTCGCCCGAGACGAGGCGCTGGTACATGGTGTCGTTGGCCGCGAGCTCAAACGCGTCGTCGAGCGGCTCGAGCACGGCGTCGCCATAACGGCGCTCGAGCGCGCGCCCAATGAGATAGTCGGCCACGCCGGGATTCTTGGGCAGCAGCGGCCCATGGATGTAGGTGCCCACGATGTTTTTGTACAGGCAGCCCTCGTAGCCGCTCTCGCCGTCGTTGCCGTGGCCATGGACGACGCGCCCAAGCGGCTCCACGCCCTCTCCCAGGTGCGTGCGGCCGCCGTGATTCTCATAGCCCACGATGGGTTGTGCCGAGATGCGGCTCTCGATGGCGATGTTTCCGATAAGGCGAGGGCTGCCGCGATCCGTATACAGGTCAACGAGCGAGAGGCCCTCGACCTTCTCGTCTCCCATGAGGTAGGAGTGGCCAAGAAGCTGGTAGCCGCCGCAGACGGCTGCAAGCACGCCGCCATCCTCGACGTAGGCCGCGAGCTCAGAGCGCTCGGCGAGCAGGTGCTCGCACACGATGCGCTGCTCGCGGTCCGAGCCACCGCCGATGAAGACGATGTCCACGTCCGAGAAGCTCGGGCGGTCATCGATGTGGACCTCCCGGACCTCGCAGCCGATGCCGCGCCACTCCAGGCGCTTCCTCAGCACGAGGATGTTGCCGCCGTCTCCGTAGAGGTTCAGCAGCTCAGGGTAGAGATGCGCGATGCGCAGGGTCCTCTCGCTCACAGGCGCTCCCCCATCTTCTCGAGCTCGGCCTTGGCCGGCCACAGCGCCGAGTAGTTCGTCAGCACGTACAGAGGCTCGTCGAGCGGAAGGTCAGCCACGGCATCGAGCGCCTCGCGCACGGTGTGGGCGACCGGCGCCGTGATGCCCGCGTACTTCATGCGCACGCGCACGTCATGGGCGCGGTGCCCGCCGGCGACGACCGCAAGGTCGCCCTCCTCGACCACGCCGCCACGCTTGGGCGCGCCCACGGCAAGGCGCTCGAAGTCCACGTCCCAGATCCAGGAGATGTCCTTGCCGTCGTTGTAGTCGTCGTTGATGACGAAAAACGCCGCCTTCTTGCGGTCGTCCGCGAGCATGAGCGAGATGTTCTGATTGAAGCCCGTGGGGTTCTTGGCGAGGTTGAGGACGACCTCGCGACCGTCCACGCGGAAGCGCTGCAGGCGGCCATTCTCGGGGTGGTAGCCGTCCACCGTGCGCTGGAACGTCTGGGCATCCACGCCGGCGAGGTGCGCGCCCACGAACGCGGCCATGAGGTTGTAGACCATGTACACGCCGCCAAAGCTCGCGCTGATACGCACGGGCTCAGGCAGGTCCGTGCCGCTCACGGTGAAGCTCACGCCCGTGCGCCCCACCTCGACGCCCGTGGCCTGCCAGTCCAGCGCGGGGCGGCAGAAGTCCCCCTTGGGGCAGCGGAAGGCGCCCAGCTGGGCATAGGCACGATAGTCGTAGGCAAGCTCGGCGCCGCACACCTGGCAGAAGCGCGCCTCGGGCACGCGGTCGGCCGGCAGGTGGAGATCCTCGCCGATGCCAAACGTGAGCACCCGCGTGCCAGCCCTGC
Source organism: Parolsenella catena (assembly GCF_003966955.1). Taxonomy (GTDB): domain Bacteria; phylum Actinomycetota; class Coriobacteriia; order Coriobacteriales; family Atopobiaceae; genus Parolsenella; species Parolsenella catena. Next base: position 384,948 of record NZ_AP019367.1, on the reverse strand, counting down.
GCGCACGGTGCGCCACGCCCATGACGAGCGGGTCGTCGCCACAGGCCACGAGCGTGGTCTCGGGGCTTGCGGCGAGCGCGCTCGCGATGACGTCCTGCACGCGGTCTATCTCGCCGGCGCGGTCAAGCTGGTCGCGGAAGAGGTTGAGCAGCACGAGGTAGCGCGGGCGCAGCTCGGGCAGGATGTTGATGGTGGACAGCTCGTCGGCCTCGATGACGGCCCAGTCCGCGGAGGAGCCCGGCAAAAGCGCCGCCGCCACGCCGGGGGCCATGTTGGCGCCGGCACGATTGCACAGCACGCGCGCGCCGGCAGCCTCGACAGCACTCGCGAGCACGTTGTTCGTCGTCGTCTTGCCGTTCGTGCCGCACACGACGATTGAGCCGTGGACGAGCTTGGGTGCCAGGTCCGCGATGGCGGCGGGATCGATCGCGAGGGCCACGCGGCCCGGCAGCTGCGAGGCCGAGCGGCCCGCCGCGTGCAGCAGGCCGGCCGTGAGGCGGCCGGCACCCCGCGCTATGGAGCTTCTCAGGCTCACGCGCTACTCCTCCGGCTCGGCTTCGTCGTCCTCGCGGGCGCCCTGCATGTGCTCGTACTCCTCGGGCGTGAGGACGTCCTCGATGCGCAGGTTGACGCCGCCCACCTCAAGGCCCGTCATGCCGGCGACCTGCTTCACGACGACCTTCTTGACGTCCTCGAACACCTGCGGTGCATAGGCGCCGTACTCGATGAGCACGGAGATGTTCACGCGCACGGAGCTGTCAGGCATGACCTCGACGGACACGCCCTTCGTGGGGTCAGAGGCGCCAAACGTCTCCTGAACGCGGTTGATGAAGCCGCCCTTCATGCCAAGGACGCCCGGGACGTCACGGACGGAGATGGCGACAATCTTCTCGATGACGCCGTTGGAGAACGTGAGCGAGTCCTCGCTGTCGAGGTCCTCGTCGGCGTCCGAATACATGAGGTCGCCGGAGTCGTTCGTTGCGAGGACGCCCGTGGAGTCCTCGGCAGGCTCGGCGCCAGGCGTCTGGTCGACGGTCTCTTCCTGCGTGGTTTCCTTCGTGCTCATGCTGACTCCAATCCTCGCGGGGTGGGTCTCATACCTAATCTTGCACGCGCTCGCCCGCCGAGGTGGCTAGCGGCGCTTCATGAGCTCGCGAACGAGGTTCACGAGCTTGGGGTCTCCGTCTGCGTACTGGCCGCACGCCACGCCGATCGTGACGAGCAGCGCGATGACGAGCGTCTTGAGCAGGCCGACCGAGAACAGCAGCAGCGCCACCACAAGGCCGCAGATGCCGCCGAGAACCGCGTTGCGGCTATGCGGGAACGTCGTGGCGAACCATGTCGAGAGGCGCGTCCACGCGCCCGGCTGCGGCGCCTCCTCCCGGACGGTGACCTCCGAGGGGGCAGCGGCGACAGCCTGCGCATCAGGCCGCGGCGCGGGCTCGGGCTCGGGCGCGGCTGCCGGGCGGGGCGCCGGCTCTATGCGAGCCTGGACCTTCTCGTTTGCCATGGGAATCACGCCTCCCTCTCGACGTTCATCGGGATCGTGATGTCACCCGTGTCATCAGAGCTGGCCGCAGGCTCCTCACCGGCGTACGCCTCGTCCTCGTCGCCCTCGCCCTGCTCGTCGAGCACAACGAGCGAGCTGGCGTGCTGGGGCTCGAGGAACTCGACGTTCACGGCACCGAGGTGCTCGCCCACCATGGCCGAGAGCCCCGCGACGAGGCCCTCGTGCAGCGTGGGCGCCTCGTCCGTGACGTCGATGGACTCGAACGGCGTCACCTTGACGTCCACGCGGACCTGCCCCGAGCGCGAGGCCGAGACGTCCACGCTGCGCGCCTCGCCCACGCCGAGTGCCTCGACGATGTGGGCGGCCTGGGAGGCGACGGCGCTCTTCGTGACGGTGATGGCGCCGCCGTCCACGTCCATGACCGAGATGGCGTCACGGCGCTTGCGCGAGAAGAGCGAGCGCAATAGCTCGAAGGCGAGCCAGGCAGCCGTCATCGCGAGGCAGACCTCGACCGCCGTGACGTACCAGTCAAGGCCCTCGAGCATCGCGATCTCATCGGGGAACAGGCCAAACCACGGCAGCGCGAGCGCCGCGAGGCACGCGATGCCCGCGAGCGAGAACACGAACAGGATGAAGCGTCTGAGACCGCCCATGAGACCTCTTCCCTCAGATAGAAAAGCGCCCCGGCCTGACGACCAGGGCGCGTTAGCACTAGGATACCCCGAATATCGGACACGAACTGTCCGGCAGCGGGTTTGCCTGGAGCCGCGCCGGGCAGGACCGCGACGCGCGCGAGGGGCGACTGCCCTACTCGTCCTCCTCCAGAGCGGCGACGACCTCGTCGGTCATCTCCATGGTGTGGTAGACGTTCTGCACGTCCTCGAGCTCCTCGAGGCGGTCGACGAGGCGCTGGACCTTCTTGGCGTCAGCGACGGAGACCTGCGTCGGGGTGGTGGGGACCATGGTGAGCTCGGAGCCCTTGACCTCGATGCCCTGGGACTCGAGGCCCTTCTGGACCTCCTGCATCTTGTCGTAGGCCGTCCAGACGACCCACTCCTCGCCGGCGTCCTCGTAGTCGTCTCCGCCAGCCTCGGCAACGGCCATCATGAACTCGTCCTCGTCGACGGCGTTCTCCTTGTCGGCGACCTTCTTGTCGTCGGACTTGATGACCTTGTCGACGGCGATGGAGCCCTTGCGCTCGAACTGGAAGGCCACGGAGCCCGTGGTGCCCAGCGAGCCGCCAGAGTGCGTGAAGGCGGAGCGGACGTCGGCGGCGGTGCGGTTCTTGTTGTCCGTCAGGCAGTCGACGTAGACGGCGACGCCGGCGGGACCATAGCCCTCGTAGGTGACCTCGGAGTAGACGGCGGCATCGGCACCGGCGCCAAAGGCCTTGTCGATGGCGGCCTTGATGCGGTCCTTGGGCATGGAGGACATGCGGGCCTTGGCCACGGCCGCGGCGAGCGAGGCGTTGTTCTCGGGAAGCGGGTCGCCGCCGAGCTTGGCAGCAACGGTGATGTTACGAGAGAGCTTCGAGAACAGGGCAGAGCGCTTGGCGTCCTGCGCGCCCTTACGATGCTTGGTGGTTGCCCACTTGGAGTGTCCGGACATGCACGTCTCCTTACTTGCCGCAGCGCGCCCGTCCCTATGGCCGACGCGCAAGACCTCTAGCTAGACTGCGTGAGCATACGCCAAAGCGACACATGCACGCAACTTGCTTATATTAGCCCTTTTCTCGCATGGCGCACGCGCAAAGGTCTCCCAAAGGCGTCAGAGACTTTTGGGACGCCTCGCGGGCGGCTACGCCACGTGGCCCACCTGCGGGCGCTGGGCACGATGCGCCACGACGAGCACCACGATGCCGGCCACGACGAGCGGCGCGCTCAGCAGCTGGCCCATCGTGATGGGGCCAAGCAGGTAGCCGAGCTGGGCGTCTGGCACGCGCACGAACTCGATGAGGAACCGGAACACGCCGTAGAGCACGAGAAACGTCCCCATGAACGTGCCTTGCGGACGCGCCGGGCGCCTGCGGCTCATCCACAGCAGCACGGCAAAGATGACGAGGCCCTCGAGCACGGCCTCGTACAGCTGGCTGGGGTGACGCGCCACGCCGCCGCCCGTCTCGAACACCACGCCCCACGGAAGGCTCGTGGGCTTGCCCCACAGCTCGCCGTTCACGAAGTTGGCGCAGCGGCCAAAGAACAGGCCGAGCGGGGCGCCGATGACGCCCAGGTCGCAGAAGGTCGCGATGGAGATGTGGCAGGCGCGGCACATGATGGCCCCGCCCACGACGGCGCCCACGAGGCCGCCGTGAAAGCTCATGCCGCCCTCGCCGAGCGCAAAGACCTTGAGAGGGTTCGCGAGGTAATAGCCATCACCATAGAACACGACGTAGAACAGCCGGGCGCCGATGATGATGCCCCAGGCGATGCCCACGACGACGTTCGTGACGTCCTCGGCGGAAAGGTCAAGGCCCCAGCGCCTGGCCACGCGGTACGCCACGACGCCCGCGAGCACGAAGCCGACGAGATAGGCGAGGGCATACCAGTGGACCTGCAGCGGGCCCAGGGTGAAGGCGATGGGATTGAGGCTGTGGTAGAGCTCGTTGAGCATCTCGTACCCTTCCTGCCGCGACGCGGCCACGTGGGCGTCTGCGACGATTGCGAGGCGGCACATGATGGGACCCGTCGCAAGGACGGGTCCTGGGCTAGCGCGTGAGGGTGTGGGCCGCCGCGGCGCCGCGCTGGCCCTGGTAGTGACTGCCGAGACCCGCCGAGCCGTACGGTCGCTCGGCCGGGCTCGACATGCGCTCGAACGACATCTGACCGATGCGCATGCCCGGATGCAAAACGATGGGCAGCGTGGCGACGTTGGAGAGCTCGAGGGTGATCTCGCCGTCCCAGCCCGGGTCGACGTAGCCGGCCGTGGAGTGGATCATGAGACCGAGACGGCCGAGCGTGGACTTGCCCTCGAGCTTGCCGAGGATGTCGTCGGGCACGGCGATGCGCTCGAGCGTGGTCCCGAGCACGAACTGGCCCGGGTGCAGGACGAACTGGCCGCCCTCGGGCACCTCGATGGCCTCCGTGAGCTCGGGCTGGTCGGTCGTGGGGTCGATGAACGTGTGCGTGGAGTTGCGGAAGATCCTAAAGCTCGAGCCCAGGCGAACGTCCACCGAGGCCGGCTGGACGTCTGCCAGGTCGAGCGGCTCGACGACGATGCGGCCCTGCGCGAGCTCGAGCTTGATGTCGCGGTCGGACAGCACCATCTACATCACCGCCTTGACGCGCGTGACGCCCGGGACGTTGTCCTTGAGGACGCGCTCGATGCCCTGCGACAGCGTCACGTCGGAAAGCGAGCAACCGGCGCACGCACCCGTGAGCTCGAGCGACACGACGCCGTTCTCGTCAACGCCCACGAGCTCGCAGTCGCCGCCGTCGGCCTGAAGGCTCGGGCGCACGGCATCGAGCACGACCCTGAGAAGCTCTACGTCTACCGCCATGGTCCCTCCCGTCCGGGCGCCTGGGCGCCCAAGAGTCTGCAGCTAGTACATCACCGGGCGCACCGCGGTGACGCCGGGGACGTGCTCCTTGATGATGGTGTCGATCCCCTCGGAGATGTCGGAGGAGGCGAACATGCAGGCGGCGCAGGCCCCCGTCATCTCGATGGTCACGACACCCGTCTCGTCGTCGACGCCGATGAGCTCGACGTCTCCGCCGTCCGCCTGGAAGCTCGGGCGGATGGCGTCGAGCACGTCCTCGAGCAGGCGGTGGTCGATCTTGGCGGTCTTGCTGTCCTCGGCCTTGGCCTCGGGCGCGGTGGTGTTCTCGACGTCTGCCATGTCTATCCCCTCTCCCCGGCGCGCGGCCGGGTGTCTCGTCATGTTCGTTCGGCCGCGAGAGGCGGCGCGGGCGGCCGAGCGCGCGGCCGCGCAGTCTTGATGCTACCCGATTCCCCAGAAGAGGTGACCGCTCGAGGCGTGGCGCTCGCGCTCGGCCGGCTTGCGACCGGCGGCCACCGCCGCAATCGCGCGCACGAGGCGCTCGACGGCAGCCGACGCCTCGGAGGCGTCCAGCAGCGTCGCGTCAACGGCCAGGCGGGATACGCCGGCGGACATGAGCTCCCCCACCTGCGGCGTCAGGTCGAGCGGCACGGCGTCGTAGATGCGCGAGCGGGCGTGCAGGTCCGTGCGCACGGGCAGCAGGCGACCATCGCGGTCGCGCAGCGACAGGCGACGGCGACGCAGCCCGCAGCGGGCGCAGTCGTGGACGCAGGCGTCGGCGACCTTGAGCACGCAATGCTCGCTCGTCATGACGCGCGGCCTGCCGGAGACGACGAGGCCCGCAGCAACGGTTGCACGCGATGCCAGGTGGCAGACCTCCTCGAGCGTGAGCTCGGGCGACAGCCACACCCCCGCGGCGCCGGCAGACTCGAGCACGGCGAGGCACGCCTCGTTGTGGACGGGGATGCAGCCGCGCACCTCGGCCAGCGCACCGCGCTCGACGGCAAGCGCGAGTTCGGAGACGTTGCCGACGGCCACCGGAGCGCCGGCCTCGACCCAACGGTCAAGGCGCTCGTGGTCCGGCTCGCGGCACACCTCGTCCAGGACGGGAACGGCACCGGCCGGCCAGCCGTCGAGCATGGAGAGGTCGTCCGTCTGGGCGTAGACGCGCGTGGCGCCGGCCTCGATGGCGGCCTCGGCGACCTCGGGCGTCGGCGCGATGACGCACACCTCGGCTGAGCGGGGCGGACACGGCCTGGACGCCGGCGCGGCCACGAGAGACGAGGCGATGCGCGCCGAGGACTCCCGCGGCACGGGGGCAAGCGCGACGGCTCGCTCAGCATACGGCGCCAGGATGGCCCGCTCGAGCGCCTCGCACGCGGCGGCGCGCACCTTGTGGACGGCCGAGAAGCCCATGCCACAGCCCTCGTCGAGCTCCACGTCGAAGCCGCGCGGCTCAAAGGGCGTGGAGCCCATGCGGCCCACATGCTCCACGAGGTCCTCGGCGCTCACGGCCTTCGTTCGCGCGGGCTCGACGACAAAGCCGCTCGCCTGGGCTCGGGGCATCGAGCCGTCCGGCAGCGCCGGGCCGTCGACGCAGGCAAGCTCCACGGAAAACGGCTCCCCCGTCCGCGCGACGATGCGGACGTCGACCTTGCGGCGGCGACAGACCTCGCGCGCGAGCGCGGCGGCGCTGCCGTCGTGGGCGGCCTTGCTGCGGATGACGCGCACAGGACAGCCCTTGGGCATGGGGCGGGCAACGCGGCACTCGACGGTGCCGCCGGCGGGGACGTCGGCGGGAACGGTCGCGGTGAGGAAGGCGTCCGGGTTGTCGACGGGGCGCAGCTCGAGCAGGTCTCCGGCCCCCACGGGCTCGTCCACGCGAACGGTGACGGTGCAGCGCGCACTGCGCTTGTCCTGGCGCGGGTCCTTGTGGAGGTTGCCCTTGCCGTCACGCCGCTGGACCTGGCCGCCCGAGCTCGAGAGGACCTCGCCCACGAGCTCGCCGCGGTTGTTGGAGCGCTCGTAGCTCATCATCTCGTCATCGGCGCTTCCACGCAGGTAGGCGTCGGTGAAGTCGCGGTTGAACGCGCGCTTGAGGCGGCGTGCGACCTCGGCGGGCACCGGCGTTGAGCCGAGCTCGGCCGAGGACGCCTCGGGGTGCGCCAGCACGGAGTCGATCTGCTCGCGGTAGGCGCCGACGACGCTCCACACGTAGTCGGGTGCCTTCATGCGGCCCTCGACCTTGAGAGAGCCCACGCCGGCTGCCATGAGCGCGGACACGTCGGAGGCGGTGCAGGCGTCCTTGGGACACAGCGGACGCGTGCGGCCCGGGGCAGAGACGCTGCGACCGCTCTCGTCAACGAGGTCGTAGAGCAGGCGGCACGGTTGGGCGCACAGGCCGCGGTTGGCGCTGCGGCCACCGACCATGCTCGACATCAGGCACACGCCCGAGTAGCAGTAGCACAGGGCGCCATGGCCAAAGACCTCGAGCTCGACGCCCTCCTTGGCGATGTGCCCGATCTCGGCGAGCGACAGCTCGCGCGACAGCGTCACGCGGTGCGCCCCGCGCTCGCGCGCCCAGCGCACGCCGCGGGCGTCGTGGACGTTCGCCTGGGTCGAGACGTGCAGCTCGAGCTCGGGCCACGTGCGCCGGATGGCCTCGAACAGGCCCCAGTCCTGGATGATGAACGCATCGGCGCCACGAAGCGCCGCCGAGCGCACGAGCGCGAGCGCCCGGTCCATCTCCTCGTCGCGAACGACGACGTTGATGGTCACGTACACGCGCGTGCCCGCGAGGTGCGCGGCACGGCACGCGCGCTCGAAGGCGTCATAGGTAAAGTTGTTCGCACCGCGACGGGCATTGAAGTCGTTGCCCACGCCGCAGTAAATGGCATCCGCCCCTGCGGCCAGCGCCGCACGGAACGGCTCCTCGCCGCCGGCCGGCGCCAGAAGCTCCATCGTCATCAAGTCCTCCATCTGCCGATGTAACCTGATAACAATAGCGCAGCAAGGTGCGGTGGTGCAGATGTACTGGACCGTTCAGCCAACGCCAATTGTCACAAAACCAATCATGTGTGCGATATAGCCACGCTTCTGCAAGCCAAGGACCGCCATTCCACCCAGCAAAGGCTTGTTATTAAATTTAGGGATAGCTTAATTGCCACCATTTGGCCAATAATCTGTTCTGCGACGCCACCTCAGCGCACACATGATTGTTTTTGTGACAAAAAGACGATCAGGAGCTTCTCAGACGCTATGAAAAGGAGCGCAATCCGGGCACCAGTCGAGAGCGCAATAGCCTCTGTCGCTCGTAGAACGCAGCAGATGGCCTGAAGCGATGGCCAAGGGCCCTGAGAAGCGAGTCCTCAAGAAGAGCAAATAGGTTGTCATCGCACAGGTCCTCGTGCCAAACGTTGAGAATCGTCCAGCCGCGGCCGGCAATCTCGTTCTGGCGACGATCATCACGGCCGCTCTGCTCTATTGCATGATACTGTTTTCCCTTGTACTCAAGGCCAACCCTATCTCCGGGAAACGCCAGGTCCATGAGCCGGTTTGTACCAGATATCGCATAGTTCATGCGGGCTCCCTTGAGCCCGATGCCGCCAAGCTTTTGAGGAAGTACGAAAAGCATCGCAAGCGCCGTCTCCATGGGCGAGTGAGACGAGTCAAGCACGTAGGGAAGCATCGAATTGATTCTCGCAACGCCCTTCGAGCCCTTGAGCGAGCGAGCAGCCGCACCGATGCGGCTCACCGTCGTGGCCGAGACCTCGTTGTTGACGAAGCCCTGCCAGGAGTTGGGGTCTTGGTCAAGCAGATAGGTCCCGCACAGCTCGAAGGCAAGCTTCGCCACATCCACGAGATCATAGTCGCCGCGAGCGGCAAGCTGGCAGAGCGTAAGCTCGGGACCCGTCACGAGCACGTTGGGCGCAACGCGGATGAGCGATCCCCTGGGCAGAGCGGCACGTCGGCGGTGACGCGCCACGCCGGGACGCCCGTGCGTCGAGACACCGTCCGGCACCAGAAGGTGAACGGGCCTCGTGCGCAGGCCAAGCCCCACCACGAGGTCGTCCAGCTCAACGCCGCCGGGCACGCCGCAACCCTCAAGCCGCGACGCGCGCGGACGGTCGAGCAGCTCCGGCAGGAGCGTACCGCTCGAGCGGACGTGCTCAAGCGCCGATATGTCGCACAGGCAGATGTCCATGTGGGAAGGCTAGCGCGCCCGCACCGCTGGCGCCGGGAGACTCGCGGGAAAGTCCCACACCGTCAAACGCAAACCTTGCAGAAATCCAACAGGATTTGCCAGGTTTGGCGCGCAATCGTCCAAAGCCCATGTTGATAACCAGCAAAATGGCAGCTAGCGGGCCCAACAAAAAGCGTCCCGCGAGCACGAGGCCCACGGGACGCCAGAGAGACAACGAGTGAAGCGACCCCTACGCGAGACGGGCGAAGTGGCGCTTGCCCACCTGGAGGATGGCGCCCTTCTTCACGAGGGCAGGGTCGACGTTGTAGCTCTTGGCCGGCAGGGCCTCGCCGTCGATGCGCACGCCGCCGCCGTCGATGTCGCGGCGAGCCTGGCTCGCGGAGCTGGAGAGACCAGCGGCAACAAGCACGCGCGGCAGGTAGACGAGCCCGTCGTCGCCAACCTCAACCTCGACGGAAACCTCGTCGATCTGCTCGGGCATCTCGCGCTTGGAGTGCACGCGCGTGAACTCGGCAGCAGCCTCCTCGCCCGCACCGGCACCGTGGTACAGGTCGCAGATGTTGGCGGCCAGGGCGCGCTTGAGCTCGTAGGGGTCGGCGGAGCCGTCGGCGAGCGCGGCGTCGATCTTGTCGACCTCATCGACCGACAGGGTGCTCGCAAGGCGGTAGTACTTGCCGATCATGGTGTCGGGAATGCTCATGAGCTTGCCGTACATGTCGGCGGGCTCGTCGGTGAGGCCCACGTAGTTGCCATAGCTCTTCGACATCTTGCGGACGCCATCCGTGCCCTCGAGCAGCGGCATCGTGAGCGCGATCTGCGGCTCCATGCCCATCTTCTCCATGAGCTCGCGGCCGGCAAGCAGGTTGAACAGCTGGTCGGTGCCGCCCATCTCGACGTCCGCCTTGATCTGGACGGAGTCGTACGCCTGCATGACGGGGTAGAGGAACTCGTGCAGCGCGATGGGCGTCTGCGACTGGTAGCGCTTCGTGAAGTCGTCGCGCTCCAGGATGCGAGCCACCGTGAACTTGCTGCAGAGCTCGAGCATGCCCTTGAGGTCGAGCGAGAGGATCCAGTCTCCGTTGTGAACGACGTTGGTCTTCTCGGGGTCGAGGATCTTCATGGCCTGGCTGACGTAGGTCTCCGCGTTGGCCTCGATCTGCTCCTGCGAGAGCTGCGGGCGCGTGGAGTTCTTGCCGGACGGGTCGCCGATGAGGGCGGTGCCGTTGCCGATGATGAGCGTCACCTGGTGGCCGAGGTCCTGGAACTGGCGCATCTTGCGCAGGGGCACGGCGTGGCCGAGGTGCAGGTCGGGGCTGGTGGGGTCAACGCCAAGCTTGATGTTGAGCGGCACGCCACGCTCGAGCTTCTTGCGAAGCTCGGCCTCGGGCACGATCTGGGCGGCGCCAGAGGCGATGACCTTCATCTGTTCGTCGACTGAGAGCACGGTTCCTCCAATATGCGGCTAGCACCCTCGCTCGCAACCGCGAGCGGTGCTTGGTTTACGAGCCTCCCGACGGTGCGGGAACAAACGGTTAGTGTAGCGCAACGCTGCGGAAAGGCCCGCCGAGGCAAGCGGAATGACCGCAATGGCAAACGGCAGGACGTAGACGGCCTTTGCCTCCCACAGCAGGTAGCACCCAAAGCCCGTGAAGAACACGGCCGCGAGAAGCAGCGCGGTCGCGCGAGACGCGCGTACCTCGAGCGGCGCCGGCCCGTCCTGGCCGTCCCCCCATCGCCGACACGCAAGCACGAGAAGGCCAAGCGCGGCGGCAAACGTCACGGTCTGATAGCCGTCGAGCAGGTTCGTGAGCCTCGCGCACGCGATGCCCAGCGACGCGGACTCGTCGGCGGGGTTCACGCGCGCGCCGGCGGCGTTGCCGCACATGGACAGGTAGTACAGGGACTGGTAGGTTGGGTCGGCCCACTCGGTCGCGAGCTTCACGGCAAAGAAGCGCGCCGCAGAGAGCGGGTGGCTCGCAAAGCCGAGCACGTCGGCGGCAAGCTCGTGGGTGGCAACCTCGTTCTGCACGTCGGCGTTCTCGCCCGAGGCCTGCCACACGGCGTTGGCGTGGTTGGACCAGCCGCCGGGCGCGTACTCGTAGACGCCCCCGTCAACGCTCACGTAGAACTCGCCCGCGCCCATGCGCAGCCCGAGCTCGATGTGGTTGAGCGTGGTGAGCGGCTCGCCAAACTCGTAGCCGCCCGAGGCCGCCCGCAGCGCCGAGAACGGCAGGCCCGACAGCGCGTGCGCGCACGCCACGACGGCAACGCAGCCCACGAGCCCCCACGCCCGCCCGCGGCACAGCGCCACGACGAGCCACGCGAGAACGGCCCCGATCGCAAACAGCACGAACGTCGCCTTCACGCACAGCGCCAGCGCAAGCGGCACGAGCGAGCCGGCGCACCACCCGGCGGCAGCGCGCCCGCGCTCGCCCATCGCCCGCGCCTGCATCGCGAGAAACGCCAGCGCAAGGCCGCAGCCCATGGCGTTTCCGTACAGAAACGTCGACAGCCAGTACATGGGCAGGCACAGGGCAACGAGCACCCACGCCACGCGGCGGGCACCGGCAGAGCTCGTGAGGCTTCCCACGAGCGACATGAGCGCCCAGACGCCCAGCGACGTCGAAAGCGCGGACAGCACCTGGAACGCCATGAACGCGAGGTCGCCAAAGGCGAGGCGCAAGCCGTAGAGAAGCCAGAAGAACGTCGCCTGGAACGGATAGCACGAGAAGTACAGGCGCGCGTCGTAGAACAGCGTGCGATACGGGCCGCGGAACAGGGAGGTCACGCCGCCCGCCAGGGCCTTGTCCACAAAGTCGGAGACCATCCACGAGTCTCCCCAGTAGGTGTCGCGCGCCTGCAGCGCGAGGATGACGAGGAGCTGAAACAGAAGCGTCCCCACCACGAGCGCCCGCGTCGCGGATGGCCCGTCGAGCATGCGGCCACAGCTCCGCGCCAAACGACACAGTGCCAGGACAACGATCGCGCCCACGAGGCCAAGCGCGAGGTCCAGGCGCGTGTCCGCGCCAAGCCACGTGCGGATCGACATGCTCTGCGTAAGGTTTCCGTCGTCGGCGCCGACCATGAGCCACACGGTCGAGAGACACACGACAAGCACGACGACGCCGAGGCAGCACGCGCTCATCGCAAGCCCCACGCGCGCGAGGGCCGCACCTACCCTGCCGGCCCCGCCGAGGCGTCCCTCGCCACCTGCGCGCCCAACGCCCGTCTGACCGGCGGCAACGCACTCGAGGTCCCCGGCCCTCAAGCTACGACGCATCGGAGGCCGCCGTCCCAAGGCCCGTGCCCACCGCGGCATGGTAGCCCACGATGGACTCCTTGCCATACCACTGGCACAGGCGATAGTTGATGTAGTTGTCCATGTTGTCGCGAATGTCTCCCATGAGCAGCACGTGGGGGACGTCGGTGTAGTAGGGAACGCGCAGGCTGTCCTCGTCCGAGGACTCGATGTAGTCAAGGCGCTCCCACACCTGCTCGCCATAGGCAGCCGCCTGGCCCGAGGCAAGCGAGCGAGCCGCCGAGACGCTCGAGAGGTCCTCGCCCAGGTCCTTGTCCGCGGCCATGGACCCCACGACGCACCCGAGGACCACGACGGCGAGTGCCATCGCCCACGCGAGCGCGACGCCGCTCATGACCTGCGTACGCGCGGCGCCCATGCCCGCGGCGCGACGCCTGGCGGCCAGCCACCCGCACACCCAGAACACGTCAACGACCACGAGCACAACGAACAGGTCGAAGCGGCAGTTCTGCACGCGGCCCGGCCCAACCGAGCCCTGCGCCCAGAACGTGGGCGTGAAGCTCGTGGCAAACAGGGCGATGGAGGCGGCCACGACGAGCGCAGGCCACCTGAACGTCCAGCCGCGGGCCGCGGCGCGCTCGCACGCGCGAACGGCAATGGGCACGCTCACGGCGGCCAGGATCACCACCAGGCCGCTCGACCACTGCTGGAGATACTGGAACGCCGCGACCGAGGACTGCAGGACCGTCTGCGCCACGCCAAGACCGTCGTCGGGAAACTGCGTCTGCTGGCGCACCTCGTTGCCCGGCGCGGCAAGCGACAGCGCAAGCCCGAGCACCATGAGGGCAAACGCGGGCAGGACATCAGTGGCGCAGCGCCTGCCCTGGTAGATGAGCACGGCGAGAACGACGACCATGACCTCGGCGGTCACGAGCGCCGTCACGAAGTTGCCCCCGGCGACGAACGCCGCGAGCACGCACGACGCCACCATGGCGCCGACGGGGCGGCTCGTGCGGCGCGGGTCGCACACGCGCAGCACGCAGCCAACGAGCGCGAGGGCCGCGGCGTGATAGGTGGTGTAGTACACGGCGCTGTTGAACCAGAAGATGCCCTCGACGGGGCTTGGCTGCAGCAGCAGCTGAACGGCGACGACGAGGCACGACAGCCCGATCCACGAGCCGCGGTCCGCACCCATGAGCTCGACGAGCACGACATGGGAGAAGAACAGCGTCCCCGCCACGAGCGAGGCCATGACGAGCGGGGCGGCGATGACGTAGCACTGCTCGCCGAACACGCTCGGCTCGATGGCCATGAGAAAGATCGCCGAGTAGGTGCCCTGCCAGTCGAACCAGGCCTTCCCCACCTGCTGAAGGGCCGTGACGATGGCCACGCCAACGTTGCCCGTCTGCTGCAGCGCCAGGTGGGCCCACACGCCATAGTGCCAGTCGTCTGCGTAGGAGTGGTTGTAGGCGCTGATGAGCAGAAGCGGCACGAGGACGGCGACGAGCACGGCCGCCCCCATCGCACCCACCGCCACGCTCGTGCGCCTCTCGGTTATCGTCCTGTCCGACGCCATGCGCCCCTCCCTCGCTTTGCACTCGCACAAGTCTATGACACGCACCGGACAAATTTGGCGCGCCCCACGCAACGCCCACGGACGCCCCTCTCGCGTCGGCCTACCGCGAGTGGCAAAATCAGCGGCCCCGGATCCGCCCCCAAGGCATGTGGACGCGGCGTTGACTCCAACGCGCGCGCATCCCACGAGGGTTTTTGACGGATAATGGAACAGTCTATGTATCCGCATTGGAGGGTTTGCATGGGAATTCGCAACCGACGCGCTCGCGCCCACGCCAAGACGCACATCATCGGCTTCTCGCTTGCCGGCGTCATGGGCTTCCTCGCGCTGCTGGCCATCGCCGTTGCCGTGTCGCTCGGCGCCGTCGTGGAGTCGTGGCTGCAGGACCTGCCCGACTACACCTCGGCAGACGCCTACCTCGTGGCCGAGCCGAGCGAGGTCTACGATGCGGACGGCAACACCATCGCAACGTTCTACCTCGAGAACCGCCGCTCCATCTCGCAGGACGAGGTCTCGCCCTACGTGTGGAAGGGAACGGTGGACGTCGAGGACGAGCGCTTCTACAGCCACAACGGCATAGACCCGGCAGGCATCATCCGCGCCGTGTTCTCGCAGCTCGCGGGCCGCTCGGAGGGTGCCTCGACCATCACCCAGCAGCTCGTGCGCAACACGGTGCTCTCCGACGAGCAGTTCGACAAGACCATCAGGCGCAAGGTGCGCGAGGCCTACATCGCCGTCGAGATGGAGAAGATGTACTCCAAGGACCAGATCCTGCTCATGTACCTCAACACCATCTACTACGGCCACGGCGCCTACGGCATCGAGGCGGCGAGCCTCACGTACTTCAACAAGCACGCGAGCGAGCTCACGCTCGCCGAGGCCGCCACGCTCATCGGCCTGCCCAACTCGCCGTCCTACTACGACCCCACGCAGAACCCCGACGCCGCCAAGGAGCGTCGCAACAAGGTGCTTGACAACATGCTGCGCCTCGGCGACATCACGCAGGAGGAGCACGACGCGGCGCAGGCCGAGGACCTCGTGCTCAACCTCGGCGACACGAGCATGGACCAGCAGGGCACCTACCCGTTCTGGACCAACTACGTCAAGGGCCTGCTCGAGGGCGACTTCTCCCAGGACACGATCGTGCAGAGCGGCCTGAAGGTCTACACGACGCTCGACCCCACCACCCAGAACGCCGCGCAGGACGCCGTGACGCGCATGCTTGACGAGACCGGCGACTCCAAGCTCGAGAGCGCCCTGGTGGCCATCGACCCCACCACCGGCTACATCAAGGCCATGGTCGGTGGCAAGGACTTCTACGCAGACTCGGACAGCGCCCAGGTGAACGCCGCGAGCAACGCGTTCAAGCAGACGGGCTCGAGCTTCAAGATGTTCACGCTCGTCACGGCGCTCAAGCAGGGCATGAACCCCAACATCATGCTCAACTGCAACTCCCCCATCCAGGTCACCAACTCCTGGAAGGTCCAGAACTTCGCCAACACGTCCTACGGTACGATCTCGCTCGCGGACGCCACGGCAAAGTCCTCGAACACCGGCTACGTCCAGGTGGGCATGGCCGTGGGCGTGGACAACGTAGTCCAGACCGCCAAGGACATGGGCGTCTCGTCTGACCTGCAGCCCTATGGCTCCACAATCCTTGGCGCCAACCTCACCTCCCCGCTCGAGATGGCCGAGGCCTACGCATGCCTCGCCAACGGAGGCGAGCACCGTGACCCGGTTGCCATCACCAAGATCGAGGACCGCAACGGCAACACCGTCTACGAGCACAAGGACAGCCCCACGCGCGTGCTCGACGAGGGCGTGGCCAAGGCGGCCACCGAGGTGCTCGAGGGCGTCGTCACCAACGGCACGGCCAGCGCCATGAACTCCATGCTCACGATCAACCAGCCCGTCGCCGGCAAGACCGGCACCACGGACAACACCGAGAACCTCTGGTTCTGCGGCTACACCCCGCAGCTGTCCGTCGCCATCTGGACGGGCTACAAGAGCTCGGACTCCAGCACCGGCAAGCACCCAGCCGAGACGTCCAACAGGGCCTTCGCCTACTTCGTGAACACGGTGCTCGCCGACACCCCACGTGCGGACTGGCCCATGGCCAACGCCGCGAACCCCACCTACAAGGAGAACAGCACCTGGAAGTTCTCCAACACCGCGTCCTCCGCAAATGACGGCACGGCCGCCACGACCGAGGCCACGACCGAGGAGGCCGCGGCCGAGAACACCGAGAGCGAGCAGACCACCACGGGCACCGGCGGCGACGGCGGTACCGCGGGCGGCGACGGCGGCACCACGCCGACCCCGACCCCAACCCCGACACCCACGCCCGAGCCCGAACCCACCCCCGACCCAACGCCCACGCCAGGCGGAGACGCAGGCACCACGGAGTAGCGCCTGCGGCAGCACAAGGCCCCGTCCCTCGCACGAGGGACGGGGCCTTTCTCATGACGAAATGACTGGGCCAGCGCTGGGACCGGGGTTGGTGGCGAGGCGACACGCAGCCGCCACGTCTCGCCACCCGGAAGGCGCCGTGGCTATTCGCCCAGCGCGGCCTCGTCGGCCTCGAGGGCCTCGGTCGCCAGCTTGAGCTGGGCGCGCACGGCCTCGTGGCCCGTGCCACCAAACGTGGTGCGGCGACGCACGATGCTGTCGATGTCGAGCGCCTCATGGGCGTCGTCGTCGAACAGCTCGGAGTAGCTGCGAAGCTCGTCGGTGCTGAGCTGCTGGAGCGTCACGCCCTCGCGCACGCAGTCGCCCACGATGCGGCCCACCACGGCATGTGCCTGGCGGAACGGCAGGCCCTTGCCCACGAGGTAGTCAGCCAGGTCCGTGGCCGCCATGTAGCCCTCGTGGGAGGCCTCGCGCATGCGCTCCTCCTTGAACGTGCAGGTGGCGAGCATGCCCGTGCAGGCCATGAGCGAGCCAAGCACCGTGTCGGCGGCGTCGAACAGCGGCTCCTTGTCCTCCTGGAGGTCCTTGTCGTAGGTGAGCGGCGTGCCCTTCACCGTGACGAGCAGGCTCGTGAGGTCGCCGACGACGCGCCCGGACTTTCCGCGCACGAGCTCGGCGAAGTCGGGGTTCTTCTTCTGCGGCATGATCGAGGAACCGGTGGAGTGGGCGTCATCCATCTCCACGAAGCCAAACTCGGCGGAGCTCCACCACACGAGCTCCTCGCACAGCCGGGACAGGTGCACCTGGCACACGCTGCAGGCGTAGATGAGGTCGAGAAGGTAGTCGCGGTCGCTCACGGAGTCCATGGAGTTGGCCGTGGGGCCCGAGAAGCCCAGGGCCTCGGCCGTCATGTGGCGGTCGAGCGGGTAGGTGGTGCCGGCGAGCGCCGCGGCGCCCAGCGGGCAGACGTTCGCGGCCTCGCGCGCGGCGGACACGCGACGGAAGTCCCTGTTGAACATCCAGAAGTAGGCGAGCAGGTGGTGGCTCAGCAGCACCGGCTGGGCGGGCTGCATGTGCGTGTAGCCCGGCATGACGACGCCGAACTCGCCCTGGGCACGGTCGAGCAGCACGGCCTCGAGCTTGGCGAGCGAGGCGAGGATCTCGTCGGCGAGGTCGCGTGCGATGAGGTGCGTGTCCACGGCCGTCTGGTCGTTGCGGGAGCGGCCCGTGTGGAGGCGCCCGCCGGCAGGTCCGATGTTCTCGGTCAGGACGCGCTCGATGGCCATGTGGATGTCCTCGTCGCGGTCGACGTCGAACGTGAACTCGCCGCGCTCGATCTGGCCGGCGATGTCGTCGAGGCCGGCGCGGATGGCGTCGGCGTCCTGCTGCGAGATGACGCCCTGGTGGGCGAGCATGGCGGCGTGGGCCTTGGAGCCGCGGATGTCCTGGCGCCACATGCGCTTGTCAAACGGCAGCGAGGCGCCGAAGCGCTCGAGCTCGCCGGTGGGGGCGGCGGAGAAGCGGCCTGCCCACAGGGGCTTGGGGGCGTCGGCGGCGGTCTTAGGTGTTGCGTTGTTGTCGCTCATGATCAGTCCTTGCCTGCGCGAAGGGTCGTGTGAGAAAGGCCCGCCCGGCACGCTGGCACCGGGCGGGCAGACGTTCTGGCTCCTATGGTAGCGGGGGCGCGGCCGCACGCCCGCCAGAAATGGGACGGGCCGACCCGCCACGGCTCGCTACTCCGCGTCGTCCCCGCTCGCCTCGGACTCGGCCGCGGCGGCGCGCTCGGCAGCGGCGGCCTTCGCGGCCTCGATGCGGTCGAGCTGGGCGCGCGAGAGGGGCAGCGCGCTCTCGGGCATGGCGCAGACGCCGCCCTCGCACGCGTCATCGGCAAGGTCCGCACCCGCAAGCGGTGCCACGACGTGGGTCGTGGGGTCTTCGGGGTTCTCGAGGCGGAAGGCTGCCACGTTGTCGGCGGTCCCTCCCATCTCGGCTGCGGCCGCGCGGGCACGGCGGAAGTTCTCCTTGGCCACGGAGATCATGAGCTTGATGCGGTTGAGCTGGTTGACCTCCGAGGCGCCCGGGTCGTAGTCAACGGCCACGATGTTGCTCTCGGGGTGCATCTCGCGCAGGCGCTTGATGACCGACTTGCCCACCACGTGGTTGGGCAGGCACGCGAACGGCGAGCAGCACACGATGTTGGGCGTGCCCGTCTCAATGAGGTCGCACATCTCGGCCGTGAGCAGCCAGCCCTCGCCCATCGTGTTGCACAAAGACAGGATCTGCTTGGCCTTGGCGGCGAGCTCGTAGATGTCGGGGTAGGGCTCAAAGCGCGTGGACTTCTCGAGCATGCGGTTGATGGGCTCGCGCATGGCCTCGATGACCTTGATGCCCGTCTGGTGCGTGAGGCGCTTGCGGAACTTGGTGCCAAGCTCGCCGCGCATGTTCATGGGGCTCGTCATGCCAAAGAGGAAGAAGTCCACCAGACCCGGGACAACGGCCTCGCAGCCCTCCTGCTCGATGACCTTGACGACCTCGTTGTTGGCCGTGGGGTGGAACTTGACGAGAATCTCTCCCACGACGCCCACGCGCGGCTTGGAGCGGTCTGCCACCACGGGCAGCGTCTCGAACGCGTCCACCGTGTCCTGGCACAGTTTCAGGAAGCCGCGCTGGCCGCAGCTCACGAGCTCGACCTTGGCGCGCTCCATGAGCTGGTCGTACAGGGCGTTTGCCGCACCGGCCTGGGCCTCGTAGGGGCGCACGCGGTAGAGCGCCTGCATGATGAGGTCGCCGTAGAGCAGCGCGTAGACGGCATGGACGATGAGGTCGGGCTTGAAGACGTTGAAGCCGGGGTTGTCCTCGTCAAGGCCGCTCGCCGCGGTGAGCGACACCACGGGGACCTCCGGATGACCCGAGTCCTTGAGCGCCTTGCGGATGAGGGCGATGTAGTTCGTGGCTCGGCAGCCGCCGCCCGTCTGGGAGATGATGACGGCCGTGCGGGAGAGGTCGTACTTGCCGCTCTCGATGGCCTCCATGATCTGGCCCGTGACGAGGATTGACGGGTAGCAGATGTCGTTGTTGACGTACTTGAGGCCGGCCTCCACCGCGCCGTGGTCGACGGAGGGCAGAAGCACCGCGTTGAAGCCGGCGTTCACGAGCAGCTGCTCGATGAGCTCGAAGTGGATGGGCGACATCTGCGGGCACAGCAGCGTGTAGCCGCTCTCCTGCATCTCCTTGGTGTAGCGCACCTTCTTGAACGCGGCGCTCTTGGCCTCGCGCCACACGGGCAGCCTGCCCTGCTCGGGCGCCTTCGCGCGCTCGAGCGAGCCGTCGGCGCGGCGCACGTCCACGGGACCCGCGGGCGCGAGCTTGCCGGCGGCCACCTCGCGGGCGAGCTCGTCGCGCTGCTCGGACAGGGCCGCCATGAGCGAGCGCACGCGGATGCGCGCGGCGCCCAGGTTGGAGACCTCGTCGATCTTCAGCACGGTGTAGATCTTGCCGGACGCCTCGAGGATCTCCTGGACCTGATCGGTGGTGAGGGCGTCCAGGCCGCAGCCAAAGCTGTTGAGCTGGATGAGGTCGAGGTCGTTGCGGGAGGCCACGAAGCGCGCCGCGCGGTAGAGGCGCGAGTGGTACATCCACTGGTCGACGACGCGGATGGGGCGCTCGGGACGCATCTTGTGGGCCACGGAGTCCTCGGTGAGCACGGCAAAGCCAAAGCTGTTCACGAGCTCGGGGATGGCGTGGTTGATCTCTGGGTCGTTGTGGTAGGGACGGCCCGCCAGCACGATGCCGTGGGCGTCGTGGGCCTCCACCCAGGCGAGCGTCTCGTCACCCTTGCGCTGCATGGTCTGCTTGAACTCGAGGTCGGCCTCCCAGGCCGCGTTCACGGCGCGGTCGACCTCCGTGCGGGTGATGTGCTCTCCGCGGAAGCGGCCGCGACCCGCCTTGGCGTCGGCCTCGCGCCGCACGGAGATGAGCTCGTACAGGCGGCGCTTGAGCTCCCTCTTGTCGTCATAGGGCACGAAGGCGTCCAGGAACTCCACCTGGGGCGCGGCGAGCTCGTCGACGTTGAGGCCCAGCGCCTGCGGGTAGCTCATGACGATGGGGCAGTTGTAGTGGTTGCCCGCCGTCTCGTCCTCCTGGCGCTCCCAGCGGATGCAGGGCATCCAGATGAAGTCGGGGTCCTTCTCGAGCAGGTTCATGATGTGGCCGTGGGAGAGCTTGGCCGGGTAGCACACGGACTCGGACGGCATGGACTCGATGCCGGCCTCGTAGGTCCTCTTCGTGGACTGGTCCGAGAGCACCACCGAGAAGCCGAGCTCCGTGAAGAACGCGTGCCAGAACGGGTAGTTCTCGTACATGTTGAGCGCGCGGGGGATGCCCACGGTGCCGTGCGGGGCCGTCTTGGGGTCAAGCACGGGACGGTCGAACAGCAGCTTGTTCTTGAACGCGAACAGGTTGGGGGCCTCCACCTTGTTGCGCTTGTGGCCGGCGCCCTTCTCGCAGCGGTTGCCCGTGATGAACTTGTGGCCGTTGCCAAAGTTGTTGATCGTGAGCAGGCAGTTGTTGGAGCAGCGGCCGCAGTGGGCCTTCGTCTGCTTCACCTGCAGGTTGTCGATCTGGTCGCGCGTGAGCAGCGTGGAGACGCCGTCCGCGCCGGCGCGGTCGCGGGCGAGAAGCGCGGCGCCGTAGCAGCCCATGCAGCCGGCGATGTCGGGGCGGATGGCCTCGCGGCCCGTGAGCTTCTCGAACGCGCGGAGCGTGGCGTCGCTCATGAACGTGCCGCCCTGGACCACGACGTAGCGACCGATCTCCTCGGGGTCACGCATCTTGATGACCTTGAACAGCGCGTTCTTGATGACCGAGTAGGAGAGCCCCGCCGCGATGTCTCCCACCGTGGCGCCCTCCTTCTGGGCCTGCTTCACGCGCGAGTTCATGAACACGGTGCAGCGGCTGCCCAGGTCAACGGGCTTGTCGGCACCCATGGCGGCCTTGGCGAACTCCTGGACCGTGAGGCCCATGGAGTCTGCGAAGCTCTCGATGAAGCTGCCGCAGCCAGACGAGCACGCCTCGTTGAGCATGATGTGCTCGATGACGCCGTTGCGCACGCGCAGGCACTTCATGTCCTGGCCGCCGATGTCGAGGATGAACTCAACGTCGGGCACGAACGCCTTGGCGCCGCGCAGGTGCGCCACCGTCTCGATCTCCCCGGAGTCGGCGCGCAGGGCCTCGATGAGCAGGGCCTCGCCGTAGCCGGTCGTGGTGACGTGGCCGATCGTGCAGCCCTCGGGCAGCCTGTCGTAGATGTCGTCCATGATGACGCGCGCCGTGCCCAGCACGTCGCCGCGGTTGTTGCCGTACCAGGTGTAGAGCAGCTCGCCGCCCTCGCCCACGACGGCGGCCTTCATCGTCGTGGAGCCGGCGTCGATGCCGATGAACACGCGGCCGCGGTAGCTCGCGAGGTCTCCCTTGGGAACGACCTGCGCGTCGTGGCGCTCGTGGAACTCGGCGAGCTCCTCGGGCGTGGCGAACAGCGCGTCCAGGCGCTGGACCTCGCTGCCCTGCATGTCACCGAGGTTCTCGAGCGCGTCGATGACCTCGGCAAACGTCACGTGCTTGTCGGTCTCGCCGGCAAGCGCGGCGCCGGTGGCCACGAACAGGTGGGCGTTCGTAGGAACGATGCGGTGCTCCTCGTCCAGGCTGAGCGTCTCGTAGAAGCGGTGGCGCAGCTCGGAGAGGTACTGCAGCGGGCCGCCGAGGAAGGCGACGTAGCCGCGGATGGGGTGGCCGCACGCCAGGCCCGAGACGGTCTGGTTCGCGACGGCCTGGAAGATCGAGGCGGCGACGTCGGCGGGTGCGGCACCCTCGTTGAGCAGCGGCTGGACGTCGGTCTTGGCGAACACGCCGCAGCGGCTCGCGATGGGGTAGATGTGCGTGGCCTCCTTGGCGAGCTCGTTCAGGCCGCCGGCGTCGGTGTGCAGAAGGCTCGCCATCTGGTCGATGAACGCGCCCGTGCCGCCCGCGCACGTGCCGTTCATGCGCTGCTCGATGCCGTTGTCGAAGTAGATGATCTTGGCGTCCTCGCCGCCGAGCTCGATGGCGACGTCGGTCTGGGGGATGAGGGTCTCGACGGCGCGCTTGCTGGCGATGACCTCCTGGACGAACTCGAGGTCGAGCCACTTGGCAAGCAGCAGGCCGCCCGAGCCGGTGATGGAGACGCGCATGGAGGCGTCGCCTAGCACGGCGCGGGCGCCCTCGAACAGCTCTTTGGCCGTGGCGCGGATGTCGGTGTGGTGGCGCTGGTAGTTGGCGTAGACGATGCGATCGCGCTCGTCGATGACGGCGAGCTTGACGGTCGTGGAGCCCACGTCGATGCCCAGGCGCAGCTGCGCGCGCGAGAAGTCGGTGGTCCTCGCCGGGCGCAGCTCCGCGCCGTTGGCGACGAGCTCGATGCCGCGGGCCGCCTGGGCCTGGGCGGCGTTGGAGGCTGCCGGGTTGTTAGTCATGGTTGGGCTCTCCTTCCGCACGGCGGGTATCCCCGCCCGCCGCGACAGTCTGCGATTCGGTCGAACGCATGAGCGCCAGCGCGTAGGCCGGCACGTTGAGGTCGATGGTCTTGCCGTACAGGTCGCCGGGGCGCACGAAGGTGAGCGCCGTCATCATGAGCGCCATGGTCTGCACGCTCTCGCGCATGCCACCCGTGAGCCAGCGCGTGAGCACGCCCGCCTCGGCGGAGACCGCGAACGCCAGGTAGTAGTCAAAGAACGGCCCCACGGCGCGTGCGTCGATGCCGTCGAGGGCGCGACCGCACACGGCGTCCGCGCACACGTCCTTGATCTTCTCGACAAACGCGGGGTCTCCGCCCTCACCGAGCAGTGCCGTGAGGTGCGCGGCGTTGTCGCGGAAGTAGCACAGCAGCTCAACCGCGCCCGGAGCGGGCTTGAGACGCTCGAGCGCGGCCGTGAGGTCGTCAAGGTGCGAGGCGGCGATGCGCTCGACGAGGCTGCGGATGTCGGCGAGCGCATCGGCCTCGACGGCGGCCACGAGGTCGGGGATGTCATGGAAATGCGAGTAGAACGTCCTCCTCGTGAGCCCGGCGCGCTCGGTCACCGCCGTGACCGTGACGCGCGACAGGTCGCCGGTGGCCTGGATCTCTGCGGCAAGCGCGTCGCGAAGGCGCGCACGGCTGCGAAGGCTGCGACGGTCGAGGCGAGGGGGCGCGACGGGTGTGCTGGCGAGCACGTCTGACACGCGGACCTCCTTGCGTTGGCTGGCCGCCTGCATGCGCTGGCGGCCATGGATAGTTATTGCACAGCCTGAGCAGTATTGCACAATGTGAGCAATAGCCGGCAGACGTCGGGCGATGCGCACGGCGGGCACACATTTGGTGTGCGGCGATTTCGTCGGGGTTACGGGTCGGCGGCCTTACTGCCGCTAGGATAGGGGCGCACACGAGAGGAGAGGCATGTCACGCTCACCATATGACACGAGCACGCAGCCGGGCGCGCCGCGCCGAGCCGTCCCCTCTCCCCCGCAGCAGAACCCCTACGTCCCCAAGGGATCGCCGGCCGCGCCCCTGCGCCGCCGCCCGCGCGCGCAGGCCTCGCGGCACGGTAGCGCAAGCGCGCCGCAGGACGACCGGAGCCACATGGATGGCACGCCGCCGCAGGCGCCAACCGGCTCTCGTTGGCGCGGCCGCGCGCGTCACGGCTGCCTGTCCACGCTGCTCTGGATCGTGATGGCGGCCGTTGTCGCCCTTCTCGCGCTCCGGACGCTGCCGAGCTCGATGGCGAGCGGGCCCGCCGTGCCGGAGCTCGTCTCGTTCGTCCTCGTGGCGGTCGTCCCCAGCGTCATCTGCCTCGTCCTCGCCATGCTGTGGCACAGGCGTGTCCTTGCGCTCGTCTGCCTTCTCGCGCTTGCCGTGAACGGCTCCTGGCACGCCGGCTATCTCGTTGGCAGGCAGCGCGTCTCGGCCGAGGCCCAGGCGGCCGTGGCCGCGAGCCCCACCACGGACGACGCCTATGCGCGCGTGATGACGCTCAACACCTACAACGGCCAGGCAAGCGCCGCCCAGGTCGTGTCACTCGTCCGCGAGAGACACGTCGAGGTTCTCTGCCTGCAGGAGCTCACGGACGGCATGGTGGAGGACCTCGAGCGCGCCGGCATCGACGAGCTGCTCCCCTACCACGTGGTGTCCGAGGGTGCCTCGGCCATCAGCAACGGCGGGCGCAACGGCATCTGGACGGCAGCGCCGCAGGCGGACGTCTCGCGTAACCTGCTGCCGATCGACACGAGCTCCATGCCCGCCGCGAGCGTGCAGGTGGGCGGCACGACCGTCCGCATCGTGAGCGTTCACCCCAACTCTCCCGTGCGCGGCGCCCAGGACCTGTGGGACGAGGGGCTCTCCGTCATAGGGTCGCTGTCAGACTACGGACACGCCTACCTCATCATGGGGGACTTCAACTCCACGTGGGACCACGCGAGCTTTCGCTCGCTTCTCGGTACGACGTTCGAGGACGCCGGCGAGGCGTCTGGCGAGGGGGTCCACATGACCTACCCGGCGAACGGCATCGTACCGCCGCTCGTGGAGATCGACCACATCGTGTACTCGAGCGGGTCGGGAATCGTCGTGAGCTCGCTGGAGACCGCACACGTGGCCGGCACCGACCACCTCGCGCTCATCGGAACGCTCGAGGCGCGCTAGGCGGGCGGGCTGCTTGCGCCTTGCGCCTCGCGAGCACGGCTAATACTCCCCGAGGATGGAGGACGTTCCCCCGCCGTGGTCGATGATGCCACGCAGCAGGTCGTTCTCAAACTGAAGGTCCCCGATGAGGAGCTTGAGGCTGACTGGGTCATCCGTCATGCACGCAACGTCAGCGTCAAGCGCCAGCCGGGCGGGAGCCGAGGCATCGGGCGAGCTCACGTAGTCTCTGGCGAGCTGGCGCGCCAGACTCGTCGGACGCCCTCTGCGCTTGTTCTCGCTCTTGCCCACCGCGCCCCCGTTTCTCTCCCTTAAAAGAATTTAAAAGATAATGCCCGGGGTTTAATAATTACCGGAGACCCAGTACTTTGAAATCGCCTTGTCACAATTCGCCACATATAGATGGTGCCAGGCGTTGAAAGCGGGAATCCGGGCCAGGGAGGTGCCAACATGAGCGGCGACAATCCCCAGAATGCCGGCCCAAGTCGGCCGCGCGGCCCCTCATGCCACGCCAGAATGTCACAAAACCAATCATGAGTGCGCTAGAGACGCTTCCGGCTATGTGCCAACGGAAAGAGTGGGCAATCCCAGGCGCTTCCGTCAGCTAGTTTCCGAACATTATTCCATTTTCGTTCAGGAACAGAACGCACAAGAGACCCGACGAAGACGCAGCCAAGCCCACCATCGCACAAACGATTGGTTTTATGACACAGACGGGTCCGCAAAAGCCCGCAGCAACGCCCCACGGGTCGCAAAAGCCCGCAGCAACGCCCCAAGACGAACGAAAACCAGTAATTCATAAATTCCTACTGGTTTAGTTGGTTTAAAAGTGGCATACTATCGCCAACGAGCCGGAGGCACCTCCGGCCCACCACATGGACGGCCCACGCAAAAGCACGCCAAACCCGTCCGCCAGCCAGGGGCAAAGCGCCCCGCCACCACAAGGAGGCATCCCATGCACGTCGCCAACCACGTCGAGGCCCTCATTGGCTCCACCCCCCTCATCGACCTCTCCGCGCTGCTGCCCGAGGACGTCCGCGCCAACGGCGCCCGCGTCCTGGGCAAGTACGAGGCCACGAACCCCGGCGGCTCCGTCAAGGACCGCGTCGCCCGCTACATGCTCGACGCGGCCGAGGCGTCCGGCGAGCTCCAGCCCGGCGGCACCGTCATCGAGCCCACGAGCGGCAACACCGGCGTCGGCCTCGCCATGCTCACCGCGGCCCGCGGCTACAAGATGATCCTCACCATGCCCGAGACCATGAGCGTCGAGCGCCGCAAGCTCGCCGCCTCCTATGGTGCGCAGATTGTGCTCACCCCCGGCTCGGAGGGCATGAAGGGCGCCATCGCCAAGGCCAACGAGCTGCACGAATCCACGCCCAACAGCATCGTGGCCGGACAGTTCACCAACCCCGCCAACCCCCGCGCCCACTACGAGACCACCGGCCCCGAGGTCTGGGCCGACACCGAGGGCGCCGTTGACGCCATCGTCGCCGGCGTGGGCACGGGCGGCACCATCTCCGGCACCGCCAAGTTCCTCAAGGAGCACAAGCCGAGCGTCCGCGCCGTCGCCGTTGAGCCGGCCGAGAACCCCGTGCTGTCCGGCGGCAAGCCCGGCGGCCACAAGATCCAGGGCATCGGCGCGGGCTTTGAGCCCGAGAACTTCAAGCGCGAGGTCGTCGATGAGGTCCTGCCCGTCGCCAGCGCCGACGCCATCGCCGAGCGCGCCGAGCTCGCCGCCAAGGCCGGCGTGCTCGTGGGCATCTCCTCCGGCGCCGCCGCGTTCGCCGCGCTCGCCGTGGCCTCGCGCCCCGAGTTCGCCGGCAAGACCGTCGTCGCCATCCTGCCCGACACGGGCGAGCGTTACCTGTCCATGGACCTGTAGCGGGCACCTGCGGCGTCCCCGCGCCGCAACGCCCGGCGTCCCCGCGCCAAAAGCAGCCGCCCCTCCTCTCCTGGGACCTACGCGCCATGCCACCTGCGGCATGGCGCGTTTTTTATGCGAAGGGGCCAAGGGGCGCCACGACCAAACGGGCAGCTACGCTAGGCTGGAGCGCAGTGTATTCCCGCGCGCGGACCAGCCGGTGCAACATGCCCCGCCACCCGGCCCACGCGCCATGACGGGCAAATGGTGACCCGAGAGGTGATTGACATGACTGACACGCAGGCACCGAGCACGGCGCTCGAGTTCTTCGCAACCTGCCCCAAGGGGTTCGAGCAGCTGCTGGCCGGCGAGCTCGCAAGCCTCGGCGCGGAGGGAGTCCGAGCGCTCCACGGCCAGGTGGCCTTCTCCGGCAACCTTGAGACCGCCTACCGCGCCTGCCTGTGGAGCCGCATCGCCTCACGCGTCGTCCTCGTGCTGAGCCACGCCGCCTCCGCAGACGCCGACGAGCTCTACGAAGGCCTCTACGAGCTGCCGTGGGAGAACCACATCGCGCTCACCTCGACGTTTGCCGTCGACGCGCACGGTACGAACAACGAGCTGAGGAACACCCAGTTCATAGCCCTGCGCGCCAAGGACGCCGTGTGCGACCGCCTGCAGGCA
The DNA here is from genome assembly GCF_003966955.1 of Parolsenella catena. Taxonomy (GTDB): domain Bacteria; phylum Actinomycetota; class Coriobacteriia; order Coriobacteriales; family Atopobiaceae; genus Parolsenella; species Parolsenella catena. Next base: position 357,251 of record NZ_AP019367.1, on the reverse strand, counting down.
AAGCTCGGAGCCCGCCCGAGCGTGGAGACCAGAAACCCCGACGTCACCATCGTCGTCCGCGTGCGCAACAACCGCATGACCTGCGGCATCGACCTGTCGGGAGACCCGCTGTTCCGCCGCGGCACCTCAAGGCGCGCCGCAGACGACGGCCTGGGCGGCATGCGCCCGGACTACGCCGCCGCCATGCTCGCCGCCGGCGCGTGGCACCGCCTCGTGCGCCACGGCTCGCCCACGCTCGTCGCGGCGTTCTCGGGCTCTGGCATGCTCGTCTCCGAGGCCGCCGGCATCGCACTCGACCGCGCGCCCGGGCTGCTGCGAAGCCGCTGGGGCTTCACTGGCTGGCTCGGCCACGACGAGAAGGCCTGGGACGCCCTGCTCGAAGAAGCAGACGAGCGCGCCGCCCGCGGGGCCGAGAAGGCCGGCGAGCTCACGCTCGTAACCGTCGACCCGCGCCGCGGGGCCGCCTCGGCCGCGAACGCGGCGCTGCGCGCGAGCGGCATCGAGGCCAAGCTCACGCACCTGAGCTCGGCCGATGAGATCGCCAGCGCGCTTGCCGGAGCCGAGACCGCGCGCACGCTCGCCACCGTGGACCTCTCGTGGCTCGAGCCCGACGAGCCCGCCCGCGAGGTCGCGGCCATCTCGCTCGCCGCGTGCGTCGCAGACGCCCTGCCCGCGGGCGCGGGCATCGTCGCGCTCGCGCAGGGCCCCACCCTCGGGGCGGCGCTCTCGCTCGAGCCCACGGGCTCGCTCGAGACCTTCCTCGGCCGAGACGCGGCAGACATCACCACCTACGAGGCGGGCCGTGCGCTCGCCGCCAGCGACGCCGAGGCACCCGCGACGCCCGCGGCCCGCGCCACCGTCACGCTCAAGGACGGCACGAGGGTTCCCGTCCTGGTGCCGCAGTCAGACCAGTTCGCCGCCCGCCTCGCGAAGGTCGCAAAGCTGCGTGCCAAGTGGGCGCGGCGCGAGGACGTCTCGTGCTACCGCATCTATGACGCAGACCTCCCCGACTACGCCGTCGCCATCGACCTGTATGAGGCAAGCGAGCAGTCCCGCGGCGCAGACGCCCATGCCCGATGGCTCGTCGTGCAGGAGTACGCCGCGCCCAAGGACATCGATCACGAGCTCGCGCACCGCCGCCTGCTCGACGTGCTCGCCATCGCCCCGCGCGTCATGGGCGTGGACGCCGGCAACGTCACCCTGCGCGTGCGCCGCCGCGCCAAGGGCGGCTCGCAGTACGCCAACGAGGGCAAGGCCGAGGAGCGCCGCAGCCGCCGCGACCGCCTCGCGCTTGCCCCCGGGGCGCACCTCGTGGACGAGGGCGGCCTCACGTTCGAGGTCAACCTCGCCGAGCGCCTCGACACGGGCCTGTTCCTCGACCACCGAGACGTGCGCGCCCGCGTGCGCGAGATGGCCAAGGAGACGCTGGGCTCCAAGCGCTTCCTCAACCTGTTTGCCTACACGGGCACGGCGACGTGCTACGCGGCGGACGGCGGCGCCAAGCACACCACGACGGTCGACCTCTCCCGCACCTACCTGGACTGGGCCGAGCGCAACATGGAGCGCAATGGCTTCACGGGCCGCGACCACGAGTTTGTCCAGGCCGACGTCGTGCGTTGGGTCACGGAGCAGCGCCACACGTACAACCGCTGGGACCTCGTCTTCTGCGACCCTCCCACGTTCTCCAACTCCAAGCGCATGGGCCGCGACGTCTTCGACGTCCAGCGCGACCACGCCGAGCTGCTCATCGGCATCTCCCGCCTGCTCACGGCAAACGGCGTGTGCCTGTTCTCGTGCAACCTGCGCGGCTTTGAGCCCGACGTCGAGAAGCTCGCCCGCGCCGGCGTCCAGATCGCAGACGTCACGGAGGGCACGATTCCCGAGGACTTCAAGCGCAACGCCAAGATCCATCACGTCTACCTCGTGAAGCGCACGCCCAGGCCCGAGGGCGCCCCCACGTCCGCGGCTCCCGCCTGCGCCCAGGGCAGCGCCGGCCGCACCCCGGCCCGTCCCGACTCGCGCGCCAACGAGGCCCGTCGCGACGAGCGCCCCTACGGCTCGCAAGGCGGACGCCCCCGCTACGGCGCGGGCAGGCGAGACGACCGCGACGCGGGTCAGCGCGGCCCGCATGGCCTACGTGGCGACCGACCCTACGGCTCCGACCGCCGCGAGGAGCGCAGCCGCAACGCCAGCCGCCCCTACGGCTCCGACCGACGCGAGGAGCGCAACCACGGCGCCGGCCGTCCCTACGGCGCAGGCCCGCATGACTCCCGCGGCTCGGCTCGCCCCTACGGCGCCGGCTCGCGCGACGCCCGAGGCGACCGCCCGCGCTACGACGCGGCACGGCCGGACGGTCCGCGCCCGCACACCGCGCGCTCGCAGGGTCCCATGCGCCCGCTCATGGGCAACGGTCCCAGGCCCTCGCAGTACGGCGGCGCCGGCAGGCCGCGCCTTCAGGGCAACGGCCCGCGCCCGTCGCAATTTGGCGGCGGCCACCGCGGCCGCAACGACGGTCCCACCGAAGGCGGCAGAACCAACCGGTAACAGGGCAAATGCAACGCGTACACGCCACCGCCGCCCACCCCACACACGGTAGGCGCGATAATGCCAATTGAGGCTGCCTGGGCTCGGCTTTCAGTCAGGCCCAAGCAGCCTTTGCATGCGCACGGGCGCTCGTTCAGAATGGAGTGAACGCCCCGCCACGCGAGGCAAGCCCGGGCCCACCCGGTTCCACAGGCACGGGGCGCAAGCCCCCGTCTCAAGGAGAGACACGAACATGGGAGTTTCCCAAACGGCAGAGAGGACCGCTTCTAAGAAGCGCTCTCCCAAGGGCGGCATTCCGCTATCCGCCGCAATGATCCTCGTCACGCTCGGCGTGGTGTACGGAGACATCGGCACGAGCCCGATGTACACGCTCAAGGCCATCATGAGTGGCAACGGTGGCCTCACCACGATGAGCCAGGACGTCGTCATCGGCGCGCTGTCGCTCATCATCTGGACGATGACGCTCATCACCACGGTCAAGTACGTCCTCGTGGCCATGAAGGCCGATAACCACAACGAGGGCGGCATCTTCGCCCTGTACAGCCTCGTGAAGCGCTGCGGCAAGTGGCTCATCATCCCGGCGATGATCGGCGGCGCCGCGCTGCTCGCAGACGGCATCCTCACGCCGGCCGTCACGGTCACCACGGCCATCGAGGGCCTGCGCACGATCGACTTCTTCCACGCGATCATCGGCGACAACCAGGGCATCGTGGTGCTCATCACCATCGTCATCCTGTGCGCGCTGTTCGCCATGCAGCGCGCCGGCACCTCCACGATCGGCAAGGCGTTCGGCCCCATCATGACCGTGTGGTTCCTCTACCTGGGCATCACGGGCCTCGTCAACGTGGGCGCCGACCTCAACGTCTTCCGTGCGCTCAACCCGCTGCGCGGCATCATGTTCCTGTTCAACGGCAACCTCAACCACGCCGGCCTCATGGTGCTGGGCAACGTGTTCCTGTGCACCACCGGCGCCGAGGCCCTCTACTCGGACATGGGCCACGTGGGCAAGGCCAACATCTACGCCTCCTGGCCGTTCGTGAAGGTCTGTCTCATTCTCAACTACCTGGGCCAGGGCGCCTGGATCCTCGCGAACAACGGCAACGCCGCGCTCGCCGCCACCCCCGAGCTCAACCCGTTCTTCCAGATGCTGCCCGAGGCCGTGCGCGTCTTCGCCGTCGTGCTGTCGACGTTCGCTGCCATCATCGCCTCCCAGGCGCTCATCACGGGCTCCTACTCCATCATCTCCGAGGCGATCCGCCTCAACCTCATGCCGCACATGCGCATCGCCTACCCGTCTGAGACGAAGGGCCAGATCTACATCCCGCTCGTCAACAACATCATGTGGGTGAGCTGCATCGGCGTCGTGCTGTTCTTCCAGACCTCCTCGCACATGGAGGCGGCGTACGGCCTGGCCATCACCGTCACGATGCTCATGACCACGCTGCTGCTGTTCACCTATCTCTCGAAGATTCGCAGGAAGCACGCCCTCGCCGTCCCGTTCCTCGCGTTCTTCATGCTGCTCGAGTTCGCGTTCTTCTTCTCGAGCCTCACCAAGTTCATGCACGGCGGCTACGTGACCGTCATCCTCGCGGCGCTCATCTTCGCCGTGATGTACGTCTGGCGCCGTGGCACGGCCATCGAGCGCACGCAGAGCGTCTACCTGCCGGTTGACCAGTACGTGGACCAGCTTGCCGAGCTGCGCGCCGACGACGAGCTGCCCTACCTCGCCGACAACCTGGTGTTTCTCACCAACGACTCCTCCCCAGACCACCTCGACCGAGACATCCTCTACTCCATCCTCGACAAGCGCCCTAAGCGCGCCCGCGCCTACTTCTTCCTGAACATCCAGGTGACCGACGAACCCAACACCCACGAGTTCTCGATCAACACGTTTGGGACTAACTTCCTGTTCAAGGTGCAGATCCGCCTGGGATTTCGCGTGAACCAGCGCGTGAACGAGTACCTCTACCAGATCGTCGAGAAGCTCGTGGCCGACAACATGATCGCGCCGCAGCACCACAAGTACTCGATCTACAAGAAGAAGAGCTCCGTGGGAGACTTCCGCTTCTGCCTCATCCGCAAGGTGCCCTCGAGCTCGGCCGACATCTCGGCGTTCGACCGCAACATCATCATGGCCAAGTACCTCATCCGCAGGTTCTGCGGCTCGCCGGCCCACTGGTACGGTCTGGAGAACTCGAGCGTCATCTTCGAGTACGTGCCCCTGTTCGCCCGCTCCAAGCGTCAGCACGTGCTGCAGTACGTGGAGCTGCCCGAGAGCGTGCGCCACGTCCACGATGAGATCGAGAGCGCCAACGCCACCTACGTGGAACATGCCTCCGGCGCCTCCGCCGACAAGCCCGACCAGGACGAGGACATCGACCTGTTCGACGCCGCGGTGCGCAAGGCCCATGACGACGAGGCCCGCGCCGTCGAGGACTCCGTCATCGGTGGCGACACGGCCGTGTTCCACCCCATCGTCCTGAACGAGGAGAGCGACGAGGACGACGAGCAGTAACCCTCGTCACACGGCCAACGCAAAGCGCCCGGCAGCCACTCGGCCGCCGGGCGCTTTCTTGTCCCAAAGGGGATGGAGCCCTCGGGGGCACAGCAATCGCTCCCCGCGCGCTACTCCCCGCGCTCCTCGATGGGGACGTAGCGCTTGCTCTCTATCACGGAGTTGTACGCCGGGCGGATGATGCGGCCCGCGCCGTAGAGCTCCTCCATGCGGTGCGCCGTCCAACCGGCGAGGCGCGCCATCGCGAAGATGGGCGTGTAGAGGTCTGCCGGGATGCCGAGCATCGAGTAGACGAAGCCCGTGTACAGGTCGATGTTGGCGCAGATGGGCTTGCTCGTGCCGCGGGCGGCGCGCACGATGTCGGGGCTCAGGCGCTCGATGCCCTCGATGAGCGCAAGCTTCTCCTCGCAGCCCTTGAGCGAGGCAAGGCGGCGTGCGTAGCGCTTGACCACGCGGGCGCGCGGGTCGCTCTTCGTGTAGACGGCGTGGCCCATGCCGTAGACGAGCCCGGTGCCGTCGAACGCCTCGCCAGCGGCAATGCGCTCGAGGTAGCTCGCGAGCTCGTCGTCATCGTCCCAGCGTAGGACGTGGGCCGCCACGTCCTCGATCATGGCGCCCACCTTGGCGTTGGCCCCGCCGTGCTTGGGTCCCTTGAGCGAGCCCATGGCCGCGGCGTAGGTCGAGTAGGCGTCCGTGCCCGAGCTCGAGAGCACGCGCGTCGTGAACGTCGAGTTATTGCCGCCGCCATGCTCGGCGTGGAGCATGAGCATGACGTCGAGCATCATGGCCTCCTCGCGCGTGAAGCCCTCGGCGCCGCGCAGGACGTCGAGCAGCGTCTCGGCCATGGAGTAGCCCTGGCGCACGGGCGGCACGAGAAGCTTGTCGCCGTTTGCCACAGAGACGGACGCCTCGTGCGCGATGGCCGCGATGCGCGGCAGCCGCGCGAGAAGCGACAGCGCCACGTCAATCTCGTGCTGGGCGGCGGTGCTGTCGGGGTCCTCGTCAAAGGCGTAGAGCAGAAGCGTCGAGCGGGCGAGCACGTTCATGATGGAACTCGACTCCGTCGTGCGTGGGAACAGGCTCAGGTAGCCCGTGGGCAGCTCGCGACGCGAGTCGATGCGCGCGTTGAAGTCCGCGAGCTCGGCGGCGTTGGGCAGCCGGCCTGAGACGAGCAGGTACGCGACCTCCTCGTAGCCAAAGCGGCCCGCCCCGTGCGTCTGTGCCACGAGGTCGTCGATGCGATAGCCACGGATGATGAGGTCGCCCTCGTCGGGCACGACGGTGCCGCCCACCTTGTTGTAGCCGTGGACGTTTGAGATGGTCGTGAGGCCCACGAGCACGCCAGAGCCGTCCGCGTTGCGCAGGCCGCGCTTGACGTCGTACTCGCGATAGAGCTCCTCGGGCAGACGGTCCACCCTCGCGTAGCCCTCGTACAGGCCATCGCTCGCCGCGGGCCGACCCAGCGCCCCCTCGCTGGAGGGCATGGGCGTGACGTCGGTGGCGTGCAGCAGCGCCGAGGTGTCGCTCGAGCTCAGGATGCGGCGCGCCACGCGCGCGCGAGCCTCGCGCGGCGTCAGGCGAGAGTTGAGAATTGCCATGCGCGCCCCTTAGAGGCGGTACATGTACTTGAAGACGTCCTCGCGCTGGATCGCGATCTGCACGCCAAGCTGCTTGGAGAGGACGTCGAAGCCATCGTGGATCTGCGAGAAGTCCGCACCGGCGAGGTCGACGAGCATCGTCATCGTGAACATGCCCTGCAGGATCGTCTGCGAGATGTCAAGGATGTTGACGTCTCGCTCGGCGAGCAGGCCGGCGACCGCGGCAACGATGCCGGAGCGGTCGGCGCCCAGGACGGAGATGATGGCGCGTTCGGTGGACTTGGTCTCGTCGCTCATGTGCTCCTCGCAATCCGTGGCGCGCGCCGGCGGCGGCGCCACACGTCTCCCATGGATTAGCGTGCCATTGTAACGCAGCCGGGTTTCCGGCTCGTGACGAGCGGGCAACTCCCCGCATCCGAGACGCCTACAGCCGCCAGCCAGCTCCAGCATCCGCCCAGAGCCACGCGTGAGGCCGCGCCTACGACATGAGCGCGGCGGTGTCCACCGTCTGCATCCAGGCTATGTAGACGTTGGGATAGTGGCTGCACAGCACGCGGCCCACGTCCATCTTCTGCGTGAGCGCCTCGGCGAGCGCCGTGACGCCGCCGAGCGAGAGGAAGTCCGCCTGCGTGGGGACCTTATCGGCCAGGCCGCTCTCCACGGCCTTGACCACGGTGGCGTCCGTGGGATCATAGGGGCACTCGACGCCCACGTTGGCGAGAAAGCGGCGGCGCGTCTCGTCATAGCCCGCCTCGAACGCAGCAGAGCCATACTCCGGCAGCCACACGTCGCGCCCGTAGCGGGCATAGCCCCAGCTTGCGAGCGGCAGGCGCGGCACGAGGTCGGAGGGGTTCAGGATGTTGAAGATGTTGTCGTAGCGTGCGTCGCCGGCATGGGCCGCCGTCGTGGTGCGCGGCGTGGCGAACGCGTAGCAGTAGATGGAGCCGAGAGGCGCCAGCGGGTGCGCCCCACCCGCCGCCTCGTCGGCGTAGGCCGCGGCGAGGTTGGCCGCCGCTCCGCCACGCGAGTGGCCGCAGAACAGGATGGCGAGGTCATCGGTCGAACCTCCCCGCTCCTCGTAGGCCGAGACGCCCCGCCCGATCTGGGCGATGACTTCCTCGGCCGCCACGCGGAAGCCCTCGTGGTCCACCTCCTCGGATGCCACGTCCGCGGCACCGCCAAAGTTGGCGTCGCTGACCCACTCCGAGCCATAGCTGCCGCGAATGCTCACGAGCATGAGCGTCTTGGTGGCGCCCGTCTCGCTCGAGGTCACGCGCTTTGTGGCGATGGAGAAGGCCGTGACGTCGTTCGTGTTCGTGATGAAGTTCACGATCTCGTCGATGATCTCCGAGCGGTAGCGGTACGACGCGGTGGAGACGTCCGTGAAGCCAAGCTGCGCAAGCGCCTCCTCCATGTAGGCGGGCGCCCCCGTGCCGGCCTGGTAGTAGTTGCTCTCCGAGTTGGCAATGGCAGAGAGCACCGAGCAGGTCGTGGCCAGCTCGTGGTTGTAGGCCGTGGGGTCCGCGAAGAACCAGTCGTCGTCCCACTGGATCTGGGTCGAGACCTTCTGGTCCGCGGGCGCCGCCATGCTCGTGTAGTCCACGGTCGCGGTGAAGCGGCCCGTGCGGTTGGTGGTGTCGTCGATATGCTCGAGCGTCGTGGGCGCGTCGACCGCGCCCACCCCGCGACGCTCCATCGTGAGGCGCCAGGTCACCACGCTGTACAGGCCCGCCGCCGTCGCGGCGACGATCGCGAGCACGACGAGAACGGCGAGCTTGCGCTTGCGATGACGGCGCGCGATCTCGAGGCGCACGCCGCGCTCGGACGCCAGGCCCTCATCGCCCTGGCAGGCGCCTGTCTCGTTCGCGCCACTCTTGGAATTGCTCAAGGGGACTCCCGTGGTTTCAGGGGTTTCGTATCGCAAAATGGTAGCCGAGACGACACGCACGCAGGGGCGCGCGCCCACCCTTTGATTTGGTGGGAGAACTCATGACGGATAGCCAGCAGGACATGCAGAAGCAGGAGGCCTGCGCCACGGCACCCGATGGCGACGCGCCCAAGAAGGTCAACGTCGCGTTGCGCGTCTACGGCGTGCTCATGATGCTCATGGGCATCCTCGACATGGTCGTGTTCCTGTTCATTGGGGCTCTGCTTGGCCTTGCGCTCTACTTCAGCACGATGAGCCCCGAGCTCGCCGGAATGTTCAACGCCCCGCTCGCCGAGGCGCTCGGAGACCAGACCACGCTCGCGATGGCGCTCGTGACGCTGTCCGTACGCATCGACCCCACGCTCGCCGCCGAGCGCAAGGACGCCCGGCGGGCCCCTCTCATATGGAGCGACCGCTCGCCTGCAAGTAGTTGACCGCGGTTAACTTTATGGCTACGCTTGGCACCGTAAGTTAACCGTGGCTGACAATCTTGAGGGGATGCGCATGACACTGGACAGGGACGGGCTCGAACAAGCCATCGTCAGGCACTGCTCGCCCACGCTCGTGGGCATAAAGCCCGCCTGCCTGTTCAACGTTCCCGGCGACTTTGCGCCCTCGACCGCCACGGGGCAGAGGGCCTCGAGGCTCGACGCGATCGTCGGGCGGGCAAATGCGCGGCTTGCGGGCACCGGCGCCCATGTTCGTGTGCTCGCCCACAGGAGCTGCGGTGCGCTCGTGCTCGTCTATCGGCCCCAGATGCTCGCTCGCGGGCTTTCCTCGTCGCGCGTCGCCGTGGCGCTTAACGCCTGGGGCTACAAGACGACCGGTCCCGGTTGGCTCGAGGCATCGCTGACGCGTCTGGGCCACAGGCTCGAGTGTCGGCAGACGCATGACCCGGACGGGGGATTTCCCCACGAGGTTGGGCTGTTCCTCGGCTATCCCTACGACGACGTCATGGCCTTCATCGAGCACGAGGGGCGCGACTACCTGTGCTGCGGATGCTGGAAGGTCTACTCGCACAGGGAGCAGGCCGAAGCGTGCTTCGAGCGGTACAAGCGGTGCACCAGGGACTGCGAGGAGATGCTTGGGCACGGGGCCACACTCGCGCAGCTGGCCGTCACGCGCGTCGCGGCATAGGCGGGGACCACACCGGCAAACCACACCCGACAGGCGGGTTGGCATACGAAAGGACAAACCATGAGCAAGATCGCAGTCGTGTACTGGAGCGGCACGGGCAACACCGAGACCATGGCCGGCTCCGTCGCCGAGGGTGCCCGCGAGGCAGGCGCCGAGGTCGAGGAGATCCAGGCCGCCGACTTTGGCGAGGATGCCGCCGCCGGCTACGACGCGCTGGCGTTCGGCTGCCCCGCAATGGGCGACGAGTCTCTCGAGGAGGACGAGTTCGAGCCGATGTTCGAGGCCGTGGAGGGTTCGCTCTCCGGAAAGAAGGTTGCGCTGTTCGGCAGCTATGACTGGGGCACGGGCGACTGGATGGACGCCTGGCGCGAGCGCACCGAGGGTGACGACGCCGAGGTCGTGGGCACCGCAATCGCCAACCTCGAGCCGGATGACGACGCACTTGCCGCCTGCAAGGAGCTCGGCGCCGCGCTGGCGTAGGGCAGCGGCGCTTCCAAGGGGTTCAAGCCGGCCTCTTTGGCATAAAAGTCATCAAGAGTGCGATGCGAGCGCTTATTTCAGTGAATTGATAGTGCCAAGGGGCCAGGATTGACTAGATTCTGGCCCCTTGGCGTCAAAATGCTGGCCACACGGCCTCAAGAAGCCTCGCCCCGGCTGACTTCGGGGCCACTCAATCGCACCGTCAAGGGCAAAAACCGCCACAATCCCATTCGCAAGCGCACACATGACTGGTTTTATGACAGAGAACGGCACGCGGACTCCATCACCTACTGCAAGTCACCCTCATAAGGCATAACCTCAGCCAGGTAGCCCTTCTCGCGAAGCGCTGACTCCACCTCGTCAAGCTGCTCCTCGCTCTCGGCGGCGACGCGATGGAAGTGATAGCCACTCGTCACCGTGAGCAGCGGGAAGCTCTTGCCACTGCGGATGTTGTCCAGGTAGCGCTCCACGTCACGACGGTTGCGGATGTCGAGGTCACCCGTGATCTTGCCGTACACGCGGTGGTTGACCATCACGTTGAGCACGGCGCCGCCCAGGTCAACGATCGTCGTGAGTTCATCGGCAAGGTCATCGATGCCGTGGCACACCTTAACGAGGCGCGTGGGCACCTGCGGCTCACCGTGTCCGTCAAGCAGCACGTAGCCGCGGCTCGTCGCCACCACATCGTGACCGTCCGCGCGCAGCAGCGCGATGTCCTGCACCACGACCTGTCGGCTCACGCCCACCGCCTTCGCAAGCGAGCTGCCCGAGACCGGAGCCCCGGCCCCCCTCAGCTCGCGGATGATGGCGTCCCTGCGCTCGCCGCCCTTCATCGCGCGGCCTCGGCGTCCAGCATGCGCAGGTGCTTGAGCGACAGGTCGAGGATCGGAGCCGAGTGCGTGAGGGCCCCAGACGAGACGTAGTCCACGCCCAGGTCCGCAAGCGCGCGGATGTTGCTCGCGTCCACGTTGCCGGACGCCTCCGTCTTCGCGCGACCCGCGATGAGCTCGATGGCCTCGCGCATGGCATCGTGGCCCATGTTGTCGAGCATGATGATGTCCGCCCCGGCCTCGGCGGCCTCCCGGACCATGTCGAGGTTCTCGCACTCGACCTCAATGGTGCACGTGAACGAGGCGTGCGCGCGGGCGGCGGACACGGCGGCGGCAACACCCCCGGCCGCATCGATGTGATTGTCCTTGAGCATGACCGCCGTCGAGAGGTTGTAGCGGTGGTTGCGGCCACCACCAATGGCCACGGCCGCCTTCTCGAAGACACGCAGGCCCGGCGTGGTCTTGCGCGTGTCCACGAGTACGGTGCCCGTACCCTCGAGCGCAAGCGTCATCCTGCGCGTGTACGTCGCGACGCCGCTCATGCGCTGCAGGAAGTTGAGCGCCACGCGCTCGCCGGAGAGCAGCACGCGGGCGTCGCCGCGCACGATGGCGAGGCGCTGGCCAGCCACGACTTCGTCGCCGTCTGCCACCGTGGCCTCGATGCGCGTCTGCGGGTCGAGCAGCGCGAACGTGCGGGCGAACACGTCGAGGCCAGCGATCACGCCGTCGCCCTTCGCGATGAGCTGGACCTCGGCCGGACGCGCCGCAGGGCACACGGAGGCCGTGCTCACGTCCTCGAACGTGATGTCCTCGCGAAGCGCCGCCATGATGATGTCATCGGCAACGAGCCTCATTGAGATGGGATCCATGGCCTACTCCTCACCCTCGCGTGCGGCACCAGACGCCTCGCGAGCAATCGAGTCCACATTCACGGGCGCCTCGCCAAACTCGAGGCCCCCATCGAGCGCTACCGTGCCGTCACGCTCGCAGAGCACGTCGATGGAGAGCGTGCCGTCGCCAGCCACGCGGTGGTGCCCATCCAGCACGGGCGAGCCCGCAAGCTCAACCGGTATCGAGGCGTCCCCGCGCATGCGCGCCGCCGCACGCCGCGCGAACACGAGCGACTCCAGCAGACTGTTGCTGGCCAGCCGGTTCCTGCCATGCACGCCGTTGCAGCACGTCTCGCCTGCGGCGTACAGCCCCGGCATGCTCGTTGCGGAGTCGCGGTTCACCCACACGCCACCCATGAAGTAGTGCTGCGTGGGCACCACGGGAATGGGCTCGCACAGGATGTCGCGCCCGTCCTCGAGGCAGCGCTCGCGGATGTTGGCAAAGTGCCCGAGAATGACGTCGCGCTCGACGGGCGCAAAGCTCAGCCACTCGTGGGCCATGTCATCCTCGCGCATGCGCTCGGAGATGGCGGCGGCCACGACGTCGCGTGGCTGCAGTTCGTCGGTAAAGCGACGGTTGTCGCGGTCGAGCAGAACGGCGCCCTCACCGCGGCAGCTCTCGGAGATGAGAAACGTCCGCCCGGGCTGGGGCGAGAACAGCCCCGTGGGGTGGATCTGCACGTAGTCGAGGTGCTCGCACGCGATACCATGCTTCGTGGCGACGTAGCAGGCGTCACCCGTGAGCTGCGGGAAGTTCGTCGAGTGGTCGTACATGCCACCAATGCCGCCCGTGGCCCACAGCGTGCTCGTCGCGTGAATCGCAAACGTCTCGGCGCCGCTGAGCTCGTCTGCCGGCGTCACGGACTCATCCTCGTCCACCGCGGCGCAGCGCACGCCCACGCAGTGCGCGGACTTGCCCTCGCCCTCGACGAGTACGTCCGTCATGGCGACGTGCTCGAGGATGCGCACGTTGGGCAGGCGGCGCACGGCCGCGAGCAGCCTCGTCGTGATCTCGCGCCCGGTGATGTCGGCGTGGAAGGCGATGCGTGGCCGGCTGTGCGCGCCCTCGCGCGTGAAGTCGAGCGACCCGTCCTCGCGTCGCTCGAAGTCCACGCCCAGCGCGATAAGGTCGTTGATGACCGAGCGGCTCGAGCGGATCATGATGTCCACGCTCTCGCGTCGGTTCTCGTAATGACCGGCGCGCAGGGTGTCAGTGAAGAACGCCTCGTAGTCCTCGGCCTCGGGGAGCACGCAGATGCCGCCCTGGGCGAGCATGGAGTCGCACTCGTCCACGTTGCCCTTCGAGAGCATGACGACGTCGGCGCTCGTGGGCAGGTTGAGCGCCGCGTACAGCCCGGCCACGCCACAGCCCGCGATCACGACGTCACAGCTCATATCCTCGTATGTCTTCTCGGCCATGCGGCCCATCTCCTTACTTGCGCCCAATGAGACAAGGGGACAGTCCCCTTGTCTCATTCCTTACTTCGCCGCGTACTCGAGCATGCGGTCGAGCGTGAGCTTGGCCTGGGCCGCTGCCTCGGGGCTCACGCCGATCTGAACCTCGCCAGAGGCGGTCGCGAGGCAGGTCACGAGCTTGCGCAGGCTGATCATGTCCATGTTCACGCAGGTGGGACGCGTGGCCGGGAAGTAGAAGCGCTTGCCGGTGCCCCTCGTGCGGCGCTCGAGCTCATAGAGCACGCCCGCCACCGTCACGATGATGAACTCGGAGGCGTCGCTCTCCTCGGCGTACTTGATGATGCCGGCCGTGGAGCCGATGTAGTCTGCCTCGGCAAGCACCTCGGCCTTGCACTCGGGGTGCGCGAGCACGAGCGCGTCGGGGTGCGCAAACACGGCGGCCTCGACCCGCTCGGCCGTGATGACGTGGTGGCGCGGGCAGTAGCCCTTGTTGAGGATGACGTGCTTGTCGGGGACCTGTTCGGCCACGTAGCGGCCCAGGTTCTGGTCTGGGATGAACAGCACGTTGCGCTGCGGCAGCTCCGAGACGATCTTCACGGCGTTTGAGCTCGTGACGCACACGTCGCTCCAGCTCTTGATCTCAACCGTGGAGTTCACGTAGCACACGACGGCCAGGTCGTCGCCGTACTGCTCGCGCGCGGCGTCGACCGTCTCGCGCTTGACCATGTGGGCCATGGGGCAGTCGGCCGCCGGCTCGGGGAGCAGCACGTGCTTACCGGGGTTGAGGAGCTTGGCACTCTCGCCCATGAACTCCACGCCGCACAGCACGATCGTCTGCTGCGGCAGCGACTTGGCAAGCTTGGCAAGGTAGAACGAGTCGCCCACGTAGTCCGCGACGGCCTGGACCTCGGGAGCCACATAATAGTGCGCGAGAATCACGGCGTCGCGCTCGGCCTTGAGACGCTCAATGGCCGAGGAGAGCTCGACGGGGACGAGCGCGGCACGCTCCGCGGCCGTGGTACACGAACCCACGCCGTCTGCGACGAGCTGCGCGAGCTCCTCGGCAGAAGAATCGCTGGTAGAAGAGTTGATGCTGGCCAACCTGGCCCCTCTCGTTGGGAAATACTGTGGGACAGTATGGCACGTGTCATGTCAGGTGACAAGACAGCTGTAAAGACAATCTGGCCCAAGGGGACGCGGGCCCAAAAGGGAACGGGCCCAAAGGGGACGTAGCCCTTTGGGCCATAACACCGCCGACAGCAGAGACAAGCGGCGGGCGGGGCTGGCTGTCACCACGGCAGACCGGCCCCGCCCGTCACTTGTCGCCTCAAGAAATACGCTAGGCGAGGTATCCGCCAAACGCGGACACCATGCCCTCGGGCGTCGTTTGTGACAGGACGTTGGCAGACTTGGCCTCGTCCATGAAGATGCCCATGAGCTTCTGAAGCATCTCCACCTGCCCGCCGTCACGCATGATGCCGAGGTTGATGACGAGCTTTGCCTCGACCTCATCGCCCATGCCGCCCATCGGCTGGAACTTGATGGGGCTCTTGGGCTTCACGATGGCGATGTAGGGCCTCTCCAGGTTCACCGGGTCCGTGTGCGGGATGGCAATCTGCGCCGTGGGGCAGGCAAGGCCCGTGGGGTAGTTCTTCTCACGCTCGCCAATGGCGGCACGCCACGTGTCCTTGAGGTAGCCCAGCGGCTTGAGACGGTCCTCGAGGCCGTCAAATAGCTCCTGGGCGTCATTCGCCTCGAGGTCAAAGAACACGAGCTCGGGACGGAGCAGCTCTACGTCAGCTTGGGACATGTTTGTTCCCTTCTCGCAACGGCGCGGCGGGCTCTCGCCCGACACGCGTCTAATAAGAAGGCGCGGCAGCCGC
This sequence comes from Parolsenella catena, assembly GCF_003966955.1. GTDB lineage: Bacteria > Actinomycetota > Coriobacteriia > Coriobacteriales > Atopobiaceae > Parolsenella > Parolsenella catena. The sequence goes on along the minus strand of NZ_AP019367.1, from coordinate 342,031 downwards.
TTGGGCGCCGCGCCTGAAAGGCCCCTGCCTCCCCGAGGCCTAGTCCGCAGCAGCCAGGCTTTCGGCGAGGGAGAGGAGATAGTCGTACACGGACTCGGCCTTGTTCCCGTCCGCGTCGTACATGTCGCCGCAAACGAGGAAGTAGCGACCGCGCGTGGGGGACGAGTCGTTCACGCGGGCGTAGAGGCGCATCCCCTCCGGCGTGGGGGAAAGGCGCAGCCTCGTGATGGAGCCCGCGGGATACTCGTCAACGCGGCCGAACGACTCGAGGCGCAGCGACTCGCCGTCGAGCGTGATCTTCCTCGGGTACGAGTGGGCGACGAACGCGTTGAGGACCGAGTAACCGCACACGACGGCGAGAAGGAGCATGAGCGGCGGCAGCACGCCGGCAATGAACAGGATGACGGACAACGGCAACCCTGCGCAGGACACGTAGGTGGGAAACAGCACGTCGATGAGATAGCGGCGCCGGTCATACGTATAGGTGACCGCCCCCTCCGCAAGCGCACTTCCCCCGGCAGCCACGCCGCCCAGCTCCTTCTCGGTCATGCGAATCGCCTACGCCTGGGCAGAGGCGTCGCCAGCGTGGAGCTCGGCGGCCTCCTTGACGATGCGCTTGTGGTTCCAGACGACCATGAGGACCGCGACGACGGCCGTCACGACGAGACCGACGATCGGGTTGATCGTGGACAGCAGCACGAAGATGCCGGAGAGCGGCGAGCCGCCGTCGGAGAGCACGGTGACGAGGCTGGAGCCGGCAACGCCGGTGGCACCCACGGCGGAGCTGATGTCGAAGCCGGCCTGGGCGGCGCTCTGCGTGATGAGCGGGGCGAGAGCGGTGGAGATCAGCAGGGCCATGATGACGGAGATGAGGCCGATGACCAGGCCACGGAAGCCGTTGCCCTTGGAGACGGGCACGGCCACGGCGAGCATGTAGGTGCCGGCGGTGAGGTCAACGAACGGCAGCGTCTGGTTGCCCAACGGCTGCAGCACGACGGCGAACAGCACCATGAGCGGGATGCAGATGAGTGCCAGCGACAGCGTGACGGGGTGGCCGACGGCGATGGCGGAGTCGAGGCCGATGTACATCTGGCCGCGGTTCTTCACCTTGTTCTGGATGAAGTTGGAGGCAGCCTCTGAGATGGGCAGCAGGCCCTCCATGAGCAGGGAGGCCATACGCGGGATGAGCACGAGCACAGCACCGAGCGTGACGCCGCAGGTGAGGATGCTCGTGATGGAGCCGGCGATGTCGGAGCCGTCGAAGTAGGCGATGGCGCCGATGATGAGGCCGATGACGGTGCCGATGAACAGCGGCTCGCCAAAGATGCCGAACTTCTTCTGCATGGACTCGACGTCGATGTCGATGTCACGCACACCCGGGATATGGTCGATGACCCAGTTGAGGACCCACGCGACCGGCGCGTACGCAAGAGAGAAGCCCTGCGAGATGGAGACGCCCGGCATGTTCAGGGCCTTCTGGCAGTCCTTGGCCGTGGCATCGGCGAGAACGAGCAGGATGGTCTCGTCGATGATTGCGGCGGCGAAGCCAAACGTGATGTTGCCCGTGATGTTGGCGACGAGCGAGCCCACGAAGGCGTAGTGCCAGTAGTTCCAGATGTCCACGTTCACGGTCTGCGTGAGGTTCGCGAGCACCAGGATGAGGTTGACGATGAGCGCCAGCGGGATGATGACGAGGCCAACCGTGGTGCCCAGGGCAATTGCGGCGCCGGCGGGCCAGCCCACGTCAATCGTGGAGAGCTGCAGGCCAAAGCGGTGAATCATCTCCTGGACGGCAGGTCCGATGGAGGTGCCGAACAGCTGGTTGATGACGAGGTTCAGGCCAATGAAGCCAACACCGACCATGAGGCCGGCCTTCAGGCTCTTGCCAAAGCCAGCGCCCAGGCAGCAACCGATGATCGTAATGATGATCGGCATCATGACTGAGACGCCAAGGCCCTGCAGGAACGTGAAGAACGAGATAATCGCGTCCATGTAATGCCTTCCTATCTTTCTCTTACCGAAAACGAACCAGGGCACTCCCACGTCTCCCCCATGAAACTATGGACATGGAAGCACCCCGCTGCGGGCGGAAGGGGTTTCGCCCACAGTGCGGCGGGCGTAGGCTCCCGCCGCGCAAGCGACCGGCGATGTCGCCGGAACGCCGGTCACTACTTCTTGAGAGCCTCGAGGATCTGCTGCTCGGCCGCAGCCTTGCCGATCGTGGTGAGGAACGGCACGCCGCTCACGTAAGGGCAGGAGATGCCGGCGGGCGCGGCCGTGGTGGCAACGAGCAGGTCGGCATCGGCGCACTTCGAGGGGGCCTCGCCTATGGCGCACTTCGTGATGGTGTACTGGCCGCTCAGGCCGTTGTTGTCGAGCAGGTCCTTGACCTTGGCCTCGACGGCCGTGGACGTGGCGATGCCCGAGCCGCAGGCGACGACGATCTTCTTCATGAATGGCTTCCTTTCTTGTCAGCCTTGTGCGGTTGCCCCGCTCACGGCCCCGCCCCCGGGGCACGCGGCAGGTCTCTCCCCGCTTGTCGCCGCCATTGTAAACAGCTTAAACATTTAAGTACAGAATGTTTTATTTCAAATGGTCTATATTTTGCAGCGAACGGTGGCTACCTGCTCTCTTGCACGTTATCAAATTCCGAATTTGTTCACTGCTAAGATGCAGGTAAATAAGCTGTGGAGACGCAAACGCTCAATAAAGGCCTGGAAGGGAGCCATATACTTGATGCAAGTAAACAAACACGACGCTTGCGTTAACCAGTCGACGGCTACGGGCTCGACTTTGGCCATGATGCGCAGGATTGGGAGAAAGATGGGCAGAGTCAGCATCAGGGACATAGCCGCGGCCACTGGATACTCCCCCGCCACCGTCTCGAACGTCCTGAACAAGAAGGGCAACGTGGGCGCCAAGGCGTCGAGCATCATCCTCGACGCCGTGCAGCGCATGGGCTACCACCGCGCAAACCAGCTCGAGCGCGTCATCTTTGCCGTCGCACGCGTCACGGGGCGCATCGTTGACGTGAGCCCCTTCCACCCCGGCGTCTACGCGGGGATAGAGCGCGGCGCCAAGGCGTTCTCGCTCAAGGCGTCCATGACTACGCTCGACCTCACGAACCCCTCCACGCGCAAGGACGCCGTGGCAGAGCTCGCGCAGAATGCCAACGCCGGCGTCATCCTGCTCGCCACGGAGATGATCAGCGACGACGAGTACGCCCTGTTCGAGGGCTTCGACCTGCCGCTCGTCGTTCTTGACGGCTGGAGCGACAAGCTCGCCCTGGACTGCGTCACGATCGCCAACGAGCCCGCGGCCTACCGCGCCACGACCCTTCTTGCCGAGAAGGGCCACGAGCGCATCGGCTACGTGGGCTCCCGCATACGAATAAAGAACTTCCCCCAGCGTGAGCGGGGCTTCCGCCACGTGCTCGAGGATATGTGCCTGCCCTTTGACGAGAAGAACCGCATTCTCGTGGACCCCTCCCCCGAGCAGGGCTATCTCGAGCTATGCGCCTGGCTCGATGACAATCCCCCACTGCCCACGGCCTTCTTCTGCGACAACGACCTCGTGGCCGCAGCCCTCATCCGCGCGCTCAACGCGCACGGAATCCGCGTGCCAGACGACGTCTCCGTGATGGGTTTTGACGACGAGCAGCTCTGCCAGGTGATCCAGCCAACGCTCTCAACCGTGCACGTGCCACGTCACAAGATGGGCGAGATGGCCGTGCGTCGCCTGTTCGAGCAGACGACGGACATTCGCCTTGCCCCCTGTATCACAATGCTACACACCACGATAGTCCAGCGCCAGAGCATCAAGCGCATCTAGGGACCAAAGGGGACGGGTTCGTTTGGTCCGGGACCGAGGGGGACGGGGACCAAGGGGGACGGGTTCGCCTGGTCCCACTCCGGCGCTATCGCGTCAGAGCGTGATGCCGTCGGCCCAGTCACCGTTCTTCTTGGCGGCGCGGTTGCGCAGGTTCTGGATCGTAGCCTCCATGCCGTGCGGCGCGTAACCGTCAAAGCTCGCAAGGTCTTGCGGGATATAGGCCGCCAGGCTCACCTCGGCCGTCTGCGTGGGATTTACGGGCGCAGGGCCGGGTGTGGCCACATAGGCGCACACGCGAGCGCCACGCCCGCCAAGCTTGACCTCGTACTCGCTCGTAGGCTCGTCCGGACGCTCGGCGCGCGCGTCTCGGCTGCTCCAGCCAAGCTCGTAGCCCGCGATGGGCACCTGCGTGAGCGCAAAGTCGAACAGAGGCTGACTGTCCGTGCGCAGGCGAACCTCGCCGTCGGGCGCCAACACGACTCGGTAGTCCATGAGCCGCTCAAAGTTCACGAGGCGCTTGTGCGAGTCCTTCTTGCGCGGGAACGGCGTGGGAAAGTTGAGGTAAATGCATGCGAGCTCGCCAGGAGCGAACATCTCCTTGATGCGCATGGCCGTTCCTGGCACGAACAAAACGTTGGGAAGGCCGCTCTCGCAGCCCGCCTGAGCCGCGTAGGCAATGCAGATGGGCTCTGCGTCCATGCCGATGAACAGCACATCCGGCTCGCGGCGTGCCATCTCAACGGTAAACGACCCTCGCCCGCAGCCCAGGTCGAGGCGAACCTCGCGAAAGGCCGGCGCGCCCACCGGAGCGCACGCCCAGGCCCACATGCCGCACCACGCGTAGGGGTTGGGCTCGATGGCGCCCGCATAGCGCTCGAGGCGCTCCTCGAGCACGAAGTTCTTGGGCAGGCGAATGTGCAGTCCGTGCGGCATGGGCGTCCTTGTCTTGAAGGGAATAGGAGCCGAGCTCAAACGCTGCGGCCCAGTAGACCATAGCAGCCATGGGCACGTACAAGATGACCAGCCTTTCGGGTCACCAAAAAAGGACGCGCCCGCAGGCTCCCCCCTGAGCCTACGGGCGCGTTGCCTTATGAGTTGGGGCCAGCCGCATCGCAGCGGCGCAGCCGGCCCCGAGAGATACGCTAGCGAGTCACGCTCGCGACCGAGCGGAACTACTCGTTGTCGCCGGCGGTCATCTGGGTAGCGGAGAGCTCGCCCTCGGAAGCGGCGGCGGCGTCGGGCCACACCCAGCTGGTGAAGGCGGGGTGATCGTAGCCCTCGTCCACGGCGAACTGGAAGGCCTCCTCGCGGAAGTTCTCCCACTCCTCGATCTTGGCGGCAAACTTCTCGGCATCGATCATGCGCAGAGCGTCGGCGGCAAGGGCCCAGCGGTCCATGTTGTTGAGACGGAGCATGTCGAACGGCGTGGTCGTGGAGCCCTTCTCCTCGTAGCCGTGGACGTTCCAGGCGTCGTGGCCCGGACGATCCCAGACGAGGCGACGGATGGTGCCGGCGTAGGCGTGGAAGGCGAAGAGGACGGGCTTCTCGCCGTTGCCGAAGAGCTCGGCGAACTCCTCGTCGGAGATGGCCTGGTCGTTCTCGGAGGCGTTCTGGATCTTCAGCAGGTCAACGACGTTGACGAACTTGGCCTTGACGCCCTCGCCCTTGAGCATGTCGAGGGCAGCGAGGGCCTCGAGCGCAGGCACGTCACCGCAGGTGCCGAGCACGATGTCGGCATCCTCGAGGGACTCGGCGGAGCTGGCCCACTTCCACTCGGCCACGCCCTTCTCGAGCTCGGCCTTGGCCTCGTCGACCGTCAGGAAGGTCGGGGCGGGCTGCTTGCCGCAGAAGATGGCGTTCACGCAGTTCGTGGACTGGTAGCAGCGCTCGGCCACGGCGAGGGCCATGTTGGCGTCGCAGGGGTAGTAGGCGTTGACGACGTGCGTGTCGTTGGCCTTGTTGAGCAGCAGGTCCACGAAGCCCGGGTCCTGGTGGGAGAAGCCGTTGTGGTCCTGACGCCAGACGTGGCTGGAGAGCAGGATGTTGAGGCCGGCGATGGGCTTGCGCCAGGGGATCTCACGGACGGTGGCCTCGAGCCACTTGCAGTGCTGGTTGATCATCGAGTCGACGACGTGGATGAAGGACTCGTAGGAGCTCCACACGCCGTGACGGCCGGTGAGCACGTAGGCCTCGAGGAAGCCCTCGCACTGGTGCTCGGAGAGCTGCTCGACGACCTTGCCCTGCGGGGCGAGGAGCTCGTCGTTGTCAGCGTCGGCGTAGAAGCCGCCCTCCCACTGCTTGACGGTGTACTTGTAGGCGTCCTGGAGACGGTTGGAAGCGGTCTCGTCCGGGCCAAAGATGCGGAAGTTCTCCATGTTGTTGTGGAGGACGTCGGCGGTGTAGGCACCGAAGACGCGGGCGGCCTCGGTGGCGCCCCAGCCGTGGCCCTTCTCGGCAACCGGCACCTCGTGGGCGTGGATGTCGGGCAGGACGAGGTCCTCACGCACGAGGCCACCGTTGGCGTTGGGGTTGGCGCCGATGCGCAGGTCGCCCTGCGGCATGAAGGCGGTCACCTCGGGACGGATGGCACCCTTCTCGTCGAAGAGCTCCTCGGGCTTGTAGGACTTGAGCCAGCCGCGAAGCACACGGAAGTGCTCGTGGGTGTCCTTGGCGGAAGCCAGCGGCACCTGGTGGGCACGCCAGGAGCCCTCGGTCTTCTTGCCGTCGATGTGCTTGGGGCACGTCCAGCCCTTGGGGGTGCGGAAGACGATCATCGGGTAGACGGGGCGGGTCTCGTCGCCAGCCTCGGCAGCGGCCTTGATGTCGCAGATGTCGTCGAAGACCTCCTCGAGCAGCGCGGCGAAGCGAGCGTGGATGGAGGCGTGGGACTCGTTGTCGAAGCCGGCAACGAAGAAGTGCGGGTCATAGCCCATGCCCTCGAAGAACTCGGTGAGCTCGTCGTCGGAGATGCGGGAGAGGATCGTGGGGTTGGCGATCTTGTAGCCGTTGAGGTGCAGGATCGGCAGCACGATGCCGTCGGTCTTGGGGTTCACGAGCTTGTTGGACTGCCAGGACGTGGCGAGCGGGCCCGTCTCGGACTCACCGTCGCCCACGACGGCGACAGCGAGCAGGCTGGGGTTGTCCATGACGGCGCCGTAGGCGTGGGACAGCGTGTAGCCGAGCTCGCCGCCCTCGTGGATGGAGCCGGGGGTCTCGGGGGCGTAGTGGGAGGGGATGCCACCGGGGTAGGAGAACTGGCGGAAGAACTTCTGGAGGCCAGCCTCGTCGTTGGTGATGTCCGGACGGATGTCATAGTAGGTGCCGTCGAGCAGGGACTGCGCGGTGCCGGCGGGGCCACCGTGACCGGGGCCCATCAGGAACACGGCGTTCTGCTGGTGGTCGGCGATGAGGCGGTTGACGTGACCGAACAGGAAGTTCACGCCCGGCGTGGTGCCCCAGTGGCCAACGAGACGGTGCTTGACGTCGGGACGGCCGAAGTCGCGGGTCTCGCCGGTCTTCTCATCGGTCCAGTCGGAGCGCATGAGGGGGTTGGAGCGCAGGTAGATCTGGCCGACGGACAGGTAGTTCGCCGCGCGCCAGTACTTCTCGACGCCCTCGAGCTCCTGCTCGGAGACAGGGCCGTCAAGCTTCTGCCAGGGGGTGCCGATGACGGGATGTGCCATGTGCCTCTCCTCTTCCTGCGCGGCATCTCAGCCGCGCGTCGTTATGCCCTTGCGGGCATCCAGCGCGAGCCTTCTCTTGGGGGTTTGGCTCGCACCCTTTTTGACTGACCGGGACGGAGTATAGAGAGGTAAATCGTTTTACCCACACGTGAACGCAAGATGCTTACAATTCGCCTAACCGTTTAACTCCGCGATCGGTAGCTTTTTAGCCGTGAACGGTACTGCGTCGTAACGAAACGTAACCGAAACACAGTGCAGGCGGGCACGCAGCCGTCTTGCGCAAGCGAACGAGACGGCCAACTGCCTATAATTCGACGCCCGATTGGGGATGACACGCTCAAGCACATAGTCATGCATCTCTTTTCCTGCGATTTCTCAGGCGAAAGAGGTATGCCTGCTCGTCAAAACGCATTTCAGGTGCCGAATTGTCGATGGTTTGATGTAACGGACTCCCCTTTTTCGCCACATCGGCTAGTCCAGGCGCCTCACGCTGTCCTTGAGCACGAGCTTTGGGTCGAGCACGACCTCGTCCGGCCCACCAAGCTCGCCGGCCTCGGACTCGGCGATGCGACGGAACAGCAGGTCGAGGGCTGCCTGGGAGAGCTCGGGCACGTTCTGCTCGATCGAGGTGAGCGCCGGCTCGAACAGCACGTCCGCCGCCGAGTTGTCGTAGCTCACCACCGAGTAGTCACGCGGGACCCTCAGGTCATGGGCATAGAGGCGCTTGAGCAGGCCGAGGGCGATGTTGTCCGAGCTCGCGAAGACCGCCGTGGCGTCCGTCTCGATAAGGCGCGCCGCCGCCTCGTAGGCGCTCGCGATGTAGTAGTCGCTCCCCAGCACGTAGTCCGCACGCACGGCGATGCCCTGCTCGCCCAGCGCGCGGGCATAGCCGTCGAGGCGCTCGCGGCCCGTGTTCGAGCGCGGGTTCACGATGCAGGCGATGCGCTCGTGGCCCCGCTCGATGAGGTGGCGCGTGGCGAGGTAGCCGCCCAGCTCGTTGTTAAAGCGCACCTTGTCGCAGGGCAGTCCCTCGATGAAGCGGTCGACCATGACGTAGGGGGTGGGGAGCTGCGAGAGGTCCGAGACGAGCCGCTCGTCTGTGGCAAACTCGTCCGAGACGACGATGAGCAGCCCGTCGACACCGCGGTTCACAAGCAGACGCACGAGCTTCGAATCGTTCTCAGGACTGTCGTCTGAGTTCGTGATGATGAGGGCATAGCCGCGCTCGCGGCACTTGAGCTCGATGTTCTTGGCAAGCGAGGCAAAGAAGCGGCTCTCGATGTTGGGGATGATGAGGCCGATCGTGTCCGTGTGCTGCATGACGAGGCTTCGCGCGATCTGGTTGGGGACATAGCCCTTGCGTCTGGCCACCTCGAGGATCTTGCGGCGGCTTGTCTCGGAGACCTTGCACGGCCGGTTGTTGAGCACGAGCGACACGGAGGTGACGGAGAGCCCCACCTCGCGCGCGATGTCCTTGAGCGTGACCTTCGCCACGGCGTCCTCCCCTCTCGTCTCCCTGCGCAGACATCGTAACCCGAGGAGGGCGGCAACGCGGCTTGGCGACAACGCCCCACGGCGACGTTCACCGGAATCGTAAGCGTTGCGCAACTGCGGCGTCAGCGCGTGCTCTATGCTTTGAGCCAGCTGAAACGCAGCGCAGAAACGACCAAGGAGGAGCCATGTTTTGTAGGAAGTGCGGCACGAAGAATGCCGACGGCGCCAAGTTCTGCATCAACTGCGGCGCCGAGCTCGCCAGCCCTCAGCCCACCGCACAGCCCGCAGGCCCCGTGCCGCCCCAGGCCACGGTGCCCCAGGCCACGCCCGTTGCCCCCGCCGGCGCGCCGGTTCCTCCGCAGGGCGCACCCCAGCAGCCCTTCCAGCAGACGGCCTACCAGCAGCCCGCTGCCTCCGCCAAGAAGAGCAAGGCGCCGCTCGTCATCGGTGGCGTCGTGGCGGTTCTCGCCGTTCTCGCCGTCGTGGGCTTCGTCGTGATGCCCATGCTCAACCGCGGCCCGTGGACGGGCACCATGATGCTCGACGGCGTCTCCGCCAACTACGACCACGAGTTCGGCATCAAGACCGACGGCAAGACCGTGACCGTCTACGACCAGGACGACGTGGTCACCGGCACCATCGCCGGCACGCGCGAGGAGGGCGACCAGGTCTTCTATGACGTCAAGGACGTCAGCTGGGGCAGCTGGGGCGGGTCTAGCTTCTCCGCCAGCAGCGTCACGGACAAGGTTATGACCATCATCGTGCCCAAGGGCGCCAGTGCGACAAAGCCCTTCGGCCGCTGGAGCGTCGTCGTGAGCGCCACCGACACCGATGACGACGAGTACCCGCTCTACGTCCGCAGCACGACGCTTGAGCTCGACGAAGACGGCACCGGCTACTACGAGTTCGCCAGCGAGTGGGGCAAGGAGTCCGACGTCGCGGTGGCAGACCCCACGAACAGCGCCTATGACCCGGCCGGCTCCGGCTGGAAGCACCCGCTCACCTCAAGCGGGTCGAACGGCTCCTACGACGTCGAGTTCAACGACGACACGTACAACCTGACGTTCACCGACGGCAAGTAGCCCGCCGCCAAGGCACGTCGCCCGCAACGAAGAGCCGCCCGTCTGTCACGCGACAGGCGGGCGGCTTCTTGGTTGCGACGTATGCGAGAGGCGCCTACGAGAGGCGGGCGCCACAGCCCATGCAGAAGGCATCGCCGGGCTCGCAGGGTGTGCCGCAGTTGGGACACACGTTCGCGGCGGGCGCCGCGGCCGGGATGGGCTCGGGAGCGGGCTCCGTCACGGACGCAGGAGCAGGCGCGACGACCGTCTCGATGGCTTCGGCCTCGACAACCGGCTCGGACGCCACGGCATCAAGCGGCTCGGGCACGGGAGCCGCCTCAGGGGAAGCGACCTCATCGACAGGCTCGGGCACGGGAGTCACGGCAGGCTCGGGGTCGGACGCGGCAACCGCCGCGGGAGCGGGCGCTGCGGCGAGGTTGTATCCGCAGCTCATGCAGAAGACGTCCCCCGCGTTGACGGGAGCACCGCACTGGGGGCAGGCGGCGGCGCCAGACACGGGGGCCACCGGGGCAGCAGGAGCCTGCTGCTGGGCGGAAAGCGCCGCCGTGATCTCTGCCATGGGCTTGCCGCAGCCGCTGCAGAACAGGTCGGTCGTCACGACATGAGAGCCGCAGAAGGGACACACATAGTAGGAGTTCGCGGCCGTGGCAGCGGCAGACTCCGCCTCGAGGCGCTCGATCTCCGCCTGGCACTGGGCGCGCTCGGCGTCGCACGCGGCGATGCCGTCATAGAGCGCCTCGCGGCCGGCGCGCAGGTTGGCGTCGTCCTTCGTGACGTCATACAGGCTGGCACCCAACTGGGCGGCAAGCGCCTGCCTACGCTTGAGCGCCTCGCTCATCTGGGCCTTGAGCTTCATTGTGGAAGTTGCGCGGCCGGTAGCCGCCATGCCACGGTTCACCGAGGACTGAAGACTGTCGAGAAAACCCATGAGTTCCTCCTAAGCGAGCTTGATGCGATAAAACACATGGTAGCGCAAGCAACGGACACAGACTCCGCCCCAATCGGCGCGCCAGCCACGCCCTAGCCCCAAAACAGCGCGCGCAGGCCCTTGCCCGAGGCGACCCACGCCGGGTAGCGGTGCTCGAACCAGACGGTGAGCGCGCCCATGAGCGCCGTGGCCACATTGTTGGCAACGGGAAGCACCCATCCTGCGAACGCGTCGCCAAGCAGCGCCGTCCACAACGCGATGAGCAGGTACAGCACGCCCCATGCCGCGGCCAGGATGCGGTTCGCCCGCATGAAGATGGGATTCGCGAGGGCGTCTTCGCCACCGTAACCATACTTGACGTAGGCCGCGCACAACGGCTCGCGCGTGGGCACAGATCCCAGCCACAGCAGGCCAAAGGCCGCATAGCTCGCAACATAGAGCAGGCCGGTGGCGCCCGACACGACCATGGCCACCGAGAGCGCCCCCACCACGCCCAGCGAGATTCGGTCATAGAGACACAGCTCGTGGCGCGCCATCGCAAGCGGCAGCAGCGCGCACACGGCGAGTGACACGACAGGGCCCACGGCTGCGTCCACGCCCACGGCCACCCACAGCACGATCCAGGCAACGAGCATCGTCGCCATCGAGGGCGGTCTGAGGCCAGCGCCGGACCCAGGTGCGGGCGCAGCTTCGCCCACTGGCGCATCAGCCGCATCCGCGCCTCCCACCCCCGCCGCGCCGAACACGCTATCCCAGCTCATCATGAGGCCGAAGTCTCCCTCAACCGTATAGAGCCGCCTGCCAAGGGCCTCGTCGCCGCGCATCTCGCCCCGCGCGATGGCGCACCACACGTCCCAGGGCGTGTCAACGATGGTCGTGGGCTCAACGAACCCCTCGGTGAGCACACGGCTCCCCTCGCGGCCGAGCACGACCTGGCAGCGGACACCCCGGTCGCGATAGCGCATCTCGAGCACGCGATCGTGCCCATCCCAGGTCGAGGGATCATAGAGGGCTGCCATCTGCCGCGTGAAGGAGACGGCCTCGTCCTCACACTCGCCACGCTCGTCCACGCCCCAGCTCGCGTCCGCCATGCGCTCGAACGTCTCGCGCACAAAGAGCGGCTCGGCAAGCGCGGCGCGCACGCCCTCGGAGATGCCACCCGCGGCATACTCGGCGCCGGCCCGCTCCACAAGGGCGAGATAGGCATCGGTGCGCGAGGAGAGCTCGGGAACGGAGAACAGCTCGCCCTGGCCGCAGAAGATGGCGTCCCAGACGCCGGCACCCGGCCAGTGGTCAAGTGCGCGGGCCACGGCGTCGTAGTTGTTCTCGGCAGTGTAGAAGCCGCAGGTGGAGATGGCCACATAGCGCGTGCGTGCCATCTCGGGGTAGCGCAGCGGATGGGCGCCGCTACCCGTGGCAGCGGAGTCGTCTGCCATGAAGGGCAGGCTCGTGGGAAGCTGACGGTCAATCATGGTCTTGAGCGGACCGGGCACGTTGAAGTAGTAGAGCGGAAAGCTCAGCACCACGAGGTCGGCGGCGCGCTCGAGCTCGATGACGCGTGCCATGTCGTCACGGATGCAGCAGGTACCCGGCGTGGCCTTCCAGCAGGCGAAGCAGCCGCGACATGGCTCAATGCGCAGGTCGCACAGGTCCACGCGCTCGAGCTCAACCTCGCCCAGGCCGCGCACGAACGCCTCGGCCAGCTTGAGCGAGTTGCTGCGGGAGCCGCGCGGGCTCGCGTTGATCAGCAGGGTCCTCATCGCACGTCCCTTCGCCAGCGTGTGTCAGCTGGCCACAGTATCGCAGACCATGCCATCCCTGGCCGGGCGCAAGGGCCCCGCACCCGACCAGGGGTGGCCGGCCATACGCAGCCGAACGCCAAGGACCTACACGCGGGCAAGCCAGGGGCGGCCCGCAAGGCGCCTCACGAGCGTGTTGCGCGTGGAGGCGGGAAGCGCTCCCGGCGCCAGGCGCAGGCTCACCGAGCACTGCACCCCATACACGTCCGTGCCCGAGAAGAACACGCGGGGTGGGATGTCAGGGTTGAGCAACTCGCGCATCTCGCGCGCAGCGTCCAGGATCTCTCCCTCCACCACAGCCAGGTCCGCGCCATGCGCAACCACGAGGCTCACCTCGCATAGGGACTCCGTCTCCAGGGTGAGGTGCTCGAGCGCCGTCTTGTTGAGCACGGAGTTGGGAATGACCTGCTCGTCTCCCAGGCGGTTGCGCACGGTGGTGGCACGCCAGCTGACGTCGGTGACCTCGCCCACGAAGCCCGCCACGTCCACGAGGTCGCCCGGCTTCACGACGCGCCCCACCATGAGGCTGAGGCCGCCGATGAGGTTGGAGATGGTGTCCTGCAGGCCAAGCGACAGCGCCAGGGACGTGACGCCCAGCGCCGCGACGAACGCCGTGGGCTCGATGCCAAACACCGGCTGCAGCACCGAGAGGACCGCAAGGGCCCACACCAGGCCGCGGCCGATGTTCACGAAGATGCTCGCGCTGGGAACGTCCGTGGCGTCGAGGGCACGGCGCAGGGCGCGGGAGAGCGCATGCGAGGCCAGCGCCGCCAGCAGCAGCGCGATCGCGAGAAACGCGACCCTGCGCACAAAGTCTGGCAGCGTGAGCCCAAGGATGAGAACGTCGTCCACGGCGCTACCCCTCGACCTTCACGATGGGGGCAAAGCCCTTCATGAGCTTCTTGACCTTGCCCGTGCGCGTGAACTTGACCTCGATGACGTCTCCGGACGCCGACAGCACCACGCCGGGGCCAAACGTCTTGTGGGAGACGTGGTCTCCCTTCGCAAAGCCCTCCTGGGCCTTCGCGGCGTCGCGACGGATGCCGCCGGCGGGGTTGCTCGCAAACGGGTCTGCCTCGCGCTGGCGCACGCGACCGCTCCCGATCACGCGGCCCTCGTCCGCGGCGGGCGCCGAGCCGAACGTGCGCGGGCCCGAGAAGCCCGAGCCCTTGAGCGCGGAGAGCGGAAGCCCCTGGCCAGACGAGACGCCAGAGCCCGAGCGGGCGCCACGGCCCGATGCGGCGGAGCCGGCGCGGAACGACACGCCGCCAAAGCGCTCCTGGGCGTTGCCGCCGGCAGAGCGCGTGGCCGAGCCAAACACGGCGCCGCCATACGCCTGGGTGCCGCTGCCGTACGTGCCCCTGCGGTCGCCTCGCTTCTCCCAGCCCACGCCCGAGAAGCCCTCCGAGCCCACGCCCACGAGCTGGATGTCATCGTCGGGAATCTCGCGCAGGAAGCGACTCGGCGGGTTGGCCGTCGTGGTGCCGTACGTGCGGCGCGTCGCGGCGTAGGTGAGGAACAGCTGGCGCTCGGCTCGCGTGATGGCGACGTAGGCCAGGCGGCGCTCCTCCTCGACGCCGGCGGGGTCGTCCTCATGTCCCTGGTGCGGGAAGATCCCCTCCTCCATGCCCGCTACGAACACGACGGGGAACTCCAGGCCCTTGGCGGAGTGCACCGTCATCATCGTCACGGCGCTCGTGGAGCCGGCGAGCGCGTCGAGGTCGCTGCGCAGGGCGAGCCACTCCATGAACGCCGGGAGCTTCTCGGCCGCCACGGTCACGTTGGGGTCGACGGGCTGGGCGAGCTCGGCCGGCAGGCCCACCTCGCCGGGCGCGGCGTCAAGCGCCCCGGCCTCGCGCAGCTGCGCGAGGCTCTCGAGCGTCTCGGCCACGTCGTCGTGCGTCTCGTCGAACTCCTGGGCGACACCGAGGAACTCTCGGATGTTCTCGATGCGGCCGTCCGCCTCCACGGTGTGCTCGGCCTCGAGGGCGGAGATGAGCCCGGCGTCGTCGACGATGGACTCCACGACGCGCGCGAGCTCGCCGCTCTTGGCGCGCGCGCGCTCGATGACGCTCGTGAACTGGCCGAGGGCGTTGCGGGCCTTGGCCGTGAGCAGGCCCTCCTCGGCCACGCACGCCTGGCACGCCGCGAGGAAGGGCATGCCGTGCGTGAGCGCGTAGCTCTGGATCTTCGTCACGCTCGTGGAGCCGATGCCGCGGCGTGGGGTGTTGACCACGCGCAGGGCGCTCACGTCGTCTGACGGGTTCACGACGAGCTTGAGGTAGGCCATGACGTCGCGGATCTCCGCGCGGTCGAAGAAGCGCGTGCCGCCCACAATCTTGTAGGGCACGCCGGCGCGCAGCAGCATGTCCTCGAGGATGCGGCTCTGCGCGTTCGTGCGGTAGAAGACGGCCATGTCGTCGTAGCTCGTGCCCGCCTCGTGGATCTTCTCGATCTGGGCGCCGATCCAGCGGCCCTCGTCGCGCTCGTCGCTTGCCTGGTAGGCCTGTACGAGCTCGCCGTCGCCGCGGCTCGTGTACAGGCGCTTGGCCTTGCGACGGCTGTTGTTGGCCACCACGGCGTTCGCGGCGTTCAGGATGTGGCCCGTGGAGCGGTAGTTCTCCTCGAGCTTCACGACCTTGGCGTCCGGGTAGTCCTTCTCGAAGTCGAGGATGTTCTGGATGTCGGCGCCTCGCCAGCTGTAGATGGACTGGTCGTCGTCGCCCACGACCATGAGGTTGCGGCGCGCGGCGGCGAGCATGTTCGTGATCTCGTACTGGACGTGGTTGGTGTCCTGGTACTCGTCCACGCTGATCTGGATAAAGCGGCGCTGGTACTTCTCGAGCACGTCGGGGTGGTCCCTCAGAAGCCTGTGGGCGTTGATGAGCAGGTCGTCGAAGTCCATGGCGTTCGCGCGCTCGAGGCGAGCCTGCAGCTCGCGATAGACGCGGGCGGCGGCCGTGAGGGGCGGGGTGTTGGCGAGGCCCTCGAACTCGTCGGGCAGCACGAGCGCGTTCTTGGCACTCGAGATGCGCGAGCGGATGCCGTTGATGGGGAACTGCTTGGGCTCTATCCCCAGGTCGCTCATGATCGACTTCACGAGGCGCTTGGAGTCGTCATCGTCATAGATGGTGAAGTTGGGACGAAAGCCCAGCTTGTCCGCGTCCTCGCGAAGGATGCGCACGCACATGGCGTGGAACGTGCACACCCACATGCCGCGCGTGCCGCCGGGCAGCAGCGCGCCCAGGCGCTCGCGCATCTCGGCCGCGGCCTTGTTCGTGAACGTGATGGCGAGCACCTGCCAGGGGCGCACGCCCTCGTCGGCGATCATGTGCGCGATGCGGTACGTGAGCACACGCGTCTTGCCCGAGCCGGCGCCGGCCAGCACGAGAAGCGGCCCGTGCGTGCACTCGGCGGCCTCTCGCTGGGCAGGGTTGAGGCCCGAGAGATCGATCGTGGCCACGGGCGGCACGTAGGCGGGACGCGCGGACACGGACGGTGCGGACGTGGCGCCAGCCGCCGCCCCCTGCGTGGCAAAGATCGGCAGCGTGAGGTCTGCGGCGGTCCTTCTGTTCGTTCCCTGCGTCATGCGCGCGTCTCCCGTGTCCGTGGCGGCCCGGCCGCCCCTCGTCACCAATGCGGGGCCCAAAGGCCGGGTCTCAAATCTGAGCCCTACCAGTCTAGCCGCCATCCCGGACAAGAAGTCCGCGCCACCGTGGCGAACAGAAAAGGGGCGCACGCCGACGCCCCGCAAGGGGGCCGGCGCGCGCCCGGCACAAAGTCTGCGACCAGCCCTACTTCTTCACGAGCGAGGCGATGCCCAGCGCCGCGAGCGCGAGGCCCGCGAGGATGTAGAGGTAGAAGCCAATCTCGAGCGTGGCGTACGAGCCGGCGTCTCCTATGGCCTGGCTCTGCCACAGCAGCAGAAAGCCGATCGTGAGCACGCCGGACACGATGCCGCCAATGGCGCCCGCACGACCGGGCAGCAGCGCCAAGACAAGCGCGAGCACGCCGATGGCGAGGAACAGGAAGTTCTCGGCCTGGCCGTCCATGTCAAAGCCCATGACCTGGGTGCCCGTGGCCATCTGCATCGGGCTCATCGACGCGCTGATGCCAAACGCGCCAAACGAGACGATCGGCAGGAAGAACGCGATGATCGCCACGGCGGCAGCCACGATGCGGCCGATCTTGAGGACGTCGGTGCCGGGCGTGGCCCTCACCGGCGCGACGTAGGGCGAGGCCGCGGGCTGCGTCGTGGGCGCCGCGGCAGGGGCCGGGGCCTGGCCGAGCTGGGAGCCGCACTTGGGGCAGAACTTCGAGCCGTCTGGAATCTGGTTTCCGCACTTGGGACAGAACATGGTCGTCCTCCTTGGGTTGCATCGTCAGGGCGGCATCGTTGCCGCCAAGGCCCAGTGTAGACCAATAGAGGGGACGGCAATTCCCCCGCGGCGCCTCGGCTACGCGTCGAGGCGGCGGGACCTACGCCAGGCCCAGCGCAGGCGCCACGACGAGGAAGTACGCGAGCACGACAATGCCCAGCGCGATCCGGTACCAGCCAAACGCCTTGAAGTCGTGCCTGCGCACGAAGCCCGTGAGCCAGCGGATGGCGGCGAGCGACACCGCGAAGGCCACGACGAGCCCCACGACCATGATGCCCCACTCGTTTGCCCCCATCGCGGCACCCTTGAGCAGGAACTTCACGACCTTGAGCAGGCTCGCGCCGAACATGACGGGGATGGCGAGGAAGAACGTGAACTCGGCCGCGACGGCGCGCGTGCAGCCCAGCAAAAGGCCGCCGATGATCGTGGAGCCCGAGCGCGACGTGCCCGGCACGAGTGACAGCACCTGGAAGCAGCCGATGCCGAGCGCCGTCTTGTAGCTGATGTCGTCGATGCTCGCGATGGCGCCAAAGTCCTCATTGGCATCCTTCTCGGCCAGGTCTTGCGCAAAGTGCGCCCCGCGCGGACGCTCGGCCGCAAGCTCCGCGCGGCGGCCCGCGCGCCAGCTCTCGATGGCGATGAAGGCGACGCCGTAGACGATGAGCGCGCCGGCGACCACGTAGGCGTTGTGGAAGTGCTCGTCCATGAAGTCGTCGAGCGGAAGGCCTATGACGGCGGCTGGGATGCAGCCCACGACGATCTTGCCCCACAGGCTCCACGTGGCACGGCGGCCCTGCCCGCCCTTGCTTGGGCTGAAGGGGTTGAGCTGGTGGAAGTACAGCACGCACACCGACAGGATGGCGCCGAGCTGGATGACGACGAGGAACATGTTCCAGAACTCGTCGGACACGTCCATCTTCACGAACTCGTCCACAAGGATCATGTGGCCCGTCGAGGAGATGGGCAGCCACTCCGTGACGCCCTCGACGAGGCCGAGGAACGCCGACTTAACGAGGTCAAGGATGTTCATGCGAGCCTTTCTGACGCGGGGCGAGGCGCCCCAGTTCTCCAGCGACCCATTATGACGCGGCGCAGGCGGGCACCCGCCAGCTTCACAGACCGCCCACCGACGCATGTCGCCAACCGGCGGTGAGCCACTCCCCTCATTCCCAGGCTGGGTATACCAGCAACAGAAGACGCGCGGGCTGACCGGGCCCACGCCGCCGGTCACATAGAGAAGGGGTTCATCATGGCAACTCTCAACGACATGGGCTACAAGAAGGTCTTCGTCTCCCTCGACGGCACCGAGCAGCAGGACAAGGTGCTCGAGCGTGCCATCGTCGTGGCGGCCAACAACAACGCCGAGCTCATCATTGGCCACGTCATCGACTCGACGATCCTAGAGACGTCCGGCTCCTACCCCACCGACC
The DNA here is from genome assembly GCF_003966955.1 of Parolsenella catena. Classification (GTDB taxonomy): domain Bacteria; phylum Actinomycetota; class Coriobacteriia; order Coriobacteriales; family Atopobiaceae; genus Parolsenella; species Parolsenella catena. The sequence goes on along the minus strand of NZ_AP019367.1, from coordinate 323,405 downwards.
TCATCCCCGGGCTCGACAAGGCCTTCCGCGACTCCATCGCCGGGCTCGTGGCCAAGGCCAAGGAGAACCCGGACATTCCCAAGGTAGAGGTTCAGGTCAAGACCGGTCGCATCCGCGAGACGCTCAAGGAGGAGATGCTCGACGTCGTGAAGCCGGACCTCGTCCTGTGCGGCGCGCGCGGCCTCTCGAGCATCAAGTACGCGCTGCTTGGTTCCATCTCCACGTTCCTGCTGCGCAACACCGCGTGCGACATTCTCGTCGTGAAGTAGCGGCCCGCAGACCAAAGCGGGGTCCGCAATCCTGGGCATAAAACGCATATCGGTAGCACGGGAGGGCGCCAATCCGGCGCCCTCCCCCATTTGTCGAGCTAGACAGCGTAGACCAACCTGGTAAATGTGTGTAGAGACGCCAACGCGCGATATAATTCTCGTCGCATGTCTACCGCGGAGGGGTCAAGTGCCCGTCTCGGGCGGGGCCCAGGCCCCAGGCAGGAAGGGGCCGCAGGCACGCGTGGTCCTCAGACAGACGACAGGAACCGAATGAGACTTCGCAGCGCCCACGCCAAGGCACGCGCCACGATCGTGGCCGGCCTCGCAACGGCACTCCTGTGCTCAAGCGCGCTCGCGCCCGTCAGCGCCTACGCCGCAACGGCCGACGAGCTCCAGAACAGGGTCGACGCGGCAACGCAGGCCTACGGCGATGCCAGCGCCAAGGTGAGCGAGCTCCAGGCAAAGATCGACGAGTCGCAGGCAAAGATCGACGAGGTCAACGCCGAGCTCCCCGAGCAGCGCGAGCGCGCCGAGCAGTCGCTGAGCTCGCTGTACAAGATGCAGCAGGGAACCCCGGGGCTCGTAAGCCTGCTGCTCTCCTCGGACAGCTTCGCCGACTTCTTCACGACCTACCAGTACCTCAACGCCGTTCAGCGCTCCAACACCGACGCGCTGGCCGAGCTCAACCGGATGGAGGGCGAGCTCTCCGCCGCCCAGCAGACGCTTCAGGCAGCCAAGGACGAGGCAAGCGCCCAGCAGCAGCAGGCCCAGACCTCCATGACCGAGGCCCAGACCGCACTCGACGAGCTCAACGCCCAGATTGCCGCGCAGGCGGCCGCAGAGGCAGCGGCCCAGGCCCAGGCGCAGACACAGGCCCAGTCTCAGGCCGCCTCTGGCTCCAGCCAGGCCGCCTCGAGCCCGGCGGCGGGCGCGCCCGCCGCAAGCACCCCGAGCAACCCCAGCGCCACGGACGGCTCCGAGGTCAAGAGCGACGGCGAGTGGATGATCGGCATGGCCTCGGCCTACTCCATCGACAGCAACACGGGTGGCAACGCCACGGCCTCCGGCGACGAGCTCACGGACGACTCCATGTCCGTCGCCGTGCCGCTGAGCCAGCGCTACCTGCTCGGTCGCTCCGTGCAGATTCGCTACGGCGGCAAGACCATCACCGCCGTCGTGAACGACGTGGGCGGGTTTGCCGCCTACGGCCGCGTGCTCGACCTTGCCGGCGGCTGCTGGAAGGCGTTCGGCTGCTCGAGCGCCAGCGACTGGGGCGTGCGCGCCGTCCAGTACCGCTTCCTGTAGACAGACGGGCTCGGCGGCGCCAAACCGTCTGTTATGAGCCCGCTTTTACGCGTTCCAAGGCCCTTGGACGCGCAAGAGCGGGCTCTCGTCTTACTCTCGTCACAGTCGGCTACGCCGTGAGATAGACCATCGCGATGATCATGGCAAAGCCTGCGAGATCCGTGGGCGCAAAGGCCGTGCCCAGCCACAGTGCAGAGAACACGGTGGCCGCGATGGGCTCCGACGTCCCAAGCATGCTCGCGCGCAGCGGTCCCAGGTCCTTGACGCCCTGCATGTAGAGCGCATACGCCAGAAACGTTCCCACGACCACGATCGCCACGACGCCGGCCACGCCAGCCGCGTCAAACGCCGGCATACCCTCCCACGGGCGCGTGGCCACGAGCAATACCGTACCCGAGACGAGCATCGTCACGCCGTTCACGGCAGGGCTCCCCCACCGCTTGAGCAGCCCCTCGGGCACGGCACTGTACAGCGCGTAGGTGACGCATGTCGCGAGGCCCCACGCGAGGCCCGCCGCAGGCATCGCGAGGTGCGCAGGGTCGCCGCCCGTCGCGATGAGGAACGTGCCGCCCAGCGCAAGCGCGAGACCCGCGAGCTCGCGGCGCCTGGGCCCGCGCCGCGCGGTCACGCAGCTGTAGACCATGAGCACGACGAGCGCGAGCGTCTGCAGGACCGTCGCCGTCGCGGAGTTCGTGACCTTCACGGTCACGATGTAGCACACCGAGTTCACCATCATGCACGCGGCCGTCACGACCACGAGCGCCAGCGTCCTCCAGCCGCGGCCAAGCTCACGGACAAGGTCACGCAGCCGCCTGCGGTCCCCCGGCACGGCCGCGGCCAGCGCCAGGAACAGCCACGAGGCAAAGAACTGCCGCACGCACACAAGCCACACGGGGTCCACCCCATAGCCATCCATGAGGAACTTGGCGCACGTGCCCGAGAAGCCCCAGCACGTCCCGCCTATGAGCGTCAGCACCACGCCGCGCGTCGTCTTGCTCGCCTTAGCCATTGGGCCATCCCGTCCGTCCGGCCACCTGGCTCGGAGTGTCACGCGACGCACGCGGGCGCCGCTCCCACGCGCACGGGGATTATCGTCCGCGCGCGTGCTACAGTCTCTTGCTAACAATGAGAAAGGTAGCACCATGAGCCAAGACTTCGCCACCCCCAGCCCCACGCTCGCGGCGGGCACCACCCACGCGGGCTTCACCGTCGAGCGCGCCGAGCCCCTGCCAGAGATCTCCGGCTGCGCCTATGTGATGCGCCACGACGCCACGGGCGCGCGCGTCATGTGGCTCGCCTGCGCGGACAGCAACAAGGCGTTCGCCATCTCGTTCAAGACGCCGCCCGCCAACGACACGGGCGTGTTCCACATCCTCGAGCACTCCGTCCTGTGCGGCTCGGACCGCTTCCCCGTCAAGGAGCCGTTCGTCCATCTGCTCAAGAGCTCCATGCAGACGTTCCTCAACGCCCTCACGTTCCCGGACAAGACGATGTACCCCGTTGCGTCCACGAACGACCGCGACCTCGAGAACCTCATGGACATCTACCTCGACGCCGTGCTGCACCCCGCAATCTATCGCCGCCAGCGCATCTTCGAGCAGGAGGGCTGGCACTACGAGGTCGACGCCTCCCACGCAGACGCCCCGCTCACGCTCAACGGCGTCGTCTACAACGAGATGAAGGGCGCCCTGTCCACGCCCGAGGAGATCCTCATCAACGGCATGATGCGCTCGCTGTTCGGGCAGAGCCCCTATGGCTTCGTCTCCGGCGGGGACCCCGAGGCCATCCCCACGCTCACCTACGAGGAGTTCCTGCGCACCCACGAGCGCCACTACCAGCTCTCCAACTCCTACACCATCCTGTACGGAGACCTCGACATCGAGGAGAAGCTCGCGTTTCTCGGCACGCGCTTTGACGGTGCGCGCAAGGGCGAGGCCGGCGAGCCAAACGGGCTTCCCATGTGCCCCGCGCGCACGTGCGACCTCTTGAGCGTCCCCATGCAGACGACGCCGGACAACGCCTGCGTGGGCGTTGCCTACGTGTTCGCCACGGCCGGGCAGCGCGAGCGCGTGCTTGCGGCAGACATCCTCATCGACGCGCTCGTGGGCTCCAACGAGGCCCCGCTCAAGCGCGCCGTGCTCGAGAGCGGCCTGGGCAGCGACGTCCAGGGCTACCTGTACGACGGCATCCTGCAGCCCTGCCTCATCTTTGAGCTCAGGGGTTCCAAGCCCGGCGTGGCCAGGCAGTTCGAGAAGCTCGTCGAGGACACGTGCGCCCGCCTCGTGGACGAGGGCCTCGGACGCGACAACCTCGAGGCGTCGATCGCCCAGGCCGAGTTCAACCTGCGCGAGGGCGACTTTGGCTACCCGGACGGCGTGGGCCTTGCCATCCAGGCCATGAGCGGCTGGCTGTACAGCGACGAGGACGCCACAAGCTACCTGCGCTACGAGGACGCGCTCGTCCACATCCGCGAGGGCCTGCCAACGGGCTCCTTCGAGCGCCTGCTTGACGAGGCCGTCTGCCACAACGGCCACCGCTGCTGCGTGGAGGTCGTGCCCACCACCACGAGCGAGGACTCCGCCGAGACGCGCCGACTGGCCGAGAAGCGCGCCGAGCTCTCCGACGACGAGCTCGCATCGATCGCCGCCGAAGCCGAGGCGCTGCACGCCGAGCAGGCCGCGCCGGACTCCCCCGAGTCGCTCGCGACGCTTCCGCACCTGTCGCTCTCGGACATCGGCGAGGGGCCAGCAGACCCCGAGACGCGCACGGTCGAGGCGCTCGTCCCCTGCCACCACCACCTCATCGACGCCCACAGGATCGACTACGCCTACTGGTACTTTGACCTTGGCGGCGTCTCATATGAGGAGCTCCCCTACGTCAGCGTGCTCGCCAACCTGCTTGGCAAGCTCGACACCGAGCGCCACAGCGCCTACGACCTCGACACCATTTGCGAGGCCAAGCTGGGCGGCCTGTCGTTCTTCACGGAGGTCTACAGCACCGACGACGACCCACTGAGCGCACGCCCCAAGTTCGTCGTGGGGGCAAGCTCGCTGTCCGAGAACGCCCGCTGGCTCGCCGAGCTTCCCGCCGAGGTGTGGGGCTCCACGAGGCTCGCGGACACGCGCCGGATCCGCGACATCCTCGAGCAGCGTCGCGTCGGGATGGAGCAGGCCTTCATCGAGGGCGGCCATGCCGCGGCCCTCTCCCGCGTGAGCTCGCAGTTCCTCGCGAGCTCAAAGGTGTCCGAGCAGCTGGGAGGGGTGGACTTCTACCGCTTCCTGTGCGAGCTTCTCGACAACTTCGACGCACAGGCCGAGGGCCTCGTTGCCAAGCTCGAGGGCCTGCGCCGCCGCATCTTCTCGCGCGGCAACTGCGAGATGAGCTTCACGGGAGACGGGGCGGACCTCGACGCGTTCTGGGCCGCCGCCGGCACCCTGGGCCTCTCGGATGCCCCGCGGGCCACGGGCGCGCTCGTCGTGCCCGAGGTGGGCGCGCGCGCCGAGGCGTTCGTCATTCCCTCGAACGTCTGCTATGTGGGCGAGGGCATGGCGGGCATCCCGGCCGGGACGTCGCTCAGCGGCGCATGGCGCGTGGCCGCCCAGGCGCTCAGCTACGACTACCTCTGGAACGAGGTGCGCGTACTCGGTGGCGCCTACGGCTGCGGCTTCCGCTGCACGGCAGACTCGCTGCTGCAGTTCTACTCCTACCGCGACCCGGCCGTGGACCCCACGGTCGAGCGCTTCGAGCGCGCGGCCACGTGGATTGCCAGCTGGAACCCCACGCCCGAGGAGCTCGAGGGCTTCATCGTGGCAGGCGTCTCTGGCATGGACGCGCCCGTGAAGCCCCGCGCGCTCGGCCGCAGGCTCGACGCCGCGCGCCTCTCCGGCCGCACGCCCGAGTGGCGTCGCCGCATCCGCACGGAGATGCTGCAGACCACGGTCGACGACGTGCGGGCGCTCGCGGGCCCGCTCGCCAAGCTCGGTGACGCCCGAGGCATGTGCGTGTTCGGCGGCCGCGAGCAGATCGAGGCAAGCGGCCTTGACCTCGACGTCTGCGAGCTCATCGCCAGCCGCGGCTAGGCGCAGGGCGCCACGCCCGGGAGCGCCAGACCACCAGACACCTCCGGCGCGCCACTAAATAAAGGAGACTTTCTCATTGCCCGGCCTCCCCGCCCGCCACAGGGAGACCGGGCGATAGTATGTGGAGCCGCAAGACGGCAAGGAGGCACGGAATGGCAGACAAGCCCAGTATGGGAACGTGGGTCGTGGACCGCTTTGGCAAGGCGGTCACGGGAATGGTCGACGAGCATCCCAGGCGCGCCGCCAGGCTGCTGCACGCCGGCTTCGCCGCGAAGCGCTTCCAGACGCGCCACCTCCCGGAGGCCCGGCAGCTGCCCAGCGGGCGCATGGGGGCGCGCATCGCGCTAGAGAGCGTCACCGGGGCGCTCGACCACCCGCAAGGCGCGGTGCTGACCAGCATGTTCATGCCCAACGAACTGTTTCTCGCGCTTGGGCTGCGTCCGCTCATCGCCGAGGCGCTCGCGGAGTTCACGACCGGCGCCTGGGCCGAGGAGGGCTTCGTCCGCGCCGCCGAGCAGGGTGGCGTGCCCGAGACGTACTGCTCGTTTCACAAGGCCCTCATCGGCTACGCGATGGCGGGCTCACTCGAGCCGCCCCGCCTCATCGCGAACTGCTCGGTGGCATGCGACGCCAACAACATCACGTTCAAGTGGCTCGCCGACAAGCTCGGCAGCCCCCACGCCTACATCGACGTCCCCTACAAGTACAGCGAGGACGCCTGCTCCTACGTGGCCGACCAGCTGCGCGAGCTCGCGCGCGGGCTCGAGCAGACCTACGGCCGCACGCTCGACGAGCGCGTCCTGAGCGAGCACGTGGCGCGCTCGCAGGAGACGCTCGAGGCACTCGTCCGCAGCCTGCCGCTCAGGCGCCGCCGCTTCATGCACAACGACATGGGCCTCGAGATGCAGCAGGCGCTCGACGCCCACATCGCGCTCGGCACGCCAGACACGCTCGGCATGGCGCGCCAGCAGCTCAAAGACCTTCCGGGCGCCGAGGAGTACCGGGGCCTGTCGCTCGTCTGGATGCACACCGCCCCGTTCTTCTCGGCATCGCTGCAGCAGCTCGTCGACTGCAACCAGCGCGCCCAGATCGCCGTGAGCGACATGTGCTTCGACCAGGTGAGCCTCGACGGGTGGCGGCTCGAGGACGGCGTGTGGCGCCGCGACGAGAGCGTGCCGGCTTGGGCGCATACGGCCGACGAGCCGTGGGAGGCTATGGCCGAGCGCCTCATCAAGAACGTGTTCAACGGCCCCGGCGAACGCCGCGTCGAGCGCGTGCGCCGCATCGCCGAGGTCGCGGGGGCAGACGGCGCCGTGTGCTTCTGCCACTGGGGCTGCAAGGAGACCATGGGCGTCTCGCAGCTCGCGAAGCGCGAGCTCGAGGCGGCCGGCATCCCCACGCTCGTGCTCGACGGAGATTGCGTGCAGCGTTCGAACAACACCGAGGGGCAGTCGTCCACGCGCATGGGCGCCTTCCTCGAGATGCTCGAGGCACGCCGAGGGGAGATGCGCTAGATGACCCAGAACGAGACGAGGCCCGAGAGGGGCCTCACCGTCCACTACCCGTGCAAATACGTTCCCGCCGAGCTGCTCGCCGGCTTTGGCGCGGGTTGTTGGCCCTGCACACACGAGGCCGAGTCATTTGACCGCGCCGACGAGCTCGCGCACCCCAACCTCTGTGGCTACGGCAAGTCGCTGCTCGCCCACGCCCTGGATCCGAGCGTGCACGCCCTCGTGCTCACGAGCTGCTGCGACGTCATGCGCCGCGTCTACGACATCGTTCGCAGCGAGGGCAGCGTCGACTTCTTATGGATGCTCGACCTGCCGCACCTTCGCGGGCCGCGCGAGGTCGCAAGGTTCCGCGGCGAGCTCATGCGTCTCGCCGAGGCGTTCGGCGCGTGGAGCGGGCGCGAGTTCAGCCTCGATGCGGCGCTGGCGAGCTTTGACCCTCCCGTGCCGCGCACCGACGAGCGCGTGACCCTCTTGGGCGCCCACGCTCCCCTGTCGCTCGTAGACACGTGCCGAGACGAGCTGTCCCTGCACGTGGAGAACGGCACGTGCACGGGCTTTCGCCAGGTGGCGAGCCCGCCGTCCACGCTTGCGCGGGCCCCGCGCCCCGACTGTCACGCCTGCGGGGACGAGAACGAGGCCAGCGGCCTCGACCGCTTCCTCGACTGGTACGCCGACGCCCTGCTCAACCAGACGCCCTGCATGCGCATGGACGACGTGGCAGCACGCGGCGCACTCATCGACGCACCGGGGCAGCGCGGCGTCATCTACCACACCATGAAGTTCTGCGACTACTACGGCTTCGAGTACCTCGAGGCCTCACGGACGAGCGAGGTTCCCATGCTCAAGATCGAGACGGACGGCACGCGCCAGAGCGCGGGCCAGCTCAGCACGCGCCTCAAGGCGTTCGACGAGACGCTGCGCGGCATGGCCGAGACGGGCGGCGACGCCCACGCGCACGCGGACGGCCCCGTCTACGTGCTGGGCGTGGACTCGGGATCCACCTCGACCGACGCCGTCATCGTGGACGGCGACGGCGCAATCGTGGCGAGCGTCATCGTCCCCACGGGCGCGAAGGCCTCCGCGGGCGCCCGGCGCGCCATTGAGGAGGTCCTCGGCAAGGCGGGCCTCACGGACGCCGATCTCACCCTGCGCGTCGCCACGGGCTACGGGCGAGGCGCCATCGACGGGATGGACTCGACCATCACAGAGATCACGTGCCATGCCCGCGGCGCGCACTTCCTCGCGCCCGGCGCGCGCACCATCATCGACATCGGCGGCCAGGACTCCAAGGTCATCCACCTGGACGAGGCGGGCGGCGTCACCAACTTCGTGATGAACGACAAGTGCGCGGCCGGCACGGGGCGCTTCCTCGAGGCCACGGCGCGGGCCATGGAGCTTTCGCTTGACGAGTTCTGCCGCGTGGGCCTCGAGTGGAAGCACGACGTGAAGATCTCGAGCATGTGCACCGTGTTCGCCGAGAGCGAGGTCGTGTCGCTCGTCGCCGACGACACGCCCGTCGCCGATATCGTGCACGGCCTCGACATGAGCGTCGCCGGCAAGACCGCCTCGCTCGCCAAGCGCGTGAAGGCCGAGCCGCCCTACCTCATGACCGGCGGCGTGGCGCAGAACGTGGGCGTCGTGCGCGCGCTCGAGGACGTGCTCGGCGCTCCGGTCACCACGCACGAGGACTCCCAGCTCTGCGGCGCCATCGGCGCGGCCCTGCTCGGTCTGGAGTCGCTGGGCTAGCTTCCCAAAGGGGTCAGAGCCCTTTGGGCAAACAGCGGCAAAACCATGCCCAAAAGTGCCAGAGGCCCGAAGGCGGCAACGCCATCGGGCCTCTTCGCGTGTTGACGCGCCGTTCCTACACGAGGACGTCTGCCAGCGAGCGCTTCGGCACGTGATGCACGCTCGCCTCGTCTCGCCAGTAGTTCGTGGAGCCGTTCGGCGAGGCGTCGAGCGGCTCGAGGCGAACCTCCTCGGCCGGACGCCCGAGCGCAATGACCATGAGCGGAGACACGCTGGCATCCTCCAGGCCCAGTGCCCCGGAGACGCCGGCCTTGTTGAACGCGTGCAGCATGCAGCCGCCATAGCCGGCCTGCGTCGCCGCCAGCAGGATCGTCTGGGCGGCGATGCCCTCGTCCACCGGCGTCGTGGCACCATGGCCGGCATCGCACACCACGATGTAGCCCGTGGGGCGCTCACCGGTCTCGGGGCCGTCCCACTCAGGCAGGGCTCCGGCCCACTTGAGCTGCGAGAACACCGCCTCGCGCTCGCCGGCCGAGCTCACGATGCGATAGCGCAGCGGCATGCGGTTGGCCCCGCTGGCCACGACGCGCGCCAGGTCCACGAGCTCGATGAGCAGCGCCTCGGGAACGGAATCGCCCTCGTCAAAGCGGCGATAGCTCCGGCACGCCCGCACGGTGCGCGCAAACTCGCCCAGGTCAAAATCCTTCTCGGCCTTCTCGGCCAGCGCCTTGAACTCACTCATCGCGCTCTCCTCCGCATTCTCGAATGTGGGACAGGCGAGCCCGTCCCCGCCGTCCCATTAGTCGATGAGCCCAAAGTGGCGCAGGGCCTTGGCGATGCCGTCATCGTCGATGTCGGCGGTCACGTAGTCTGCCGCCGCCTTGGCCTCGTCGGTTCCGTTGCCCATGGCCACGCCCAGGGTGCAGTACTCGAGCATCGTGGCGTCGTTGCCGCCGTCTCCGAACGCGATCGTCTCTGCGCCGGAGATGCCAAAGTGGTCGAGTGTCGCCTGGACGCCCTTGGGCTTGCTGCTGCTCTTGGGAACGATGTCGCAGAACAGGTCGCACCAGCGCGTCACGATGCAGTCGGTCATGACGTCCTCGACGATGTGCTGGTCCTTTGGCCCCAGAAACGCGCAGAACTGGTAGATGGGGTTCTCGAGCATCTCGCGCGCGCCTCGAATGGGATAGCTGTAGGCGACCATGCGCTCGAGCTCATGGACCTTCTCGGAGTCACGGTTGGCGTAGGCGTTCTCGGCGTCGAGCGTGAGGCAATCGAAGAGCCCCTCGTCAACGAGGCCCACGAAGCGCTCGGCGACCCCGCGATCGATTGGCGTGTCGGCGTAGATGCCCCGCTCGTCATAGCACATGGAACCGGTGAGGACCACGTAGGCGTCAAAGCCGCCCTCAAAGCCGGGAAAGCCGTCGCGGATGCACCACGGCAGCTGTGCCTTGGGACGCCCGGAGCAGATGCAGCACTTTACGCCGCGGCGGCGCAGCGCAACGAGCGCGTCCTTCGTGCCCTGCGGGATGACGTGGCCCGTCTTGTTGCTCAGCAGCGTGCCGTCGATGTCAAAGAATGCGGCCTGTATCACGCCGTTCCCCCTTCTCGCGTTGTTGTCCGAGACGAGAATAGCAGCCTCGCGACCGTCGACGCTCATCTCACGCGCCCTGGCGCGCCCTCCGCACGCGAATGAGCCGCAGCGTCACGAGCACGAGCGCGAGCGCAACAAGGGCGAACACGCCGCCGACGAGCCCCACGCTCGCGATGCCCGGCCCGCTCACCACGGCACCGCCCACGGCCGTGCCGAACGCGATACCGATGTTGAACGACATGGGCTCGAGCGAGCTCGCGAGCGTGAGCGCCTTGGGGTGGCTACGCCGTGCCGTCTCCATGAACGCCGAGATGCACGGCACGCTCGCCACATACATGAGAAGGGCGATGCCCATGACCACCGCAAGCGCGGCAGGCATGGCTGCCCCCAGCGCCCACAGCCCAAACAGCAGAGCCGCAAGCAGCGGGAACGTCACAACGAGCGCCCTCATCCCAAAGCGGGCGTCCAACCAGCCAGACAGCAGGTTCGAGAAGAAGCACACCACGCCGTAGCCCATGAGCGCCGCGGACGCCTCCATCGCGGAGAGTCCCAGGACCTGCTCGAGGTAGGGCGTCACGTAGCCGTAGAACACGTACACGCATCCCACGCCAAAGACGAAGATGAGGATGCCCGTGAGCACCTGTGGCTCGGCGAGGAGCCCCGCCTGCTCGCGCATCGTCGCCGGCTCGTCCGTGGCCCCCTCGCGCGGCAGCACGGCCACGAGCGCCGCGCACGTCACGACGGCGAGCGCGAGGGACGCCCATGTGGCAACGCGCCACGTAAACAGCTCGGCCACCATCTTGCCGGCGGACGTCGCCACGACCATGGCCACCGAGAACGCCGCATAGACCACCGAGATGCCCATCGACATGCGCTCGGGACCCATGAGCTCGGGAATGAACGTGACGCCCACGGCGAGGAACGCCCCCGACACCGCGCCAATGAGCACGCGCGAGAGCAAAAGCACCGCAAACGTGGGCGCCAGCGCCTGCACGAGGTTGGCCGCACAGAAGATCGCCGCATAGGTCACGAGCAGCTGGAAGCGCCTGAAGCGCCCGGTCACGATGGCAAGCACGGGCGTGCACGCCGCATACGTGATCGCGAACATGCTGATGAGCTCGCCCGCCTGCGCAAGCGTCACCGAGAAGGCGTCCGCGATGTTGACCTCGATGCCGATGACGACGAACTCCGAGCATCCCAGCGAGAACCCGAGAAGCACGAGCAGGCCTATGCACAGCAGGCGCATGGGCCTCGAGAGGGCGGCGGCGGAAGCGGTCTTCTCGCTCACGGTCACGTCCCTACTTCGAGAGCTCGTCAGCCAGCGCCTCGATCTGGGCGCGCGAGGCGTCATCGAGCGCGCCGCGCACCGTCACGACGTTCTCGGCCACCGCGATGTCCTTCATGCCCTCGAGCTCGCCGCGCATGACCTTGGCGGCCATGGGCGCCCACGTGCCGGACTCAACGAGCGCCACCGTGCGCCTCTGGTAGGCATGCTCGGCCAGCGTGTGGATGAAGGTGCTCATGTGGGGGAAGATGCCGCCCGCGTAGGTGATGCTCGCAAGCACGAGGCGATCGTACTGGAAGGCGGACTCCACGGCCTCGGCCATGTCATCGCGGGCGAGGTCGAACACGGCGACGGTCTGGCCGCGCTTCTCGAGTGCCTCGGCGAGCGCCAGCGCGGCGTCCCTCGTGTGGCCGTAGACGGAGGAGTAGGCGATCGTCACGCCCTCGCCTTCCGGCTCGTAGGAAGACCAGGCGTTGTAGAGGCCCAGGTAGTAGCCGAGGTTCTCGGACAGCACAGGACCGTGCAGCGGGCAGATGTGCTCGATGTCAAGGCCGGCGGCCTTCTTGAGCACGGCCTGCACGTTCTTGCCGAACTTGCCCACGATGCCAAAGTAGTAGCGGCGCGCCTCGCAGGCCCAGCCCTCCGGGTCCTCGACGTCAAGCGCGCCGAACTTGCCAAAGCCGTCGGCGGAGAACAGGACCTTGTCCTCGGGCACGTAGGAGAACATGACCTCGGGCCAGTGCACGTTGGGCGCGCCCACAAACGTGAGCGAGCGGTCGCCGAGCTCGAGCGTGGAGCCCTCCTTCACGATGACCCTGCGGCCCGCGAAGTCCGTGCCAAAGTAGGCGGCCATCATCTTGAACGCCATGGCAGACGCCACGACGGTTGCCTGGGGATAGCGCTCCATGAAGGTGGCGATGCCGGCCGAGTGGTCGGGCTCCATGTGGTGGACCACGAGGTAGTCGGGTGTGCGGCCGGCGAGCGCGGCCTCGAGGCTGCCCAGCCACTCGTCAACGAAGCGCGCGTCAACCGAGTCGGTCACGACGACCTTCTCGGAGCCAAAGACCACGTAGGAGTTGTACGACATGCCGTTCTTGCGCACGTCGTACTGGCCCTCGAACAGGTCGATGTCATGGTCGTTCACGCCCACGTAGGCGATGTTGTCTGTGATGTTCATGCTGCTCCCCATCTCGCTCGCTCTCAAAACGCCGCTATCCTAGCATCTTCGTATTAAGGGACCGTGCGGACACATTGGTAATGACCCGCAAAAGATCACCCGCCATCAACAGGGCTAAGTACGCAGATTGATTGGCGGAACGCCTACCGACTTATACCAAATCATCACTGGAATCCCCCACGGGGGCTCCCGAAGGAGACGACCCCATCGGAGCAGCGGCTTCAATCTGCGTACTTAGCCCCCAGCGTCCCTCTAGAGCCCAATCAATCAAACATGTGAGCCCAATCTCCCAAGATTTCATGGCGAAGGGCATTTTCCGCTCGAACAAACTGGCTGGTTCTACTCGGTAGCTTCCGACCGCAGAGTCCCGTGATAAGCCGGGCAAGCGCATGATAGTTTTCCACGTCCCTAACCTGACGATATGTGACGGGGATCACGTCGATGCCCATTCCCCGCAGGGCAACCTGCCTATCGGCGTCATCAAGTGCCACCCGCGCCAGCGTATGGATTGCCCCGCCCTGGCACTCAACCGCAAGCGGACGACCTCCAGGAGCTCCGGGATGATAAAGATCGACGTAGCAAGCATTCTTGTTGGAGAGAGTCCTTCCCGTGGCATCAAGAACGACCTTCCGATTGTTCTCAAAACCTTCGAGAGCGCATCCACCAAGACGTCGAGGAAACGTGAGGAGAGCCGACAGGCGCGCCTCAAACGGAGAAGCCACGACCCCGTTCACGAGAGATAGCGCCTCCGCCAGCTTCCCCGCGCCCCGAAGCTTGGCATTCACCCGAGCAAACGACGCAAGCTCGTCTAAGTCCGCAAGCGGAGCCCTTTGCCAAAGGTCGCCACGCCGCCCGTCCTCTCTAGGAACGCGATGCCACGAGCGAACACCAGAATCCCTTAGCATCCCGGCATTTGAGGCCAGCGCCTCCTCCATTTCGTCCGATGGGCAGAACACGGAGAAATAACCGGTCAGCTCGTATGCAGCCATGGCCAGCCGTGTAACCGACAGCTTCCTTCCCAGGGTAATCAGAGTCAGCGCGGGACTTGTAACCCCAATCGAAAAGTCCGTGTCAAGGACGTGCCCAAAGGGGAGCTCCCCCTGAACGAGTGTCCAGTTAATCCAACGAGCGCCAGTGGACTGTCTCCGAGCCGTCGCAAGGCAGGTCAGGGGCGTGCCGCCAAGTGCCTCCCCCACGAGAGGATGACCATATAGCCCACGCCTCCCATAGTCCCGAGCTTGGGCAACCGGCGGAAGCAGCGCCAGAACCTGCGGCGGGACACGATAGAAGCGAAAGGCCGAGATACCTGCAAGAGTGAGATCCACGACCGCCCCAGTCAAATCGCAACGGATGTCCTAAGTACGCAGATTCGCTGAGATGTCGCCAGAATCTCCGGCCATGTGCGAGCCATTACGTTCCGTTTTGTCGCTCAAGGCGGCTGAATACCCGCGGCATCGCAAATAATCTGCGTACTTGCGTGTCTGCTAATTCTGCAGGGGCGACCGCGCCTCCCCGCGACCGCCCGGTTACCGGCAAGGAATGGCACCCGAGCGAGCCCAACAGAAATCTGACAAAAAACCTGACACGTTTTTTCGAGCGTCTGAGCAATAAAGTACCAGGTAAACACTACCGTCAAGACACAGCTGGTTGTGAAGGGCACATGAACGAGAACCGCGCCATACCGTTCGCGGAACAGCCTTGCAAAGTCATTACAAACATGCCAGGCGAGATTTGTTATTATCCCGCAGGCCATCAGTACGGGCCCTGCCCCAGGCACCAGGGAGGTGCGTCATGTCCGAAGGTTCCAGTCACAGTCACAGAACCCAAGTCCCACAGTCCGTGGAGGAGGCGCCCGCCCTCGGGATGGCGGTCGCTCGTCGCGCGTAGCCGCAGGCCGTCGCGCGGTCGCACATGATGTGCCTCCAGGGCCCAGGCGTCTAGCCGGGGCCCTTCTCGTATCCCGGGATTGCGAGGTGCGCCATGACGATGCGCAACCTCTTCGTTCGCGTGGACAAGAACAGCCAGAGCCCCGCAAGGAGGGGCAACCAGGCGGCCGGCCAGCAGCAGTGGCTGCGCCACGCCGCAACCGCCACCATGCCCGAGCTCTTCCGCGAGCTCAACAGCTCCGAGGAGGGCCTCGCTGCCGAGCGGGTAGATGCCGCCCGCGAGTTCTACGGGGCAAACGCCGTGGCCCAGGCCACCAAGCGCCCGCTGCCGCTTCGCCTGCTCGCCGCGTTCGCGGACCCCTTCACCTACATCCTCGTGTTCATCGCGGCGGTCTCGGTCCTCACGGACTGGATCTTCGCCACCGGCGCCGACCGAGACCTTTCCACCCCGCTCATCATTGGCACGATGGTGCTCGTCTCGGGCGTGCTCCGCTTCATTCAGGACGAGAAGAGCACCGTGGCCGCCGAGGCGCTGGCCGAGATGGTCGAGTCCTGCGCCGAGGTCGAGCGTGATGGCGACGGCGGCAACGAGACACCCATCGACGAGATCGTCATCGGCGACGTCGTGCACCTCTCCTCGGGCGACGTCGTCCCTGCCGACCTGCGCATTTTCTCCGCCCGCGACCTCTTCGTGAGCCAGGCCTCGCTCACCGGCGAGTCCGAGCCCGTCGAGAAGCGCGCAAGCCTGGCCGCAGACGCCAGCGCCACGGCCGCTGCCAGCGCCCCCGCCCTCACCGACCTCGAAAGCCTCGCGTTCATGGGCTCCACCGTCATCTCGGGCAACGCACGCGGCATCGTTGTAGCGACCGGCGCGCGCACGATGTTCGGCGAGGCCACCGGCACGCTCGCCGGCCGCAAGCGCGAGACCTCGTTCGACGCAGGCATCAAGTCCACGAGCCGCCTGCTCATGCGTCTCATGCTCGCCATGCTGCCCGTGGTGTTCGTTGTCTCGGGCGCCACGAAGGGCGACTGGGTCTCCGCGCTGCTCTTCTCGCTGTCCGTCGCCGTGGGGCTCACCCCGGAGATGCTGCCCATGCTCGTCACCACTTGCCTGGGCAAGGGCGCCGTCGACCTCTCCCGCCACCACGTCATCGTCAAGCGGCTCGACGCCATCCAGGACCTCGGCGCCATCGACGTCCTGTGCACCGACAAGACCGGCACGCTCACCGAGGACCGCATCGTGCTCGAGCGCCACCTCGACGTCAACGGCCGCGAGGACGCGCGCGTGCTGCGTTACGCGTTCCTCAACAGTTACTTCTCAACCGGCGTGAAGAACCTCATCGACAACGCCATCGTCGAGCGGGCGCTTGCCGAGGGAACCGACGAGGTGAATGCCACGGTCGGCAGCACCACCACGGCCGAGGAGCTCGCGGAGCGCTACCACGGCATCGACGAGCTGCCGTTCGACTTCGAGCGCAGGCGCTTGTCCGTCGTGGTGGGAGACGCCGCCGGCCACACGCGCATGGTGACCAAGGGAGCGCTCGAGGAGGTTCTCGCCGTCTGCTCGAGCGTCGAGGTCGATGGCCAGGTGCTCCCACTCACTGACGAGCTGCGCACCCAGGTCGTGCGCCGAGGCGAGGCCCTGGCCGATGAGGGCATGCGCGTGCTCGGCGTGGCGCGCAAGAACGAGCCCGCCGGCGCCGCCACGCTCACGGTCGCAGACGAGCGCAACATGGTGCTCATCGGCTACCTCGCCTTCCTCGACCCGCCCAAGGAGAGCTCGGCCGCAGCCATCCGTGCGCTCGCGGCCCACGGCGTGGCCACGAAGGTGCTTACCGGAGACTCGCCGCGCGTGGCCGCCCACGTCTGCCGCGCCATCGGCATCGACGCCGAGCACGTGCTCACCGGCGTGGACGTCGAGGCGATGAACGATGGCGAGCTCGCCGACGCCGTGCAGCGCACGAACATCTTCGCCAAACTTTCCCCAGCTCAGAAGGCTCGTGTCGTGCGCACGCTGCGCGGCCTGGGGCACGCCGTAGCCTACATGGGAGACGGCGTGAACGATGCCGCCGCCATGCGCGAGAGCGACTGCGGCATCTCCGTTGACTCCGCCGTGGACGTGGCCCGCGAGGCCGCCGACATCATCCTGCTCGAGAAGGACCTCATGGTCCTCGAGCGCGGCATCGAGTGCGGGCGTCGCACCTACGCGAACGTGATCAAGTACGTGAAGATGACCGTCAGCTCGAACTTCGGCAACATCGCGAGCGTCCTCGTGGCGGCGGCGCTGCTGCCGTTCCTGCCCATGACGGCCGTCCAGCTCCTCCTGCTCAACCTGATCTACGACCTCACCTGCACGGCCATCCCCTGGGACAACGTCGACGAGGACGCCATCCGCACCCCGCGGCGCTGGGACACCGCGTCCGTGCGCCGCTTCATGGTCGCGTTTGGCCCGCTGAGCTCGGTCTTCGACATCCTCACCTTCGCGGCGCTCTTCTTCTTCGTGTGCCCCGCCGTCGCGGGCGGCGCCTGGGGCACGCTCGACGCCGCGGGCCAGGCGCTGTTCGTCGGCACCTTCCAGGCGGGCTGGTTCGTCGAGAGCATGTGGACGCAGACGCTCGTGGTGCATCTCATTCGCACCGAGAAGGTCCCGTTCGTGGGTAGCCGCGCGAGCTTGCCGCTGTGCGCCCTGGGCGCGACGGGCATCGCCGTTGCCTGTGTGCTGCCGGTGACCCCGCTCGGCGCCGCGCTCGACTTCTGCGCGCTCCCGGCCACGTTCTGGCCGATTCTCGCCACGATGGTCGCGGGTTACGCGGCGCTCGCTATGCTCGCCAAGCGCCGCTACGTCCGCCGAAACGGCAGTCTGCTCTAAGTGAGCGGGCAAACTGGCTCCCGCCAGGTATAGCCAAAAACGACAAACCGTTTACCTGCGGTTTTCTCAGCATGCGCCGGTGGTCTACTCAGGCTGCCGGCGCATGCCCGCTCACTTAGCAAAACAAGCCCTCACAAACCGCTCTTTTCCCACATTCCTTGTCAGGTTTTGTCTCCTCGCCCGTGTTGTAGACAAAGGGGACTCGGCGCCAGTCCCGCCAGCCAACACAGACGAGGAGCATGACAATGGATACAGCCGTGGCATTGAAGGGAGGTCTCGTGCAAGGTGCAAGAACCAGCGTCACCCCCGCATGCCCGAAGACGGCCGCGTTACCGCTCACGCCGGAACGGTTGGTGGAGAGCTACGCAGACACGATACTTCGCGTGAGTTACACCTACCTGCACAACTACGCGGATGCCGAGGACATCTGCCAGGAGGTCCTCCTCAAGGCGCTCGCGCAAGAGCAGCCCTTCCGCTCAGAGGATCACGAGCGCGCCTGGGTCATCCGCGTGGCCATCAACCTGTGCAAGGACCAGCTGAGGCGGGCGGCGTCGCGGCAGCAGGTAGCCCTCGAAGACGTGCCCGAGCCCGCCGCCCAACCCGCACAGACGGAGGACGAGGCCCACGCCGCCCAGTCGCGCGTGCTCGACGCGGTCATGGCCCTGCCGCAAGACATGCGCATTGCCATCTACCTGCACTACTACGAGGGCTACCCCATGCAAGCCATCTCCGCGATCACAGGCGCCAGCGAGGCCGCGATCGCAAAGCGACTCTCGCGCGCCCGAGCCCAGCTCCGAGAAACGCTGAAGGGAGACGACGATGTCTTCGACTTTGCATAGCTACACCGAGGCCCTGGACAACCTGAGCTTTTCCGACAACGAGAAGAAGCGCCTGGTAGAGAGCCTCAAGGCCAAAACGGGCGCCCGCACCACCAAGGCCTCGGCTGAGAGGCCCGCAACGCCTGCCGAGACCGCCCAGGTCCTACGCATGCCCAGGCATCACCGCCACCATGGCTGGGCCCGCATCGCGGCCGTCGCCGCGGCGCTCGCGATCGCCGTGGGTGGCGGCACCGTTGCCGTGGCCGCAGGCGTCCTGCCCGCACCCTCCCAGGTCTTCGCCGACGTCTTTGGCACGGCGCCCGCCCAGACCGAGATCATCGACAAGATCGGCCGTCCCATCGGGGCTTCCGCCACGAGCAACGGCGTGACCATCACGGCCCAGGCCGTCATCGGCGACGCCAACGGCTGCACCGTCGTCTTCGACATCACCCGCGACGACGGCCAGCCCTTCGACGTCACCGGTCTCATGATGGGAAGGGCGAGCGAGAACACCGACAACAAGATCCTCGCGCTCATGTTCTCGAGCGACGACGTGACGATCGACGGCGCAACCTCAATCGCGGGCTCGAGCTTCATCTACAACCCCGACGTCAGCTCCAACACGACGCTGCGCTACGTCAGGCAGTTCGACCACGTGGACTTTGGCAGCGCCTCGAGCCTCAACGGCCAGACCTGCCACGTTCACCTCAGCGACATCGAGAGCTTCGCCCCCGAGGAGTACCGCGCACACGTCAAGTCGGGAGAGAACCTCGCGTCGGGCACGTGGGACCTCACGTTCGAGCTCAACTACGAGGACGCCACCGTCAATCTCGCCGCCGGGCAGACGACGTTCGCAGGCAACGACGCAACCATCGACAAGGTCCAGGTCTCCCCCATCGGCGTCACCGTTGACTACACGGTCGCCTACCAGGCAGATCTCCAGGGCTGGGAGGGCGGCGAAGAGTCACCACAGGTCTCGGCCGAGTTCGAGAAGATCTTCGGGCTCCCCATCACCGTCACGTTCGCGGACGGCACGACCGAGGACGCCACGCGCGGCGGCGCCACCTCGAGCGAGAACGCTAACGGCATAACGAGCGTCTCGAGCTCCTACACCTTTACCCAGTTGCGCGAGCCCTCCGATATCGTCTCCGTTACCGTGGGCGACGTCACCATCCCCGTCAAGTAAACGAACAGGCGTGAACAGGGGTACGCCCCCCGCTCACGAAAAGCGCCCGACTGGCAGCGCGGCCAGCCGGGCGCTCGCATGTGACAAACGAACCCGTCCCCAATGGCATGACAGAGGAACCCGTCCCCAATGGCACCCAATGGCACTACAGGGCGGCGACGACCCTGTCGCCCATCTCGGCGGTGCCGAGGATGTGGTCGGCGGGCGTGCCCTCGTCGGCGATGTCGCGGGTGCGCCAGCCCTCGTCGAGCACGCGGGCCACGGCGTCCTCGATCCAGGCGGCCTGCTCGCCCATGTCGAGCGCGTAGGTGAGCAGCATCGCGGCCGAGAGAATCTGCGCGAGCGGGTTGGCGATGCCCTGGCCCGCGATGTCGGGCGCGGAGCCGGCGCTCGGCTCGAACAGGCTCACGCCGTCGCCGAGCGATGCCGAAGCAAGCATGCCGAGCGAGCCCGTGATCTGGGCGGCCTCGTCGGACAGGATGTCGCCGAACATATTCTCGGTCACCACGACGTCAAAGTCGGCCGGGCGGTTGATGAGCTGCATGGCCGTGTTGTCCACGAGAAGGTCCTCGAGCTCCACGTCCGGGTACTGCTCGTCGTGGACGCGATGCACGACCTCGCGCCACATGCGGCTCGTCTCGAGCACGTTGCGCTTGTCCACGCTCGTGACCTTGCCACGGCGCTTGCGGGCTGCCTCGAACGCCTGACGGGCGATGCGCTCCACCTCGTACTCGCGGTACTCCATGACGTCAACCGCGCGCTGGCCGGCCGCGCCGCCCACGCCCGCGCCGCCCTCGTCGTAGAAGCGCTCGTGGCTACCAAAGTAGATGCCGCCCGTAAGCTCGCGGACGAGCACCATGTCCACGCCCCTGATGACCTCGGGGCGCAGCGTCGAGGCGCCGGCGAGCGCGTCATAGATCTTGACCGGGCGCAGGTTGGTGTACAGGCCCAGCTCCTTGCGGATGCGCAGCAGGCCCTGCTCCGGGCGCGGGGCGGCAGGGTCGGTGGAGTCCCACTTGGGACCGCCCACGCTCGCGAGCAGCACCGCGTCGCTCGCGCGCGCGGCGTCGAGCGTCTCTGCGGGCAGCGGGTCTGCGCAGGCGTCGATGGCGGCGCCGCCAATCAGGTGGTCCTCGAACGCAAACTCGACGCCGGCGCGCTCGCCCACCGCGGCCAGCACCTTCTTGCCCTCGGCGATGATCTCCGGGCCAATGCCGTCACCCGGCAGGCAGCAGATCCTGTAGGTCTTCTCGGCCATGGCCTAGGCCTCCTTCCGTGCGGCGAGCTTTGCCTTCGTGCGTGCCACGAGGCCGCCCGCGTTGATGATCTCCTGGATGAACGGCGGGAACGGCTGCGCGTGGAAGACGGCGCCGGTCGTCTCGTTCGTGATGGTGCCGGTGTCTGCGTCCACGCTCACGACGTCGCCGTCGGAGATGGCGTCGCAGGCCTCCGGGCACTCGAGGATGGGCAGGCCCATGTTGATCGAGTTGCGGTAGAAGATGCGCGCGAAGCTCTTGGCGATGACGCACGAGACGCCGGCGGCCTTGATGCACACGGGGGCGTGCTCGCGGCTCGACCCGCAGCCGAAGTTCTCGTCGGCCACGACGATGTCGCCGGGCTTCACGCGCGAGACGAACGTCTTGTCGAGGTCCTCGAGGCAGTGCTTGGCGAGCTCGGCGGGGTCGGACGTGTTGAGGTAGCGGGCCGGGATGATGACGTCGGTGTCGATGTCGCGGCCATAGCGGAATACGGTTCCCTTGAACTGCATGTGATTCCCTTCTGGTTCGTTGGGCCGGGCTAGTCGAGGTCCGCCGGCAGGGCGATGTGGCCGGCGACGGCGCTCGCGGCGCACACGGCCGGGCTCGCGAGGTAGACCTCGCTCGTCGGGTCGCCCATGCGGCCCACGAAGTTGCGGTTGGTTGAGCTCACGCAGCGCTCGCCCGCGGCGAGGATGCCCATATAGCCGCCCAGGCACGGACCGCACGTGGGCGTGGAGACCACGCAGTGGGCGTTGACGAACACGTCCATGAGGCCCTCGTGGACGCACTGCAGCCACACCTTCTGCGTGGCCGGGATCACGATGCAGCGCACGCCCTCGGCCACGGCGCGGCCGCGCAGGACGTCGGCGGCCGCGCGCATGTCCTCGATGCGGCCGTTCGTGCAGCTGCCGATGACCGCCTGGTCGATCTCGATGTGGCGGCTCTCGGTGACGGGATGGGTGTTGCTCGGCAGGTGCGGCCAGGAGACGCACGGGACGATGTCGGCCGCGTCGATGTGGATGACCTGCTTGTAGGTGGCGTCGGCGTCCGGGTGAAACTCGCGCGGCTCGCGGCGGGCACGCTTGGCAACCCACTCGCGGCACTTGTCGTCCACCTCGAACAGGCCGGCCTTGCCACCCGCCTCGATGGCCATGTTGGCGATGGTGAGGCGTCCCTCCACCGAGAGGCTCTCGATCGTAGAGCCACCAAACTCCATGGCGCAGTACAGGGCGCCGTCCACGCCGATCATGCCGATGATGTGCAGGATGACGTCCTTGGCGGTGGCGCCGGCGGGAAGCTCGCCGTCGATGACGAAGCGGATCGTCTCGGGAACCTTGAACCAGGCGCGGCCCGTCGCCATGCCCACGCCGGCGTCCGTGGAGCCCACGCCGGTGGAGAACGCGCCGATACCGCCGTAGGTGCAGGTGTGGGAGTCCGCACCAATCATGAGGTCGCCAGGCACCACGACGCCCTGCTCGGGCAGAAGGGCGTGCTCGATGCCCATGCAGCCCTGCTCGAAGTAGTTAGTGATCTTGTGCTCGTGGGCAAAGTCGCGCGTGACCTTGGTCTGCTCGGCGCTCTTGATGTCCTTGTTGGGGCTGTAGTGGTCGGGCACGAGGCAGATGCGGTCGCGGTCGAACACGCCGGCGCCGATCTCGTTCACGGTCTTGATGGCGATGGGCGCCGTGATGTCATTGGCGAGCACGAGGTCGAGGTCGCACTCGACGAGCTGGCCGGGGACGACCTCGGGCAGGCCTGCGTGGGCGGCCAGGATCTTCTCGGCCATGGTCATGGGACGCGTCATTTACTTGCCCTCCTTGGAGCGGGTGGTCTGAATCATGCGGTTCACGGCGTTCACGTAGGCCTTCGCGGAGCTCACGATGATGTCGTTGTCCGCGCCGCGGCCGGTGTAGATCTTGCCGTCGTCGGCCGTGATGCGCACCGTGACCTCGCCGATGGCGTCGATGCCGCGCGTGATGGCCTTGACGTTGAACTCGGACAGGTCGCCGTGCACGGCCACGACCTTGTCGATGGCCTTGTACGCGGCGTCAACCGGGCCGCTGCCCGTGGCGCACACGACGTGGGTGGCGCCCACCTCGTCGGTGATCGTGGCCGTGGCCGTGGGCACGAGGGGGTCTCCGCAGGAGACCTGCAGCGCGTCGAGCGTGTAGACGGCCTTCACGTCACGCTGGCGCTCCTGGACCATGGCCTCGAGGTCCTCGTCGAAGACCTCCTTCTTCTGGTCGGCGATCTCCAGGAAGCGGTTGTAGACGTCGTCGAAGTCCTCGTCGGCGAACGTGTAGCCCAGCTCGCCGAGGCGGTGGCGCAGCGCCGCGTGGCCGGAGCGGGCCGAGAGGATGATCTCGGAGCCGGCGGCGCCCACGTCGGCCGGGTCGATGATCTCATAGGTGTCGCGGGCCTTGAGCACGCCGTCCTGGTGGATGCCCGAGGAGTGCGCGAAGGCGTTCGCGCCCACGATGGCCTTGTTGGGCTGCACGTTGATGCCCGTGATGGAGCTCACGAGCTTGCTGGCGCGCGTGAGCTCCCGCGTCACGACGTCCGTGTGGGCGTCGAGCGCCTCGCCATGCATCTTGATGGCCATGACGACCTCCTCGAGCGAGGTGTTGCCGGCTCGCTCGCCCAGGCCGTTGATGGTGCACTCGATCTGCGTGGCGCCGTTCATGACGGCGTCGAGGGCCAGCGCCGTGGCCATGCCCAGGTCGTTGTGCGTGTGGACGGAGATGGTGACGTCCTCGATGCCGTCGACGCGCTCGCGCAGGTCTGCGATGCGCGTGCCGAAGTTCCAGGGCATGTTGTAGCCCGTGGTGTCCGGGATGTTGACGACGGTGGCGCCGGCGCGCACGGCCGCCTGGACGATGCGCACGAGGAACTCCTGGTCGGAGCGGCCGGCGTCCTCGGCGTAGAACTCGACGTCGTCCACGAACTTGCGGGCGTAGCTCACGGCATGGACGGCGCGCTCGATGGCCTGCTCCTCGGTGAGGTGGAGCTTGTCGCGCAGGTGAGAGGGCGAGACCCCCAGGCCGGTGTGGATGCGCGGGCGCCCGGCCGTCTTGAGCGCCTCGGCCGCGACCTCGATGTCCTTGTCCACGGCGCGCGTGAGGCCGCAGACGGTGCAGGCGCCACCGGCGATTCTGCCAATCTCGGAGACGCTCTTGAAGTCACCGGGACTCGAGATGGGGAATCCCGCCTCGATGACGTCGACGTTCATGCGCACGAGCTGGCGTGCGATGACGAGCTTCTCCTCAGTGTTCATGGACGCGCCGGGAGACTGCTCCCCGTCGCGCAGGGTGGTGTCAAAGATGGCAATCTTGCGTGTCATGGCTGCTCCTTCACGTTGTGCGTCGCGCGCCGGGGGCACGGGATGCGTCGCGGGAGCACTCAGGCCCATGTGCTGGCCGAGAAAAAAGAAAACACCCCACGCGAGGATCCGTGCCAAGACACGGGACGCGTGGGTGCCAAAAAAGACTAAAGGGACTGGCCCTAGCGCGTACCCGCAGGTAGTAGCACTAGGCCTAGAAGCGCTGCGTTGTTGGTGACGCTCTGGCTCATCCGGTCTCCTCCGTCAACAGTTGCCCCACTGTAGCAGACGCGCCCGCCGGCGCAAGCGCAAGTTCGGCGGGCGGCGCGGGACCGGAACGAGGGGGCCGCCACCGCTCCGGGCGCCCGCCCCCTCGTTCCAAAGGGGCCAGGCAACTTTGGGCCGCTATCATGGGGAGAGCTAACGACGAGGAGAACGGCGGCAGCATGGGGCTCACGGAAGACGAGGTCGCGGCGAGGGCGCGCGACATCAAGGTGTTCGGATTCGACCTGGACGGAACGTTCCTGCGAGACGACAAGAGCGTCTCGCCCCGCACGAGGGCGGCGGTACGCGCGCTCATCGAGCGCGGCATCGAACCCGTCCCCACGACGGGACGCACCTGGCAGCGCCTCTGCCAGAGCGTGTTGGGCATGGACGAGTTCCACTACACCGTCTGCGCGTGCGGCTCGGTCATCCGCGACCGCACGACCGGCGAGTTCTTGCGCCACGACGTCATCGACCCCAGGACGGCCGCCGAACTCATCCGCAGGCTCAAGCAGCCCGGCGTCGTCATCTACCTGTGCCTCGACGACCCCTACGGCACGCGCCTGGGCGACTGCATCAGCAGAGACGAGTACGTGCGCGTCCGCGGCAAGGAGCGCTGGAAGGAGCCCCTCACCTGCTACGACGTACCCGCGCTCATCGAGGCCAACCGCTGGGGCGTCGTGAAGGTGGGCGTGCGCTACGCCGCGCCGTGGCGCGACGACGACTTCATCGCCATCGGAGACGAGCTCAACCTCACGTCCAACCCCTGCGGGCCCAACAACGTCGAGTACAACGTGCCCGGCGTGAGCAAGGCGGGGGGCCTTGCCACCGTGGCGGGGCGCCTGGGCTGCACGATCGACAACGTGTGCACCATCGGCGACTCGGGCAACGATGTCGAGATGCTGCGCGCCGCGGGCCTCGGCATCGCCATGGGCAACGCCACCGAGGTCGCCCGCGAGGCGGCGGACTACACGCTGCCGTTCACGAACGAGCAGGACGGCCTCGCGAACTTCATCGAGCGCTACCTTCTCGTCTAGCGGGGCGGCGGGAACGGTTTCGCCCGTCCCGTCTTGCCCGTCGTCCGCGTCTCGCGCCGCCGCGGGGTCGCGAGCTGCTACACTTATGCGCGCCAGCGCGTCGCTGGGGTATCGTCCAGTGGTTAGGACCCGGGATTTTGATTCCCGTTACCTAGGTTCGAATCCTAGTACCCCAGCGACGCGCTGGTCTTTTTGTGCCGAACGGACCGGGGGCCTGCGCGTCACGCACGACGCGCAGGTGTCGGCGGGACCAAACGGACCCGTCCCCTTTGGTGCGGCCAGGGGGACCAAACGAACCCGTCCCCTTTGGCGCTCTCAGCGGCTCCACACGCCTGCGCTATCATCGGACGCGTTGCAAGCCCGCTCAAACGGAAGGCACACCATGGCAAACGCCACCGCCATCATCCTCGCCGCCGGCGAGGGCACCCGCATGAAGTCGAACCACGCCAAGGTCTCCCACAAGATCCTCGGCAAGCCCATGATCCGCTGGGTGGCAGACGCCGCCATCGCCGGCGGCTGCGACCGCGTCGTCATCGTCGTGGGCAGCCACGCAGACGAGGTCCGCGCCATCGCCGAGGCCGCCTACGCAGACTCGGACGCCCGCGTCGAGTGCGTGGAGCAGACCGAGCGCCTCGGCACCGGCCACGCCGTCAAGGTCGCCCTGGAGGCCACCGGCATCGACGCCGGCCCCGTCGTGGTGCTCAACGGCGACCTGCCGCTCGTCACCGCCGAGACCATCCGCGCCTTCGCCGAGTCCGTCTCGGACGGCAAGGCGGCTGCCACGGCCTTCACGATCACCCCGCCCGACCCGTTCGGCTACGGCCGCATCGTGCTCGCCGCCGACGGCACGATCGAGCGCAACATCGAGCAGAAGGACTGCACGCCCGAGCAGGCGGCCTCCCTCACCGAGTGCAACGCCGGCTGCTACGCCTTCGACGGCGCGCTGCTCGCCGCCCACATCGGCGAGGTCGGATGCGACAACGCCCAGGGCGAGTACTACCTGCCCGACATGCTCGAGATTCTCAAGTCCCACGGCCAGGCCGTTCGCGCCTTCCACTGCGACGACTACCGCGAGGGCCTCGGCGTGAACTCCCGCGCCCAGCTCGCCCAGCTCACGGCAATCGCCCGCGACCGCATCAACGAGCAGCTCATGGACCAGGGTGTCACGTTCATCGACCCCGCCCAGGCCTGGATCGGCCCGGACTGCACCATCGGCCGCGACACCGTCGTGTGGCCCCAGACCCACCTCATCGGCGAGTGCCACGTGGGCGCCGACTGCCAGCTTGGCCCCAACACGCGCCTCACGAACACGAGCGCCGGCGACGGCTGCGTCATCGACGAGACGGTCGCCATCGACGCCAAGCTCGAGAACGCCGTGGACTGCGGCCCGCGCGCCTACCTGCGCCCCGGCACGCATATGCTCAACGGCTCCAAGGCCGGCACGCACGTGGAGATCAAGAAGTCCACGATTGGCGAGGGCAGCAAGGTCCCGCACCTCTCCTACATCGGCGACACGACCATGGGCAGCGGCGTCAACATGGGCGCGGGCTCCATCACCTGCAACTACGACGGCGTCCACAAGCACAAGACCCACATCGGCAACGACGTCTTCGTGGGCTCCGACACCATGATCGTGGCCCCCGGTGAGATTGGCGACGGCGCGCTCGTGGCGGCAGGCTCCGTCGTCACCGAGCCGGTGCCGGCAGACGCGCTGTCCGTGGGCCGCGCGCGCCAGAAGAACATCGAGGGCTGGGCGCACAAGCACTTCGAGGCGCTCCGCGCACAGAAATAAGCAACCAGTCGCCGCGGGCACGCACTCGCGGCGACCTTCATGAAGTACCATGATGAGCGTGCGACTCGTCGCCACCGCCAACCCCCATCTTTGGCAGGCGCGGCGCACACCACGGCAGCGAAGGCTCGACGAAAGGGCGGCAACCAGATGTACGAAGATCTCGACCAGCTCGTACCCATCAAGAAGCGCTTGAGGATCTACAGCGGCACGAGCAACCCCAAGCTCGCGGCGGACATCGCCAAGATCCTGGGCGTCGAGGTGGATGGCCTCGTGCTCGAGCAGTTCGCCAACGGCGAGATCTACGCTCGCTTTGACGAGACGGTCCGCGGCTGCGACGTGTTCTTCGTCCAGTCCATCGTGGGCAAGAACGTCAACGACCTCATGATGGAGACGCTCATCGTCGCCGACGCCGCGCACCGCGCCTCGGCCCGCTCCGTCACCGCAGTCATCCCCCACTACGCCTACGCCCGCCAGGACCGCAAGGCCGGCCCGCGCGAGCCCATCACCGCACGCCTCGTCGCCAACCTGCTCGAGACGGCCGGCGTGGACCGCGTCATCACGCTCGACCTGCACCAGGGCCAGATCGAGGGCTTCTTCGACGTCCCCGTGAACCACCTCACGGCCCTGCCGCTGTTCGGCGAGTACTTCAAGAGCAAGAACTTCGACTGGGAGAACACCGTCGTCGTCTCCCCCGACGTGGGCCGTGCCAAGGCCTGCAAGAAGCTCTCCGACATGCTCGGCTGCGACCTCGCCATCGCCCACAAGGGCCGTCCGCACCACAACCAGGCCGAGGTCATGGGCATCATCGGCGACATCAAGGGCAAGACCTGCATCATCAACGACGACATGATCGACACGGCCGGCACCCTGTGCGCCGCCATCCGCGAGCTCAAGGCCATGGGCGCCGGCGACATCCACGTGTGCGCCACCCACGGCATCTTCTCCGGCCCCGCCGTGGAGCGCCTGAACGACGCCCCGATCGAGGAGTGCGTCGTCACCGACTCCGTGCCCCAGCCCGAGGAGAACCTCACGGGCAAGATCAACACGATCTCCGTCGCCAACGAGATCGCCGAGTGCATCTACCACGTCTTCACCGAGACGAGCGTCTCCGGCATG
Organism: Parolsenella catena; assembly: GCF_003966955.1. Classification (GTDB taxonomy): domain Bacteria; phylum Actinomycetota; class Coriobacteriia; order Coriobacteriales; family Atopobiaceae; genus Parolsenella; species Parolsenella catena. The sequence goes on along the minus strand of NZ_AP019367.1, from coordinate 294,893 downwards.
GTCGGCGGCCGCTTCAACCTCTAGGACAAAGCCAACGTAGAGCCGAAGGCCGCGCGCTTGCTCAAGCGTGCGGCCTTCTCCATGAACGACGACAAGGACAGCGCATGCCAGCAGCACAGCCACAGGAGATTCGCCTCGTCGCGGGTCTCGGCAACCCAGGCGAGGAGTACGAGAACACCCGCCACAACGCGGGATTCCGCGCCGTAGAGGAGCTCGGGGAGCGCCTGGGCGCCGGCTACTGGAAGAGCCAGTGCGGCGCCAAGGTCGCCGTCGTGCGCGTCCGCGGCCAGGAGGGCCCGCGCGAGGTCATCCTCGCCATGCCGCAGGACTTCATGAACACGAGCGGCGGACCCATCTCCAAGCTCTGCCGCGAGTACAGGGTGGCACCCGAGGAGCTGCTCGTCATCCATGACGAGCTAGACCTCGACCCCGGCGACGTCCGCGTGAAGGTGGGCGGCGGCCACGCCGGCCACAACGGCCTCAAGTCCATCATCAACAAGCTCGGGAGCAGGGACTTCTCGCGCATACGCGTTGGCATCGGCATGCCCCCGGGACGCATGCCCGTCGTGGACTGGGTGCTCAAGGAGTACCGCAACGTCGAGATGGAGGACGTGCGGCGCGCCGCCATCGACGCCGCGGACGCCGCCGAGATGTGCCTCGAGCACGGCGTCGTCTTTGCCCGCGACCGCGTGAACGGCGCTGGCAAGCCCGGCAGCAGGTAGCGCACGGCCGCTGAGCCGTGAACGGTAGGTATTCGCCCGCGAGCGGCATGACGCTGCTCGCGGGCTTTTTTCTCCCCCGGCACAACGTCCGGGCGCCGTCGCAGGTCAGCGCGCCGCCGGCCAAAAAGTTGACCTCTGCCGCATGGTCATTTAGCCAAACACCCGCAGGTCACAGGCATTATTGTCAAGACAATTCCGATATCCGAACGCATGCAGCGCGATAGAATTACGCCGTGTGTGCAAACACGCGCCAACGCACGCCGGCTCGGGGCTAAGGCCGGCACTCAGGCGCAGGAAGCAAGACAGGAGAGGAGATCTGCATGTACAAGATCCTCAAAAAGACGCAGTTCTCGGAGAAGGTGTTCGAGTTCCGCGTGGAGGCGCCGCAGATGGCCAAGAAGGCCCATGCCGGCCAGTTCCTGATGGTCCGCGCGAACGAGCAGGGCGAGCGCGTCCCGTTCACGCTCGCCGGCTGGAACGCCGAGGAGGGCTGGATCGAGTTCATCTTCATGGTCATCGGCAAGACGACCGAGATGCTCTCGACCTACAACGAGGGTGACGAGCTCCAGGACGTCACCGGCCCGCTCGGCAACCCCACCGAGCTCGAGGGCGACCGCGTAGTCGTGCTCGGCGGCGGCGTGGGCCTGGCCATCGCCTACCCCGTTGCCCGCACGTTCTGCGAGCAGGGCAAGAAGGTCTCGGTCATCATGGGCGCCCGCACCAAGGACCTGCTCATCCTCACCGACCAGTTCAAGGCGCTGCCGCTCGAGGGCCTCTACATCACCACCGACGACGGCTCCGAGGGCGAGAAGGGCGTCGTGACCGCCCCACTCGAGCGTCTCTGCCAGGAGAAGGCCGTTGACGCCGCCTTCTGCGTCGGCCCCGTTCCCATGATGAAGTTCTCCGCCCTCACGGCCGAGAAGTACGGCCTGCCCATCGTCGCCAGCCTCAACCCCATCATGGTTGACGGCACCGGCATGTGCGGCTGCTGCCGCGTCGAGGTCGGCGGCAAGACGAAGTTCGCCTGCGTCGACGGCCCGGACTTTGACGCCACCCAGGTCGACTGGAACGACCTGCGCGCCCGCCAGGGTTCGTATCGCACGGAAGAGGGCCAGGCCATGGAGGCCTACAAGGAGGAGAGCTGCGCATGCCACAGGTAAACGGTAAGTACAAGCCCAACATGAAGGCTCCCCGCACCCCCTACGTCGAGGAGCTTCCCGAGGAGCGCGCGCAGGACTTCCGTCCCGTCGACCGTGGCTACTCCATGGCCGACGCCGTGGCCGAGGCCAACCGCTGCCTCGACTGCAAGAACCCCAAGTGCGTCCAGGGCTGCCCGGTCAACATCAACATCCCTGGCTTCATCGAGAAGATCCGCGAGGGTAACTTCGGCGGCGGCCTCGACATCATTCGCGAGGCGAGCCTGCTTCCCTCCGTCTGCGGCCGCGTCTGCCCGCAGGAGAACCAGTGCGAGGGCAACTGCGTCCTCAACAACAAGGACCGCGCCATCGCCATCGGCCAGCTCGAGCGCTTCCTCGGCGACAACGCCACCGAGCTCGCCCATGACCCCGAGATCAAGCCGTCCAACGGCAAGAAGGTCGCCGTCGTGGGCTCCGGCCCCTCCGGCATCGCCTGCGCCGGCGAGCTCGCCCGCAACGGCTATGAGGTCACGGTCTTCGAGGCCTTCTTCACCGGCGGCGGCGTGCTGACCTACGGCATCCCCGAGTTCCGTCTGCCCAAGAAGATCGTCAAGCGCGAGATTGACGGCCTGGAGAAGCTCGGCGTCAAGTTCGAGTACAACAGCGTCGTGGGCCGCATCACCGACGCCAAGGAGCTCTTCGAGGAGCAGGGCTTCGACGCCATGTACCTCGCCGTGGGCGCCGGCCTGCCCAAGTTCCTGAACGTTCCGGGCGAGAACCTCCCCGGCGTGTTCTGCGCCAACGAGTACCTCACGCGCGTGAACCTCATGAAGGCCGAGAAGTTCCCCGAGTTCGACACCCCCACCAAGCACGGCAAGAACGTCGTCGTCTTTGGTGGCGGCAACGTCGCCATGGATGCGGCCCGCACCGCGCTCCGTCTCGGCGCCGACACCGTGACGCTGGCCTACCGCCGCACCGAGGAGGAGATGCCCGCTCGTAAGGCGGAGCTCCACCACGCCAAGCAGGAGGGCGTCCAGATCCTGCCGCTCGTCTCGCCGCTGGAGTTCGAGGCCGACGAGAACGGCTTCGTCTCCAAGGTCAAGCTCGAGCGCATGGAGCTTGGCGAGCCCGACGAGAGCGGCCGTCGCCGTCCGCATCCGGTCGAGGGCTCCGAGTTCGAGATTCCGTGCGACGTGGCCGTCACGGCCATCGGCACGAACGCCAACCCGTTCCCGAAGCTCGCCGCCGAGGACGTGGCCCTCAACAAGTGGGGCTACATCGAGGCCGACGAGAACGGCCGCACGTCCGACCCGCGCATCTGGGCCGGCGGTGACATCGTCACCGGTGCCGCCACGGTCATCCTGGCCATGGGCGCCGGCAAGAAGGCCGCCCACTCCATGATGGAGGCGCTGGAGGCGTAAGGCCCCTTTGGTCGCTTGTGAGGCCGCCCCTGGGATCCGTTGGGTTCCGGGGGCGGCCTTTTTTGCGTTCGAGGACCCGTCTGGGGCGGGCCATGGCATTCGCTCGGACAGATCGCTTCGCGATCTCCCTTAGCCTCGCGCCTACCACGACCCGCCCCAGACGGCTGACGGAGTGAAAGGCAATCACGAAACGGGTGGACTACAGGCGTCCTTCTCGCATGTTGGGGCCTTTCGCCTCCGAGGGGGCGCCTTGGCTTGAATTGTCTTGTTGATAGGTACAATTTGGCTGACAGGCTTGGGGGACGGGAGGCGCTCGTGAACATACTGGAGACGTTGTCGGCAAGCCCGCTTGACCATGGGTCGCCCACGCCGCTGTATCGCCAGCTCAAGCATCGCATCCTGCAGCTCATCGCGACGGAGGCGCTCGACGCGTCCGCGCCGTTGCCCACGGAGGCCGAGCTGTGCTGCGCCCTCGGACTCTCGCGCGCCACGGTGAGGCGATGCTTCAAGGACCTCGTCGAGGAGGGCTACGTGCGCAGAAGACGAGGCCAGGGCACGTTCGTGAACGGCGCCATGAGCCGAGGCGGGCTCGACGCGCTCTTCCTCAAGGCAAGCACGTCAGGAAACCTCGAGCGCAGCGGTGCGGTGGTGACCTCGAGGTTTCTCGGCCTGAGCAGGATATGCGCAAGCGCGGCAACGGCGCGCAGCCTCAACGTGGAGGAGGGCGAGCCGCTCTGGGAGGTGAACCGCCTACGCCTTGCGGACGGCCGGCCGGTCATCCACGAGCTCGCCTTCTGCCCCGTGAGGGCGCTGCCACGCCTCGAGGAGGCTGACCTGCTCCACACGTCCATCTACACGCGCATAGCCGAGAGCACGCACGCCCTGCCCGAGCGCACGGAGGAGCGCATCGAGGCCGTCATCCTCGACCGACGCGAGGCAAGCCTGCTCGAGACGGACGCAGGAACCCCGGGCATCCGCGTGTTCACGCGTGCGCTCGACATCAGCGGCAGACCACTGCTCGCGAGCGTCGGCATCGCCCGCGCGGACCGCTTCCACCTCGAGGTTGCCTACACGAGCAACGGGATCGACTTCGCAAAGACGATCTAAGGGCTTCCCGAGGATGCGGGGGGGGCAAGGCGTTCGCTCGGACATATCGCTTCGCGATCTCCCTTAGCCTCGCTCGCGCCTCGCCCCCCGCCCCCCATGCAGCACTCAGGCCCAAAGGGGTCGGAGCCCTTTGGGCCGCGCCCTACTTCTCCAGTTGGGCGATGAGCTCGTCGACCACGGTCATGCAGTCGCCCACCACCTTGTAGTTGGCGGCGCCAAAGATCGGGGCATCCGCATCCTCGTTCACGGCAACGACCGTCTCGGCCCCGGAGATGCCCGCAAGGTGCTGAATGGCACCGGAGACGCCCAGACTCACGAGCAGCCGCGGCGCCACCGAGACGCCCGTCTGCCCCACCTGGTGCGAGTAGTCGAGCCATCCCGCCTCCACGACCGGCCTCGTGCAGCCGATCTCGCACACACACCCAAGACGCTCGCCGAGAAGCTCGGCGAGCCGGCACACGCGCGCGAGCGCCTTCTTGCTCCCGATGCCTCGGCCCACCACAACGAGCGCCGGCGCGTCCGCGATCGAGGCGCCCTGCCCGACCTTCTCGCGCGATAGCACGTTCACGCGGCCATAGACCGCGGCGTCGAGCAGGACGTCGGTCACGTTCGCCTCGCCCACCTCGCGGGGCTCAGGCGCCGGAAAGATGCCAGGCCGCACGGTCGCCATCTGCGGGCGGTGGTTGGGACACACGATCGTGGCCATGAGGTTGCCGCCAAACGCCGGGCGCGTCTGTTGGAGCAGGCCGCGCTCGCGGTCCATCTCGAGAATCGTACAGTCCGCCGTGAGGCCCGTCTGCAGCGTCACGGCCACGCGCGGCGCGAGCTCGCGTCCAAAGTTCGTGGCCCCATAGAGGATGACCTCGGGCCTGCGCTCGAGCGCGAGGGCGCACAGCCAGGCTGCATAGCACTCCACGTCCGTATGGGCAAGGCGGTCGTCGCACGTGCGCAGGACCTCGTCCGCGCCGGCCGCCGCGAGCGCACGCGCATTCGCGTCGTCGGCGTCCGAGTGCTCGCCCAGGACCGCCACGAGCCTGCAGCCCCGCTCGTCGGCGAGCTCGCGGCCCTTGCCCACGAGCTCGAGCGCCACCGGCAGCACCACGCCATCTGCGCCCACCTGCGAGAACACCCAGATGTCGCGGTAGCCGGACGTGTCCGCGCCAGATTCGTCTCGCTCGACGGCAAGCGCGCCCACGGGACACGCGTCAACGCACATGCCGCAGCTCACGCACCCATCGAGCACGCGGGCGCGCCGCTCCACGACCTCGATGCCGTCATTGGCGCAGGTACGCACGCAGCGCCCGCATCCCACGCACTTCTCAGCGTCGACAACCAGTCCGCTCATCGCGCGACCTCCTCGAAGACCTCGAGCAGCGCCGCGGCCTGCTCGGCGGGCGTGCCCGCTATCGTCGCTGCCTCGTGGCTGCGCTCGGGCACGAACGAGCGAACCACCTGCGTGGGCGAGCCCGCCAGCCCGCAGCACGCCGGGTCAGCACCCAGCGTTGCCGCGTCGAGCACACGCACCTCGGCACCCGCCGCCGCGCGCACGCCCGCGATGCTTGGCATGCGCAGCGTCGCGATGTCCTTCGTCACGGTGAGCACGGCCGGCAGCGGCACCTCGGCCACCTCGGTGCCCTCATCGGTGTCGTGCCGCACGACCACGCGGTGGTCGCTCGCCTCGAGCACCTCGGAGACGCCCGTGACGCACGGCACGCCGAGGATGCCACCAAGCTCGGGGCCAATCTGGGCCGTGTCGCCGTCAACCGCCATTTTGCCGCACAGCACGAGGTCGGCATCGCCCAGCTCATCGAGGCCCATCGACAGCGTATAGGACGTGGCGAGCGTGTCGGCACCGGCAAACGCACGGTCAGAGAGCAGCAGCGCGTCGTCGGCGCCGCGGGCGATGGCGTCGCGCAGCAGCCGACACGTGTCCGGGATTCCCATGGAGAGCACGGAGACACGCCCGCCAAGCTCGTCCTTGAGCGCAAGCGCCACCTCGAGCGCCGCCGTGTCAAAGGGGTTGGCGACGGACTGCCTGCCGTCGCGGATGATCGTGTTGGTCTTGGGGTCCATGCGGACCTCGGTGGTGGAGGGAACGGCCTTCATGCAGACGACGGACCTCATGCGCGCTCACCGCCCTTCTCGCACGCGGCGCCCGACGGCGCGTCGCCGGCCATGGCGCCAAGCAGCTCCTCGCCAAACAGGTTGCCGCGACCCAGCTGGCCGGCCGGGTCGAGCTCGCGCTTGAGCCGAGCCATCTCACGGACGTGCTCCGGGCCGTACATGGTCTCGAGGAAGCCGCGCTTGATCTTGCCCACACCGTGCTCGGCAGACACCGCGCCGCCCATGCGCGTGACCTCGGCCGCCCACGAGCAGAACAGTTCCTTGCCCGCGGCAAAGTCGGCGTCGCCTCTCGGAAGCACGTTCACGTGCAGGTGGTTGTTGCCGATGTGACCCCACGCAGCGCTCTGAAGGCCCGCCTCGGCGAGCGTGGTGCGGTAGAGCTCGATGACGTCGTGGAGGCGCTCGTCGGGGACGGACATGTCGCTGCCAAGCTTCGTGATCGCGGGGTTCGTGCGGCGGCGCTCGTCGATGAGCATGTTCACGCTCTCCGGCACTGCGTGGCGGAAGAAGCGCTGGCACTCGCGGTCGACGTCCGTGCGCGCCACCCAGGTGTCCGCCTCGTCCGCGCCAACCGCGCGCATGGCGTCCCCGATGGCATACAGCTCGGCGCACGCCTCGTCCTCGTCGTCGCAGTCCAGCTCCACGTAGACGCAGCAGGCGAAGCGCCCCTCCACGGCGGGCAAGCTCGCGAACGCGGCGCTGCTCTCGCGCTGGGAGCGCAGGATCGAGAGCGCCCCGGCATCGAAGTACTCGATGGCCACGGCATGCGCCAGCGCCGGGCGCACGGCCACCGTGAAGTCGAGCGCGGCGGTCTCGGTCTCGAAGAAGCAGCTCACGCCCCACACGACGGCCGGCGCCGGCATGAGCGCAAGCTCGACCTCGGTCACGACGCCAAGCGTGCCGTCGCTGCCCACGAACAGGTCGAGGGCATCCATGTCGTCGGCGACGTAGTAGCCCGAGGCGTTCTTGGTGTGAGGCATCTCGTAGGTGGGCAGGTCGAGGGAGAGCGAGCGCCCCGCCTCGGTCACAAGCCGCAGCGAGCGGCCGTGCGCCCGCGCCTCGCCGCGGCGCAGCGCCACAACGTCGCCGTCGGCCAGCACCACGCGCAAGGCGCTCACGTGTGGACGCACCGGGCCGTAGCCGTAGCTGCGCGCACCGGAGGCGTTGCAGGCCACCATACCGCCGATGCAGGCGCTCGTCTCGGTGGGGTCCGTGGGGAAGAACTGCTCGGGATCAGCATAGAGCTCGTCAAGCGCGGCAAGGCTCTCCTCGTCCCAGCCGTTCGTGGGCACGGACTTGTTCGCGAGCGCCTTGCGCAGGTTCGCGAGCACCACGCCCGACTGCACGCGCAGGTGGTAGGTGCCGTCCTCGCCGCGGCGCAGGCCGAGGACGGCATCCATGCGGCTCAGGTTGAGCACGTGCCCGCCCTGGGGCACGGCGCCCGCGGCAAGGCCCGTGCGCGCGCCCTGCACCGTGACGGGCGTGCCGCTCGCATGCAGCTCGCGCAGCACGTCTCGCACCTGATCCTCGCTGGTGGGAAATGAGATGGTCTCGGCATGCCCGACGGTGCGCGACTCGTCGCGCACGTACTCCTTGAGCTCCGGGCCAAGCGGCTTGATAAGCGTCATGCGCAGAACCTCTCCGCGAGCGGGGCGGCAGCGTTACGTCCAACGTGGTCGAGACGGACCCTGCCCTGCCCCTCAAATGGTTGGCCCAACGATAATCTGCGCGTGTTGCCGCGGCGTTTCAGGAAGAAGAGCCATGAGATACAAGAAGCTCGCGTGCATTGGCCCCAAAAGGCGGCATAATGGTTCGAAAACCTCATGGGCGCGCGGCAGGGGTTGCCGCATGCCCACTACGACGTCAGGAGGAACCGCCGCATGAAGGAGCTCGAGGACCGCATTCGCCAGGACGGCATCGTTCGCGAGGGCAACGTCCTAAAGGTGGACAGCTTCCTCAACCACAGGTGCGACGTCTCCCTCTATGACAAGATGGGCGCCGAGTGGGCGCGCCTGTTCGCCGGCAAGCAGGTCGACAAGATCCTGACCATCGAGTCCTCCGGCATAGGCATCGCGTGCGTTGCCTCCACGCACTTTGGCAACGTGCCCGTCGTGTTCGCCCGCAAGACCGAGTCCAAGAACCTCGACGGCGAGCAGTACCGCACGCAGATCCGCAGCTACACGAAGGGCCGCACCTACGAGGTCATCGTGGCCAAGCGCTTCCTTGAGCGCGGCGAGCACGTCATCATCCTCGACGACTTCCTCGCCATGGGCTGCGCACTCAACGGCCTGCTCGAGATCTGCGAGGAGGCCGGCGTCATCGTCGAGGGCATCGGCATCGCCATCGAGAAGGGCTTCCAGCCGGGTGGCAAGGCGCTGCGCGAGGAGGGCTACCAGGTGGAGAGCCTCGCCATCGTCCAGTCCATGGACGCCGAGACCGGCGAGATCGAGTTCGCCTAGCGCGAGCGCCGGCACGGCAGCCGCGGGGCGTCACTTGGACAGCACGAGCTACACACTGTACGTACGTTGCGGGGACGAGCGCCTAGGCGCCGTCCCCGTTTGCGTGACGCGCAAGCTGGTGCGCAACCTCAACCTGCGCGTGCGCGGGGACGGCAGCGTCGTGGCGAGCGTACCGTGGCGCACGTCTCGCGCGCGGGCGCAGGAGTTTCTCGACGCACACGCGGGCTGGATCGCCGAGCGCGTCTCGCGCAAGGCGGAGCGGCAGGTCGAGAGCCGCGAGGCGGCCCCCTCGCCCGCCTATGCCCTGTGGGGTTGCGAGCATCGCACGGCAGACGGCCACACGCCCACGGCCGCAGAGCTCGACGAGCTGTGGCGCCGCGAGGTCGAACGCGCGCTGCCCGGGGTCATCGCGCGCATGGAGCCGCTCGTGGGGGCGCATGCGAGCTCGTGGCAGCTGAGGGCCATGAGCAGCAGGTGGGGCTCGTGCACGCCCGCCCGCGGCTCGATCCGCATCAACGTGAGGCTTGCCGCCTACCCGCCCGAGTGCCTTGACTACGTGGTCGCCCACGAGCTGGCGCACCTCATCGAGCCCTCCCACAACGCCCGCTTCCACGCCATCGTCGCGCGCGCCATAGGCAACGAGCGGGCCATCCGCGCCCGCCTCCGCCAGCCACCGGCGACAGCCTGACGCCGTCCCCAAATCTCGCCACGACAGACGGGGACGGGGCGGGCTGTCGCCGCCCGTCACTTGAACGTGCAGGTGAGATGCGTCATCGTTGGAGGCACTCAACCGAGGGGAGCCATCATGCCAGGCAAGAGGACAGACGTCATAAGCTGGGACGAGTTCTTCATGCGCGTTGCCATGGCGGCGGCCATGCGCAGCAAGGACCCCAACACGCAGGTGGGCGCCTGCATCGCCGACGCAAACCACCGCATCCTGTCCGTGGGCTACAACGGCACGCCCTCGGCCCTCAACGACGACGAGTTCCCCTGGGAGACCGCGGACGACCCGCTGCTCGACAAGCACAGCTACGTGATACACGCCGAGGCCAACGCCATCCTCAACTACCGCGGCTCCAACAAGGACCTGCAGGGCGCCACGGTCTACGTCACGCTGTTCCCCTGCCACGAGTGCGCCAAGACCCTCGTGCAGGCAGGCATCGGCGAGGTAGTCTACCTGGGCGACAAGTACGAGGGCACGCAGGACAACCTCATCTCCAAGCGCATCCTTGACACCTGCGGCGTCACCTACCGTCAGGTCACCGTGGCAGACTAGCCCACAGGACAGGCAAGCCCATTCCCGATGCCCCCAAGAGAAGCGAGGTCACAGCATGGCAGAGACAGAAGACCACACCCACGAGCTTGCATGCGAGGCGGGCGGCTGCCACATCCCCGTGGGCGAGGCCCCCGAGAACATCCCCGAGGAGGAGCTGCTCTATGACCTCGCCGACCTGTTCAAGGTCTTCTCGGACACGACGCGCATCAAGATCCTGTTCACGCTCATGGGGCGCGAGCTGTGCGTGGCAGACATCGCCGACGAGACAGGCACCACGCAGAGCGCCGTCTCGCACCAGCTGCGCACGCTCAAGCAGGCCCACCTCGTGAAGTTCGAGCGAGACGGCCGCAACATCGTCTACTCCCTTGCCGACGACCACGTCTACACGATGCTCAACGTGGGCCTCAGCCACATCTGCGAGTAGCGCGGCGTCGCCCTCGCCCAGATGCCGAGCGCTGCAAACGGGTCACTTCTGAGGCCCCTGGAGGCCATTTAGTGACTCGTTTGCAGCGCTCGCGGTGTTTCGCGTCGTTCTCGTTGACATATGAGCGTGCGTTCATATAATGAAGTCCATAAGACATATGAACGGTTGCTCAGATGTTCGAACGAGCAACCCGGAGCCCGAGGAGGACCCCATGAAGAAGGCATTCAAGCTCGATGAGATCGACTGCGCCAACTGCGCCCGCGAGCTGCAGGACGGGCTTGCCAAGCTCGATGGCGTCACGTCCGTCTCGGTGAACTTCATGACGCAGAAGCTCACGCTCGAGGCCGACGACGCCGAGTTCGACGAGGTCCTCCAGCGCGTCGTCGACTACACGGCAGACGCCGAGCCCGACTGCGAGATCATCCTCTAGCAGACGCATCCCCACCCCTGCCGCGCGCGAACGCCTGCGGCAGGGGTTCTTCTCGCACAAACGCATGAACGGTTGCTCATACGTTCATCAAATGACTTGGAGCACACCATGGAAAGCACCACTGCCAAGCCCAGAAAGAAGCGCCGCAAGAAGGAGAGCCAGCAGCACAAGCTGCACCGCATCCTTCTCGCGCTCGCGATCTTTGCCGTCGTCTATGCCACAGACGAGCTCGGCGCGCTCGCGACGCTCTTTGGCGAGCCCGCAGCCCTCTACGTGAGCTTCGTGCTCTTCCTCGTCCCGTTCCTCATCGCGGGCCATGACGTCCTCGAGAAGGCCTGGAACAACATCCGCCGCGGAAAGGCCTTCGACGAGAGCTTCCTCATGGCCGTCGCTACAATCGGCGCGTTCGCCATGATCTTGTTCCCAGACGCAGACCCCCACATGGCCGAGGGCGCGGCCGTCATGCTGTTCTACCAGGTAGGCGAGCTGTTTCAGTCTTACGCCGTGGGCAAGAGCCGCAAGTCGATCGCAGCCATGATGGACATCGCCCCCGACTACGCCAACGTCGAGGGAGAGAACGGCGGGCTCACCCAGGTCAGCCCCGACGACGTCGCCGTGGGCACCATCATCGTCGTGAAGCCCGGCGAGCGCGTGCCCATCGACGGCACCATCGTCGAGGGGGCCACGCAGCTTGACACCGCGGCGCTCACCGGCGAGTCCGTGCCGCGCCACGTCGAGGTCGGGGCCGACGTCGTGTCCGGCTGCATCAACATGACGGGCCTCATCAAGGTGCGCACCACCAAGCCGTTCGGCGAGTCAACCGTGAGCCGCATCCTCGAGCTCGTGGAGAACGCAAGCGAGAAGAAGGCCAGGACCGAGAACTTCATCACGCGCTTCGCCCGCGTCTACACCCCGGCCGTCACCGGCTCGGCCGTGGCCCTCGCCCTCGTCGGCGGCCTTGCCACCGGCGCCTGGGCAGACTGGATCTTGCGCGGCCTCACGTTCCTCGTCGTCTCGTGCCCGTGTGCCCTCGTCATCTCGGTGCCGCTGTCGTTCTTTGGCGGCATCGGCGGCGCCTCGCGCATCGGCGTGCTCGTGAAGGGCTCCAACTACCTCGAGGCGCTCGCCGAGGTAGACACCGTCGTGTTCGACAAGACCGGCACGCTCACGAACGGAACGTTCAACGTCGTGGCCATCCATCCCGAGGAGGGCGTCGACCCCGACTACGTGCTCAGCTGTGCCGCCTACGCCGAGGCCTTCTCGGACCACCCCATCGCGCTGTCGGTCAAGGCCGCCTACACCGGCGACATAGACCAGGCTCGCATCGTGAGCGTCGAGGAGGAGAGCGGCCACGGCGTCTCGGCCCGCGTGCGCGAGCAGACCCGCGAGAACGAGCACGTGGTCCTCGTGGGCAACGACAAGCTCATGGCCTCCCACGGCGAGCACTGGCACGACTGCGAGCTCACGGGCACGATCCTGCACGTCACGGTCGACGACCGCTACATCGGCCACGTCGTCATCGCCGACGTCGTGAAGGACGACGCACGCGCCGCGATCGACGCGCTGCACGACTGCGGCGTGAGGAGGACCGTCATGCTCACGGGAGACCGCGCCGAGGTCGCGGCTGCCGTGGCCGAGCAGCTCGGGATCGACGAGCACCACGCGCAGCTGCTTCCGGGCGACAAGGTCGAGCAGGTCGAGCGCCTGCTCGCCTCGGAGGGCGAGAAGCGCAAGCTCGCCTTCGTGGGCGACGGCATCAACGACGCCCCCGTACTCACGCGCGCCGACGTGGGCATCGCCATGGGCGCCATGGGCTCGGACGCCGCCATCGAGGCCGCCGACGTCGTGCTCATGGACGACAAGCCCTCCAACATCGCGCGTGCCATCCGCGTGGCCCGCAAGACCATGGGAATCGTGTGGCAGAACATCGTGTTCGCCCTGGCCGTGAAGCTGCTCATCCTCGTGTTTGCGGCGCTCGGCCTGGCCAACATGTGGCTCGCCGTATTCGGCGACGTGGGCGTTGCCATCATCGCCATCCTCAACGCCATGCGCGCCATGAGCGTGAAATAGGGACCAAAGGGGACGGGTTACTTTGGCTCCCCTCGGGACCAAAGGGACCCGTCCCCTTTGGTCCGGCACGAAAAAAAGCCTCCCGCGAGTCGCTGCGGGAGGCTTTTCTTTTGGGATGCCCCTTCGCGTGGGGGCGCGGAGGGGCGAAAGGAAGGAAGGTACTGATTTCATACCCTCCCCGGGGCGGCTAAACGCGGGGCCAGGCGGCTTCACGGCACCGTCACGGAGCCGCCACGCCGGCGCCACAATCCAACCACAGCTGCTCCACACAAGCGGCGGCGTCGCTAGTCCTCGACGGCGACGAGCTCGATCTCGAAGTTGAGCGGCTTGCCGGCAAGCTCGTGGTTTGCGTCCACGACGAGCTTGGAGGGCGTCACCTCGACGATGCGGGCGGGCACGAGCTGGCCGCCGGGGCCGTGCAGGCCCACCTGGTCGCCCACGGCCGCGCGCTCCATGCCCTGGGTCTGCTCGCGGCGGATCGTGAAGACGAGGTTGTCGTCGTGCTCGCCATAGGCCTCGCTCGGGGCCAGGTGGACGGTCTTCTTCTCGCCCACGGTCATGTCGGCCACGGCGTAGTCAAAGCCGGGGATCATCTGGTGTGCGCCGCAGGTGAAATCGAGCGTCTCGCCACGGTCATAGCTGCTGTCAAACTGGGTGCCGTCGTCGAGCGTGCCGCGGTAGTTGACCTTGACCTTCTTGCCGATGTTGGACATGCGTCCCTCTCATTCCAGTCGTCCGGTGGCCACGCACGGGCCAACCGGGAGAAAACAACCGTGCAAGCATAACACCCAAGGCGAGACAAACGCCCAGTTGGGTATAGTTGTGAGGTCAATCGAACCAACACAGTCGCAACGAAAGGCCTCCCATGTCCTCGTCTCAGAAGACCGTCAAGATCATCAGCTTCCTGTTGTTCGCCGTCGCCGTGCTGTTCTACGTCGTGGGCGGCGTCATGCTCGCCGGCGCGGGCTCACTCGATGACTCCGCGAGGAGCACCGCCTTCACGCTCAGCATGGTGCTGTTCTTCGAGGGCCTCGTCTACGTCGTCTACGCGGGCCTCGGCATCCGCGGCGCCAACAACCCGCGCAAGATCGGCGGCTTCCGCGTCCTGAGCGTGTTCGCCATCGTCATCGACGCGCTCAACATCGGCTCGTCGGCCATGTCGAACCCCGCCTCGCTCGCGCAGCCCACGAGCCTCATCGTCTACGCATCGCTCGTGCTCTCCGTCGCCGGCTTCGTCGCGTCCGGCAGGGTCGTCAAGGAGCTCGACCGCTAGGGCCTCGCCCGGCGCGCCATACGGGCCCCTCGCCGGGCCATGAGCCCAGCAACAGCACATTTCACATAAGATGGACGGGTCACGGCATGGGGAGTTGCCGTGACCCGTTTTTCATGCGCTGCGAGCGACGCCCAACGCCTGCCCGTGGCACGACAAGAGAGGGAGGAAACGATGCTCTTCGATGTCTACGGCACCAACGCACCGTTCCAGTGGCTTGGCTGGGTCCTCGTGTTCGTTGGCCTCATCCTCGCCAACGAGTTCGCGCGCCGCTCCAAGGTTGGCGGGCTCATCATGTTCGGCGCCCTTCCCATCGCCATGACCGTCTACTGCGTGGCCATCGGCATCGGCGTGGCACAGGGAGCCGAGTGGGCGCTCAACAACCCCACGCACGTCTACCAGAACAGCTGGTTCCACTACGCCAAGGTCTACGCGGCACTCGCCGGCTGCCTGGGCTTCATGGTCATCAAGTACAAGTGGGGCAGGCTCGGCCGCGCCCACTGGTTCCGTGCCTGGCCGTTCGTCATCGTGGCCATCAACATCCTGATCGCGGTGTGCTCCGACTTCGAGAGCGCCTACCACTTCTTCGCGCTCGGCGAGACCACCTGGGTCACGTCCGAGGGCGCCACGCAGCTCGCCGGATGGAACAACGTGTTCAACGGCATCGCCGGCATCATCAACATCTTCTGCATGACCGGCTGGTGGAGCGTCTACGCGTCCAAGGACGAGGCGGACATGCTCTGGCCCGACATGACGTGGGTCTACATCATCGCCTATGACATCTGGAACTTCTGCTACACGTACAACTGCCTGCCCACGCACTCCTGGTTCTGCGGCTTTGCGCTGCTGCTGGCCCCCACCGTGGCCAACTTCTTCTGGAACAAGGGCGGCTGGATCCAGAACCGCGCCTTCACGCTGGCCATCTGGTGCATGTTCGCGCAGGTGTTCCCCTACTTCCAGGAGGAGAGCGTCTTCGTGACGCACTCCACGCTCAACCCCACGTCCGCGCTCGTGGTCTCCGCACTCGCACTCGTGGCAAACGTGGCGGCCATCATCTACATCGTCTATCGCGCCAAGAAGCTCGGCGTGAATCCCTACAAGAGCGACGTCTTCAAGGGCACGCGCGACTGGGAGCAGGCCACGGCCCGTCGAGAGCCCGCCGAGAACGACCCCGCGCTCACGGCCTAACATCTCAAACAAGGCTCAACGCAACGACCCCGTCCCCGGCGACACCTTGGGACGGGGCCGTTCTTGTCACCGCGCGGCGAGATGACGGTGGCGGGACGGGGCCGTCTTTGTCACCGCAGCACTACAGCTCCACACGCCTCGTGGCCACACGGCCAACGAGCGCCGGGGAGTGCGAGACAAGCACGAGGCCCCACCCATCGCGCTCCTGAAGGCCGAGAAGCACATGCCACAGCTCGGCCTGCGTCACGGCGTCGAGCATGGCCGTGGACTCGTCGGCAATGAGGTAGCGAGGCCGCACGGACAGCGCGCGCACCATGGCGAGGCGCATGAGCTCGCCACCGCTCAGCTCGTGCGGGCGCCGCGCGAGCCACTCCCCGCGCACGCCAAACGAGCCGAGAAGCTCGTCCGCGCGCGCACGCGCGCACGCCTCGCCCGCACCGGCAACCTCCCCCAGGCTCTGCCCAAGCCGCACCCGCGGGTCAAATGCCAGCTCGGGATGCTGGGGCAGCAGCTGCACGGGGCTCGCCTCGCCCCGCAGGCGCGCAACGGGACGCACGGGCTCGCCGTCTGCGAGCACACGTCCAACCGAAGGCTCCAGGTAGCCGGCAAGCAGCCGGCACAGCGTCGTCTTTCCCCGGCCAGACGGGGCCGTGAGCGCCACGCGTTCCCCCGGCCCCACCGAAAGGCTCAGGCCTCGGTACAGCTCGCGCCCGCACGGGTAGCGAAAGGAGACGTCTTGTGCCTCGAGGCTCATCGGGTCACCTCCGCATCGTCGCCAACCGTACCAAACGTCGCAAAGTCATGGCCCGGCAGCGCATGCCACAGGGCACGCGAGAAGGGATGCCTCAGCAGCTCCGGGGCCGAGAAGCTCTCCACGCCCGTCTCCTCCACGACCGTCCCGTCCCGGAATACCGCCACGCGGTCCGCAACGCGCAGCGCAAGCTCGATGTCGTGCGTGATGAGCAGCACGCCGCCGCCCGCGTCCGCAAAGGCACGCAGGTCGTCGAGGGCGTGCGCCGCGAGGTCAAGGTCGAGGCCCGGCGTGGGCTCGTCGGCGATGATGAGGCACGGCTCCTCCATGAGCGCGCACATGAGCAGCACGCGCCGCGCCATGCCGCCGGAGAGCTGGTAGGGGTAGAGGCGCTCGACCTGCTCGCCCAGCCCATACGAGGCAAACAGCTCTCGCTGGCGGACCAGCCTGCGCGCGGCGTCCGCCCTTCGCTCGGCACGCGAGGAGCCGCGAGGCACGCCACGGACCTGCTCGCCCACGCGCATGAGCGGGTCGAGGTTGTCCACACCCTGCGGAACGAGCGAGACCCCATGCCCGCGCAGCCGCGCGAGCGACGCCGCATCCTGCGCGATGCCGTCAAACCAGATGGAGCCCGTCACCTCGGCGTTCGTCTCGTACTGGCCCATGAGGGCGTCTGCGAGCACCGTCTTTCCCGAGCCGCTCGCCCCCACGACGGCCAGGAGCTCGCCCTCGTGCACGGAGAGCGTGAGGTCGTGCAGCACCTCGCTGCGACAGCGAGCGCCGGAGAAGTACGGGGCGGTCGGATCGTAGCCGTCAAACGCCACGCTCAGGTGCTCCACGGCAAGCAGGTGGTGCCCGTCGGCATGATGCGAGGAGCCCGCATGGCTGTGATGGTGGTGCAGCTCGCCAGTCACGTGAGCCACGGCGTGGCCACCCGTCTGCAAAGCGTCCATGAGCCTCCCCTATCTCTGTGACGAACGCGCCGACGCGAGGGCGCGTGCCAGCGAGCCCAAGCATGCGAACGCGAGAACGACGACAAGCAGCGCCGCGCCGGGCAGCGCCGCGAGCCACCAGTACCCCGCGGAGAGGTACTGCATGGACTCCGACAGGATCACGCCCACGGCGGGCTCGTCCGGCGAGAGGCCAAATCCGAGGAACGTGATGGACGCCTCATGCAGGATCGCGTGCGGGAACATCAGAACGACACCCACGAGCAGCTGCGGAAGCACCGCCGGCAGCACGTGACCGCGCACGACTTGCCAGGGCGTGGCGCCCGCGGCGCGCGCCGAGGAAAGCCAGGGCTGCTCGCGCAGCTGCACGATCTCTGCTCGCAGGACACGCGCGAGGCTCGGCCAGTGCGTGAGGGCCACGCCAACCGTGACGCCCACGGCGCCGCGGCCAAGCGCATAACTCACGAGGATGAGCAGCACGATGTGCGGGATGCCCATCACGAGGTCCACGAGCCACGACACGGCGGCGTCTGCCACACTGCCGCCGAGTGCCGCCACGCAGGCGAGCGCAAACGCGATGACGCCCGAGCACGCCGCCGCGAGCAGACCCACGAACACCGAGGTGGAAAGGCCTGCAAGCGTACGGGCGAGCATGTCTCGACCCATCCAGTCCGTGCCAAAGGGGTGTGCGGCGCACGGTGCGAGGTTCTTGGCCGCAAAGTCGCTCGCCACGGCGGCACCCGCAAGGTACCTGCCCGCGACCACGACGAGCGCGAGCAGCGCGCAGGCCCCCACGAGGCCGGCGAGCATGAGTCGTCGGTTGCCCAGGCGACCCCGCTCGGGCGCGTGGAACACGGTGCGAGAACCGTCCTCGCCATGATATCCGCCCCCGTCACAGCAGCCGGAACGCGCCATGCGTGCCTGGGACCCGTTGACCGCGCTACCCACGGGACCTCGCCTCCCGCCCACGCACGCGCGGGTCGATGACGCCATAGAGCACGTCCGCGAGGGCGTTGCCCGCGAACACGACGAGCGCCGAGACGAGCGCGATGGCCACGAGCAGCGGCGCATCCCCGCCAAGGCCCGCCGTGACGGCCGCCTGGCCAAGGCCGGGGTAGGAGAACACCTGCTCCACGAGCACCGAGCCGCCAAAGACCTCGCTCACGCTTGACAGCTCGATCGTGAGCGCGGGCACGACGAGGTTTCTCAACCCATGACGGGCGAGCAGCGCGAGGCCAGACTCGCCTCGGCTGCGCGCAAAGCGCACGTAGTCACTCGCCATGACGTCAATCGTCTTCTCGCGCGTGTGCAGAGCGATGCCGGGCATGTTGGACACGGCAAGCACCAGGGCCGGAAGCACGAGGTGGTGGAGCCTGTCAGCCCAGCTCACCTGCGAGGCCGCCACGCCCACAGGCACCGAGAATCCCAGCGGAAACCACCCGAGCCACACGCAGAAGACCATGAGGGCCAGAAGGCCCAGCCAGAAGGCCGGCGTGGAGGAGAGCAGGTAGCACGCGCCAAGGGCCACGCGGTCAAGGGCGCCGCCCTCTCGTATCCCCATCGCGATCCCGAGCGCGAGTCCACCGGCCCCGGCGAGCAGCCAGGCGGCAAGCATGAGCGCGGCCGAGCTCGCGAAGCGCTCCCCCACGACCTGCGTCACGGGCCGAGCGAAGCGCAGGCTCTCCCCAAGGTCGCCGCGAAGGGCGCCTGCCGCCCAGTGGGCGTAGCGTTGCCATATGGGCGTCGAGGAACCCCAGTACTGCTCGAGCTCCTCGCGCTGCCCAACACTCATGTGGGCGTAGGACGCCTGCCCCACGTTGGCCCTCACCGGGTCAACGGGCGAGGCCCCCACGAGCGCAAACGTCACGACGCTCGTGGCCACGAGCAGTGCCGCGAGGCGCAGCAGCGCCCTCGCCCATCTCGGCAGGGCCCTTGTCGGCCTCGCCCCCGTCGGGCCCGCCTCCGCAGACCCTCTCTCCAACAGCCCCCTTCCCATCGGCTACTGCCAGCTCCAACGGTCGACGTTGTTGAGCACGGACCAGCCATGACCGTGGGGCTGCAGCTTCTGGCGGGCCACGGTGAGGCCGTCGCGCTTCCAGTACAGGTGGCTCACGTTGGCGAGCCACACCCACGTGGCGTCGCCGGCGGGCGCGATGCCGCCCACGCCATCCCACTCGGACTGCTGCCACAGCGGGTAGGACGCCTCGACGTCATCGGCGGCGAGCGCCTCGTCGAGGTAGGCGTCCACGGTAGCGTCCGAGTAGCACGAGTAGTTCATCGTGCCCGAGCTGTGGCTGAGCTCGTAGACGTCAGAGGGCGAGTTGGAGCCCCAGCCCCAGGTGATGGGGTCGCTGAACTCATGGGGGTAGAGGTCGTCCCAGCCGCCGCCGTGCGCGTTGACCTCGATGCCGATCTGGGCCATCTGATTCGCGAAGGCGTTGGCCATGGACTGGCGCACCGAGTCGCTGGCGGGATAGTAGAGGTCAAGCGAGCAGCGCAAGCCCTCACGCGCGTACACGCCGTCCTCGCCGAGCGCCCAGCCCGCCCCCTCGAGCTGGGCCTTGGCAGCCTTGGGGTCATAGTCGCAACGCATGTCGTCGCTTGCCCACGGCATGCCGTCGCCGATGCTGTAGGCAACCTTGCCGTAGCCGCCCAGGACGTCGTCCACGATCGCCTGGCGGTCGACGCCCAGATTGATGGCGCGGCGCACCTCGACGTTGCATGTCACGTCATTGCCCGCCGGGTAGGTGGCGTCACCGTCGGCACGCTCGGAGCCCGCCGGGATGACGGGCAGCTGGATCCCGCGGGAGTCCACGGTGTCGTAGGCCTCGAGCGAGTAGCCCTCGATCGCCTGGTCGGCAAGCGTGGCAGAGGTGTAGGCCATGTCGACCTGGCCGGCGCGCGCGGCGGCCAGGGCAGCGTCCTCGGCCATGAACACGACGACAACGCGCTCGATGTTGGGCTTCTCGCCGTAGTAACTCGGGTTGGCCTCGAGAATGGCCTGCTGGCCGCGATCCCACTGCACAAGCTTGTAGCGCCCCGAGCCTATGGGGTTGGCGCCATAGTCGGAGCCATAGGCGTGCTCGGGCACGATGCCCATGTTGGCAAGCGTGTATAGCAGCGTGTTGCAGGGCTTGGAGAGCGTGATGAGCGCCGTCGTATCGTCGGGCGCCGTGGCGTCGGCGACCATGGAGAGGTCCGCCTGGGCGTTCTTGGAGCCGCGGATCGTGTTGATGGTGAACGCGACGTCCGCGGCCGTGAGTGCCTGGCCGTCCGAGAACGTGGCGTCGTCGCGGATCTTGAACGTCCAGGTGAGCTTGTCAGGCGAGCATGACCAGTCCGTCGCGAGGTCGCCTGCGAAGTTCATGTCCTCGTCGGTGACGATGAGGGTCGACTGGATAAGGGGCTCGTGCACGTGCTCGCCGCAGCCCCAGTCGACGCAGGGGTCAAACCCGGCGTCCGGCTCGTTCTCGGTGCTCATCGCGATCGTGACCTGATGGGTGGCGTCCACGTCCGAGGCGGTCACGGCGCCCGCGCGCCCACCCCCGTTGCCGCAGCCCGCAAGGCCGCACGCGGCAAGCGCCGCCGCCATGCCGCCGCCCACGAAGGCACGCCTCGTCACATTCGCATCGCTCACTTGAAACTCCTCCCTCGCGCGCGTCACGACGGCGCAAACGCATAGAAATAAAAGGTCTGTCTTGTCGAACAGAAGAGTACTATCGTTCAATGGTATCCGAACGGATTGAACAGACTGTTCCGTAACTAGCATGCAGGAGGCATCGTCCATGCAGTTCGACCTCGACAAGAACATTCGCTACGGCCTCGCCTACTCCGGTGGCGTCGACTCGTGCTACCTGCTCGCAGAGCTCCTCCGCGAGGGCTACGACGTCAAGGCCTACACAATCCTCGACGACCTTCAGATCACGCGAGACACCGACGACTCAGTGACGATCGCCAAGATGCTCGGCGCCGAGCAGGAAATCATCCCCATCAACATCTGGGACGGCCACGAGGATCTGCGCGCCAACCCCTGGGACCGCTGCTACCACTGCAAGTCCATGGTGTTCGGCACCATCCTCGAGCACATGCGTGCAGACGGCCGCACCGTCCTGCTCGACGGCACGAACGCAAGCGACCGCGAGGACCGCAGGCCGGGATTCCGCGCTATCCACGAGCTTGGCGTGCGCTCGCCGCTGCGCGAGGCCGGCCTCACGAAGGACCAGGTGCGCGAGAACTCCGCCAAGCTGGGGCTGCCCACGGCCAACAAGCCAAGCTACGCCTGCTACGGCGCCTACTTCGACAGGGGCGAGGCCATCACGCCCGAATCGCTGAAAAAGACGGTCGACAAGTTCATGGCCTCCCACCCCGACGCGGCAGACCGTGTGCGCACGGACGGCAACATCGATCCGAGCCCGGCCGAGGCCGCCGCACTCGCCCGAGAGAAGGCGTAGCGGAGATGACAAAGGTGCCGGGGTCAACCGTCACACCCAAAGTGGCAGACATCGGGTATGCGCAGCTCGACCTCACACGAGGCGCCAGGTGCGGCGCGGGCGAGGTCGTCTACGGCGAGGGCAAAACGGCCGAGCAGGTCGCCGGCATCGTGGACGCGCTCATCGCCGCAGGCCAGCGCCACGTGCTCGTCACGCGCCTGTCCGCCGAGAAGTTCGAGCGGGCCCGCGAGCTCATGGAGAGCGACACGCCCCTCGAGTACCACGCCGACGCCCGCATCGCCATCGCGGGCGGCATGCCCGTGCAGAGCGGCAACGGCACCATCGTCGTGGCCTGCGCGGGCACGAGCGACCTGCCGGTGGCCGAGGAGGCCGCGCTCACGGCCGAGTTTCTCGGCAACCGCGTCGAGCGCGTGTGCGACGTGGGCGTGGCCGGCCTTCACCGGCTGCTTGCCCACGCCGACCAGCTCGCCCGCGCGCAGGTCATCGTGGCCGTGGCCGGCATGGAGGGGGCGCTCGCAAGCGTCATCGGCGGGCTCGTCTCGTGTCCCGTCATCGCCGTTCCCACGAGCGTGGGCTACGGCGCCAACCTCGGCGGCCTGTCCGCCTTGCTCTCGATGCTCAACTCATGCGCAAGTGGCGTGAGCGTCGTGAACATCGACAACGGGTTCGGCGCCGGCTACCAGGCGAGCCTCATCAACCACCTGCCGGGGCGAGCCCCGGCGCAGACCCACGACGCCCGCCCGGCGGACGCCCAGCGATAGGAGCACCATGGGCAAGACCCTCTACCTTGACTGCAGTTCCGGCATCAGCGGAGACATGACCGTCGCGGCGCTGCTCGACCTCGGCGCGAGCGAGCAGCGCCTGCGCGGGACGCTTTCCACGCTACCCGCCCACGGCTTTGACGTAGCCGTAACCCGCGTGAGGAAAAGCGGGCTGGACGCCTGCGACTTTGACGTTCGCCTCGACGCCGCGCACGAGAACCATGACCATGACATGGCATGGCTCTACGGCCACCTCGACGCCAGCGATCACGAGCACGGGCACGCGCACGTGCACGATCACGAACACGCACACGATCACGAGCGCTCGGCGGAGCACGATCACGCGCACCATCATCACCACGAGCACCGCTCGCTCGCGGACGTCTGCGCGATCATCGACGCCTCGGCCATGAGCGAGCGCGCCAAGGGGCTCGTCCACGCCGTGTTCGGGAAGCTCGCCGAGGCCGAGGCGAAGGCGCACGGCGCCACGCCCGAGACCGTGATGTTTCACGAGGTGGGAGCCGTCGACTCCATCGTCGACATCTGCTCGGCGGCCATCTGCCTCGACGACCTGGGCGTCACCGAGGTCATCGTGCCCTCGCTTGCCGAGGGACACGGCACGATCCGCTGCGCCCACGGCATCATGCCCGTTCCCGTGCCCGCCGTGGTGAACCTGTGCCAGGCCGCCGGCATCGCGCTTGTGCCCGCGCCCGTCACCGGCGAGCTCGTGACGCCCACGGGTGCCGCCATCGTCGCCGCGCTGCGCACGGGCAACGCCCTTCCCGCGAGCTACGCCATCGAGCGCGTGGGCTACGGCGCAGGCAAGCGCGCCTACGAGAACTGCTCGGGCGTGCTGCGCGCCGTCCTCATCGCATCCGCGGGCAGCGACGACGCGGGCGACGGCGACCGCAGCACCGTCACGAAACTCGAGAGCGACCTCGACGACTGCACCGGCGAGGCGCTCGGCCGCGTCATCGAGCTGCTCATGGCCGCCGGCGCGCGCGAGGCGCACGCCATCCCGATCGTCATGAAGAAGGGGCGCCCGGGCCACCAGCTCGAGGTCGTCTGCAACGGGGAGCTCGCGCCTGCGCTCGAGCGCATCATCTTCGAGAACACCACGACCATCGGCATCCGCTCCATGGACATGCGCCGTCACGCCCTCCCGCGCACGCCTGACGGCATCGAAACGCCCTATGGGCGCGTCGCCACAAAGCTCGTCGTGATGCCGGACGGCCGCGTGCGGGCCTATCCCGAGTACTCCTCGGTCATCGAGGCATGCGAGCGCGCGGGCGCGTCGTTCCAAGACGTGTTCCACGCCACGCAGGCGGCCGCGATTAACGCACGCAGCGGCGACGCGCGAGAGGCATAGGGATGGACAAGAGACGCCAGCGCACCCGTGAAGCCATAGAGGCCGCGTTCGTCGAGCTCATCGACGAGCAGGGCTATGCGAGGACCACGGTCCAGGACATCCTCGAGCGCTCCGGCGTGGGACGCGCCACGTTCTACGCGCAGTTCCACGGCAAGGACGACCTGCTCGAAGCCCAGGTCTGCGCCCTATGCGACCACGCGCTCGACATGGGCGCGGCCACGTCCGTCTCGCCGCTCGCCCAGACCGAGCGCGTGTTGGAGAACCTCCTCGACCGCAGGGGCGGCCTGCACGCCTTCATCGTCGACGAGGGCTCCGAGCGCTTCGCCGACTGCCTGCGCCACGCCATCGTCGCCCGCGCGGACGCCGCCGTCCCCGCCTGCCCCAGGGGTGCGACCGCACGCATGAACCGCTCGTTTCTGCTGCACCACATAGCCGCGAGCTTCGTGGGCATGGTGCGCTGGTGGGCGTGGAACGACTTTGCCGCCACGCCACACGACCTCGCAACCGACTACCTCAACGCCATCCTGCCGCTGTTTGGCGAGAGCGCGCCCGTGGAGTAAAACTGTCACAGGCATCGAGCCGGACGCGCCCGCGGCGCAAGCTCGCGGGCGCGTCCGGACAAAAGGAGCACACGATGAGCTATCCCGTCTTTGACATGCACTGCGACACGGCAGACCGCCTGGCCTGGCAGTTCCTCCCGGATGACATCAAGCAGACGTGCGGCATGGACTTCTACGGGCCCGGAGACGCGGACGACCCATCCGCGTGCCGAGACCTCGCGAGCAGCCACTGCCACATCTCGCTCGACAAGGTCGGCGCCACGCCGTGGGCGCAGTGCTTTGCCTGCTACGTGCCCGACGCCCTCTCGCCCGAGCAGGCCACGGGCTTCCACGAGGGCGTCATGTCCCACCTCACGCACGAGGTTGAGCGCAACGCCGGGCGCGTTGTCGCCGTGGCGTCGGCATCCCAGCTCCGCGATGTGCTCGAGAACAGCGGCGAGCCGCACGTGGCGGCCGTCCACACGATCGAGAACGCCCGCATGTTCGCCGCCGACCTCGGCCTCGTCGAGCGCTATGCCGCAGACGGGCTGCTCATGGCCTCCATCAGCTGGAACGCCGCGGGTCCGCTCGCGAGCGGCCACGACACGCACGAGCACGTGAGCGAGCTCGGCGCGCGCGCAATCGCGGAGATGGAGCGCAACCGCGTGGTGCTGGACGTCTCGCACCTCAATGACGAGTGCTTCGATGACGTCTGCCGCCTGAGCACACGCCCCTTCGTGGCGAGCCACTCGAACTCCCGCGCCGTCTGTGGCCACCGCCGCAACCTCACCGACCGTCAGTTCGCCGAGATTCGCGAGCGTGGCGGCGTCGTGGGCCTCAACTACTGCGACAAGTTCCTCTCGAACGAGGTCCTCGAGGGACATGCCGCGGACGTCTCGTTCGACGAGGTGGCGGCCCACATCGAGCACTGGCTTGACCTCGGCGGTGAGGACGTCGTGGCACTCGGCGGAGACCTTGACGGCGCCGCCGTGCCCTCGCTTCTCGACGGCGCGGACAAGATGCCCGCGTTCCAGGGACTTCTCGAGCATCGCTTTGGCAGCGCCATCACGAGAAAGCTCTGCTACGCCAACGCCCTCGCCTTCTTCGAGCGCGAAGGCCGCTAGCAAAACGAGGGACGGCACCCGTTCCGCACGAGGCGCGCTAGGCGCGACGGACGGCCTTCTCGAGCAGGCGCTCGAGCTCGCCCTCCACCGTCGGGACGCGGCGACAGCGCGGCGCCAGGTCGAGCATGGAGTCAAAGCACGGGTCCATGAGATAGGGGTGGCCAACGGCCTCGAGCATCTGGCGGTCGTTCTCGGCGTCGCCGAAGGCGGCCATGTCCGCCAGGGGGATGTCGAGGACCTCGCCAAGCTCGCGGATGGCCGTGCCCTTGTTGACGTCGCGCATGATGACGTCGATCCACTCGGCGCCCGAGGTCACGACCTCGCACTGCTCGCCGTAGCACTCCTCGAACATGGCGCGCATCTCGTCATTGCGAGACGGGTCCACCATGAAGCTCACCTTGATGAACGCCTCGCGCACCTCGTCGGGACGCTCGATGACGCTGATGTCGTAGCCCTTCTCGCGGGCCATGTAGTCAACGAGCGCAGGGTCGCTGCCATAGCTGTGGCGCTCGCCGGACAGCACGTAGCGGGCTCCGGGCGTCTCTTCGATGAGGCGGCAGATGTCCAGGGCAAGCTCGCGGGGCATCGTGTGGCGCACGAGCGTCTCGCCCTGCCAGATGACCTCGCCACCGTTCTCGCACAGATAACCGATGCGATCGGCCACGGGCTCGAAGAGGTGACGCAGGCTCGCGTACTGCCGGCCGCTCGCGGCCAGGAACAGCACGCCGGCATCACAGACGCGCTCGATGACGGGAAACGCCTCCGGCCGCGGCAGATTCCTGCCGCCGATGAGCAGCGTGCCATCGAGGTCCGTCGCCACGAGGCGGATGTTGCCCTCAAGTCCTGTTGCCATGTCATTACCCCTCTTAACGCAATTACCAGCAGGGGATTATATTCGGTGGGCCCGAGAAACACCGCGGAAAGGCCACCCATGCACTCAGGCTCCATGCCTCGCGTGGTGCATGGTCGGGCTCCCGCCGCAGCTGCGGGCAAACGTGCCAACGCGCTCGTAGCTGCTATCATCTTCTCTCGGATTTCATACGGCCGGACCACGGGCGAAGGCCGCCCGCATCGGCCGCTCGCAAAAGGGAGAAGACATGGATCGCACCAAGATCGTCGAGCTGTACCGCCGCTCGGAGGAGCTCGGCGGACAGGCCGTCACCGTCGCCGGCTGGACCAAGTCCGTCCGCGACATGAAGAACTTTGGCTTCGTCACGCTCAACGACGGCAGCTGCTTCAAGGACCTTCAGGTCGTCATGAACCGCGAGGCGCTCGCCAACTATGACGAGATCTCGCACCTCTCGGGCTATAACGCGCTCGTGTGCACCGGCACGCTCAAGCTCACGCCCGACGCCCAGCAGCCCTTCGAGCTCACGGCCCAGACCATCACGGTCGAGGGCACCTGCGCCGCCGACTACCCGCTGCAGAAGAAGCGCGCCACGGTCGAGTTCCTGCGCACGCAGCAGCACCTGCGCCCGCGCACGAACCTGTTCCGCGCCGTGTTCCGCATCCGCTCCGTGGCCGCCGCCGCCATCCACAGCTTCTTCCAGGAGCGCGACTTCGTCTACGTCAACACGCCACTCATCACCACGAGCGACTGCGAGGGTGCCGGCGAGATGTTCCGCGTCACCACGCTCGACCCCAAGAACCCGCCGCTCGTGAGCGCCGAGGCCGCCGAGAAGAGCGGTGGCGCCCTCACTGCCGGCGACGTGGACTGGAGCCAGGACTTCTTCGGCAAGCATGCGAGCCTCACGGTCTCCGGCCAGCTCAACGCCGAGAACTTCGCCATGGCCTTCGGTGACGTCTACACGTTTGGCCCCACCTTCCGCGCCGAGAACTCCAACACGACGCGCCACGCCGCCGAGTTCTGGATGATCGAGCCCGAGATGGCCTTCGCCGACCTCAACGACTACATGGACAACGCCGAGGCCATGCTCAAGTACGTGCTCACCACCGTGATGGAGAAGTGCCCCGACGAGCTGGCCATGCTCAACAAGTTCGTGGACAAGGGCCTGCTCGACCGCCTGCACCACGTTGCCACGAGCGACTTCGCCCGCGTCTCCTACACCGAGGCCGTAAAGATCCTCGAGAAGGCCGTGGCAGACGGCCACAAGTTCGACTACCCCGTGAGCTGGGGCATCGACCTGCAGACCGAGCATGAGCGCTTCCTCACCGAGGAGCACTTCAAGCGCCCGACGTTCGTGACCGACTACCCGGCCCAGATCAAGGCCTTCTACATGCGCATGAACGATGACGGCAAGACCGTGGCCGCCGCGGACTGCCTCGTCCCGGGCATCGGCGAGATCATCGGCGGCTCGCAGCGCGAGGAGCGCCTTGACGTGCTGGAGCGCCGCATCCACGAGCTGGGCATGAACCCCGAGCAGTACAAGTACTACCTTGACCTGCGCCGCTACGGCTCCTGCAAGCACGCCGGCTACGGCCTGGGCTTCGAGCGTCTCGTCATGTACCTCACGGGCGTGGGCAACATCCGCGACGTCCTGCCCCACCCCCGCACGGTGGGCAACGCCGACTTCTAGGCCACAAGCGTATCTTCGTTGACGCAAACGGGTGTCCGCCACTGCGGCGGACACCCGTTTTTCTTCCACCCACATGGGTCCTTCGGAAGTCTGGCATGAGAGGCCACTCCCTCATCGGCGCCGCCGCTGCAGGCCCGCGGGGACGGACGGCGCGCAACGCTGCGGAATGGGAAGGCTAACGGCGGGCCTGGGCCACGCTGTTCCTCTCGACAAGCGTCCCGGGGATCCTTATGGCCGTGGTGGGGCCGTCCGGTCGCTCCGGCACAGCATAGTCGAACGCGGTGTGCCCGCGCGCGGCCATGTCGAAGCGGACGGTCGTGAGCTCGCTTCTCGGCACGTAGTCCGCAAGGGAGTCGTCGACGCCCACGACGCTCACGTCCTGCGGCACGCGCAGGCCACGGTCGCGCAGCGCGCACATGACGCCGTTTGCCATCTGGTCGTTTGCTGCGTAGACGGCCGTGAAGTCGTCGTCCTCATCGAGCATGCGGCACGCGATCTCATAGCCGCTGTCGGCAGTCCAGTCACCACGGAGGGGTTCGACGGCCTCGAGCCCCGCTCCCGCGAGCGCGTCCCTCCAGCCGGCCTGGCGAAAGCTCTCGTCAACGGAGTACTCCGGCCCGGCGACGTAGCGAATCTTGCGGTGCCCGCGCGACAGGAGATGGTCCATGAGCATGAGCGAGCAGCCGTACTGGTCCGAGTCAACGGTCGTGCAGCGCGGGTGGGCGTACATGGAGACGATGACGCAGGGCAGCGCCGCGAGCGGCACGAACTGCTCAAAGTCCGGCGCAAGGCGGCTCATGCCGAGGATGACCCCGTCAACCGGAAGAACGGACATCGAGCGCACAGCCCCGGCAAGCGACCAGTTCTCCCCCTTGCTCACCTCCATGAGCGTCACGGCATACCCGTGCTCGCGGGCCGCGGCAGCAACGCCGTCGAGCATCGTGAGGTTGCCGACCTCGGTGACGTCGTTGACGCACAGGCCAACGGAGCGGTACCTGCCGCCACGCAGCGACCTACCGGCATAGCTCGGACGAAACCCGAGCTCGTCCATGGCGGCCTTGACGCGCTCGCGCGTCTTGTCGCTCACGTTGGGCATGTCGTTCACAACGCGCGAGACGGTCTGCTGGGACACGCCGGCGACGCGCGCCACGTCTGCCATGCTGACGGCCTTCCGCGTGTCTGCGGCACCGCTCGCCTCGCCATTGTGCGTCCTCGCCATGTCAAACGGCCTCCCACGCATATCAATATATTAACCAGCAGCCATCATAGCCAAGCGGAGGCGTCGCGCAGGCCCGTGCCCCGAGGGCGCCACTCGCGGACGATTTGCGCACGGCCACGGGAGTGGTGGTTCCGCCCCGTCGGCGATATGAGTACGTTAACATACTGAGATAGCACGAGTTATTGGCTTTCGGCGAGAGGCCAACCTTCCCTCGCCGAGCGGAGCTGTCAGGGAGAAGCATGGTTAGCAAGCAATCGTTTGGCACCGCGCCGGACGGCACGCCCGTCTCGGCGTTCGAGCTCGCGGACGGCAATGCGCTCGTTCGCGTCATGGACTTTGGGGCAACGCTTCTGGGCGTCACCGTCCCGGACCGCGAGGGCACACCCGCGGACGTGGTCCTCGGGTTTGGCTCGCTCGGGGGATACCTCGACAACCCCGCCTGCTACGGTGCCACGATCGGGCCGTCGGCCAACCGCACGGACGGCGGCGAGGTCACCATCGGCGGCGTCAGGTACCAGCTGCCGCAAAACGATGGGCCGGACAAGCGCAACAACCTGCACACGGATCTCGACCACGGCCTGCACAAGCGCGTCTGGCACGCCGAGGCAGAGCCCCGCTCATGCTCCGTCACCTTCTCGACCACCCTCGAGGACGGGGAGCTCGGGCTGCCCGGCAGGCGCACCTTCTCGGCCACCTACACGCTCGCGACAACGGAGGCCGGCAGCGACCTCACCATTCGCTACGCCTGCGAGACGGACGCGCCCACGTTCGTGAACATGACGAGCCACACCTACTTCAACCTCGCCGGGCACGATGCGGGCAGCGTGGACGCGCAGCTCGTCTCGCTCGACGCCACGGACTTCCTGCCCATTCGCGAGGACAGCGTTTCGGCCGGCGAGGTTCGCCCGGTCGCCGGCACGCCGTTCGACTTCCGTACGGCAAAGCCGCTCGAGCAAGACGTCGGGGCAGACGACGAGCAGCTCGCCCGCGCCCGCGGCTATGACCACTGCTTCTGCATCAACGGGTTCGCAGAAGGGGCGGCCCCGCGCCACGCCCTGCACGCGGAGGACCCGGCCAGCGGACGCGTCCTCGACGCCCTCGTCACGACGCCCGGCGCCCACCTCTACACGGGCAACTGGCTTGGCGACGAGAACGCCAAGGACGGGGCCTCCTACACCCCGCGCGACGGCTTTGCCTTCGAGCCGGAGTACTGGCCCGACAACATGCATCACGCGGAGTGGAACCACCCCGTCTGCGAGCCCGGCCGCCCCTACGGCCAGACCATCGTCTACCGCTTCTCGACGCGCTGAGGCGCGCCCACGCAGAAAGGAACCATCATGACAGCAAGCGTTGCGCCCGAGCTTCTCGGCCACGTCACGAGCCTGTTCGAGGACGCCTTCGGGCCGGTGGGCGCCAAGGCGCTCTACGTCCACGCGCCCGGCCGCTCCGAGATCGCCGGCAACCACACGGACCATGAGGGCGGCCATGTCATCGCCGCCGCGCTCGACGTCTCCGTCGACGGGCTCGCGTGCGCCAACGGCACGGACGTCGTGCGCGTGGCCTCGGAGGGCTACCCCGCCTTCGAGCTTTCGCTCGACTCGCTCGAGGCCCGCGAACAGGAACGCGGCACCACGGCCTCGCTCGTTCGCGGCATGGCCCACGAGGTTGCTGAGCGCGGTGGCAAGCCAGCGGGCTTTGACCTCGCACTCACCTGCACCGTGCCCTCCGGCGGCGGCCTGTCCAGCTCTGCGGCCATCGAGGCGGCCCTGGGGCGCACGATGGAGGCGCTCTGGGACGTCGAGCCCGCCGAGCCCGTGGCGCTCGCCCAGGCATCGCAGCGCACGGAGAATAACTACTACGGCAAGCCCTGCGGCCTCATGGACCAGGCGGCCGTGTGCCTGGGCGGCCTGGCGTTCATGGACTTCGAGAACGCCGGCGAGCCCAAGACCAAGAAGCTCGAGCTTAGCTTCGAGGACTTTGGCTATGCCCTCTGCCTCGTGAAGGTGGGGGCAGACCACGCCGCCTCGACGGACGACTACGCCGCCGTGCCCGGCGAGATGCAGGCCGTTGCGGCCCGCCTTGGCCATGCGCGTCTGTGCGAGGTGGACCGAGAGGCGTTCGACGCCCAGCTGCCGGCCCTGCGCGATGAGTTCGGCGACCGCGCCATCCTGCGCTGCATCCACTACTGGCACGAGAACGCGCTCGTCGACGAGCGCTGGCGCCAGCTCAACATCGGCGACATGCAGGCGTTCCTCGAGCTCACGCGCGAGAGCGGGGCGAGCTCCGCGATGTATCTGCAAAACGTCGTCGCCTCGCTGGGCCCCGAGCAGCCCGCGATGTACGCCCTTGGCCTGGCCGAGCACGTCCTCAAGGGGCGTGGCGCCGTGCGCATCCACGGCGGCGGCTTTGGCGGCACGATCCAGGCGTTCGTCCCGCTCGAGCTCGTCGACGAGTTCACGCGCAAGATGGACGCCTGGCTCGGCGAGGGCGCGAGCCGTCGCTATCGCGTCACTGACGAGGGGGCGTATGCCGCATGGCTGTAGTCACGAGCGAGCAGCTGCGTGGCGCCGCCCAGGGACTCGCAGACTACGCCGCGGCGCACGGCCTCACGGGGACAGATGATCGCGTGTGGGCCTACAACGCCATCCTTGAGTGCGCAGGCGCCACGGGCCCGGCCCCGGCACCAGGCTGGATTCTGGGGACGCCCGCGCCAGGCGATGCGTTTGACCTCGACGCCACGCTGGCCGCAATCTCCGAGGCCGCCGTGGCCAACGGCGTCGCAGACGACACCGCAAGCGGCCGTGACCGCGCGTCCTGCCGCGTCATGGGCCTGCTCATGCCCAGGCCCTCGCAGGTCTCGGCACGCTTCCACGAGCTTGCCGCGCATGACCCCAAGGCCGCCACGGACTGGTTCTATCAGCTGTGCTGCGACGCCGGCTACGTGCGCCGCTCCGCCATCGCGCGAAACGTCAAGTGGTCCACGCCCACGCACTGGGGAGACCTCGAGATCACGATCAACCTCTCCAAGCCCGAGAAGGACCCGCGAGAGATTGCCGCGGCGGGCGTCGCCGCCAACGACGGCGAGAAGTACCCGGCCTGCCAGCTGTGCATCGAGAACGAGGGCTACCCGGGACGCGCCGCGAGCGCGCCGGGCGGCGCCCACCCGGCGCGCCAGAACCTGCGCATCATCCCTCTTGAGCTTGGCGGCGAGCGCTGGGGGCTGCAGTACAGCCCGTACGCCTACTTCAACGAGCACTGCATCGCGATGAGCGCGCACCACCGGCCCATGCACATCGACCGCGCCACGCTCGGCTGCCTGCTCGACTTCGTCGACACGGTGCCCCACTACTTCATCGGGTCGAACGCCGACCTGCCCATCGTGGGCGGCTCGATCCTCTCGCACGACCACTTCCAGGGAGGCGCCCACGAGTTCCCCATGATGCGCGCCGCCACGGCCGAGACGTTCGCGATGGCCGCACACCCCAACGTGGGCGGCGAGGTCCTCGAGTGGCCGCTGTCCGTCCTGCGCCTGACCGCAGCCAGCCGAGACGAGCTGCTCGGCGCCTGCGTGCACGTCATTGACGCCTGGAGGTCCTGGAGCGACGTCGCGGCCGGCGTCATCGCCCGCGACGAGAACGGCACGCCGCACAACACCGTGACGCCGGTCATCCGGCGCGTCGGCGAGCGCTACGAGGCCTACCTCGCCCTGCGCTGCAACGTCACGACCAGCGAGCACCCGCTGGGGGTGTTCCACCCGCATGCGGAGTATCACCACATCAAGCGCGAGAACATCGGCCTCATCGAGGTCATGGGGCTGGCAATCCTGCCGCCGCGCCTCGTGCCCGAGCTCGAGGCCGTGCGCGGGCACCTGCTCGCGGGTGACCTTGACGCCCTCGAGGCAGACGAGCTCACGGCAAGCCACGCCACCTGGGCCCGCGACGTCTACGCCCGCCGCGCCGCCGAGCTCACGCCCGAGGGTGCGCTCGACGTCCTGCACGAGGAGGTCGGCGCCGTCTTTGGGCGCGTGCTCGAGAACGCCGGCGTCTTCAAGTGGGACGAGGCGGGCCGGACCGCCCAACGGCGCTTCCTCGACAGCCTGTAGGCACCTCGACCGCAGGTGCCCCAACCATCACCCTCAACGAGAGCGGCCCCGCGGACACACGTCCGCGGGGCCGCTCGCTGTCATATGGGCCAGACCCTACGCCAGGACCTCGGAAAGGATCTCGCACAGCGCGTCGACGTCTGCCTTCGTGCACACCAGGGGCGGCAGGAAGCGCAGCGTCGTGGGGCCGGTCGCGTTGATGATCGCACCCTTCTCGAGCGCCTTGGCCACGAGCTCGTGGGCATCGGGCAGGCCCTCCTCGAGCTCCGCACCCAGCATGAGGCCGGCGCCGCGGACCTCGGTGACGTGCGGCAGGGACGCAAGCTTCTCGGCCAGGTAGGCACCGACCTCGCGCACGTGGGGCAGGTAGCCCTCGCCGGGCACGCCCTCGGGCGCGGTGCCGCAGGTGAGCTCGGCGAGCACGGCGTCGGCCGCCGCGCAGGCAAGCGGGCCGCCGCCGAACGTGGAGCCGTGGTCGCCGGGCTTGAACGCCTCGGAGATCTCCGCCTTTGCCACGCAGGCGCCCATCGGCACGCCACCGGCGATGGCCTTGGCGAGCGTGAAGACGTCGGGCACCACGTCATAGCCCTGGAAGGCAAGCGCGTGGCCCGTGCGGAACAGGCCCGTCTGCACCTCGTCGCACATCATGAGGGCGCCGTGCTCGCTCGTGAGCCTGCGCACCTCGGCCATGAACCCGGGCGTCATGGGATGCACGCCAGACTCGCCCTGGATGGGCTCGAGCATGACGGCACAGATGTTGGAGCCACGCTGCTCGAACACGGCACGCAGGGCGTCGACGTCGTTCGCGTCGATGGCCAGGAAGCCACCGGGCAGCGGCTGGAACGGGTCTTGCGCCCAGCCCTGCATCGTGGCGGCGATCGTCTCCATCGTGCGGCCGTGGAAGCTCTTGTTGAGGCATACGATGTCAAAGCCGCCGTTGCCGCCGCGCTTGGCCCACAGGCGCGCGAGCTTGATGGCGCACTCGTTGGCCTCGGCGCCGGAGTTGCCAAAGAACGTGCGCCACTGCTGCGGCTCGTCAGGGCTCGCGTCCTTGGGCGCGCCCTGTCCGGCGTTGGCGAGCTGCGCGATGCGGCGCGCCACCTCACCACGGTGCTCGATGTGGAAGTAGTTGGAGATGTGCAGCAGCTTGCCGGCCTGCTCGGTCACGGCCGCCTCGAGAACCGGGTGCCCGTATCCCAGGCAGTTCACGGCGATGCCGCCAAGGAAGTCCAGGTACTCACGACCGTCGTCGGCAACGGCGTACATGCCGTGACCGCCCACGAACTCCACGGGAGAGCGGCCGAACGTGTGCATCACATAGGCGTCGTCAAGCTTCTTGGCATCGTCTAGGGACATGCGAAAATCCTTTCCGGTCATGCGCGGCAGGTGTCGCGCAGCTCGTGCTAGTTGTTCACGGCCAGACGGCTCGCGAGCGTGCCGAGCGGGTGCTCGTCGTACTTGAGCGCCTCCTCGGTCGAGTGCATCGTCGTGCCGATGCCCTTGTCGG
The DNA here is from genome assembly GCF_003966955.1 of Parolsenella catena. Classification (GTDB taxonomy): domain Bacteria; phylum Actinomycetota; class Coriobacteriia; order Coriobacteriales; family Atopobiaceae; genus Parolsenella; species Parolsenella catena. The sequence continues at coordinate 259,956 of NZ_AP019367.1, read as the reverse complement.
TGAGCAGCTCGATGAGCAGCGAGTGGGGCGTCTTGCCGTTGATGACGTGGGAGCGGAACACGCCCGCGTGAAGGGCATAGCAGCAGCTCTCGAGCTTGGGAATCATGCCCTTGTCCACGGTGCCCGAGGCGAGCATGTCCTCCATCTCGCGCAGGCTCATGTTGGAGATGAGCGAGTTCTTGTCGGAGAAGTCCATGTAGACGCCGTCGACGTCCGTGAGGTAGACGATCTTCTGCGCTCCGATGGCCGCCGCCACGTGGCCGGCGGCGACATCGGCGTTGATGTTGTAATAGCCGCCGTCCTCGCCGATGCCCACCGTGGCCACCACTGGGATGTAGTCGCTCTTGATGAGCGTCTCGAGGTAGGTGGTGTCAACGTGCTCGATCTTGCCCACGCGGCCAAGCTCGGGGTTGAGCGTGGAGCACACGATGGTGCCCGCATCGGAGCCGGCGACGCCCACGGCAAGGTTGCCGTGGCGGTTGATGGCCGTGACGAGGTCCTGGTTGACCTCGCCCACGAGCACCTGGCGCACCACGTCCATGGCCGCCGGCGTGGTGACGCGCTGGCCGTCCTTGAACTCCACCGGGAAGTTGAGCGCGTCGAACGCCCTGTTGATGGCCTTGCCGCCGCCGTGGACGATGACGACGTTCACGCCCAGGATCTTGAGCAGCACGATGTCGCTCATGACGTCGGCGCGCAGCTTCTCGTCAACCATGGCCGCGCCGCCGTACTTCACAACGACGGTCTTGCCCGTAATGTTCTTGATCCACGGCAGCGCCTCGAACAGCACCTGGCCGGTGCGCTCGTCGGTGTCCTTCGCGCGCTTGCTCGTGTCGACTGCGTACTTCATGCAAAACTCCTAGCTGGAGGGGAGGCGAGAATGGCGAGGGGAAGCGCCCCCCATCCCTACGTGCGGTACTCGCCGTTGATCTTGACGTACTCGTGCGTGAGGTCACAGGTCCAGACGGTGGTCTCGCACGCGCCGGCGCCGAGGTCCGCCCAGATCGTGATCTCGGGCTCCTCGAAGCGCCGCAGGGCCTCGTCCTCGTCGAAGGCCACAGTGAGGCCGTCGCGGCAGACGGGCATGCCCATGATGTCGATGTCGACGTCGCGCTGGTCGAACGCAACGCCGCACTTCCCAAGTGCCATGGCGATGCGGCCCCAGTTGCAGTCGTGGCCGTAGATGGCGGTCTTGACGAGCGGCGAGTTCGCGATGGCGCGGGCTGCCGTGTCGGCATCCTCGTCTGTGGCGGCGCCGGCAACCGTGACGGTCACGAGCTTGGAGGCGCCCTCGCCGTCGGCCGCGATCTCCCTGGCGAGGTGCTGGCACACGGCGTTCACGGCGCAGGCGAGCTCTGCCGCCTCGGGCGTGCCCGGCTCGATGGGCGCGGCGTCGGCCGCGGCCTTGCCCGTGGCGATCGCGATGCAGGTGTCGTTCGTGGAGGTGTCGGAGTCAACCGTCACCTTGTTGAACGTCTTCTTGACCACGCCGAGCAGCACCTCGTGCAGCGCCGCGGCGCTCACGGGGGCGTTCGTGGAGATGATGGCGATCATCGTGGCCATGTTGGGCATGATCATGCCCGAGCCCTTGCACATGCCGCCCACCGTGACGGTGCTGCCCGCGAGCGAGCCGCCCGCCTCGTAGGAGACGGCGTACTCCTTGGGGTGCGTGTCGGTGGTCATGATGGCACGCGCGGCGTCATGGCCGCCGGAGAGGCGCAGGCTCTCGTCGGTTGCCTGGGCGCAGATCTTGTCGTGAAGGGCCGGCACGCCCGTCTCGAACGGCGCGACGTCGAGCAGCTGGCCGATGACGCCCGTCGAGGCCACGAGCACCTGCTCGGGCTCGCAGCCGATCGTCTTGGCCACCAGAGCGCACGTGGTCTCCGCGCACTCGAGGCCCTCCTCGCCCGTGGCGGCGTTGGCGTTGCCCGAGTTGATGCAGACGGCGCGGACGGGTGCGCTTCCACCCTTGCCAAGGTGGGCGCGCGAGACGGTCACGGGCGCGGCGCAGAACTTGTTCGTGGTGAAGGCGCCCGCGGCAACGGCGCACTCGTCAACCTCGACGAGCGCGAGGTCGAAGCGCTGCGGGTCCCTGCGAAAACCGGCGTGGATGCCGCCGGCGTGGATGCCCGCGGGGCTTGCGACGCCGCCATCGGCGATGACGCTCAGCTTGGGCGCGATTGTCTGTTCCATGGTGCTCCTCGAAGATCTTGAGGTTGATGGGTGACGCTGCGGTTCTCCGGCACGCGCGCTAGACGGGCATGCCCACGTTGGAGAGGCCGGTCTTCTCGTCCAGGCCAAACACGAGGTTCGCGCACTGGACGCCCTGACCCGCCGCGCCCTTGCACAGGTTGTCGATGGCGCCAATGACCACGAGCGTGTGCGTGCGCTCGTTCTTGGCCAGGCCCACCTGGCACACGTTCGTGCCCACGACGCTCGCCGTGCGGGGAAGCTTGCCGGCCGGCAGCACCTGCACGAAAGGACGGCCGTCATACAGGGCGTGATAGCACTCGAGCATGTCCTCGACGCTCATGTCCGCCGCCTCGTCGGTGAGCTGCAGATAGACGGTCGAGAGCAGGCCGCGCTTCTGCGGCACGAGGTGCGGCGTGAACACGACCTCGCCCGGCTTGCCGAGAATCTGCTCGATCTCCGGCGTGTGGCGGTGCCTGCCCACGTTGTAGGCCTGCACGTCCTCGTCGGCGTTGCAGAAGTGCGTCTTGGCACTGCAGCCCTTGCCCGCGCCCGTGACGCCGCTTTTGGCGTCGACGATGACGAGGCCCTGCGTCCAGCCGGCACGGACGGCGGGCGCGGAGGCAAGAGAGGTGGCCGTGGGATAGCAGCCGGCACAGGCGACGAGCGCGGGCTTGCCGACCTCGTGCAGCGCGTGGGCGCGCTCGATGTCCTCGCCAAAGAGCTCAGGAAGGCCGAACGAGCGCGTGGCGAGCAGCTCGGGCGAGGTGTGGGTGGCACCGTACCACTGCTCGTAGACGTCCTTGTCAGACAGGCGGTAGTCGGCGGAGAGGTCCACGACCGTCACGCCGGCGTCGAGCAGCGCCGGCACCTGCGACATGGCCGCGGTGTGCGGCACGGCAAGGAACATAAGGTCGCACTCACGCACGGCCGGGTCGTCGTGCGTCGTGAACGCGAGGTCCGACGCGCCGGCAAACGCGGGGTAGGCGTCGGCGAGCGCCGTGCCCGCGTCGGCGTTGGACGTGATGACAGTCAGGTCGAACTCGGGGTGTTGCAGAAGCAGCCTCACGAGCTCGGCTCCCGCGTAGCCCGCGGCACCAATGACACCAACCTTGTACGACATGCGAAGCTCCTCACGCGTCATTCAAGCCCGGCAGCCGCCGGGCGCATATGCCAGGCGCGTCCACCCAAGGCGGGCGCAATATCGTCTGATTATAGACGCGTCTCATCTCGCTGTCGATTACGTTTACGTAAATATGAATACTTGACCACTATCCATGCATTTTCATGCATACGTATTCAGTTCGAGGCAAGAAAAAAGCCCCGCATGGAAGCGGGGCGGCGTGTCTAGCGATTCGCCTTGAGCGTGGCGAACAGCTTCGTGTTGTGACGCTTCACGAAGGAGATGAACCTGCCCTCCGCAAGGGCGAGGCCCGCATCCCTGCGCCTCACGGGCATGAGCATGAGCTTCATCATCCTCGAGCGCGGCTGGGCAATGGAGACCGCGAGCTGGGCGCGCTCGCTGCCGATCATCTGCTCCACCTGCTCGCGCTTCTCGGCGTCCGTGAGCTTGCAGCTGGGATTGCACACGTTCTCGATGCACCCCACGAGGCGCTCGGCATAGCGGCGCTGCACCATCTCCACGCTCGCCGGATCGCCGGACAGCCCCCAGTGCTCGTAGAGGTCGAGCATCCAGCCGTGCTCCTCCTCGCGCTTCTCGTACATGTTCGGGCGCCAGCGGGCCGTCTCGCTCTCCGCGCGCAGGCGGATGAAGTGGTAGTAGGCGCGCTCGGTCACGGCAACGCGCTCGATGTCGCGGATGACGTCGAGCACGAAGGGGAAGTCGTCCCAGAACGTGGGCTTGAAGCGGGCGTGGATGCGCTCGAGGTAGGAGCGGCGGAACAGCTTGTTCCACGGCGTGTAGAGCAGGTTGGTGTCGAACAGGCGCCACGCGCCGCTGCGGAACTCCTGCTGGCTCGCATAGCGGCAGGTGGGCTGGCTCTTGAGCTCGGTGGTGTGCTGGTCGGCGCTGCCGTAATAGGTCTCGATGTAGAAGCCGGCGATCACGAGGTCGAGGTCATCGGCCTCGGCAATCTCGACGAGGTCGGCGAGCATCGTGGGCTCCACCCAGTCATCGCCGTCCACGAAGTGCACGAACTCGCCACGGGCGCGGTCGAGGGCAACGTTGCGCGCGGCGGCAGCACCCTGGTTCTCGGTGTGGATGACGTCGATGCGGATGTCGCGCTCGGCCATGCGGTCGGCCACCTGGCCGGTGCGGTCAGTGGAGCCATCATCGACGACGATGAGCTCGAAGTTGCGCATCGTCTGGTTCTGGAGGCTCTCGATGGCGCGCCCAATGAAGCGATCCACGTTGTAGGCCGGTATGATGACCGAGACCTTGGGGACCCTCTTCTCCATGTGTGCCATCAAGTCTTCTTTCACGCAGCGATGCAGACGGTGGGCGGCGTTGGCCCACACGAGAGACTACCATCGGGCAGACGCGCCCGGCGCTAGGCTGGCTTACGTCCAGTTAATCTGCGCATTTGTGCAACGGCCAACTCCCTAGGCGAGCACGCCAACCAGGCGCGCGAGGCCCGCGGCGTCCAGCAAGTAGTCCTCGGTGACGGGCGCATCAACGATGTCAGACGAGCCCACGCCAAGCGACACGGCACGCTGGGCGATGTCGAGCAGCCCCGTGGCGTCCAGGTCACTGCTCACGATTCCACCCACCAGCCTGGTCGCGTTGCTCTTGAGCGCCGAGCTCCCCTGCTGCGCCGTGTCGAGAAACGCGTTCCAGCCGTCCTGCGTCATGGTGATGGCATGGCTCACGGGAACGGCCGCGGCCGAGGCAAGCGACTCGGCAAGCCCCCTGAGGCCACCTGCGGCATAGGTGTCCGCAACTGACGTCAACCCGTCCGCGGAGGTGAGCAGCGCGTCCCGTGGCAGGAAGATGAGCTTGGCACTCCCCTGCGTGGAGTCAATGGCGGCGAGGAACGTCGCGCCGCAGCTTGACGAATCCGAGCCGTCGAGCACGACGAACAGCACGGTCTCCACCTCGTCCCCCGTCACGGTGGCCCCAGAGGCCTCGGCGAGCGCCTGGGCGTCCCCCAGAGACGAGGATGCCGAGGAGAGCGCCTGCCCAACATCCGAGCTGCCCAAGGCCGAGTTGGCGTTCGCAAGCCGCCACAGGCCCATGACGAGGCCCACGAGCGCAACCGCCACGGCGAGCAGGACGATGACGGCCACCTTGTTGCGGTTCGGGCTGTCCTTGGGAACGTCTGGCCTCTCGTACATAGCGACCTCCCTGGCCTCCGAGCAGCGCCCCCTACTCCCAGGGCACAAGCAATTCCTGCGGATAGTCTACCCCCACGAACGTGAGGCCCTTCGCGGGCGCGCAGGGGCCGGCCGCCTTGCGGTCGCACGCCGCCAGGGCATCTGCCACCCACGCGGCCCCCCTGTGGCCTCGACCGACCTCCACAAGCGTGCCGGCCATGGTGCGGACCATCGAGTGCAGGAAGGCGTTGCCCACCACGTCGATGCAGACCACACGCTCCCCGCACTCCCACTCCTCGCTGACGTCGCAGCGCATGACGCAGCGGTGCGTGGGCTTGCCCTCGGCAGAGGTGGCCTTGCAGAAGCTCTTGAAGTCATGCTCGCCCACGAGCAGCTGGGCGGCATCGTGCATGGCGGCAGCGTCGAGCTCTCCTCGCAGCCACCAGGCGTGGTCCCATGCGAGCACGGGACGAGCCTCACCGGCCACGATGCGATATCGATAGCTCCTGGAGCGGGCGTCAAAGCGCGCCGAGAAGCCCTTGGGAGCCCGGTAGAGGGCGGCAGGCGAGATGTCGTCCGGCAGCAGGGCGGAGAGGCCGTGCATGAGGCGCCTCGCCGGCATGGCGAGCTCGGAAGCCGTCACCGGCACGCTCACGTACTGGGCGATGGCGTGCACGCCGGCGTCCGTGCGGCCCGCGCACGCGAGGCCTACCTCGCGGCGCAGCAGCGTCTCGAGGGAGCGCGTCACCTCGCCCGCCACCGTGCGGCGACCAGGCTGCGCGGCAAACCCGCAGAAGTCAGCGCCACGATAGCCGAGCTTGAGCACGAGCGTGGCGTCGAGGGTCGCAGGGTCTGTGGCGCGTTCCTCGATCGAGGGACGCTCGGGCGGTCGATGTTCGATGGTGTGCTGCATCCGTACTCCTTGCTGCCATGTGCTCACCTCAGGGTAGCAGGTATCGCCCGGTGACAGACTGACCCCGTCCTCGCGTGCCAACGTGACAGCCAGGGACGGGGGCAGACTGTCACCGCTTACCAATACCGACATACAAAAGGAGGGCCCGGAAATCCGGACCCTCCTTTGCTTTGCGAGCGTTCGCTTGGACGAAGCAGGTCTACTCGGCCTTCTCCTCGGCGGGCTGCTCCTCGGCGGGAGCCTCCTCGACCTTGGTGACCTTCGTGGCCTCGGCCTTGGGGGCCTTGGCGGCGACGGGCTCGGTCACGATCTCGATGATGGCGACCTCGGCGTTGTCACCCTTGCGGGGACCAAGCTTCATGATGCGGGTGTAGCCACCATTGCGGCCCTCCCACATGCCCTGCGCGGCCTTCTCGAAGACCTCGCGGACGAGCTCCTTGTCACCAAGCTTGGCGATGGCGAGACGACGGGAGTGCAGGTCGCCCCTCTTAGCCCAGGTGACGATGCGGTCCACGTCGCCACGGATGGCCTTGGCGCGCGGAAGGGTCGTCTTGATGCGGTCGTTGGCGAACAGCGCCTGGCACAGGCTCTTCTTCATAGCCTTGGTGTGGCTGGCGTCGGTGCCAAGCTTCATCCCGCTCTTCTTGTAGTGCCTCATAGTCAGTTACTCCTATGTGATGTAGCGGCGCTTAAGCCTTGAAGCTCAGGCCCATCGACTCAAGCTTGTCCTTGACTTCCTCGATGGACTTGACGCCGAAGTTGCGGATGTTGAGCAGGTCGTTCTCGGAGAACTCGACGAGCTGACGGACGGAGTGGATGCCGGCGCGCTTCAGGCAATTGTAGGAGCGCACAGACAGGTCCAGGTCCTCGATCTGCTTGTCGAGCTCGGTGTTGTCGTCGGTCTGGCCAGCGGCGAAGATCGACGGCTCCTCGGCCTGCTCGCCCTCATCGGCCAGGGACATGAACGCGGTCATGTGCTGGTTGATGATGTTCGCGGCCTCGACGACGGCCTCACGCGGAGACACACCACCGTTGGTCTCGACCTCAAGGACGAGCTTGTCATAGTCGGTGTGCTGGCCCACGCGGCAGGGCTCAACGGCCTTGGCGCAGCGGCGCACGGGCGAGAAGAGCGAGTCCACGTGAATGAGGCCAATCGGGTCGTCATCGTGCTCGTTGTCCTCGCCAGAGACATAGCCACGCCCGATGCCGATGCGCATCGACATCGTGAGGTGGGCGCCCTCGGCGAGGGTGCAGATCACGTGCTCGGGATTGACGAGGTTAAACTCGGAGGGGATGTCAAAGTCCCCGCCAGTCACCGTGGCCGGGCCATCGATGGAGATGGTGGCCGTGGCCTCGTCACCGACGCCAAGGCTCTTGAACGCAAGGCCCTTGACGTTCAGGACGATGTCGGTGACGTCCTCATAGACGCCCTCGACCGTCGTGAACTCGTGCTGCACGCCGTCGATCTGGATGGCCTCCACAGCGGCGCCCTCGAGAGAGGAGAGCAGCACGCGGCGGAGCGAGTTGCCAAGCGTGTCACCATAGCCGTGCTCAAGCGGCTCGGCAATGACGCGGGCAACGTTCTCGCTGACCTCTTCTACCGTCACGTTGGGACGGATGAAATCGGACATAGAAACCTCCAACCGGTCTCTACTACTTGGAGTAGAGCTCGACGATGAGCTGGGCGTCGATGTCAAGGTCGATCTGGTCACGCGTGGGGAGCTGCAGGACGGTGCCCTGGAGCTTCTCGATGTCGACCTCGAGCCACGCCGGCACGGCCATGTGCTCGGAGGAAATCAGGGCCTCCTTGATGGGAAGCAGGTCCTTGTACTTGGGGGCGACAGCCACGACGTCGCCGGCCTTCACGCGGTAGGAGGGGATGTCCACGCGCTTGCCGTTCACGGTGATGTGGCCGTGACGGACGGTCTGGCGGGCCTCCTTGCGGGTGCGGGCGAAGCCAAGGCGGAACACCACGTTGTCGAGGCGGCTCTCGAGGATGGTGAGCAGGTTGTCACCGGTGATGCCCTCGATCTTCAGAGCCTTCTCGTAGTACATGTGGAACTGCTTCTCGAGCACGCCGTAGATGAACTTGGCCTTCTGCTTCTCGCGAAGCTGACGGCCGTACTCGCTCTCCTGGCGACGCTGACGCTTGGGCTGACGGTTCGACTTCTTGTTGATGCCCATGACGATCGGGTCAATGTCGAGCTGACGGCACCTCTTAAGGACAGGAGTCCTATCCACTGCCATAGTTAGATTCCTTCCTTACCTACACGCGGCGACGCTTGCACGGACGGCAACCGTTGTGCGCGATGGGGGTCTTGTCCTGGATGCTCGAAACCTCGAGGCCAGCGGCCTGGAGGGAGCGGATGGCCGTCTCGCGGCCCGAGCCCGGGCCCTTGACGAAGACGGACACCTTGTGGACGCCGTGCTCCATGGCCTCCTTGGCGCACGCCTCGGCAGCCATCTGGGCTGCGAACGGCGTGGACTTGCGGGAGCCCTTGAAGCCGACCATACCGGCGGAGCGCCAGGAGATCACGTTGCCCTGGGGGTCGGTGATCGAGATGATCGTGTTGTTGAAGGTGCTCTTGATGTGAGCCTGACCGACAGAGATGTTCTTGCGGTCGGCACGCTTGATGCGCCCGCGAGCCTGGGCGCCCTTCTTAGCAGTAGCCATTAGTCAGTCTCCCCTACTTCTTCTTCTTGCCGCCGACCTGACGCTTCTTGCCCTTGCGGGTGCGAGCGTTGGTGTGCGTGCGCTGACCGCGGACGGGGAGGCCCTTGCGGTGACGGAGGCCACGGTAGCAGCCGATCTCCATCAGGCGGGCAATGTTCTGACGCTGCTCACGACGGAGGTCGCCCTCGACCGTGAAGTTAGCATCAATGTAATCACGCATCTTGGCGACCTCATCCTCGGTGAGATCGCGCACGTGGGTGCTGGGATCAACGCCGGTCTCGGCGCAGATCTTGGAAGCGGCGGTACGGCCAATGCCGTAGATGTAGGTAAGTCCGATCTCAACGCGCTTCTCACGCGGGAGGTCGACGCCGTTAATACGGGCCAACTTGTGCTCCTCTCCTAGCCCTGACGCTGCTTGTGGCGCGGGTTCTCGCAGATCACGTACACCTTACCGTGGCGACGGATGATCTTGCACTTGTCGCACATCTTCTTGACCGAAGGACGTACTTTCATCGTTCTTCCTCTCGGTGTGTCTTGCTTTCCTATATATACGCCCAGCCGCTGGCGAGAATATCCAAGGCTGTGTGCCCGCGATGCGGGCGGTTTCCCTCTCGGGAGGCCGAGTCCCTACTTGTAGCGGTAGGTGATGCGGCCACGCTGCAGGTCATACGGGGAGATCTCCACGTCAACCTTGTCGCCGGGAAGGATGCGGATGTAGTTCATCCTGATCTTTCCCGAGATGGTGCAGAGAATGGTGTGCCCATTCTCAAGCTCAACGTTGAACATCGCGTTGGGCAGCGGCTCGAGCACCTTGCCCTCAAGCTGGATTGCATCCTGTTTGCTCACTGCGTGCTACCTTCTCCTCGATACATGACACAGCGACTGAACATCATATCGAAAAACCCGCGCCACGTCCACGTAGCGCGGGTTCTCCACAACTCATACGACAACGGGCCTAGGCCTGCTCGGCAGTACCGCCCGCCATTGCGCACCACGGGCCGTCCTGGTCCTGGGTGAGGATGACGGGACCATCCTCCGTGATGGCAATCGTGTTCTCGTAGTGGGCCGCGGCACCCCCATCATTGGTGACGACGGTCCAGCGGTTGGGCATGACGTGGCTCTCGTACCCGCCCAGGCAGATCATCGGCTCGATGGCGATGACCATGCCCGCCTGGAGGCGAACGCCACGGCCCTTCTTGCCGTAGTTGGCAACGTTGGGCTCCTCGTGCATGGCCCGTCCAACCCCATGGCCAACGTAGTCGCGCACGACGCTGTAGCCGTTTGCCTCCGCAAGGCTCTGCACCGCATGGCCGATGTCGCCGATGCGGTTGCCGGGCACGGCGGCCTCGATGCCGGCCTTAAGGCAATCACGCGTGACCTCGCACAGGCCCTTGTCGGCCACGCTTGGCGTTCCGCAGAAGAACGTCCATGCGTTGTCGCCAACCCAGCCGTTCACCACCGCTCCCGTGTCAATGGAAACGATGTCGCCCTCCTGCAGGACGCGAGAGGAGCTCGGGATGCCATGGACGATCTCGCTGTTGACAGAGCAGCAGATGCTCGCAGGAAAACCACCATAGCCCTTGAATGCGGGCGTTCCGCCATGCATGCGAATGATGCTCTCGGCAACACGATCGAGCTCAAGAGTATCGACGCCGGGTCGAATCATCGCGCCGACACGACGAAGCGCGAGCTTGGACAGGGCGCCCGCCGGCTTCATCTGCTCAATCTCTGCTGGGGTCTTGATGATGATCATAGACCGAGGAGCTCCTTGACGTCGGCGTAGACCTCGTCAACCGGACGATCGCCGTCAACGGACTTGAGCAGCTCCTTGCCGCGGTAGTACTCGACGAGCGGGGCCGTCTGGTTCTCGTAGACGTCGAGGCGCTTCTGGATGGTCTCGGGCTTGTCGTCGTCGCGCTGGTACATCTCGCCACCGCAGGAGGGGCAGCTGTCCACACCAGCGGGAGCCGTGTAGCCGCACTCCTTGCAGGTGCGACGCGAGGAGAGGCGCTTCACGATGACGTCGGGCTTGACGTCGACGAGCAGCGCGGCGTCGAGGCTACGGCCCATCTCGGCCAGGGCAGAGTCAAGGGTCACGGCCTGGGCCGTGTTGCGCGGGAAGCCGTCGAGAATGAAGCCCTTCTGGGCGTCATCGGCGTCAAGGCGCTCGGTCACGAGGTCGACGACGAGCTTGTCGGGGACGAGCTGGCCGTTGTCCATGTAGGACTTGGCCTTGACGCCGAGCTTGGTGCCGGCCTTGACGGCGGCGCGGAGCAGGTCGCCCGTGGAGATGTGCGCAACGCCGAACTCCTCGACGAGCTTCTGGGCCTGCGTGCCCTTGCCGGCGCCGGGCGCCCCGAGCAGAACGATGTTCATGAGGACCTTCTTTCTGCGCTTTCGCGCACTAGGATCAAAACAGAGCTATCGCTAGACTACCGCAAAACAAACGGGGCCGTCGCCCGAAGGCAACGGCCCCGCAAAGCTTAGACGCAAACGAAGCTACTTGATCAGAAGGTTCTCGTAGTTCGTGGTCTTAAGCTGGCTCTCAATCTGAGAGATGGTGTCGAGCGCAACGCCAACCATAATGAGGATCGAGGTACCGCCAAACGCCTGCACAAGCGAGTTGCCCGTGAGCGTGAAGACGACGGAGGGCACAACGGCAACCACGGCAACGAAGATGGCACCAGGAAGCGTGAGGTGGTTCAGCACGTTCTTGATGTAAGCGGCCGTGGCAGAGCCCGGACGAACGCCGGGGATGAAACCACCCTGCTTGCGAAGGGTGTCTGCCGTCTCATCGGGGTTGAACACCATGGAGGTGTAGAAGTACGCAAAGCCCACGATCAGCAGCACCGAGAGAATCCAGTTAAGCCAACCAGAGCTCACGGCGTTCGCAAAGGTGTTGATCCAGCCAACACCCGGGAAGAACACCGCGATCTGCGCAGGCAGGTACAGGATGGCGCTTGCGAAGATGATGGGAATGACGCCAGCCGTGTTGACCTTGATCGGAAGGTACGTGGACTGGCCGCCCAGAATCTTGCGACCAACGACTCGCTTGGCGTACTGCACGGGAATGCGACGCTGACCGCGCTCGATGAACACGATGAACGGCACGACGGCAACGATCACCAAGACAATGAGCACCGTGAGCAGAGCACCGTTCTCGGAGGTGCGCAGCGACTGGATGATGGAGGTCGGCAGGCCAGAGATGATGTTGGCGAAGATGATGAGGCTCATCCCGTTGCCAACACCACGCTGGGTGATGACCTCGCCCATCCACATGATGAGGATGGCGCCAGCCAGCATGGACACGACCACGACCGTGTTCATGAGCCACTCGGGCATGCCAGCCTGAGAGAAGTCAATGCCAAAGCTGGAGCTCTTGAAGAGGAAGAGATAGCCAACGGCATTGAGAAGCGCGAGACCAACCGTGACGTAGCGCGTGTACTGGGTGATCTTGCGCTGGCCGCTCTCGCCCTCGCGGGCGAGAGAGCCAAGGCTCGGAACAACGGCCTGAAGCATCTGCATGATGATCTGGGCCGTAATGTAGGGCATGATGCCCAGGCAGAACACCGAAACGCGTGAAAGCGCGCCGCCGCTGAACAGGTTCAGCACGGCAATTGCACTGTTCGCGCTGGAGCTCGACTGATATGCCGAAAGCATCCCCGAGAAGGGGATGCCCGGCACGGGCACGTATGCCCCGATCCTGTAGAGGACGAGGATACCGACCGTCAGCAGGATCTTATTGCGAAGCTCCTTGACGCGAAAGGCATTGAGAATGCCATTTAGCACGGGAGCTCTACCTTTCCGCCGGCCGCCTCAATCTTGGCCTGGGCGGCAGGAGAGACCTTGTCAACCTTGACGGTGAGCTTCTTGGTGAGCTCGCCATCGCCGAGGACCTTGACGAGCACGTAGTCGCGCTTGATGATGCCAGCGGCGACGAGGCTCTGCGTGTCGACGACGTCGCCGTCGTTGAACTTGGCCTCGAGGCGCGAGACGTTCACGGGAGCGTACTCGACGCGGTTGCGGTTCTTGAAGCCCGGGAGCTTCGGGAGACGCATCGCGAGCGGCTGCTGGCCGCCCTCGAAGCCGGCGCCCTTGCCGCCACCGGAGCGGGAGAGCTGGCCCTTGGTGCCGCGGCCGGCAGTGGTGCCGTGGCCGGAGGCGTTACCGCGACCAATGCGCTTACGGGCCTTCTTGGCGCCCTTGTTCGGACGCAGATCGTTGAGCTGCATAGGTGTGACTCCTAGTTCTCTTCAACGGTGACGAGGTGCTTGACCTTGAAGATCATCCCGCGGACGCTCTCGTTGTCGGGAAGCACGTGCGTGTCGTTGATCTTGCGGAGGCCGAGGGCGCGGCAGGTGCGAGTCTGGTCGGCCTTGACGCCGCAGACGGCGCTCTTAACGAGCTTGACGGTGAGGGTCTTCGCCATGACTAGTTCTCCTTCCCGACGAACATCTCGGCGACGGTGAGGCCACGGCGCTCGGCGGTCTCCTCGGGGCTGGAGAGGTCCTTGAGGGCCTCGGCGGCAGCCTTGATGATGTTGAGACCGTTGCTGGAGCCCATGGACTTGGACAGGACGTTCTTGATGCCAGCCAGCTCGAAGAGCGGACGCACGGGGCCGCCGGCGATGACACCGGTACCCTCGATAGCGGGCTTGACGAGGACGCGAGCGGCGCCGAACTCACCCATGACGTCGTGGGGGATGGAACCAGTCTCGGTCAGAGGCACCTTGAACATGTTCTTCTTGGCGTTGTCCGAGGCCTTCTGGATGGCCAGGGGCACCTCGGCGGACTTGCCGGTGCCAAGGCCGACGTTGCCCTTGCCGTCGCCAACGACGACGAGAGCGACGAGGGACATGCGACGGCCGCCCTTGACGGTCTTGGAAACGCGGTGGATGAAGACGACACGCTCCTGGAGCTCGGAGGCGTCGCGCTGCTGCTTCGGGTTACGAGCCATTACAGATACCTCCTAGAACTTCAGACCCGCGGAGCGGGCGCCATCAGCGAGAGCCTGGACACGGCCGTGGTAGATGCGGCCGCCGCGGTCGAACGTCACCGTGGTGACGCCGGCCTTGATGGCGCGCTCGCCGACCATCTTGCCCACGAGCTCGGCGGCCTCCTTGTTGGAGCCCAGCTTGCCCAGAGCGCGGAACTCGGGGTCGAGCGTGGAAGCGGTGCAGATGGTCTTGGCGTCGACGTCGTCGATGACCTGAGCGTAGATGTTGGTGTTCGTGCGGTGCACGGAGAGGCGGGGACGCTCGGCGGTGCCGCAGATCTTGGAGCGAACGCGACGCTCGCGGCGCTTGAGGCCAGCCCTCTTAGCCTTGAACTTGTTCATGAAAATCTCCTTAGTCACGCCGTCACCTAGCAGGGTGGCGGACTTTTATGACTTCCTGGACAGGCCTTACTTGGCAGCCTTGCCGAGCTTCCTGCGGATGTGCTCGCCCATGTAGTGGATGCCCTTGCCCTTGTACGGCTCAGGCGGGCGCTTCATGCGGATCTCGGCGGCAACCTGGCCGACCTGCTCCTTGGAGATGCCCTTCACGTTGATGTGCGTGTTGTCGGGGACCTCGAAGGTGATGTTCTCGGGAGCCTTGTAGATCACGGGGTGCGAGTAGCCGAGCGACAGGTCAAGGTCCTTGCCCTTGAGCGCGACACGGTAGCCGACGCCCGTGAGCTCGAGCTGCTTGACGAAGCCCTCGGAAACACCGAGAACCATGTTGTGGATGAGGGTGCGCGTAAGGCCGTGCTGGGCGTTGGCCTCGCGGGACTCGTCGTTGACGGAGACGAGGATCTCCTCGCCCTCCTCCTTGATCGTCACGAGGTCAGAGAAGGTGCGATCGAGCTCGCCCTTCGGGCCCTTGACGTGGACGTTGGTGCCATTGACTGTCACAGTGACTCCGGCGGGAATCTGGACAGGCTTCTTGCCAATGCGGGACATGGTGTCTCCTTTCCTATCCTGCCGTGAGTTACCAGATGTAGGCGATGACTTCGCCGCCGACGCCGAGCTTGCGGGCGTCGCGGTCGCACATCATGCCCTTGGACGTGGAAATGACGGCGGTGCCGAGGCCACCGAGGACGCGGGGAAGGTCCTCAGCCTTGCTGTAGATGCGCAGGCCCGGCTTGGAGATGCGCTTGATGCCGCGGATGACGCGGGCGTGGCGCGCACCATACTTGAGGGTGACGTGCAGGGTCTTCTGGGGCTTCGTGTCCTCGACGGCATAGCCCTCGATGTAGCCCTCCTCCGCGATGACGCGGGCGACCTCGACGAGCACCTTGCTCGACGGCATGCTGACGACATCCTTGCCGGCGGTGTTGCCGTTGCGGATGCGCGTGAGCATGTCTGCAATGGGATCGGTAACGTTCATTGAGTTTCTCCTTCGGTAGGGATGAGCCTCTTCGTCCGGTTCAGTCTGGCCCTTGGCCAGATCGCCTGGACGGGAGTCTTCCTTCTGCCCACGGAGCTGTTGGTCTCTAGGACCTACCAGCTCGCCTTGCGGACGCCGGGAAGCTCGCCCTTGCTAGCAAGCTCGCGGAAGCACACACGGCACAGGCCGAACTTGCGATACACGCTGTGCGGACGGCCGCAGCGCTGGCAACGGTTCTGGGTGCGCGTCGAGTACTTCGGCTCTCGCTGAGCCTTGACGATCATCGATGTCTTAGCCACAAATCCTCCTTCTGGATGACGGCCACACTTCTTGTGCGGCTATTTCCACGCCGCTTGCGCGGCACGTCGCCGGCACGTGGCCGGCGACGGGATTACCTCATTGGTTACTTGGCGAACGGGAAGCCAAAGCCGTCGAGAAGCGCCTTGCCCTCCTCATTGGTGTTGGCGGTGGTGACGATGGTGATGTCCATGCCACGGGTGCGATCGATCTTGTCGAAATCGATCTCCGGGAAGATGAGCTGCTCGGTGACGCCCATGGAGAAGTTGCCACGGCCGTCGAAGCTCTTGGCGGAGATGCCGCGGAAGTCGCGGATGCGCGGAATGGCAATGCAAATCAGGCGATCGAGGAAGTCCCACATGCGGTCGCCGCGCAGCGTCACCTTGGCGCCGATGGGCTGGCCCTCACGCAGGTGGAACGTAGCGATGGACTTGCGGGCGCGACGGATGGACGGCTGCTGGCCCGTGATGGCACGAAGGTCGGCGATGGCGCCGTCGATGGCCTTGGAGTCAGTGGCGGCCTCGCCGACACCCATGTTCACGACGATCTTCTCGATCTTCGGGACGCACATGGGGTTCGTGTAGCCAAACTGCTCGATGAGCTTGGCGCGGACCTCGTCGTTGTACTTGGTCTTGAAACGGGGAACGTACTTCTCCTCAGCCATGTTCACTCCTTCTGGGGTTTCTCAGCACGGGGTTGGCGCATGCTCGTGTGAGCCCGTTACCCTCGTACCTCCTGCTCGACGGCTAATCGGCAGGAGCCTTCACAGTGCAGCTCATAAGGATATGCCTTTGCATGGGGTTTTACCAGTAGAAATTCAAGAATTCGAACCGAAGGCGAGCTTGCACACGCCCCGCGCACAAATACGGGCGCCACGCAGTCGTGACGCCCGATAATAGCAGCTAAAGATTCTAATGGCACTACTCTTCTATGCTGGGGAAGAACTCTGCCTCGCCAGCGAGCTCCAGAAGCGTGCGCCCGTTGTGGAACGGGAGGTTGATGACCTCGTTGACCGTGGGGACGAGGTCAGAGCAATCGGAGAAGTGCCCCTTCTCGTTGAGGTTTGCGCAGTCCTGGATACGCCAGTAGCCATCCGTGTGGGTGACATAGTAGGTATACTCCCCCACCTTGGCGAACACGCGCGTGTTGGAGCGCAGGTACGCGTCGAGCGTGTCCGGCCCAATCTCGACCGTCTCCTCAGCCATCTTTCCCATGAGAGCTCCCTTCGTCTGACCTCCGTGGCTGCGGCAGCCCGCGGAGCGCCTTAACCCTTGGACAGTAGCGTCCCCCACCCGCACACGCTTGCCTATGGTGCTCCCGCGAACGGTGGGATTAATCGCGGAGCGGCTGTGCGTCCCCTTCCCTACATACAAGAGTGGCCCCGGACGGGAAGGGGGGGGGATACGTCCAGGGCCGAGTATGAGGAAGTGTCGCTATCGGGTGTAGACCGTGCGGCCCCCCACGATCGTCCGAGCCACCTCGTAGTCCTCGTCGAGCAGCACGAGGTCTGCCAGTGCGCCCTCGTCGATGTGGCCGCGATCGGCCCATCCAAAGAGTGCCGCGGGGTTTGCGGAGTTGGCCTTCGAGGCCTCCTCAACCGGTGCCCCGGTAAACTTCATGAGGTTGCGCAGGGCCTGGGCCTGCGTGAGCGTGGAACCCGCGCGCACGCCGTTGGAGGCAAGCTTGGCATCCCCGTCCTCGACCACGACGTCGTTCACGCCAAGCTTGTAGTGGCCGTCGGGAAGACCCGCCGCCATGATCGAGTCCGTGATGGCCAGGACGCGATCCCAGCCCTTGGCCTTGGCGTAGAGGCGAACAGTGCCCGGGTGGAGGTGCCTGCCGTCTGCGATGGTCTCGCAATACAGGTCGGTCTCGAGCGCAACGCCAAAGATCGCGGGATCGTGCTGGTGGAAGAGGCGCATCGCGTTACCCACGTGCGTGGCGGCCTTGGCCCCGGCCTCCACACAGCGCATGGACAGGTCATAGCCCGCCCCGCTGTGCCCGATGGCCGCCGTGATGCCCATCTTGGCAAGCTCGGGGATGAGATCGGGGACCCCAGGCACCTCGGGCGCCAGCGTGGTGTACAGCACATGCCCACCGGCAGCCTCCTGGTAGCGTGCAAACAGGTCTGGCGAGGCCTCATGCATGAGCAGATGCTCAGGCATGGCACCCTTGTACTCGCTCGACAGGCAGGGACCCTCGAGGTGGATGCCCAGCAGGGCGGCACCGTCGTACGGACCCCCCTCGATGACCTGTCTCGCCTGCTCGATGCACCACAGCGTCTGCTCGGGCGTGTCCGTGAGAATCGAGCACAGCCAGCCGGTGACGCCCTGTGACGCAAAGAAGCGCCCGATCTTCCTGAGCCCCTCGACGTCCGCGGCGTTCACGTCGACGCCGGCGGCGCCGTGGGTGTGCACGTCGATGAAGCCTGGCAGCACCCTGAGCCCCGCCGCATCGATGACGGGCAGGGCGCCCGGGTTGTCATGCGCAGAGGAAAGGCGCACGACGCGGCCGTCCTCGACGGTGATGTCGAGACGGGCCAGCCTGCCCCGCGTGAGGACGTCTGCACCCGTTATGTAGCACGCGTTTTCCACCAGCGTCACTCCCTAGTAGGCCCTCTCGCGGGCAACGTCGTTCACGTAGATGACCGCATCGGGGTGATTCTGCAGGAGGGTCGCGGGGAACGCCGCCGTGACCTTGCCGTAGGCGGCACGGCGCACGGCACCGCGGTGCCACTCGCGAAAGACCCCGAGGCGCACCTTGCGAGCGCCGAGGATCTCCGCCATGCCAATGGTAACGGCACGGTAAGGCATGTCCTCCAGAGCTCCGCAGAGGTCTGCCGCGCTGTTGGTGGCGCGGGTCTCGGGGCGAATGTCGAGGGCGCGGGTCTCGAGGGCCGCGAACTGCTCGACAGTGAGGTCCTCCTGCGGCTCGTTGAAGGCGAGGTGGCCGGTGATGCCAATGCCGCCATAGGCGACGTCGACACCGCCCAGCGACTCGATGACCTCGGCCACGTGGCCTGGATCCTTGGGGTCGGGGAAGATGCGCTGCTCGGGCGGCATGACCAGTTCGGGGTCGATCTGGCTGTAGACCACTCGGTCCATGAAGCCGCGGAACGAGAGGCCATCGGAGGCGTCGATCCACTCGTCGTCATCGGTGAGGTACTCGTCCATGTTGATGAACCAGCAGTCCTTGAGCGAGAGGCGCTCGTCGTTGACCATCTTCACGAAGTAGGGGTACTGGCCAACGGGACCAACCGGGCAGATGAAGACCGTCTTGGCACCGGCGGCGTTGTGCTCGCGAATCGTACGGACCATGTCCTGGGCCATCTCGAAAAAGACCGCCGGCGAGTCACCGGGGAACTCGAGGCGAATCTTGGCGCCCTGCCCCAACTCCTCCGCCGAGATGTGATAGTAGTCCATGCTTCCTCCTGTTTTCGCACAACGCGACCTCCCCGCGCGGATGGGGGAATCATCCTTCTGCGAGGAGACCGCGTGTCATGGCTCGATTGCGCGAGCCATACCGTACCAGTTAGCTACTTGATGGTCTCATAGAGCTTGTCGCCGGCGGTGATGACGTCCTCGAGGACGTAGTCGGTGACGGGCACCTCGGCCTCGATGCGGCCGTTGTCGATGAAGACCTGCTGCTGGGCCTTGTAGTAGCCCATGATCGTGTCGGTGTGGCCGATGGCATCGACAGAGCCCTGCCAGTCGCCCTCATCCGTGGACTGTAGGAGCGTGTCCTCGGGAAGGCCGAGCTTGTCGGCGAGGAGCTTCGCGCAGGCGTCGATGTTGGCGGCACGGTAGACCTTGCCCTTGTCGAGGGCGGCAGCGAAGCGCTCGAGGATCTCGGCGTTCTTGTCGGCGTACTCGGGCAGGCAGACGAAGGAGCCGGGGAAGGCGACCTTGTCAGAGTAGTCGGTGTTGTTGCCCAGGACGAGGTAATCGTCGCCAAGCTGCTGCTCGAGCGTGACGGTGTTGGGCGACCACGTGGCGGCGGCGTCGATCTGGCCGGAGATGAGAGCGGTGGTCATGCCGTCGACCTTCATCTCGACGAGGGTGACGTCATCGGTGGTGAGGCCGGCGTCCTTGAGGACGTAGTTGAGGATGACCTCAGAGGACGTGCCGGAGGCAAAGGCGATCGTCTTGTCCTTGAGGTCGGCGGCCTTCTCGATGCCGTGGGACTTGTTGGCCACGACGGAGTCTGCCTTGGAGAGCTGGTCGAAGGCGAAGATCTTGGCCTGGCCCTCGATGCACAGCGCATGGGCACCGTGGCCGATCTGGGCGAGGTCGATGTCGCCGGACTGCATGGCCGCGATCTCGGCGGGGCCGGCATCGAACTGGGAGGGCTCGACGGTGATGCCAACCTCATCGAAGTAGCCCTGGTCGATGGCGGCGTACAGGGTGGCGGCGGAGCCCAGGTTGGGCATGAAGGCGACGCGCAGGGTAACCGGGTCATAGGAGGCCGTGGCGGCAGAGGAGGCAGCCTCGGTCGTGGCGGCGGTGGAGCCAGAGCCGCCGCAGCCAACGAGACCGAGGCCGGCAGCGGCCGCACCGAAACCGCAGATCTTCAGGAACGAGCGACGGGACATCTGGGCGGTATCGAGCTTCTTCATGACAGGTTCCTTTCCCTGTGTGTGGACGAGGACGTCGTCCTCCTCTTCCTTTCGGGGGCGCGGCCCCGATAAAGCCAGACAGACTTGCTTGGGCTCCGAGGCGCCCCGCCTTGCGGCGGCCCTACTTCCTGACCGAGAGGTACTCCTGGTAGACCTGGCTCCAGATGTGGTTCTTGAGCTCGAGGAACCGGGGCGACATCTTGGTCTCCTGCGTACGCGGATAGGGGATGTCGATGTCGACGACCTCCTTGACGCGACCCGGGCGCGCGTACATGATCACGACGCGCTGGGCGAGCACGATGGCCTCCTCGACGTCGTGGGTGATGAAGAAGCAGGTCTTCTGCTCCTTCTCCCACGTCTCGAGCAGCTCGGACTGTAGCTGGGTCCTCGTCTGGGCATCGAGCGCGCCAAAGGGCTCGTCCATGAGCAGGACCTTGGGGTTTACAGCGTAGGCGCGAGCGATGGCAACGCGCTGCTTCATGCCGCCCGAAAGCTCTTTGGGGTAGGACTTCGCGAAGTCCTGGAGCTCGACGAGCTTGATGTACTTGTTGGCGATCTCGTCGCACTCTTCCTTGCTCTTACCCTGGAGCTTGAGGCCGAACTTGACGTTCTCCTCCACCGTGAGCCAAGGGAACAGCGCGTACTGCTGGAAGACGATGCCGCGGTCGGGGCCGGGGCCCTCGACGGGCTTGCCGTCCACGGTGACGCTGCCGCTCGTGGGCTCCTCAAGCCCGCCGATGATGTTGAGCAGCGTCGACTTTCCGCAGCCGGAGGGGCCCACGACGCAGACGAACTCGTTCTCGTGAATGTCAAGGTTCACTCCGTTCAGGGCGGTCATCTCGCCCTTGCGGGTATCGAACTTCTTGACGACGTTGTCGATGTGAACCTTTACTGCTGCACCGTTTCCTGCCATCCCGTGAACCTCCTCTCAAGGTAGCGGACGATCTTCTCGAATAGAATTCCGATGATGCCGAGCAGGATGATGCCGAGCAGGACGACGTCCATCTGGTAGTAGCCGCTTGCCTGCTGAATCATCATGCCGATGCCCTTGTCTCCGCCAACGATCTCCGAGGCCATGAGGGTCGTGAGCGACGTGGACAGGCCAAGGCGCGCGGCGACGAGAATGAACGGGGTGGAGGCGGGGATGGTGACCTTGAAGAAGATGTCGGACTGCTTGGCACCGAGGACCTTCGCCGCCTTGATGAGCGTCGTGTCTACGCCCTTGACGCCCTGGTAGATGGTCACGACCATCACGAGGAACGAAGCGATGAAGATGACCGTGATCTTCGAGGCCTGGCCGATGCCCAAAGCCGCGATGATGAGGAAGACGTAGGCCAGCGGCGGGATGTTCCTGATGAACTGGATCCAGGGCTCAACGACGTGACGGAACGGGTCATACCAGGCCATGAGGAACGCCACCGGGATCGACACCACGAAGGCAAGGCCAAATCCCGTGAGCACGCGGGAGACGGACGCCCAGACGTGGGCCCACAGGATGCCGCTCGCGGCTCGACTCGCGAACGCCTCCCACACCTTGAGGGGCGGCGCGAACACTGCTGGCCACTTGCTAGACGCAAGCAGCCACAAGGCCACTGCCAGCGCCAGGGAGATAAGCGCCCAAGCCCAGCTTGGCACCTTGCTCCAGATTGACTCCTTCTTGTTTTTCAACGACGGCCTCCTTCTCCTCCGGAACGTCGGAAAAGCACTTAAACGAGTAAGTGATTGGAGTTGTACCACAGCCAAGATTTCGGATTTGCTTACGATTCGTAAAGGCGTCCCTTTTTTACCGTTCGCGTTCCGAAACAGACCGTTCACAAAGCAACAAGCCGATTACCTCGGTAAACGGCGGTTTTGTGGGGGCAAACGTTATTTGACCAGTTTTGTGGCACCAAATCGCTGTCCGTGGTACATAGTTAGTGGTTACTTAAACGTAAAAGCTATTCCGTGGCAATCGAGGCGAAATGGGCAAGCGGTCCACTCTCAAGGACGTCGCACGGGAGGCCGATGTCACGCCGGCGACCGTCTCCTACGTGATCAACAACACGCCGGGCCAGTCCATCCGCCCCGAGACTCGCAAGCGCGTGCTCGAGGCCGCCCGCAAGCTCAAGTACGCGCCCAACGCGCACGCCCGCACCCTTCGCAACCACCACAGCCCCTGCATCGGCATGGTCATACGCAAGAACCTGGCCGTGCCGCGCTTCTCGCAGATGGCCTACGGCATCCAAACCAAGCTCGAGCAGGAGGGTTACAACGCCCTTCTGCTGGGCAACAAGATCAACAATCTTGGCATTGCCGACTACGCAGAGGCCTTCCTGGCCGGCCGCGTGGGCGGCATCATCTTTATTGGGACCGACAACCAGGGCCCGGACGAGCGAAGCCTCAAGGTCCTCGCCGACGAGCATGCCCCGCTCGTGGTGTTCGACACCCAGACCCAGGCAGACTCCTACAGCACCGTAGACCTCGACTACGTTGGCGGCGCCCGCCTGTCCTGCGAGCGGGTCCTCTCGCGCGGCTGCAAGCGCGTCCTCTACTTCAGGCCCGACATCGATAAGCCCCAGGAGACTCTGCGCGAGCAGGGCGTGAGGGAGACGTGCGAGGCGGCGGGCGTCGAGCTCGTCTGCGCACGCTCCCCCATCACGCTCGGTAACATCGAGCTGTGGGACGCCCGCTACGTTGGGGCAGACACCGAGGAGGGACTGCGCCTCTCCGAGCGCTTCCTCGCATCCGTCGCTAACGCCCTCGAGCTCGTGGACGACGGGGACGCCGTCATCTCGAGCTGGGCCACATGGACCCATTACTTCCGCCGCATCGAGACCCAACGAGGGTCCAGGCGCCGACTCACCTACGCTGAGCTCGCCAACAACGGGGAGTCCTGGCTCGCTGCAGACCTCTACACGAGGCTGCCCAACTATGAGGCGGGTGCCGCCTGCGCCGAAGACGTCCTCGCCCTCATGCGCACGGGAGTCCCCTCGGCACGAATCATGAAGCTCTCCAATATCATCGAGGCACCACTGGGCCAACAGGCCCCGAACTATTAGGCACGTACACAAAGCGCCCGGGCTCGCCCGGACCCAACAGGAGGAGATGTCGCTATGCTCGTTCCGCTCAAGCCCGTCCTCGACGCAGCCCGCAAGGGTGGCTACGCCCAGGGAGCCTTCAATGTCAACGCCGTATGCCAGGCAAAAGCCGTCATCGAGGCCCACGAGACCCTGAGGAGCGCCGCCATCCTTCAGGGCGCCGACCTCGCCAACGCCTTCATGGGCGGCCGCGCGGACTTTGCCAACGGCACCGTGAAGGACAAGATCGCCGGCGCTAAGAACATCGGCGATGCCGTGAAGAAGTATGGCGAGGACAGCCCCATCCCGGTGGTGCTGCACCTCGATCACGGTCGTGACATGGAGAGCGTCAAGGCCGCCATCGCAGGCGGCTACACCTCCGTCATGATCGACGGCTCGTCGCTTCCCTTCGAGGAGAACATCGAGCTCACCCGCGAGGTCGTGAAGTACGCCCACCCGCGCGGCGTCTCCGTCGAGGGCGAGCTCGGCGTGCTGGCAGGCGTAGAGGACCACGTGTTCGCCGCCTCGAGCACCTACACCAACCCACTCTCCGCCGTCGATTTCGTCCGCAAGACGAAGGTCGACGCGCTCGCCATCAGCTATGGCACCATGCATGGCCCCAGCAAGGGCAAGGACGTCAAGCTGCGTCGCGAGATCCCCATCGCGGTGCGCGAGTGCCTCGCCCACGAGGGACTCGACTGCGCACTCGTGAGCCACGGCTCCTCCACCGTCCCGCGCTACATCGTCGACGAGATCAACGAGCTGGGCGGCAACATCCAGAACGCCTACGGCATCAGTCTGACCGAGCTCAAGGCGGCCATCCCCGCCGGCATCAACAAAATCAACATCGACACTGACATCCGCCTCGCCGTAACGCGCAACATGCGCGAGCTGTTCGCCAAGCGCCCCGAGCTCCAAAAGAGCGAGTCCATCGGCGGGGTCTACAAGCTGCTGCTCGAGCACCCCGAGAACCCCGATCCCCGCGCCTTCCTCCCGCCGGTGTTCGACACCGTCATGTATGGCGTCGTGGAGGACGACGACCGCGCGGCGCTCGTGGCCGCCATCGAAGCGGGCGTCAAGGAGGCCGTCTCCACGCTCATCGTCGAGTTTGGCAGCTTTGGCAAGGCCCCCAAGGTCGAGGTCGCCACGCTTGCCGAGATGGCCGAGCGCTACGAGAAGGCCGGGATCTAGCATGGCCACGCAAGACGCGCTGCTCGTCGTTCACGGCGGCGGTCCCACCGCGGTCATCAACGCGTCGCTCTTCGGAGCGGTCGACGAGGCGCTCAAGACCCCCGGCGTAGGACGGGTGCTGGGAGCCCTGGGCGGCATGGGTGGCATCACCGATGGCACGTTCGTTGACTTTGCCCAGGTGAGCCCCGAGAAGCTGTCGCTTCTCCCCTCGTCGCCCTCGTCGGCCATCGGCACGAGCAGGAAGCCGCTCGAGGCCGACGACTATCGCGATCTGGCACATGCCCTCGAGCGCGCCGGCGTTCGCTGGCTTTTGCCCACGGGGGGCAACGGCACCATGAACACCTGCGGCGAGATCTGGCGCGCGTGCCAGGCCGAGGGCGTGTCCATCGACGTGGTGGGCATCCCCAAGACCATGGACAACGACATAGCCGTGACCGACCACGCCCCCGGCTATGCGAGCGCGGCCCTCTACATGGCGGCAAGCGTCTCCGAGGTGTGCTGCGATGTGCGCGGCCTGCCCATCCACATCGTCATCGTAGAAGCCATGGGCAGAAACGCCGGCTGGGTCACCGCCGCAAGCGCCCTGGCAGACGAATCCGGCACAGGAGGGCCCGACCTCATCTACCTTCCCGAGAGGGAATTCGACGAGCATGCCTTCCTCGACGATTGCCAACGTCTCATCGACGAGAAGGGCTCGGGCGTCGTGGTGGTGAGCGAGGGCCTGCACAAGACGGGCGGCGGGCCCGTGGCCCCCATCCTCATGCAGACGGGCCGCTCGACCTACTTTGGCGACGTCTCGGCGCACCTCTCGAGACTCGTCATCTCCGAGCTTGGCTACAAGTCGCGCTCGGAGAAGCCAGGGCTTCTGGGCAGGGCTTCCATGCCCTGGCAGAGCACGATCGACCGCAACGAGGCCATCGAGTGCGGCCGCGAGGCGGTTCGCGCCGTACTTGCCGGCGATTCCGGCAAGATGGTGGGCATCGAGCGTCTCTCCACCAGCCCCTACGAGGTTCGCTACACGCGCATCCCCATCGAGCAGGTCATGCTCGATGAGCGAACCCTGCCCGACGCCTACATCAAC
Source organism: Parolsenella catena (assembly GCF_003966955.1). GTDB lineage: Bacteria > Actinomycetota > Coriobacteriia > Coriobacteriales > Atopobiaceae > Parolsenella > Parolsenella catena. The sequence continues at coordinate 234,299 of NZ_AP019367.1, read as the reverse complement.
GAGCAGGGCAACGGCGTCACCGACGAGTTCCGCGCGTGGTGCCGTCCCCTGCTTGGGGAACCGCTGCGCAGGTTCGCGAGTTTTGTCTAACGAGTTGGAGGCACCATGAAGCACATCTTCCTCAACCTCAAGCGCTTTGACATCACACCGGAGCTGGGCGGAGTCAACCGCCTTGCCGAGCCGGGGCAGTGGGGGCAGGCCGTGGCCTCCTCCATCAAGGACGTGGCGGACGCCTACGCCGACGTCGCCGAGTTCGCGGCCTTCCTGCCCGAGGCGCACCTCATCGGTGCCGCCAATGCGGCGGCGGGCAGCCACCTTGGCATCGGCTCCGAGGGCGTCCATGGCGCGGACACCGCCCCGGGCGGCAACTTTGGCGCGTTCACGACGCTTCGCACCGCCAATTCGGTGACGCAGCTCGGCTGCGGCTGGACGCTCGTGGGTCACTGCGAGGAGCGCATGAACCTTCGCGCCATCATGGGCGAGTCGGGAGCCACGGCAGACCAGATCGAGCCTGCGGTCAACCGAATCCTCAATCGCGAAGTCAAGGCAGCGCAGGCAGCAGGCCTCAAGGTCCTGTTCTGCATGGGCGAGCGCTCCGAGGAGGTCGATGCCTGGGAGCAGGTTCTCACTGCCCAGGTGAGCGAGGGGCTCGAGGGCTGCGATCTTGAGAACGTTCGCATTGCCTACGAGCCCGTCTGGAGCATCGGCCCCGGCAAGACGCCCGCAGACGCCCCCTACATCGCCAAGGTCGCAAGGCTCGTCAAGTCAGTCGTGACAGGCGTCGACGTCGTCTACGGCGGAGGCCTCAAGGCAGACAACGCCAAGATGCTTGCCGGAATCGAGGAGATCGACGGCGGCCTCATTGCGCTCACGCGCTTCTCGGGAGAGATTGGCTTCTACCCCGAGGAGTACGCCCAGATCGTCGACCTCTACCTGAACGCTTAGCGAAGAGAAAGGCACACAGATGCATCTCGAATTCGAGTACGGAACCGGAAAGCTCGGTGCCGAGCTGCCCGACAGCACGGACGTCTTCATTACCGGCGAGACGGTCAAGGATCCCGAGTGCCTGCCCCAGGACTGGGACAGCCTCTACAACGCCACGCTTGAGAGCATCCGCAACCCCATCGGCATGGATCCGCTCGCCAAGCTCGCCCACCCCGGCGCCAAGGTTGTCATCGTCATTCCCGACATCGTGAAGGGCGGCACGCAGCCCACGTCCCATCGTCGCGTTGCCATCCGCGCCTGCCTCGACGAGCTGTTTGCCAACGGCGTCGACCACGATGACGTCCTGCTGCTGTTCTCCAACGGCCTGCACCCCCGCACGAGCGACGCAGAGGCTCGCCAAATCCTTGGCATGGATCTCTACAACGAGTTCATCGGGACCAACCAGATCGCCTCGCACGACTCCGAGGACTACGACAACCTCGTTGACCTGGGCTACACCGCCTATGGCGACCACGTCATCATGAACAAGAAGGTCTATGAGGCAGACATCGCCATCCTCATCGGCCATACCCAGGGCAACCCCTATGGCGGATACTCGGGCGGCTACAAGCACTGCGCCACCGGAATCACCCACTGGCGCTCCATTGCCGCCCACCACGTGCCAGCGGTCATGAGCCGTCCGGACTTCGTTCCCGTATCCACGCACAGCCTCATGCGCGACAAGTTCGACCAGCAGGGCATGTTCATGGAAGAGAAGATGGGCAAGAAGTTCTTCTGCTGCGATGCCGTGCTCGACACCTGGAGCCGCCAGATCGAGATCAACTCGGGCTGGGCGGCCGAGATGCAGCCCATCGCATGGAAGACCGCCGACAAGCGCACCTACGTACACTGGGCCGAGAAGAAGTACGACATCGTTGTCATGGGCATGCCCACGAAGTTCCACTACGGCGACGGCATGGGCACGAACCCCATCCAAATGATGCAGGGCGTCTCCGCCATGGTGATTCGCCACAAGAGAATCCTCTCCGAGCATCCCGTCTTCATCATCTCGAGCTATTGCGACGGGTGGTTCCATGACGAGCGCTGGCCGTATCTGCGCGAGCAGTGGGAGCTGTGGCAGTCCGACAAGATGAACACCCTGGACGAGATGATCAAGTACGGCGAGTACTTTGCGACCAACCAGGAGTACATCCGCAAGTACCGCTTTGCCGGGGCCTTCCACCCCTTCCACGGCTTTAGCATGATGACGTGCGGAAACCTCGCCGAGAAGTACCTCTCTGCCACCTACATCGTGGGCGCCCAGAAGCCCGGCATCGCGCGCACCATGGGGCTCAAGACCCGTCCCACCTTCGAGGAGGCGCTTGCCGATGCCACACGCAAGTACACCGACGGCAACCCCAACATCCTTGCCCTGCCCGGCGCCTATGTAAGCGCCGTACCGCATCTCTGCATGAAGGACCCATCCCAGAACAGTCACTTCATGGATGACGCCCCCGCGCATCCATGCGGCTGCTGCTAGGAGGGAACAGACATGCTGAGGCTTAACGAAGCCTCCCTGGGGGCCCGCGTCACGTCCGACGATGTGACGCGGGCCTCCCGCGCATCGGGCGAGCTGCTCGCCCAGGTGCAGAAGGGGGAGGTTTGCTATCGCAGCTCCTTGGGTTGGCTGCATGTGGACGAATGGGCCTCCGTGGAGCAGCTCGTTCGGATCGCAGAGCTTGCCAGCCGCCTCCGCGCCGAGACCGACACCTTCGTGCTCATTGGAGTTGGCGGGTCGAACAACGCGGCCCGTGCCGTTCTGCGCGCCCTGGGACAGCCAGATTCCACCCACCAGGTTGTCTGGGCGGGTAACACCCTCTCCCCTCGCGCGCTTAACGAGATGCTCGCAAGCCTCGAGGGCCACGAGGCGGTGATTGACTGCGTGGCGAAGAACTTCGAGACGCTCGAGCCTGGCTCCTCCTTCCGCCTGCTGCGGCAGTGGATGTCCGCCCACATGGATGCAAGCCAGATAGCTCGGCACATCGTCTGCTGCGGAACGCCGAAAAGCCAGCTAGAGAAGCTCTGCACGGACGAGGGCTATGCGTTCACGACGTTTCCTCCCAACGTGGGAGGGCGCTTCACGGCGTTCACCCCCGTGCATCTCCTCGCCCTTGCCTATGCCGGCATCGACATCCATGCCCTGGTCCAGGGCGCGCGAGACGAGGAGCGGCGGCTTCGCCAGACATCGGCGCGCCCTGAGGACAACGCCGCGCTGCGCTACGCCCAGATCAGGCACCTCGCTTGGGAGGAGGGCATGCGCGTAGAGCTGCTCAGCTCCTTCGAACCCTGCCTCTCGGGCGTTTCCCTCTGGTGGCAGCAGCTCTTTGGAGAGTCCGAGGGCAAGGGCGACCGCGGCCTGCTCCCCGCTTCCGCCCAATACTCCGAGGATCTTCACAGCCTTGGACAGTACGTCCAGGAGGGGACACCCCTGCTCATGGAGACCCTCCTTGACGTCCTCGAGGCCAGAGAGTCCGACAGGCTCGTGTTGGGCGGCACGGACGTGGCCGACGGCTTTGATTACCTGGACGGAATGGACTTCTGGGATATCAACAAGGCAAGCTTCCATGCCACGCGCGCCGCGCATGCACGCCGGCTCCCCTGCCCCACCATCGAGCTCGAAAGACTCGACGAGCACACCCTAGGAGAGCTGCTGTACTTCTTCATGTTCAGCTGTTATCTCTCCGCAAGGCTCCTCGAGGTCAACCCCTTCAACCAGCCGGGAGTCGAGGCCTACAAGCAGCTCATGTTCAGGACGCTCCGTGGGGCCTAGAGGGAGACGAGCCCCGTGAAGCGAGCAAAGTTGTAGCAGCAGATAAGCGCGATAAGAACGAGGGCGAAGAGGTAAAGTCTGTCGATGGTAGACGTGCTGACCCTCTTCGCCACTTTTCTGCCCACAACGGACCCGCAGACCGCGGCTACGCACATACCGATGAGGGCAACGGGCGCAAACTCGGGAATGCCGCCGCCAGCGAGAGAATAGACGAGGCTCGCCGTCTGCGAGAAGGCAATGATGAAGAGGGACGCCTGAGCGGCAGGCTTGGCATACATCGCGAAGAAGAACGTGAGGATGGCGAGGTTAAAGGGACCTCCGCCAATGCCGAGAAACGACCACAGGGCACCCGCGACGAATCCGATTCCGGCCTTGGCGGCACCAGCCTGGACGTTAAGACCCTGAATGGAAGACCTTCTTATCGTATAGACAAACACGACGGCCGTAAGCACGATAAGCACCGCGGCCTGAGCAGCACCTACCAGCTCGGCATCAGGCAGGATTGTCCCGAGGCTATTGAAGACGAGCTTGCCCACCACGCCGCCAACGGCAGATCCCAGGGCGAGCGGGAGCATAGAGCGAACGTTGACGGTCGACGTCTTTGCCACGGCATTCTGGGTTAGCGTGGCAAGCGACATCGTGAGCACCGAGATGCTCGAGAGAAAAGAGACCGTGGCAACCGGCATCACGTTCATGGCGTCGACCACCGGCTTGATGATCACGCCGCCACCAATGCCGCACAGAGGCCCCAGCAGCGAGGCAAGGAAGGCGACGATGAAGACAGCGAGGTACGAGAGAGGCATGATGAGCTCCTAATCTTAACTGTCTCTATTTTAGTCGCTTAGCACTACTTAACGTCTCTGACCCGCATTTTTATGCAAGTAAGCTAACAAAAACGCCCGCGAGCCAAAGCCCGCGGGCGTCCAGTACGCAAAGGACCAAAAGTCCCGTTTCCTACTTCTTGTAGGGGTCGGGAATGACCTCGCCGCTCTTCTTGGCGACGCGCACCTTGGTGCCGTCCTCCTCGAAGCGGTAGCCCACGCGCGTGGGCTTGTCGGTCTTCGGGTCGATGAGGGCGACGTTGGAGACGTCAATCGGCATCTCCTTGTTCACGAAGCCACCCTGCTGGTTGTCCTGCGTGGGGCGCACGGCCTTCTTGGCGACGGCGACACCCTCGACGACGACCTTGCCCTCGCGGGGAAGGGCGCGCACGACGACGCCGCGCTTGCCCTTGTCCTTACCGGAGAGAACCTGGACGGTGTCGCCGGTCTTGATCTTCATCTTAGCCATAGTGGCGACTCCTCCTAAAGCGTCTCAGGCGCGAGCGAGACGATCTTCATGTACTTGTGATCGCGCAGCTCACGGGCGACGGGGCCAAAGATACGGGTGCCGGTCGGGTTGCCGTCCTTGTCGATGAGGACGCAAGCGTTCTCATCGAACTTGATGTAGCTGCCGTCCTTGCGACGGTTCTCCTTGACGGTGCGAACGATGACGCAGCGAACGACGTCACCCTTCTTCACGGAACCGCCCGGGGTGGCCTCCTGCACGGCACCGATCACGACGTCGGCGAGGCCGGCGTAACGGCGCTTCGAGCCACCCAGGACCTTAATGCACCTCACCTTCTTGGCGCCGGAGTTATCGGCGACGGTGAGCATGGTCTGCATCTGAATCATTGCAAATCCCTTTCAGAAGCTCATCCAACCCAGAGGTGCGCCCTCACGTGCGGCGCACATGGGTTGAAAGATGGCCTTGGCTGTTACTTGGCGGCCTCAACGACCTCGACGAGGCGCCAACGCTTCGTCTTGGACAGGGGACGCGTCTCCATGACCTTGACGGTGTCGCCGACGTGCGCGACCTCGTTCTCGTCGTGGGCGTGGAGCTTCTTGGTGACGGTAATCATCTTGCCGTACTTGGGGTGACGCTTGCGGTTGTCGATCTTCACGGTGATGGACTTGGCACCGGAGATGGAGGTGACGACGCCCACGCGCACCTTGCGGCTGTTGCGAGCCTCGGTATCGCTCATGTTCTTCTCCCTAGACTCTTCTACTTCGCCTCAGCGGCGATCTGGCGGGCGCGCATCTCGGTCTGGACGCGGGCGATGTCGCGCTTGACGTTCTTCACGCGAGCCGTGTTGTCCAGCTGGCTGGTGGCCATCTGGAAACGCAGGTTGAACAGCTCGGCGCGGCCGTCCTCAAGCTTCTTGGCGAGCTCCTCGTCGGAGAGCGCACGAATCTCAGCGGGCTTCATTACTTATCCTCCTCCGGGGTGGCAACGCCTTCGGCAGCGTCCTCGGCGGCCCACTTGGCCTCGAGCTCACGCTCGGCCTCAATCTCGGCCTCGGCGCGCTCCTCGGCGTCCTGGGCGATGATGATCTTGGTCTTAATCGGGAGCTTGTGCTGGGCAAGACGAAGGGCCTCGCGAGCAACCTCCTCGGTCACGCCACCAATCTCGAACATAACGCGGCCGGGCTTGACGACGGCGACCCACTCCTCGGGGTTGCCCTTGCCCTTGCCCATGCGGGTCTCGGCCGGCTTCTTGGAGATCGGCTTGTCCGGGAAGATGGTGATCCAGACCTTACCGCCACGCTTCATGTAGCGGGTCATGGCGATACGGGCGGCCTCGATCTGGCGGTTGGTGATCCAGTGGGCCTCGAGGGCGACGATGCCGTACTCACCGAAGTGCAGCTCGGTGTTGCCCTTGGCGTGGCCCTTCATGGAACCACGCTGAACCTTGCGGTGACGAATACGCTTAGGAGCCAGCATTAGTTGCCCCTCCTCTCATTGCGACGACGGGGACGCGAGGAGCCCTCGAGCGCCGGCTGAGGCTTGGGCTGGCCGGGGAGCTTCTCGCCAACGTAGATCCAGACCTTCACGCCGCAGGCGCCCATGGTGGTGCGAGCGGTGGCCTCGCCGAAGTCGATGCAGGCACGCAGGGTGTGCAGGGGCACGCGACCCTCGCGGTACCACTCGCGGCGACCGAGCTCGGCGCCGCCGAGACGGCCGGAGCACTGGATGCGGATGCCCTTGGCACCGGCCTTGCGGGCAGACTGCACGGCCTTGCGCATGGCGCGACGGAAGGCGATGCGCTGCTCGAGCTGGTCAGCGACGTTCTGGGCAACGAGGGAGGCGTCGAGCTCGGGGCGCTTGACCTCGATGACGTCGACGTTGACCTGGCCCTTGCCGACCTTGGCGATCTTCTCGAGCTCGGAGCGAAGGCCGTCGATCTCGGAGCCCTTCTTGCCGATGACGATGCCGGGACGGCCGGTGTAGATGGTGACCTTCACCTTGTCGCCGGCGCGGTCGATCTCAACGCGGGAGAGCGCAGCCTTGGCAAGACGCTTGTTGAGGAACTTGCGAATCTCGAGGTCATTGCCGAGCGTGGTGGCGTAGTCCTTGTCGGCGTACCAACGGGAGCGCCAGTTCTCGGTGACTCCGAGGCGGAAACCAGTGGGGGAAACCTTCTGACCCATGTGGCTTTACGCCTCCTTTCGGGGAGCGACGGTGATCGTGATGTGGCTCGTGCGCTTGTTGATGCGGCTCGCGGAGCCCTTGGCGCGCGGACGAATGCGCTTGAGCGTCGGGCCCTCGTCAACGTAGGCGGCGACGATCTGGAGCGTCTCGGGGCGCATGCCCTTGTTCTGGTAGGCGTTAGCCACGGCGGACTTCAGGACCTTCTCGACGTCCACGGCGACGGCGCGCTCGCAGAACTGAAGCAGCTCGAAGGCACGGGCGACGGGCTGGTTGCGGACCTGATCGACGACAAGGCGAGCCTTGCGCGGAGCGACGCGGACATACTTGGCGGTCGCGGAGACCCAGTTCGGGTTGGTGTTCTTAGCCATTAGTCAGTACCTCCTTAAGCCTGCTTGTGGCCACGGAAGGTGCGAGACGGGGCGAACTCGCCCAGCTTGTGACCAACCATGGACTCGGTGATGTACACGGGGACGTGCTTGCGGCCATCGTGGACGGCGATCGTGTGACCAACCATCTCCGGGAAGATGGTCGAGGAGCGCGACCAGGTCTTGATGACCTCCTTCTTGCCAGCCTCGTTCATCGCAGCGACACGCGAAAGGAGGCGAGTCTCCACGAACGGGCCCTTCTTGAGACTTCTGCTCATAGGTGCTTTCTCCTACTTCTCGCGTTACTTCGTCTTGCGACGACGGATGATCAGACGGTTCGTGCCCTTCTTCGGGTCGCGGGTCTTCTTGCCCTTGGCAGGCTTGCCCCACGGGGACACGGAGGGACGACCAGACGTGTGGTTCTTGCCCTCGCCGCCGCCGTGCGGGTGGTCGACCGGGTTCATGACCGTACCACGGACGGTCGGGCGGACGCCGGCCCAGCGGCTACGACCGGCCTTGCCGATCTTGATGTTGGCGTGCTCGGCGTTGCCGACCTCACCGACGGTGGCGCGGCAGGTGATGAGCACGCGGCGCATCTCGGAGGAGGGCATGCGCAGGATGGCATAGCCATTCTCCTTGCCCATGAGCTGGCAGGAGTTGCCGGCGGAACGGGCGATGGCGGCGCCACGGCCGGGCTGGAACTCCACGGCGTGGACGAGCGTACCCACGGGGATCTCGCTCAGCGGCAGGCAGTTGCCGGGCTTGATGTCGGCCTCGGGGCCAGACATAACCGTGTCGCCCACGGAGAGGCCCTTCGGGCACAGGATGTAGGCCTTGGCGCCGTCCACGTAGTGGAGCAGGGCGATGCGGGCGGAGCGGTTCGGGTCGTACTCGATCGTGGCGACCTTGGCCGGCACGCCGTCCTTGCGACGCTTGAAGTCGATGATGCGGTACTGGCGCTTGTGGCCACCGCCCTGGTGACGGGTCGTCACGCGGCCGTTGTTGTTGCGGCCAGCCTTCTTGGGCAGCGGCTCGAGCAGCGACTTCTCAGGCTTGTCCGTCGTGATCTCGGCGAAGTCCGAGACCGTCTGGAAGCGCCTGCCTGCGCTGGTGGGCTTGAGGTGCTTAACTCCCATGTTGCTTTCCCTTTCTTGTTTCCGTTGGCCATCCCGCTCAAGGGATGAGGCCTACCCTCTCGGGCATGTGCCGACTGAGTCGGCGCGTAGCCTCGGCGAGATGACGCCGGATTACCACGGTGCCGCGCGTATCCTTCCACGCGGCGCGGACACGCCCCCGTCTCATGGACAGGGGCGAGATTGCCTCGTTACTCGGCGCTCTGCTGAGCGAAGAGCTCGATGCTGTCGCCCTCAGCGACGGTGACGATGGCCTTCTTCCAGGAACGGGTCTGGCCGGCGACGTAGCGGACGCGCTTCGTCTTGGGCTTCACGTTGATGGTGTTGACCTTGAGAACGTGGACGCCGAAGAGCTTCTCGACGGCGGCGGCGATCTCCTCCTTGGGAGCCTGCTTGGCAACCTCAAAGGTGTACTTGTTCTGGCTCATGAGGTCGAAGGAACGCTCGGAGACGACCGGGCGAATGATGACGTTGTAAGCGGAGTTCATTTAAGCGAGCACCTCCTCGAGCTTCTTGGCGACGGCGCTGGAGAGCACGAGCGCAGCGTTGTCGATGAGGGAGTGCGTAGAGGCCTCGCCGACGCCGATGACGCGGACGGTCTCGACGTTGCGGAAGGACAGGTAGGTGTAGATGTCGTCGTCAGAGACAACGAGGGTCACGCGCTTGCCCTCGAGGCCAAGAGCCTTGAGCAGAGCGACGGCCTGCTTGGTGCTGGGCTTCTCGAAGCCGTAGTCGTCAACGATGACGAGCTCGTTGTCGCGGAGCTTGCCGGAGAGCACGCCGCGCATAGCGAGCTTGATCTCCTTGTTGTTGAGGCGACGATTGTGGCTGCGCGGGATGGGGCCGAAGGGCACGCCGCCGCCGACCCACTGGGTGGCGCGGATGGAGCCCTGACGGGCACGGCCGGTGCCCTTCTGGCGCCAAGGCTTGGCGCCGCCACCGGAGACCTCGGAACGGCCCTTGGTGTCGTGCGTGCCCTGACGGAGGTTGCCGAGCTGCACGGTCACGACCTGGTGGATAACGGGGATGTTCGGCTCGATGCCGAACACGCTGGAGTCGAGCTCGACGGTGCCGGCCGCCTTGCCCTCCGCGTTCTTGAGTTCGATCTTGGACATCATGTTCTCCTTGGTAGCCTAAAGGTTTGGTTGCTCTGGGCCCTTAGGCCATGCGGATCGAGACGAGGCCGTTCTTGCCGCCGGGGACAGCGCCCTTGACGAGCATGAGGTTCTGCTCGGCATCGACACGGACGAGCTTGAGGTTCTTGACCGTGACGCGCTCGTCACCCATGTGACCAGGCATGTGCAGACCCTTGCGGACGCGCGAGGGGTAGGCGCACTGGCCGATGGAACCCGGCTTGCGCTGGTTGCGCGAACCGTGCGTCATGGGGCCGCAGGCGAAGTTCCAGCGCTTGATGGTGCCCTGGAAGCCCTTGCCCTTGGAGGTGCCGGTGACGTCAACGTTCTTGACCTCGGCGAAGTCGGCGACGGACACGACGTCGCCCACCTTGTGCTCCTCGCCGTTGGCGACGCGGACCTCGCGCAGGTAGCGCATGGGCTCGACGCCGGCCTTGGCGAAGTGACCCGCCATGGGCTTGTTGACGTGCTTGGGCTTGATGCTGCCGAAGCCGATCTGAACGGCGTCATAGCCGTCGGTGGCAACGGTCTTGACCTGCGAGACAACGCAGGGGCCGGCCTGGATGACCGTGACGGGCACGACGTTGTCGTCCTCGTCAAACACCTGGGTCATCCCGATCTTGCGGCCGAGGATGGTGCTGACCATACACGTTCCTTACCTTCGGTGGTCTTGGGTCTTCCGCACGCCCCTTGCGCACGGTCCCAGCGGACCACAACCTACAGTTGCGCCACGCGGGTGAGGGCGTTGGCTGTGGCGCTGGTCCCTCGCGTTGCCGGCGGAAGCACGTGTGCTTCTCGAGCCCGTTCGAGGGATACGCCCGACCCCGTGGATATGAGGTCGACACAGCATGCCCCTAAAAGCGCAGCCTGTCTAGTATACACAGGTGAGAGGCCCTTCACAATCTCTATATGTGTTGCTACACGGCAGCTTCAATCTGGGAAAGTAAGGCGGCCTTTCGGTCATCACACCTGCCGCCTCGCCCTTCTGAGCCCCCCACCGTTCGCACGTCGCCCGATGCGGCTCAACAAGTGAGTCTACAGAGGAAGCCCCCGGTGCTGGCAGAGGAAACATTCCGCAGCGCGCAAAGCGCGCGAGAGCGTTTCCGAGTCAGCGCCGGGGGCTTCCGGGCGAGTCTACAAGATCGCTAGCTTAGAGCTTGATCTCGATGTCGACGCCAGCCGGCAGGTCGAGACGCATGAGCGAGTCGACCGTGGAGCTCGTGGGCTCGAGGATGTCGATGAGGCGCTTGTGGGTGCGCATCTCGAACTGCTCGCGGGAGTCCTTGTCCTTGTGCGGCGAGCGGATGACCGTGTAGAGGTTGCGCTCGGTGGGCAGGGGGATGGGGCCGGACACCTTGGCGCCCGTCTTCTGGGCGGTGTCGACGATGAGCTTGGCGGACTGGTCAACGACCTCGTGGTCAAAGCCCTTGAGACGAATCCTGATCTTCTGGTTAGACACTTGGTACCTCCATCGGCGATTGCACGCGTGTCATGCGGACAACCGGTCGTATTCGAAAGGGCCTGACTTAGGCGTTGCCGCCAGCCTTGCTGACGATCTGGTCGGCCACGGACTTGGGAACGGGCTCGTAGTCGCTGAACTGCATGGTGTAGCTCGCGCGACCCTGCGTCTGGGAGCGAAGGTCGGTGGCATAGCCGAACATCTCGCCCAGGGGCACCTTGGCCTTGATGGACGTGGTGCCATTGCGGTCCTCCATGCCCTGGATGGCGCCACGGCGGGAGTTCAGATTGCCCATGACGTCGCCGAGGTACTGCTGCGGGGTCTCAACCTCGACGTCCTCGATCGGCTCGAGCAGGACGGGATCAGACTTCTTGAGGGCGTCCTTGATGGCCATGGAGCCGGCGATCTTGAAGGCGGCCTCGGAGGAGTCGACCTCGTGGTAGGAGCCGTCAACGAGGGTCACCTTGACGTCGACGACCGGGTAGCCGGCGATGACGCCGCTCTCGAGCGCCTCCTGGATGCCCTTGTCGATCGAGGGGATGTACTCCTTGGGCACGACGCCGCCGACGATGGCGTTGACGAACTCGTAGCCCTTGCCGGACTCCTGCGGCTCGATGTTGATGACGGCGTGGCCGTACTGACCGCGACCACCGGACTGGCGGACAAACTTGCCCTCGGCCTTCTCGACGGCGTGACCAGCGGTCTCACGGTAGGCGACCTGCGGCTTGCCCACGTTGCAGTCAACGTTGAACTCGCGCTTCAGGCGGTCGACGATGATCTCGAGGTGAAGCTCGCCCATGCCGGCGATGATCGTCTGGCCCGTCTCCTGGTCCGTGTGGACCTGGAACGTCGGGTCCTCCTCGGCCAGCTTGGCAAGGCCAACGCTCATCTTGTCCTGCTCGGCCTTGGTCTTGGGCTCAACGGCGACATCGATGACCGGGTCGGCGAACTCGATGGACTCGAGGATGATCTGGTGGGCCTCGTCGCACAGGGTGTCACCCGTGGTCGTGGACTTGAGGCCCACGGCAGCGACGATGTCGCCCGTGGAGCAGGCCTCGCGGTCCGTGCGGTCGTGGGCGTTCATCTCGAGGATGCGGCCCAGACGCTCGCGGGTGCCCTTCGTGGCGTTGTAGACGTAGGAGCCAGCCTCGGCGGTGCCGGAGTAGACGCGGAAGTACGTCAGCTTACCAACGAACGGGTCAGTCTGGATCTTGAAGGCCAGGGCGCTGAACGGGGCCTTGTTGTCGGCCTCGCGGGTCTCGGTCTCCTTGGACTTGGGGTTCGTGCCCTCGACGGCAGGAACGTCAAGCGGGCTGGGGAGGTAGTCGACGACGGCGTCGAGAAGCTCCTGGATGCCCTTGTTCTTGTAGGCGGAGCCCACGAAGACGAGGTTGAGCTCGTTGGCGATGACACCCTTGCGCAGGGCGGCCTTGAGCTGGTCGACGGGAATCTCCTCCTCCATGAGGATCTTCTCCATCAGGTCGTCATCGAAGTTGGCGGCGGCGTCGAGGAGCTCCTCGCGCTTGGCCTGGGCGACCTCGGCGAACTCATCGGGGATGGCGTCCATGGGCTCAGGGTAGATCATGCCCTTGTCGTCTTCCTTGAAGTCCCAGGCGGTCATGGTGACCAGGTCGACGAGGCCCCAGAACTGGTCCTCGGCGCCCATCGGGATCTGAGCGGCGATGGCGTTGGCGTGCAGACGCTCCTTCATCGTATCGATGGCGTGGAAGAAGTCGGCGCCGATGCGATCGTACTTGTTGATGAAGGCGATGCGCGGGACGTTGTAGTTGTGGGCCTGACGCCACACGGTCTCGGACTGGGGCTGAACGCCGGCGACGGCGTCGAAGACGGCGACGGCACCGTCGAGGACGCGCAGGGAGCGCTCGACCTCGGCCGTGAAGTCAACGTGGCCCGGGGTGTCGATGATCTGGATGACGGAGTCCTTCCAGAAGCACGTGGTGGCGGCGGACTGAATGGTCACGCCACGCTCCTGCTCCTGAACCATCCAGTCCATGGTGGCGGCGCCATCGTGGACCTCACCGATCTTGTGGGTCTTGCCCGTGTAGTACAGGATTCGCTCGGTGGTCGTGGTCTTACCGGCATCGATGTGGGCCATGATGCCGATATTGCGCATGTCCTTGAGCGTGTACTTGCTCTTTGCCATGAGTTATCTCCCTAACCTGCGCGATTACCAGCGGTAGTGCGAGAAGGCGCGGTTGGCCTCGGCCATCTTGTACATATCCTCGCGCTTCTTAACGGAGGCACCCACGCCGTTGGAGGCATCGATGATCTCGTTGGCGAGACGCTCGGCCATGGTCTTCTCCTTGCGGGCGCGGGAGAAGGTGACGATCCAGCGGATGGCCAGCGTGGTGGCACGACGGGAGTTGACCTCCATCGGCACCTGGTAGGTGGCGCCGCCGACACGCTTGGGCTTGCACTCGAGGGTCGGGCGAACGTTGTCCATGGCCTTCTTGAACACGGACAGGGGATCGGACTCGGTCTTCTCCTTGACGAGGTCGAAGGCACCGTAGACGATGCGCTCGGCGACGGACTTCTTGCCGTCGAGGAGGACCTTGTTGATGAGCTGCGTCACGAGACGGTTGTTGTAAACGGCGTCCGGCGTGACCTCACGGCGGTGATTAGCAGATGCACGACGCGGCATATTGAAGCTCCTTCAGAAAACTAGCCCCGCCTTTGGGGCGTTGGGATTACGAGTGCGCTGGACTTAGCCGCGCTTGGCGCCGTAGCGCGAACGGGCCTGCTTGCGGTCCTGGACGGCAGCGCAGTCGTAGGCGCCACGGACGATCTTGTAGCGGACACCAGGCAGGTCACGGACACGGCCGCCGCGGACGAGCACGATGGAGTGCTCCTGCAGGTTGTGGCCCTCGCCCGGGATGTAGGCGGTAACCTCGATGCCGTTCACGAGGCGCACACGGGCAACCTTGCGAAGGGCGGAGTTCGGCTTCTTGGGCGTCGTGGTGAAGACGCGGGTGCAGACGCCACGCTTCTGGGGGTTGTGCTTAAGAGCGGCGTTCTTCGACTTGCTCTTGATCGTGGTGCGGCCCTGACGGACCAGCTGGTTGATAGTAGGCAAAGTCTCTCTCCTTCATACCTATCTAGACCTGTGCGTTTGCCTCATTTGAAGGCGGCGCTCACACGCACGCCCCGAATTGGCGCAAGTTGGTAGATTACGCGTGCTAGAAATACTTGTCAAAACGCCACGGTGCCGGGCGTATCCATCTCCACATCTCGCTCATAGCGAAGGCGGTGGCGGCCGCTCCGTTTCCCATTTGCGCATAAAAATGAAGGCGCCACGTGGCACCTTCTTGGCCGCCCCCGGAATGGGAGCGATTCTTTTACTTGAGCAGGCTACTGCCTCTTCTTGGGAGGGCGCCCCCTCTTGCGAGGCTTGAGGGAATCCTCCCCCTCGTCCCTGTATGTGGCACACCAACGGAAGAAGGCGCTCTTGCTCTTGATACCGTAGGCCTTCATCGCCTCCGCTGACGTCATGCCATCCTCGACGTGCGCCTTCACGGCGCTCATCTTCGTCTCGAACGGATACGAGTTCCTCGTTTCACCCTTCATTACAGGCATAGCCCCCCTTCAAAGCTGCGCCCCTAACTATATCAATAGTTCAATCTTATATGAAAAACGAGGCCGTAGCTTTTGGCTACGGCCTCGTTACACAACTATTTTGTGAACGGTAACGACTGGGCGCTAATCGTCCTCGCCCATGGCGTCGTCGTGGCTCACGACCTGCGAGAGCAGCGCGTCAAGGGAGTCGAGACCCTCGTTGATGACGTCGCCCTTAGGCGCGTCCTTGGACGGAGCGCCGATGAGCTCGTCGTCGGCATCGAAGTGATGCGTCGTAGAGGCGGACCCGAGCATGACGTCATCCCCACCGTCCGGCGAGAACACCATGTTCAGAAGCTGGGACAGGTCCTCCTCGTCAGCGGCGTCGTCATCGGGCTCGAGGATGTAGAGCAGGTTGCGAGCCTCAAGGCCCTCACGCAGCTCCTCGATCGCCTTCGCGCCAATGCCGTCGATGTGAAGCAGGTCGTCCTCCGTCTTGCCGATGAGGTCGCCCACAGTCTCGATGCCCACCTCGCCGAACTTGTTCGTCCAGCGCTGGGACACGCCGAGGTCATCGAACAGGTAGAGCTTGGCGTCCTCGCTGGAGAGCGTGCGCCCGTTCTTGGAGTACACGCCGCCAAAGCCGTAGTCGTCGCCAACCCAGTCGAGCTGCTGCGGGAGCTTCTCCTCGACGGCCTTGAGCTCGTCGGGCGCCCACTCGGGCAGCGCCTTGTCCGTGGGCTCAGTGGGGCCGGAGATCTTCTGGCCGTGGTAGGTGAGCTCGACGTCGCTGTAGGCGGACAGGCCAGTGCCGGCCGGGATCTTCTTGCCCACGATGACGTTGGACTTGAGGTCCATGAGGTTGTCGACCTCGCCGGAGATGGCGGCCTCGGTGAGGACGCCCGCCGTGCGAATGAACGACGCGCTGGACAGCCAGGAGTCGATGGAGCTCGCGACCTTGAGCGTGCCGAGAATGGCAGGCTCGGCCTCGGGTGCGACGCCGCCGGCCAGCGTGATCTCGTTGACCGTGTCGGCGAACTCGTAGCGGTCGATGTACTGGCCCATGAGGTACTTGGAGTCACCGGGGTTGGTGATCTGGACGCGACGCAGCATCTGGCGCGCGATGACCTCGATGTGCTTGTCGTTCAGCTCGACGCCCTGGGACGTGTAGACGTCCTTGACGCTCTCAACGAACGTGTGCATCGTCGACTCGATGTCCGTGAGGCGACGCAGGTTGCGGAAGTTCACGAAGCCCTTCGTGATCTGGTCGCCGGCGCGAACGTCGCAGCCGTCCTCGATGCCCGGCATGAAGCGGGCGCTCGCGGGGATGCGCTTCTCGTCTAGGATGCGCGAGTTGTCCTCGGGGTCCAGGATGCGGACGAGGTACTCGGTCTGCTCCGGCTGGATGGAGAGCTTGCCGGACAGCGGGGCCAGGTCGGCCTCGCGACCAAGGATCTTCTCGTTCACGTTGCCAACGACGTCGAACATGCGGCCGACCGTAGGCAGGCCCTGCGTGATGTCGTCGGCGCCTGCGACGCCGCCGGAGTGAATCGTGCGCATCGTGAGCTGCGTGCCAGGCTCGCCGATGGACTGTGCGGCGATGATGCCCACCGCGGTGCCCACGTTGACCGGACGACGCGTGGAGAGGTCCCAGCCGTAGCACTTCTGGCAGACGCCGTTCTTGGAACGGCAGGTCAGCAGCGCGCGGAGCTCAACCGTCTTCAGGCCGGCGTCAAGCAGGCGCTGGATGTCGGCCACGGACTCGATGTAGCCATCCTTGGGGATGAGCACCTCGCCCGTCTCGGGGTTCACGACGTCGTTGAGGGCGCAGCGACCCACGAGGTCGGCGTTGATATCGGTGGTACCGGGCTTCACGAGCTTGTACGTGACGCCCTCGGTGGTGCCGCAGTCCTCCTCGCGCACGATGACGTCCTGCGCGACGTCGACGAGACGACGCGTGAGGTAACCGGAGTCGGACGTGTGCGACGCGGTGTCGACGAGGCCCTTACGAGCGCCGTACGTGGAGATGAAGTACTCGAGCGGCAGCAGACCCTCACGGAAGTTGGCCTTAATGGGAAGGTCGATCGTGTCGCCGGACATGTCGGCCATGAGGCCTCGCATGCCTGCGAGCTGGCGCAGCTGCGTCTTGGAGCCACGGGCGCCGGAGTCGGCCATCATGTAGATGGGGTTGTCGTCGTCGAAGCCCTCGAGCATCGCCTTGCCCAGCGCCTCGGTGCACTCGGTCCAGGCGTTGACGACCTCGATGTGACGCTCCTGCTCGGACAGGAAGCCGTCCTCGTAGTACTCGTTGATCTCGTTGACGTTGGCCTGGGCCTCGGCGATCATCTTCTCCTTGCAGCCGGGGATGACGGCGTCCCAGACGGACACGGTCAGGCCGGCACGCGTGGCGAAGTGGAAGCCGGCGTACTTGATGGCGTCCAGGATCGGCTCGACCTGCGCGAGCGGGTAGCGGTCGCAGCAGTCGTTGACGAGCTTGCCCATGTCGCTCTTCACCATCTTGTAGTTGATGAAGGGGTAGTCGGCGGGCAGGCACTGGCGGTTGAAGATGATGCGGCCGATCGTCGTCTCGAAGCGCGCGGGCTTGTCGTTGACGTCGATGTCCTCTTCCTTGCCCCAGGCGGTGCGAACGCGGAAGACCTTGCGGCCGTCAGCCTCGGCGTTGGAGTCGGCGGCGCTCACGCGCACGATGACCTTGGCCTGGATGTCAACGTTGATGCGCGAGTCGTACGCGGCCATGGCGTCATCGAAGCTGGCGAAGACGTGGCCCTCGCCCGGCATGCCGTCCTTCTCGGTCGTGAGGAAGTACGTGCCGAAGACCATGTCCTGGGACGGAACGGTCAGCACCTTGCCGGAGGCCGGCGAGCGCAGGTTGTTCGACGAGAGCATGAGCACGCGGGCCTCGGTCTGGGCCTTCGTGGACAGCGGCACGTGCACGGACATCTGGTCGCCGTCGAAGTCGGCGTTGAAGGGGGCGCACACGAGCGGGTGCAGGTGGATGGCCTTGCCCTCGACGAGAACCGGCTCGAAGGCCTGGATGGACAGACGGTGCAGCGTAGGTGCGCGGTTGAGCAGGACGAGGCGGTCATTGATGACCTCGTCGAGCACGTCCCACACGGCCGGCAGGCTGCGATCGATGGCGCGCTTGGCGCCCTTGATGTTCTCGACCTTGCCAAGCTCGACGAGGCGACGCATCACGAACGGCTTGAACAGCTCGAGGGCCATCGTCTTGGGCAGGCCGCACTGGTGGAGCTTGAGGTGCGGATCGGTGACGATGACGGAACGGCCGGAGTAGTCGACGCGCTTGCCCAGCAGGTTCTGGCGGAAGCGACCCTGCTTGCCCTTGAGGGCCTCGGCGAGCGACTTGAGCGGGCGTCCGCCACGGCCGGTGACGGGACGGCCGCGACGGCCGTTGTCGAACAGGGCGTCCACGGACTCCTGCAGCATGCGCTTCTCGTTGTTGACGATGATCGCGGGGGCATCAAGGTCGAGCAGGCGCTTGAGTCGGTTGTTGCGGTTGACGACGCGACGGTAGAGGTCGTTGAGGTCGGACGCGGCGAAGCGGCCACCGTCGAGCTGGACCATCGGGCGAAGGTCGGGCGGGATGACGGGGACGACGTCGAGGATCATGTTCGCGGGGTCGTTGTGGCCCTCGAGGAACGCGTCGACGATCTCCAGGCGCTTGACGGCCTTCTCGCGCTTCTGCTTCTGGCCCTTGTCATCGGCGATGATGGCACGCAGCTCGGCAGCCGTCTTCTCCAGGTCGATGGCGCGGAGCAGCTCGCGGACGGCCTCGGCGCCCATGCCACCCTTGAAGTAGATGGAGTAGTAGCGCTTTATCTCGCGGAAGAGGCTCTCGTCGGAGATGAGCTCGCGGACCTCGAGCGTCATGAACTTCTCGTAGGCCTCGGTGCGGAGCTGCTTCTCCTCCTCGTACTCCTCGCGCAGGTCGACGATGGCGGCGGCGAGCTCCTCGTCGGAGAGGACCTCGGAGCCGTCGAACTCGTCGACGATGCCGGCGGCCTGGTCGGCACGCATGCGCTCGATCTGCTCGTCGCGCTCGGCGTCGAGCTGCTCGAGGTCGGCGGCCAGCTCCTCCTTGAGGTCGGCGGCGTCGGCCTCGCGGGCCTCGGTGTCGACGTCGGTGATGACGTAGCTGGCGAAGTACAGGACCTTCTCGAGGTCCTTGGACTTCATGTCGAGCATGCGCGACAGCGGGAAGCTCGAGGGGCTCTTGAAGTACCAGATGTGGCTCACGGGAGCGGCGAGCTCGATGTGGCCCATGCGCTCGCGACGAACCTTGGCGGTCGTCACCTCGACGCCGCAGCGCTCGCACACGATGTTCTTGAAGCGGATGCCCTTGTACTTGCCGCAGGCGCACTCCCAGTCCTTGACCGGTCCGAAGATCTTCTCGCAGAACAGGCCGTCCTTCTCGGGCTTGAGCGTGCGGTAGTTGATCGTCTCGGGCTTCTTGACCTCGCCGTGCGACCACCTGCGAATGTCATCGGCGGAGGCGAGGGAGATCTTGATGGCGTCGAAGTCAGTGGTATCGAAATCTGCCACGGTTCGCTACTCCTTCTCGTTCGTGGTCTCGGCGACGAGCTCGGGGGTCTCGTCGGAGGCGATGGGGGCGCCGATGAGGTCCTCGGCGGAGGCGTCGGCGAAGACGTCGACGGGGTTCTCGGCCGGGGCCTCGGTCTCCTCGACGGCCTTGGCGGCGCGCTTCTTGTAGGAGATGGGCTCGATGTCGAGCGCCAGCGAGCGGATCTCCTTGACGAGGACCTTGAAGGACTCCGGGATGCCGGCGTCGGGGACGTTCTCGCCCTTGACGATGGACTCGTAGGTCTTCACGCGGCCGTTCGTGTCATCGGACTTGACGGTGAGGATCTCCTGCAGCACGTTGGCGGCACCGTACGCGTACAGGGCCCAGACCTCCATCTCGCCGAAGCGCTGGCCGCCGAACTGGGCCTTGCCGCCAAGCGGCTGCTGGGTGACGAGGCTGTAGGGGCCGGTCGAGCGAGCGTGGATCTTGTCGTCGACCATGTGGCCGAGCTTCAGGATGTAGCTCGTGCCCACCGTGATCTTGTCGCGGAAGGGCTCGCCGGTGCGGCCGTCGTACAGCGTCGTCTTGCCGAAGCTGTTGAGCTGCGGGACGAACTGCTCGTCCATGTGCTCGCCGAAGCGCTCGCGGGCACGGTTGACGAGGTTGATGTTCGTGCGGCGGATGGCCTCGGCGACCTCGTCAGCCGTGGCGCCGTCAAAGACGGGCGTGGCGACGGGGATGGGGCCGGGGACGTACTTCTTGGAGTCCGGGTCATCCATGTCCCAGCCGTTGGCGGCCGCCCAGCCGAGGTGGCACTCGAGCAGCTGGCCGACGTTCATTCGGGACGGGACGCCCAGCGGGTCGAGCAGGACGTCGACGGGCGTACCGTCGGCCATGTAGGGCATGTCCTCGACGGGCAGGACGCGGCACACGACACCCTTGTTGCCGTGGCGGCCGGCGATCTTGTCACCCTGCTGGATCTTGCGGCGCTGGGCAACGAAGACGCGGACGAGCTCGTTGACTCCGGGCGGGAGGTCGTCGCCAGCCTCGCGGCTGAAGCGAACCACGTCGACGACGCGGCCGTAGGAGCCGTGGGGCATCTTGAGCGACGTGTCGCGCACGTCGTGGGCCTTGGCGCCGAAGATGGCGCGGAGCAGGCGCTCCTCGGACGTGAGGGCCGTCTCGCCCTTGGGCGTGACCTTGCCAACGAGGATGTCACCGGGGCCGACCTCGGCACCAATGCGGATGATGCCGTCCTCGTCGAGGTTGGCGAGCATGTCCTCGCCCAGGTTCGGGATCTCTCGGGTGATCTCCTCGGGGCCGAGCTTCGTGTCGCGGGCGTCAATCTCGTGGCGGGAGATGTTCACCGAGGTGAGCAGGTCCTGCTGCACGACGCGCTCGGAGACGATGATGCCGTCCTCGTAGTTGTAGCCCTCCCACGGCATGTAGGCCACGGTGAGGTTTGCACCGAGGGCGAGCTCGGAGTTGTCGATCGAGGGACCGTCGGCCAGGGGCTGGCCCTTCTTCACCTGGTCGCCCACGTGGACGATCGGGCGGTGGTTGATGCAGGTGCTCTGGTTGGAGCGCTCGTACTTGGGGAGGTCATAGCGCTCGGGGCCCTTGGCACCGTCAACGACGACGTGGGCTGCGTCGACCTCGACGACCGTACCGTCCTCGTGGGCGGAGATGATCTCGCCGGAGTCGAGCGCGGCGCGCAGCTCCATGCCCGTGCCGACGAACGGCGCGTGGGCGTGAATCAGGGGCACGGCCTGACGCTGCATGTTGGCGCCCATGAGCGTACGCTTTGCGTCGTCGTGCTCGAGGAACGGAATGAGCGTGGCGGCCACGGAGAGCAGCTGACGCGGCGAGACGTCCATGTAGTCGACGTCGGAGACGAGACACTCGGCCGGCGCGCCGAAGGAGCCGTCGAAGTCGCGCGTGCGGGCGACGATGCGCTTGGGGTGGATGAGCTCGCCATTCTCGTCAATCTCGATGAACGAGCCGTCCTTGGGGTCGATGGGCGTGTTCGCCGGGGCGATCACGTGGTCCTCTTCCTCGTCGGCCGTCATCCAGTCGATCTGATCGGTGGCCTTGCCGTCGACGACCCTGCGGTACGGGGCCTCGATGAAGCCGAAGCTGTTCACGTGGGCATAGAGGGCCAGCGAGCCGATGAGGCCGATGTTGGGGCCCTCAGGCGTCTCGATGGGGCACATGCGGGAGTAGTGCGAGTTGTGGACGTCACGGACGGCCGTGGGGACGTTCGTGCGGCGGCTGGAGCCGGACTTGTGACCGGCAAGGCCGCCCGGGCCGAGCGCGGACAGACGACGCTTGTGCGTGAGGCCGGACAGCGGGTTGTTCTGGTCCATGAACTGCGACAGCTGCGAGGAGCCGAAGAACTCCTTGATGGCCGCGACAATCGGGCGGATGTTGATGAGGCTCTGCGGCGTGATGTCGTCGACGTCCTGGGCGGCCATGCGCTCGCGGACGACGCGCTCCATGCGGCTCATGCCGATGCGGAACTGGTTGGCGACGAGCTCGCCGACCGTGCGGACGCGACGGTTGCCGAAGTGGTCGATGTCGTCGGTCTTCTTCGTCTGGTCGCCGGCGTGCAGGGCGAGCAGGTAGCGCAGGGCACTCACGATGTCCTCGGCCGTGAGGACGGACTCGGAGGAGTCGACGTCGATGCCGAGCTTCTTGTTGATCTTGTAGCGACCGACCTTGGCAAGGTCATAGCGCTGGGCGTTGAAGTACAGGCCGTCGAGCAGGCTGCGGGCGGAGTCGACCGTGGGCGGCTCGCCGGGGCGCTGGCGCTTGTAGATCTCGATGAGGGCGTCCTCGCGCGTCTGGGCGACGTCGCGCTCGAGCGTGGAGCGGACGATGTCGGAGTCACCGAGAAGCGTCAGGATCTCGTCGTCGGACTCGGCGATGCCGAGGGCGCGCAGGAACATCGTGGCGCTCTGGCGACGCTTGCGGTCGATGGAGACGACGAGCTGGCCGCGCTTGTCGACCTCGAACTCGAGCCAGGCACCACGAGCGGGAATGAACTGGGCGCGGTGGATCTGGACGCCGTTGTCCATCTCTTCGGCGAAGTACACGCCCGGCGAGCGGACGAGCTGCGAGACGACGACGCGCTCGGTGCCGTTGATGATGAACGTGCCACGGTCGGTCATGAGCGGGAAGTCGCCCATGAAGACGAGCTGCTCCTTGATCTCACCGGTCTCCTTGTTCACGAAGCGCACGTCAACGAGCAGCGGCGCCTGATAGGAGATGTCCTTGGCACGGCACTCGGCGATGGAGTGGGCGGGGTCACCAAACTGGTGCTCGCCGAAGGTGATCTCCATCGTGCCGGCACTGTTCTCGATGGGCGAAGCCTCGGCGAACGCCTCGGCAAGACCATCGGTCATGAAGTGCTCGAAAGACTCCTTCTGGATGGTGATGAGGTTGGGGAGCTCCATCGCGGGGGCGATCTTGGAGAAGCTCACGCGATCGTGCTTGACTGCGGAGGTGGTAGTAGACTTAGCGGTACGCACCAGGCATTTCCTCCTTCAACATGGCATATGGCGGCAGTTGTCGCAAACTAGTAATCTACCGAAGGTTGCCTGTCTCGTCAATGAACAGTCTTGACATTCTATTTTTATTCATTTATCTTTTCGCACTTATGCCGCGTGCTGGGGTTTTGTCTCGGCTCGCGGCATACGCATGTGAAGACGATATGTGCAAGCTGGGTTAACGCGACAAACCGGCCATGCTCCCCCACGCCAGTTCCACCATGCCTCGCACTGGCCGACGCGCCCGACGGCCACAGAAAAGGGCCCCGCACCGACGAGTCGATGCGGGGCCCAGCGTAACTCATGCTGCCCTTAGGCAGAAAGCACCGAACGGTGCCGAGAAGTTACTTGAGGGAGACGGCAGCGCCGGCGGCCTCGAGCTTCTCCTTGGCGGCCTCGGCGTCCTCCTTCTTGGCGCCCTCGAGGACGGCCTTCGGGGCGCTCTCGACGACCTCCTTGGCCTCCTTCAGGCCAAGGCTGGTGAGCTCGCGGACGACCTTGATGACGGCGATCTTGTTGTCGCCGAAGCCCTCGAGCACGACGTCGAAGTTCGTCTTCTCCTCGGCAGCGGCCTCGCCGGCGGCAGGAGCGGCGACGACGGCGGCAGGAGCGGCGGCGGAGACACCAAAGGTGTCCTCGATGGCCTTGACGAGCTCGGAGGCCTCGAGAAGGGTCATTTCCTTAAGGGCATCGATGATCTCATCGGTGGTGAGCTTAGCCATTTCTAAGTCCTTTCATAGCTCATGCGCATGGGCATGAAATTCTTCGTGGTTCGACGCGCGGACGCGCGCCTGGTTCGCGGACAAGCCGCAAGGCTGCTGCTAGGCGGCCTTCTGCTCGGAAACCTGCTGGATCGAGCGAGCGAGACCGGAGGAAACACCATTGACGCACACGGCGATGTCGCGCGCGAAGCCATTGATGAGACCGGCGATCTGGCCGAGGAGCTGCTCCTTGGAGGGCAGGTCAGCGATGGCGATGACCTCCTCGGCGGAGACAACCTGACCATCGGTGATACCACCACGGAACTCGATCTTGTTGAGCTTCTTGGAGGTCTCCTTGATGACCTTGGCAGCGGCGGCGGGGTCGCTGTCATAGAACACGCAGGCAACGGTGCCCTCGAGGCAATCGTCGATGGCGGGCATCTCGGCCTTCTCGAGCGCGATGCGCACGAGGTTGTTCTTGTAGACCTTCATGTGCGCGCCGGCCTCGCGCAGACCGCGACGAAGCTCCTGCGTCTCCTTGACCGTAAGGCCACGGTAATCGATCACGAACAGGCCCGCGGAAGCCTCCAGGGAAGCGGAGACCTTCTCGAGCATATCGATCTTGGACTGAGCTGGCATATGTACACCTCCCCTCGAGCGTGCTGATGCACGTCTCGCCACTAGGCGGGACTTCGCTCGAGGAAGAACAAAGACCCCGCCCGGCGCTAAGCCAGACGGGGTCTCAACAATTTCACTCGTTGGACCACCTCGGCAGGCGGGTTAGACCCCTTAGGCCCCTACGGGCACCGGCTGTCTCTGGCAGCGGACGTGCTATGTGCATAACGATTGAAATGATATTCCGCCCGCCGCGGAAGTCAAGAAACAACCGAGACGGGCGGAAAACGTTCACGCTTTGCGCAAACTCTTAGAGGCTAGGCCTCGAGGAGGTTGCGGACGATGGAGCTGTCGACCTTGACGCCGGGGCCCATCGTGGAGGCAAGGGAGACGGACTTGATGTACTTGCCCTTGGCAGAGGACGGCTTGACGCGGAGAATCTCGTTCAGCAGGACGCCGTAGTTCTCGACGATCTGCTCGAGCGGGAAGGACACGCGGCCCACGGCAACGTGGCAGATGCCGTAGCGGTCGGCGCGATACTCGACGCGGCCGGCCTTGAGCTCGTTGACCATCTTGGCGACGTCCATGGTGACGGTGCCGAGCTTGGGGTTCGGCATGAGGCCACGGGGACCGAGGATCTTGCCGAGACGACCGACCTTGGCCATCATCGGGGGCGTGGCGATGGCGGCATCGAAGTCGATGTTGCCAGCCTGGACCTGGGCGACGAGGTCGTCGGAGCCCACGAGGTCGGCGCCAGCCTCCTCGGCGGCACGAGCCTGCTCGCCCTCGGCGAAGACGGCGACGCGGACGGTCTTGCCGGTACCGTGGGGCAGAGCGATGGAGCCACGGATGTTCTGGTCGGCCTTGCGGGTGTCGACGCCGAGGCGGAACGTGGCCTCGATCGTCTCGTCGAAGCCGGCGAACGCGACCTCCTTGACGAGAGCGGCAGCCTCCTTCGGCGTGTAGAGCTTGCCAGCCTCGATCTTGGCAGCGGCGGCGGTGTACTTCTTACCGTGCTTAGGCATGTTGTTTCCTCCTGTGGTCACAGGGCATGCGCCCTCCCACATCTAGCGGCGCTCGTGCGCCGAGCTTAGCCAGCGGATGCTGGCGGGGTACCTGAATGCAAGTGCTCTGGGCGAGCTACTCGGCGATCGTGACGCCCATGGAACGAGCGGTGCCGGCGATGATCTTCTTGGCGCCCTCGATGTCGTTGGCGTTGAGGTCCGGCATCTTGATCTCGGCGATCTTGGTGAGCTGCTCCTGCGTGAGCTCGCCAACCTTGTCGCGCTGGGGAACGCCGGAGCCACCCTTGAGGCCGAGCTCCTTCTTGATGAGCTCAGCGGCGGGCGACGTCTTGCAGATGAACGTGAAGGAGCGGTCCTCGTAGACGGAGATCTCAACGGGGATGATGTCGCCCTTCTTGTCCTGCGTGGCGGCATTGAACGCCTGGCAGAACTGCATGATGTTGACCTGGGCGGCGCCGAGGGCCGGGCCGATCGGGGGCGCGGGGTTAGCGGCGCCAGCCGGAATCTGGAGCTTGATGAAGTTGACAACCTTCTTCTCAGCCATTGTCATTCCCTTTCATTGCGAAGTTACAAAGCGTGTACCTACGTGCTATGTCGTGCCTGCCCCACAGAAGCATTCCTCACCGAAAGAGGGGCCGGCGAGTATTGCCTGGCTTAGGCGATGACGGAGACCTGGTCGAGGTTGAGCTCGACAGGCGTCTCGCGGCCAAAGATCGTGAGCATGACCTTGACCTTGCCGGACTCGGCGTTGACCTCGGAGATGAGGCCGTCGAAGTCTGCAAGAGGGCCGCTGAGAACGCGGACGGACATGCCGGCCTCGAGGTTGGTGGCAGTGCGGTGCGGAGCGGGAGCCGCGCCAGCCCTGGGGTTGGAGCGACGCATGATCTTGTTGAACTCCTCGCGGGAGAGCGGCGCGGGCTTGCCGTCGATGCCGACGAAGCCGGTCACACCCGGAGTATTGCGAACGACAGACCAGGAGTTGTCATCCATCTCCATGCGAACGAGAACGTAGCCCGGGAAGACCTTGGACTCCTTGGTCTCGCGCTTGCCGCCCTCCTTGATCTCCGTGACCTCCTCGGTCGGGATCTTGATGTCGACGACGACGTTCTCAAGGCCGTACGTCTCGATGCGGTGCTCGAGGTCGTTCTTGACCTTGTTCTCGTAACCAGAATAGGTGTGAATCACGTACCAGCGCTTCGCCATGTTAGCCCCTCAGTCCGGAGTAGCCGACGAGAGCCGCCACGACACCCGTGTCGACGAGCCAGACGGCAACGCCAAACACAACGAGCATCACGATGACGGCAACGGTGTAGTTCTTGAGCTCGCTCTTGGAGGGCCAAGTGACTCGGTGCATCTCCGCCTTGACATCAGCGAACCAACCGCGGATGCGGGCAAAGTGCTTCTTCTTGGGAGCAGCCTTCTTCGAGCTGCCCGCAGCCTGAGCAGGGGCGGCCTTCTTCGGCGCGTCAACCTGGGAGGCGGCGCGCTTCTCCTCGAGCTCCTTGCGCTCGGCAGCACGCGCCTTACGGGCGCTCCTCTTCTGGCGATCCTTGTTGGCCATTCTTATCCCTTCGGGCGAGGCCTCGTACATTCATGCAAACCGGCCTTCCACAAGGGAAGGCCGGTGTTAAGTCTGGCAGGCCAGGTAGGACTCGAACCCACAACAAACGGTTTTGGAGACCGCCGCTCTACCATTGGAGCTACTGGCCTGTAAGGGGGATTCCCGGCTTAGCGGGTCTCCTTGTGAAGAGTGTGCTTGCGGCACCAGGGGCAGTACTTCTTGAGCTCCATGCGCTCAGGATTGTTCTGCTTGTTCTTCTTGGTGGTGTAATTGCGGCGCTTGCACTCGGTGCAGGCGAGGGTAACCATCGTACGCATTGCTTTCCTCCTGATGAGTCATGGCCAAGACTGTCTCAGCCATGGCGCGGTCGAATACATTACCAGCGTCAACGGGCTTCGTCAACACTCTGACGCTGGAAATCTTCCAGATCCTCGCGCCTCAACAAAAGCCCCACGAAAAAGGCCCGGCTCCCAGAGGAGTCGGGCCCTGAAGTCACTGAGAGAAACTAAATCTACTCAATGATGGTGGCGATACGACCATCGCCGACGGTGTGACCGCCCTCACGGATGGCGAAGCGGTCGCCCTCCTCCATGGCGATGCCGTGGATGAGGTCAGCCTCAATCGTCACGTGGTCGCCAGGCATGGCCATCTCGACGCCCTCGGGGAGGACGATGGAGCCGGTGACGTCCGTGGTGCGGAAGTAGAACTGCGGACGGTAGTTCGTGAAGAACGGCGTGTGACGGCCACCCTCCTCCTTGGTGAGGACGTAGACCTCAGCCGTGAACTTGGAGTGCGGGGTAACGGTGCCGGGCTTGCAGATGACCTGGCCGCGCTCGATGTCCTCGCGCTTGATGCCACGGAGAAGCAGGCCGACGTTGTCGCCGGACTCGCAGAAGTCCATGGTCTTGCGGAACATCTCGATGCCGGTGACGACGGAGTTCTGCGTCGGCTTGATGCCCACGATCTCGACCGGCTCGTTGAGCTTGAGCTCGCCGCGCTCGACACGACCGGTGGCGACGGTACCACGGCCGGAGATCGTCATGACGTCCTCGATGGCCATCAGGAACGGCTTCTCGTTGTCACGGGCGGGCGTCGGGATGTACTCGTCGACGGCCTTCATGAGCTCGCGGACGGAATTCATCCACTTCTCGTCGCCGTTGAGGGCGCCGAGAGCGGAACCACGGATGACGGGGATGTCGTCGCCGGGGAAGTCGTACTCGGAGAGGAGGTCACGGGTCTCCATCTCGACGAGGTCGATGAGCTCGTCATCGTCGACCATGTCGCACTTGTTCAGGAAGACGACGATGTAGGGCACGCCGACCTGACGGGCGAGAAGGATGTGCTCGCGGGTCTGAGCCATGGGGCCGTCGGTGGCGGCGATGACCAGGATGGCACCGTCCATCTGAGCAGCGCCGGAAATCATGTTCTTGACGTAGTCAGCGTGGCCCGGGCAGTCAACGTGGGCGTAGTGACGGGAAGCCGTCTCGTACTCGACGTGAGCGACGGAGATGGTGATGCCACGCTCGCGCTCCTCGGGAGCCTTGTCGATGTTCTCGAAGGCGGTGAAGTCGGCCTTGCAGCCCTCGGTCTCAGAAAGGACCTTGGTGATAGCAGCCGTCAGCGTGGTCTTGCCGTGGTCAACGTGACCAATCGTGCCGATGTTCACGTGCGGCTTGGTGCGCTCAAACTTCTCCTTGGCCATTGCCATCCTCCTCATGGATGCTAGCTTTAGGCCTTGACGGCCCTTTTGCCTATTTATATGTCCAGCGGCGCCGCTTGCGCGACGCCGCGAGGGCTCTGGTAGCGGTGACTGGATTCGAACCAGTGACGCCGCGGGTATGAACCGCGTGCTCTAACCAACTGAGCTACACCGCCGTGCTTGAATGGAGCCCGCGACCGGATTTGAACCGGTGACCTCTTCGTTACCAACGAAGTGCTCTACCTACTGAGCTACACGGGCATGGTGGGGATGCTTGGACTCGAACCAAGGAACCCGAAGGAGCGGATTTACAGTCCGCCGCAGTTGCCGCTGTGCCACATCCCCATACCGTTTTCAAGCCGCTGGTTCGGGGCCGTTGCCCCTCGCAGCGGAAAGCATATTACAAGGCCTCAGAATCCTTGTCAACGTATTCCACCCACCCGGGCGTATCTATATCTTTTTGCCCGTTTACCTGCAGTTTTGCTACATTCTCTGTTTTCGCTCGAAAAATATTTTTAAAAAGTTGGTCGTCAGCGCGCAAATAATGGCCACAAATGGCATCAAAAAGGGCCCCGAACGGGGCCCTGGATGCGTGGAGCCAACGATAGGAATCGAACCTACAACGGCCTGTTTACAAGACAGGGGCTCTACCATTGAGCTACGTTGGCGTATGTACGGCCCATCTCGGGCGCTCTTGCATGGTAGCCGATATGCGGCCCGGATGCCAAGCTTGCGGCTATCTGCCGAGCAGGGCGTTGAGCTTTGCGAGCGTCTCAGCGTCCAGCCTATCCTCCACCGTGAGCTTGCCATGCCGGCGGTCGCTGATGTCAACCTCGCGCTCGCAGTCCAGCACGTCTATCTCGTGCGCGAGCATGGCGCTCGAGATTCTCGTCACCGGGATTCCGCCCACGGTTGCGCGGATCGCGTTGTCGGACGTGACGACCGTGACCTCCCTGCCCTGCCTGCGGCACTCGCTCACGAGCTTCTCGATCACGGTGTCGGCGGTGACGCCCGTAGGCGAGAAGATCATGCGGACGCCCGCACGCCTGAGCTCGGGGTGCTCGGGACTCACGTTGCCCGCGGCATCGAAGACGATGACGGGCTCGTAGCGTCCCTGGGCAAACGCTGCAACGTCACCCACGAGCAGCTCCCTGGCCCTGTCGAACGGGTCGTGGTCGAGCTGGCGGGCGTCTGGCTCGTCCATGAGCGCCTTGTAGCGCGGCGTGCCGAATATGACGTTGTAGCCGTCCACGACGAGCAGCTCGTGGTCTGAGCGCTTAGCCAAGGTCGGTCTCCGGGAAATCGAAGTCCGAGACGTCGGGCAGGTCATAGCCAGACTCGTAGGCATCTGCCTCACTCGCCGCAGAGGCGGCGCCACCCTGAGCCATGTCACGACGCAGCCACTCGTAGGCGATGGCCGTCGTTGCCTGGGCCACGTTCAGGCTCTCGACCATGCCGCGCTGCGGGAGCTTGAACTCGAAGTCGCAGTGCTCGCGCACGAGGCGCGAGATGCCCGAGCCCTCCGATCCCATCACGAGGGCGAGACGGCCCGATACGGGCGCGTCCCACACCAGGTCATGGGCATGCTCCGTGGCGCCGCCCGCCCAAAAGCCGTGCTCCTTGAGCTCGTCGAGGGCGCTCGCGAGATTGGACACCTGCGCGATGGGCAGGTGCATGACGGCGCCGGCGCTCGTCTTGTAGGCGCCCACGCCCACACGCGCGGCGCGAGACTTGGCCACGACGACGCCCGCCGCGCCAACGACCTCGGCCGTTCGCACGATGGCGCCGAAGTTGCCCTCGTCCGTCACGTGGTCGAGGACGATGACCAGGGCGTTGCCCTCCCCTGCCGCGTCGATGATGTCGCGCAGCGAAGCGTAGCGATACGGGCGGACCCTGAGCATGATCCCCTGGTGAGCGCCGTGCGAGGAGAGCGAGTCGAGCACGGGCTTGGCCACGCGCTCGACCTCGACGCCGTCCGCCGCAAGGCGGCGGGCAAGCTCGGTGAGCGCAGGGTCCGCGCCTCCAGAGTCCTTCTGGATGAGGGCGCGCGTGACGGGAAGGCCGAGTTCGAGGGCTTCGACGGCGGCACGACGGCCCTCGATGAGGTCTCCCCTGGAGCCGCCACGACGGGCATCGGGGCGCTGGCCCGAGCGAGGGGCCTGCTGCTGCGAGTGCCCAGGCCTGCCCTTGGGCCTCGCGTCCTGCTGGCGCTTGCCCTGGTATCCCTGGGAGCGCTGGGAGCCGCGGCCTCCGCGCCCGCCGGGGGTGTGCCCAGATCCGCCGCGCGACGGCTTGGAGCCGCCCTGCCTTCTTGCCATGGCTAGTCCTCCTTCGCGGGCTTGATGCGGGTTCCGGCGGCCGTGTCCTCGACGACGAGGCCGAGCGCGGCGATACCGTCTCGGATGGCGTCCGCCACGGCCCAGTTCTTGGCGGCGCGAGCCTCGGCGCGGGCGGCCACGAGGGCCTCGGCGGCCTCGCTGGCGTCGTCTCCCTCGTAGCCGGCCTGGGCGCTGGCAAGCTCGACGAGCTCGTGGGGCAGCTCCACCGCGCTCGGACGCACGGACTCCACGCCCAGCACGCCAAGGAGCTCGACGAGCGCGTCGGAGGCACGCAGCGCCACGGCGCCGGCCGCCTCGGCACCCGCCTCGTCCAGGTAGGTGTTGGCCTTCGTCACGAGGCCGAACAGCGCCGCGAGGGCGCCGGCCGTGTTGAAGTCGTCGTCCATCTGACGCACGAACTCGGCGGAAGCCTCGTCGACGGCCGCACCGAACGCGCGGTCTGCGTCCGTGAGCTCGTGAGCGCTCGCGCAGGAGTTCTCGGCGGCCCAGCGCAGGTTGGCGACGGTGCCGCGGATGCGCTCGAGCGTGCCCACCGCGCCGTCGAGGCGGTCGAACGAGAAGTCGAGCGGCGAGCGGTAGTGGGTCTGGAGCATGAGCAGGCGCACGGCGTCTGCCGGGTACTTGTCCAGGACCTCCTTGAGCGTGTAGAAGTTGCCGAGGCTCTTGCTCATCTTCTCGCCGTCGATGAGCAGCATGCCCGCGTGCATCCACACGTTGGCGAGCGGCTCGTGCCAGCAGCAGACGGCCTGGGCGTACTCGTTCTCGTGGTGGGGGAACTGCAGGTCCTGGCCGCCGCCGTGGATGTCGATGGGCGTGCCGAGGTAGCGGTGCACCATGGCGGAGCACTCCGTGTGCCAGCCGGGACGGCCCTTGCCCCACGGGGAGTCCCACATGGGCTCGCCGGGCTTGGCGGCCTTCCACAGGGCGAAGTCGAGCGGGTCTGCCTTCTCGTCGTTGGCCTCGATGCGGGCGCCGACCTTGAGGTCGTCGACGTTGCGGCCGGAGACCGTGCCGTAGCTGGGGTCGCTGCGCACGGAGAAGTAGACGTCGCCGTTGCCGGGGGCGTAGGCGTGGCCCTGCTCGATGAGGCCCTCGATCATCTCGATCATCGCGGGGATCTCTCGCGTGGCGCGCGGGCGGATGTCGGGGTCGAGGACGCCCAGGCGGTGCATCTGCTCGATGAAGGCGTCGGAGAACTCCGAGGCAACCTCCTCGGGCGTGCGGCCCTGCTCGTTGGCGCGGTTGATGATCTTATCGTCCACGTCAGTGAGGTTCTGGGCGAACGTTACCTGGTAGCCCTTGTAGGTGAGGTAGCGGCGGATGACGTCGAACGCCAGGAACGTGCGGCCGTTGCCCACGTGGATCTGGTCGTAGACGGTGGGGCCGCAGACGTACATGCGGATCTTGCCGGGCTCGATGGGCGTGAGCTCGACCTTCTTGTGAAGCTGGGTGTTGTAGACGAGCATGGCTACTCCTTGTTCTCGAGCTGGGACTCCAGCTCGGCGATTCGCTTCTCGAGGCGCTCGACCTTTGCCGAGAGGTCATCGACGGTGCGATCGACGGGATCGGGCAGGTACTCGCGGTGCTCGATGTCCTCGCGCTCGTGGATGACCTTGTCGATTGTAGTCGCGTCGCTCATGGACAGGCAGGTGAGGCGCTCGCCGGCAGCGGAGCGCACGCGCACGCCGCCCTTCGTGGTGACGTGGCCGGGGATGCCCACGACCGTGCAGTCCGCAGGGACATCGCGTACGACCACGGCGCCGCCGCCCACCTTGACGTTGTCGCCGAGCGTGATGTTGCCCAGCACGGAGGCGCCCACGCCCACGACCACGCCGTTGCCCAGCGTTGGGTGGCGCTTGCCGCCCTGCTTGCCCGTGCCGCCGAGCGTGACGCCCTGGTAGAGCTGGCAGTCGTCGCCAATGATGGTGGTCTCCCCCACGACGATGCCCATGCCGTGGTCGATGACGAAGCGCCGACCGATCGTGGCGCCGGGATGGATCTCGACACCGAAGCGGTGGCGGCTCCACGTGGAGAGCGTGCGGGCAATGAGCGTGTGGCCGTGCGTCCACCACCAGTGCTGACGGCGGTACGCCCAGATGGCGCGCATGCCGGGAGAGTTGAGGAGGATGGAGATCGTCGAGGTGGCTGCCGGGTCGTGTGCCCGGAACGTCTCGATGTCCTCACGGATTCTGTCGAACATGTGGGTCCTAACGAATGTGCTGCGCGGGCGCGAAGGCCGGCTCGCGTGTGACGCCTAAGGATAGCGCGGCGGACGCCTCGCAGCTAGCGGCCGTATTCCATGAGGGCGACCGCCCAGGCCTCCATGCCCTCCTCGCGCCCTACAAAGCCGAGGCGCTCGGTGGTCGTGGCCTTGACCCCAACGCTCGAGACGTCAACGCCAAGCGCGTGCGCGAGATTCTTGCGCATCCGCTCGCGGTGCGGGGCGAGCTTGGGTGCCTGGGCGGCGATGGTACAGTCGCAGTCGAGCAGCTCGTAACCACGCTCGCGGGCAAGGCCCATGACCTGCTCGAGGAGCTTGAGCGAGTCGGCGCCGGCATAGGCAGGGTCCGTATCCGGGAAGAGCTTGCCCAAGTCCCCAAGGCGCGTGGCGCCCAGGATGGCGTCAGCCACGGCATGCGTGGCGACGTCGGCGTCCGAGTGTCCGAGAAGCCCAAGCGTGTGGGGAACCTTCACGCCGCACAGGATGAGGTCGCGACCCTCGACCAGCTTGTGGACGTCGTATCCGTGGCCGATCCTCAGCATGGGCGAGCCCCCTCCCTCGCGGCGACAGGAGCCTCGCCGCTCGCGGTCCTGCTCGCGAGGATGGCCTCGACGGGCAGGCGGTCCTCCGGGACCGTGACCTTCATGTTGTCGCTCGGGCTCTCGACGACGGCCACGCGGCCGCCTGCGCGCTCGACGAGCGAGGCGTCATCCGTGCCGACGAAGCCCTCGCGCCCGGCGGCGAGGTGCGCCTCGAGCACGGTGGCGCGCCGGAACACCTGCGGGGTCTGGACGGCCCAGTAGCGCGAGCGATCCGGCGTGGAGCGGACGATGCCGCCCTCGACGACCTTGAGCGTGTCAGCGGACGGATGGGCGCAGATGGCGCCGGCAAGCGAGGCGTCGTCGCGAACGCGCGCGATGACGGCCTCGACCGTCTCGGGGCGGATGAGCGGGCGGGCGCCGTCGTGGATTGCGACGAGCGGAAAGTCGCCGGGCACGGCACGGATGCCCGCGAGGCAAGACTCCTGGCGCGTGGCGCCGCCCTCGACGAAGGTGACAGGGACGCAAGGGGCGATGAGCCCGACGATCTTGCGCGTCTCCTCGACGCGACCGTGCGGGCAGACGATGACGATGTGGCCCACCGACGGGGCCTCGTCGAGCGCGGCGACGGACCAGTCGAGCACGGGCAGGCCGCACAGCTCGACGTACTGCTTGCCTCGCGCGTCGCCGAAGCGCAGGCCGAGGCCGCCCGCAGCGACGACGGCACAGGTGTCGGGCGCGGCGGCAGTATGGGTGCTCTCGGCCACGGCTACTCCTTCTTGCCCCACATGCGGTACAGGCTGTCCGCGAGGATGGAGGGGTTCTTGACTCCAAGGTCGTCGAGGCGGGAGGGGTTCTGCTCGATGTCGTCCATGAGCTCGCGCAGGTTGCCGTACTCGTCGACGATCTTGTCGGCCATGCCCTCGCGCACGACGGAGACGCGGCTGAGCGTGCGGAGGCCGAGCGGGACCATGACGCTGTCCTCGCGCAGGTCGTCGTAGCCGAGGACCTTGGCGACGCGCTTGGGAGAGCGCCACTGCGACGGGTCTGCCGCGTGGAGCTTCTCGCGGATGGCCTCGGCGTTGCCCTCGGAGGAGTCGCGAGCGTAGTCGCGGATCATGAGGAGGTACTCGGACTCCATGTCGCCAACGAGCTGCTCGCGCTGCATCTCTACGGTGCGGCCCTCGCTACCGAGCTGCACGACGCAGCGGTCAATCTCGTCGGCGGCGGTCATGAGGGTCTCGAAGTAGTTGAGGATCGTCGTGACGTCGGCGAGCGTGACGTAGTTGTCGAGCTCGAGCGTGGTGAGGCGCAGCAGCGCGTGGTCGAGCGCCTGGCGTGTGGTCTGCAGCGTCGTAATGAGCTGGGAGGCACTCGTCATGAGCTCGGCCACGCCACGCAGCTGGTGCGAGCGGCCGCCCACGTACAGGTTCACGACCTGGCGGCGCTCGGAGACGGAGATGACGAGGGCCTTCGTGAGCAGGCTCATGCGCGCCGCGGTGCGATGGCGCATGCCCGTCTCGCTCGTGGGGAGGCTCGGGTCCGGGTTGAGATGGAAGTTCGCTCGCAGGATCTGCGTGAGGTCGCGGTCCACGACGATGGCGCCATCCATCTTGGAGAGCTCGAACAGGCGGTTTGCCGTAAACGAGATGTTGAGCGGAAAGCCGTCGTTGCCGGCGGAGAGGACGGTGTCCGTGTCGCCGACGCAGATGAGGGCGCCAAGGTGGCCGGCGATGATCATGTCGAGGGCACGGCGCACGGCCGATCCGGGGGCCGTGATGGCGATGGCCTCCTCGAGGCGCTCCTCGATCGTGGGCTCCTTCTCGGCACTGGCGCCCTCTGGGACCTGGGCGTCCCCAGCTGCGCTCGAATTGGTCTCGGGCTCCATGGCGCCCCCTCCGTTTGCTTGGGTCATGCTGCGGCACAGCGCGTCTCCCCGCGCGACGGCCGCCTCGCTTTCAATCAAAGTATACGCGCCGAGGCAGCCGCGGCCGGCAGCCGGTCTCAATCGGGAACACAACCGACACGTTGGGAGGCGGCTCGGACGGCGGGCCTTGGCGCGTCTCGGCACAAGAAAGGGCCCGCACCCCTGGGGGATGCGGACCCGTCATCAGTCGGCCACGAGTCGCTGAGGGCCGGCGATGAGATGAGGGCGGGGCCTTACGCCTCGTCGGTGGCAGCGGAGCCAGAGGCAGCGGCCTTGCCGGCGGCCTCGGCGACGTGCTGACGACCGAGCTCGGTCCACTCGGGCTCCTCGTCGGGCATGGAACCGGCCTCCTTGGTGAAGAGCTCCTTGAGGCAGTTCACGGCGACGATGAGGCCGAGGACCATCAGCAGCACGGCGAAGACGAGCTGCAGGCCCTTCGTGGCGGCCACGGACACGGCGGCCGTGGTCTCGGTGGCCGGGATGGTGCCGAAGAAGCCGTAGGCGGCGACGGCCGCATAGCAGCCCATGGCGCTCTGGACGAGCGAGGTGAACGTGCAGACGAGCAGGAACGCGACGGGCAGGTAGAGCATCCAGCCCTTGCGGCCGGTGCACTTGCAGAACACGGCGAGCGTGATCATCGTCATGCCACCGAGCAGCTGGTTGGAGGCGCCGAAGAGCGGCCAGATGTTGAGGTAGCCGCCGAAGGTGAGGGCGAGGCCCGGGATGAGGGTGACGACCGTGGCGAACCAGGGGTTGCCGAGGACCTTCATGGCACCCTGCTTGGAGTCGATGGCCAGAGCGTCGTTGGAGTTGGCGAAGAACTCGGAGAAGGACGTGCGGGCGATGCGGGCCACGGCGTCAAGGGAGGTCAGGCAGAGGGCGGAGACGTTCATCTGCATGAACACGGTGGCAACGGTGCCGTCGACGCCGAAGGCCGTCATGCCCTTGGCGACGCCGCGGGCGAAGACCTGGAAGGCCGTGCCCGTCTCGGCGCCATCGGCACCGAGAGTGTTGACCGTGGACCACATGATGCCGGCGATGACGATGGCGAGGATGCCCACGAAGGACTCGAGGACCATGGCGCCGTAGCCAACCTTCACAGCGTCGGCCTCGTTGGAGACCTGCTTGGAGGAGGTGCCGGAAGAGACGAGGCTGTGGAAGCCGGAGAGGGCACCGCAGGCGACGGAGACGAACAGGACCGGGAACATCATGCCGGACTTGGTGGAGAAGCCGGTGAACACCGGGGCGGTCATCGTGGCCTGGCCGTTGACGCCGAGGACGACGATGCCGAGGACGGCGCAGACGATCATGACGAGCATCATGATGGTGGTGAGGTAGTCACGCGGCTGCTTGAGCGTCTGGATGGGCATGGCGCCGGCGAAGACCAGGTAGACCATGACGATGGCGATCCAGGCGTTGGTGTCGAGACGCAGCGGGGCGGCCATGCCGACGGCGAACATGGCAACGACCATGACGACGGCGACGACGAACTCGGAGACGCCCTTGAGGTTGAACTTGTTGCGGGCCCAGCCGAAGGCGATGGCCACGAACGTGAAGAGGATCGAGATGGTGCCCGTGGAGGCGGCGGCGTAGTTCACGGCGTCAGAGGCCTTGGCGGACTGGGCGAACGTGCCGCAGACCATCGAGGTGAAGGCCGCGATGACGATGATGCAGAACAGCCAGCAGAACAGCAGGAACAGGCGACGGCCCGTCTTGCCGATGTACTTGTCGACGAGCTGGGCAAGCGACTTGCCGTTGTTCTTCAGCGAGGCGTACAGGGCGCCGAAGTCGTGGACGGCACCAAAGAAGATGCCGCCGACGAGGACCCACAGGACAACCGGCAACCAGCCGAAGGCCATGGCCACGATCGTGCCCGTGACGGGGCCAGCACCGCAGATCGAGCTGAACTGGTGCGAGAACGCGGTAAAGGCAGAGGCCGGGGAGAAGGCGTTGCCATCCTCCATACGGCGGGCGGGCGTGATGGCGTTCACATCAACGCCCCACTTGTTGGCGAGCCAGCGGCCGTACAGCATGTAGCCGCCGAACAGCACCAGGGCCGCGACGAGCATAACGACGATTCCGTTCACAAACGCTCCTTCCATAGCGAGAGAATCATGCGCAAAAAAAGAGGGGCCGTTGGGTTCCTCACCCGACGGCCCCTCTTCAGGCCGCCCGTTAGCAACGGGCGGCAACTCAGCCACCCGTTCTAGATAATGACGACCTCAATAATGGATAGCTGCTTGTTCATGAGTTACTCTCTCGATTCACTTGGGCACGCATCCCCACGCGCCATCTCCAGTGGATGGTTCGTAATAGTGACACTTCGGCGAACAGTGTCAACACGCAGGGCAAATGTTGGTCGATATGGAAACATTCGCGAAACAGTATGCAGCACTTGTTGATACGTATGCATCTCGCCGCGAAGCCTCGGCTACCCCACTCCGCGGCGCACCGTCCCAGGCCCGATACGACGGGCGCTTGTTACCATAGGTGGCACGAGAAGGGAGGGCGCATGGCGCTCGATCCAAACTACGAGGACTTCCAACGCCTCAGCCTGCGATTTGCGGGAACGCTCGGTGCAAGCGACCCGTTCGGCGCCGCCCGGGCGGCCGTGGACTTTGGCCACCGCTACAGCCAGAAGCGCGACTCTCTGCCCCAGACCGACGAGGACAGGGCGTTTCACCTCGTCGCGCGCGCAACCGAGCTCATCGACTACCAGCTGCCGTTTGCGGCCGAGGCCTCGGCCGCCCAGATGATCGCGGAGGCGCGCAAGCTCCTGGGAGAGGCGCTCGACCTTGACCCGGAGTGCCACGACGCCCGCCGCATGCTCGCCGCGGCCGAATCCCCCACCCCCAACGACTACCATCGCTTCCTCGTCGGGGGCGCAGACGAGGTCCTCGAGAGCTGCGGGCGCAGGCAGGACGCCATCACGGGAGACGACGAGCTCGCGGGCGTGGCCCGCGTGCTCGCCATGAGGCCCTACCTGCGCTGGATGGCGGCCTCCTGCGCGAGCTCGCTCATCTGCGGGCGCTATCGCCTTGCCCTGCGCGAGGGGCAAGACGCGCTGGCCGTCGAGCCGGACGACCCGGCCGACGTGAGCCTCACGCTAGCGCTCACCTACGCAAAGCTCGAGGACGAGGAGGGCCTGCGCGCCCTGTGCGCCACGGCCGACGAGCGCCGAGGGCCCGCCTGGTACGCGCTCGCGCGCATGGCGCTCGCGTTCAAGCGCGAGGACCGCGACGCTGCACGCGAGCAGGTGGCCAAGCTGCTCGCGCTCTACCCGAACGCCGGCACCACGCTCGCGCGCCAGGACGACCTGCCGGACGGCGTGTTTGCCCGGCTCGCCATAGACCCCGGCACCGAGGACGAGCTCATCCTCGCGACGTCCGAGGCAACGGTGCTACTCCAGGAGGGCTGCGACTCACACGAGCGGGGCACGCTCGGCTGGTGGGTCGCCGGGCTCCCCGAGGTGGCGCAGGCGCGGGCCCGCGAGCTCGCGGCAGACCCAAGCCTTGGGGAGGAGCAGAAGTGAGGTACCAAGAGGAGCTGATCGACCGCCTCGCCCAGCGCAGGCGCTCCGAGCTTGGCGGCATGTCCGACCTCGCCTACGAGGAGCTGCGCGCCGCCGTGAAGAGGACGCCCGACGATTACCTCGAGGCCGCCGAGGACCAGGCGTTTGCTCGCCTGGGCCGCGCGCTCGCGTCATGCGCGGAGGCCCAGAAGGAAGAGGAGTTCATCGAGGACGACGACGCCTACATGGCCGCCCGCAACCGCAGGATCGAGAGGCTCAGGAGCGGCTGCGAGTCAGCACTTGGCTGCGACGAGGGCTGCCTCGACGCACGGGCCATTCTCGCGCTCACCGAGAAGGGCGAGCCGGACGACGCTCTCGAGAGGCTCGAGGAGATCGAGCGCGGGCTCGAAAGCATGGAGCCCGTCGACGGCGCGGACCTATGGGAGGACGCCTTTGCCCGCCCGCGGCTGCGACTGCTTGCCTCCATCGCGCGGGCGCGGCTCGAGACGGCCCGCTATCGGCCCGCCCTCGCGACCTGCGAGAGCGTGGCGGCGCTTAACCCCACCGATGAGCTCGGCGCTCGCCACACGTGGGCGATAGCGCTCGCGCGGCTCGAGGACGAGGCGGCGTTCGACGAGCTCGACGCCCGCTTTGACAGGCAGGGCAACGCATGGACCCACCTCACGAGGG
This sequence comes from Parolsenella catena, assembly GCF_003966955.1. Lineage (GTDB taxonomy): Bacteria > Actinomycetota > Coriobacteriia > Coriobacteriales > Atopobiaceae > Parolsenella > Parolsenella catena. Next base: position 194,475 of record NZ_AP019367.1, on the reverse strand, counting down.
CGCTGCTGCTGTTCAAGCTCGACCGCATGCCGGCCGCCCGCCGCGCGCTTCGCGGCTTTGCGAGCCTGTGCCGGGGAGGCGCCTACGCCCTGCTTCGGCCGACCTTCGTGGAGCCGTACCTGCCCGACCGGCCCGACGCCGAGCCCGGCAGCTACGCGGAGGCCATGATGGCGGTCCACGAATGCGACCCAGCCATCATGGACACGCCCGATTTCCTTGGGTGGGCAAGCGCCCAGAACGGCTTTGCCGAGCAGGCCCAGCGCTTCGCGCGCGAGAATGACCTGGACTGGTAGGTACCGCGGCGCCGCGCTCTGATATACTCACCTTCGCACGTCCCCATCGTCTAGCGGCCTAGGACGCCACCCTTTCAAGGTGGATACCGCGGGTTCGAATCCCGCTGGGGGCACCAGACATTGCAGCAGGTCAGAGGAATTCGAGCCTCTGGCCTGCTTCTTTTTTACGCGCGGCGCCGCATGGAGCCGCAGGGCGGCGCGCCATATGGAGCTGCAGGGCGGTGCGCCGCATAGACATGCGAGACGTCACGCCGCACTCCGCAAACGCAAAACCCACCCGTTGACTTCCCATACGACGTCTGTATACTCCTCTGTTGTTAGTTGTTTGTCTAACTATCTAATTGCCGAGAGAAATACGAACACCTTACCAAGGAGGCGTAATGGCAGGAGAGGGATTCAAGGCGCTCGCTGACCCAACGCGCAGACGCATTCTCGAGCTACTCAAGTCGGGCGACCTCACGGCGGGTGAGCTCGCCCGGAACTTTGACGTCAGCAAGCCAACACTCAGCCACCACCTGGCAACGCTCAAGGCTGCCGGCCTCGTCACAGACGAGCGCCACGGCCAGAACATCGTCTATAGCCTCAACACCACCGTCATGCAGGACCTGATTGGCTGGTTCCTTGGCTTCAAGGAGGACTCTCATGAATAGCGCCAACAACGGCAGCACCCACGGCCTCATCTCACGCAACTGCCTCATCGCGCTCGCCGCGCTTTCCGTCGCGAACGTCATCGCGCACCTCATCGCGCTCCCAAGCTTGCCCGCACAAATACCCACCCACTGGGGCGCTGGCGGCGAGGTCAACGGCTGGGGGCCGAGCTGGACGGCAACCGCCTTGGGCGCGCTGCCCCTCGGGATGCTCGTCCTCTTCTGCGTGATTCCGCTCATCGATCCCAAGGGCAATGGCTATGCCCGCGCCGGGAAGTTCTACCAGCGCTTCGTTGTCGTTTTTACCCTGCTTATGATCGCCGTCAGCTGGCTTCCCGAGCTTACCATCTGGGGCGTGATCGCAGCCAAGGGCTCCACGAACGTCATCGTCTCCGTGCTGATTGGCGCGCTGCTCGTTGGCATCGGCAACTATATGCCCCGCATCGGCCAGAACTACACCATGGGAGTGAAGACCCCTTGGGCGCTCAATGACCCGGAGAACTGGCGCCGCACCCAGCGCTTTGGCGGCAAGTGCTTCGTGCTCATGGGCATAGCCGTCGCGGCATTTGGCTTCGCGGGACCCTACATCTCGGATGGTGTTGCCGCAGCGGCGATCAGCGTGGTCTGCCTTGGGGGATGCATCGCGATGTACGCCTACTCCTACCTGCTGTTTATTGGCAAGATTCGCTAATCATTCGCCTATTCTCGCCATATAAGGACCGCGAGCCGCCCGCTCCACCGCCATACGATTCGGCGAACGGCAGCGACCCGCGCAAATAAACCCCTACACAAACGGGAGAGAAACGGCTAAAGTACGCGCTTGTCGAATTGTATTTACGCCTGAGCGCACGTGCCACGCCATAAACGAACTCGCAATCACACCTCCACGAGTCGCCAGGTATCTGTCGTTTTGAGAAGGACGGCAATGAAGCACATTCTCATGGCCTGCGGGACAGGCATCTGCACGTCGTCGGCGGTGCGCGAGCGCGTCTGCCAGCTGCTCGACGAGCGCGGCTACGCCGGCCGCTACGACGTCACCCAGTGCAAGATGGCCGACGTCCCCGAGCTCGCAGACAGCCACGACTTCCTCATCGCCGTGACGCTCATCCCCGGCACGCTCGACATTCCCTACGTCAACGGGATTCCGTTCCTCACCGGCGGCGACACGTCCACCTCCGAGCGCACGCTGCTCGCGCTCATGAACGCACCAAGCCGCGCAAGGGATGCGGCATGCTGTTGCGCATAGATGGCAGCGATCTATCGATTACCTGATTGGCCGTCCTCCGGGACGGCCTTTTTTGTGCGGGTTCGAACCCATGTGGGGCAAGAAAAAGCGCGAGCCCAGCGGGCCCGCGTCCGTCACTCAGATGGTAGGGGCGGTGGGGTTCGAACCCACAAGCCTTCCGGCAAGGGTTTTTAAGACCCCCGCGTATGCCAATTCCGCCACGCCCCCGGTTATGTCCCGTAACTTTAGCGCATCGCGGAGAGCCGCGGCCGCCACGCCACGGGAGCCGCCTCGCCACACGCGGCCGCGCTCGCGGCAAGCGACAGGCCAAACAGCAGGTCGCTCTCGCTCACGGTGAGCTTATCGGCCCCGCACGCGCGCATGAGCTCGCTCACGCACAGCGCGCCGGCCACGATGACGCCCGCACGCTTGGGCTGAAGCCCCGTGACCTCGCGCCGACGTTCGAGCGGAAGCCCCGCGAGCCGCTCGGCGAGCTCATCGACCTCATCGAGACCCAGGTCGTGAAGGTGCACGAAGCTCGGGTCGTACGGGTCAAGCGCCGCGGCGATGGCAACGAGCGTCGTCACCGTTCCGCCAACGCAGACGAGGCGGCCACCCGCCACGGCGTCGCGGGCCCCGGTCGGGAGCTCCTCACAGAAGCGCTCGCGGCAGAAGGCCCTCGCCCGCTCCAGCGCCTCCGCGCTGGGAGGGTCCTCGCGCGAGAGAAACAGGTCCGTCACGCGCCGGCAGCCCACGTTGAGCGAGCGCACCGCCTCCAGGGAGACGCCGCCCTTCCCCAGCGCGCCAACCGCGACCTCCGTGGAGCCGCCACCGTTGTCGGCAACGACGATGCGTTGCCCGCGGAAGTCCTGCGCCACGCCAAGAAACGTCAGCGCGCCCTCCGTCTCGCCGGGGATGACCTGCGGCTCCAGGCCAAGCGCCACAAGGCCACCGAGCAGCTCGTCGGCGTTGGCGGCGTCTCGGGCGGCGCTCGTGAGCGTGCAGCAGGCAGCCCTGGCGCCCGCCTCGCGCGCAGAGGCCACATAGTCCCTCACGCACGCAAGCACGCGCTCGCACGCGGCGGCCGACAGGAGGCCCGTCTCGGCCACGCCCTCGCCCAGGTTGCAGATGGTCGACGTCTTGGCGCAGCGCTCCACGCGCCCGCCCGCGACGTCGCTGACGCCCAGGCGTGCCGTAACGGTTCCGATGTCGATGACGGCAACGCGCGTCATCTAGCCCACCCCCTGCGTCGACGGGTCATAGCCAAAGATGAAGTCGAGGACGGAGACGTACCAGGGGTCCTGCGCGTCCTGGCCCTGCGTCTGGGAGGAGTCGCCCGTGACGCTCTCGTCCGTCGTGGCGCTGCCGGAGTCCTCGATGCCGCCGACCTCGACGGCCGTCTCGCCCTCGCCCACGTAGCCACGGCGGCGGGCCTCGTCCTCAATGCCCTCGCGCGTCATGAGCGAGTCAACCTCGCCCTGCAGCTGGGTGGCGCTCGCCGTTGCGGCGTCAAGGCGCTCGGCAAGCACCGCGTTCGTGCGGTGCGCGCCATAGAGCGCCTTCACGGGCGAGTAGAGCGCGGCGATAAGCGCCACGACTACCACCACGACGACACAGGCAAGACGGTGCGCGTCTGCCCACGAGACAACCCTGGACGCGCCAGCCGCCCCACGCGGACCGACACGGCCGGCCGTCTCCCGTGCAGACGAGCGCGCGGGCCGCCCGCTCCTTGCGGCGGCGCCCGTGACAGATCGAGCGGAGCCTCGGGCGGCCCCTCGCTCGGGCGCCTGACGGGCGGCTACCCGAGACCCACGGGCGACGGGCCGCGGCTCTTGCCCAGACGTATGGCGGGGACGCGCGCCCCGCGTTGACTCAGAATATGCGCTCATGACGTTCCTGGTTCGTTTGTGCTGCGTGTGAACTCATGCCACGCGCCCGTCCGGACGAGCCGAGCGGGCGCGCATGCGACTTTCCCCATCAGTTTAGCCCTCGCGCTTGGCCTGGGCCCAAAGCTCCTCAAGCTCCTCATGGGAGAGGTCCTCGAGCGACTGCCCGCGACTCACGGCCGCGGCCTCCATGGCGGCCCAGCGGACGCGGAACTTCTCGCAGCTGTGGCGCAACGCGCTCTCGGCGTCGATGCCCTCCTTGCGCGCCACGTTGACGGCCGAGAACAGCACGTCGCCAAACTCGTCGAGCGCGGCGGCGCTGCCACGCTCCTCGGCCGAGAACTCGCGCCGCTCCTCGTCCACCTTGTCCCAGACGTCTGCCGTCGTGTCCCAGTCAAAGCCGCAGGCAGCGGCCTTCTTGGAGATCTTCTGCGCCTGCATGAGGGAGGGCAGGGCACGGGGCACGGAGTCGAGAAGGCCCGCGGGCGCCACCTCGGCCTCCGCAGCGTCACGACGTTCCTCGAGCTTCACGCGGCTCCAGATGTCGAGGACCTCGTCGGCGTTACGTGCGGCCACGCCAGCGCCAAAGACATGCGGGTGGCGGCGGACGAGCTTCTCGTCAAGGTCACGGCAGATGTCGGCGAACGTGAACTCGCCCGCGTCGGCCGCGATCTGGGCATGGAGCAGCACCTGCATGAGCACGTCCCCGAGCTCCTCGCGCAGGTGCGCCGCGTCGCCGGCCTCTATGGCGTCGACGGCCTCGTAGGCCTCCTCGATCATGTTCTTCTTGATGCTCTCGTGCGTCTGCACCTTGTCCCAGGGGCAGCCGTCCGGCTGGCGGAGGCGCCAGATGGTGCGCACGGCCTGCTCGAGCTCGCGCTGCCGACGAGGGGCCCCGGCGCGAAGCAGCGTCTGGGCGTCCGCGCGGGCACGGGGCTCGTCATGGCGTCCGCCGAGAAGCTCGGTGATGCCGTCGTGCTGCAGGCGCTCGATGACCCCCGCCGCCATGTGGGTGGCCCCGGCCGCGTCGGGGTGCAGGCGGCCGTCCGCGTACAGCGCGCGGTCCGCGGGGACGAGCGACGTTCCGTCCACATAGTTGAGGTCGAGGCGGGCGCACTCGTCGCACAGGACGCTGCCGACCCACGCGAGATCACGACCGTGCGGTCTCGGCTCGTCGATGTCGGCGCGCCACACGGGACTCAGGACGTAGATGGGCGTGTCGCAGAAGCGATCCGCGAGCTTGGCGAGGTAGCGGCTCATGTTCTCGACGAGGTCCTCGGCGCTGTCGGTGTGAGCCCAGTCGTTCGTCCCGTAGGCAACGACGATGACGGCCGGCGGGTTCTCACGCAGCAGTTTCATGCCACGAAGCGTATGGACATCAAAGTGGTGGCCTGCGATCGCCTGGTTCACGAGGTCGAGGCCAAGCGCGCGCGAGACCTGCGCCGGCCAGGAGCTGCCGGGCGTCCCCACGACGTATCCCTGCGTGATGGAGTCTCCCAGCGCGAGCAGGTAGCCGCGCGTCGGCGCCTGCTCGAGGCTGCCGTTCGTGGAGAGGTTGCCCACGGCGACGGACATGAGGCAGGGCAGGTAGACCGTGACGTTTGCGGGCGCGTGGTTGGGGTTGTCGAACGCAAGCGTCACGACGCCGTCGGTGGCGGGCGCCGTCATGACGTAGGCGCCGTCGACGTAGAGGTCCACGCCGTCGACGAGGCCCTCCTCGGCCGCGCGCTCGTCTCCCCGGGCGCGGGCGAGCTCGATCGTCTCGGTCACCGAGGCGCTCTCGTAGTGGATGGGGGCCACGACGGACAGGTCAAACGAGACCTCGTCACCCGTCGTCACGAGGCTGATGGTGACGCCTGCCGTATAGCTGGCGGCGCGCTCGCGCCCTGCCGCGCTCGCCGCGTCCATCTGCTTGTTTGACATGCGAGACGGGCGCACGAGCCCATCGGGGCGATAGACGAGGTGGTGGGCCCCGCGAATGAACGGCACGATGTTTGCTGCGGTCATGCTGCCTTCCTCTCATTGGGTTTCCCGGCAAGTGTACCCCGCCGCACGGGCACGCTGGGGCGCCCGACGCAACGCTTACGCAAATCGGGCCGACGCATAATCGCGCCGGCCCGACCGTGAGCGTATGTGAATGGGACGAATGGGGGGGGGCGAGCAGGCCCGCCCCAGCGCCCCGAGGGCGATGCCCTATGCGAGGCCCTCCTCCTCGGGGTAGGTCACGCCCCACTGGCGGCGAAGCTGCGTCATGATCTGCATGTTGTCCACCGTATAGGCAAGCATCGAGTGCTCGATCTCATCACCGGCGACGGCTCGCTCGAGGTCGGCGACCTCATAGCACAGCGCGTAGGCCTCCTCGCCCAGGTGGACCTCCTCGCGGCGGTTGTCGGCCGTCCACGTGATGGTGGCATGGTCCGCTCGCGGGTAGTTCATGATCTCGATGTAGCAGTCCTCGAAGCTCAGCATGGCGCGCTTGGGCTGCTTGGAGTGCAGCGACATCGTGATGGTGGCCATCTGCATCTCGGCGTTGCGCATGACGATGCCGCTCGTGACGTCAACGCCCGTCTCGCAGGCGTTGCAGATGGAGATGACGTCCACGGGCTGGCTCACCATGAACAGGCGGGCGAGCGTCACGGGATAGACGCCGATCTCGAGCATGGCGCCACCGGCGCGGTTGCGACTGAAGAAGTGGTTCTCGGGGTCATAGGGCTTGTAGCTGCCAAAGTTGAGCGTGGCGAGGTTGAGCTTGCCGAAGTCGCCCGCCATGGCGCGTGCGATGATGCCGCGATAGAGGGGCATGTGCAGGATCGTCGTGGCGTCAACGAGCTCGACGTGGTGCTCGTCGGCAAGCTTGATGGCCTCGTCGAGCTCCTCGGAGTTGAGGGTGATGGACTTCTCGCACAGCACGTGCTTGCCCGCGGCGAGCGCCCCGCGCATGAAGCCGATGTGGGTGTTGTGCGGCGTGGAGATGTAGATGGCGTCCACGTCTGGGTCGGCATAGAGCTGCTCGGGGGTCTCGTAGACGCGCTCGATGCCCCAGCGCTCGGCAAACGCCACGGCCTTGGCGTGCGTGCGGTTCTGCACGGCCACGAACTTGCGGCCGGCGAGCGCAAGCGACTGCGCCATCTCGTTGGCGATGCCGCCGCAGCCGATGACGGCCCAGCGCAGCTGCGGGGCCTCGAAGAGGTCGCTGGGGAAGGGCTTGCCCTCGACGGACGCGAAGGCCGCCTTTGCCGCCGCGGCGGCGTCGATGGGACCGGCGTTGGTGTTGTCTGCCATGTTCGCTCCTCTCGGCCAGCGAAGGCGCTGGCGGTCCTTGCTTGTTGACGCCGCAATCATAGCGCAGCTGATTATGTCTGTACATAATCAGCACACAGCCTTGGCTTGGCCAAACTCCGCCTCTGGGGATGGAGCCAGCCCCAAAATGGGCCCACAACATCCCGGGAGGCGGAGCTTGCGAGGAAACGTCCCCATAAGCGGAGTTTGCAGGGCGGCGCGGAACGGCGCGAGAAGCGGTCCGGCGGCGCGCTACTCCTCGGGGTCGTCGTCTCCGCCGGCAAGCTCGAGGACGGAGAGGGCTTGCGCCACAGCACCCGCCTCGTCGCGGCGCAGCGGGTAGGCGACCTTCTCGGTCTTGGGGTACACGAGCGCTCGCTGCTCCTTGAGCTTGAGCGTGAGCTCGCGCGAGCACTTGAGCCCCTGGAAGATGATCCTGCCACTCGCAATCGAGACGCTCGACACGCCCAGGCGCTGCGCGCGGATGCGGATGCGCGTGCGGTCGAACAGGTTGCACGCGGCCTGGGGCAGAGAGCCAAAGCTCTCCTCGCACTCGTGCTGCAGGGCATCGACCTCGGCGAGCTCCATGGCGCAGGCGAGCTTTCGGTAGACGAGCACGCGGCGGTCCACCTCGGGCAGGTACTCCTCGGCCAGATAGAAGTCGGCCGGCAGGTTGATGTTGACCTCGCTCTGCGCGAGGTCATCGGCGGCATCGCCGCGGGCCTCGGCCACGGCCTGTCCGAGCATCTGGGTAAACAGGTCAAAGCCCACGCTCGAGAGGTTTCCGTGCTGCTCGGCGCCCATGAGCGAGCCGGCGCCGCGAATCTCGAGGTCGCGCATGGCCACGCGCATGCCGCTGCCGAGCTCCTGGAACTCGTTGATTGCCGTGAGGCGCTCCGTGGCCTCGGGCGTGAGCGGGCGCTCGCCCGGGAACATGAAGTAGGCGTAGGCCTGCGTGCGGCCTCGGCCCACGCGCCCCTTGAGCTGGTAGAGCTGGGCCAGGCCCAGGCGCTGGGAGTCCTCGATGATGAGCGTGTTCGTGTGCGGGTTGTCGATGCCGCTCTCGATGATGGTCGTGGCCACGAGCACGTCGATGTCGCCGCGCTGGAACTTCATCATCATGTCCTCGACCTGCTTGGCGCTCATCTTGCCGTGGGCCACGCCCACGCGGGCCTCGGGCGCGGCCTCGAGCACGCGTGCCTCGGCCTCGTCGATCGTCTTGACGCGGTTGCTCACGTAGTAGACCTGGCCCTTGCGCGCGAGCTCGGTGCGGATGGCGGCCGAGACAACGTCCGGGTCGTACTCCCCCACCGTGACCTTCACGGGCAGGCGGCCCGGCGGGGGCGTCATGATGAGACTCATGTCGCGCACGCCGCTCATGGCCATCTGCATGGTGCGTGGGATGGGCGTGGCGGAGAGCGTGAGCACGTCGACCTGCTCGCGCATGTTCTTGAGCTGCTCCTTGTGCTGCACGCCGAAGCGCTGCTCCTCGTCCACGATGACGAGGCCCAGGTCATGCGGGTTGACGTCGCTCGACAGCAGGCGATGCGTGCCCACGAGCACGCTCACCTTGCCGCTCGCGAAGCCCTCGAGCGCCAGGCGCTGCTGCTTTGCCGTGCGGAAGCGGCTGAGCACCTCCACCTCGAAGTCGAACGGGGCAAAGCGGTTGAAGAACGTCTCGAAGTGCTGCTGGGCGAGGATCGTGGTGGGGCACAGCACCATGACCTGGCGGCCCTCGGCCACGCACTTGAACGCGGCACGAAGGGCAACCTCGGTCTTGCCGAAGCCCACGTCTCCGCACAGCAGGCGGTCCATGGGCCTGGCCGTCTCCATGTCGGCCTTGATGTCGTTGACGGCGGTGCGCTGGTCTGCCGTGAGCGCGTAGGGGAAGGACGCCTCCATCTCCTCCTGCTCGGGGGTGTCCGGCTCGAAGGCATGCCCCTGGACGCTCGCACGACGCGTGTACAGGTCCACGAGGTCAAAGGCGAGGCGCTTGGCGTTCTTGCGGGCCTTGTTCGTTGCGCGGGACCAGTCCGCCGTGTTCAGGCGCGTGAGGCGCGGGCTCGAGCCGTCCGGGCCAACGTAGCGCGTGATGCGGTCCACCTGCTCGAGCGGCACGAAGAGCTTGTCGCCGCCGGCATACTCGAGAAGGAAGTAGTCGCGCTCGCGACCGCCCACCTCCTGGCGCACGATGTCGGCGAACAGCGCGATGCCGTGCGTGGCGTGGACGACGTAGTCGCCCGGCTTGAACGGAAACGTTATGGACGTGGGGTCGACGCGGCGGCGCGAGCGGTGCTTGGCCATGCGGGCGGAGAGGTCGCCCACGGACAGAACGGCGAGCTTGGCCGTGGGCGCCACGATGCCGGCGGGCACGGCGGCGTCGATGAACGTCACCTGGCCGCGCGGCAGCGCCGGCGCGCAGGCGGGCTCGTTGGCCTTGGGGTCTGCAAGCGGCACGCGGTTCTCGGCGGCGCTCGCGAGGGACTCGCCGAACATGATGTGCTCGTCGCCAAAGTTGAGCTCGAGGTGCTCGCGCGCAGAGCGGTCCGGCACGGCGAACAGCACGGAGAAGCCGTCGCCCACGAGCTGGCGGACGCGGCCGAGAAGCCTCGTGTCGCTGCCGGAGATGCCCGGTTGGCGAATGGGCAGCTCGGAGGTGACCTGCGTGCCCACGCGCAGCATGCTCGCGAACGACAGGCGCTGCTGGCTGCCGAAGTCCATGTCGCGCGGGGCCGTGAACAGGCCCTTCGTGCTCACGCCGGCGTTGCGCGCGAGCTGCTCGGCCTCGTCTGAGCCACGCACGCAGTCGTCGAACAGGGCACGGGGCTCGGCAAAGCACATGAGGGCATCGGCGCAGACGTGCTCGAGCGGGCTCGCCGTCTTGCCGTAGAGCGCGGGCAGGTAGCGCTCGAGCGCCGGCTCGGAGCTGCGTGCCTCGATGAGCTCGAGGTCGGCAGCGAGCTTCGTGTCGTTCTGGGCGGCCGTCCACAGGGCCTTGCGGGCATGGGCAACCGTCTCGTCCGTGAGGGCGAGCTCGCGGCACGGGCGCACCGTGACGCTCTCCAGGTCGCCGATCGTCTGGCCCGTGGAGGCCACCATGCGCCTCACGCGGTCGATCTCGTCGCCAAAGAACTCGATGCGCACGGGCGTGGCGGCCTGGGCCGGGAAGACGTCGACGGCGTCGCCGTGGATGTGGAAGGTGCCCGGCCCGTCGACCTCGCCCGGGTCCGCATATCCCAGGCCCACGAGCAGGGGACCCACGTCCTCGAAGGGCACCTCGTCGCCCACGGCAAACGTCGAGCTCGCCCAGTAGCCCGAGCCCACGGGCGGCACGCGGCGCAGCAGCGAGCGGGCGCTCGCCACGACGACGCACGCGTCACCGGTCGCGAGCCTTCCGATGGCCTCGGTACGGGCGCCGATGACGGCGTCGTCCGGCGCGTCGCTCTTCCACGGCAGGTCGCGGCGCTCGGGATAGCGAAGCACCACGTCCTTGCCGAGCCACGCCTCGAGCGCGTGGGCCGCTCGCTCGGCGGCCTCCTCGCCCGAGACGACGAACAGGCACGGCCGCGGGTCTTGCGCCCAGACGCTCGCGAGCACGAGCGTGCGGGCACTCTGGGAGACGGCCACCGTGGCGTCGTTGCCGGCGCGCAGCTCTGAGAGAGCCGGAAGCAGCTCGGGGGCGCCGAGCAGCTGACGGGAGACTCGATTGATGAGCACGCTACCTCACCTCGCGATTCGTTGAGCGCGCAAGCTCGCCGAGGAGCTCCTCGCCCGCGGCGAGGTCTGCCTCCGAGGCCTGCCAGGTCCAGTTGCCCTCCGCGACACCCGGCACGTTCATGCGCGCCTCGTCACCGAGGAGCGCCGCGTCCTGCAGCGTGCACATGACGACACCGGCGCCGCTGCCAAAGGCCGTGCGCATGAGGCGCCCGGCAAGCTCGCGCGCGGCATCCGGCTCGAGGCCAAAGCGCTGCCCGCACCAGCCCACGAGCGTCTGGTTGTCGTGCGTGGAGGTGTAGGCCACCTTGTCCTGCCTGGGCGCCCAGCCCTCGCGCACGTCGTTGTCGGCAAACTGCATGACGTCCATGCCGCAGCAGCCCACCTGCGCGAGCAGGGAGCGCGTGGCCGGTGTCACCGAGCCCAGGTCCTCGGCGATGATGGGCAGCTGGCCAAGAAGCTCGTGCGCGCGGCGGAACAGCGAGATGCCGGGGCCGGCATGCCAGGAGCCCTCGAGCGCCGTGCAGCCGGACGGCACGCCGTAGTAGTTCTGGAAGCCCAGGAAGTGGTCGAGGCGCGTGACGTCATACAGCGCGAACGTGCGCGCGAGGCGGCGCATCCACCAGGCATAGCCGTCGGCGCGCATGGCGTCCCAGCGGTAGCACGGGTTGCCCCACAGCTGACCGTCCTTGGCAAACGCGTCGGGCGGCGTTCCGGCCTGCAGCGTGGGCCTGCCGTCCGCGTCGACGCAGAACTGCTCGGGGGCGGCCCAGACGTCTGCCGAGGAGGCCGCGACGTACATGGGGATGTCGCCGATGATGCGGATGCCACGGGCGTTGGCGTAGGCGCGTAGGTCCATCCACTCCCACTCGAACTCCCACTGGGCAAAGCGATGGAAGCGAATGCCGTCCGCCAGGCGGGGATCGCGGAGCAGCTCCGGCGTCCAGCGGCGCCACTCGGCCGGCCACGTCTGCCACTCGTCCGTGCCCGTGAGCTCGGAGATGGCCGCGAAGCACGCATAGGAGTCGAGCCACTCGGCGTTGGCCTGCATGAACTCCTCGTAGACGGCATCCGGCTCGAACGCCTCCATGCGGGCACGTAGCTCGTCGGGACCCAGCTCGAGCAGCCGCTCGTTGCCCGCGAACACCGAGGTGCCCGCGTACGGCGAGCCAAAGCCGTCCGTGGGGTTAACGGGCAGGATCTGCCAGTAGCGCTGGTGCGTGCGCTCAAGCCAGTCGACGAACGCGCGGGCCGGGGCGCCGAGCGTGCCCGGCCGGCCGCCATTGGGGACGCTCGTGATGTGGCACACGACGCCGCTGCCACCCTCGAGCGGGCGAGCCAGGCCCTCGCCGTCATCGAACAGCACCACGGCGCTGCCGAGGGGCGCCAGCGCAAGCGACACGCGCCCGCCCCCGCGCCGCAGCTCGGCGGCGCCGATGAGCTCGCTCGCACGCATGCCACGATCCTCGATGGAGACGTCGCGCCACTCCGAGAGGCTGCGGTTCACAAGCACGCACGCGCTCGCACCGGAGCCCTCGGCAGGCAGGCGCCACCAGCCGAGCACGTCGTCGCACGGAGCAAACGCGTGGGCGCTCCCGCTCGTGAGCACGGGCAGCGACTGGCGCAGCTGGATGACATTGCGATACATCGTCTGGCAGTCGGCGTCACCGGCCACCACATGCCCCACGGCCTCCCCATGCTGGCCGCCGTCGCCGCTCGCCCACGGGAAGGGCCCGCGGTTGTAGGGGTCGGACAGGCCCTCCATGCCCAGCTCGTCCCCGTAGTAGACGCTTGGGACGCCGAGGTAGGTCATCTGCATGAGAACGGCGAGCCAGAAGCGCCCCTTCGCAAGGCCGCGCTCACCGTCCGTGAGGCGCCCGGGCACGCCGTCGGGCCAGGGCTGCCAGTCGGGATGGTCGAGTGCGCCGCCCAGCACACTCATGAGGCGTGGGCGGTCGTGGCTCGAGAGCAGGTTGAGCGCCGCGGCCTGCGCCTCGGGCGGGTAGTTCTCGGAGATGGAGACGAGGCTCTCGGCAGCTGCCCCGGCGCTCACGTGCCCGAGGAGAAACCCGAGCGCAGCATCGCGGAACGGGTAGTTCATGGCGCTGTCGAGCTCGCGGCCCAGGAGGTAGCGACGCAGCTTGCCGTAGCTCACCTTGTTGGAGGCATCCTCCCAGACCTCGCCGAGCACGAGCGCGTCCGGACGCTCGGCCGTGGCGGCCGCGCGAATCTGCTCGATGAACTCGTCGGGCAGCTCGTCTGCCGCGTCAAGGCGCCAACCGCGCGCGCCGGCGGCAAGCCAGTGGCGCACGACGCCGTCCTCGCCCGTGATGAGCTTGCGATAGCCAGGGTTCTCCTCGTTCACGGCAGGCAGGTCGTCCACGCCCCACCAGCACTCGTACGTGCCGTCCTCGTGCCAGCCAAACCAATCGGCATAGGGAGAGTCCGAGCCCTGCTCGTGGGCCTGCCAGGCGCCGGGCTGCCCATAGGTGCCGTAGCGGTTGAAGTAGCGGCTGTCTGCGCCCACGTGGTTGAACACGCCGTCGAGCACGATGGAGATGCCCAGCTTGGAGGCCTCGTCGCACAGCATGCGGAAGCCCCGCTCGTCACCGAGCATGGCGTCGACGGAAAGGAAGTCCGCCGTGTCGTAGCGGTGGCTGCTGCGCGCCTCGAAGATGGGGTTGAGGTAGAGCGTCGTGATGCCCATGTCGGACAGGCGCGCGAGGTCGTCGCGGATGCCGAAGAGGGTGCCGCCATAGAAGTCCCACGTGGTGACGCGGCCGGCGGCGTCCCTCTCGTAGGCGGGCTCGGTGTCCCACCGCTCCACGACGCGGCGGCGCGTGCCGGGCAGACCGTCCTCGGAGTCGTTGCAGTGCAGGCCGCCCGCCGCCTCGGCAAGCTCGCGCCAGTCGGCGCCCCGGCGATAGCGATCGGGGAACACCTGGTAGACGATGCCCGAGGTGAACCATGTGGGCTTCACCTCGCGCGGCTCATAGATCGTGAGCTGGAACGACGCCGGCTGCCACTCGCTGAGCGCGCCCTCGCCGCCCGTGCGGCCCTCGCGCGCGCCGTAGTGGACCACGCGCCCGTCCGAGCGCTCGATGAGAAACGAGTACCACAGGATCGCGGCTCGGCCGCACTCGTACGAGCACGAGAACCGCGTGCGGTCCCCGAGGCGCTCGGGCTCCATGGGCGCAAAGCCCTCGCCCACGCCGTCGATCCACGTGCGCAGCGTGGCGCTCGCCCCCGCGTCGCCACCCACGTCGAGCCGAAGCACGACGGTGCCGCCCACGGGGGCGGCACCGAACGGATTCCTATAGAGGGGGTCACGGCTGTCGTGATAGGCCCACATGCTGTCTCATCCCTGCTCGCCTACGGCCGAAGGCACCGGCCGCACGCGGCGGCTGGCGCTATCGGCTCCGTTTCTTGTTGTACGGAATCACCTCGGGATGGAGGTCATGGTAGACATCCAGGTACTGGTTGGCGGCCCTGCGCCAGCCAAAGTCGGCCTTCATGGCATTGCCCACGAGGCCGTCCCAGGCATCCTTGTTCGTCCAGAATACCTCACAGGCATCGAGCACGGTGTCTGCGAACTCGTCGCCGTTGAAGTTGGCGAACGAGAAGCCCGTGCCCTCCCCCGTGAACTTGTTGTACGGCTGCACGGAGTCCTTGAGGCCGCCCGTCTCGCGCACCACGGGAAGCGTGCCGTAGCGCATGGCGATCATCTGGGACAGGCCGCACGGCTCGAACTGGCTTGGCATGAGGAACAGGTCCGCGCCGGCGTACATGCGGTGCGAGAGCGCGGAGTCAAAGTCGATGCGCGCGCACATCTGCCCCTTGTACTTCCAGTCGAAGTAGCGCAGCGAGTCCTCGTACTGGGCGTCGCCCGTGCCAAGGACGGCAACCTGAACGGAGCGGTCGAGCAGCCGGCCCAGCGCATACTGCACCAGGTCGCAGCCCTTCTGCTTCGTGAGGCGGCTCACCATGACGGCAAGCGGGCGCGTGGGGTCAACGGCCAGGCCGAGCTCCTCCTGCAGCGCCGCCTTGCACGCCGCCTTGCCCGAGCGGTCGTCGACCGAGAACGTTGCGGCGATGCCACGGTCCATGCGCGGGTCGTACTCCTGCGTGTCGATGCCGTTCAGGATGCCATGGAGCTTCCAGGAGCGCTCCTGGAATATGTCCTGGAGCCCCTCGCCGTAGAAGGGCATCTGGAGCTCCTCGGCATACGTCGGGCTCACCGTGGTTATCGTGTCGGCGTAGAGAAGCGCGCCCTTCATGAAGTTGATCGTCTTGGGACCCACGTACATCTGGCCGGCCGCCGGGGTGTCGGCAAGGCCGCAGATGTCGCTCAGCACGTCGTCTCCGTACTGGCCCTGGAACTTGACGTTGTGGATCGAGAAGACGGTCTTGACGTTGTCATAGCCCGGAAGGCCGCGGTAGAACTCGCGCAGGAACACGCAGGCCAGCGCCGTCTGCCAATCGTTGCAGTGAAGCACATCGATGCCCGCGAGCTCGGGGATGCGCCCGATGGCCTCCGTGATGGCCTTCGAGAAGAACGCGAAGCGCTCGCCGTCGTCGAAGTCGCCGTAGATGCTGTCGCGCCCGAAGTAGTCCTCGTTGTCCACGAAGTAGTAGTCGATGTTGTGGTAGCTCAGGTGGTCGATGCCACACCAGACGTTGCGCCAGCCCAGGTTCATGTAGAAGTCGCCCACGTGGCGCATGGCGTCGCGGTACTCGGGCTTGATCCTCTTGTACTTGGGCAGCATGACGGCCACCTTGCAGCCGCAGCGCTTCAGCTCGTGCGGGAGGGACCCCGCGACGTCGCCCAGGCCGCCCGTCTTCACGAACGGGGCGGCCTCGGCGGCGCAGTACAGGACGCGAAGCTTGCGGCGGATCCTGCCGCTCACTCGCGCTCACTTCCCTTCTCCTTCACGAGCACGTTGTCGGGCGTGCCGCGCAGCTCGGTGCCGGCGGAGACGACGTTGTCGCGGTCGATGATGGCGTTCTCCACGCGCGCGCCGCGGCCGATGACGCAGCCGGTCATGATGACGCAGCCGCGCACCGTGGCGCCGGGCTCCACGACGACGTTGCGCGAGAGGATCGAGTCTGCGACGGTGCCCATGATGTGGCAGCCGCCCGAGACGATGGAGTTCGTGACGCGCGAGCCGGCCTCGTACTTGGCAGGCGGGTTGTCGTGGGCCTTCGTCATGATGGTGCGCTCGGGCGGGAACAGCTGGTCGATGACGGCGGGGTCGAGCATCTCGCGGCTGCGCTTGTAGTACATGCGGGCGTCGAAGACGGTGCCCGTGTAGATGTCGACGCGGTGCGCGCGGATGTCGAGCTGCGGCAGGTCCGCCTGCAGCGCCTCGAACAGGTCGAGGTAGTCCACGTTGCTGTAGCGGTCGATGAGCTCGAGGAGCTTCTCGCGGCGCACGACGAAGCAGTCGAGGAAGCCCTCGTCGCCAAAGCGCGTGCCATACGTGAAGCCCCGGACGCGCCCGTCCTCCGTGTAGACGCTCGAGACGTCCTCGGCCTCGCAGCGGTACGTCTTCGTGAGCAGCGTGATGTCGGCACCGCTCTCGTTGTGGGCGCGGATGAGCTCCGCGTAATCGTAGTTGTAGATGATGTTGGCCGCCGAGACCACGACGTTGGTGGCCGTGTCCCTCTCGAGGAACACGCGGTTGGCGATGAGGTCGCGCAGCAGGAAGCGCGGGCCCTTGCGGCTCGTGCCGAACGCCGAGCCCGGCATGAGGAACAGGCCGCCCTTCTTGCGGTCCAGGCCCCAGTCCTTGCCCGTGTAGAGGTGGTCGACGATCGAGCGGTAGTTGAACGGCATGATGACGCCCACCGTCTTGATGCCGGCGTTCACCATGTTCGACAGCGCAAAGTCGACGAAGCGGTAGCGGCCCAGGAACGGCACGGATGCCGCCGGGCGCGACTTCGTGAGCGCGCTGGGGTGCTTGATGGAATAGTTCGTGGTGATGAGTCCGACCGCGGTCTCCATGGCCTACTCCTCCCCCTTTCCAACGACGACGTCGTCGCCGATGACAGCCGTGTCCTTCGTGACGTCAACGCTACCGAGCTCAACGCCCGCCTCGACGACCGCATGCTCGCCGAGGATGGCGCGGGCCACGTGCGCCCCCTCCTTGACGACGGCACCCGGGAACAGCACGGAGTCCTCGACGACGGCTCGGGACTCCACGACGGCGTCTGTGGACAGGATCGAGTGGCGCACCGTTCCGTTGACCTTGCAGCCGTTGGCGATGATGGCGTCCTCGACGACGGCATCGGGGCCCACGTAGTGCGGCGGGCGCACCGGAGCGTTCGTCATGAACGGGAACTCCTTGCCGAACAGGTCGAACTCCGGGTTGGGCCCGAGAAGGTCCATGGACGTCTCGTGGTAGCTCGAGATCGTGCCGACGTCGCGCCAGAAGCCGTGGAACTCGTAGCAGAAGATGCGAGCCTGCTCCTCGAGGAGCTTCGGAATGATGTTCTTGCCAAAATCGTGCTCGGACGTGGCGTCGAGCGCGTCCTCCTTGAGGGCGCGGATGAGGATGTCGGTGCTGAAGACGTAGATGCCCATCGAGGCGAGGTTGGAGTCGGGCTTGTTGGGCTTCTCGGTGAACTTCGCCACGGAGTCGTCGTCGTTCTTGGTGATGATGCCAAAGCGCGAGGCCTCGGCCCAGGCCACCGGCATGACCGAGATGGTGAGGTCCGCGTTGTTGGCGATGTGGCTCTCGACCATCTTGCTGTAGTCCATGCGGTACAGGTGGTCGCCGGACAGGATGACGACGTACTTGGGGTCGTAGCTCTCGATGTAGCCGATGTTCTGATAGATGGCGTCGGCCGTGCCGGCGTACCAGTTGCCGCCCGCCTCGGTGGCGTACGGCGGCAGGATGGAGACGCCGCCGTCACGGGAGTCGAGGTTCCATGCCTCACCAGTGCCGATGTAGGAGTGCAGCAGGTACGGGCGGTACTGCGTGAGCACGCCCACCGTGTCGATACCCGAGTTTGCGCAGTTGGAGAGCGCGAAGTCGATGATTCGGTACTTGCCCCCGAATGAGACCGCGGGCTTTGCGATGTTGCGCGTGAGCGCGAGCAGCCTGCTTCCCTGGCCGCCAGCAAGCAGCATCGCGATGCTTTCCTTCTTGCTCATGTCCTTCCCCCTTCTTGCCGAGTTGGCGTGTGTCGTTCGCACCCCGGCGCCGCCGCGGGGACGGCGCCAGGGCGCGTGCTAGTTGAGCCCCCAGATGTCGGTGGCGTACTCCCTGATCGTGCGGTCGCTCGAGAAGTGGCCGGAGTTGGCGATGTTGTGCAGGGCGCGGCGCTGCCAAGAGCGCTGGTCGTCATAGGAGGTCGTGAGCTCCTCCCACGCCTGCACGTAGCTCGCGAAGTCGGCGATGACGAGGTCGTAGTCGTTGTTGCCCATGAGCTCGTCGTAGATCTGGTTGAAGTTGCCCGACAGCCCCGCAAACGTGCCGTCCGTGAGCTGGCGCACGCAACGGCCGATGCCGTTGGGGTCGGCGTTGACGACATCCCAGGCAAAGTAGTCGCCGCGGGCACGCATGGCCTCGATCTGATCGACCTTGAGGCCAAAGATCTTCTCGTTCTCCATGCCCGCGAGCTCGGCGATCTCCACGTTGGCGCCGTCGAGCGTGCCCAGCGTGATGGCACCGTTCATCATGAGCTTCATGTTCGAGGTGCCGCTCGCCTCCTTGCCGGCGGTGCTGATCTGCTCGGAGATGTCGGCCGCGGGGTAGATGAGCTGGGCGTTCGAGACGGCGAAGTTGGGAATGAACGCCACCTTGATGTAGTCGTTCACGCGCTCGTCGTTGTTGATGACGTCTGCCACCGAGTTGATGAGGCGGATGACCTCCTTGGCGAACGTGTAGGCGCTCGCCGCCTTGCCCGAGATGATGAACGTCGTCTTGTGCGGCTTGTAGCTCGGGTCGTCGAGCATGCGGTTGTAGATGCTCATGACCTTGAAGATGTTGAGCAGCTGGCGCTTGTAGGCGTGGAAGCGCTTCACCTGCACGTCAAAGATGGAGTCGGGGTCGATCTCCACGCCGGTCTGCTCCAGGACGTACTTGGCGAGGCGCACCTTGTTCTCGCGCTTGGAGGCGCTCATCGCGTCGAGGAACTCGGCGTCGTCGTAGTAGGCGGAGAGCTTGGAGAGCTCGTCGGCGTCCGCAAGCCAGCCGTTGCCGATCTTGGACGTGATGAGGGCGGACAGGCTCGGGTTGGAGTTGCCCAGGAAGCGGCGCGGCGATATGCCGTTCGTCTTGTTGTTGAACTTCTCGGGCGCAAGCTCGTAGAAGTCATGAAGCGTCTCGCGCTTGAGAATCTCGGTGTGCAGCGCGGCCACGCCGTTGACGCTGTGGCTGCAGATGACCGAGAGGTTGGCCATGCGCACCTGGCCGTCCCACAGGATGGCGGTGTTGCGCAGCTTCTCCTGCCAGTTGTCGATGTCGCGCGGGAAGGACTCGACGTAGCGGCGGTTGATCTCGTCCACGTACATGTACAGGCGCGGCAACAGGCGGCGGAACGTCTCGATGGGCCACTTCTCGAGCGCCTCGGGAAGAACCGTGTGGTTGGTGTAGGAGATGGTGCGCGTGGTGATGTCCCACGCGGCGTCCCAGTCCAGGCCCTCCTCGTCCACGAGCAGGCGCATGAGCTCGGCGCCGCACATAGCGGGGTGCGTGTCGTTGGTGTGGATGCCCACGAAGTCCGGGAAGCGCTCCCAACCGGCATCGGCGTGGTCGTACTTGTAGTTGCGGATGATGGAGGCAAGCCCCGCGGCCACGAACAGGTACTCCTGCTTGAGGCGCAGGATGCGGCCGTGCTCGCCGGCATCGTTGGGATACAGGATCTCAGAGATTGCCTCGGCGTCCGTGCGGAACTTGGCGGCCTTAGCGTAGTCGCCGGCGTTGAAGGCGTCCAGGTCAAAGTCCTCGTGCGCGGGTTCGGCGCTCCACAGGCGCAGACGGTTCACGCTCTTGCCGCCGTAGCCCACGATGGGCACGTCATAGGGCACGGCCTTCACGAGCTCGCCGCCCTCCTGGGTGAACCAGTAGTGGCCCTGCTCGTCCTCGTGGCGCACGACCTCGCCGCCAAAGCGCACGAGCACGCTGCTCTCCGGGTGCTTGGTCTCCCAGGGATAGCCCTTGTCCAGCCAGTTGTCCGTGACCTCGACCTGGCGGCCGTCAACGATCTTCTGCTTGAACAGGCCGTAGTGGTAGCGCATGCCGTTGCCAAAGCCCAGGATGCCCTCGGCGGCCATGGAGTCCAGGAAGCACGCGGCCAGGCGCCCCAGGCCGCCGTTGCCCAGGCCCGGGTCGCCCTCCTGGGCAATGAGCTCCTCCAGGTCTATGCCCATGTCTGCCAGGCCCTGCTTCACGGTGTCGCGAACGCCGTAGTTGAGCAGATAGTTGTCGAGCAGAGGCCCCAGGAGGAACTCGAGGCAGAAGTAGTAGATCTTCTTCTTGTCGCTCTTCTTGTTCTCGGAGTCCGAGGTGGCGAACTCGCGGTTGGCCTTGCGGGCGATGAGTTGGGCAAGCGCCTGATACTGGTCCTGGGCGCTACAGTCCCTGAAGTCCTTGCCGACGAGCGCCTCGAGCGTGGCTCGGTACTCGTGGGCGAACGCCTCGGGGTTCTCGAAGATGTGGTCGATCATACGCATGGCTCCTTGTGGTCGTGTGGCGACGGCGCGTCGCCTATGCTTCGCGCGTTTCCGGGCCCGCTTGCGCTAGGCCCTCCCCTTTGCGCGCTTGCGCTTCTTCTTGCTCCCCTTCTTGGGCAGGGGGCCGCCCTCGCCGGCAACGAGCGGCTTGGCCGTGACCTTCTTGGCGCGCGTGGCGCGAGGCTTGCGCGAGGAGGGCTGGGCGGTCGGACGCGGCAGCGCCGCCTTCTCGGCAGGCGCGGGCGCCACGTAGCTCGTGGGTCCGGTGCGGCGCAGGATGGCGCCACCGAGTGGCGGCACGTTCATGATCAGGGAGTTCTCGCGTCCGTCGCAGTCCTCCGGGCGGCTCGAGAGCACGCCGGCGTTTCGCTGGCCGGAGCCACCGAACTCCTCGGCGTCGGAGTTGAAGATCTCCACGTAGTCACCCTCGCGCGGCACGGGCACGCGCCAGCTCGGGCGGAAGTTGACGTCGAAGTTGATGACGATGACGAGCTCCTCGTCTGGGCCGTCGCCGCGGCGCACGAACGAGACGATCGAGTGCTCGGAGTCGTCCGCGGAGAGCCACTCGAAACCACTCCAGTCGTAGGACTCGCGCCACAGGGCGGGCTCGGCCAGGTAAAGGTTGTTGAGCGCCTCGATGTAGTGCTGGTGCTTGGCGTGGGGCTCGAACCGCTCGGCGAGGAACCACTGGATGGACTCGTAGTAGCGCCACTCGATGTACTGGCCTATCTCGTTGCCCATGAAGTTGAGCTTGCCGCCCGGATGCGTCATCTGGTAGAAGGCGAGCGTGCGCAGGCCCGCGAACTGGCGCCACTGGTCGCCGGGCTGACGCGTGATGAGCGAGCACTTGCCGTGGACCACCTCGTCATGCGAGAGCGGCAGGATGAAGTTCTCGTTGAACGCGTACATCATCGAGAACGTGAGCATGCCGTGGTTGCCGGGGCGCCAGGGGAAGTCGGTCTGCAGGTAGTGCAGCGTGTCGTTCATCCAGCCCATGTCCCACTTGTAGTGGAACCCCAGGCCGCCGTCCTCGGGCGGGTAGGTGACGAGCGGCCAGGCCGTGGACTCCTCGGCCATCATCACGACGCCGGGGCAGTACTCGGCAACCGCCGTGTTTACCTGGCGGATGAAGGCCGAGGCGTCGAGGTCCTCCTCGGTGCCCTTCTCGTTCAGGCGCTTCTCGGCGGGGTTGTCGATGCCGAAGTTGAGATAGAGCATGCTCGAGACACCGTCCATGCGGATGCCGTCCGCGTGGAAGCGGTCGAGCCAGTACAGGGCGTTGGAGACGAGGAAGCTGCGGACCTCGCCGCGGGCGAAGTCGAACTTGTGCGTGCCCCAGTTGGGGTGAATCTCGCGCTCGTAGAGCATGTGGCCGTTGAACATGGCCAGGCCCTGGGCGTCTGCGCAGAAGCCGCCGGGCACCCAGTCGAGAATGACACCGAGGCCCGCCTCGTGGCAGGCATCGATGAGGCGCATGAGCCCCTCGGGCTCGCCAAAGCGAGACGTGGGCGCAAAGTAGCCCGTGACCTGGTAGCCCCACGAGCCATCGAAGGGATGCTCCATGACGGGCAGCATCTCGATGTGGGTGTAGCCCATCCTCTTGGCATAGGGCACGAGCTCGGCCGCGAGGTCGTCGTAGGAGTAGTAGCGGCCGCGCTGGGCCGGGAACTCGTCCATGGGGCCGGGCCACGTGCCGTCCTCGCGGGGCTTGCCCTGCGGCTCGTCGCCGTGGCGGCGCCAGCTGCCGAGGTGGACCTCGTAGATGTTGAGGGGCGCGTGCATGTGGTCCGTCTCGGCGCGCGCGGCCAGCCAGGCGTCGTCATGCCAGGCATAGGCAGGCTCGGCGGCTGTCACCGAGGCGGTGCCGGGTGCGAGCTCGCTCGTGAACGCATAGGGGTCCGCCTTGTACAGCAGCTCGCCGGAGTCGGTCTCGATGACGTACTTGTACAGCTCCCCCGGCCTGACGCCGGCCACGAAGCCGCACCAGACGCCGCTCGTGAGCAGCGGCTCGAGCGGGTCTGCCTGGGCATCCCAGCCGTTAAAGTCGCCAACGACGTGGACGCTGCGCACGTCCGGGGCCCACACGGCAAAGCGATAGCCAGCGCGCCCATCCCGCTCGCAGGGATGGGCGCCCATCTTCTCGTAGCTGCGGTACCACGTGCCAGCGCCCATGAGATACAGGTCGTCGTTCGTGATGTCGAGCGCGCCGGCGCTCGTTGCGCCAGCGGGCCTGGTATTTCCCATGTGACTCCCCCTCCCCTGGGTGCCGCACCAGACGCCTTCTTTTGGCAGCAACCTAAGCTGCGAATATATGGCGTCCGCTCATTTCGAGCCGGTGCGTCTCCACTGTATGCCCACAACTTGTCCGGTAAAGGCAACATTGGAAAAGGTTCGGTAAACGGGAGGTTTTGTGTCAGCTGCGGGGCGCGACAGCGGGCTGCCGAGCGCTGCAAACGAGTCACTTTCAGGCCTCGAGAAGCACCATAAGTGACTCGTTTGCAGCGCTCGCGTTTTTCGCAAGCGCCGCGAGCGGCTAGTAGTTGACGACCTGCTGCTCGAAGTAGGCCTGCGGATGCAGGCAGACGGGGCAGACCTTGGGCGCAGACTCTCCAACGTGCAGGTGGCCGCAGTTGGAGCACTTCCACACCTTGACGCCCGGGCGGCTGAAGACCTCGCCGGCCTCAACGCGCGCGGCGAGCTTCTGGTAGCGCTCCTCGTGGGACTTCTCGATGGCAGCGACGCCCTCGAAGCGCGCGGCGATCTCCTCGAAGCCCTCCTCGCGCGCAGTCTTCGCAAACGCGGGATACATGCTGGCCCACTCGTAGTTCTCGCCCGCGGCGGCATCGCGCAGGTTGGCGAGGGTGTCGGGCACCTCGCCGCCGTGCAGGTACTTGAACCACAGCTTGGCATGCTCGGCCTCGTTGCCGGCCGTCTCGGCAAAGATGCTGCCGATCTGGACGTAGCCCTCCTTCTTGGCCGCCTTGGCGTAGTAGCCGTACTTCACGGACGCCTGCGACTCGCCGGCGAACGCCGCCTCGAGGTTCTTGCGCGTCTGAGAGTTCTCGAAGTCCACTGCCATGACTGCTCCTTTGCTCGGGGATGGCACCGGGAGGGCCACCCGTGCACCTCGGCCGCCGCACGCGGCCGTCATGGCCCTTCTACCCGCGCGCCAGGCGTCCGAGCATGGCGGAGCGGCATGCGGTGCGGCTAGGCGAGCCAGCGGCCCCTCTGCTCGTGGCAGAAGCCCTCGCGCTCGAGCTGGACGAGAATCTCGCGGGCATATGCCTCGTCCACGGAATCGCGGCCGGCAGCCGTCTCAAGCGCCGTGAGCGCGCTGGCGGCCTCCGCGGGTGAAAGGCCCTCGCCCGTGGCGCGGGCGTCGAGCAGCAGGCGCACGACGGCAGCCCGCTTTTGCCGGTGCGACCCCTCGAAGCGCGACTGCCGGACATGCGAGCGAGAGCGACGAGACGGGTTGGGCAGCGTCTGCTTGAGGTGGTATCCGTAGTCGAGCAGGGCATAGTACCAGCTGCGAGGCGTGGCGGGCGCATCCGCACCCGCCACGGAGAGCGCGTGCTCGGGACATGCCTCGGCCACGAGCGGGCGCAGGGCGGAGTCTGGCACGTCCTGCTCGCCGGGAAACAGCTCGTGAAGGAACACGGTGCGCACGTTCGTCTCGAGATAGACGCCGGGCAGGTCGTAGGCAAACGCCCGGATGCCGGCGGCCGTCGCGGGCCCTATGCCGGGAAGCGCCCTCAGGTCGCGCTCCTCGATGGGCATCCGTCCGTCGTGCTCGGAGACGATTTGGCCGGCGGCTCGCCACAGCGCGAGCGCCCTGCGGTTGTAACCGAGCCCCTGCCACTCGTCGAGCACGTCCGCCGAGCTCGCGGCGGCAAGCGCGGCCATGCTCGGGAAGCGCTCGAGCCAGCGTTGCCAGCGGCCGTCGACGCGCGAGACCTGTGTCTGCTGCAGCATCGCCTCGGAGACCCAGATGGCGTACGCATCGCGCGTGCGCCTCCAGGGAAGGTCGCGGTACAGCTCGCGACCGCGCAGGTAGACGCGGGCGCGAAAGGCATCAAGGTCCTCACTGGTGCGGTCCATGGGCTAGCTCCAGCGCGCGATGCGCCACCCGCGGCGGCGGGCGATGCGGGAGAGCGTGCTACCCGGACACACGGCGCACGGCTCGTCAGCAAGCTCGAGCAGGGGCTCGTCGGTGAAGTGGTCGCCATAGGCGCGCGCGATGTGCCAGGTGCCCTCCCCGATAGCCTCGTTGGCCCAGCGGCACACGGCGCGCACCTTGCCCTCGCCGGCAACGACCTCGCCCTCGACACGTCCGGTGAAGCGCCCGCGCTCGTCAAGCTCCATATGGGTGGCGGCAACGCCCTCAATGCCGAGCTCCTCGGCGGCAACGCGCGCCATCTCGAAGAACGTGGCCGAGACAAGGACGCACGTCATGCCGTCCGCTTGGCAGCGCTCGATCTCTGCCTTGGCGTCAGCGCGCGTGCGGGGCGCGAGAAGCTCCGCGTAGAAGTCGCGCATGATGCGCATGACCTCGTCGTGGTCGTAACGGGCGAGGTCGCGGAAGATGAGCTCACGGGACTCGTCCTGGCGATAGGGCAGGTGCAGCTTGTAGCGCACGCCCCACCACCCCAGGCGCAGGGCCGTGCGACGCGTGATGAGACCGTGCCTGAGCAGGTAGAGGGAGAAGAGCTGGCCCGACTGACCATCCATGATGGTGCCGTCGTAGTCGAACACGGCAAGGCTCGCCTCGCCATGGGCGGGCGCGTACGCTTCTCGCTGCGCGTAATCTGACACGAACCATCCTCCAAAGTGGCCGCGGCGCGGCCAGCTAGCCTTCGTTCGCACGAGATTCTAGCAAATGGGTGGGGAGGCCCCTCGCTTGCCGAGGGCACGCATGCGGATTGGCTACATGGGGCGGCGCGAGGCTTGCGGGCACGTGGCGGGCACGGGCCCCCGAGATAACAAAAAGGGCCCCGGTTTCCCAGGGCCCTCTGACATCCAATGGCGGGATATGCGGGGCTCGAACCCGCGACCTCCGACGTGACAGGCCGGCGCTCTAACCAGCTGAGCTAATACCCCGTGTCAGGTGCGAGGAATATAATGCCGAAGATTGCGGCCTTTGTCTAGCCCAAATTCAAACTTTTTTTGGCAAATTGCTTATTTTTTGGGTCATCGAGAAGAAAAAACGGCATCTACCTGGGGAGATGCCGTTTCTGGCGCAAAGAAAAAATGTTTGGAGCCGTAGCTGACCGAGATTACGAGAGGGCAAGCCTCGTCTGCGCGCCGCTCGCATCGGTCACGACGAGGCTGTCCCCATCTAGCTCGGCGGCGGAAAGCTCGCCCGAGCCGACGACGGGCTGGCCATCACCGTTGAGCAGCTGCGCAGGCGTGGAGCCGTCTGCCACGACATAGCAGATGACGTCCCACGTTCCGTCCGAGAGGTTCTCGGGGACGAACAGCGTGCCCTCGTGCAGGCACAGGGCAACGGGCGAGCCAGACAGCTGGGCCACCACGGTGGCATCGTCCCCCTCGCCCTTCACGAGCTCCCAGCCCGAGTCCCCCTGGCGCGTCGAGTAGGACGACCCCGCGATGGAGATGCCGCCATCGTTGGCGCCGACGCTCGTCTGGGCCGCCGCGGCCTGGGCCTCGTCCCCAGATGGCGCGGGATCGACAATCGAGCGCACGGCACAGGTGGCGAGTCCGATCACGACGATGACGGCCACGATGATTCCCGCGATGACGCCCCTGGGCGCCCTGGTCGGCGCGGGCCTCGCGGCCTTGCGGCGGCGAACTCCCGCTCGGACGGCCTCGGAGGAGCCCATGGCCTCGCGGGCCGCGCCCGCTGCCGCCGAGGCCGTCTCGCGCGTGGTGACGACGGCCCCCTGGCCATCGCGGATCGTGCTAAATGACCCGGTGACCGCCGGGTCGACGTTGATGGGACGCGGTGCGTCGTCGGGAGATGAGGTGCTCACGGACGTTGGTACCTGACCGGCGACAAGCCTCGTGGAGGTGTTGCCGAGGGCCGGGAAGCTATGGGAGGCCGCCGTGGCACGCGACGCATCGGCGAAGCGAGAGCCACGCGTGGGCGTCTCGACGCGCGGGGCAGGCTCGCGGAGGGCCTGGGAACTCCCGCTCGGGGCCGCATGGCGCGCGTGCGCGGCAGGGCGGCGCGACTGCGTGCCGGGGTTTTGTCGCTGCCCATCGGCAGGTTGCTTGAATCTCGCCATCATGGCCCCTTCCATTCGTGCGGGCCGCAGGCTCGCATGCGCGCCGGAAACGTCGGCGCCTGCAACGATACTACAGCTCGCGGCGAGCCTCGATCGCCCTGCCGAGCGTTACCTCGTCAGCGTACTCGAGGTCCCCGCCCACGGGAAGCCCGCTCGCGAGCCTCGTCACGTGGACGCCAAGCGGCTTGATCGTGCGCGAGAGGTAGGTCGCGGTCGTCTCGCCCTCGACGTCTGGATTCGTGGCGAGGATGACCTCCGTGACCGTGCCGTCTGCCAGGCGCGAGAGCAGCTCGCGAACGTGGAGCTGCTCGGGCCCTATCTTGTCCATGGGCGAGATGACGCCGCCGAGCACGTGATACAGGCCGTGGAAGGCACCCGTCCGCTCGATCGCCGTGACGTCTCGCGGCTCGGAGACGACGCAGATGCTCGCCTGGTCGCGGCTCGGGTCCTCGCAGACGTCGCAGCGCTCGCGCGTGGCGTAGCTGAAGCAGACGGGGCAGAAGTGGACCTGCTGCTTGACGTCGAGAATCGCCTGGGCAAGGCGGCGGGCCTCCTCGGCGTCCGAGCCGAGGATGTGGTAGGCGATGCGCTGGGCGCTCTTGGGGCCAATGCCCGGAAGCCTGCCCAGCTCATCGAGCAGACGGCGTAGGGCGCGGCCGTCGTTGCGAGAAGGCGCCGGGGCTCCGCCAAGGGAGCCACCGGCGCCAAGCTGGTCGTAGGGCATGGGCTAGAACAGGCCCGGGATGTTCATGTTGCCAAGGCCCGCGGCGGCGCTCATCTGCGTGTTGGCCGCCTCCTGGGCGCTCGAGAGCGCGTCGTTGACGGCGGCGAGGACCATGTCCTGGAGCATCTCGACGTCCTCGGGGTCGCAGGCGTCGGGGCTGATCTCGATGGACTTGATCTGCATCTCGCCCGTGGCGACGACCTTGACCATGCCGCCGCCCGTGGAGGCGGAGACCTCGACGTCCTTGAGCTTGTCCTGCGCGGCAGCGAGCTGCTCCTGCATCTTGCGCGCCTGCTTCATCATCTGCTGCATGTTCATCTGGGGCATGGTTGCTCCTTCTCAATCGGCGCGGGTTGCGCCTGGTTTGCTCTCGTTAAGACTCTAGCGGTTTGGCCAGCGGCGCGCTCAGGTCGAGCGGCGCTCGAACGCATGCGTGCCGCCGACGCGGGCGAGGCAGCCACGAGCCGCCAAAGGCGAGGCGCCCGAACTGGCGGGGCGCCTCGCTGCTAGATGGGATTGTTGTTCTCGTCCACGACGGTCATCTTGGTTGCGCCGAACACATCCGAGAACATCGAGGCGAGCTCGTCGTTTGACGCCGAGACGGGCTCGGAGGACGCGACCGGGGCCTCACCTGCGTCGCTTGTCCTCGCGGCAACGTCGGGGAGCTTGAGCCCGGACGCGGCGTTTGCCGGCGCAGGTGACGCAACGTCAACGGGAGGAACGTCGGCATCGTCGTAGGGCGGGACGTCAGCGTCGTCGTAGGGCGGGATGTCCTCCTCCACGGGCGGCTCGACGGGGGCGGCCGCGGGCCTGGCGACGTCGGGGAGCTTGAGCGAGGCGGCACGGCCGTGGGGCGCCGGCTTGGGCGCCGCGGCGGGGGTAGGTGTAGACGCCGGCGCGGGCGCGGGGGCAGCGGGGCTCGGCGCGGGCGCGGGAGCCGGCTGCGGCGTCGCGGCGGCTGGCACGGGCTTGGGAGCGGGAACGGTCACAGGAGACGCGGCTTTGGCGGGAGCATGGGCGGGCGCGGCGCCATCACTTGCATACGCGATGGCGCGAGGAGCGCCGAAGGCGGAGGCCACAGCTGCGTCCACGATGGCCTTGACGTCGGCGCGCTCGAGCATGCGGCGCGTAAACGAGCTGCCACCGGGAAGGGTCACCGTGAGCGTTGAGCCGTCGTCGGCCGTGGCCGTGGCGTTCAGCAGCAGCGAGCCGCACGAAGCGCTCGTCTTGAGCAGGCCGTCCACGACCGCCTTCCACGTCCGCTGCAGCGTCCCGTTCTGCATGGGCGCGGGGCTCGTGGCGGGCTTGGAGGTGGAGGCAGGTTCGGACGTCACCGGGCGCGGAGCCGGCGCAGGAGCCGGCGGCACTGACGCCACGGGCGCGGCGGCCCTCGGCGCAGGGGCAGGAGCCGTGGCTCTTCTCGGACTCGGGGCGGGCGGAACCGCAGGGGCGGGCGCGCTTGCCGCGGGCTTGCGGCGCAGGTTGAGTGCGGGCGGCACGAACTTGGGCGCCGCCGGCTTTGCCGGGGACGACGCAGGCGTCTGCGTTGGGCCGGCGCTCGCGACTGACGCAGTGCCAGCCGGAGCCGCAGCAGGCGCAGCAGTCGGTACCGGGCCGCCCGCGAGCCTCGCCTCGAGCGCGGAGATGCGCTCCGCGAGCGACTCGAGCGTCAGGTCGCTCTCCGGACGCGCGCAGCGCGTGAGCGCGATCTCCAGCACGAGCCGCTGGTTCACGGCCGTGCGCATCTCGCTCGCGGCGTCCCCCAGCACCGTGAGCACGCGCGCGAGTCGGTCTGGGCTTCCGTAGGCAGCGGCCTCCTCCTCAAGCAGGGGAAGCTCGCCCTCCGGTACGCTCACGACGCCCGGCTTGGCGCCAGCGACGCTCACCACATAGGCATCGCGCGCGCGAGACGCCAGCTCGCGCGTGAACTGCAGCAGGTCACGACCGCCATCGACGAGCTCGCTGATCTTGGAGAACAGCTCGGGCACGTCCCTGCGGGCAAGTGCCAGGGAGACGCCGGAGAGCGCGGAGTCGCTCGACTCGCCAAGCAGGTCTCGCGCAGCCTCGACGCTCACGTTGCCGGCGCCAAACACGGAGAGCTGCTCGAGCGAGGACAGCGCGTCTCGCATGCCGCCGCGTGCGTGGCGCACTACGAGGTCAAGGGCCTCGCCGTCATAGGTGAAGCCCTCCTCGTCGCACACGTGGGCGAGGTGGGCGCGCATCTCGTCGGGCGCGATGGAGTGAAAGTCAAAGCGCTGGACGCGCGAGAGAATCGTGGCGAGGATCTTCTGCGGGTCCGTGGTGCACATGATGAACACGACGTGGGAGGGCGGCTCCTCGAGCGTCTTGAGCAGCGCATTGAACGCCGCCGGCGTGAGCATGTGGACCTCGTCGATGATGTAGACCTTGTAGCGGCCGCGCACCGGCGCGTAGTCCACGCGGTTGATGATCTCCTCGCGCACGTTGTCGACGCCCGTGCGGCTCGCGGCGTCCAGCTCGTAGACGTCCGGGTGCTCGCCGGCGGCAATGAGCTGGCACTCCTCGCAGGTGCCATCGGGCAGGTGACCCTCGCCGGTCTCGCACATGAGGGCCTTGGCCAGGATGCGGGCCATGGTGGTCTTGCCCGTGCCGCGCGGGCCGCAGAAGAGGTAGGCGTGGGACAGGCGGTGCTCGGTCACGGCGCGCTCGAGCGTCGAGACAACGTGAGACTGGCCAACTACCTGCTCAAACGTCTGCGGGCGATACTTGCGATACAGCGATTCCATGCGGCCTCCGGCAAGGTTGGCGGGCGCGCGACGGCGCGTCGCGACATGTTCTCTCAGTATAGGCGAGAAGGACGCCGCAGCGCCGACGCGCAAGGCCATGGCGGGTTCGCTGGCGCGCGGCGGACGGCACGAGCGGGTCGCTCACCCGATCCGCCATTTAACGGACGCTCTCGGGGACGTACGCTCTTATCACAACCCGAGAGGAGAGGTCATGGACAAGAAGACAACCAAGGCAGTGGGCATCGACATCGGCGGCACGAGCATAAAGATGGGCCTCGTGGCGGAGCGCGGCGAGGTTCTTGCCACGTCGAAGGTGAGCACGGGCGCCCTCGACAGCGACGGGGCGTTTGCCAAGGTGTGCGAGGGCGTTCACGCGCTGGCGGAGCAGGGCGGCATTGACGCCGGCAAGCTCGACGCCATCGGCCTGGACGTTCCCGGCGTGGTGCTGGAGGACGGCACGCTCACGATGGCGCCCAACATCACGCTCGACCTTGCCGGACTCACGACGACGCTCCGCGAGGCGTACCCACAGGCCAGCCTCGCCGTCCTGAACGACGCGAACGCGGCGGCCCTCGGCGAGGCATGGCTCGGCTCGGGCAACGCGCGCGGCGGCACCGTCATGGTGACGCTGGGCACGGGCGTGGGCGCGGGCGTTGTCATCGGCGGCAACGTCATCGCGGGCGCACACGGAGCGGCAGGTGAGATTGGGCACCTCAACGTTGAGCCCGAGGAGACCGAGACCTGCAACTGCGGCTGCCGCGGCTGCCTTGAGCAGTACGCAAGCGCCCGCGGGCTCATCCGCCTGTATCGCGAGGAGTGCGAGGCGGACGGCGCCGAGCCGGTGGCGATTGCACACGCCACGGACGCGCTCGCCGTGTTCGAGGCCGCGCGCGGAGGCAACACGCAGGCAGTGCGCGCATGCGAGCGCCTGGGCCACTACCTGGCGCGCGCACTCGCGGCCGTCGCTGTTACCGTGGACCCCGACGCGTTCGTCGTGGGCGGCGGCATGAGCGGCGGCTGGGACACGTTCGGGCGGGCGTGCCTTGCGCACTATCGCGAGGTGGCGGTCTCCGCGTGCAAGGACACACCCATCCGCCCCGCATCGCTCGGCAACGATGCGGGCTTCCTCGGCGCGGCGCGGCGGGCGCTGCTCTCGCTGTAGGCGGGCTGGCGCAGACGACAGGTACCCTGGGCCTCGATGAGCTGCACGGTTTTTGAGGTTATCGGGATGAGCGCGGGCCCAGGTGCATGTTTTTCGAGGTTATCGGTCTCCAGGGGCTTTCGCAGAGGCCGATAACCTCGATTTCCGTGCAGATCGGCGCACGCTCGCGGCGCGCGCCGATCACCTATCCCGCGCACAAAAGAAGCGCCCCGGCGACGTGCCGGAGCGCTTAGCCGAGCCTAGGCCACCTTAGGGTGCCAGTCCTCGCTTAGCGAGGGGCCCGGAATCTTCTCTGTGGCGCGCGCCCTCCCAGAGAACAGGGGGTTGGAAGAATCTCTGACGAACAAATGGACGTACCGATGTAAGCGCCCAAACTGACTACCCGACGACCGGAGGGGAGACGAGCGTTCAGGAGGACGCGCGCTTCGCTATCATTCTTGCCCGCGTGAGACAAAAGAGCCCCCATCGCACCGCGAACGGTATCGTTTAGCTGGCAAAAGGCGCCGCATCGTGGTATGTCTACAAAGCGAACGCGCCCGCCGAGAATGACGTGCCGCCCGCGCATCGCGACGCCACGAGCGCCCTATGCCCTCCTAGCAAGCTGCTTGGAGAACGACGTGTCAGAGTGTCGCGCCCACGCAACGTAGAGGACCACGGACGCCACGCACGCGAGCGCCTGGCCCTACTTCTTGCCGAGCTTGGCCTTCACCAGGCCCACGACCGTGGGGACGATCGAGACGGCAACGATACCCACGATGAGCAGCTCGAAGTGCTCCTGCACAAACGGGATGCCGCCAAAGAAGTAACCGAGCAGCGTGAACAGCGTGGACCAGGTGATGCCGCCAAGCACGTTGAAGATCACGAAGTTGCGCCAGTGCATGCCACCCATGCCGGCAATGAACGGCACGAACGTGCGAATGAACGGGAAGAAGCGGCCGAGGAAGATGGCAAGGTGGCCCCACTTCTCGAGGAACTTCTCGCTCTTCTCGATGCGCTCCGGCGTCATGGCCTTGACCTTGCCCGAGGCGATAATCTTCTTGCCAAAGAGGTGGCCGATCATGAAGTTGCACTGGTCACCGAGGATGGCGGCAGCCCATGCGATACCAAGCAGCGCCATGATGTTGAAGCCGCCGTTGTGCGCAAAGAAGCCCGAGGCGAACAGCAGCGAGTCACCCGGCAGGAACGGGAAGAACACGACGCCCGTCTCGATGAAGATGATGAGGAAGACGCAGCCGTAGGCCACGAGCGGGCCGGCGGCAATCCAGCTCGCGATGGCCGCGCGGGGATCGTGCAGCAGTTCGGCGATGAAGTTGATGAAGCCCATGGGTTCCTCTCGGCCGCGCCTGCGCGCGGCTTGCGGCGTCTCTGTCTCTAGATATACGTATGCCCCGCGGCGCTGCCACGGGGCATCGAAAGAGCGCGCTCGATGGGAACGGGTGCCCGCCAGAGGCCCCTTATGGCTGCTGCCTCCCGGCCCTGACCAGGTTCGAGGTGTGGCGTCACCCGAACCCATCGAACGCGCTCGGGGACTCAGTATAGACGAGGCGGACGGCCAACCACAACGGCCAGCCGCCCGCCAAGAAAGCTCCACGAGCGGCGCCCACGCCCGCATGAGGTGCCAGAAGTCTTTGACACTCTTGGGGCTACAGCAGCGCGCCGGCGACGATGAGCACCACGGCCACGACGAGCGCGGCCACGTCGAGGCCCACGATCGGGTAGCGCTTGTAGCTGCTCTGTCTCGTGCGCAGGTAGAAGCCGCGCTGCTCGGCGGCAAGCGCCGTGGCGTCGGTCTTGCCCACCGAGCTCACGAGCAGGGGCACGCACAGCGGCAGCATGAGGCGAATCTTCTTGAGGGGGTTTCTCGTGTCATACTCCACGCCGCGGGCCGTCTGCGCCTCCATGATCGCGTTCATCTCCTGACTGAACACGGGCACGAAGCGCAGCGCCGTCGTAAACGTGAACGCATAGCGGTACGGCACGTGAAGTACCTCGACGCAGGCGTTCGAGAGATCGTTGAGCTTCGTCACGGTGAGCATGAGGATGAGCGGCAGCGCCACGCCGAGCAGGCGCAGGCACGCCTTGCCGCCCGTGACGAGGCCCTCGGTGGTGACCCAGGCGAGGAGCACGTCTCCCCCACGCATGAACACCGTCTGCAGCACGAGCATGACCACCGCAAGCGGCACGAGCAGCTTGAGCAGCGACAGCAGGTTCCTCAGCACGCCGGCGTAGGCGCCCAGCGCAAGCGTGAGCGCGAGAAGGCCCACGAGCATGGGAAACGTGTCGGCCAGGAAGGTCGCCACGATGATGCCGGCGGCAAGGGCGAGCTTGGCAACCGGGTTCAGCCGGTGCAGTACCGTGTTGCCCGGCACGTAGTCGATGACGTTAACCACGGACGATCATCCCCTCGGCGGTGTCGACGATGTCAGAGACCTCGCTCATGCCGGCAAATGCCGGGGAGACCTCGCGGGCGAGCTCGGAGGCAAGCTGCACCATCTGGGGTGGCGCCACGTAGGCGCGCTCCATGAGGTCGGCGTCCGAGAAGATCTCTGCCGCGACGCCGCGCGCGAGTATCTCGCCGTTCGCCATGACCACAAGGCGCTCGGCGAAGTCGCTCACGACCTCCATGTCATGGCAGACCATGATGACTGCGCAGCCGTGTTCGGCCATCTCGCGCACCGTCTCCATGACCGTCATGCACTCGCGGTAGTCCAGGCCGCTCGTGGGCTCGTCGAGCAGCACGACCTCGGGCTCGCACACGACGACGCTCGCCAGCGCCACCATCTGGCGCTGGCCGCGCGAGAGCGAGAACGGCGCCTCGTCGAGCGGCAGGCCAAAGCGCTTGGCGACCCCCTCGGCACGCTCGCGGGCCCGGCCGGGCTCCACGCCCTGAAGCTCGAGACCGAACGCGACCTCCTCGAGGACCGTGTCCTTGCAGATCTGGTGGTCCGGGTTCTGGAACAGCGTGGCGCAGTGGGCGGCGATGGCGCTCGTGGGAACCTCTGACGTGCTGAGGCCGGCGATGCGCACCTCGCCTGAGGCCGGCTTGAGCAGGCCGTTCAGCAGCTTGGTGAGCGTGGTCTTGCCGGCTCCGTTCTGACCCACGACGCCCACGAGCTCACCGGGGTAGACGCGCATCTCGAGGTTGTGCACGGAGGCGCCACCGCCGGGATAGGAGAAGTTGACGCCAGACAGCTCGACGACGGGCTCGGCTCCCTCAGCATGCGGGCGCGGGGTGGGCGCGTGGGGCGAGGCCGCCGGAACGCGAGCCTCACCCTCGGCCGCATGGCCCGTGCCCACGAGGCCGGCGATGAGGGCCGTGGCTTCGGGAACGTTCAGGCACGGAAGCCCCCGCTCAATGACGCCGTGGCGGGCGAGGCTGTTGGAGACGCGCGCCACGCGGGGGCTGTCGACGCCCATCTCGCGCAGTTCCTCGCCGTGCGAGAAGACCTCGTGCGGCGTGCCTTCGAACGCCACACGGCCATGGTCGAGGACCACGATGCGGCCGCAGTACTCTGACAGCAGCGCCACCTTCTGCTCGATGACCACGACGGTGATGCCCATGCGCTCGTTGACCTCGTGCAGGGTGTCGAACACGTGGCGCGAGCTCGCGGGGTCGAGGGCCGCCGTGGGCTCGTCAAGCACGAGGACGCGCGGCTCGAGCGCCAGGATTGCGGCGATGGCGACCTTCTGCTTCTGGCCGCCGGAGAGCGTGGCGATTTCGCGGTTGCGCAGGCCCGCGATTCCCACGGCGTCAAGCGCACCAGCGAGGCGCTCCTCGATCTTGTCACGCGGCACGCCGAAGTTCTCGAGGCCAAAGAGCATCTCGTCCTCGACGACGGAGGCGACCATCTGGGTGTCGATGTCCTGCAGCACGCTACCGACGATGCGCGAGATGTCCGTGAGCGTGACGTCGCAGGTGTCGTGGCCATCAACGAGCGTGGCGCCGTAGAGCTTACCCGCATAGTGGTGCGGGATGGCACCGCTCATCATGGCGGCGAGCGTCGACTTGCCGGCGCCCGACGGGCCGATGACGCCCACGAAGTCTCCCTCGCGCACGGAGAGCGAGACGGCGTCGAGGGCCTTCTCGCTCCCCTCGTCATAGGAGAACGAGACGTCCCTAAGCTCGATGATTGGGTTGGATGTGCTCATGAGAGCCTTTCTTGCTGTTGGTTGCTGCATGCGAGGCGAAGGCGCCAGGCCCGCCGCGCACGCAAGACGCGCCGACCCTTCTCGTAGCCGGCGCGTCCCATGGTATCCAAGTTAGTTGCCGAGGGCCTTCTTGATGGGGACATAGAGCGCGGCGACGAGAATGGCGTTGAACACGGCCGTGAGGAGCACGACCGGCGTCATGGCGGCGGCGAGCTGCTCGGCGGCGCCAACCATCGCGATCTTGATGACCATGAAGATGAGGCCGGAGACTGCGGTGGTGACGAAGGTGGCCACGGCGGTGACGGGAACGCTCACGGAACCCTTCTTGGAGGCCACGCCCACGATGCCGGCCATGAGCATGGCGGCGACGCCCTCGGCCGCGAAGTCAATGAAGGGCGAGGTGGTCGTGAGCTGGATGACGGCCGCGGAGATGAGGCCGATGACGAGGGCCTGGCCGATGTTGGGACGCACGACGAGGATCGTGAGGCAGAAGGCCGAGATGATGAACTCCGGACTGATCATGCCGCCGGAGATGGATGAGATGGCCTTGCCCACGGTAAAGTTGAGAATGAAGCCGGCCGCGAGCAGGATGGCGAGCAGCACGAGCGCCTGGAGGTCGAGCTTGCCGCGGTTGTTGGTGGTGACGGTGCGGGCCTGCTGGGTGTTCTCGGACATGGCGGTGAACCTTTCTGTTGTTCCCAGTTGGTCGTCGGGGCTGCTGGCAATGTGGATTGGGGCTTCGCGAACGTTGCCGCGATACGAAAAAAGGGCCCCCGGTCGAACCGGGAGCCCTTTCATTCGCGAGATATAAGGCGCGACAAGACTCACCATCGACCGAGAGAGTTCGAGTTGCGCCACCACCAGTTGTTGTTCATGGACTGGAACATGGTGCACTCCTCTCTTGGGTCGATAAGCGCCTCGTGCGCTTGTTGGGTGCGACTATACGCGCCCGATGCGGCCGCGCGCAAGAACTTTTTTGTTAACGATGCGTAACCGGCGGTTTTCTATCGCGCCATCTTCTCGCGCCAGCCGTCGAGACGGTCGAGGGCCGCCTTGAGCACCTCGTCGGACTTGGCGAAGTGGAAACGCACGAAGCGGTTCTCGGGCGCGTTGAAGAAGCAGCTGCCGGGCACCGTGCCCACGCCCACCTTTCGGCACAGGTCGACGGCGCAGTCGTAGTCGTCCTCATAGCCCAGGCCAGAGACGTCGGCCATGACGTAGTAGGCTCCCTGCGGCTCGATGAAGTCAAAGCCCAGGTCGCGCAGGCCGTTGCAGAAGAGGTCCCGCTTGTGGGTGTAGAGCGCCGTGAGCTCGTCGTAGTAGGACTGCGGCAGCGTGAGGCCGGCCACGGCAGCCTCCATGAGCGGCGCGGCGGCACCCACGGTGAGGAAGTCGTGAACCTTTCGCGCACGGTCGATGACGTCTGCCGGCGCAATGACGTAGCCCAGGCGCCAGCCGGTCATGGAGTAGGTCTTGGACAGGGAGCTGCAGGACAGCGTGCGCTGCTCCATGCCGGGCAGGCTCGCGAAGTAGACGTGCTCGTGGGGCGCGTAGACGATGTGCTCGTAGACCTCGTCCGTGATGGCCCACAGGTCGTACTTCTCGGCCATCTTGGCGATCGTCTCGAGCTCGGCGCGGCTGAAGACGTGGCCGCAGGGGTTGGACGGGTTGCACAGGATGAGCGCCTTGGTGCCAGGGATGGCGCACGCAGCCTCGAGCTCGGCCTCGTCAAAGGTGAACGTGGGGGCGTGGAGCTCCACGTAGGTGGGCTCGGCGCCGCACAGGATCGTGTCGGCCCCGTAGTTCTCGTAGAACGGGCTGAAGATGACGATGCGGTCGCCCGGGTTCGTGACGGTCATGACCGAGCACATCATGGCCTCGGTGGAGCCACACGTGACCACGATCTGGGTCTCCGGGTCAATGTCGAGACCCATGCGCGGGCCCTGCTTGGCGGCAAGCGCGGCGCGGAAGTTGGGGGCACCCCAGGTGATGGCGTACTGATGCGGGCCGGTGTGGGCCACCTCGGCGAGGCGGTCGGTGATCTCTGCGGGCGGGTCGAAGTCCGGGAAGCCCTGGGACAGGTTGATGGCGTCATACTTCATGGACACGCGCGTCATGCGGCGGATCACGGAGTCCGTGAACTGCGACGTGCGCTGGCTGAGCTCTTGCATGGGTCCTCCCCTGCGGCGGCGGCTTTGACGCACGTTACGCTAGCACGATGGGGCGGGCGGAGCTTGCCGAAAGCGGTGGCAGCTTGGCCCCGCCCCCAAATGTCACCTCTGGACAAAACCGAACGCACCGTACGAAAAAGCCCTCATCGCACGCATACGCTGAGAAAACATGGGATAAACTGGTATTACCACTTACTATCATAGGTGCGAGCCACCCAGATGCGTCACTGGAGTCGCTATGGAAGTCAAGCCCGTCAAAAAAGAAACCCTTACCGAACAGATCATGAACCAGCTTGCCGAGCAGATCACCTCTGGTGAGCTCAAGCCCGGCGAGCGTCTCCCAGACGAGCGCTCCCTAGCCGAGATGTTCGGCGTCACCCGCAGCCGCATCCGCGAGGCCCTGCGCGCGCTGTCCCTCATCGGGCTCCTCGACATCCGCCCGGGAGGAGGCTCTTTCGTCTCCGAGCAGAGCGCGCAGATCCCCAAGGAGACCATCCTATGGAGCTACCACCGCGAAATCTCTGACTACGAGAACCTCTATGACGCCCGCAAGCTCATCGAGGGCACCGTTTACCTCTCGTGCTTCGACCGTCGCACAGACGAGGTCGTCGACACCCTCCAGGACTACGCCGAACTGCTCTTCTCGCTCGACACGAACAAAGTCTCGGCCGAGCGCTTCAGTTCCCTCATCGATGAGATCGACACCTACGTGGGCGCCCACTGCGGCAACGGCATCTATGACAAGCTCATGCAGACGATGATCGTCCTGCGTCACGAAAGCGCATTGCAGATCCTCTCTACCCCGGCATCAAAGGAGAGCGCGGTGCTCTGGCGCGTAAAGGTGCTGAAGTCGTTTGCCCAAGACGACCGCTCTCGCGTCGTCTCGAACGTCGACGGCTTCTTTGCCAACTCCATCAGCCAGCTCACGACCGAGTAGCGCGGTCACCGCATACGCGAAAGCTGCAAATCGGTCACTATAAGGCTTCCAAATGCCCCGATAGTGACCGATTTGCAGCGCTCGGGGCCGACCCCGCACACAGCGGAGGCCGACCCCGTTCACGCGCAATCGGTTGTCGATGGCGAGCCTACCTCACGAGGTTCTCGGCAACGACCGAGTCAACGTGGGCCGCAGCCTTGGGCGATAGCGGCTGGAAGGGTCTGCGCATCTCGCCCACGGCAGCACCGCGGGCCGAAAGGATGTGCTTGATCGAGGGGAACAGCCCCTCCCCCATGATGGCCTCCATGATGTTGTTGGCCTTGACCTGCAGCTCGCGGGCCTCCTCGATGCGGCCAGCGTTGAACGCCTCGTAGATCTTGAGATAGTGCGGCAGCATGAAGTTGAACGTGGAGCCGATGAAGCCGTCGCAACCCATGGCCAGGAAGGCCACCATCTCATTCTCGAAGCCGCCAAAGCACTTGAGCTCGGGGTTGATGGCCCTCAGGCGCTCCATCTCGTACAGATCGAGATTCGTATGCTTCACGCCGGCAATGGAGCCCGATGCGAACATCGCGCGGGTATCCGCATCGTAGAGGTTGAGCGTGCGCTTGGTGTTCATCGGGATGTTGTAGTAGTAGACGCCGTGACCCACCGCGCTCGCGATGTCATCGTAGTAGCCGGCAACGGCAGCCGAAGAGTATCCGAAGTAGATCGGCGGCGTGGCGGCGATGCGCTCGTAGCCCATGTCGGCCGCAGCCTTGGCATACCGCACGCTCTCGTCCGTACCACATGAACCCACGTGGGCGAACAGCGTGCAGCGGTCCTTGTACTCGGCAAACAGCTCGAACAGGTGCAAGTGCTCCTCCGGCGTGAGCAAGAAGCATTCGCCCGAGGAACCCGCGACAAAAAAGCCGGCGGCACCTTCCGCGAGATTCGTCTCAATCATTTCGCGCGCAACGGCGTCGTTGATCTTCCCGTCCTCATCGAGGGGGACCATCGACGCAACGTACAGCCCTTCCATCCCTACCTCCTTGAAAACGGGGCGCCCGTGCGGACGCCCCGACCAGACCGGGCGCCGGGGAGTGGCGCCCGCCCTTCCGTCTGTAGATCTCACCTGGCAGCGATGCTAGTCCAGGTGGTAGACCTCCTTCATGTCAACCCAGGGGCCGTCGTCGGTCAGCGGCTTCATGCAGGGAACGACCGCGGCCCACCACTCCTGGGTCTTGGGATCGGCGGCCATCTTGGCCATGTCGGCCTCGTAGTCGTCACCGACGTACTCGTAGTACGAGAACAGCAGGCCGTCGTAGTAGTAGATCGAGTAGTTCTGCAGGTTGCAGGCCTTGATCATCTCGTTGACGCCCTCAAAGGGGTTCGCGTGGTAGGTGGCGTACTTCTTGTAGCCCTCCTCGCCGTCGGTGCGGGAAACGGAACCAAAACGCATGACCTTGGACATAGTGACTCTCCTTCTTCTGCGTCCACGACCTCGGCCGTGGCACGATCTGGCTTCTTCTCTACTTGAGCCCGTAGACCCGACGCGCGTTCTCCGCAAACAGGGCCTCGCGGGCGGGTCCGTCGAGGGACTCGGTCATCTTGAGCATCTGGCAGATCCACTCGTCGAGTGACATGGCCACGTGCAGCACCGGGAAGTTGCTTGCGAACATGACCTTGTCGGCATCGAAGGCGTCAAGTGCAACATCGACGGCGCGAGACAAGCTCTCCGTGCTCCATGGCTTCATGGGGTTGAGGCCCGAGACCTTACACACGACGTTGGGCAGCTTCCCGATCTGCGCCATGTTGCGCTTCCACGCATCCTGGTAGGCACGCTCGTCTGCCGTAGGGTTCTCGGCGCCCATGATGTCGGCGTCAACGATGCCCATGTGGTTGAGCACGATCGTGGTGTCAGGGCACTCCTTGGCCACGGTGACGAGGTCGCCAAGCTCCGGGCAACGAACGCATCCCTCGAACACGAGGCCCAGCTCGCCAAGCTTGCGGACGTTGGCGAGGAATTCGGGCTTCAGGCAGGTGCCGGGCGCCGCGGAGGGCACGTGGAGCACCTGGCGCAGGCCGCGGACCTGGGGGTGAGCGGCCCACCTCTCGATGTACTCGTCAAAGCCGGGCTCATCGAGGTCTCCCGAGATGCAGGCGGCGCCATAGATGCACGACGGGTCGGAAACCATCTTGCAGGCGAGCTCGTTCTCACGCTCGCGCTCGTCGTGGGCCATGTCGACCTCGATGTAGACGGCCTGCTCGACGTGGTAGCCGTGCGACTCGTCCTGGCAGGCGGCGTAGTCGGAAACCGACCAGGTGCGCTTGAGCGTGGGGCCCTCGCCGTCAAGCCACGGCAGGCGGTAGTTGTCCAAATCCCAGACGTGCACGTGGGTGTCGATGATGTTCATCATGACGATGGGGCTCCTTCGCTGGCACTTGCTTGCGGGTAGATGGGACTCGGGCTTGCATGGGCGGCGCGGCCCCCAAAGTCGCGCCGCCCCATCCCGAGGGTGGGACTGCTTTGGCGACTACTTCTCGGAGTAGTCAACGGGGGTGCCGCCCTCGGCGCTGCTCTTGTAGCAGGCCTCGACGACGCACATGGTGTGGAAGGCATCCTCGACGGAGTTCATGTACTCGTAGTTCGGGTCGTCGATCTTCTTCATCAGACCGCCCATGGTGCCGATGAATGCCTCGTTGAACCAGCTGCCGCGGACCGGAAGCTCCTTCCACTCGCCCTCGTCGAACGTGATGTACTCAACGCGGTCGGGCTCGCCCTCGGGATAGTCGTACATGAGGCCGAGCTTGACGCGAATGGCGCCCTTGAGGCCCTCGATCTTGAGGATGGACTCCTGGTACTTCTTGGCGTAGTTGTGGTTGAAGTTGATGTGCAGGTTCACGCGCAG
This sequence comes from Parolsenella catena, assembly GCF_003966955.1. Classification (GTDB taxonomy): domain Bacteria; phylum Actinomycetota; class Coriobacteriia; order Coriobacteriales; family Atopobiaceae; genus Parolsenella; species Parolsenella catena. Next base: position 152,708 of record NZ_AP019367.1, on the reverse strand, counting down.
GTCATCGCCGTAGTCCATGATGATCGAGGTACGGGTCTGGGCGAGCTCGCGCATCTTGGGGTGCTGCATCGTCTTGCAATAGACGGCCTTGGGATCGCCGACGAGGCTGCGGATGTTATCGATGTAGTGGATGGAGTGGTAGTTGATCTCCACGCGGTCCTTCGGGAACAGGAAGGGCCACAGGTTCCAGGGCTGCTCGCCCACGAGGCGGTGGTCGATGTCAACGACCTCGCCGATTACGCCACGCTTGATGAGGTCGCGGACGGCAATCATGTACGGGGCCTGGCGCAGCTGGAAGTTAATGCCCGCCGTGAGGTTCTTCTCGTGGCAGATCGAGAGGATCTTGCGGGCCTGCTCGATGCTCTCGCCCATGGGCTTCTGGATGAGCACGCCGGCGTTGTCCGGCAGCTGGACGAGGATCTCGGGAATGGCGTTGGCGGGAACGGCAATGTCGAACACGGCGTCGTACTGTTTGCCGTACTCAACGAGCTCGGCGACCGTCTCGGCCACGTGCGGGACGCCCCACTCCTCGGCAACCTTGACGGCCGTGTCATGGTTGAGATCGTAGCAGGCCTTCACGGGGAAGCCCGCGAGCTTGTAGGCCGGGTAGTGGGAGCCCTGGACGATGCCGCCCGTGCCAATGCTCACGATGTTGCGCGGCTTCTCGGGCATCTCGGGACAATAGGTGAGCTCATCGATAGAAGAAACGTTGTCGACTGCCATGGTGTTGCTCCTTTGAGTTATGGGCGAGGCGTCGCCCCGGTATCCGGTAGGAACTTGCTGCATGACGTACGTTGTGCGAGAAGAAAGGTATGACCTTAACGCCGCTAGGCGGCGCTCGTGCGGGCCGAGGGGTGCGGCCCGCACGGGGAACGGGCTACATCACGTTCGTGACGCCGAGGATGACCAGCGCGATGATGATCACGAGGTTGCCGATGAGGGCGACATTGCGCGGCTTGACGAAGCCCTTCCACTCGCCGTCCTTGAAGCCCCAGGCGTTGGCGACGATGAGGGCGAGGCCGTTGAACATGACCCAGCCAACCGCCGGGCCAAGGTCACCGAGCATGGAGGTGGCAAAGCCGTAGACGCCGAGTGCCGCAAACCACACGAAGGAGGTCAGCAGGACCTTTCCATAGGCCTTGGCGCAGCCGGGCTTGGTGTAGTCGGAGAACGTGTGGTTCTTGATAAGCTTGTAGAGCGCGTAGAAGAAGTTGGCCACGAAGCCGCCCGCGAACACGACGGTCCACTGGAGAAGCGAGGCGTACATGGGAGCGACGCCGGCGGCAACCGCGATGTTGACGGGCGTGCCGGAGGCCGTGGCGCCGATGTTGATGGCAGCGGAGCCGGCACCAGAGGCGAGCGCCATGATGAAGCCAACCATGAACAGCGACTTCTTGCCGCCGCCCTCACCGGACTGCTCCTCCTCGCCCTGCTCGGCGCGCTTCATGAAGCCAGCCTTGGACAGGATGACGACACCCACGAGAAGCACGGCCTGGCCCACGAGGATGAGGGCGAGAACGCTCGGGGAAGGCCAGGTGCCCAGGATGGCCATGGGAACGAGGCTACCGAGAAGGTTCGACAGGCCAAGGTTGATGCCGGTCACGAGAGAGACGCCGATGTAGTCAATGGCTCGGCTGTACCAGATGGAGCTGATGCCCCAGAAGAAGCCAGCCAGCGCGCCGCCGATGAGCATGGGCGCCGGGGTCTGGGCAAGGTAGGAGAAGTAGTCCCCACCGATGCCGATGAACGCCCAGATGTGGGGCATGAGAAGAACGCCGATGATCGAGAAGAGCGCCCAGAAGGCCTCCCAGGAGAACGGTTGGTACTTTTTGAAGCAAATGCCAAAGCTGCCCTGGAACAGGGTCGCGAGCAAGAGCACTCCAAATGCTGCTGCCATCTCTTGGCTCCTTGTCTTGTGTCTGATGTGATGCTGCGGAATCACTGAAGCGACGTGGCCCGCGGATGCCGTGTTCGCTTCTGGTAGCACCAATCATTGTCACGAAAGTTAGACTTGGCAACAAAAACGTTGTATTTCAGGCTGAATAGACGGCTGAACGGTCGATATCTAGCGATGAACGTGATATTTGGTACTACCAATCTAGTGTTTATAATGCCGAACTAGACATGCGTGGTACTACCAATTAGACTTTAAGCCACCCAACAGACACTCAAGCACGGCCCATGCGCACATGGGCCGCCCGAGAGACGAACCGCCATAAGGAGCATGTATATGGCTACCACGCTGAGAGGCATCACCTGGAACCACAGCCGAGGCTTCACCTCGATCGTCGGGGTCACGCAGCGCTACGCAGAGCTGCACCCCGAGACGGACGTCGTCTGGGAGAAGCGCTCACTCTCCGAATTTGAGAGCAAGCCCATCCAGGAGCTCGCCGGCACCTATGACTTCCTCGTCATCGACCACCCCTGGGCGGGCTTTGCGGCCAAGCACAACGTGCTGCTTCCGCTCAACGAGTACCTGCCGGCCGAGTTCCTCGCAAATCAGCGCGAGAACTCAGTGGGAAAGTCGTTCGAGAGCTATAACTTCGACGGCTTCCAGAGCGCGCTTCCCATCGATGCGGCCTCGCCCGTCGCCCTCTCGCGCCCGGACAAGATCGGCACCGAGGATCTGCCCAAGACGTTCGATGAGGTCCTCGAGCTCGCCAAGCAAGGCAAGGTCATCTACGCCGCCACGCCCACCTACCTGCTCATGGACTTCTACGGCATGTGCGCCACCGCAGACGCCGGCCTGTTCGACCCGGCCAACGAGGAGCACGTCGTGGACCGCGAGCATGGCCTGGCCGTGCTCGCGGACATGCGCGAGCTCGCCAGCCTCTGCCCGGCCAAGGTCTTCTCGCTCAACACGATTGACGTGCACGAGGAGCTCGCCAAAAGCGACACCGCCGCCTACTGCCCCTGGGTCTATGGCTACGTCAACTACTCACGTCGAGGCTATGCGGCCCATCGCCTGAAGGCGACGAACGTTCCCCTCTACCACGGCGGCATCCTGCAAGGTGTCCTCGGCGGAACGGGCCTCGCCGTCTCATCGGGGACGAAGCACGTGGAAGAGGCCATCGACTTCGTGCACTACGCGCTCTCCCCCGAGGTGCAGTCGACGCTCTACACGGACAACGGTGGCCAGCCGGGGCACCGCGCCGCCTGGCTCGACGATGAGTGCAACCGCACGACGCTTGATTTCTTCAGGGACACACTCGATTCGCTCGACGCCGCCTACCTGCGCCCGCGCTATAGCGGCTACCTCTACTTCCAGGACAACGCCGGCCCCGTGCTGCACGAGTTCGTTCAGGGCGAGCTCACGGCCACGCAGGCGCTCGACAAGCTCGACGAGATCTTCGTGACCTCGCACGCGAAGGCCTAGGTGATCCAGATGAAGCCACTTGAGGGAATTCTCGTCCTCGATTTCTGCCAGTACCTCGCAGGGCCCTCTGCGGCTCTGCGCCTTGCCGACCTTGGCGCCCGCGTCATCAAGATCGAGCGGCCCGGCACGGGAGACGGCTCGCGCCACCTTGTGCTCGAGGGCTGCATCGCAGACGGCGACGGCCTGAACTTTCACACGATCAACCGTAACAAGGAGAGCATCGAGCTCAACACGAAGAGTCCCGAGGGCCTTGCGATGGCCAAGCGCCTCATCGCCCAGGCAGACGTGCTCATCGAGAGCTTTCGTCCGGGCGTCATGGCCAAGATGGGCCTGAGCTACGAGGAAGCGCACGAGCTCAACCCGCGCCTCGTCTATGCGAGCATCTCGGGATATGGCGCCACGAGCCCCTGGGCCAGAAAGCCGGGGCAGGACCTTCTCGTGCAGTCCCTCTCCGGGCTCGCCTGGCTCAACGGCAACGCCGACCAGCCCCCCATGCCGTTTGCGCTGTCGCTCGCAGACTCCTACACCGGCGTCCACGCCGCGGAGGGCATTCTCTCGTGCCTCATTCGGCGCGAGTCCACCGGCGAGGGCGGCCATGTCGAGGTAAGCCTGCTCGCATCCGTTCTCGACCTGCAGTTCGAGGTCATCACGACTTACCTGAACGACGGGCACAAGGCACCCCGGCGCAGCGAGTTCAACAACGCGCATGCCTACCTGGCCGCCCCCTACGGCATTTACGAGACGTCCGATGGCTACATCGCGCTCGCCATGGGATCCGTCCCCGAGCTGGGCAAGATCATCGGGTCGGCAGAGGTTGAGGCCTACACGGACCAGCAGGAGTGGTTCACACGCCGCGACGAGATCAAGCGTGCCATCCAGCGCACGCTCGTCCACGAGACGACCGCCCACTGGCTCGAGGCGCTCCAGGCACACGACTATTGGTGCTCGGATGTCTACACCTGGGAGAAGCTCATGGCCTCCGACGCGTTCAAGGCCCTCGACTTCATCCAGGACGTCAGCCGCGTCGAGGGGGAGCACGTCTTCACCACGCGCTGCCCCATCACGTTTGCCGGCGAGGACTTTGGCCCCTCGAAGAGCGCCCCGCGCCTTGGAGAGGACACGCGGAGAATCATCGAAGAGTTCCACCTGGACCAGGAAGAGGGTGAGTAGCCATGAGGCCACTCGAGGGAATCACCGTGCTCGACCTGAGCCAGTTCCTCTCCGCGCCGTCCGCGACGCTCAGACTTGCCGACCTTGGCGCCCGCGTCATCAAGGTCGAGCGCCCGGGCACGGGTGACATCTGTCGCACGCTCTACATCTCCAATTGCGTCATCGATGGCGACAGCTCGCTGTTCCACGCCATCAACCGCAACAAGCAGAGCGTGGCGCTCGATCTCAAGGACCCCGCAAGTCGTCCGACGCTCGAGCGCCTCGTTCGCGAGGCAGACGTGATGGTCACGAATTACAGGCCGGGCGTCGCGGAGCGCCTGGGCGTGGACTACGAGGCCGCCCGCAAGCTCAATCCCGCAATCGTCTACGGGCAAATCACGGGCTATGGCACGAAGGGCCCCTGGGTCAAGAGGCCTGGTCAGGACCTTCTCGCACAGGCGCTCTCCGGCATCTGCTACCTCAACGGCAACGCCGACCAACCGCCCACGCCCATGGGGCTTTCCATCGGTGACCTGTTCGCAGGCCAGCATCTCGCCCAGGGCATCCTTGCGGGGGTGCTCAGGGCCAAGCGCACGGGTGAGGGCGCCCATGTGGAGGTTGACCTCATGCGCTCGCTTCTCGACGCGCAATTCGAGGTGTTCACGACCTACCTCAACGACGGTCACAAGGCCCCGCAGCGCAGCGCAATCAACAACGCCAACGCCTTCATCGACGCGCCGTACGGAATCTACGGCACGGCAGACGGCTACCTGGCGCTCGCGATGATCCCCGTGCCGAAACTCGGGGAGCTTATCGGCTGCAACGCACTTCTCGCCTACGACGACGCCGAGACGTGGCACACGAAGCGCGACGAGATCAAGGCCATCGTGGCCGACCACCTCGCCACCCAGACCACGGGCCACTGGCTCTCCATCCTCGAGCCGGCAGACGTGTGGTGCGCCGACGTTTACACCTGGGACAAGCTCATGTCGACGGAGGCCTTCGAAGACCTCGGCATGACACAGCGGGTCAGCCGTCCCAACGGCACGACGCTCGAGACCACCTGCTGCCCCATCATCATCGACGGAAAGCGCCCCCAGGGCGGTCCAGCCGCGCCAACCGTAGGACAGGACAACGACAAGTACGTCGCCTAGCGACGACGCACGATTAGGAAGCCGGGTGCCGCGGCACCCAGGACGAAAGGAAACACCATGGACGAGAAGGCCTGCTACTTCGAGGACTACCAGCTCGGCGACAGCCGCACGACGGGCGCCAAGACCATCACCGAGGCCGACATCGTGATCCACGCCGGCCAGACGGGTGACTTCTTCCCCCACCACATCGACGCCGAGTTCTGCAAGAACACCGAGTTTGGCCAGCGCATCGCACACGGCACGCTCACGTTCAGCGTGGGCGTTGGCCTCACGGCGTCGTTCATCAACCCGGTTGCGTTCTCGTACGGCTACGACCACCTGCGCTTCATCAAGCCCGTCTTCATCGGCGACACGATCCACACCGTCGTGACCATCTCCGACAAGAAGGACCACAAGAAGCGCGCCAACATGGGCATCGTGACCGAGCACCTCGAGGTGCTCAACCAGAAGGGCGAGACCGTCATGGTCGCCGATCACCTGCTCATGTGCCAGAAGCGCGACGCCTAGACCCCGCCACATAGCACCCCGGACGCCCGTCTCGCCCACGCGAGGCGGGCGCTTTGTCTACAGCCACGTGCATGGCGCGGTCAAATGAGTCTCCCGACTCCATCGGGCGGAGCTTGCCGAAAACGGTGACAGCTTGGCCTCGCCCCCAAATATCGCCGGGAGATCTAGGCGTCAATGGTCGCGACGTCGCCGATGACCTCGCGGGTCTTCTCGAGCGGCCAGGTCGTGGGATCGCCCACGGTCGAGAGCAGCTCGTTTGCCTCGGCATCGGCGGTCGAATAGCCCTTCACGAAGCGCACGACGTCGGTGTCGCCCACCATGTGCTCCACGAGCGGGTGCCACGTGACGTTCTCCACGGCGATGCCGCCCGGCCCCACGTTGTCACCGCCGGCAGCGTCATCGCCCACGCGCACGAAGTCGCAGCTCAGCATGCCGCTCAGGATGCAGTTGGGGCTGTTGCGGTAGCCGGACACAAAATCTCCCAGGCCATACGCGCACAGCATCTTGCCGCCGCCCTCGCGCTCCACCCACTCCACCGGCTGGATCACGTGCGCATGGCTGCCCACCACCACGTCCACGCCGATGTCGGCGCACACCTTCGCGATCGCCTTCTGATCGTCGCTCGGCTCGTTCGTGTACTCGTCGCCCCAGTGCATGTAGACGAGCACGACGTCGGCCACCTCGCGGGCGCGCGCCACGTCCTCGCGCATCTTGGCCTCGTCATAGGGCACGGCAAAGTAGTCGTTGGGCAGGTCATCCTGCTCGTAGCCGTTCTGGCCGTAGCAGTACGAGAGCGCCGCGAGCCTGATGCCGTTGCACTCCACGAGCCGCACCGTCTGGCGATCGGCGTCCGAGTCGTACGAGCCGATCGTGACGAGGCCCGTCTTTGCGGCCCACACGCCCTGGGAGTGCTCGATAGACTTCGTCCAGGTGTCGTAGGTGTGGTTCGTGTTCGTGTTCACGATGCGCCAGCCGGCCGAGGCCACGGCGTCCGCAAGCGAGTCGGGCGTGTTGTAGCTGGGATATCCCACGTAGTCGAACTCGTCGTTGCCGCCGAGCGTCGTCTCCTGGTTGATGAGCGAAACGTCATAGGACCCCTGGATGACGGGCGCCACCTCGCTGTAGAAGGGCGAGAAGTCATAGGCGCCGTCGCCAGCAGAGCCACCCCAGCCATCAGCGAGCTCGAGAAGGTTCTCGTTCATGAGGTTGTCACCCACCGCCGAGAAGCTCATGCGGCCATCGCCGCTTGCCGTCCTGCGCCCCTCGTCAAGGACCGTGTGGGCCGGCAGGCTCGCGTCATCAGTTGCGGCGGCCTGGGTTGTCGCCACGGCCTCGGTCGCAGCCGCCGCCTCGCTCGCCGCGGGCTCCTCAGCAGCGGGGGCCGCGTGGGAGGCAACGCATCCGGACACGCCGCGGACCACGATGACAAGCAGCGCGACCGCGAGCACGACCCCCGCCGCAAGGAACACCACAGGAGGGACGCCGCGCCCATGCGCGGGCGAGAGAGACCGGAACTTCCAGCCGCCGTTGCTCGCCGACGTCTCGCGCAGCTGGGGCACGTTCTGCTGGGACCAGCCGAGCGGACGCTGCTGCCGGGGACGGCGACGCGGCAGGCGGTCGTCGGGGATAGTGGAGCCATGGCCGCCGCGCTCGGGCGCGCTGTATCCGTAGCGCTGCGCCGGGCCTCCCCTGTGCCCCACGGCCGAGGAGCCCGAGCGCCGGCCCCTGGAGCGGCGGCGCGCGTGGGGCAGCTCGGCGGCCTCGCTGCGGCCCGTCTCGGGACGCACGGCGCGACCGTCTCGCGGCGCGCGGGGATGGCTCGCGGAGCCGGAGTACGGGTCTTCCTCGGGTCGGCGTCTCTCGGCGGCGCGACGCTCACGGGCCTGCCGGTCGTTCACGGCGGGCTCGTCGTGTCGCCACCACTCGTCGTTTGTCGGCTCCCCCATCGCGCGCTCCTCACGGAAAAACGTCCCAGCTATCACCCACAGTTTGCACACAGCGTACCGCGTCCGGACGGCGGCTTAAGCATACTTCGGCTACAGTGGTAGCAACGAATCGACCATCGGTAGGTCTGCAGCCGTGAGCGCGGCCCTTCCGCAGCATGGGCACAAGCCCAAAGATAGGAACACCTTACATGACCCAGAGCACCAACCCCGGTGACGGCACGACCGTCGCCTTCTCCGACCTCGGTCTTTCCGAGGCCGTCCTCAAGGCCGTCGAGACGCTCGGCTACGAGCAGCCCACGCCCGTCCAGGCCCAGGCCATCCCCTACGTCCTCGAGGGCCGTGACCTGCTCGCCGCCGCCCAGACCGGCACGGGCAAGACGGCCGCCTTCCTGCTTCCCACGATGAGCCGCCTCAGGCACGCCGAGCGCCACCGCGGCCCCAGGATGCTCATCGTGACGCCCACGCGCGAGCTTGCCCAGCAGATCGCCGACGTCTGCGCCACCATCGAGGGCCGCACGCATCACCGCAGCTACACCGTCGTAGGCGGCGTGGGCTACGAGCCGCAGAAGGCCGCCCTTCGCCGTGGCCTTGACATCCTCGTTGCCACGCCCGGCCGCCTCGTTGACCTCATCGAGCAGGGCGAGGCCCACCTCGATGACGTCGAGGTGCTCGTGCTCGACGAGGCAGACCGCATGCTCGACATGGGCTTTCTGCCCGCCATGCGCAAGATCGTGGGCCAGACGCCCTCCTCGCGCCAGACGCTGCTGTTCTCGGCCACGCTCGACGAGGACGCCATCGGCGGCATCCGCGATCTCGTGAGCGATCCGGCCGTCGTGGAGATCGCGCACAAGGGCTCGGTTGCCGAGACCATCGACCAGTTTGCGCTGCCCGTCTCGCTCGAGGCCAAGAACGCGCTGCTCCCCGAGGTGCTCAAGCAGGAGGGCCCCAAGCGCGTCATCGTCTTCTGCCGCACGAAGCACCGCGCGGACGCCTGCTGCCGCCGCCTGCGCCGCGCCAACATCTCCTGCGCCCCCATCCACGGCGACCGCAGCCAGAACCAGCGCGAGCGCGCCCTGCGCGCCTTCCGCGACGGCAGCTGTGACGTCCTCGTTGCCACCGACGTCCTCGCCCGCGGCATCGACGTCTCCGACGTGCGCTACGTCGTGAACTTCGACGTGCCCGTGGACGCCGAGGACTACATCCACCGCATCGGGCGCACGGGCCGCGCGGGCGAGGCCGGCTGGGCGCTCACCTTCGTGACTGAGAACGACGCAGACGAGCTCTACGCCGCCGAGAAGCTCATGGGCAAGGTCGTGCCGCCCTTCGAGCCCTCCTACGAACTCGAGCTGGGCGACAAGCCCGTGGAGCTCAACCCGGACCGGAACCCCGAGGACTGGCGCCCGCTGGGCAAGAAGGCCCGCAAGAAGCGCGAGGAGGCCCGCAAGGCCGCCAGCGCGGCCGCCCGCAAGCGCGCCCTCGCCAAGCCCCGCGCCGAGAAGAGCGAGAAGCTCGCCGAGCACGACAAGCCCGCCAAGACCGGCGGCGCAAAGAAGGACAGGCCCTCCAAGGCCGCGAAGTCGCAGCGCCCGGGCATCGCCAAGCTCACGCGCCGCGAGGTCGCCGAGCTCGAGCTCGAGACCGAGGGCGAGCGCAGGCAGCGCAGCCGCGGCGGCAGACGCGGCGGCAGGCGTGGCGGTGGCCAGGGCCGAGACGGGCGCCCGCAGCAGGGCGGCCGCGCGAACGGCCAGCAGACCGGCCGCGACCAGGCCGCGGACCGCAGGCAACGCCCCGCGGGCGGCAGGGGCGGCCAGCACCGCCGCGTGGGAGACCGCGCCGGCCGCCAGCGCGGCATCTACTAGGGAGCGCAGGCCCAAGCGCCGACGCCCCGCACAGGGAGCATCCACGTGCCGCCCGCCCGAGTGCCACGCGCCCGGGCGGGCGGCACGCTACAATTTGTACTTGCACGCACAGGCACCTGATGGGAGCACCATGGCAAAAGCCACCAACAAAACCGAGACGAGCCTCGACAAGCCGCTCTTCAGCCTCAGCTACGATCTCTCCGCCCAGCTCACCGACGAGGCAGCGCGCCTGCTCGCCGGCGACAAGACGCGCAACCCCGCAAGCGTCACGAGCTACGCCGTCCTCGTGCTCATCGTGATTGCGGCGCTCGCGCCCGCCACGAAGGGCAACGCGCCCCTGCTCGTGGGCATGGTCGTGGTCGAGGTCATCCTATGGGGCCTCGCGGACCGCTGGCCGCAGGTGCAGCTGCGCAAGCTGCGCCACGCCGGGCTCGACACGGCGCTCATCCCCGCCGACAAGCGCCGCCGCACGGTAGCCGTCTACGAGGACACCCTCACCGTGACCTCGCCCGACGCCGCCGAGACGCTGCGCATCGCAGACCTGCGCGGCGCCACCCTGGGCAACGAGATGGCCGTCCTCGCGTTTGCGAACGGCAGCTACGTCCTCGTGCCCTCCCGCGCGATGAGCGCCCAGCGCTACCGCGACCTTCTCAAGCACGTGGGCGCCGTCAAGGAGACGGCCAAGAAGTAACCGCGCGGCGACGCGGACACCAACAAGCGCCACGAAAAAGGCAGCTGTCATCGCATCATCGCGGTGGCAGCTGCCTTTTTCCGTGACGCCTGGACGCACGCCCGGCGTCGAGTTCTCCCTACCCCAGCACGACGCCGAGGATGCCGGGAATCTCGTCCACGATGACGTCGGCGGCGTCCTGAGAGAAGCCAAAGCGCTCCTCGCGCTTGGCAATGACGAACATGCCGGCCGCCTTGCCCGCCGCGATGCCGAACGCGGAATCCTCCACGCAGCAGCACCGGGTCGCCGGAAGCCCAAGGCACTCCATGGAGTGCAGGTATATCTCTGGGTTCGGCTTGCTCTCGTGGAACTGCTCGCCCGAGACGAACCGCTCGAAGCGGTCGTCGATGCCGCACTGGCCAAGCGCCTCGTGGATGAAGCGCATGGGAGCCGAGGAGGCCAGGGCCACGCGCACGCCGGCAGTGCGCAGGGCATCGAGCGTCTCGGGCACGCCGGGATTCATGATCTGGCCGTAGTTGCGCTCGCAGTTCTTGACCGCCCAGTCCTCGTAGACGCGCTCGGCAGCCTCGGGCGAGGCGGTCTCGATGCCGTTGCGGGCGAGGACGTCCCGTATCGTGCGCTGGAACGTCTGGTGCGAGGCGCCCACCTGTGCGAGGAGCTCCTCCTCGGTGACGTCGAGCCCGCAGGCATCCGAGAACGCCCGGAACTCGCGGAGATAGAGGGCCTCGGAGTCCACGAGCACGCCGTCCATGTCAAAGATGACGGCGTCGAAGCGGCAAGCGTCTTTCGTCTCGGCCATGAGCGTTCCCTTCTGAGAAATGGGGCCGCGCCCGCCGGCACGGCCCGATGGCTAACGTGGGTTGTGGGCGCTACTTCCTGTGCGCGCGATAGTAGGCGATGAGCGCCTGGGTGCTGGCGTCCTGCCGGGCGAGCGCCTCGTCGTCATGGAAGGCGGGCGTGATCTGCTTGGCGAGCTGCTTGCCAAGCTCGACGCCCCACTGGTCGTAGGAGTCAAGGCCCCAGACGGTGCCCTCCACGAACGTGATGTGCTCGTACAGCGCAATGAGCTCGCCGAGCGCGTGCGGGGTGAGAGCCTCGCCGAAGATCGAGGTCGTCGGGCGGTTGCCCTCGAAGCAGCGAGCCGGGACCATCCACTCGGCCGTGCCCTCGGCGCGCACCTCGTCCGCCGTCTTGCCAAAGGCGAGGGCCTTCGTCTGGGCGAGGAAGTTGCCCAGGAACAGCTCGTGGACGTCCTGGTCTCCGTCCTTGGTGGGGTTGGGCGTGTTCACGAAGGCGATGAAGTCGGCCGGGATGGGCTTGGTGCCCTGGTGGATGAGCTGGTAGAACGCGTGCTGACCGTTCGTGCCAGCCTCGCCCCAGAAGACCTCACCCGTGGCGGACGTGGCGGGCGTGCCGTCCCAGCGCGTGGACTTGCCGTTGGACTCCATCGTGAGCTGCTGGAGGTAGGCCGGGAAGCGGTGCAGGTACTGGTTGTATGGCAACACGGCGTGGCTGCCCATGCCGCAGAAGTTGACGTACCAGACGTTCATGAGGCCCATGAGCGCCACGACGTTTCGCTCGAGCGGCGTGTTCTTGAAGTAGTTGTCGACGTCATGGAAGCCGGCGAGGAACTCGGCGAAGCGCTCGGGGCCGAACGCGATGATGAGCGAGAGACCCACGGCGGAGTCAACGGAGTAGCGGCCGCCGACCCAGCTCCAGAAGCCAAAGGCGTTCTCGGGGTCGATGCCGAACTGCTCGACGAGCTCGAGGTTCGTGGAGACGGCGACGAAGTGCTTCTTGATGGCATCGGCGTTCTGGGCGTCAGAGCCATCGATGGCACCCTGCGCCTTCAGCGCGTCGAGCATCCAGGTGCGGGCCTCGCGAGCGTTCGTGATCGTCTCGAGCGTCGTGAACGTCTTGGAGACGATGATGACGAGCGTGGTCTCGGGGTCAAGGCCGCGCGTCTTCTCGGCCATGTCGTTCGGGTCGATGTTGGAGACGAAGCGGCAGTCGATGCCGGCGTCCGCATAGGGCTTGAGCGCCTCGTAGGCCATGACCGGGCCGAGGTCTGAGCCACCGATGCCGATGCTCATGACGTGCTCGATGCGCTTGCCCGAGACGCCCTTCCACTCGCCGGAGCGGACGCGCTCGGCAAACGCGTACATGCGGTCGAGAACCTCGTGGACGTCTGCCACGGTGTCCTGGCCGTCGACGACGAACTTGCCGATCTGGTCCTTGGGACGGCGCAGGGCCGTGTGCAGGACGGCACGGTCCTCGGTGGTGTTGATGTGCTCGCCGCTGAACATGGCGTCGCGCCGCTCCTCGACCTTCACCGCGCGGGCGAGGTCGCACAGCAGCTTGACGGTCTCGTCGGTGACGAGGTCCTTCGAGAGGTCAAAGTGCAGGTCGCTCATGTCGAACGAGAGCTTCTCGACGCGCTTGTCATCTGCAGCGAAGGCGTCCTTGAGGTTGAAGTGGTCCGCGACGAGCTTGTCGTGGTGGGCCTTGAGGGCCTCCCACTCGGGGGTCTTGGTTGCGTCGACGGGCGCGGGGATGTTCGACATATGTCCTCCTTGGACGATGGCGGCGGCCGTGCGGGCAGGGCCGCCTTCGCATACCAGACTTAAGCGTACCGCAAACGAGTGGCTCCGTGAGCGCTTGGGGCCACAGGCGCCCGAGCGGCGGGGGGGACAGCGCTAGTAGGGCTCGCCCTGGGGCGGGAGCTGCTTGAGTCGCGCCCACATGAGCTGCTTTGCCTTGGGGTCAGACAGGCTCTTCTCGAACCCTCCAAGCGCCAGGACGCGCATGCCCAGGACGCGCACGACGAGGCCGGGGCTGAGCGTGGCGGCATCGAGGCTCTCGAGCTCCACGAGCTCGTCCGCGAACGCCTCGCGGATGGCGGCGGCAGCGGCATCGTCGAGCGCGACGAGCGTGTCAGGGTCAAGCGTGGCGATGGCGAGGCGCAGCGTCCCGGGCACGAGCGGGTAGCCCTCGGCATCGTTCACGGACAGGCCGCCCCAATCCTCGGGCGCGTAGCCCAAGGCGCCCAGCGCCGCGTGCAGGGCCTTGCCGTCCGGTCCCTCGAGCAGCCGGGGCACGGAGCCGTCCGCAGCAGGCACCTCGGGCTCGCCCTTCACGAGCAGCACGTGGGAGAACGCGTTGCCGGTCATGATGACGCCGGCCTGCGCGAGGTCTCCCAGCTCGGCCCTTGCCTTGTCGAGGTATTCCTGACGCACGTCCATCCGGGCTCCCAACCGCATCGCTGCCGACGCGCCCCATGCGCGCGGGCCCCGACGCCACTTCTCTAGCGCGATTCTACCGCCTGTGCGCTGACTACCCGGCAGGAGGCTGGGTATAACCACAAGCAAAGCCACATGGCCGCAGCCAGCGGCCCACCAAGGGAGGCACCATGGCAACACGCAAGCTCACAGAGGAGACGTTCGACGCCACGATTCGCTCCTCCGAGAAGCCCGTCCTCGTCGACTTCTGGGCCAGCTGGTGCGGGCCATGCCGAGCCCTCGCGCCCGTCGTCGAGGAGATCTCGGACGAGATGTCAGACGAGCTCACCGTCTGCAAGGTGAACGTCGAGAACGACCAGGACCTCGCCATGCGATTCCAGGTCATGTCCATCCCGACGCTCATCCTGTTCAAGGGTGGCAAGCCCGTGCACACCATGGTCGGCAGCGCCCCCAAGGCCCGCCTCGTCAAGGAGCTGCGCGAGCACCTCTAGCGCAAACCGGACCAAAGGGGACGGGTTCGTTTGGTCCACCCGGCCCGCCCGCCACCGGCGCCTCGCCTACCAGCCGGCAAAGAAGCTGCGACCCCAGCCGCGGTCCTCGCCGTCGCCGAGCTTGATGATCTCCGACGACAGCACGCGTCCGTCCTCGACGTAGATGCGGCCCATGGTGGGGCCGCTCGAGCTGCGAGGGAACGTGGGGCTGCCCGGATTCATGACGAGCGAGCCGTTGCCAAGCGTGTCCCTCTCGGGCACATGCGTGTGGCCAAACACGCCCACATCGAAGCGCTCGCCCGTGAGGTCCTGGCGATAGTGGCAGACGCAGAACTGGAGGCCCTCGTACTCAAAGCGCACCTTGCGCGTCACCTCGGGGCCGTACTCGCCCGCCCAGTCGTTGTTGCCCAGGCACAGGCGCAGCGGCGCCAGGGCACCGAGCGTCACGAAGTCCTCGTCGGACGTGATGTCGCCGGCGTGGACGATGAGGTCGCAGCCGTCCAGCGCGTCGAGCACCTCGTTCGAGAGCCTGCCGTGCGTGTCACTCAGAACGTCGATGCGCTTGCCCGCCATGGCTGCCCCCCTATCGCCGGATTAACGCGCTCGATTATACCTGCCACGTAATCCGCCCAGACCGCGCAACAAAAACGGGGCCGACAAGCGCCGGCCCCGGTAGATGCGATGCGTCTGCGCGTTCGTTACAGCCCCAGCGCGCGCTTGAGCTGCACGACGCGGCGACGCGAGACGGAGATCTTCTTGCCCTCGACGCCCTGGATGCCCAGCTGCATCACGCCGCTCGAGACCACTTCGACGTCCTCCACGTACTGCAGGTTAACGATGTAGCCACGGTGAACGCGGAAGAAGCCGTGCGGGGAGAGCTTTGCCTCAAGCTGGGCGAGCGAGATGACGGACAGGTAGCGGTCCGTGTCCGTGTAGATACAGGAGTAGTCGTCCTTGGCCTCGATGTAGCGGATCTGGTCAATGGGAACGAGCACCTTGCGCCCGCCCTTCTCGACCGGAATGCGCTCGGCGGGGGCGGAGGGGGCGGAGTTGCCCTTGCCACGGGCGATGACCTTGTCGAGCGCATGCTCGAGGCGCTCGGTCTCGACGGGCTTCATCAGGTAGTCCACGGCATCGACGTCAAACGCCTCGAGGGCGTATTCGCTGTACGCCGTCACGAAGACGACCGCAGGCGGGTTCTTGAGCTTGTGGAGCGCCTCGGCGAGCTGCATGCCGTTCGTCTTGGGCATGGAGACGTCGAGAAAGAGCACGTCTGGACGACCGTCCATCAGCTTCTCGACGGCGTCGCGGGCGCTCGAGGCCTCGACGATCGCGTCGACGCGACCGGTCTCCTCGAGCAGGAAGCGCAGCTCGGAGCGAGCGGGGGCCTCGTCGTCAACAATCATGGCACGCAGCATACAAGCACATCCTCGTTATTCGTTGTGAGCGGCAGTGTGGGCAAGACGCAGCGTCACACACGTGCCCTCGCCGGGCTTCGACATAATATCGATGCCCGACCCAAAACCATAGAACCTCTCGAGACGCTCTGCAACATTTCTCAAAGCAATCCCGGTTCCCTTTTCATCGCTCGAGCAGCCGGAACCCCGGTTTCCTTCAATGCCATCGCGCAGCATGGCAACCGTCTGCTCGTCCATGCCCAGGCCGTCGTCGGCCACGGCAATGAGCACGTCACCCTCGTCCACGTCCGCGCGAATGTCGATGTGGAGCGGCCCCTCGTCTCGCATGGCATGGCGGACGGCGTTCTCCACGATGGGCTGGACGATGAAGGCCGGCACGAGCACCTCGCCGCAGCCCACGCCCACGTGCTCGCGCTCGAGGATGCGGTCCTGGCCAAAGCGAGCGTGCTCGAAGCGCAGGTAGCGACGCGTCTGCTCGAGCTCACGGGCAAGCGGGATCAGCTGGTCCGAGCTCTCGAGCGTCTGACGATAGAACACGGCGAACTCGCGCAGGAGGTTGCGCGCCTGCGCCGGGTCCGTGCGCGTAAGCGCAGCGATCGTATTGATCGTGTTGAACAAAAAGTGCGGGTTGATCTGAGCCTGCAGAGCCTTTACCTCGGCCTTTGCCGTAAGTTCGGCCTGACGGTCGAGCTCGTGGGTAGAGAGCTGCGTCGAGAGCAGCTGGCCAAAGCCACGCGCGATGGCAAGCTGGCTGCGATCAATGTCGGCCGGCGAGCGATAGTAGAACTTGATGGTGCCGTGGGGGCGATCCTGCACGTTCAGCGGCACCACGATGCCGCCACGCACAGTGCGGGGCAGCTCGGAGGACGCATCGTCACCCTCGCCTCGCGCCTGGAAGAGCCCGAGCTTGCCGCTCTGGAGCACCTCGAGCGTGGCGGCCGTGTGAATGGGGCTGCCAGGCGGGAAGTCCGCCGCAAGCGCGCCCTCGTAGGCAAGCACGCGCTCCGTGTCTGTCATGGCGACGGCGATGGCGGTCGTCTCGGGAAGCAGCAGGCGGCAAACGTCCTGGCAGCTCTGCCTGGTAAGGCCAGAGCGCATGAGGTCGAGCGTCTTTGACGCAAGGCCGAGGATCCGCTCGGTTGCCTGCGAGCTGCGGACGTCGTCGAGTCGCGAGAGGCGACCGTTCAGGCGGTTGGGGCTCAAGCTCCCACTCCTTTCTCGGTGGCAGGCGAGGTGGGGTCGGGGCCCTCGTCTCGCCCGGATGACATCTCGAGGACGGCAGAGGCCAGGCGCTCGTCGTCCCAAATCTCGTCCACGACGCTCGGCCAGAAGCTCAGGAGCCGGGCGTAGTTCTCCGCATTTGCCGCGGCATACGCATAGGCGTCCGCCCGGCCACGCCGCCAGGTCCTCAGGTAGGCCGCCCTCTCGGGCCCCGCGATGGCGCGGGCGAGTGCCGTGCGCGAGATGCGCTCGTCCAGCTCTGCCGTGAGCCACTTTCCCGGATAGGGCATGAGCGAGTCCGCCGTCACCCGGCGAAGGCTGGGGCGACGCGCGCAAAAGTCAAGCTTGGCGCGCTCGTAGATCCAGCGATAGACGTCTTGCAGGAAGCGGTTGGGGGCATCTGGCGTCGTCGGCGGCAGGTGCCTTACGTACCACTGGCGGTCGAACCACATCTCGAAGCCGGCCATCCGCAGGTTCATCAGGTAGTCGAGGTCCTCGCCACGCGTGATCCACGGGTCAAAGGGCACGCGAGAGAACGCCGCCGCGTGCACGGTCATGCAGCCTCCGCACACATAGTTCGAGCGCTTGATCCGCGAACCCTCGAGGGCACCGGACATCCACTCGTTGAACTCACGGCGCTTCGACCACCAGTGCTCCCAGAACTTGGGGCGCGAGACGTCCGCGAGATGGGAGCCGTTCTCGTCCACGAAATGCCCCGTCTTGGCCAGGATCTTGAGGTCCTGACGCGTGAGCCGGCCCAAGCCATACACCGCGTCAACGAGAAAGTCCGGCGAGAGCGTAACCTCGTCGTCATCCATGAAGACGGCGACGTCATGCCCGAGCATCGCGCACGCGACAAGCCCCATGTTGCGAATGGACCCGTAGCCGCGCAGTGACGCAAACTCTCCCGAGAACCCCGGGCAGAGCGTCTCGATGCGCCCCGCGATGAGGCGTGCCTCACCCGAGCCGATGACCAGCGGGTTTAGGTCCGCATGCTCGCGGACGATGGCCTGGATGCGGGCGCGCGCCGAGGCCTCGGCCTCTGGCGGCGCCACGAGCAGGACGATGACGCGGATGACGCCGCAGACGTCATCGAGCGAGTCCAGACAGCGCGCAAGCTCGGGCAACGGCTCGTCTACGGCCGTCGCGTGATCGTACACGCCGGGCTGTGACGGGTCATTTGCCCAATAGGTAGGTATGACTATGGCGGGATTCATGCTATGCGCCGCCCAAAGGCTCGTGGAGAGGGCCGCCCGCCCAAGTCATGACCCTGCCGAATCCGCCGCGTGGCGGCCCCTCCCCCAATACGTAATGACATTCTACCCCACCGGGGAAAATCCGCCGCTCGCCGAAGCAACTGAGCCAGCATTCATGGCCGGCGATATTTTTCCTTGATTCGAGAATTTCGTTCACCCCATCGCCATGCCACGCTTCGGCAAATGCTCGCAAACCCATAGCCGCCTCGAATGCAAAAGGGCCCGCCCCAGAGTCTGGGACGGGCCCTTCCTAGCTCAGCGAACTAGATGGCGCTCGTGACTAGGCCTCGTTGTAGAGGGCCTTGAGCTTGAGCAGGTGAGCGTAGCGCTCCATGGCAGCCTGCTCGTTCTCGGCGAAGAGCTCCTTGGCGCGCTCGGGGAACGAACGCGTGAGCGAGGCGTAGCGGGCCTCGTTCATGAGGAACTCCTGGTAGCCGCCAGCCGGCTCCTTGGAGTCGAGCGAGAACTTCTTGCCCTCCGGCGCAGCCGGGTTGAAGCGGAAGAGGTTCCAGTAGCCGCAATCGACGGCCTTCTTCATCTCCTCCTGGCAGTGCATCATGCCGCCCTTCTTGATGGAGTGCATCTCGCAGGGGCTGTAGCCGATGACCAGGGACGGGCCGTCGTAGGCCTCGGCCTCGGTGATGGCCTTGAGCGTCTGCGCGGGGTTGGCACCCATGGCGACCTGGGCGACATAGACGTAGCCGTAGGACATCTCGATCTCGGCGAGGGACTTCTTCTTGGTCACCTTGCCGGCGGCAGCGAACTGCGCGACCTGGCCGAGGTTAGAGGCCTTGGAGGCCTGGCCGCCCGTGTTGGAGTAGACCTCGGTGTCGAAGACGAAGACGTTGACGTTGTGGTTGGAAGCCAGGACGTGGTCCAGGCCGCCGAAGCCGATGTCATAGGCCCAGCCGTCGCCGCCGAAGATCCAGAAGGACTTCTTGGTGAGGTAAGCCTTGTCGGCGAGGATGGCCTTGGCAGCATCGCAGCCGCACTTCTCGAGCTCGGCGACGTAGGCAGCGGCCGTGGTCTTGGAGCCCTCGGTGTCGTTGCGGTTCTCGAGCCAGGCGGTGGCAGCGGTCTTCAGAGCGTCAGAGGCGTCACCCTCGAGCAGGGCCTTCGTCTGAGCGACGAGCTTGTCCTGGACAGCAGCGTAACCCACGGCGAAGCCGAGGCCGTGCTCAGCGTTGTCCTCGAACAGGGAGTTGTTCCAGGCCGGGCCGTGGCCCTCGGCGTTAACCGTGTAGGGCGAGGTGGCAGCGGGGTTGCCCCAGATGGAGGAGCAGCCGGTGGCGTTGGAGATGAACATGCGGTCGCCGCAGACCTGGGTGACGAGGCGCGCGTAAGCGGTCTCGGCGCAGCCGGCGCAGGAGCCGGAGAACTCGAGGTACGGCTTGGCGAACTGGCTGCCCTTGACGTTGGCGGCAACGAGCTCCTTCTTCTCGGAGACCTTGTTGACGGCGTAGTCCCAGACGGGAGCCTGGTCGAGCTCCTCCTCCTGCGGGACCATGGTGAGGGCGTCCTTCGGGCAGGCCGTCACGCAGTTGTAGCAGCCCATGCAGTCGAGCGGGGACACGGCGATGGCGAACTTGAGGCCGTCGGCACCCTTGCCCTTGGCGTCGATCATGCGCATGTTCTCAGGAGCCGCGGCAGCCTCGTCAGCCGTGAGGGCGATCGGGCGAATCGTGGCGTGCGGGCAGACATAGGAGCACTGGTTGCACTGGATGCACTTGGTCTCGTCCCAGTGCGGAACCATGACGGCAACCCCGCGCTTCTCGTACTGAGAGGCGCCGAGCTCCCACTGGCCGTCGACGTGCTTCTCGAACGCGGAGACGGGCAGGGAGTCGCCATCCATGCGGTTGATGGGCTCGAGGAGGTTCTTGACCTGCTCGACGATGGCGGCGCGGCCCTCGATGGAGAGCTCGGACGGCTTGTCCTCGGCAGTGGCCCAGTCAGCAGGCACCTCGAACTTGTGGAAGGCGGTGGCGCCGGCGTCGATGGCCTTGTGGTTGGCGTCGACGATGGCCTGGCCCTTCTTCATGTAGGACTTAGTGGCGGCGTCCTTCATGTACTGGAGGGCATCCTCGGCAGGCAGGACCTTGGCCAGGGCGAAGAAGGCAGACTGGAGCACGGTGTTCGTGCGCTTGCCCATGCCCACCTTGGCGGCCAGGTCGATGGCGTCGATGAGGTAGACGTTCACGTTGTTCTTGGCGATGTAGCGCTTGGCCACGGCCGGCAGGTGCTCGGCGAACTCCTCGTCGGACCACTGGCAGTTCACGAGGAACGTGCCGCCCGGCTTGACGTCGCGGACCATCTTGAAGCCCTTGACGATGTAGGAGGGGTTGTGGCAGGCCACGAAGTCGGCCTTCGTGACGTAGTACGGCGAGCGAATCGGGGAGTCACCGAAGCGCAGGTGCGAGGTGGTGACGCCGCCGGTCTTCTTGGAGTCGTACTGGAAGTAGGCCTGGACGTACTTGTCCGTGTGGTCGCCGATGATCTTGATGGAGTTCTTGTTGGCGCCAACGGTGCCGTCGCCGCCGAGACCCCAGAACTTGCACTCGATGGTGCTCGGGTCAGCGGTGTTAGGCGCGTCCTCGTCCTCGGGGAGGCTGAGGTGCGTGACATCGTCGTTGATGCCGATGGTGAACTCGCGCTTGGGCTCGTCCTTCTTGAGCTCCTCGAACACGGCGAAGGCAGACGCGGGCGGCGTGTCCTTGCTGCCGAGGCCGTAGCGGCCGCCGGAGACGAGGATGTCGGTCTTGCCGGCCTCGTAGAGGGCAGTCACGACGTCCTGGTAGAGCGGCTCGCCGATGGAGCCCGGCTCCTTGGTGCGGTCCATGACGGCGATCTTCTTGACCGTCTCGGGGAGCACGTCGACGAAGTGCTTGATGGAGAACGGGCGGAACAGGCGGACCTTGACGAGGCCGACCTTCTCGCCGTGGGCGTTCAGGTAGTCGATGACCTCCTCGAGGACGTCGCAGAAGGAGCCCATGCAGACAACCACGCGGTCGGCGTCGGGGGCGCCGTAGTAGTTGAACAGGCCGTAATCAGTGCCGAGCTTGGCATTGATCTTGTTCATGTACTCCTCGACAACGGCGGGCAGCTCGTTGTAGGCCGTGTTGCAGGCCTCACGGTGCTGGAAGAAGATGTCGCCGTTCTCGTGGGAGCCACGGGCGTGCGGGTGCTCGGGGTTCAGGGCGTGGTCACGGAAGGCCTGGACGGCATCCATGTCCAGCATGTCCTTGAGGTCGTCGAAGTCCCACATGGCGACCTTCTGGATCTCGTGCGAGGTGCGGAAGCCGTCGAAGAAGTTCAGGAACGGCACGCGGCCCTTGATGGCAGCGAGGTGGGCGACGGGCGAGAGGTCCATGACCTCCTGGACGTTGCCCTCGGCGAGCATGGCGAAGCCGGTCTGGCGGCAGGCCATGACGTCGGAGTGGTCACCGAAGATGTTGAGCGCGTGGGAGGCGACGCAGCGGGCGGAGACGTGGAACACGCCCGGCAGGCCCTCGCCGGCGATCTTGTACATGTTCGGGATCATGAGCAGCAGGCCCTGGGACGCCGTGTAGGTCGTCGTGAGGGCGCCGGCGCCAAGGGAGCCGTGGACGGTACCCGACGCGCCAGCCTCGGACTCCATCTCGACCACGTTGACGGGGGTGCCGAAGACGTTCTTCAGGCCCTGGGCTGCCCACTGGTCGACGTGGTCGGCCATCGGGCTGGACGGCGTGATCGGGTAGATGCCCGCCACCTCGGTGTAGGCGTACGAGACCCAAGCAGCGGCCTCGTTGCCGTCCATAGACTTGAACTTACGTGCCATATCCTCTCCTTCTGTCGAGGTCACGCGCGGGCTTGACGAGAAGAGCCGCCTCCGCCACCTTGGCGGATGCCCGAGCACGCGAAATCACCCCGTGGCGAATTCCCCGATCGCCAGAGGGTGATATCTCTTCATAGCGGTTTGATTATCCCGCAAATGAGCACTGATTAATCGTCAATTTGAGAAAGTGGCGCCGCCGTTCGGATATACGTCCAAACGGCGGCGCCAAAGGGGACGGGTTCATCTGGTCCCGGCGGCATCGGACAGGACGGGACCAAAGTAACCCGTCCCTTTTGGTCCTAACGGCGGCGGGAGCGCTCGAGCAGGCGGTCCCAGCCATCGGCGAACTTCCTCGCCAGCGCGCCGGACGCGTCAGACGCGGGGATGATGCCGTGCTCGTCCGAGACGAGGAACGCCTCGGCGGGCTTCTCGGCAGCGTCGGCGAGACGCGCGAGCAGCTGCGGATCGCGCTCGACGGGCATGCCAAGCGTCTTGGCGAGGTCCTCGACGAGCGAGGCCGCGCCAGAGGGGTGCTCGCCGGGCGCCATGCCCACGGCAAGGCCGCGGCCGCGGCCCACCCAGATCGTCTCGGGGGCGATGTCAGTCTCGGACGCCTCGTCGCTGCCAGACGCGGCGCGCGCGAGAAGGCCGGCCAGCGTCGTGTCCGGCAGGGGCTCGTAGTCTCCGCACGCCATGGCGGCGCGGCCCTCGGCGTCAACGAGGAGCATGAGCACGCCGTCCGGGTGCTCGGCCGTGCCGTCCGCGAGCGTCCACTCTATGTGCTGCTTGGCCCAGGCAAGCAGCTGCCTGGAGAGCTTCTTGCCCAGCACGTGACGGCGCCCCAGCGCGCGCAGGTGCCGGTTCTCGATCGGCAGCGCGCCGTCCTGCAGGCGCCAGCGGCACACGAGCACGGGCGTGCCCACCTCGAACTCCTCGGGAATCTTGCCATCCGCCATGAAGAACCGCCTTTCTGCGAGCGCTTCGCGCCAGGACCTGGAGGCGCCGCGCGCACGACGCCCACGTGCCCGCACACGCGGGTGCCCAACATTACATTTTTGCAACCACACTGTAAGCCAATTCGATGGCTCCGCAGGGACGGTCGCGCAACGATACTGGTGTCATGCAGCCGCGCCCCGACGACGGGGCGTAAAAGAAAGGATACCCATGGGCAACCACTATCAGCCCAACTCCAACATTCCTCTCGATGGGCCTGCGGTGCGTCAGGCACCTGCGAACTCGGTCCTCTCCGTCCAGCACCTCGAGAAGACCTACGGGAACCGCGGCAAGAAGGGCCGCGGAGCGACCACCCGCGCCCTGGCGGACGTCTCCTTCGACGTGAGCGAGGGCGAGTTCGTCGCCATCATGGGCGCCTCGGGCTCCGGCAAGTCGACGCTGCTCAACTGCGTCTCGACCATCGACTCTGCCACGAGCGGCCACGTCTTCGTGCGCGGCGTCGACGTCACGTCCATGCGCGCCGGCGAGCTCGCGCGCTTCCGCCGCGAGCAGCTGGGCTTCATCTTCCAGGACTCGAACCTGCTCGACACCCTCACTGCCCGCGAGAACATTGCCCTGCCGCTCACCATCTCCCGCGTCTCCGCCGGCGAGACGCTTGCCCGCGTGGAGGAGATGGCCCGCCGCCTCAACATCGCGGACGTGCTCGACAAGTATCCCTACCAGCTCTCCGGCGGTCAGCAGCAGCGCGTCGCCGCCGCCCGCGCGCTCGTCACCAAGCCTGCCGTCATCATGGCGGACGAGCCCACCGGCGCCCTCGACTCCAAGAGCGCCCGCCTCCTGCTCGAGAGCCTCCAGCAGCTCAACGAGGAGAGGGATGCCACGATCCTCATGGTCACCCACGACAGCTTCGCGGCAAGCTACACGGGGCGCGTGCTGTTCATCCGCGACGGCAAGATCTTCACCGAGCTCCGCCGCGGAAGCTCGCCCCGTCGCGAGTTCTTCGACCGCATCATGGAGGTCGTTGCGATGATGGGCGGTGAGGGCTCCGATGCTCTGTAGGCTCGCCTGGGGCAGCGTCGCCCGCGCGCGGCGCGACTACCTCATCTACCTGCTCACGCTCACGCTCGGCGTGACCGTCTTCTATGCGTTCAACACCATCAGCTTGCAGGTCGACCTCGCCAACGTCAACATCGAAGGGCTGGACGAGGTCCTCGGCGAGCTACTCGGCAACCTCACCGTGTTTCTCGGTGCGGTCATGGGCTTTCTCATGGTCTACGCCAACAACTTCATCATGAAGCGTCGCAACAAGGAGTTTGGTCTCTACCAGGTGCTGGGCATGACGCGCGGCCAGGTCGCCCGCATCATGGCGCTCGAGACGGTCATCGTGTCCGCCGCGGCGCTCGTCCTCGGCATCATCTTGGGCGTTGGCCTCTCCCAGCTGATGGTCTTCTTCACCGCCTCGCTCTTCAAGACGCAGATCGCCAACTTCAGATTCATCTTCTCCACGAGCGCCCTGGCGCTCACCGTGGGATGCCTCGCCACGATCTTCCTCGTGACGCTCGTGTTCAACCTTCGCGTGGTGCGCAGGTCACGCCTCGTCGACCTCATGGGGTCGGGACGCCGCAACGAGTCGATCAAGACGCGCAACCCGCTGCTCGCAGGTCTGGTGTGCCTGCTTGGCGCCGTGCTCATCGGAGTGGCCTACTCCCGCCTGCTGCATGACGGCCTCCCCGTCACCGCCAGGAGTGAAGAGCTCGGAGCCGCGATGACCCAGTTTGAGATCACCACGGGAATGGTAACCCTCGGAACCGTCCTGTTCTTCTTTGGGCTCTCAGGGCTTTTGCTCAAGCTCCTCCAAGCCGTGCGCGGCATATATTGGCGCGGCCTGAACGCCTTCACGCTTCGCCAGCTCTCCGCCAAGGTCAACACCGTCTCCTTCTCGATGGCCATGATCTCGATGATCCTGTTCCTCGCCATCACCTCCGTCACCACCGGCATGTCGATGGTCAACGCCATGACCAACAGCATCGAGCGCGTGAACCCCGTCGACTTCAGCCAGAGCTTCTGGTACAACTACAGCCTCTCCGAGGGCACCGACGAGGACCTCAACCCCGTGCGCTACGTCGCGCTGGACCAGCCGCTCGATGTCGCGAGCGAACTCGAGGCACGCGGGGTCGACCTTGGCTCCGTCTGCGACTCCACGGTCCAGCACGACACCTACTTCCCGCTCGGAAGCGAACAGGTCACCCGCATCACGAGCGGCGAGGGCACACCCGACGAGAATCCACTCACCATTGGCGCCCTCGCCGAGAGGACGGGAGCCGAAGTTCCCGGCGGCATGACCAACTCGGACGCCGACCTCCTGGGGCTCGACGTCATGAGGGAGAGCCAGTACAACCAGCTCCTCGCCTATCGCGGCAAGCCGCGGGTGGACCTGGGCGAGAATGACTACCTCATCACCTGCGACATGGGCGACACCATCGCCGGTTTCTACGACAAGGTCCTCGCCTCCGACCCCACCATCAAGCTGGGAGACCACGAGCTCAAGCCCGCGGCCCAGAAGGTCGACGTCGACAACAGCGCCCTGACGAACTCCGCCATGGGCTCCAACTCCGGCACCGTCATCGTCCCCGACGCCGTCGTCGACGACGCGCACCTCCAGGTCAAGAGTTCGTACCTGCTCGTCAACTACAACAAGCGGGGCGTCAGCACCGAGCAGGGCGACGAGTTCATGAGCCAGGCGGCGCTTAGCCACATCGAGTACAGCAACATCAGGTCGGGCAGCGACGTCTTCGGCTTCTTCGGGCCCAGCGTGACCCGCAGTGAGATGCTCGCCCAAACCAACACGACGGCGGGCGCCGTCAGCTACCTCGCCATCTACATCGGCTTCGTGCTCGTGATCGCCTGTGCCGCCATCCTTGCCATCCAACAGCTCTCCGGCGTGTCCGACGCCAGCCGCAGCTATCGCGTGCTCTCCGAGCTCGGCTGCGACAAGCGACAAATCGCCCACTCCATGCTCGCACAGCAGACCGTGTTCTTCATGTTCCCGCTCGCGGTCGGCGTCGCCCACTCGCTCGTGGCGCTGAGGGTCGTCATCGACCTCGTCAGGTTGTTCGGCGGCCTCACCATCAGCGCCATGGTGGGCTTCACCTGCGTGATCTTCCTCGCTGCATACGGTGGCTACTTCCTGGTCACCTACGCCATGAGCCGCGGCATCCTGAACGACGCCGTTCGCATCCGTTACACGGCGTAGCGCGGACGGCGAGCAGAACGCTGCCTGGCACCCGAGGGTCGGCCACATGGCCGGCCCTCTTTCTTTCGTCCGAGCCCGGGCCCGCGGGCGGCGGCGGGCGGTGGGGCGAGCGCGCCGGGCGCTCGGCAAGCCTCGAGCGGCAACGCCCGAATATGCGGGCGGCCACGCCGAGCCAACAGCGCGCAGTCGCTAGTCCTCGAAGTAGTGCATCTTGTTAGCGGGGAACCCAAACGTCACGGAGAAGAACTCGTCCTCTGCCGAGTCAACCGCGACCGAGACGCCCATCTTCTGGGCGAGGCGTGCGACGAGCCAAAGGCCCAGGCCCGTCGACTGCTTGTGGGCGCGACCGTTGTCGCCCGTAAAGCCCCGCTCGAGCACGCGCGGCAGGTCCGCCGCACTCACGCCGCATCCGTTGTCGCGCACGGTCAGTTCAACGCGCTCGTTCGCGAGGCCCTCGTCCAAGAGGCGCGCGTCAAACCAGACCTGAGGCCAGCCCTCGCAACCGGGGCGCACGTAGCGGGCCGTGTTCTGGAGGAGCTGCCCCAGCATGAAGACGAGCCACTTGTCGTCCGTGAAGACCTTGAGGTCGAGGCCCTCGCCCAGGCGCGGCGTCACGCCGGCGGCGATGAGCAGGTTCGCGTTGGCCTTGATGGCCGAGGCCACCATCTCGCGAAGCGAGTGGGAGCGGACGAGGAAGTCGCGCTCGAGCGTCTCGGAGCGCGCATAGAACAGCGCCTGCTCAACGTAGCGCTCGACGCGGGCGAGCTCGTCTTCGACCGAGCGCAGGCGCGGAACGACCGGCTCGACCTCGCGCGGGCAGACCGCGCACGCATCCGCGTCCTCCTCGAGGTTTGAGAGCGCCAGGCGCGCGGCCGTAATCGGGCTCTTTGCCTCATGCACCCAGGTCTCGACGTAGGCGCGATATTCCCCGACGAAGCGACGCTGCTTGGCGACCTCGTCGTTGGCGGACTTCGCCACGGAGACAAGCGCATCATAGGCCGCCTGGCCCTCGGGAAACTCCGGCCTGTCGATGAGCTCGGGCAGCAGGCACGCGTTGTCGAGCGAGGAGCAGGTCTCGGAGAGGGAGTCCCAGAAGCCGCGCTCGCGGGCAAACCCCAGCGCGACGGCGACAACCGCCGAGACGAGCACGATCGAGCAAACGAACGCGACAAAGTCCGTACCCATGCCGGAGATGCGCAGCACGAGCGCGAGGAGGAGCTCGAGCGCCACGAGGACCAGAAGCTCCGGGACGCGCGAGCGGATGTAGCTTCCCAGCCTCATCGGCTACGCCCGGACCGAATAGCCTTGGCCACGGTGCGTGACCAGGAAGCCCTCGACGCCCACCCTCGCGAGCTGGGCGCGGAGGCGGTTCACGTTGACCGTAAGCGTGTTGTCATCGACGAAAGCGTCTGAGTCCCAAAGCTCGCGCATGAGGTCCTCGCGCGAGACGATCGCGGGGCAACGACGCATGAGCAGGCCCAGAATACGCATCTCGTTCTTGGTGAGCTCGACGGTCTTGCCGTTCGCGGCGGCGCAGGAGCGGGAGAGGTCGAGCGTCACGGCCCCGCGCTCGATGGTCGAGGCGGGCGTCGCAGCCTGGCCCGCGCGACGCAGCAGGGCCTGGATGTGAGCCACGAGCACGCGAGGGCTATAGGGCTTGGGCACGAAGTCGTCCGCGCCCAGCGTCATGGAGACCACCTCGTCCGCCTCGGTCACGCGACTCGTGAGCACGATGACCGGGACGGAGGAGGCGGCGCGGATCTCCCGACAGACGAGCTGCCCATCCGTGCCCGGAAGCGTGAGATCGAGAAGGGCGAGGTCCGGGGCGGCGGCGAGGGCGAACTCGGCGGCGTGGGAGAAGTCCTCGCACGCCTCGACCTCGAAGCCCTCGCGCTCGAGCATGCGAACGAGCTCGACGCGGATGCCTTCGTCGTCCTCTATGACATAGATTTTGGACAACGCTCCCCCAAATCAGAACCACCCTTAAAAAGGGTGGTTTGCTCTTAGGGTATAACCCACGGGCCCCGGGCTCGCGTCTAAAGGCGCGGGCCCGGACTTCGTCCAGGCCTAGTGCATCTTGACCCGTGGCGCGCCGGTCGAACCGGCAGCATCACCCCCTCTTGAAGGGGTCCTCGTACTCCTTCACGCTCAGCTTGTCCAGCGCGATGTCGTGGGACTCCTGCTCCCTGATGTACTTGGCGATCGTCGCCTCGTTCAGGCCGACGGTGGACACGTAGTAGCCCTCCGCCCAGAACTTCCTGTTGCCGAACTTGTACTTGAGGTTGGCGTGCCTGTCGAATATCATCAGCGAGCTCTTCCCCTTCAGGTAGCCCATGACGCTCGCGACGCTGTACTTCGGCGGGATCGCCAGCAGCACGTGCACGTGGTCGGGCATCAGGTGCCCCTCGATTATCTCGATCCCCTTGTACTCGCACAGCTTCCTGAGGATCTCCCCTATGTCGCTCCTGATTTGATTGTAGATCACTTTGCGCCTATACTTCGGCGTGAACACGATGTGGTACTTGCACATCCACTTCGTGTGGGAAAGGCTGTAGGCCTTCTGGGCCATGGCGACCACCCCTTCGACTCGAATTCTTGACGGCCTGAACAATCGTCAATATCGGTCGGAGGGGTGGCTTTGTAAAGCCGTTTGTCTCCACCCGCGTAGCGGGTGGTTTAAAGCTGGCCGCTGCGCGGCCAGCGGACTAAAGTCTTGAACCAAATGCCGGCGGGCCGAAGCCCGCCGGACTGTACCAGCTACTAGTGACGGAAGTGCCTGGTGCCGGTAAACACCATGGCGATGCCGTGCTCGTCGCAGGCCTGGATGGACTCCTCGTCGCGAATGGAGCCTCCGGGCTGGATGATCGCGGTGATGCCGTGCTCGGCGAGGACGTCGACGTCATCGCGGAACGGCAGGAAGGCATCGGACGCGGCGACCATGCCCTCGGTCGACACGCCCATGCGCTCGCAGGCGGCCTCGGCGCGCTCGCAGGCGATGCGAGCGGAGTCCGTGCGATTGGGCTGGCCGGGGCCCATGCCGATGCCGGCGCGGCCCTTGGCGACGAGGATGGCGTTGGACTTCACGGCCTTGCAGACGCGCCAGGCGAACAGCAGGTCGTCCATCTCGGCGTCCGTGGGCTTGCGCTTGGTGGGCACCGTGAAGGTCGCGGGGTCCTCGCTCACGTGGTCGATGTCCTGGACGAGGACGCCGCCGTCGACGGTGCGGACCTCGTGGCCGATCGTGCGGTCGACGCCGCCGGTGGCGAGCACGCGCATGTTCTTGCGCTTCGAGAGGCGCTCGAGGGCCTCGGGCGTGTAGCTCGGGGCAATCATGACCTCGACAAACTGCTTGTTCACGTCGGCGAAGTGCTCGCACAGCGACAGGGGCACCTCGCGGTTGACGGCGATGATGCCACCATAGGCGGAGATGGGGTCGCAGGCGAAGGCGCGGTCATACGCCTCGGTGACATTCGTGGCGGTGGCGGAGCCGCACGGGTTCTGGTGCTTGAGGATGACCACCGCGGGCTCGTCGAACTCGCGGACGGCCGCCCAGGCGGCGTCGGCGTCGAGGATGTTGTTGTAGGAGAGCGGCTTGCCCTGGATCTGCTCGGCGCGGGCGAGCGAGTGCTCCGGCGCATCCGGGCTCATGTAGAAGGCGGCAGCCTGCTGCGGGTTCTCGCCGTAGCGGAGGTCCTGCTCCTTGGTGGCGGTGAGGACGAACTTCTCGGGGAAGGCGCTCGTGGCCTCGCCCTCGGCGGAGGCCTTGGCAGCCTGCTCGCCCAGCCAGGCGGCAATGGCCGTGTCATAGGCGGCGGTGGTCTGGTAGACCTTCAGCTGCAGGCGGCGACGGGTCTCGAGCGTGGTGGCGCCGTCGTTGGCGCGCATCTCGGCGAGGACGGCGTCGTAGTCCGCCGGGTCGCTGACGACGGTCACGGCGTCGGCGTTCTTGGCGGCGGAGCGGAGCATGGAGGGGCCACCGATGTCGATGTGCTCGATGGCGTCCGCGAAGGTGACGTCGGGCTTGGCGACGGTCTTCTCGAACTCATAGAGGTTGACGACGACGAGGTCGATCATGCCGATGCCATGCTCCGCGGCCTCGGCCATGTGCTTCTCGTCGTCGCGGCGGGCAAGCAGGCCGCCGTGCACCTTGGGGTGCAGGGTCTTGACGCGACCATCCATCATCTCGGGGAATCCCGTGTACTGCTCGATGGGGACGACGTTGATGCCAGCGTCCGCGAGCACGCGGGCCGTGCCACCGGTAGAAATCACCTCGACGCCGAACTCATCCTCGAGCGTCTTGACGAACTCGACGACACCGGTCTTGTCAGTGACCGAGACGAGCGCCCTCTTGATGGAACCCTGTGCCATGAAACCTCCTTGTTGAAGTGCGAATGCTTGTGGGAGCGGCCTCCGTCGGCGGGACGCACGAGCGCCGGCGCCGGGGTTTGAACTCCCAAACCTATATTGTGCCGCAACAGGCGAACGCGGACGCACTCGCTTTGTGCCATTCTTGGCATGAGGGTGAAGCCGAAATCGGCACGACATACGGGAGCGACAGCCAAGGAGCGCACATGGACGACATGACAGACGGCATCACGTTCGAGCGGGTCACGAGGACGGACCTCGATGACATCGTGGGACTGGCGCAGGCCGCATGGTACTCGCCGGACGGGCTCGGCGACCTGGCCGCCGGCACGCTCGACAAAGCCGGGCTGGATGGCGACGAGCGCGAGGCGGCCGCCCGACTGCTTGCCACCGACGAGGTGGCGTCGTATCTCGCGGAGTCCACGTGGGGCATGAAGGCCCTGCTCGATGGGCAGGTCGTCGGCATCATCCTCACGCAGGGGACGCATGCGAGCGCCGAGGCGTCCGCGTACTGGGAGGGCGTGGGGCAGCAGGCCCGCGAGGCCGCCGAGCGGCTGCTTGCCCGGGCCCGCGAGCGCGAGGAGCGCGCGACGGAGCCCAGCGAGCCCGTCTACCTCGACGAAGCCCGGGCAACAGACGAGATGCGCGCCGAGGCGGGCCTTGCGAATCAGCCGCGCGTACTGCTGCTCGTCGTTGGCGAGGCGGCCCGCGGCCACGGCCTTGGGCGCAGGCTGCTTGCACGGGCCCGAGACCACTTCTCGCGCCACGGCGCCGAGCGCTACTGGCTCGTCACGGACACGGACTGCGACTGGCCCTTCTACGAGCACCTTGGGCTCGAGCGACTCGCCGAGCGCACCGGCGCCGTCGCGGACGCGCCCGAGCGCTACTTCGTCTATGGCGGGCGCGCCTAGAGGAGCGCGGCGGCGCATCTACCAAGAGAAGGCCCCGCCTCTTGGTCCGAAACCCGAGTTGTGCACGAGCACGGGCAGCCTTTTTCGAAAACGACGGGTTGACATAATTCCGCACAGAACAGCTACCAGCATGTTTGCGACATGACTCGAAACACGCTATCCCCAAATATGAGCAAAAGGCGTTCACTACTCGGTTTTGCGACCATGCAACGGGTCACAAAACCGGTAGATTGCGCACGGAGCCGCCAAGAAAAGTGAACGAGGGCCCGGTCACCAGCTCCGTGGCAACCGGACCCTCGCTATATCCGTCAGCGTGCGGGCGACAAGCCGCGGCTAGAACGCACCGCCGCCACCGCCACCGCCTCCCCCTCCGCCGCCACCGCCGGAGAAGCCGCCGCCAAAGCCGCCACCCGAGCTGCTCGACGAGGAGGCCATCGCCGCCGTGCTCACGTGGTGTGCGCTCTCGTAGCTCGTCGTGAACGCCGTCGCGGGCGAGCCAAGGCTGCCATAGGAGTGATACCAGTAGTAGCTGTAGAAGTACGGGTTCTCAAGAACCTCGGGCGCCACCATCCTCAGCTGCTCGACCACGCGGTCCGCAACGCCCAGCACCACGGCCATGACGAGCAGGCGGTCCCACAGCGCAACATCACGCGGGACGGCCTCCTTGAGCAGCGTGAACTCCTGGAGCCACTTGCGAAGCGCCGAGAGCTGCGCCTTGAGCTCAACGGCCTCGGCAGACATCGGGCGCAGGCCGGCGGCGACCACGCACGAGACCACACAGGCAACGATGTTGGCCACGAGCACGCCAAAGCCGGCCGCATAGGCCTCGGCGCCAAGCAGGAGCAGTCCCGCGACGCAGCCGGCAACGCCAAGGACGACGCTGAGCGTTATGAGCGGGGCGCGTCCCGTGAAGCCGGCGTCATCGAAGAAACCGCGGGTCTCACAGCGGGCGCTCACCTCGCTGCTCCACTCGCCAAGCGCCTCAGAGTAGGTCTGGGGCGCCTTCTTGGCGGCGCGCTTCACGTCCGAGAAGCGCAGCGTGGTATAGCCGCCGGCAGGAGCCTCGCGCCAGCGCCGGCCCTTGCCCCTCGGCGCCACGACGTCGAACATGAGCCTCATGGCCGCGTCGTCGATGTCGTCCGTGGGCGTGCGGCTCCCGCGCTCGATCTGGTAGTCCTTCTCGCGGCCCTTCTCGTCCTTGACGAGCGACAGGCCAATGACGCCGTCATCGGTGAGCTTCATGAGCGTGGCCGTGAACGCCTCGCCGGGCACCTTGCCGCCCTCCCACAGCGCCGCGAGGACGGCCGGGTGGTCGGCGGACGGAACGTCGCGGAAGTACGGGTCGGAGAAGCGCGCCTTGTGCTTGCGAGCGTAGCGCAGCTTGAACAGCACCGTGAGCGCCACGATGCCCGCGACGGCGCCTGCGCCAAGCACCGTGCAGACGGCGATCGTGCGGCGCGCCTGCTCGCGGCGGGCGTTCGCCTCGTCTGCCCACTGCTGCTCCTCGGCCCTGATGTTGGGCAGCCGCGAGATGCTCGAGGGCACCATACCCGTGAGCCACGAGACGGGGAACGTCACGCGGGCCTCGGCGTACTCGTCGGTGCCAACGCCCGGGACGGTGTAGACGATGTCGTTGCCGTCAAACTCAAGCGAGGCGTCGAGCGGGCCGTGGCCCCAGGCGCGCACGTTGTCACCGGCCACGACGCTCTCGCCGGCCGCGACGGGCAGATGGACGCGGCACGTCACGTTGTTGGAGGACACGTCCCAGCCGTCGGAGACGAACTTCCAGTACAGCTCACCCGTGTCGGCCCAGGCGTTCACCACGTTTGCCATGGTGTAGGAGATGCGGACAGTGGCCCTCTCGTCCTCGTGCGGCGTGTAGATCTTCACACGCGTGTAGGACGAGTGCTCCGTGACCTCGTACGTCCCCGGCGTGCCCTCGTCGCTTTGCGAGAACTCCCCTCCGCCGCGCGTGAGGTCCTCGACGGCAAGGGCCGTGACCTGCGGATCCTCGTCGCTCGTCGACAAGGCGGGGCCGCGCGTGGCGATATCCCAGTACACGCCGTTGAACGAGCCGTCAAAGTTAAACGTGCGGTCCTCGACGACGCCGATCGATCCGTCCGTGTTCACGGTGAGGTCGATGTTCACGGCGTCGATGGAGTACTCGCGAGCCTCGGCCGCGCGCGGGGCCAGGGCAAGCAGCAGCGCCACCATGGCGGCAAGCGCGACAAGGGCGAGGCGCCGGGGGATTCCGGTACGGGAAGTGTCCATGGGACTCCCTTAAACGTGCCTATACGTACAGATATGGTACCCGAACGGCTTGGCGTGTTTGGTGCCCGCCTCGACGGGTAGGCTAGGGGCGCACGACGGACCGGATAACGAAAGGAACGGACATGGCAATCAACGAGAACGTCGCCAAGGCGCTCGAGGACCAGATCAACAAGGAGCTCTACTCCGCCTACCTCTACCTCACGTTCGCGGACTACTACGAGGACCGCGGCCTCAAGGGCTTCGCCAACTGGTACATGATCCAGGTCCAGGAGGAGACCGACCACGCCAAGGCACTGCGCCGCTACCTGCTCGACAACGACTACAAGCCCACGATGGAGGCCATCGCCAAGCCCGACAAGACCTTCGCCAACGACCTCGAGCCGCTCGAGGCGGGCCTCGCCCACGAGGAGTACATCACGAGCCTCATCCACCACTGCTACGAGGTGGCCCAGGAGGCCCACGACATCCGCGCCATGCAGATGCTCGACTGGTTCGTCAAGGAGCAGGGCGAGGAGGAGGCCAACGCCCGCGACATGATCAGCAACATGAAGCTGTTCGGCAGCGACCCCAAGGGCCTGTACGACCTCGACCGCGAGTACGCCACGCGCACCTACATCGCCCAGACCACGCTGCCCATGTAGCGCGCCCCTGCGCTGTGCCATACTGAGTGGCATGGCTACCGAGAATGACACCAACACTCAACGCCCGGCGGCGCCCAAGCGCGTCGTCGGGCGTTTTGCGCCCACGCCCTCGGGCCGCATGCACCTCGGCAACGTGGCGGCATGCCTCGTGGCGTGGCTGAGCGCGCGCGCAGCCGGAGGGCGCATGGTGCTGCGGGTCGAGGACCTCGACCCGCGCGCCCAGAGCCGCGAGGCCGCGCGGCTCATCATGGACGACCTCCATTGGCTTGGCCTGGACTGGGACGAGGGGCCCTTCTGGCAGAGCGAGCGCGGGGAGGTCTACGAGGCCGCCATCGAGAGGCTTGGCGGTAGCGGCATCGAGGCGGGCCGCAGTGGCCTGCGCCTCACCTACCCGTGCTTCTGCACGAGAAGCGAGCTGCACGCGGCGAGCGCCCCGCACGCGAGCGACGGCACCTACGTGTACGCCGGAACCTGCCGCGGGCTCTCTCGCGACGAGGTCGAGCGCAAGGCTGCCGCGAGGCCACCCGCGACGCGTCTGCGCGTACCCGCACCTGGCGAGCCAGTGGACGTCATTGGGTTCCGCGACCTTGCCTTTGGCGAGGAGCGCGAGAGCCTCTCGCGCGAATGCGGGGACTTTCTCGTAAGGAGAAGCGACGGCGTGGTGGCCTACCAGCTGGCCGTCGTGGTGGACGATGCCGAGATGGGCGTCACCCAGGTTGTCCGTGGGCGAGACCTGCTTGGGTCGGTGGCCCGTCAGATGCACCTGCAGCGGCTCCTTGGCTACGACCATCCCTCCTACGGGCACGTCCCCCTGCTTGTGGCGCCGGACGGCCGCAGGCTCTCGAAGCGCGAGCACGATCTTGACCTTGGGGTGCTGCGCGAGCACTTCTCGGGCCCGGAGCCCCTGCTTGGCGCCATCGCCAGCAACCTGGGACTTGCCGAGGCGGGCGAGCCGGTGAGCGCGGACGAGCTGGTGGGACGCTTCTCGTGGGAGACGATCGCCCGACATCGCGAGGACATCGTGGTGGACGACGGCTTCCTCCCGCGGTAGATGGCGGGACCGTCTTGGGTGACACTCGGGGACGGATGTGAAGACGTGCAGAGTTCGCAACTTTTGTCGCTATGAAGTTGCGCGCCGGTGAGGTATGATGCTCTAGCACCTTTTCCGGAGAGCTGACCGAGAGGCCGAAGGTGCTCGCCTGCTAAGCGAGTATACCCCCCAAGGGTATCTGGGGTTCGAATCCCCAGCTCTCCGCCAGAACGCGCAGCCCCGTGGGGATTTCCTCGCGGGGCTTTTTCTTTGTCTGGGCGCGCATTCCACAGAGTGGCTCCCCACGAAATGCATGCCTTCAGCGCAAACTCCGAGGTAGATACGCTGACCGAAAAAATAGCTCAACTTTTTTCATTTTTTGCTTGACGCATTAGCCCTAGAGGTGCAATATATCTAACTGCGCTGCGGCATTAGCTCAGCTGGATAGAGCGTTTGACTACGAATCAAAAGGTCATAGGTTCGAATCCTATATGCCGCACCATTACATGCACGAGGCCGGAACCCACGGGTTCCGGCCTCTTTTGCTGTCTCGGGCTACGAAGCGATTGCACCCGCCTCCTCCCTGCACACGATTCCGCCCTCATCCGCGCACGCGTAGGCATAGGGAATGCCCGCGCCATCCATGAGGTCGAGCAGATCCGAGAGCTCCGTGTCGCTTTGGGAGAAGTAGGACCTGATTGCATCCGCAAGCCCCGCGGAAGACTCGCCATGCAAGGCGCACACGAGCCCCGCCTCGCGCTCCTCGCCCAGCCGAACGCAGGAGACCCGCCATGCCGAGCCAAAGGCCTCGCTCGTTTGCTCTCCTCGCGTTCCGTAGTAGACGAGCAGGACCGCAGCCCGGCGCTCCAGCACAACGACGCGCTCGTCTCCCCCACACCGCTCTCTTAGCACCACGCACCGCTCGAGCAGCCCGATTCCCGTATCGCCCATGTCCGCATCTCCTCTCTCGCGCCTAATCGCCGAGAGCATACGACCCGTTGCGGACATGAAATCGAACTTGTGTTTGCCTTATGGAGGCTGGCCCGTCGCGCCCCCCTGCGCCACAAACAAAAAAGGGCCGCCGCAAAGCGACGACCCCAGGCACGGTATTGCCCGTCTGCCGTTAGTCGATGGAGACCTTCGTGACGTTGGCCTTCTCGTCCTGCTTGGGAACGTTGACGATCAGAATGCCGTCCGCAAGCTTGGCGGAGAGACCCGCGGTGGCGGCGTCCTTCAGGAAGACGCCACGCGTGCAGGTGTACTCGCCGGTCTCACGCTGCAGGTAGTTCTTGGACTTCTGCTCGTCAGAGTCCTTCTTGTCCACCGTGATGGACAGACGGCCCTCGTTGAGCTCGACGTCAATCTGGTCACGCGTGACACCGGGGACATGGGCGCTGATGACGTACTTGTCGCCCGCGTCCTCGACGTCCATCTTGAAGTCTGCCGGCGTGGACACCGGAGCCAGGAAGCTGTCGAAGACGTCATCAAACGGGAAGACCGAACGCGCGAGCCTGTTGTAACGGTCGTAAGGAATCATGCTTGCCATAGTTACCAACTCCTCTTGTTGGATGCGGGCGCCCCGTGGATCCTGCGCCCCTCGTTTCATCAGTTGTTGTTCCCGCCTGACATGGTTCTATTCATCGTCACGCAAGATTTCTCAATTATTTTGCTCATAAAACCTAAGCGTGTTTGACTTAGGTTCAAGGACGCCAGGCATCGTGCAAACCTTTCAGGAGGCTTTGGGAGGCATGTCGGATTCAAGGGGCCGCAAGAGAGCGCCGCCGGGACCCACGGGGCGGGGTACACTCTGTTGAGTTACAGCGAGTCCCGAAAGAGGATGCATGGGCACGGACGACATGAACGAACTCGAACCAGAGGAGCCCACCTTCGAGCAGGCGAGCCAGGAGGCTCCCGTATCGGAGGCACGCGAGGAGCACGAGCCGGCTCCCCGACCCGCCTACGTGCGCGAGCCCAGGCACCACAAGAGCCAGCCGCCCGTGAATGACGTCCAGGCGGACGAGACGTACGACAACCAGTACTCCCACGAGTCCGGCTACACGCTCTCGACGCGCAATCGCATGTCGCGCGGCGCCTATCGCAGCGCCCGCTCCCAGGAGACGAAGGTCCGCCAGGAGCTCAAGTATGGCCAGTACCTCTCCGTTCCCAAGGGAAGCCGCGAGATCTTTGGCTCGCGGGAGCGCCAGCAGCGCCGCACGATCGCGACGGTTGCCGTCGTGGTAGCGGTTATCGCGATCGTCGCGCTGCTCGTCGTTCTGCTCCTCCAGTAGAGGGTTCCCCATAGACGAATCGAGGCCCGCCTGGCACGTGTCAGGCGGGCCTCGTCATAGGGCGCTAGCTCCAGGGGTCGCGCTCGAACATGGGCTCGGGCGCCGGCCTGCGATCAGAGTAGGGATCGTAGCCGTCATCGTCCTCGTTCTCCGCACGAACACACGGGTCCGCGAGCATCGGCGCCGCAGCATCATGACGCTCGTGGGCGGCTTCGCGCGTCGCCGGCTTCTTCTCGTCACTCATGGCTCCCCCATCAGTCCGAGCCCAGGGCATACGCGAGGTACACCCCAAGCGAGTCACCGTACTTGCTCAGGTCAACGTCATCGTACAGGCCGGCGGGAGCGCACGTCACCACGACGCCTCGCTCGCGCACGAGGATGGCCCAGACGAAAGCATCCTGCTCGCCATATCCCACGACGTAGCGACGGGACGGCGCGGCGGCGCCCGTGGCACGCGCCACGTCATCCCCCGAGAGCGTTCCCTCGAGGCTCTCCAGCCCGCAGCGCGCGGCCCATGTTGAGACGGTCGCGGCGTTCACCTGCGGGTCCGCATCGTCCCCGGTCAGGACGGGCTCAAAGCGCACGCCGGCAATCGGCGAGCCCTGGGCAAGCACGTCACTCGTGAACAGGCTTCCGAGGAACACCCCATGGGCAGGCGAGAGCGGCCGGGGCGTAAACGTGAGCGCTCCCACGCCCGCCTTCTTCCAGCCGGTCTCGGCATACTCGCCCTGCGCAAGCGAGCCCGCGCCAGGCTCCGTGACGCCATACTCGAACGACCAGCCCTTCCAGCGAAGGTAGGCCGAGACGTCCCTCGGATCTGAGGCAAGGTAGTCGGCCACGTGCGCCTCGGAGCTCGCGCCCGGTGCCACGACGGTCACCGTGACCGTGGCGCCCGCGCTTGCGCGCTCCCCCGCCCGGGGCGAGGTGGACAGCACCGTGAGGGAATCCCCCTCGGCCTCCTGCCACTCCACCCTTGACGCGAGGCCAGCCTCGCCTATGACCCTTGCGGCCTCGTCCTGGGAAAGGCCCACGACGTCTGGCACGGTGTAGGGCTGGGCCACGACGAGCGTCACCTGCTCGTCGGCCGTGACGACGGAGCCGGCGGCGGGAGCGCACGAGAGCACCATGCCCTCCTCGTCGTCCGAGTTTCTGTACTCGAGGCGCAGGTTCGTGATGTCGGCGTCATCCAGCCGCGAGCGTGCGTCGTCGAGCGAGAGGCCCACGATGGAGGGGACCGTCCTTGGGACGCCCACTCCGAGCTCAACCGTTGAGCCGCGACGCGCCCGCGCGCCCACCTGGGGATTCGTGTAGAGGGCCGTGCCCGCGCCAGAGTCTGTGGGGACGTCCATCACGCTCACGTCAAAGCCGGCGTCGCGAAGCGCCGAGGTGGCGCCTGCCTCCGTGAGGCCCGTAACGTCAGGGACGCTCACGCCTCCCCAGAGCTCGGCTTGGTAGGTGATTGCCGCCAGCAAAAGGCACAGGGCCACGGCGAGAACGGCGGCAAGGGCGCAGCGGCGGCGCTTGTCGCCATCGGGGGCAGGCGCAGCATCCCGCTCGGGCCCCGGCCCCTCGCCCTCGCCTAGGCTTGTCGTTGCGGCAGGCGCAAGCTCGGTCGTCTCGTCATCGGGACGCGATTGCGGGGCTGGCATGGGAAGCGTTCCGCCGTCAGCCTTTCGCTCGGGCTCAGGGCGCTTGCCCACGCCACCCGGGAGCAGCTCGGTGGGCTCTGGGGACTGGCCCTCATCGTCACTCATGGTCGCTCCAATCGGTCGGTTATCGGATGAGGCGAGGTTCGCGTGCCCAGGGCAGAAAGAGCGCCCGGGGCCACAAGGGCCTCGGGCGCTATCATCCCACGTTTCTCGCCCTGGCCGGGCGGGCACGCTACTCGACCTCGTCGGGCCTCACGGCGGCACCCGCGGGCTTGGCCGCCACGCGCTCGGCGTAGAAGTCGTTGTCATCGCGGACGTCCACACGCACGGTGTCGCCCTCGTGCAGCTCGCCAGCGATGATGAGATTCGCGACGTTGTCCACGACCTGCCTCTGGATGAGGCGCTTGAGCGGACGCGCGCCATAGACCGGGTCGAGGCCGTCAAGCGCGAGCGCCTGGATGGCCGCCGGAGTGAGCTCAAGCGAAATGCGCTCGTTGTCGAGGCGGTCGCGCACGCCCTTGAGCTGGATGTCGACGATCTTCTCGATGTCATCGAGGCCCAGCGGATGGAACACGACGATGTCGTCGATGCGGTTGAGGAACTCGGGCTTGAACGTGGCACGCAGGGCGTCGTTGACCTGCTTGTCCACCTCGGCCTTGCTCGCGCCATCCTGCTCGCCCGCAGCGATGGCCTGGCTGCCCACGTTGGACGTCATGATGATGATCGTGTTCTTGAAGCTCACGACCCTGCCCTGGCCGTCCGTGAGGCGGCCGTCGTCGAGCACCTGCAGCAGGATGTTGAAGACGTCTGGATGGGCCTTCTCCATCTCGTCCATGAGGATGACGGAGTAGGGACGGCGGCGCACAGCCTCGGCGAGCTGACCGCCCTCGTCATAGCCCACGTATCCCGGGGGCGCGCCGATGAGGCGCTGGACGCTGAACTTCTCCATGTACTCGGACATGTCGATGCGCACCAAGGCGCGCTCGTCGTCGAACAGGTAGTCCGCAAGCGCCTTGGCGAGCTCCGTCTTGCCCACGCCGGTGGGGCCAAGGAAGAAGAAGCTGCCGAGCGGGCGGTTAGGGTCTGCCAGGCCGGCGCGGCTGCGGCGCACGGCGGCGGCCACGGCGTTGACGGCCGCGTCCTGGCCCACGACGCGCTTGTGGAGCTCGGCCTCGAGGTTCTGGAGCTTCTCGACCTCGCCCTGCATCATCTTGGACACGGGCACGCCCGTCCAGGCGCTCACGACCTCGGCGATCTCCTCGCTCGTGACCTCCTCCTTGAGCACGCCGCCCTCCGCCTGCTTGGCGTTGAGCGCGGCCTCGGCCTCGTCATAGCGCCTCTGCAGGTCCGGGATGGTCGAGAAGCGCAGCTCGGAGGCGCGGGCGAGGTCTCCGGCGCGCGTGGCGCGCTCCTCCTCGGTCTTGGCGTCGTCAATCTGGCGCTTGAGGTCCTGCACCTGGTCGATGGCGCCCTTCTCGTTCTGCCACTTGGCCTTCATGCCGTCGAGCTTCTCGCGCGTGGTGGCGATCTCCTTGCGAAGGGTCTCGAGGCGCTCCTTGCTCGCGGCATCCTCCTCCTTCATGAGGGCCTGCTCCTCGATCTGCATCTGCGTGAGCTGGCGGTCCACCGCGTCGATGTCGGAGGGCATGCTGTCGAGCTCCATGCGCAGGCGGCTCGCCGCCTCGTCCACGAGGTCGATGGCCTTGTCGGGCAGGAAGCGGTCCGCGATGTAGCGGTTGGAGAGGTCGGCGGCAGAGACGAGCGCGGCGTCGGTGATGCGCACGCCGTGGTGCATCTCGTACTTCTCCTTGAGGCCACGCAGGATGGAGATCGTGTCCTCGACGGTGGGCTCGCTCACGAGCACCGTCTGGAAGCGGCGGGCAAGCGCGGCGTCCTTCTCGATGTACTTGCGGTACTCGTCGAGCGTGGTGGCGCCGATGGCGTGCAGCTCGCCGCGCGCCAGGGCGGGCTTCAGGATGTTGCCCGCGTCCATGGAGCCCTCGGTGGCGCCGGCGCCCACGATGGTGTGCAGCTCGTCGATGAACAGGATGATGCGGCCGTTGGCTTTCTCGATCTCCTTGAGCACGCTCTTGAGGCGGTCCTCGAACTCGCCGCGGTACTTGGCGCCGGCCACGAGCGAGCTCATGTCAAGCTCCACGAGCTCCTTGTCCTTGAGGGTGGAGGGCACGTCTCCGGCGACGATGCGCTCGGCCAGGCCCTCGACGATGGCCGTCTTGCCAACGCCCGGCTCGCCAATGAGGACGGGGTTGTTCTTCGTGCGGCGCGAGAGCACCTGGATGGTGCGGCGAATCTCCTCCACACGCCCGATGACCGGGTCGAGCTTGCCCTGGCGCGCGAGGTCGGTCACATTGCGGCCGTAGCGCTCGAGGGCCTCGAACTCGGGCTTGGAGTCCTGGCTCGTCACGCGCTCGTCACCGCGAAGGTCGTTGTAGGCGTCCTGGACGCGCTTGCTCGTGACGCCCGCGGCCTTGAGGATGCGGCCGGCGTCCGAGCGGTCGTCCGCGAGGGCGCACAGCAGGTGCTCGCTCGTGACGTAGGAGTCGCCGAGCTTCGTGGCGAGCTTCTCGGCCGCGTCGACGACCTTCACGAAGTCATTCGAGAGCCCCACTTGCTGGCCCGAGCCGCTCACCTTGGGCTCGCGGGAGATCTGCTCGTCCACGGCGCCGGCGATGGCGCGCGGGTCCGCGCCCACACGCTCGATGATGGAGCTGAGGTTGCGCTCGCCGGAGTCGAGCAGCGCCTTGAGCAGGTGCACCGGCTCGACGGAGCCCGCCTCGGCGTCCGTGGCAACGCCGATGGACGCCTGGAGCGCCTCCTGGGCCGTTACGGCCATCTTGTCTAGTCTCATATCGATCACCTCTCCTGGATGCCGCCGGCACAGCCGGACGATGCCGGCCGTGCGGGGCTGTCGCCCTTGTGGGCGACGTCGCTTATCGAGGTTGTATATTCCCACCTACATGGAACGATATACAAAATCTAAGTCCATTGATAGCAGATTTTGCGGCGCACAAAAAAGCGGGCAGCCAAGGCCGCCCGCCCCGTGACTCCATGTGCCCAAGCAGCCGAGCGGCTACTCCGCGTCTGAGCCCTCGACCTTGCCGCCGAGAAGGCCGCGCATGACCTTCTCGGGCGTCATGCCCTCGTAGGGGGCCAGCGCCGTGATGCGCTCGCGGGTCTTGAACTCACGCACCTGGTCCTCCAGCTCGCGCACGCGGGCGCGCATCTCGTCTATCTCGTGCTCCATCTCCTCCTCGTGCTCGCGCATGTCGAGGATGCGCACGACACCGGCGAGGTTGATTCCCTCGTCCGTGAGACGGCCAATGAGCTCGAGGCGCTCGATGTCGGCCTGCGAGTAGAGACGCGTGTTGCCGCGGGAGCGCCCCGGGTTCACGAGGCCCTTCTGCTCGTAGACGCGAAGCGTCTGCGGGTGCATGCCCGTGAGCTCGGCGGCGACGCTGATCATGTAGAGCGGCTTGTTGCGGCCCTCTTCGTTCTTGTGCGCCATCTGCGGCTCTCCCCTCCTGCGGGGTGGCTTGCACCCCATACGGGCGCCGGAGCCGATGCCCCGGCGCCCGGAAGCTATGCCTTGAAGTACTTCTCGACGTCCTTGCGGTAGTCGCGCTCATCGGCGTCACGCAGTGCCTCGAGGGCCTCGCGCTCCTTGGCGGACAGCCGCGTTGGGATCTGGGCGCGAACGGTGACGTACATGGCGCCAAACGTGCCACGGCGCTTCACGTTCGGCGCTCCCAGGTCACGGAAGCGGAACGTCTTGCCGTCCTGCGTGCCGGCCGGGATGCGCAGCTTGAGCGTGTTGCCGCCCGGCGTAGGCACCTTGACCGAGGCACCGAGGGCGAGGTCCCAGATGCTCACGGGAAGCTCGAGGCGGACGTCGGCCCCATCGCGCTTGAACAGCGGATGCTCGGCCACGCTCGTCGTGATGACGAGCGAGCCGCGCGGACCACCGTTGCTGCCATACTCGCCGCGGTCGTGATAGCGCAGCTTCATGCCGTCGTAGGCGCCGGCGGGAACCTCGACCGTGAGCTTGGCGCGCTCGCCCGTCGAAGGCACCATGTACGAGACGTCGCGCTTCGTGCCCTTGAACGCCTCCTCCGGCGTGAGGCTGATCGTGAGCGTGAGGTCACTGCCGCGCATGGACCTGCGCGCCTGCTGGCCGGCGGCCCCACCAAAGATGGTGGAGAAGTCAAAGCCGCCGAAGCCATCGCCGCCGCGCATGTTCGTGAACATGTCGGCCCAGTTGCCGCCCACGTTGGTGGAGTAGGAGTAGCCGCCCGCGCCGCCGCCCGGCATGCCACCGAACATGAGCATCTGGTCATACTCGCGACGCTTCTTCTCGTCACCGAGCGTCTCGTACGCCTCGCTGATCTCCTTGAACTTCTGCTCGTCTCCGCCGGCGTCGGGGTGGTACTTCACCGCGAGCTTGCGAAACGCCTTCTTGATCTCGTCGGCAGAGGCGTCTTTCTTGACGCCCAACACGTCGTAGAACGTCCTTTGCGCCATGGCGAAGGGCACCCCCTCTCAATCAGATGCGTGCGCCCGAGCTGATGGCCCGGGCGCACGCGGTTCGTTACTTGGACTCGGCCTCTCCAGCGTCCGCGTCGCCCTCTGCGGGCTCGGCGGGCCTCTTGGCGCCGCCGTAGGTGACGGTCACCATGGCCGGCCGGACGA
Organism: Parolsenella catena; assembly: GCF_003966955.1. GTDB lineage: Bacteria > Actinomycetota > Coriobacteriia > Coriobacteriales > Atopobiaceae > Parolsenella > Parolsenella catena. Next base: position 108,521 of record NZ_AP019367.1, on the reverse strand, counting down.
CCTTGCCGCCCATGCGATAGCCCTTCTGGTAGACGTCCGCGACGGTCTCATCGTACTCGTCGGGGTTCTCCACGCGTCCGACGGCCTGGTGATCCATCGGGTCGAACGGCTGGCCGGCGGGGTCGATGACCTCGACGCCCTGCTTCTCGAGCACCGAGACTACCTTCTCGTGCACGGCGGAGACGCCGTCTGCGAGCTGTTGGGCAACGTCGTTGCCCTCGGCAGACGCCTGGGCGTGCGCGATGGCGCGCTCGAGGTCGTCGATGGCGGGCAGCAGGTCCTTCACGAGACCCTCGCAGGCACGCTCGCGCTCGGTCACGCGGTCGCGCTCGGTGCGGCGGCGGTAGTTCTCCCAGTCCGCCTGGAGGCGCGAGAGCCTGTCCGCGGACGCAGCGGCCTCGGCCTTGGCGGCCTCGATGTCGTCCGAGACGCTCGCGAGCTTCTTGGCGAGCTCGTCGCGCTCGGCACGCAGGCCGTCCGCCTCGGACTTGAAGTCCTGCTCGGCCGCGGCCTCGCCGGCCTTGATGGCCGCCTCGACGCGGGCCCGCTCGTCATCCTCGTCGGCATCGGCCGCGGCGTTGCCCTCGGCGTCGTCCGGCTCTATGACCTCGGCCTCGACGGCCTGGGGCTCCTCCTGCTGGGCGTCGGCGGTCTGCTCGGGCTTCTCGTCGCCCTCGACCTCGATGTCGACCTTCACGTCGTCCCCCTCGGGGCTCGGCGCGGGGGCCTCGGGTGCCCCCGCCTGGTTCCTATCGTTCACGGTGGTGCGAGCCATCATGACTCACCCCTCGCTACTGGTTGTCCTTGTCGTCGTCGACGACCTCGTAGTCGGCGTCGACCACGTCGTCGGAGCCACCCTGCTGGGCGGCGCTGTCACCGGCGGCCGCATCGGCCTGGGCGCTGGAGTAGACGACCTCGGCGAGCTTGTGGCCAACCTCCTGGAGCTTGTCGCCGGCGGCCTTGATGGCGTCGACGTCCGTGCCGTCGAGGGCCTTGCGGGCCTCGGCCACGGCGTCCTCGGCCTGCTTCTTCATGTCAGCGGGGACCTTGTCGCCGAGCTCCTTGACGGTCTGCTCGGTGGAGTAGGCAAGGCTATCGGTCTGGTTGCGGACCTCGATCTCGTCCTTGCGCTTCTTGTCCTCCTCGGCGTGGGACTCGGCGTCCTTGACCATGCGGTCGACCTCGTCGTCGGACAGGGCGGTGGAGCCGGAGATGGTGATCTGCTGCTCCTTGCCGGTGCCCTTGTCCTTGGCCGTGACCTTCACGATGCCGTTGGCGTCGATGTCGAACGTGACCTCAATCTGGGGCACGCCACGACGGGCAGCGGGGATACCGGTGAGCTGGAACTTGCCGAGGCTCTTGTTGTCGGCGGCCATCTCGCGCTCGCCCTGCAGGACGTTGATCTCAACGGACGTCTGGTTGTCGGCAGCCGTGGAGTAGACCTCGGTCTTGGAGGTCGGGATCGTGGTGTTGCGGTCGATCATCTTGGTCATGACGCCGCCCATGGTCTCGACGCCAAGGGACAGCGGGGTCACGTCGAGCAGCAGGATGCCCTCGACGTCACCGGTGAGCACGCCGCCCTGGACGGCAGCGCCGTCGGCGACGACCTCGTCCGGGTTCACGGACATGTTGGGCTGCTTGCCCGTGATCTGCTTCACGAGCTCCTGGACGGCAGGCATACGGGTGGAGCCACCGACGAGGATGACCTCGGAGACCTCGGAGATCTGCATGTTGGCGTCATGCAGGGCCTTCGTCACAGGGGCCTTGCAGCGGTCGAGCAGGTCACGCGTGATCTTCTCGAACTCGGCGCGGGTGAGCGTGTAGTTGAGGTGCAGCGGGCCGGACTGGTTCATCGTGATGAACGGCAGGTTGATGGTGGTCTGCTGGCCAGCGGAGAGCTCCTTCTTGGCGTTCTCGGCAGCCTCCTTCAGGCGCTGCAGGGCCATGGGGTCCTGACGCAGATCGACGCCGTTCTCCTGCTGGAACTTGTCAGCCATCCAGTCGATGACGCGCTGGTCCCAGTCATCGCCGCCCAGGTGGTTGTCACCGTTGGTGGCGAGGACCTCGAACACGCCGTCGGCGAGGTCGAGCAGAGAGACGTCGAACGTGCCGCCGCCCAGGTCGAAGACGAGGACCTTCTGCTCGGTGCCCTTCTTGTCCAGGCCGTAGGCAAGGGCAGCGGCCGTGGGCTCGTTCACGATGCGCTTGACGTTGAGGCCCGCGATCTTGCCGGCGTCCTTGGTGGCCTGACGCTGGGCGTCATTGAAGTAGGCCGGGACGGTGATGACGGCGTCCGTGACCGTCTCGCCAAGGTACTTCTCGGCGTCGGCCTTCATCTTGGAGAGGATCATGGCGCTGACCTGCTCGGGCGTGAAGTCCTCGCCCTCGATCTCCACGACGGCGCGGCCGCCCTGGCCCTCCTTGACGGAGTACGGGACGGTCTTGAGCTCGGAGGCGCACTCGGAGTACTTGCGGCCCATGAAGCGCTTGATGGAGAACACGGTGTTCTTGGGGTTGGTCACGGCCTGGTTCTTGGCGGCCTTGCCCACGATGCGGTCACCCTCGGAGCGGAAGCCCACGACGGACGGGGTGGTGCGGTCGCCCTCGGCGTTCACGATGATCGTGGGCTGACCACCCTCGAGCACCGCCATCGCGGAGTTGGTGGTACCAAGGTCGATACCCAGAATCTTGCCCATGGTGCGGTCCTTTCCTTCTGCGTGCGGCCGCCCTGGGGCGCCGCCCGCGCTTTTAATCTCTTTGTACGTTTGGGGTTATGCCCCCTGCGCACTCATTCTATACATTATCTAAGTCTCTTCACATAAGGTTTTTTGAGGTGTTTGGCATAGGGTCTTGGCGTCACGTCGCTGGCCTGCCCTTTCAAGGATGCAGGGCACGTCCGGCCGAGCGCACCTGAAGCTTCGGACAAAAATACCCCTCATTAGTGGGATTTTCTCAGCGATGTGCCCGATTTGGGGCACTCCAGACCAATTCCCAATCGTGCCTTGCAAACGGGCGCGCGACTGGTATTCTCACCTAAAGGAGCTGGTAGAAAGGTTACCAAGGCTTACTTTTAAGCCCGACGACCCTTGCTCCCGGCAGTAAAAAACACGATGAAGGGAATCATCATGGCCCATCCCGTTATCAACGCTGACGAGTGCGTCGCCTGCGGCGTCTGCGTCGACACCTGCCCCTGCGACGTTCTCGAGCTCGAGGACGTTGCCACCGTCAAGGACGAGGACTCCTGCGTGGCCTGCGGCTCCTGCCAGGAGGCCTGCCCCGCCGGTGCCATCACCGAGATCGCCGAGGACTAGCTTCTCGCCAAACGGGACACGCCGCGGAGAGGCAGTGTGAGCCCCGTGCGCCACGGGGAGCCCTCGGGCTTGGGCGCACAACGACAGAGGGACGGACAAGCCAAGCGCCTGTCCGTCCCTCTTCTTATATCTATCTAAGCTATCGCCCTTGTGGCGGCCGCGAGGGCCAGACGGGCCGCGCGCGCCTACAGCGTGCGCAGCGCGTCGACGAGCGACACCTTGCCGCTCGCGACCTCGCTCGCCTGCTTGATGACCCTGGCGGGAACGCCGGCCACGACGGCGCCGGCGGGCACGTCCTCGATGACGACAGCGCCAGCTGCCACGACGGCGCCCCTGCCCACGCGAACGCCCTCGAGCACCACGGCGTTGGCGCCGATGAGCACGTCGTCCTCGATGACGACGGGCGTGGCGCTCGCAGGCTCCACCACGCCGGCGAGGACGGTGCCGGCACCGATGTGGCAGTTTTTGCCCACCGTGGCGCGACCACCGAGAATGGCGCCCATGTCGATCATCGTGCCGTCGCCGATGATCGAGCCGATGTTGATGACGGCGCCCATCATGATGACGGCGTTGTCGCCGATCTCAACCTTGTCGCGGATGATGGCACCCGGCTCGATGCGGGCGTGGATGCCCTTCTTGTCGAGCATGGGCACGCCCGTGTTGCGGCCGTCGTTCTCTACCACCAGATCGTCAATGGCGCCGGCGGCCTGCTCGAGCACGGGGCCGAGAAGTGCCCAGTCGCCAAAGACGACCTTGTTCTGCTCGGTGCCAAAGACGTGCTCGGCGCAGGAGAGGTCGACGCTCGCACCCTCCTTGAGGCGAATGTAAGCCTTGACCGGCGTCTTCTTGGGTGCCGTGGCGATGTAGTTGATGATTTCCTGAGCGTCCATGCGCTGCATCCCTTCAGGCCGCGAACGGCGGCCGATAGCGTTTTCTCGATTTCTTGGCCAGCCGAATGGCTAGTTGAACATGACCTCGTCGAAGCCATAGAAGCCCGGCTCGCGGCCGGCCATCTTGCGGGCGGCGGCAAGCGCGCCGTTCACGAAGATCTGGCGGCTCGTGGCGCGGTGCGTGAGCGAGACCTCCTCGTCGGTGCCGAAGAAGCTCACTGTGTGCACGCCGGCGACCGTGCCGCCGCGCAGCGAGTGCATGCCCACCTCGCGGGGGTCACGCTTGCCAACCATGCCCTCGCGACCATAGACCGGGTGGTACTCGCCGCGGCCCTCCTCGGCCTCGGTGGCAACCACGGCGTCAAGCAGAAGCTTTGCCGTGCCGCTGGGCGCATCGACCTTCTGGTTGTGGTGCGTCTCGACGATCTCGACGTCAAAGCCGGCAAGCTCGCGGGCGGCAAGCGTCGCGGCGTGGCGCAGCGCGGCGATACCCAGCGAGTAGTTGCCCGATTGCAGCACGGCGCTCGTCTTGGCAAGGGAGCGCAGCTCCGCCATCTGCTCGTCGGTGTAGCCCGTGGTGCCCGAGACGAGCGCGGCACCCGTGCGGCGCACGTAGCTGGCCACGGCCGGCAGCGTCACGACGTTCGAGAAGTCGATGAGGACGTCGGCGGCAGGGGCGGCGTCGGCGGCGGAGAGGTCAAAGCCGATCTGGGCCACGACCTCGAACGCGGCCGAGCCCTCCTCGGTGCGCGCGGCCTCGGCCGTGGAGCGGATGAGCGAGCCCATGCGGCCCTCGCCCATGATGGCGACGCGAATGGGGGCGGCGTTCTCGCTAGTCAATGAGACCAGCTCCCTTCATGGCATCGAGCAGGGCGGCCTTGGGGCCCTCGCTCATGGGAACGAGCGGCAGACGGTAGTTGGCGTCGATGAGCCCCATCTGGGCGAGCGCCTCCTTGACGGGAATGGGGTTGACCTCGCCGAACAGGGCGGAGATGAGCGGCTGGCCCTCCACCTGGATGCGCGTGGCGCGCTCGGCGTCACCGTCGAGGTAGGCGCGGCACATCTCGTGGACGAGGGCCGGCTGCACGTCTGCCCACACGCTGATGGTGCCCGAGCCGCCGAGCGCCATGAGCGGCACCGTGAGCGCGTCCTCGCCGGAGTAGAGGCGGAAGTCATCGGACAGGCAGTGGGCGATGCTCGCGGCGTAGGCCATGTTGCCGCTCGCCTCCTTGATGCCCATCACGTTGGGGTGGGCGGCCAGGCGCTCGACGTTGCGCACGGAGATGGAGCAGCCGGTGCGCCCGGGGATGTTGTAGAGGATGCAGGGGATGTCGGTGGCGTCCGCCGTGTGCTTGAGGTGCTGGTAGATGCCTTCCTCGTTGGACTTGTTGTAGTAGGGCGAGATGATGAGGACGGCGTCGGCCCCCAGCCTCTGGTACGTGAGGCTCTTGGCCGTCTGCACCGCGGTGCAGTTGGAGCCCGACCCCGCGATGACGGGCACGCGGCCGGCCACGTGGTCTACGACGAACTTGACGACGGAGTTGTCCTCCTCGTCGGTCATCGTGGCGCTCTCGCCGGTGGTGCCCAGCGTGAGGATCGCGTCCGTGCCGTTCTCGACGTGGAACTCGAGCAGGCGCTCGAGCTGGTCGAAGTTGACGGAGCCGTCCTCGCTGAACGGCGTGACAAGGGCCACGATCGATCCCTCGAGCTTGCGAACGTCCATGTTGTCTCCTTAGCGGGGCGGCGAGCCACCCCATTCGCGTGACCGGGAGCGGCCGCGCCTACTTGATTCCCGTGAGTCCCTCGCACGCCGCGGCGAGGCGCTCGTGCGCCTCGGGCAGCACGTCGAGCGTGGCAAAGTAGTCCGCCGGTGTCTCGGCGCGGCGGATGAGCTCGGCGTTCCCGTCCTCGTGCAGCAGCACCTCGGCCGCGCGGAGCCTGCCGTTGTAGTTGTAGCCCATGGAGTAGCCGTGGGCGCCCGAGTCATGGATGACGAGCAGGTCGCCCATGTCCACGTGCGGCAGGTGACGGTCGACGGCGAACTTGTCGTTGTTCTCGCAGAGGTTGCCCGTCACGTCATAGGTCTCGCTCGCCTCGGCACGCGTCTTGTCCTCGCCGCCGGGCTGGCCCACGACGCTCACGTGGTGGTAGGAGCCGTACATCGCGGGGCGGATGAGGTCGACGGCGCTCGCGTCGACGCCGATGTAGTCCTTGTAGATGCGCTTCTCATGGACGGCGCGCGTCACGACGCAGCCATAGGGCGCCAACACGAAGCGGCCCATCTCGGTATAGATCGCGACGTCGCCCATGCCGGCGGGGACGAGGATCTCCTCGTAGGCGGCACGCACGCCCTCGCCGATCGCGCGGATGTCGTTCGCGGTCTGAGCGGGCAGGTAGGGCACGCCCACACCGCCGGAGAGGTTGACGAACGCCACGTGCGCACCCGTCTTCTCCTCGAGCTCGACGGCAAGCTTGAACAGGATGCGCGCGAGCTTGGGGTAGTAGTCGTTCGTGACCGTGTTGCTCGCGAGGAATGCGTGGATGCCGAAATTCTTGGCGCCCTTGGCCTTGAGCTGGGAGAACGCCTCGAAGAGCTGCTCCGTCGTCATGCCGTACTTGGAGTCGCCGGGGTTATCCATGATGCCGTTGGCAAGCTGGAACAGGCCGCCGGGGTTGAAGCGGCAGCTCACGGTCTCGGGGATGGGGCCGGCGACCCTCTCGAAGAACTCGATGTGGCTGATGTCGTCGAAGTTGACGATGGCGCCTAGCTCGCGCGCCTTCGCGAAGTCCGCCGCCGGCGTGTCGTTGCTCGAGAACATGATCTGCTGCCCCGTGATGCCCACGGCCTCGGCGATCATGAGCTCCGTGTAGCTCGAGCAATCGCAGCCGCAGCCGTACTCGCGCAGGATGGAGATCAGCGCGGGGTTGGGGTTGGCCTTCACGGCGAAGTACTCGCGAAAGCCGGGGTTCCACGAGAAGGCCTCGCGAATGGCCTCCATGTTGCGACGAATGCCCGCCTCGTCATACAGGTGGAAGGGCGTGGGGTACTTCTCGGCAACCGCCTCGAGCGTGGCCTTGCTCGCAAACGGGAGCTTGAGGTCATACCCATGGTTTGGGAGACGGTCGAGGTCAGCGGTGGTGCGGACCTCCGACGTCTCACCTTGCGCTGCCCCAGTGGGCAGACAGGTGTCTTGCGGCGCGCTCATGCGTCTCCAATCGATAGCGCTCCTGCAGGGATTTGGGGCCGCGCGAACGGCCACTGCAGACAGTCTCGCGGGTGTCTCCCGCAAGCCCACCCGAGCGTCATGCCTGACGGCCGGGTTCGGCGGGGTTGCCTCTGCGCGCACTCGACGCCTGCCGGCTCGCACACGCCTCCTCTTCCCCGCGCCTCTATCAGTGGAGCTACCGTAGCACAAAGCACGGGATGGGCGGCGAGGCGCGAGGGCACGTAACGTTCTCGCCACGAATGCGACCGCGCGATGAGAGCGAGCGACCGGCGGCAGGCATCGAACGCGCAGGCCCGGGTAGAATCCAGGGCATCACAGGCCCCGCACGAGAGGACCCGCATGAGCATGACGAGAAGGCAGTTCGTGGCCGCCGCGGCGGGCGTCGTGGCGGCGCTCGCGGCAGCCGGGTGCGCGGGCAGCCAGAAGACCGGCGGCGCGCCTCTATGGTCCGCGACCCAGGACGACTCGCTGCCCGTCCTCACCCTCGAGGCATCGCCGGGAAACGACGTGGCCCTACCCGGCGATGGCTGGGCCATGCGAGACGGCTTCATTCAGCTCCAGCTTGCCGGCGCGTCCATCCCCGGCCAGAAGATCGAGCGTGTGACCGAGGAGGGCGGCACGCTCACCGTCGCACTCGAGGAGACCGACGGCCCCACCACAATGGACCTCGCACTCACCGAGTGGCGCCTGGAGGTTCGCGAGGGGAGCGCAGACGCCATCGAGCGCGTGGTGGTCGACCATGGCGGCGGTGACGTCCGCGAACTCGAGCGCTGCGAGTGAGACGCGGCAGTCCCCTCTTTTCACCGGACGAGCGCGGCGTATAGTCTTGGCAGGAAACGACAACCCCAAGACGGGAGCCACATGGAAGACTTCGAGCTTCTCACCAAGTTCCGGCGAGACCTGCATCGCATCCCGGAGCTCTCCTTTGACCTGCCAGAGACGATCCGCTACGTTCGCGGGGTTCTCGACGGCCTGTCCTGCGAGGTCACGACGCCCTGCGAGAGCTGCGTCTGCGCGTTCTTCGACGTGGGCGCGGCATGCGGGCGCGAGTCAGGCGGACCCGCTACGGCCGTCCGCGCGGACATGGACGCCCTGCCCATCACCGAGAACAGCGGCGTCGAGTTCTGCTCGGCCAAGCCCGGCCACATGCACGCCTGCGGCCACGACGGCCACATGGCCATGGCCCTCGCCGCGGCCTGCTGGGTGGACGAGGTGCTGCGAGGCGTCCGCGAGGGAGCCGCCTGTCCCCTGCCACGCAACGTCCTGTTCGTGTTCCAGCCCGCGGAGGAGACCACCGGCGGCGCCCGCATCGTCTGCGAGAGCGGCGTGTTCGAGCGCTACCACGCAGACCGCATCTTCGGCTTCCACGTCTGGCCGGACCTTCCCGCCGGCGTCGTCGCAACGCGCCCGGGCGCCCTGCTCGCCCGCGCGAGCGAGACCCACGTGACCATCCACGGCACCTCGAGCCACATCGCCAAGAGCGCGGATGGCAACGACGCCCTGCTCGCCGGCGCGCACTTCCTCACCGGCGTCGAGGCCCTCATGGCAGAGCTCTCCGCCGAGGAGCCGTGCCTGCTCAAGTTCGGCCTCATGCAGAGCGGTACGGTCTGCAACGCCATCAGTGCGGAGACGAAGGTCGCCGGCAGCCTGCGCGTCTTCTCGGACGAGATGTTCGACCGCGCCCGCGCTGGCGTCGAGCAGCGCCTCGCGGACGCCTGTGCCACCTACGGCTGCACCTATAACCTCGACTTTGCCGAGGGCTACCCGCCCGTCACGAACGACGCGGCCCTCTATGACCTCGCGAAGTCCGCCCTCGGAGACACGCTCGAGCTCGTGCCCGAACCCCTCCTCATCGCCGAGGACTTCGCCTTCTACCAGCGCCACCTCCCGGGCCTGTTCATGCTGCTCGGCACTGGCACCGGCATCCCGCTTCACTCGGACGAATTCCGCATGGACGAGGACGTGCTCGTCCGCGGACTCGAGACCTATCGCGCCCTTCTGCGGTGCGAGTAAGGAGAACCTCATGAAGTTCCTCATCGCAAGCGACATCCACGGCTCCGCCGCCTGGTGCCGTCGCCTCATGGACGCCCTCGACGCCGAGCAGCCCGACCGCTTGCTCCTCCTCGGCGACATCCTCTACCACGGCCCGCGCAACGACCTCCCCGAGGGCTACGCGCCCAAGGAGGTCATCGCCATGCTCAACCCGCTCGCGTCGAGCATCATCGCCGTGCGTGGCAACTGCGAGGCGGAGGTCGACCAGATGGTCCTCGACTTCCCCTGCATGGCGGACTACACCACCATCTTCGACCCCGCGGCCGCACTCGCCGCGGATGGTTCCGCACGCGAGAAGACCGGCTGCGAGCTCTTCCTCACGCACGGCCACGTCTACGGTGCCGGCTTCCACAACAGCGTCGAAAGGCTACCGGAGCTTCCCGCGGGCTCCATCCTGCTGTACGGCCACACGCACAAGAAGGTGAGCGAACCCGCGCCCGCGCACGAGGGCGTCTGGGCGTTCAACCCCGGCAGCGTCTCCATCCCCAAGGACGGCACGCACAGCTATGGCGTCTACGAGAACGGCGCCCTGCGCCACGTCATCCTGGAGGCATAGACATGTTTTGAGTACTACGACAAGTACTACGTAACTGACGGATATCTCTACTACTTCAGATTCAAATATCCGGTGTCCGCGGCACAGTCAGGCTCCGACCTCATCGAGGCCTACATCCAGTACTTCAAGCCCGGAACCGAGTAGCGCCGCGCACACCCTGGCGTATTTGCCGTGGGGCGATGGGGCCGCTGTCTCCGCCCCGTATACCCCCGTATACCTATCGTGCCGGGCGTACCTTATCGAGCCCTCAAGAGGCCCAAATAAGGTGCGTTCGGCACGATGAATCAACAGTCTTACGTTTTAGGGTGCGTTTGGTACGAAAAACAGCCAGACTGAAATCACTGGGGGCCTACGACTTGGCAGATTTCCTCAGCATGCTCTTCCAATTCGAGGACGCGTTATACAAGCGCAGGAAAACAACCCTACGGGCGCGCGCGTCTATGCGAAACACCGCAATCCTCTTCTTAACCGGCACCCAACGATAATCCGAGCCCTCGACTTACGGCATGAAGGCGGGAAAGGAAACCGCCGCATCTTTTGCCTGCTCGAAGGAGTCGAGAAAGCTCGCAGCACTCCCCGGCCCCACTTCATGCGCTCGCCACGCCAGCTCCGTATCCAAGTCTTCCTCGAAAAGGTTGGTAAGCACGGCCTCGTAGCCATCAGCAGCCATACCTCGACCTCATCTCTGATACGACCTCGTTGGCGGAGCGGGTTTTGCCGGCCTCTACCTGTCTCTCCGCGTCCGCAATCCCCCGCCAGAATTCCTTTGCCGAAGTCACCTCCGGCAAAGGCGAGGGCGTGGAGGCGATGTAAGCGTGTTCGCCATCCCAGAACCAGTACACGCGAGAGTCATCCGCAATGCCAAGCGCGGTACGGATCTCCTTTGGAACGGTGGTCTGCCCGGCCTTCGTCATCTTCGTGCTCATCATCGTCACCATGACAGCCTCCAATACAATGAAATTAATAATTTCATTGTAGCAACCGCCCCATCGACATGCGAAGCCATCTTGCGATGCGTCGTCACTCGCTAGCTACGCCGAACGCACCTTATCGAGCCCGCGAGAGGCCCAGATAGGGTGCGTTCTGCACGATGAAGCGAAGTCTTACGTTTTAGGTGCGCTTGGCACGATAAGCGACGACGGCGGGCAGCGGCGGACACCAGAGTCCCTCGCACGCCGCCCTAGAACTTACTCGGCACGCCGCCCTTCGCAAGGAGCTGCTCGGTGTGCTCACGCAGCTCCGCCACGACCTCGGGCACGCGCTCGAGCTCGTAGGGCGTCGTCTGGTAGACGTAGTTGAGCCAGTTGCGATACAGCAGGTTGGCATGGCTGCGCCACGTGAAGAGCGGCTGCTTCTCGGGATCGTCGTCGGGGAAGTAGTTCAGCGGCAGCTGGATGGGCAGGCCCGCGTGGAAGTCTCGCCAGTACTCGTCCGCCAGCGTGTCGCGGCCGTACTCGAAGTGGCCGAGGGCATAGATCTCATGGAAGTCGCGCGTGGCGATGAGCGCCGGGCCGCTCGTCTCGCCGCGGGAGAGCACCTGTAGCGCGGGGTCGGCGTCGATCTCCTTCTCGTCTGGCGCGGCGTGACGGCTGTGCGGCATGTTGTGCACCTCGTCAAAGCCGTTCGTGAGGAAGTTGTACTCATCGCACAGACGCTGGGGAAACACGCCAAAGAGCTTGGAGCCCAGCAGGCGCTTGTGGATGCCATGCAGGTGATACAGGCCGGCAAAGGCGCCCCAGCACAGAAACATCGTGGACAGCACGTGCTCCTGCGCCCAGTCCATGATCTGGCACAGCTCGTCCCAGTAGTCGACCTCCTCGAACGGCATCTGCTCCACGGGCGCACCCGTGATGATGAGGCCGTCGTAGTTGTTGTGCTTGAGGTCATCGAACGTGTCGTAGAACTTCACGAGGTGATCGGCGGCATGGGTGGCCTCGTGGGACGAGACGCGCATGAAGTCGACGCTCACCTGGATGGGCGACTTCGAGATGAGGCGCAAGATCTGCGTCTCCGTCTCGATCTTGGTGGGCATGAGGTTGAGCAGCGCCACGTGAAGCGGACGAATCTGCTGCTTGCGGGCCACGTCCTCCTCGAGGGCAAAGATGCGCTCCTGCTGGAGGATGCGCTTGGCGGGCAGACCGTCGGGGATGTTGATGGGCATTGAGCCGAGAAACCTTTCTGGGCACACGCGGCGGGGCAAATGAGACTCCGCGCGGGCCATGGCGCCGGTCGGTCTACCGCCGGCAGTCAAACGTACGGTTCTTTATGGTAACGCAGCGAGGCGGGGCGCAACGCGGCGGCAGCGTCGTTGGGTTGGGCCCAAACGCCGATAATGGAGCAGACGCCAACGAACGAGGAGTGCCCATGCCCAAACTAGCAAGCTACTACCTGCCCGGCCTTTACGTCGAGGACCACTCCGTGGAGGTCCCGCTCGACTGGCGTGGCACCGAGCCCGAGCGAGCCGCCACGGACGGACTGCCGGCCGGCGAGCGCATCCACGTGTTCTACCGCACGGTCTGCACACCCGAAAACGTCGGCCGGGACCTGCCCCTGCTCGTGTTCCTCCAGGGCGGTCCGGGCGGCCAGGGCCCGCGCTTGCTCTCGCCCACCTCGGACGGCTGGATCGCCGAGGCCATCAAGCACTTCCGCGTGGTGCTGCCAGACCAGCGCGGCACTGGCCGCAGCGAGCACGCGAGCGCCAAGTCCATCGCGCGCCGCGGGGATGCGCGCGCCCAGGCGGATTACCTCAAGCGACTGCTCGCCCGATCCATCGTGCGTGACCTCGAGTACATCCGCCTCACCGAGTTCGGCGGCCGCGCCTGGACCACGCTCGGCCAGAGCTATGGCGGCTTCCTCACGCTCACCTACCTCAGCTTCTACCCGCAGGGCATCGCCGCGAGCTTCACGTGCGGCGGCATCCCGCATGTGCCGGCAAGCGCTGCGGACGTCTATGCCCACACGTTCCCGCGCATGGCCGCCAAGACGCGCGCCTATTACGCACGCTACCCCGAGGACGAGGCCCGCATGGCCGCGGTCGCGGACCGACTCGCCACAGGCGACGTCACGCTGCCCGATGGCAGCCCGCTCACGCCGCGCCGCCTCCAGACGCTCGGCGGCGGCCTGGGCATGAAGCCCGCGCCCGAGCGCCTGCACAACCTTCTCGACACCGCCTTCGAGACGGGCAATGGCTCCCCCGCCTGCGCCGGCTCCACGCCCGAGCTCACGGACGGCTTCCTCATGGCCGTGCTTCAGAACCTCACGACGGCCGGCAATCCGCTCTACTGGACGCTGCAGGAGTTCATCTACGCCAACGGCACGCTCGACGCCCCCATCCGCTGGGCAGCCGAGCACGAATACGCGCGCCATTCCGAGTTCGATGCGGCGGCGCGGCCGCTCATGCTCACGGGCGAGGCGGCGTTCCCCTTCATGTTCGAGGACGACCCGCTGCTTGCCCCGCTCAAGCCAGCCGTGGACCTGCTCATGGAGGACACGGAGTTCGACGAGATCTACGACGAGCGCCAGCTCGCGGCAAACGAGGTGCCCCTGCAGGCCGCCGTCTACTTCGATGACCTGTACGTGGACTCGGGCCTGCAGCTCGACACGCTCTCCCGCGTGGCCACAAGCCATGCCTGGGTCACGAACGAGTTTGAGCACGATGGCCTGCATGGCAGCGTCGTGTTCGCGCACCTGTTCGAGGAGGCGCTGGGCCGCGGCGACCTCGAGCGCGCGCTTCGCTCGTAGCCACGGGTATAAACGCAACAGGCACCAACCGCGAGAAGGGACCAGAGCATGAACGGGGTCATCGAGGCGCTCGAGCAGCGTCGCAGCTGCAGGAAGTTCTCGGACAAGCCTGTCGAGGACGAGAAGGTAAAGCAGATCGTCGAGGCGGGGCTGTACGCCGCGAGCGGCATGGGCAGGCAGGCCACGCACCTCGTCGTAGTAACGAACCCGGATGACGTGGCGCAACTCAGCCGCATGAACGCGGCCATCATGGGCGCCGAGGGCGATCCATTCTACGGCGCCAGGACCGTCATCGTCGTACTCACGGACCCCGCCGTTCCCACCTGCGTCGAGGATGGCGCGCTTGTCATGGGCAACCTCATGAACGCGGCACATGCCCTGGGCGTGGGGTCGTGCTGGATTCACCGCGCCCACGAGGAGTTCGACTCCGACGAGGGCAAGGCACTGCTCGCCAAATGGGGTGTCAAGGGCGAGTGGCGCGGAGTGGGCCACTGCATCCTGGGATACGCAGACGAGGGCGGCGAGAAGCCAGCGGCCGAGCGCCTCGCGAGCCGCGTCACCTACGTGAAGTAGCCAGGCGACCCAAAGCCCGAGCAGACGCCGCCGCCCGCACGATGCAGGCGGCGGCTCTTTTCCCTGGATAGCCATAGCTTTGTCCTATGGCTTCGTATCAGTAATTCCTGGTGGGTTTATGGGGTTTATTTAGCTCGGCTTTCAGATTCGCTGATATACTCGTCCGCATGATCGAGCTGACTAACATATCCAAGGTTTACGACACGCCCGCCGGCCCCTTCCACGCCATCGATGACGTCACACTGAGCATCGGCTCTGGCGACATCTTCGGCATCATCGGCGAGTCCGGTGCCGGCAAGTCCACACTCGTGCGTTGCATCAACCTTCTCGAGCAGCCCACGAGCGGCTCGGTTGTCATCGACGGCCACGACGTCACGAGCCTGCGCGGCAGGGACCTGCGCGAGCTGCGTGCCGACATCGGCATGATCTTCCAGCGCTTCTCCCTGTTCGAGCAGCGCACGGTGCTCGACAACGTCATCTTCCCCGCCACGCTCGCAAGCACGGGCAAGCGGGTCTCGCGCGCAGAGGCGCCCGAGCGCGCCCGCAAGCTCCTCGCACTCGTGGGCCTCGAGGGCAAGGAGGGCTCATACCCCTCGCAGCTCTCCGGTGGCCAGCAGCAGCGCGTGGCCATCGCCCGCGCGCTCATGACGAGTCCCAAGACGCTCCTGTGCGACGAGGCCACGAGCGCCCTCGACACGCTCACGACGAGCCAGGTCCTCGACCTGCTTGGCAGGATCAACAGGGAGCTCGGCGTCACGATCGTGCTCATCACCCACTCGCTCGCCGTTGCCCGCCGCATCTGCAACCACGTCGTCGTCATGGATCACGGCCATGTGGTCGAGCAGGGCACCGCGGAGGAGATCTTCAGCAACCCGCAGGCAGACGTCACGCGCGCGCTGCTTCAGTTCGAGGGGGAGGGTCGCTAATGGACTTCGCCGCTTTCTTCGACAAGTACGGGGCGCTCCTCGCCCAGGGAACGGTCGACACCGCCCTCATGGTGCTTGCCTCCACGCTGGGAGCCTACATCATCGGCGTCATTCTCGGCACGCTGCTCACGGTGCTCGCGCCGGGTGGGCTGCGTCCCAACCGCGTCGCCTACGCCGTCATCGGCTGGATCGTGAACATGGCGCGCTCGTTGCCGTTCATCATCCTGCTGCTGTTCCTCATCCCCGTGACGCGCGCCGTCGTGGGTACCACGCTCGGCGTTCCCGCGGCGGTGTTTCCACTCATCGTCTCCGCCGCGCCGTTCGTGGCGCGCATGGTCGAGTCGTCCGAGGCCGAGGTTGACCGCGGCCTCGTGGAGGCGGCAAGCTCCATGGGTGCCTCCACCTGGGAGATCATCACGAAGGTTTACCTGCGCGAGGGCCTTCCCAGCCTGCTTCGCGGCCTGCCCATCGTCATCATCACGATCTTGGGCTACACGGCCATGGCCGGCACGGTGGGCGCCGGCGGACTTGGTGACATCGCCATCCGCTACGGCTACCAGCGCTATCAGGACGACGTCATGGTTGCCACCGTCATCATCCTCATCGTGATGGTGCAGGTCATCCAGACCGTGTGCAACCTGCTCGTCAAGCTCTGCGACAAGCGAATGCGCTCCTAGCGGGGCGCCACGTCTCCCGCGCGTCTCGCGCACAGGCCGGGCATCCCGGCAAAACCCAGGGGATTTGCCCCGCTCGTACGGGCGGGCCGGGGCTACCTATAGCTAAATCTCGCAATCACAGACAGATGGAAAGGAATCGCCATGTCTCTCAAGCAGCACCTCAAGCCGCTCGCCGGCATCGCCGCTGTCGCCGGCCTCGCCCTCGCGCTCACCGCGTGCGGCGGCAACTCCGGCAGCGCAGCCACCACCGCAGCCGCCTCCGGCTCCTCCGAGGACAATGTCATCACCGTGGGCGCCTCCCCCTCGCCCCACGCAGAGATCCTCAACGCCGTGGCCGACGAGCTCAAGAGCGAGGGCTACGAGCTCAAGGTCGTCGAGTACAACGACTACGTGCAGCCCAACGTTGCCCTTGACGCCGGCGATCTCGACGCCAACTACTTCCAGCACCTCCCCTACCTCGAGAACTACAACGACGAGAACGGCACCGACCTCGTGAGCGCCGGCGCCATCCACTTCGAGCCGATGGGCCTGTACGCGGGCAAGAGCTCCGACATCAACAACGTGCCCGATGGCGCCAAGATCGCCGTTCCCTCCGACGCCACGAACGAGGCCCGCGCGCTGCTGCTGCTCCAGGACCAGGGCGTCATCAAGCTCAAGGACGGCGTGGGTCTCGAGGCCACGGCCAACGACATCGAGGAGAACCCGCACAACATCCAGCTCGTCGAGGTTGAGGCCGCCGCCGTTCCCCGCTCGCTCGAGGACTCCGACTTCGCCGTGATCAATGGCAACTACGCCCTGTCCGCCGGTCTCGACACGAGCGCCACGCTCGCCAGCGAGAGCGCCGACTCCGAGGCCGCCCAGACCTACGCCAACATCGTTGCCGTTCGCAAGGGCGATGAGAACTCCGAGAAGACCAAGGCCCTCATCAAGGCCCTGACCTCGGACACCGCTCGCAAGTTCATCGAGGAGCAGTACAAGGGCTCCGTCATCCCGGTGTTCTAAACAACGCAAGACAGACTCGGCACGCCAGTGCCCCGGCTCCCCTCTCGGGAACCGGGGCACTTCTTTGGGGCATTGGGGAGAGTGGGACGGGGCACGCGGCGACAGCTTGATTCCATCCCCAAGTGTCACCGCGTGCATAAGCGGGCGTGTTGCTGCATACTTGCGGGTATGACTACTTCATTTGCCGAGCTCGGGCTAAACGAGCAAATACTCGCCGGGGTCAATGCCCTTGGCTTCACCACGCCAACCCCCGTACAGGCAGCCGCCATCCCCGCCGTTCTCGACGGGCGCGACGTCCTCGCCAGCGCGCAGACGGGCACGGGCAAGACCTGCGCTTTCACGCTACCCACGCTGCAGCGCATCGCCGACAGCAAGAAGATTGCCAAGCCGGGCCGCCCCCTTGCCCTCGTCATCACTCCCACGCGCGAGCTCGCCTCGCAGATCGAGGATGTCACGAAGGAGGTCTGTGCCAAGACCGGCCAGACCACCGTCGTGGTCATGGGCGGCGCCAAGTTCGACCGCCAGATCCGCGCGCTCGACGCCGGCTGCGACCTGCTCGTGGCCACGCCGGGACGCCTCATCGACCTCATGGAACACAACCACGTCAACCTCGGCGACATTCAGGTCCTCGTCCTGGACGAGGCGGACCGCATGCTCGACATGGGCTTTTGGCCCAGCGTCCGCCGCATCGTGAAGGCATGCCCCGAGACCCGCCAGACGCTTTTGTTCTCGGCCACGATTCCGCCAAGCATCAAGGGCACCGTGGACGCCATGCTGCCCGACCCCTACGTCGTGGAGATCGCGCGCGCGGGCGAGACGGCCGCCACGGTCGACGAGCACCTCTGCCCCGTGACACAGGGCGACAAGGTCTCCCTGCTCGAGGCCCTCATGAAACAGGAGAGCTTCGAGCGCGTGCTTGTCTTCTGCCGCACGAAGATGCGCGTCGACGGCGTATGCAAGACGCTCAAGAACGCCGGGGTCAAGGTGGACGTCATGCACGCCGACCGCCCGCAGAAGGCTCGCGAGCGCGCACTCGAGCGCTTCCGCGACGGCAAGATCCGCGTGCTCGTGGCCACCGACGTCATGAGTCGCGGCATCGACGTCTCTGGCATCGACGCCGTCGTGAACTTCGACGTTCCCATGGACCCCGAGGACTACGTTCACCGCATCGGTCGCACGGGCCGCGCCGGCGCCACGGGCCAGGCCTACACCTTCATGGCCCCCGACGAGGTGAGCCCCCTGCGAGAGATCGAGTACTTCACCAAGAAGCTCATCCCGCTGTTTGACCTCGGGGGCTTCGACTATGCGGAGGGGCGCATCGTCCCGAACGCGCGCCGTAGCACCTCAAAGCCCACGCGCAGCCTGTTCAGTGGCTCCCGCAGCCGTGGACGCGGACCTCGCGGCGGCCGCTACGGCAGACACTACTAAAGCGGCCGAGCGCAACGGCGCAGCGTC
Source organism: Parolsenella catena (assembly GCF_003966955.1). Taxonomy (GTDB): domain Bacteria; phylum Actinomycetota; class Coriobacteriia; order Coriobacteriales; family Atopobiaceae; genus Parolsenella; species Parolsenella catena. The sequence goes on along the minus strand of NZ_AP019367.1, from coordinate 90,111 downwards.
CATCCACAAGCTAGCAGCAGCCTTGGGCCTCGGCCGCGCCGGGGCCCTTCTTCTTGGCGCGACGCGCGCGGAAGAAGCTTCGCAGCTCGTTGGCGCACTCCTGCTCGAGGACGCCAGACGCCACATCGAACTCATGGTTGAGACGCTCGTCATGGCTCACGTCGAACAGCGTGCCGAGCGCCCCGCCCTTGGGATCCGGCGCACCATAGACGCAGCGGTCAATGCGTGCGTTCACCATGAGGCCGGCGCACATGAGACACGGCTCAAGCGTCACGTAGACCGTGCAGCCGGTGAGACGCCACCGGTCGAGAGCGCGCGCCGCCATGCACATGGCCGAGAACTCGGCGTGGGCAGAGGGGTCCCGATCAGTCTCGCGCCTGTTGTGAGCACGGGCGATGGCCTCGCCGCCGCACACGACAACCGCGCCAATGGGCACCTCGCCCTCCTCGGCCGCAAGCCTGGCCTCCTCAAGCGCCAGGCGCATGTAGTCCTCGTCCGTCATGCCGCTCCCCACCAGCCAGGTCCTTCCCCTCGCGAGCTCCAGGCCACAAACATACAATGCGCCCGGAGCCAGTGGAAGGGGGAAACTGGGCTCCGGGCGCGGGAGGCGGCTCACCTAAGACGGGTGTGAGCCACGTGATGCTGCAATGCGTGTGCTAGACAGACGCTACTTGGCGATGTCCTGGAACATCTCCCAGGCCTCGGCGTCCGTGTAGCCCTCGTGCACGATCTTGTTGACGCACTGGGCCATCTCGATGGGGTGCGTGGACTGGAAGATGTTGCGGCCCATGTCAACGCCGTGGGCACCCTTGCGGATGACGTCGTAGGCGAGGTGCAGGGCATCCTTCTCGGGGAGCTTCTTGCCGCCGGCAACGACGATGGGCACGGGGCAGGCAGCCACGACCTCCTCGAAGTCCTCGCAGTCATAGGTCTTGACCATCTGGCAGCCCATCTCGGCGATGATGCGCGTGGCGAGCTTGAAGAAGCGCGGGGTGCGCTCCATGTCCTTGCCCACGGCGCAGACGCCGAGCGTCGGGATGCTGTAACGGAAGCCGGCGTTGATGGTCTGGCTCAGGTTGTCGATGGAGGACAGCTGGCCGTCGCCACCGATGAAGGTCTGAACGGCCATGCAGTCAGCGTTCATGCGGATGGCGTCCTCGACGTCAACGGCGATGCACTCGTGAGAGAGATCGCTCTGGAGCATGGAGGAGCCGGAGGTGGTGCGAAGAGCGATGGCCTTCGTAATCTCGGGCGGGACGCAGGAGCGGATGGCGCCGCGCGTGCCCATGAAGCAGTCCACGTAGGGGGCGAGCTTCGGGAGGAGCAGGTCGAGGCGCTCGAGGCCGGCCGTGGCGCCCATGAAGTAGCCGTGGTCGAAGGCGAACATGACGGTGTTGCCGCTCTTGGGGTTAAAGATGTTGGAGAGGTGCTTCTTCATGCCCCAGTCGAGGCTGTTGGCACCCTTGACGTAGAAGCCCTTGTCGTTGGCAAACGGCTCGTCGACGTGGTAGTCGTGAGCGACCTTGAGGCCATCCAGATCAGCCATGTGTCAGGTTCCTTTCCCCGTGTCTCCCCCACCCCTGGGGAAGACGCCTGTAATAGTGACGGTGTTTGCAGATATCCGGCATAAGGCCGGTCGAACCGCCTTGCTGCGCCCCAACCGGGAGCAGCCAATGCCTCTGGTTCGCACGCGAACGTTACCACGGGGATAACGGCCCCGTGCGAACCAGAAGCGGGGGCGCCGTTTTCGCGGCACCCCCGCCGCAGATCAATACAACTTAGAAGTTGTAGTCGTTCATGTTGTCCTTGGTGAAGACAAGACGCTCGGGCAGGAGCACGACGCCGTTGTTCTCGTCGCCGGTCGTGGCGCCCTCGGAGATGGAGTCGTTGGCCTCGACCTTGACGTCACCGATGCTCGGGATGGAGATGGTGTCGCCAACCTTGACGGTGTTGCCAGCGGCCAGATAGGCGGCGACGTAGCAGCCCATGGCTCCCTGGACGGCGCAGTCCCAGAGGCCCCAGTTGTAGATGGTGCCGTTCTCGCAGTAGGACTTGATGGACTGCGGGGAGGCAAAGCCCGTGATCGTGATCTTCTGGGCGTCATAGCCGGCGTCCTCGGCAGCGGCGAGCTGGCCGGGAAGGGCGGTGGAGTCGTTGCAGATGATCAGGTCGATGTCGGGGAACGCGCTCAGCACTGCGGCGCCAACCGTCTTGGCCTGCTCGGCGTCCTGGTTGGAGTAGTAGTTGTCGGGGTGGACGTTCTCCCAGTTCGGGTAATCCTTCTTGATGATGGCCTCAGCGGCGACCTGCCAGGAGTTCTGGTCGGTGACGGTGGCCTGAGAGTAGTGCCAGGCGTAGGTGATCTTGTCGGCGCTGGGATCCTTGCCGCGCTGCTTGAGGCCGTCGACGGACATGTCGACGAGCATCTGGCCGAGAATCTCGGGCGTGCCCTGGGAGACCATGAGCGTACGATCCTCAGGCTGGGCGTCGGAGTCCCAGGTGGTGACGACGATGCCGGCATCCGTGGCCTTCTTCAGGGCGTCGGAGACGCCAGCGGCGTCAACCGTGGAGATGCAGAGGGCATCGACGCCGTTGGCGACGGCCTGGTTGATGATGCCGACCTGGTCGGATGCGGAGGCGCTGGAGGAGCCGAGGTAATCAACCGTGAAGCCCCAGTCCTTGGCATACTTCTGAGCGCCGTCGTTGGCGGACTCGAAGAAGGCGTTGCCCGTGATCTTCGGGATGAAGGCGACGGTCTTGCCGGCGACGTCGCCGCCAGCGGCCTCACCGCTCGCAGCAGCGGTCGTAGCGGCGGAACCGGAGCCGCCACCGCAGCCGACCAGGCCGAGGCCCGCGACGGCTGCACCAGCGCCAGCCACCTTCAGGAAACCGCGACGAGTCATGTTCTTCATAACGAACCTCCCTTTTCTTTGCCCCTTACTGGGCACTTGCCTTAGAACTACCCTTCCTTGCGAACAGCGAGCGCAGCCACGGGACGATTCCCGTATTGGTCGCTGCAGAACGCCCGACGATAACCGCGACGAGCAGGATGCCCACCGGGATATCCAGATACTGGGTGCCGATCTTGAAGCACAGAGGAAGACCGAAGCGGAGAAGCGCGATGGCGAGCGACGCGAGCGCCGTGCCGATGACCGAGCCCTTGCCACCCGTGGAGAGCGTGCCACCAAGGACGACGGCCGTGATGATGTCCATCGTGAGGTCGCCACCGAGGTCAGACTTTGCAGTCCCCAGGTACGCAGTGAGAACGATGCCGGCAATGGCGGCCGCCAGGGCGCTCAGAACGTAAGTGGACATTATCACGCGGCGAGTGTGAATGCCGGAATATTCGGCAGCCGACTGATTTACGCCGGTGAGAATGATCTTGCGGCCGTACTTGGTCTTGTGGAGCAGGATGAACGCCACGACAAGCATTGCGGCATAGATGAGAATCTGGAACGGGATCACGCCACCGACCTGGTAGTTGGCGATGAACTTGAAGTCATCCGGGAAACCGCTGATGGACTCGTAGGACGCCGTGCTGGAAAGCGTGGAGACGAGCAGGGCGAGACCGGAGTACAGGAAGCTGCCGCCCAGGGTGATGACCATCGCTTGCACCCTGCAGTAGGCGATGAAGAAGCCCGAGAGGGCACCGCACAGGCAGACGACCACGGTTGCCAGGGCGCACGCACCCCAGATGGAGAAGCCGAAGTCTTGCCAGGCCACGCCGATGATGATTGACGTGAGGCCCACGAGCGACGCCACCTGGATGTCGATGCCGCCGGTGCACATGACGAGCGTGACGAACAGGGCCAGCATGAACACGGCGAGGTTGTCGTTCACCGCGGTGAAGAGCAGCTGGGGGCGCAGGAACTTGGGGTTTGCCGCGCCGAAGATCACGAACTCGAGGACGAGCAGGGCAATGAGGATGAGGTTCCAGCTAGCCTGGCCCCTCGAGAGGAGCTTCTTGACCTTATCCATTACGCCTCACCGCCTTTCTCGGCCTGGACGCTGGGGGCCGGGGCGTCCTGGGAGACGCGGGCCAGCAGACGGTCGTGCTTGTTCTTGACGAGGCTACGGTGCTGGATCACGGCGTCGATGACGACGATGACGAGCAGGATGATGCCCGTGATGGCGTTGTCGTAGTTGGAGGAGAAGCCCATGAACACGAGCAGGTAGCTGATGGAGGACATGATGACGGCACCGATGGCGGAGCCAATCACGGAGCCGACGCCACCGGCGAGCGAGATGCCGCCGAGCACGCAGGCCGCGATGGCCTTCATCTCGTAGCCGTTGCCGCTCATCGGGGTCACGAAGCCAATGCGGCTGCAGAAGATCACGCCACCGATGGAGGCCATGACCGCGCAGATGACGTACGCGAGCATCTTGGTCTTGAACGTGGGCAGGCCAACGAGCGTGGCGCCCTGGGCGTTGTCACCAACGGCCACGAAGTAGCGGCCCTGACGCGTGCGGGTCAGCACGAGGTGGATCACGATGACGAGCGCGATGATGCAGCAGTAGTACACGGACACCGATCCGATGAGGTTCACCGAGGCAAAGTCCTTGAACGACTTGGGCAGGTTCTCGACCCAGGCGCCGTTCGTGTACAGGTAGATGAGGCCGCGCAGGATGCCGTTGACGCCCAGCGTGAAGATGAGCGACGGTGCTCCCATGACGCACACGCCCCAGCCGTTGATGAGGCCAATCACGATGCCGATGACGATGGCAACGATGATGGCAAGAACGAGCGACTGGCCATCGCGCAGCATCGTGCCCACGACGGCGGCCGTGAGGCCGAGGTTTGCGCCAACCGAGACGTCAATCTCACCAATGAACAGCACGAAGGCCATTCCAACTGCGACGAGCGTGTAGACGACGGACGAGTTGAAGCACGCGGAGACGTTGGACGGATCGAGGAACATCGGGTTCATCGCGCCAACGATGACGAACAGCGCGATGAGGAAGACCAGGCTCGTGAGCTCGCGCGCCTTGAGAAGCTTCTTGACCTTCTCCATCGATTACACCCCTTCCCTCACATCGTTGCCTGACAGAGACTTTCCAACCAACTGGCGGTCTAGGCTCATGCCGACACCGCCCCCTTGTCGCTGGTGACGCCGAAGGCCGCGGACATGAGGTTGTCCTGCGAGATGTCGGCCTTCTGGAACTCGCTGTTGATGCGACCCTGGAACATGACGACCGCACGGTCCGCGAGCTCGACGACCTCCTCCATGTCTGAGGAGATGAGCAGGATGGAGACGCCGGACTCGCGAAGCTTGTTGAGCACCGCGTAGACGTCGCCACGGGCAGCTGCGTCGATGCCTCGGGTGGGCTCGTCGAGAATGACGAGGCGCGGTTCGGAGGCAAAGATGCGGCCGATGATGATCTTCTGCTGGTTGCCGCCGGACAGGCCGCCAACCTCCTGGTCGAGGCCCGTGACCTTCGTGCGGAAGTCGTTCACGTACTGCTGGGAGATCTCCTCCTCCTTCTTGAAGTTGAGGAGGAAGTTGCCCAGGCGCTTGCCACACAGAAGTGAGCTCGTCGTGTTCTCGGAGACGTCGCGGATGCGGAACAGAGCGTCCGCAAAGCGGTCCTCGGGCACGTAGTTGATGCCGGCGTTGATGACGTCAGCCGTGCTCTTGCCCGTGATGTCCTTGCCGTCGAGCAGGACCTTGCCGCCAAGCGGCTTCTCCATGCCAAAGATGGTCGTGGCCATCTCGGTGCGGCCGGCGCCCACGACACCAGCCATACCCACGATCTCACCGGGGTAGACCTTGAGGTTGACGTCCTTGAAGCCATAGCCCGAGAAGCCCTGGAGCTCCAGCACGGGGTCCGCGTCGTAGTCGATGGCACGTGCCGCCGCGGCGGTGTCCGAGCGGATGTTAGAAGCATCCGGCGGAAGCAGGCCGCGGACGAGGTCCTCGCGCGTGAAGTCCTTGATGTTGCCCTGCATGGCCACGATGCCGTCGCGAAGGATGGCGACGCTCGTGGCGAGCTCGAACACCTCGGCGAGACGGTGCGTGATGTAGATGATGCCGATGTTCTGCTTCTGCAGCTCGCGCACGCAGTTGAACAGGCTCTGGACCTCGTCGAACGTGAGCGCGGAGGTGGGCTCGTCGAGAATGAGCACCTCGGGGTTGCGCATGAGGCCGCGCAGGATCTCGACCATGCCCTGCTCAGCGATGGAGAGCGTCATGGCCTTGCGCTCGAGGTCCATGTGCCAGCCGGTCTGGCCCATGACCTTCTCGAGGCGCTCGTTGAGGACGTTGGCCTTTTCCTCGAAGCCGATGGTGATGTTCTCGCGAACGGTCATGTTCGGGAACAGCATGGGCTCCTGAGGAACCATATAGATGCTGTGGGCGAGGGCGGCCTTCGGGTTCGAGATGTCCACCTTGTCGCCATCGATGACAACGTCTCCGCTGTCCGCGGAATAGATGCCCATGATGATCTTCATGAGCGTGGACTTACCGGCGCCGTTGCCGCCGATGAGGGCGAGCACCTCTCCGTGGTCGACCTCGAGGCTGATGCCCTTGAGGACCGCGTTCGTTCCGAACGACTTGTAGATGTCGTGGACGGACAGGAGCTTCGAGCGCCCCTTGATGTCCTCGACAACCTCACGGAGGGCGTCGGCGCTGCCCGCTGCGGGCGACGACTGGGTCTCGTTGGTCATTCGATTCCCCTCCCCTTGAGACAAATGATCTGCACACGACTAATCAGTCGATTTCGATTCCAAGGTATCTATTGATCTTGAGGGGTCGTACTACGCGTACAGCGAACGGTAGCAATTGGCACGCGGACGGTAATTTGCACGACACTCGGACGATTGTTCCGTTTTCAGGTTTGAGCTCTCGGCCCAATTGAGACCAGGGCAGAATGCGAGCCAGCGCGGGCAGCCCGGAAATCAACGGGATAATTTAAGGGATATTTCGTCAGACCTGAGCCGAATTCACCAACGTTTACGTGCGAGTTTCCCAAACGGAAACAGAGACGATTGCATTCGCCTAGCCCAGGCGACCCCTCACGGGATTCTCGCCCCCACGAGATTGACACCCCATTTTGGTCGCTGTATAGCTAACTCAGACTTTTGTTCGTGATGCTGACATCTGTTCATCGCCCGAACAAAAGTGATTCGCGCTCAGGGGACACCCGCCAAGACCTCGGGGCGTTCGACACATGCAAGCCTATCGAACAAAGGACGGAGGCAGGACATGACCGACGAAGAGTACCAACTCATGCTCAAGGCAACGTGGCTCTACTACATGGAGAACTACACCCAGCAGCAGATCTCCGCCCTCATGGGAGTCTCCCGAGGCAAGGTCATCCGCCTGCTCGATGAGGCGCGCAGCGAGGGGATCATCCGCTTCCTGTTCCGGCAGAACGACCAGGAGCGCATGGAGATCGAGCGCGACCTCGTTGCCAAGTTCGGCCTTCACGACGCGTTCATCGTGCCCACGCCGGCGCACAAGTCTGACCTCATGAACAGCATCGCGCGCGCCGCCTCCATGTATGTGGCAGACCACCTGCGCGCAGACGGCTTCCTCAACATCGGATACGGTGACATGACGGGGCGCATCCTCGACAACCTCGCCACGACGCGCCACTCTGACGTCAACGTCGCGAGCCTCACGGGCGGCGTGAGCTACTACCTGCCCAAGGTGAGCTCCGAGGTGTTCGCCATGCACCTCTATCTCACGCCCTCCCCGCTCATCCTCTCTTCGCAGAACCTACGAGACGCCCTGCTGCGCGAGCCCGCCATCCAAGACGTCTACCGCATGACGAGCCACGCGGACATGACGGTCGTGGGCATCGGCAGCATGGACGAGGAGGCCACGATCATCCGCAACGGCATCTTGAGCAAGACGGACTTCGCACTGCTCAAGATGCAGGGAGCGGTGGGCGACGTCCTCAACCACTTCATCGACGCAGACGGCAACCCCGTCGACACCGACATCGAGGACCGCATCGTGAGCACGAGCCTCGAGACGCTCCAGGGCATGCGCAACGTCGTGGGCGTCGCAGGCGGCAAGGTGAAGATTCCCGCGATCAACGCGGTTCTCAAGCATGGCTACCTCAATGTCCTCGTCACCGACGAGGTCACGGCACGGGGACTGCTCTCCTACGGAGAGGCCCCCACCAACACGGCAATCGAGTACGAGAGTTCGAATTAGGAGATGGACGGCATGGCAAAGTACCTCATGGCAATGGATGCGGGAACCGGCAGCGTGCGCGCTGTCATCTTCTCCACCGAAGGCGACCAGGTGGGCTGCGTCCAGAAGGAGTGGACGCACAACGAGGATCCCCGATGGCCCGGCAGCATGGACTTTGACTGGACCACGAACTGGGAGCTCGCGCGCACGTGCGTGAGCGAGGTCCTCGCCAAGACGGGCATCGACGCCTCCGACATTGCCGCCGTCTCGACCACCTGCATGCGCGAGGGCATCCTGCTCTACGACAAGGACGGCAAGGAGATCTGGGCCTGCGCCAACGTCGATGCGCGCAGCAACGACGAGGTGGGCGAGCTCATCGCCATGAACCCCGACCTTGAGGCCGAGCTGTACCGCGAGAGCGGCCAGACCTACGCCCTCGGCGCGCTGCCGCGCCTGCTGTGGGTCAAGAACAAGATGCCCGAGGTCTACGAGAAGACCGCCCGCATCGGCATGTTCAACGACTGGCTCATCTACAAGCTCACCGGCGAGCTCGCCGTTGAGCCCTCCAACGGCTCGACGACCGGCATCATGAGCCTCGAGACCCGCAACTGGGACCCGAGCATCGCCGAGCGCTGCGGTCTGCGCACCGACATCTTTGGCCCCGTCAAGGAGAGCGGCGAGCTCGCCGGCACCGTAAGCGCCAAGGGGGCCGCGGACACTGGGCTTGCCGAGGGCACGCCCGTCATCGTTGGCGGTGGCGACTGCCAGCTTGGCATGATCGGCGTGGGCGCGTGCCTGCCCGGACAGGCCGGCGTCTTTGGCGGCAGCTTCTGGCAGTACGAGTTCAACACCGACAACGCCGCGACCGACTCCGACTGCCGCGTGCGCGTGAACTGCCACGCCACACCGGGCGTCTGGCAGTACGAGGCCCTCGCGTTCAAGCCCGGCCTCGTCATGCGCTGGTTCCGCGATGGCTTCTGCCAGGCAGAGAAGGAACAGGCCAAGGCCGAAGGCCGCGACGTCTATGACGTCATGAACGAGAAGGCCGCCAACATCCCAGCCGGCAGCTATGGCATGGTGTGCTGCTTCAGCGACATCATGAACTACATCCACTGGACTCACGCCGCGCCGACGTTCACCAACTTCGAGCTCGAGCCCGAGAAGTTCAACAAGTACACGTTCTATCGCGCCATTCTCGAGAACACGGCGCTGCTCGTCCGCGGCCACATCGAGCTCGTGCGCGAGGCAACCGGCAACGAGCCCGAGGAGCTCATGTTTGGCGGCGGCGCGGCCAAGAGCCCGCTGTGGAGCCAGATCGTCGCCGACGTCACGGGCAAGCGCGTCAAGGTTCCCGTGGTGAAGGAGGCCACCGCCCTGGGCGCCGCGATCATCGCCGGCACGGGCGTGGGCATCTACCCGAGCGTGGCCGAGGGTGCCGCCAAGGTCGTGAAGTACGACACCACCTACGAGCCCAACCCGGAGAACGCGGCCGTCTACGAGGAGCTCTATCAGACGTGGAAGAAGGTCTACAAGCAGCAGTTCGAGCTGAGCGAGGCTGGCGTCACCAAGAGCATGTGGCGCGCGCCCGGCCTGTAGGCCCGAGCGCAGCTAGCCGCTAGGAAACCAGGAACGGCCCGCTTGAAGCGGGCATAAGCAAAGGAGAACAATCATGGCAGAGACGTTTGTCGTCAACGAGAACGACTTTGAGTACCGCTTTGGTGACTCTGGCCCCAAGTACCTGATGAAGGGCCCCCGCATGAACTACGCCCTCGTGCAGTTCCAGCCCGGCCAGAGCTTCCAGGCCCACCACCACAACGTCATGGAGGAGAACTTCTTCATCCTTGAGGGCAAGGTGGACATCGTGGTCGACGGCGTCTGCCACACCATCAGCGAGGGCGACTTCATCCACATCGGCCCGGGCGAGGTCCACTATGTGAACAACCCCTACGACAAGGTGGTCAAGATGGTCTCGACGCTCGCCCCGTTCCAGGAGGTCGACAAGATCGAGGATCCCAATCCGGAGTACTAGGAGAACGCACGTAGCCGCAGGGCCGAGCGCCTGTTAGAATTGGTTTTTGCTGGAGGAGTGGCAGAGCGGTTGAATGCGGCGGTCTTGAAAACCGTTGGGCGGCTCGTCCGTCTCGAGAGTTCGAATCTCTCCTCCTCCGCCATGAGAGCACAGGCCTCGTCGGTTCGCCGGCGGGGCCTTTTCTTGTGGCGCGCCCAGGCGAACCACTCGCACCGCAGGCTCTCGATACGCACCGTTTGCTGGGTATACTCATCTCACGCGCCGCACAAGGCGGCACTACGGAAGGGAGAGCGCCATGGGCGTCGGCATCGTCATTGTCGTTGCGGTCATCGTCGTGATCGCACTGTTCTGCATCCACCTGAGCAACAACATCGTGAGACTGTCCAATCGTTGCGACAACGCCTGGGACCAGATCAATGCCCAGCTCAAGCGTCGCGCCGACCTCATCCCCAACCTCGTGGAGACCGTCAAGGGCTATGCCTCCCACGAGTCTGGCACGCTTGAGGCCGTCATCGCCGCGCGCAACGGCGTTGTGAAGGCCACCACGCCCGACGAGGTCATGGCCTCCAACAACGTGCTCACCGGAGCACTCCGCCAGCTGTTCGCCGTCTCCGAAAGCTACCCCGAGCTCAAGGCAAACGCCAACTTCCAGCAGCTCCAGAATCAGCTCGAGGAGACCGAGAACAAGATCGTCTACGCTCGCCAGAGCTTCAATGACTGCGTGCTCATGTTCAACAACGCCATCCAGACGTTCCCCGGCAGCCTGTTCGCTGGCGGCCGCGCCCCCAAGAAGGGCTTTGAGATCTCTGACGCAGACGCCCAGGCCCCACAGGTGAAGTTCTAGCCTGAATCTGCGGCCTGGCCCACGCGAACACCCGGATACGACAAGAGCCCCTCGCAGACGGATGCGAGGGGCTCTCTTCTTGTCTATGAGCGCAAAGCTAGCAGCCGCTCATGATCTGAACGCCAGCGCTGCAGCCAAGGCGGTCTGCGCCAGCCTCGACCATGGCCTTGGCCTCCTCGGCGGTGTGGATGCCGCCGGCAGCCTTGACCTTGCACTTGTCGCCCACGGTCTTGCGCATGAGGGCCACGTCTGCCACCGTGGCGCCGCCGGTCGAGAAGCCCGTGCTCGTCTTCACGAACGTTGCACCGGCCTCGACGGAGAGCTCGCAAGCCTTAACCTTCTCCTCGTCGGTGAGCAGGCAGGCCTCGATGATGACCTTCACGCACTTGCCGTTGGCAGCCTTGACGACGCCAGCAATCTGGTTACGAACGGCATCATAGTCGCCGTCCTTGAGCCATCCCACGTTGATGACCATGTCGACCTCGTCGGCACCGGCCTCGACGGCCATGCGGGTCTCCTCGGCGATGGCAGCCGGAAGCATGGCACCCAGGGGGAAGCCCACGACGCAGCAGGTGTTGACGTCGCTGCCGGCGAGCTTCTCGGCACAGAGGGGCACCCAGCAGGTGTTCACGCAAACGGAGGCAAAGTGATACTCGAGCGCCTCGTCGCAGAGCTTCTCAATCTGGGCGCGCGTGGCGTTGGGCTTGAGCAGCGTGTGGTCGATCATGCGATTGATTTCCATGTGCATCTCCTTTTCCTGCGTGCCCCAAACGGCACGTCGAATCTGCGAATCGATAAGTTTGCATTGGCCATACATTTGACAGCCAAAGCATACGACACACCAGGAAGCTAAAGAAGAAGCCCGGCATCGCCGCACGTTTGTACCGTACGAACGATGCCGGGCCACGTTTCTCTGGAAAGAGTGCCGCAGCGAGACTGCGACGAATGCGAATATCTTCGCGCGTGCGATCACCGAGGCGATCGACAGACAAGGCTTAGCGGGCGAAGGCCTCGGTGAGCTTCTCCTGAAGCTCGTTCTTGTCAACGATGTTGTTGAGGATGACCTTGGAGTCCTCAGGGACACCCTTGATGAAGTCAGCGAGGTCGCAGCCAACGACGAACAGGTCGGCAGCGCCGGGCTTGACGTCGGAGGTGGTGGAGTGGCTGACCTGGATGTCGGTACGGCCCATCTTCTTGAGGACGTCGTTGATGTTCATCTCGACCATAAGGCTGGAGCCGAGGCCAGAGCCGCAGGCGCACATAATCTTGTGGACTTCCATGGTTCCTCTTTTCGTATCGCGGCGTTCCCCCCTGGGCACGCCGCACGCTTTACGCGCGGAACATACCGCGCACTAACAACGATGGTACCCAATTGCGGGGCCAGAGCCGCAGCCCCAGCCCCGCAATCGGTAAGGTGACACAAATTCGGGTCAGACTGGCATTCGCTTACAGGGCGGGTTGCCAGCTAGCCCTTCCGCAGCAGATGCTACTCAGCAGCGACCTCGTGCTTCGGGGCGACGAAGTTGTACACGATCGGCGCGACGAAGAAGAGGATGCAGATGATGAGGAGCGGGGAGCCGGGCAGGGCCTGAGCCAGGTTGCCGAACAGGATGCCGAGCCAGGAGAAGTCGGCGTCGGAGAACGTGGCGGAGGTGAAGCCGAGGCTCGTGAAGACCGGCATGCAGATGGCCGGCAGGAAGGTGATGAGCAGGCCGTGGACGAAGGCGCCCGCGACGCAGCCCTTCACGCCGCCCTCGGCGTTGCCGAAGACACCAGCGGTGGCGCCGCAGAAGAAGTGCGGGACAACGCCGGGGAGAATCAGGGCAACGGGAGCGAGGTTGGCGTCGATGGCAGACAGGATGAACAGGCCGACAACGCCAGCGGCGAAGGAGACCAGGAAGCCGATGATGACCGCGTTAGGAGCGTAGGGGTACGCAACCGGGCAGTCGATGGCGGGGATGGCGCCGGGGACGAGCTTCTCGGCGATGCCCTTGAAGGCGGGGACGATCTCGCCGACGATCAGGCGGACGCCGGAGAGGACGATGTAGACGCCGCCAGCGAAGGCGCAGCCAGAGGTGAAGGCCCAGACGACCCAGTTGGTCTGGGTCTCGGTGCCGACGTTGAGCAGCTCGTTGAGGTAGGTGAACTGCGTCGGGTCAGCGGAGAGGATGCCACGGGCAACGGCAACGCCGGTCACGACGACGAAGAAGACGATCATCGTGATGGAGATGGAGACCGTGGTGTCACGCAGGAAGATGAGACGCTTCGGGAAGTTGATGTCCTCAGTGGACTTACCACCCTTGAAGAGCTTGCCCACCTGACCGGCGATGGCGTAGCCGATGCCGCCGAAGTGGCCGAGGGCAACGCCGTCGGTGCCGGTGACCTTCTTGAAGGTCGGCTGGCAGTAGGCCGGGGAGAGCACCATGATGAAGGCGAGGACGCAGCCACCAGCGACGATGAGCTGCCAGCCCTCGAGGCCGCCGATGCTCAGCACGACGGCGAGCATGCACGCCATGTAGAGCGTGTGGTGACCGGTGAGGAAGATGTAGTGCATGCGCGAGAAGCGAGCAAGCACGATGTTGAGGAGCATGCCCACGCACATGATGAGTGCGGAGGCCTGACCGAAGTCGGTCAGAGCCATGGACACGACGGCCTCGTTGTTCGGCACGACGCCCTGCATGGAGAAGGCGTAGTTGAAGATCTCGCCGAAGGCGAGCAGGGAGCCGGACTGCAGGTAGCTGGAGCCGGCGGTGAGAACCAGGAAGCCCACGATGGTCTTGATGGTGCCCATGACAATGTCCTCGATCGGCTTCTTCTGAAGCGCGAGGCCGAGGAGAGCGAGAAGGCCGACGAGGATAGCCGGCGTAGACAGAATGTTGACGATAAAGTCGATGACTGCCATTTCTTCCCTTCCTTCCTAACGTAGTACTGCATTTTTACCTGCCGCGCTCGACGGCTGCGGACGTCTTGCGCGGCGCGATCGCCAAAAGTCGCCTTGATTTACTCCTCGGTGGGGGCGCAGAAGAGGGCATAGACCTCGTCTGCGTCCTTAGCCTCGGCAATCTTGGTGATGTTGGCGGGATCACTGAACATAACGGCCAGCTTGCGCATGACGTCAATGTGGGAGTCGGCGTCCTCGGCGGCCAGGGTCACGAGAAGACGGACGTCAGGGCCCTCCTCCTTGAAGCGCACCGGCTCACGGAGCACGGTGACGGCGAGCTGACGCTTGATGACGCCCTGCTCGGGACGAGCGTGGAGCAGCGCCAGGTCGGGGCAGATGACGAAGTAGGGGCCAAACTCCTTGGCGTTGGAAATGATGCCGTCGATGTAGTCGGACTTGACGTAGCCCTGGTCAACGAGCGGCTGAACCGCGACGTGGACGGACTCCTCCCAGTCGTTGACCTTCTCGACGATCTGGACGTTCTGACGCTTGAGCATGTCCTCCATACCGGCCATGGACAAACCCCCTCCTGTAAACAACTACACATAAAACCTTCATGCATTGTACAGATTGGCTTCGCAGATTGCAGCTTGATTTCCTGATTTTTCCTGTTTGCCCGGTTCTGCTTCCTGTTTGCGGTCGATTTTTGGCGGTGAACGGCACTCACCGATTACAATCTGGATGCTTCCTATAACATGTGGTAAACGCGACTGGCTGCCCCCCCAAGCAGGCATGCCCGACCTTCACGCAGAGGTGTCGCGACCCATCAGTCTTCGAGTCGGAGCAGCACGTTGTTTCCCAAAGAGCGCAGGAAAGAGATTCTGGAGATCGTGAACGCCACGGGCTTTGCCACCGTGGACGACCTTTCCAAGCGCTTTGGCGTGAGCGTCGACAGCATCCGCAAGGACCTCAAGGTCCTGCAGCTCGAGGGCAAGATCAAGCGAGAGTACGGCGGCGCGCTGCGCCTCGAGCCCGAGAGCGCGGCCGCTCCTGACCCTGCACCCTCCCCCACGCTCGAGAGCATCCTCGCAGACGACGAGGCCAAGGCCGATGCCGGCCGCCGCGCGGTTGCCGCGCGCGCCTGGCTCGAGATCAACGACGGAGACGCCATCTTCCTTGGCGTCTCGCGCACGAACGCCTACCTCGCAGACCTCATCGCGGCGGGCGATAAACGCCTCATCGTCACGACGAACATGATTGATGTGCTCCAACGCCTCGCCGGCAACCCCAAGATCACGGCGCTCGCCACCGGCGGCTATCTCAACGTGCTCAACAACGGCTTCACCGGGCCCGCATGCATCAGCCTTCTCGAGCCGTTGCTGTTCTCCAAGGCGTTCCTCGGCACGTGCGGCGTCGACCTGGGCACGAGTGCGGTGCTCGCCACCACGACGGATGACGGCAAGGTGGACGACCAGGTGCTCAAGAACGCGTCGTATCGCTTCCTTCTCGCCGATCACGAGAAGTTCAGCATCCACAGTGGGTATCGCTGGGCGTCGATCTCTGACTTCACGGCGGTCATCACGGACTCCACCGACTCAAACGTTCTGCGTGCCATCGCGGCAACCGGCACGCCCGCGCTCTGCTAACGCGGCATCCCAAAGAAGCGTCCCAAAGGCGACTGACACCTTTGGGACGCTGAACGCCTATATGTGTCCTAGCCCCTACAGGCCGAGCTCGTTGCGACCGTAGGCCTTCTCCCAGGACTCGCTGAACTCGTCAACGGCGATCTTGGTGCCGGGGTGGTCGATCATGGCGTGCAGTACCGCAGGCGGGAACGTGATGGCCTGGATGCCGGCCTTGATGAGCTCGTGCACCTGGTTGGTGTTATGCAGCGAGGCGGCCATGACCTTGGAGCTCAGGCCCTGGACGCGCAGCATCTCGATGAGGTCCTTGACCTGCTGGACACCGTCACCGTAGTTGGACATGCGGTTGGTGTACGGGGCGATGTAGTCGGCGCCGTTGACGGCGGCGAGGAAGCCCTGCTCGGAGGAGTACACGGAGGTGGAGAGCACGTTCAGGCCCTCGGCCTTGGCGTCCTTGCAGGCCTTGAGGCCGGCCGGAGACACGGGGATCTTGGCGTAGGTATTCTCGGGACGGAGGGCATTGATCTTGCGGGCCTCGGCCATGATGCCGTCATAGTCCGTGGCAACGACCTGCACGAACAGCTTCTGCTCGGGCTTGAGGTAGTCGATGATCTCCTTGAGGGCCTCCTCGGGGGTCTTGCCGCTACGCGTGATGATCGTGGGGTTCGTGGTGACGCCGTCGACGTTGAGCAGGGAGTCGAGCACCTTGATCTCGTTGATATCGGCGGTATCGATGATGACTTCCATGGCGCATCCCTTCGATTGGGCCGCACGATCTGTCTCGCACGGCGGCCGCACGCATGCGGCAGTTACTTCTCGGCCATAAGATAGCGCGGAGATTATCGTTCTACAAGTAGTTTGACTTGTTTTATCTTACTCTGTAGTAAATCAGGCTTAGTGTTGTGGGAGGCAGACATGTACTCGAGCGAGAGACAGGAAGAAATCGCCCACATCATCGACGTCGAGGGGCGCGTCACCGTCGCCGAGCTCTCCAAGAGGTTCGCCGTCACGAGCGACTGCATCCGCAAGGACCTGCGCCAGCTCGTGGCGCAGGGACGATGCCGCAAGGTGTACGGCGGCGCCACGCGCATAGAGGGCGAGGTCAACCGCAACATCGCCGAGCGCGTGGACACGCTGCGCCCCGAGAAGCAGGCCATCGCCGCGAAGGCACTCGAGCTCATTCGTCCGAGGCAGACCATCTACCTTGATTTCTCGTCCATAAACATCCTGCTTGGCGAGATGATCGCCGCAAGCAGGATGTCGCTCACGGTTGTCTCGAACTCGGTTGACGTCATGCGCGCGGTCTGCCGCGGCGGCTCGGCGCGGGCCTTCTGCCCAGGCGGCACGTACAGCGTGGAGTACAACGGGTTCATCGGGCCGCTCGCGGCGCACGCGCTCGACGCCTACCGGTTCGACGCCGCGTTCATGGGCGCCGTTGGCGTGGACGCGCAGGACGGGGACGTGCTCACGCTCGACCTCGACGACGTCCCGGCCAAGCAGGCGGCGCTCGAGCGCGCGAGCCAGAGCGTGCTGCTGTGCGGGACCGACAAGCTCGGGCGCTCGGGCACGTATCGCTATGCCTCGCTCGACGACTTTGACATCGCCATCTGCGACGAGGACCGCCCCGGTGCCATCGCAGCGCTGCGAGATAGCGGCATCAACGTGCTGTAGCGCGGCATGTTCGCACGCGCATTGCACTCGCATGGCGTTATCGCACGTGCGCCGCAATCGCATGGCGTTATCGCACGTGCGCCGCAATCGCGTGGCGTTATTGCACGCTCAGAGGGTGCGTAGCGTGCAAAAGCGCAACGGCAATGTTCTCGCCGTGCAGAAACGCTCCGGGAATGGCAGCGAGGCGTCGCTGGCTAGTAGCCGAGCGCCTGCAGCACGAACATCACGACGGTGAGGATCGCAACGACCACGACGATGAGCCACGTGAGCGCCGTCCACGCGCGGCCGTTGGCGTAGGCGCCCATGACGTGACGGTCATCTGCGATGCGGACCATGAACACGAGAAGCACCGGCAGCAGCACGCCGTTGATCACCTGCGCCACCATCATGATGCCGAACAGGTCCACGCCGGGCAGCAGCACCACGACGGCAGAGAGCAGCGTGATGGCAGTAACCATGCCTCGATAGGCAGGCGCCTCGCTCCAGCTCTTGTCTTGACCTCGCTCCCAGCCAAAGGCCTCGCACACGGCGCTCGACGTGATGCCCGGCAGCACGCAGGCCGCCAGGAAGCTCGCGCCCACGAGGCCAACGCCGAACAGCACCTCGGCGTACGGGCCGGCAAGCGGCGCAAGGGCGCGGGCGGCGTCCTCGGCCGAGTTCACGGCGATGCCGGCCGGGTGCAGCACGCTGCCCGTGCACACCACGATGAAGAACGCGATGAGCTGGGCCACGACGGCGCCGCTCACGGTGTCGATACGCTGATAGGGAAGGTCGTCGGCGTCGCAGTTCTTCTCCACGACGTTGCCCTGACCCATGAAGATCATGTACGGAGAGATGGTGGTGCCGATGTTTGCCACGAGCAGGCTCACGTAGGCGGGCGTCACGTTGACCTGGGGCATGAACGTGGACTTGACGACCTCTCCCCAGTCCGGACCCACCATGAAGCTCGCGGCCACGTAGGTCACGAACACGCAGCCGATGGCGAGCAGAATCTTCTCGATGCGCTTGTACGAGCCGCTCATGCCCAGCAGCCACACCGCAATGGCCGCGATGGGCACGCTGATGATCGTGGGCACGCCAAACAGCTGCATGCCCGAGGCGATGCCCGCGAACTCGGAGAGCGTCACGGCCGTGTTTGAGACGATGAGCGCGAGCATCGCGAACGCGCTGAGGCGCACGCCGTACTGCTCGCGGATGAGGGCCGCAAAGCCCTTGCCCGTGACGCAGCCCATGCGGGCGGCCGTCTCCTGCACCACGATGAGCAGAAAGCACATCACCGGGATTGACCACAGCTGCTCGTAGCCAAAGACGGCACCGGCATTCGAGAACGTCGCCACGCCACCGGCGTCCATGCCGGCGAGCGCCGTGAGCAGGCCGGGACCGAGGGCACCCAGCACGGCGGCCACACGCAGCGGCTCGCGGCGACGGACGGGCGCGGAGCTGTCAGCGCCGACGGAGCGCACGCCGCGGAGATTCTTCCAGACCTTGAAGCTCCTCACGGGCACCGCCTACCCAAGCACCGGGGTGACGAGGGCGAGCGCCACGCCCACAAAGACGACGACGGCGAGCACAAGCGCCACGACCTGCAGCGCAAGACCGCTCGTGTCGGCACCCTGCTCGTCGCGACGGCGCAGGACCAGCAGGTAAATGGGCGCAAGCACGAACGTGATGACCACGGCAGCCACGCTAGCCTCGAAGCCGCGGAGCAGCTGGAACACGATGGCGCCGAGCCCCTCCGTGGCACCACTCACCACGCCATTGGCAGCGGCGCACACGAGCATGACGATCGCGGCCCACAGCACGCCCATCGCAATGCTCTTCACCGCAAAGCCGGGAACGGACGGGGCGTCCTCGTCGTCCTCGTCGTACTCGAGGAAGAAGTTCGTCACGAAGCGCACCATCTCGACGGCGGCGACGAGAGCGACGGGCGCCGCGAACGCAACGGCCACGCCCGTGTCCGGGCCGAGGGCGATGGCGAGCACCACCGCGGCGGCCATCCAGAAGAAGAACCACATCTCGTTGCGCAGGAAGCGCATGAGGTCGCCGGAGTTGGTCTCGGAGTCAGAGGAGTTGGCCGTACCGCCAGCGATGCGCAGGTCCTCCTCGTGCTCCTCCTCCATGACGTCGAGTGCGTCATCGACCGTCACGATGCCGAGGACCTTGCCGCTCTTCTCGTCCACGACGGGCATGGCAAGCAGGTTGTACTTGGCAATGTCTTGGGCGACGTCCTCCTGGTCGTCGTCGGGCTTGGCCGTGAGGACGTCATCATCGCTGGCGAGATCCGAGAGGGACACGTCCGGCTCTGAGACGAACAGACGGCGCACGGGTACGACGCCGCAGAGGCGCTCGTCGGCATCCGTGAGGTAGACGTAGTTGACCGGCTCGAAGTCATCGGGCAGGGCGCGCATGCGCTCGGCAACCTCGGCGACGGTGGTCTCGCGCGGAACGGAGACGAACTCCGAGGTCATGATGCGGCCCGCCGTGTCGTCCTTGTAGCCAAGCAACTGGCGGATGGCGCGCTGCTCGTTGATGCCCATGAGGCGCAGGAGCTTCTCGGCACGCTCGTAGTCAAGCTCGCCCACGAGCTCGGCGGCGTCGTCCGGGTCCATCTCAGACAGCATGCGCGAGGCGTCGGCGTCCTCCATGTCGCCCACGATCTTGGCGGCCATCTCGTCATCATCGAGCTCGGCCATGGCCTCGGCAGCCTGCGCGTCGTCGAGCTGGGCGAACACCTGGCCACGCAGGCGCGGGTCAAGCTGCTCGATGATGTCGGCAACGTCTGCCGGGTGCAGGTCGTCGAGCGTCTGGTGCGAGACGGACAGCTTCACGCTCGAGAGGTCGCGGTCGATGAGGTCCATGTAGTTCCACGCGATGATCTTCTCGGGGATGTCATGGCCCATCGCGTGGGAGGCACGTATGACGAGGCGCTCGAATGCCGGGGACAGCGCGCGCAGGATGCCGCGCACACCCACCTCGGCGCCGAGGAGGCGCAGCTGGCTCGAGCTGGTGTCGGAGAGCTTGAGGTCGTTCACGCGCACGACGCGCATACCACGGGTGTCCACGATCTGCTTGTTGAGCAGGTCTCGCGCGATGAGCACCTCGTCGGGCTGCAGGTAGGAGAAGCGGATGTCTGTTGCGGGGACGGCGAGGCGAACCTCGGTCTCGTCGAACGTCTCCACGTACTTGCGCCACGAGATCATGAACGGCGTCTTGCCGGGGCCCTGGAAGGCAAGCGACGTGACGCGGGGGAAGACCTCGCGCGTGGCGATGCCAAGGTCGTTGACGACGCCAATCCTCTCGCCATTGGCGTCGAGGACGGGGTTGCCCAGCAGCTGGGACAGATAGATCATACGTGCTCCTTTGTGCTTGCGACCGGGCGCTGCGGCCCGGCGGCACTTTAGCTGCGCGTGCGCACGACGGCTGGCAGCCATCAGGCGCTCACGCAGCCCGGACACCCCATGCGGCGTATCCGGGAGACACGTCACACGGGGTCATCGACTCACAGGTCGGGGTTTCATCAATGACCCTTCTCTTTGGGAACAGGATGTGCGGCTGTGGCCGCACGCTCGCCGCAAGGCTGCGGCGGCACACGAGCGTAGCACCCATGCGCGGCCCATTGTACACGCGTTTTGGCGGCGCCTCGCGGCGGCAGGGCCCAATGCTTGCAAAAAGCTGACGGGGCGGCACGCTCGCGCACCGCCCCGCCATGTCGCTAGTTGTCCGAGCCAGACCCGCTCGAGGAGTCCGATCCGGAGTCGTCACTCAAGCTGTCATCGCTCTTGATCTGCGTGGGCCACACGCAGCCGTCCGGCATCGCGGCATCGCCTGCGGCAACGTCTGCCGGGATGGAGCTGTCGGACTTCATGAGCTCGGTGACCGTCACGAACTCATAGCCCTCGGCCTGGAGCTTCTCGATGATCTTGGGCAGGGCCTCGACGTCTTGGTCGCGGTTGCCGCCGCCGTCGTGCATGAGGATGATGCTGCCGCTCGTGACGTTCTTCGTGGAGTTCTCCACGATGGCATCCACGCCCGGGCGCTTCCAGTCGAGCGAGTCCTGGTTCCACAGCACGCTCACGCTTGCCAGACCGCCCGAGTTGAGCCACGCCTTCTCGGTGAAGTCTCCGTAGGGCGGGCGGAAGCCCGTCGTCTTGACGCCCGTGGTGGACTCGATGGTGGAGAACGTGCTCGAGAACTCCTTCTGCAGCGCGCTCGCATCGAGCTGGGAGAGCTGCTGGTGCTGGTAGGTGTGGCTCATGACCTCGCTACCGCGGTCGCAGATCTCCTTGGCGAACTCCGGGTACTCCTCGATGTTCTGGCCGAGGTTGAAGAACGTGGCGTGGATGCCGTACTTGTCGAGGATCTCGAGGTACTTCTCGGTGTAGCTCTCGGCGGGGCCGTCATCGAACGTGAGGGCCACAAGCTTCTTGCTGTCGTCGTCCGGGGAGATCTGGTGGATGGTGACCACGGCGTTCTGCGTCTCCTCGATGGTGTCGCCGCGCGCCGTCTCGCCGGACTGCTTGCCCGTGCGCATCTCGTACTGGCCGGCCTTGGGCCACTGGGAGACGTAGCTCAGGTTGCCCCAGGCGTCGCCACCCATCTCGAGCTGCGGCTCCTCGGTCATGACCTGGACGTCGTAGTCCTCCATGCGGTCTCCGCCGTCGGAGATGTCGAGACTGTCGCCGGGAGAGACACGGTAGTTCTTGGCGTCGTCCTCGGACAGCTCGTTGCCGCCGAGCTTGGCCGTGTAGGCGTAGCCCGCCCCCTCCTGCAGGCGCTTGCCAGAGACGGAGACGAGGTTGCCGGCCTTGGGCGAGAGCTCGGCCGTCTGGATGACCTCCTCGCAGGTGCTGCCCACGCGGATGCTCATGGCCTCGCCGTTCAACGTGATGTCCACCTTGCGGTTTGACCACAGCAGCACGCCGATGATGGCGACCACTGCCACGGCGACGATGCCAACGATGACGTTGCGGGCGCCCGACGGCGCGGACTGGCGGCGGTTGAGACCCGAGGAGCGCGTTCCACCTGTGATGCCCGAGGCGAGCACCGCCATACCACCAGCGAGGCGGTTGCCACCGGAGCGACGGCCGCGTGCCGAACCACGGTCACGAGGCTGGGACGCGTAGCGAGGCTGGGCGTCATAGCGGCTCCGCCCACGCGAGGCGGACGGCCGGGCGGCGGCGCCGGCGCGAGGGCGGGGCTGGTCGTAGGGACGCGACGCCGTGGCTCGCGAGCGGGCATCCGTCCGCGGGCGTCCGTCCGTTCGCGGGCGCGAGGACGGACGCTGGGAGTAGGTGCTCGACGAGTGGGGACCCGACGGCCGCGCATCCGGGCGGCGGGGACGCGAAGACGGCGCACCATAGCGCTGCCCCTCAAAGGCCGCTGGACGAGAGGTGCGCGGGCGCGCAGCCGCGTATCCGTCACGCGTCTGTCGATAGGCAGCGCCGTCGCGTTGCGAGTCCACGCGGCGGGCGCGGTCGCGATTGTCTCGGCGACCGCGCGGGTCGCCGTATGGGTCTTGGTTGTAGGGCATGGTCATCCGCTTCTCTTGCCGCAAGGCCGCGGTCCGGGCGGCGTGGCACGGAAGGCCACCCCACCCAATGGACCGCTACTTGCTGGCCTCCTTGAACTCGCGAATGAAGCCGGAGAACATGCCCTTTGTCTTGCCGAGCTGCTCGCCAACCGCCTTCGCGACCTTTGCTCCATTATCGGCGGACGCCGAGGAGGACGCCACCTTGCTTTCGCCGGGCGAGGTCTGTGCGGGGTCGGCGCCGGCTGCCTCGTCATAGCTCGCCTTGGCCTCCCGGACCTTGCTCTTGGCCTTGCCGATCATGCGTCCAAGGCCGTGGGCGCCCTTGTCGACGGCCTTGGACGCGGCGTCGTCGAACTTGGCCGTTGCCTTCTTGGCGCCGTCCTTGGCATGCGCGTAGCCCTCGCCCGCCTTGGCGGCCAGGCCACCGGAGAGCTCGAGCTCGGCCGCCTGGTCTCGCACGATCATGCGGCCCTTGTCATAGCGAACGACCCACGCACACGGAATCTCGAAGTAGCCCACGAGCTCGCTGGCGGCGTTTCCCTCGTTGGCGCAGAAACAGTCCACCTCGCCCGTCGCCACGTCAAAGCTCGCGTCCATAACGTAGCCGAGGAACTTGCCGGACTCGCAGATGACGTCCGCGCCCTCCCAGATGATGCAGGTGTCGAGGTCGAGGCCAAGGCGCTTGCACGCCTCCTCGTCAAAGGACTCCTTGGTGCCCGCGCACAGCAGGCCGCCCTCGTGGAACTCGATGCAATCGAGCGGGACGAAGCGGTCATCCTGCTTCACCATCCCGGCCACGTCGGGACGGCGCACCATGATGCCCACGACGCGCTTGCTGTCCGAGGAGAACACGAGGTTGTGGACCTTGCCATAGCGCTTGGGCTCCGGCTGCTCCCCCGCCTTCGCCTGCTTGCGCGAGGCCTTCCCCGGCACGAAGACCCTCTTGCGAACGAGCTGGCCCATCATCTGCTTTGCCATTGCGTACCCATCTCAAAAAGACGGGGCGCCGGCGGTCTCCCGCGGCGCCCCGCATCCAATCGCTTGCGAGAGGCTAGGCCTCAGCGTCCTCGGAGCTCTCCTCCACGTGGACGTCAACGGCCTCGGTGGCAGGCGCCTGCGGAACGGCGGCGCCAACCTTGTCGGCCACGGCGGTGACGGTGTTCGTCACGGTGTCCGCGGCAGCGGCGACGTTGTCTGACAGCGTGCTGCGGAGCTGGTCCATGCGCTCGCGGGCGAGGTCGATCTTGGCGCGCAGCTCGTCGGTCGTGGCGTCGACCGTGGGACGAAGGCCGCTGAGGCGATCGTTGACGACGCTGCCGCCCTTCTCGTAGGCGTCCGCCGCGGCGTCCCAGGCGTCATTCATGGCGTCGGCAGCCATGGCGCGGCTCTCCGCGCCGGAGCGGGGGGCCAGCATGATGCCGGCGACGGCACCCACGGCCGCACCAAAGACGCTTCCCAGGACAAATCCAGCTGCACCCTTGCTCATAGCTGCCTCCTTTGGCACCCGCGCATGCGCGAGTGCTCGTTGTCGGTCGTTCGTTGTTGGCGATTATACCCAGCCGAGGGGCTATGCCTCGCCCTCTCCGGGAACGGCATCCGTCTGCGGCTCCTCCACCTGCTCGCCGACAGTGGCGTCGGCAGGCTCGTCGGCGTCCTCCTCGCGGGCGTCGGCGGCAGCGGCGTCCTCGGCGGCCTCGCGCTCGGCAATCTGCTCGGCGTTCTCCACGAGCTCGCGGATGCCCGAGACGATGGCCGCAACGTCGGGCTTGGGGTCGGCACCGCCCGAGTAGGCCCACTGCAAGATCCAGGCCGCACTCGAGAGGGCCGAGGCAACAAGGACGTCATCGGGGCAGGCAAGCTGCACGTCATAGGTGCGCGGCTCGCCCGTGACCTCCCACGTGCGCCCACAGGAGACGTCGCCACCCAGGCCCGTCTGGGCCATGAGCTCGATCGTCACATGCTCGAGCAGGTGCGCCACCTCCGTGGAGCCCATGACGTCGCGAAACGTCTCGCCGGAGTCTCCCAGGCAGGCATGCTCCGTGATCTGGGGCAGCAGGTTGTAGACGTGGGTGGTGCCGACGAGGTCCTCGTCGGTCATGAGGGGGCCACCGTTTGCGATGGTGACGCGGGCGGTGAAGTGCTTGGGCGCCACGGCGACGCGGCGGATGTCGATGAGCTGAGCCATGCTTGCTCCCTTGTGGTTGTGCGAGGTTGCCGGCGCTTGGCCACGGGGCCAGGCGGGCAACGTACCAGACGCGTGTGCGCCCTCACAAATGGTAGCCGAATTCTCCCCTCGGGCGCGGGCGGGGGCTAGCGCCGCCCGACGGCATCCTCGTCTTGGGCCTCGGGCGCCGGCGCCGGCGCGGTGACGCGCAGCAGCGCGATGCGGCGGCCACGCATGGACTGCACACGAAACGTGTAGCCCTCGACCTCGAACGCGTCGCCGGGGCTGGGTACCGAGTCGGCAAGCTCGAGAATGAAGCCAGCGACCGTCTCGTACTCCTCGGAGTCCTCGATGGGCCAGCCAAGGTCGCGGGCATCATCGATGGAGAAGCGGCCGTCAACGAGCCACTCGCGCTCAGACAGGCGCGTGAGGTACTTGTTGTCGGGGTCGAACTCGTCCTCGATCTCTCCCACGACCTCCTCGACGATGTCCTCGATCGTGATGACGCCGGCCGTGCCGCCGTACTCGTCCACGACGATGGCCATCTGGTCATGGCGCTGCTGCATCTCGGACAGCAACGGGATGATGTCCTTTGTGTCGGGCACGAACACCGGGTCGCGCACGTAGTCGCGGATGGGCCGGTCCGCCTCGCCCTTGTCGACGATGGGGCCAAGGAGGTCCTTGATGTGGGCCACTCCCACGATGCGGTCGACATCCTCGTGAAACACCGGGATGCGCGAGTAGCCCGTGCGGCGCATGAGCGCAAGGACGCTGCCCAGGGTCTCGGTGTCCTCGACGGCCGTGAGGTCGACGCGCGGCACCATGACCTCGCGGGCGATGGCGTCTCCCAGGTCGAAGATCTCGTGAATCATCGACTTCTCCTTGTCGGAGAGCTCGTCCGCGTCCGTCACCATGTAGCGGATCTCCTCCTCGGAGACCTCCTGGCGGTCGTCGGCGGACTTGATGCCGAGAAGTCGGCTCAGGCCGTCGGCAGACTTTGATGTGAGCCACACGAGCGGGGCCACCGCGCGGGAGAAGCCGCGCAGGAATGGCGAGACCGACTTTGCCACGGACTCGGCGTTGGCCAGCGCGATGCGCTTGGGAACGAGCTCGCCGGCCACGATGGAGACATAGGAGACGATGACCGTGATGACGATGGGTGCGACCGCGGTGCAGATGCCAGCCGGAGCGCCCAGCGAGATGAGCCAATCGGCAAGCGGGTCGGAGAGCGTGGTGGAGGCCACCATGGCCGAGAAGAAGCCCACGAGCGTGATGGCCACCTGGATGGCAGCGAGGAACTGGCCGGAGTCCCCGGAGAGCTCGAGCGCCACCTTGGCGCGCTTGTCGCCCTCGTCTGCGTCATGCTCGAGGACGGCGCGCTTCGCCGCGACGAGCGCGGACTCCGACATCGAGAAGTAGCCGTTGGCGATGGTGAGAACGAGCGTGAGGATGATGCTGAGCGCTACTCCCATGACGGCACCTCCCCGCACGTCAAGGTTGCAAGCGGGCTCGCGACGCGGCGGGCCTCGCGCTGGCACCTACTGTGACAGTCTCCGGTGTCGTTCTTGGCGTTCATGTTCTCCTCGCTCATGGCATGCCGGCATGGCTGCCGGCTCTGACCGGAATGCCCCGGCCTGGCCGCCGGCTCTCTCGCCGGCTGGGCGCGCATCGCGCGTAGGGATGAGTATACCCAGCGCAGGGCCTACGGCGTCTTGGGCGGGTCCACTCGTAACACAGCGATTGAAATAGTTATGTTAGTTCATATCTCCCATGGTTTGCGGAACGTCTATGACAATAAGCACCACTTGCGGGCGAGATTTCACCGTTTACAGATGACATATTGCTATAGATAACCTATTGTTCTGACATATTAGCTAAGCAAACTGAGCGGATGTAGCCGCTCGCCCATAGGAAGGATATGCCATGGCACGCTGGACCCTCGACGAGCTCTCTCGCCTCATCGACCACACGAACATCCACGCCGACGCAACGGAGGAGGACCTCGCCAAGCTCTGCGACGAGGCCAAGGAGTATCACTTCAAGATGGTCGCCATCAACCAGGTGCCCGTGAAGTTCTGCTCCGAGCGCCTTGCCGGCACCGACATCGACACCGGCGCCGCCATCAGCTTCCCGCTGGGCCAGACGTCCATCGCCTCCAAGGTTTTCGAGACCAAGGACGCGCTCGCCAACGGCGCCAACGAGATCGACTACGTCGTGAACCTCACGCAGGTCAAGGCTGGCAACTGGGACTACGTCGAGGACGAGATGACCCAGATCGTGGCCGCTTGCCAGGAGGCCCGCGAGGCCACGGGGCTGCCCATCCCCTGCAAGGTCATCCTCGAGACCTGCCTGCTCACCGATGAGGAGAAGGTCAAGATCTGCGAGATTGCCACGCGCGTGAAGCCCACGTTCGTCAAGACGTCCACGGGCTGCTCCACCGGCGGCGCCACCGTCGAGGACGTCAAGCTCATGAAGGCCACCGTGGGCGACGCCGTGCAGGTCAAGGCCTCCGGCGGCATCCGTGACGCCGACACGTTCCTTGACATGGTGCGCGCTGGCGCCACGCGCATCGGCTGCTCGGCAGGCATCCCCATCATCAACGAGATTCGCCGCCGCTTCGAGGAGCAGGGCGTCGACTCCATCGAGCTGTAGGGCCCGCACCGCACAAGACCGCACCCTCTTTGAGAGAGCGCCCGCCGGATAACCCAGGATCCGGCGGGCGCTCGCTTCATATATGTGTGGCAAGGAGGCCGGTGCCGACCATCCCCGCTGGAGGGCTACGCCTCCTCGCGACTGACGTTGAACTCGAACGTGTTGTTCTCGCCGCGGTAGGTGGCCACGGAGTACTCGACGGCCCGGCCATCGGCCTCACGCCCCACGGTGTGGAACAAGAACAGCGGGTCCCCCACCTCGACGTCAAGCAGCGCCGCCGTGGCGGAGTCCGCTTTGATGACGTCCAGGCGACGGTGCGCCTGCGTCACGGGATGGCCCTCGTCGGTCATGGCACCGTACATGCGCTCCGTCGTGAAGTCATAGCTCTCGAAGTTGGGGTAGGGCTCGACGGGAATGTAGCTCTCAACGAACACGTTGGGCTTCTCGTCCACGTAGCGAAGGCGCACGAGCTTGTAGACCTCCGCACGGGGCTTGAGCTCAAGGTTCGCGGCGACCTCCTCGCTGGCCTTCTCGCGCTTGAAGATGACGACCGTGCTGCGAACGACGCGGCCCTCGCGGCTCATGTCCTCCTCGAAGCTGCGAACGCCCATCGTGAGGCCCTGGGAGACCTTGGGCTTGGTGACGATGGTGCCGCGGCGCTTGCGCTTCTCGATGTAGCCGTCGTTCGCGAGGATCTGCAGCGCCTGGCGAATCGTGGGGCGGCTGACGCCATAGTTCTTCGCAAGCTCGACCTCGGGAGGGATGATGTCGCCCTCCTTGTAGGTGCCATCCTTGATCTTTGCGAGAAGGTCGTCCTTGATCGACGAGTAGAGCGTTGCCATGATTCTTCCGATTCGACATACCCGCACAGGCGGGCGCATTGTTAGTCTCTATATTTGATATGTTAACCATATTTGTAAGGTTTGCTAATCACAAGACGAGGCACACAAAAAGAGCCGCCGACGCCTGCGCCAGCGGCTCCCATGTCTTGCACCTGCGGTTACTACCTAAAGCTCGCGAAGCTCCTTGAAGATTTCCGCATAGGGACGACCCTTGCCAAATACCGCGCTTGTGCCAAGCACGGCTCCGTCAACGCCCATCTTGTCCGCCTTGGCAATCACCTGCGGCGAGCAGGCGCCGTCAATGATGACCTTGTAGCCGTACTTGTCCTTCGCGGCGACGAAGCGTTCGATCTTCTCGTCCACGTAGTCGAGGTACTTCTGGCCCGAGAAACCGGGGTTCACCGTCATGACGAGGACATAGTCGACCACGGGCAGCGAGGTCTCCACCGTCTCGAAGTTGACGCCGGGGTCAACGACGAGGCCAGGGTGCGCGCCCAGGCGCTCGATCTGCAGCAACGTGGAGTTGATGGTGGGCTCGGCCTCCTGGTGCACGTAGACGATTTTCACGCCGGCCTTCACGAGCAGGTCGATCGTCGTAGGCTCGTGCGTGGCCATGAGGTGAACGTCGCAGGGAACGGGAGAGCGGCGACAGATTGCCTCGACGTCGCCGATGCCCAGGCCCAGGTTGGGAACGAAGTGCCCGTCCATCACGTCGAGGTGAAAGCCGTCGCATCCGGCGCTGACGAGCTCGTCGACCTCCTCGCCCAGGCGAAGGAAGTCGGCGCACATCATGGAGGGAAGAAGCAGCATCCTGGCCTCCTAGGCGGTCGTCATGAACAGGGTCACGTCGCCGTCAAGCGAGAGGGACTCGCCGCGCGGCAGCAGGAACTGGTCGCCAACCGTGATGTCCTCGCCGTTGGCGCGGCCGGCGCCGCGGGCCACGGTGACGAGCTCGTAGGGGCCGGCCTCGAGTTCGGCAGGGCCGGTGACCTCGAGCTTCTCGACGGTGAACGAGTCGTTGGAGACGAGCGTGGTGCGCTTCATGCCCGGCAGCTCCACCGTGGTGGGCTTGGCGGAGTTCACCATCTCGGACTTGTCGTAGTGCAGCGTCTCGATGGCCGGCTCCAGGTGAAGCTCGCGCAGCGAGCCGTCGGCCTGCACGCGGTCGTAGTCGTAGAAGCGGTAGGTGACGTCGGTGGACTGCTGGATCTCATAGACCACGGTGCCCTTGCAGCACGCGTGCAGCAGACCGGCCGGGATGTAGACGAAGTCGTCGCGCTTCACGGGCAGGTGGCCGATAAGGTCGTCCCAGCGGCCCTCGTCGATGTAGCCGCGCAGGTCCTTCTCGTCAGTGGCGTTGTGGCCAAAGACGATGGCGGCGTCGGGCTCGGCCTCGAGGAAGTACCAGCACTCGTTCTTGCCATAGGGAAAGCCGAGAGGGACGGCGTGCTCGGTGTCGGGGTGGACCTGGATGGAGAGGTCGTCCTCGGGGCCAAGCAGCGAGACGATGACGGGGAAGAGGCGATCCGTGTCACCAAAGAGCTCGGAGTGCTCGCTCCATAGCTCGCCGAGGGTCTTGCCCTCGTACTCGCCGGAGACGCAGACGTTGGACTCGTCGCCCTGGACGGCGAAGGCCCAGGCCTGGCCAACGCCATCGGGCATCCAGTCATAGTGCCAGTAGTCACGGACGGTCGTGCCACCCCAGACGGTCTTCTTGGGGATGGGCTTGAAGCGCAGGAGTGCCATGTTGTGCTCCCTTCATTGGACGCAAGCGGTCGCGGTGGCAATGGCACCGGGGTCGATTGCCAACGCCGCCGCTTGCCCTTAGCTGACAAACAGAGGCAGGCCCCGGGAGCCGCAAGGGCTGCCCGGGGCCCGGACTAGAGCGGACGAGTGGGAAGGGCCCGCTCAGATGGTCGGGTTCTCAGCCCTTAGAAGACGCCGATCACGCAGAGGACAGCCACGACCACGCAGAGGATGATGATGACCTTCGTGGGCGAGTACTGCTTCTTGTTGAGCATCCACCAGGTGAGCAGGACCGCGATAAGCGGCAGGATGCCGGGGAAGCAGCCGTCGAGGGTGTCCTGCAGCGGCTTGAACTCGCCACCCATCGGGATGTTGAGCGTCGTGGTGAGGACGATGTTGCCGGCGGACAGGGCGCCGATGACCATGATGCCCAGCACGTTGAAGGCGTCCGTGAGACGACGGGCGGCCTCGCCGACGATCATGTCGACCGCGCCGACGCCGAGCTTGTAGCCCATGCGGAAGCAGAAGAACGAGATGGCCGGGCCAATGATGCCCCAGGTGATGATGTAGAACAGCGGGCCGATCGGGGAGCCGCCAGCGGCGAGGCTCATGCCGATGGAGAGCAGGATCGGGACGATGATGCCCTGGACGATGGAGTCGCCGATGCCGGCCAGCGGGCCCATGAGGGCGGTCTTGACGTTGTTCGGCATGTCCTCGGACACCTCGCCGCCGAGGGCGATGTTCTCCTCGAGGGAGGCAACGATGCCGTTGATGATCGTGCCGGTCTGGGGCTCGGTGTTGTAGAACACGGACTGGCGGGTGAGCAGGCGGCGCTTGGCCTCGGGGTCGTCAGCGTAGTACTTGTTGGCGAACGGGATGTAGGACCAGGCGAAGCCGTGGGCCTGCAGCTTCTCGTAGCTCATGGAGGACAGGTGGGTGAAGGCCCAGCGCAGCCAGAGCTGGTTCAGGTCGTGGTTGGTAAGGCCCTGCTTGCCGTTGGGGCCAACCTTCGGCGTAATTTCCTTTGCCATTTTCGTTGTGCTCCCTTCTTAGAACAGGTCGTCGTCTTCGTAGGAACCGTCAGCGTTCTCGCCGGCGTTCTCGGCAGGCGCGGCCGCGACCTTGCCAGAGGACTGGTACACGAGGTAGGCGACGAGGGCGGCGATGAAGACGATGGCGACCATCGGCAGGCCGGCGAAGCGCAGGAGCACGAAGCCGGCGAAGAAGTAGATGAGCTGGATCTTCTCCTTGATGACGATGTTCATCAGCATGCCGATGCCGAGGGCGGGCAGGACGCCGCCAAGGACGGAGATGATGTGCGTGACGATCTCGGGCACGGAGTTGAGCAGGGTGTCAACGAGGCCCTGGCCAAAGTAGATGGCGAGGAACACGGGGACGGCGCGCAGGAAGAACGTGCAGATCTGCGGGTAGACGACGTGCCAGAGGGTGATGCCGCGGTCGTTGTTCTCCTCGGCGGCCTTCTGGGCGCCGTTGTTGAAGAAGGAGTACAGGGCCATGCGGGTGTTGTAGAAGATCAGGCCGAAGGTCTGGCCGATGAGCACGGAGAGCGTCACGGCGACGGCCGGGTCCTTCGTGGTGGCAAGGGCCAGGCCGATGCCGCCGTAGGTGGCGTACGTGATCTCGGAGTTCGTGGCGCCGCCCGTGGAGAGGTTGGCGATGAACACGGCCTGGACTGCAACGCCGCACAGGACGCCGGCCGTCACGTCACCAAAGACGAGGCCGCACAGAAGGCCACCGACGAGCGGGCGGCCGACCATGTAGAAGCTGCCCGTAATGCCGAACATCGGCGCGGACTCGATGGCGCCCAGGTAGCAGAACACGCCACACATAAGCGCTGGGAAAAGCAGTTCCATTTCTCCTCCTTCAACGATGGAACCCTTGCTCCGGCTTGTCGCCGGCATTGCCCGCCCGCAGGCGAGCGTCTTTCTCCTTGCGAAGCGTCCGTGGCCCGCGACCCTCCCCAAGGGGCGCGAACCACAAGCGGGCGCTAGGCGGACTGGTACTTGGCCTTCATGGCCGGCCAGGTGACGGGCGAGTTGTCCGGGATCAGCTGGAACTCGACCTTCACACCCTGCTCCTCGAGGTAGTCGAGGGCCACGACGTCATCGTCGTTCAGGCACACGGCGTTGCCCATGGGCTTGGTGTCGGGGCGGGCGCCGTTGAGGTTGCCGATGTTGAGCACGGGGCCAAAGTTGCCACCGGCACGCACGATGTCGGCAAAGCCGGTCGTGGAGTCAGAGATGATGTAGAAGTTCTTGCTGGAGGCGTGGACCTTCTCGAGGGCCTTGACGCCCTGCTCGACGTTGTAGATGCCAAGCTTGAGGTTGGCGGCCGCGGCCTTGAGGACCTTCTTGCGCAGTTCGTCCGCGGCGACCTTGTCGCTGATGACGATGATCGAGTCGACGGGCTTCTTGGCGACCCAACGGGTCATGGTCTGGCCGTGAATGACACGGTCGTCAACGCGAGCGAGAGTGATTGCCATGATTCCTCCCATGTCTCTCTTGCTTATCCTTCGGGGTCAGCGCCCCGCAGATTCCTCGGGGTTCACGCCCCGTAAATCCCTTGTGAGTTGGCCGCCGCTCGGGCGGCGCGGCATGGAGGGGCTCCCCTTCGGCGAATCGCCAGCCCCTCCCGCCGGCTAGAACAGGTCGTCCTCGTCATCATCCGAGGCGTCCGCAGGCATCTCCGCAGCCACGACGCCAGCAGACCCGGCCGTGAGCGCGGCGGAAGCAACCGCGTCAAGGTCGTCAGAGCTCATCGCGAGCACGCCAGCCTCGAGAAGCATCGAGAAGTTGGCGCCCGCCACGAGCCTGATGTGCTCGGGATTGGTGAGGAACAGGGCGTATGCCTCGTTGTACGGCGTGCCGCCGAGAAGGTCGGCGAGGATGAGCAGGTCGCCCTGGGCGAGCAGCTCATTGACACGCGCGGTGAGACGGTCGCGGAAGTCATCGATGCCCGTGTCCGTAAGGCTCACGGCGCTCACGTGATCGGCGCCCGCGGCCATCATATGAAAAGCGTCAAGGAGTCCCTCGCAGAGGCTGCCATGTGATGTAAGCAATATGTTCATTGAATTCCTTTCGCCATGTCCTGGCCTGTAGAATACATATTCACCGAGCCCTCACATTTGAAGGGCAAGTTCCAAATGGCGAACGGCGTATTTTTAGGCGTGAATGGTACTTATTAACGTCATAAGAAATTATTTGTGCTTACATTTAGCTAATTCATAGTGTTTTGTTAGTTCATTAGATGTATCCTATCGGCAACACAACGTCCGTTCATATAAGTACGGGCTAAGGCGCCGGGCAACCGGCAAAAGCGTCGGTCCCGGATACGGGGCCGCAGGAAAGGAGATCCGCATGTCACGTTGGACCCTCGACGATCTCGCTCGTCTCGTTGACCACACGAACCTGCACGCAGACGCAACCGAGGCAGATATGGCCAAGCTCTGCGACGAGGCCAAGGCCTATCACTTCAAGATGGTCGCCATCAACCAGGTTCAGTCCAAGTTCTGCTCCGAGTACCTCGCTGGCACCGATATCCACACCGGCGCCGCCATCGCGTTCCCCCTTGGCCAGACGTCCATCGCCGCCAAGGTCAACGAGACCAAGGACGCCATCGCCAATGGTGCCAACGAGATCGACTACGTCGTGAACCTCACGCAGGTCAAGGCCGGCAACTGGGACTACATCAAGAATGAGATGACCCAGATCGTCGAGGTCTGCCGCGAGGCCAGCAAGGGCCGCGACGAGGAGATTCCCTCCAAGGTCATCTTCGAGAACTGCCTACTCACCGATGACGAGAAGGTCAAGCTCGCAGAGATCGCCCGCGAGGTTGAGCCCACGTTCATCAAGACGAGCACCGGCTTCTCCACCGGCGGTGCCACCGTCGAGGACGTGAAGCTCATGAAGGCTCACTGCGGCGACAAGGTCCAGGTCAAGGCCGCCGGCGGTATTCGTGACGCCGACACGTTCCTCGACATGGTTCGCGCCGGCGCCACGCGCATTGGCTGCTCGGCCGGCATGCCCATCATCGACGAGCTCAAGCGTCGCTTTGAGGAGCAGGGCATCGACTCCATCGAGCTGTAGACGACTCGTCTGGCGGCTACCGCTCATACTGGCGGTAGCCGCCTTTTTGTTCTCGCGCGGGTCTTGCCCAGGCGGCCCGCTCACCTAGGAGGAACCATGGGACCAATTCTTCTCGAGCCCACCTACATCTCCCCCATCTGGGGAGGCACGCGCATCTCCGAGGCGCGGGGCCTGCCGCACGGCGGTGACGTCAACAATGGCGAGGCGTTCGACGTCTCGGCGCACGAGGGCATCTGCACCACGGTGGCAAACGGGCCGTGCGCCGGCATGAAGTTCGACGAGTTCCTCGCCCGTTACCACGACGAGGTCATCGGCGACCTCGACGACGAGGCGACGATCCAGGTGGTCTCCATGGACCCGAAGGAGTTCCTCTCCGTACAGGTCCACCCCGACGAGGCGTACGCCCAGGCCGCCGAGGGCGATCACGAGAAGGCCGAGAGCTGGTACATCCTGCACGCCGAGCCCGGCGCGGAGCTCATCGCCGGCTGCTCGACGGATGACGTCGACGCCCTGCGCGCCGCAGCGGCGGACGACACGATTGGCAACCGCTACGGCAAGCGCGTCGAGATGCACGAGGGTGACTTCATCCTCATCCCGGCGGGGACCATGCACGCGCTTGGCCCGGGGATCTTTGCCGTTGAGATTGGCTCGTTTGGCAACACGACGTACCGGCTGTGCGACTGGGGACGCGGGCGCGAGCTGCACGTTGAGAAGGGCTTTGACGTACTCAAGACCAGCAACGAGCCAAGCGTTCGCCACCTCGGGCTCTATGACGAGAGCGCGGGCACGCGCGTGCGCACGGGTGTCGAGCACGCACTGTTCACCTCGAACGTCGTGGACGTCGTGGGCGAGTGGAGCTGCGAGGGCACCGAGCGCTACCAGGTGCTCACGTGCGTCCACGGCAACGCGGTCATTGAGACCGACGAGGGCACGGTTGAGCTTCCCTACACGATGTCTGCCGTGATTCCGGCGTGCACGGGCAGCTATACCGTTCGCGGGAACTGCCGCGTGCTTCAGAGCTATCGGCCGTAGAGTGTGTGCGGGCGGGCCGAGTGGGCCGCCCCGATTGGAGGCAACCATGAGACAGCGCATTGCAATCACCGGGGCAAACGGGTATCTCGCGAGCCTCGTGCAGCGCTACAACGCGGAGCGCTTTGAGTTCGTTCGCGTGAGCCGCGCCGACGTGGACTACACGAAGCCGGACGAGGTGGCGCGGTTCTTTAGCGACCTTGACTTTGACCTGCTGTTTCACACGGCGGCAAACGCCACGACGGCAGACTGCGAGAGCGATCCGCACGGCACGCACCTCGTGAACTGCGACTCGGCCATTGAGATCGCGAAGGTATGCGAGAGCCGTGGCAAGCGCATGCTGTTCATCTCCACCGAGCAGTTGTTCAACGGCAAGAGCGAGCCGGGCCCGTTTGACGAGGATGTGGAGCCAAACTGCGTCACCAACTACGGACAGCAGAAGGCCGAGGTTGACGCATGGCTGCAGGAGAACTCAAGCGACCACGTCACGCTGCGCCTTTCTTGGATGTTCGGCATGGCCATGCCTGGGGTCAAGCCCTCCCCCGGCATCGTGGGCAACGTGCTAAAGGCGTTGCGCACCGAAACCCCTACGAAGTTTACCGTGAACGAGAAGCGCTGCATGACCTATGCGCAGCAGCTCGCTGACAACTTCGGCAAGATCTGCGAGCTTCCGAGCGGGACGTATCACTTTGCCGCCGCAAACGGCACGGGAGCGGACGATGGCCTGAGCACCTATGAGTGCGCCAAGGTCGTAGCACGCAAGTTTGGCTACGACGACGACAGGATTGAGCGGTTCATCCTACCGAACCACGATCGCTATACGGATCGTTTCCGCGATTTCCGCCTCGACGCGAGCAAGCTTGCCAGTCATGGCATTGAGCTTGGGGCTTTCGAGGCAAACGTCGACCGTTGTCTGAGCGATTTTGGCTGGAACTAGGCCTTCACAAACCGCAAATACAAAGCTGGGGCCGCCGGTCAATTCGACCGGCGGCCCCTCTTCACGCGCTCGGGCAATCTACCAAGAAAGTAGCTGATTCACTTGGTCCGAAAACCGATTTGTGAACACCGATTAGCAATATTTGCGGATACTAGCGATGATTGCCAGCTATAAAACGGCTGGTAAACAGCCTTGCTTAACTAATCAAACTATCGACGTTTACAACTTTGCATCCAAATGGTGTTCACAAATCGGTTTTCGGACCGTGGATTTGCCTCTCTTCCACGGAAAGCAACCGCACCCCATCACGCGAGCCCGAAATCCAACATCATCTGATGCCGGCGCAAGCTCATTCCAGTCGACAGGGGCCTCCGATACGGCCTGAGACCAAGTCGCGATCTGATGAGCAAGGCTATACCGTCCATCCTCGCTTCGTCAGAGATCTGCTCCCTCGAGATGAACAGGCATGACTTTCCCATCATCATAAGTGCGTTCTGCCTCGCTTCGTCTGAAGTCCTGTCCTCGGGCTTTGTATGCCACTCGCGCCCCTGGTACTCGACATCGAGGTCAGCCTCATCAAACAGCAGGTCGGCCCTGAGAGACGATCTTGAGCACTCTCTGGCAGCGGCGGCACTGAGCATAATCTCAGCATTGAGCAGAGGTTTTCCACATCCCCACCCTCCAAGCCTGCGCGGAAGGCTCAGCATGACGGCCAAAACCGTCTCTCGGGGAGATGCCGAACCGTCAATCGAGTAAAGGGCCGCTTGCTTGGCAACATCTATTCCACGGAACGAATCAGAGAGCCGCAACACACTGCTTATCCTCGAATGACTCGTCGAGGACGGTACGCCATATTCACAGGCCCCGTTTACCAGAAGCGAGTAGCTGCCGCACAACTCCATGGCCAGCGAAATCGTCTTGTAAAGCCCCAGCTCGGATGCAAGCTGGGCAACGATCAGTTCCGGTGAGCAGATATAAACGCCCGGCTCAACGCCCACAAGAAGTCCGTCGGAAACGGGACCGCTCCACACGTGGCAACGCGCGGAAGGAGAGCGACGCCTTGCGGCGTCCTTGCCGACCACAATGTCAACGGGTTCCCTGAGGCCAAGCGCCAGCGCGGCATGATGTATGCGCTCGAAGGGCGAGTTTGGCAACTCAAGCGGACGAAGTGACGTATCGGCAGCGAGAGCCTCGGCATCAAGGGTGGCAAGCATGTCATCTGGGTACAGCTGAGCCAGAAGCTCACGGGTCAAGGCCGGGTCCTCCACCCGGGAGCGGCGCCAGAATGCCAGGGCGCTCTCGTAGCCAATCACGATCGACGAGCCCCTTTGCGGCCGCGCGATGCCCGCGCCATACACGCCGCCGAATCCAGAGGTACCAGCAAGCCTATCCACAACCTCCCCCCTCCCTCTTGGGTGGGGCAGATACTAGGGAACCAAAAGACCAGCAACGCTCCTTGCGCTCACTAATCCGGCGAGTGGCTGTTTGATTCTTGTTGGATTTGTGTCAGACGAGCTAGACGGCCCACTTTTGCCAAAGGGCACCGATTTTTTGCAACCGAGCGTCCGGTGAACGGTACGCCAAAAAGAGCGGCCCCGCCGAGAATCCTCAGCGGAGCCGCGCCTAAAGCTCAGCGGAGAACGCTACCTGCCGGCAGCCCGGCGGCTCTGCCACTCCTCGGCCAGCTTGGCCTGGACGTCATGCGGAACCTGCTCGTAGCCGTCAACCTCAAGCGTGAACTCGCCCGTGCCGCGAGAGAGCGAGCGCAGGCGCGTGGCGTAGTCGAGAACCTCGGCATAGGGCACGCGCGCCTGGATGACCGTGGTGCCGCGCTCACCCGCGTTCATGCCCTCGATGCGGCCACGGCTCGCGCTCACGTCTCCCATGACGGATCCGGCGTAGTCCTCGGGCACGGTGACCTCGAGCTTCGCCATCGGCTCGAGCACAACGGGCTCGGCGTCTGCTGCCGCCTTCTGGAAGCCGATGCGCGCCGCGGTCTTGAACGCCATCTCATTGGAGTCGACGGAGTGATAGCTGCCGTCATAGCAGGCAACGCGGACATCGATCATCGGATAGCCCGCCACGACGCCCTCGCGCATGGTCTCCTGAACACCCTTGTCGACCGCCGGGATGAGGCCCTTCGGGATACGACCGCCCACGACCTCGTCAACGAATTCATAGCCGCCGCCGGGATTGGGCTCGAGGCGCAGCCAGCAGTCGCCGTACTGACCGGCACCGCCCGTCTGCTTCTTGTGGCGACCCTGGGCACTGGCCGTGCGACGAATCGTCTCACGGTAGGGCACGCGCATGGGCACAACGTGGGCCGTGACGCCGGCTCGGGCGGCCATGCGGTCGAGAAGCACGGACACCTGCGCCTCGCCGATGGCGGAAATGACGGTCTGTCCCGTCTCCTCGTTGCGCGTTACCTTCATCGTGGGGTCGGCGTCGCAGCTCTTCTCCAGGAAGCTGAACAGCTTATCCTCCGTGCCGCGCTTGTCGGGCTCGATGGCAACCTGGTACAGGGAGTTGGGGAAGCGGAACGCCGCGGCCTCCACCTTGCCCGTGACGGACAGCGTGTCTCCCGCCATGGCAGAGATCTTGGGCACCACGACGATGTCTCCGGCGATGGCGCTCTGGACCTCCGTCATGTCGCGACCGACCATACGGTAGATGTGCGCGAGGCGCTCGGGCTTGCGCGTGCGGGCGCACGTGAGCTCAAGACCGGGCGTGATGGTACCCGCAAGCACCTTCACGAGGGCGATCCGGCCGTTCTGCTGGTCGTTCAGCACCTTGAAGACAAAGCCCACCGGGCGGTCATCGCCCTCGTCGATGTCGAGGTAGTCACCGTTGACGAGCGGCACGCCGCCAAAGTCGGCGGCACCGGGGAAGTACGTCTCGATGTCGTCCATGAGGCTCGTGACGCCCTCCTCGCGCGTGCAGGAGCCGGCAAACACGGGAACGAAGATGCGCTCGGCAATGGCCTTGGCGAGAAGTCCCTCGAGCTCGTCCTGCGTAAGCTGGCCGTCACCCTCGAGGTACTTGAGCATGAGCTCATCGTCTGCCTCAACCACAAGCTCGCAGAGATGGGCGCGGGCCTCATCGGCGGCGCCGCGCATGTCGTCCGGGATGTCGCAGACAATGGGCTTGCCCGAACCGTCGAGGCGACGCGCCTGCATGCGGATGACGTCGATGATGCCCTTGAAGTCGTCGCCCACGCCCCATGGCAGCGTCACGGCGCCAAGGCGCATGCCAAAGCGCTCCTGCAGCGCCGCAAGCGCGGCGTCATAGTGGGCCTCGGAGCGGTCGATGCGGTTCACGAAGACGGCACGGGCCAGGGACAGGTCCTCGGCCGCATACCACAGGCGCGTGGTAACGGCGCCGGGATCGCCGGCAGCGTCAACGACAAAGACTGCAGTCTCCACGGCAGACATCGCGGCATAGGCGTCACCGATGAAGTCCGGGTAGCAGGGGGCATCGATAACGTTGAGACGGGCGCCCTTCCACGGCACGGGGGCCATGGCGAGCTTGATGGAGAAGGAGCGCTTCTCCTCCTCGGGGTCGTAGTCGAGCGTGGGCTTCGTGCCCTTGTGGCCACCAAGCCTGTTCGTGACGCCAGAGAGATGGAGCATGGCCTCGGCAAGCATGGTCTTGCCCACGCCACCTTGGCCGACGAGGGCAACGTTCCTAATCTTCTCGCTCATGATGACTCCCTCCGTTGAGGTCCACGTGGCCCAGCGGAGGGAGGAGTCGCCGCACACGACCCACCCAAACCGCCTTGGGTGGGCGTCGGGGTGCCCACGCACGCCACGGCATTCGTTGAGTCAACCGTACCCAAAGCGCCGGACAAAAAAGCCCTGCCCACCACGTTACGCGGCGAACGGGGCACCTGGCGTGGCGGGCGGCGAGGGCTCTCTGACGCGGACGGACGGACGCGAGAGACGTATCTCGATCTTGCAGCCCATGGCCGCAGCGACGGTCTCCAGAGTCGAGATGGTGGCGTTGCCGTTGCCCTGCTCGAGCCTGCTGAGACAGGACTGATGAACGCCGGAAAGCTCCGCGAGCTGCGTCTGCGTGAGGCCAGCCTCCGCGCGGGCATCGGCGAAGGTCTGGCCAACTCTGTGCATGAGCTCACTGTCTTGGCCGCATCGTCGAGGCACGGAGCTCACCGGCCTCGGGTAGTCGGCGGCACGTCGAAGGAAACGAGCTCGCGGGCAAATCTGTTACCAGCGACGCCCCCCCCCCCAGAACCTATTTCCATGCCGACTCACCCCAAACTCGCGCGTTATGGGCTGATAAGATAGGTGGGCAAAGGCCCGCCCACACAGTCCCTTGATTCGAGTTTAGTCGACCGTCTTGGGGCAGGCTGAAAATATGAGATATATGGAATATCCCTTACTCGAGACTACCGTTCACCTCAAGAATCCTGCCGCCCGCCTCCGTGAGCTCGTACTCGTTCTCGAGCTGGCCGCCGTTCCTCAAGAAGCGGGCGCGCACGGTGATGAGGTCCTTGTCCTCAAGCGCCCTTATCGAGTTGCGCACGGTGGCAACGCTGCACGAGAAATCGCGCGCAAGGCCGTTCACGCTCAGGACGCATGGGGCGACACCCGCCTGGATGCGCTTGAGGATATCGAGCTCGCGCTCGTTGATGCGAACGCCTACGGCGGCGCTTACCTTGGCTCGCTTTGTCATGCGATATCCAATCGAATTAGTTTCCCGCTCCCCTAAAGTTAACGAATCAAGGCTTTAACCAGCTGAAATATGCGTTATATGCGTTCTGCCGCAAACAAGAACAGGACGGGGCGCGCGTGGTCCCGTCCTGAACGCCTTCCCCGATGATTCTCCCCGCTACCTCGAGCGCCTGCGCGCGGTCAGACCAGCAGTCAGCGCCGCGGTGGCTCCTGCAAGGAGGGCAAGCGGGGCTGCGGAGGCGCTGTCGCCTGTCTGCGGAAGCTCCTTCCCGGCCGGCTTGGCGTCAGAGGCGCCGGGCGTCTGGGGAGCAGAGGGGGCCACCGGATCCTGCGTCCACTTGCCGTAGAGCGTCATGGAACCCGTGAGCTCCGCGCCATCCTCCCACTTGGCGGTGCAGGCCTCGTCGGTGTACCAGCCATCGAACGTCCAGCCGTCCACCGCGGCCTGGGGCTTGGCGGTGTAGGAAGCCCCAACCTCGAGGCCCTCGTCAGACGCAGGGAGCGTGACATCGTTTGGCCTGGTGCCCACGTACTGGTAGTTGACGTTCACGAGGCCATGGGCCGCCTTGAGGGCAATCGGGCTATTTTGGCCCTGGAAGCTGCCAGCCTCAACGGCCTTGACGTGCTTCGTGTCGCCGTGAGCAGACCAGCGGGCGTCTGCAGCGTCGTCATACCAGCCATCGATGGCATGGCCGCAGCCGCCAAACCCATTGAGCGCGTCTTCATTGTTGGTTACCCCGAGCAAGATGGAGCCACCAGCCTCGGCGTAGACGTCGTCACCGGCAAGCGCGGCGTTGTTGTTGTCGATGACCGCGGAGTTGGGAAGCGTCAGGTTTGCTCCGGAGCGCACGACAACGCCGCCGCCCATCTGCGCCAGATCCCTCTTGGTAGAGCAGTTCGCCTGCGAGGCATCGTTGCCCGTGATGGCGAGCGCGGCACCCTCGGCAAACGTGGCGTGGGCGCCGGCGTCGAGGAACAGGCCCGTTACGTAGTTGCCCGTGATGGACACCTTGGAGGCGGCGTCGACGTCAAGCGAGGCATTCTTCTTCATCAGGCGAATGCCAGCATTCCAGTAGCTCTTGCCCAGCGTGCCGGTCACCTGGACGTCGGCGTTGGTGAACTGGCCCTTTCCGGTAAAGATGATGCCGTTACGGCCGTTGTTGTTTGCCGTAACCTTCGAGTTGGCAATGGAGAGGTTGCCCGCCGAAAGGCCGTGATCGCCGTTGTCCGAAAAGTCGACGACAGAGCCGTTCTTGATGTCGAAGTGGGAACCGTTCGAACCATTACCGGTCGAGTTCGTCACGTTGACCGTGGAGGCATCGACCGAGGCAGTGAACGTACCCGTAAAACCAGAGCGGTTGTGGTCGGAGGTGTAGGTGGAGCCACCCTCGATGTTGACGTTGTAGCCGCCGTCGCCACCATCCCACTCGAGCGCATCCTGCCCATAGTTCTTGATTGTGAGATTGGAGCCGTTGCGCAGGTTGAGCTTGTTGTTGGAGCAGAAGTAGATGGCGTGGACGTTCTGGCCGGTGCCAGCACCATCCATGCTGAGCGAGGCAGCGTCAAGTGTGAGAGAGGCATCCTTGTTGGCGCAAACCGACATCCAGTTCCACTCAGCCGTGTAGGGCGTGGAGCCAACGCCGCTCATAGATGCGTTGACGTTCTTGAGCACAAGCGCATGGCCCCAGAGCGCGATTCCCTTGTCGGTAAAGGTCAGGGAGTGGCCGGCACCGTCGATGGTAAGGTCGCGGCTTAGGTTGAGACCTTTGGTCTGGGCGTCGGCAAGCAGCTCGATCGTTGCCCCATCGGTGTTACTCGCCGCAGCGAGTGCGGCGTCGAAGGAGTCATAGTCCTGGCCATTGAAGCGAGCCACGGGATTGGCGACGGGCGTTGGGTTCGCATCCTCCTGGGGCGCGACTGCGGCATCATCAGCGGGCTCGGCGACGTCCGCGGTGGCCGCCTTGTCAGTCGCGGCAGGTGCGTCCTCGGCCTTGGCCTCTTGCTGCGTCAGGGCCTCCTGTGGGGCAACCTGCTCGTCGGCGATGGCGGCAGCGGGCGTAAGCGCGCCGAGCGAGGCCACAAGGCCAGCCGTGACGGCAGCGATGGCAACGCGACTGCGCAGGGTGCCGTTGGTGTTTCTCGATTTCATATCGGGCTCCCTTCCCAAATGGGTGTCGGATGCCCTTCTTCGCTTGGTTATTCCTCGATAGAAGTGAGGAGAATTCTTGGCATCCTCCTCAACAAAAGCTAATTAAACAACGCGTTTACCTGCGGAAATATAACTTATATGCATAGGCGGGCATATAAGAGGGGCCAGGCACGGAAGGCCTGGCCCCTCTCATTTGCCTTATGCGGCACTACTTGCGCTTGTGGCTCGCCACAAGACCGCCCGCGATGCAGGCAACCGCCACGGCGGCCACCACAATCGGCAGCGCGGCGTTGTTCGTGTCACCCGTCTGGGGAATGGCCTTATCGGCATCTCCCGCATCGGCGTTGGTATCGCCTGCGGCAGGCTTGACGTAGGTGTTCGTGAACGTCTGGCCGTTGCCCTCGACGCTCGCCTGGAGCTGGCCATTGCCGTCATCCGTGACGGTCACGGTGACCGTCTTCTGGGAGGAGTCGTACGTGACGCCTTCCTCGCTGCCAGCGAT
The DNA here is from genome assembly GCF_003966955.1 of Parolsenella catena. Taxonomy (GTDB): domain Bacteria; phylum Actinomycetota; class Coriobacteriia; order Coriobacteriales; family Atopobiaceae; genus Parolsenella; species Parolsenella catena. Next base: position 46,557 of record NZ_AP019367.1, on the reverse strand, counting down.
CTCGGAGACCGTGAAGGTGTAGGTACCCGCCTGCTTGAGCGTGAGCTCGCGGAAGGTCACGTTGCCATCGGCGTCGTTGGTGGCCTCGTCCATGAGCTGGCCGCCGTTCTCGAGGCGGAACGTGAACTCGCCGTCCGCAAGCTCGGCACCCTCGAGCACCTTCTTGGCGTTGAGCGTGACGGTCGCAGGCGCAGCCTCGTAGACGTTCTTGAAGGTAACGCTAGTGTCGCCGGACGCCGTGGCAGAGAGCGTGCCATCGCCATTGTCGGAGACCTTGACGCTCACCGCGTAGGCGGTGGTGTCATAGGAGACGCCCGCGGCATCACCCGCGACCTCGCGAACCGTGTAGCTGTGCTCACCAGGGGCGTCATAGGTGAGCTCGGGGAACGTCACGGTGCCGTCCGCCGCGTTCGTGGCGGTGGCAACCACGTCATCACCCTCGAGAAGTTCGAAGCTGAACTCCCCCTCGCGCAGGTCTCGGCCGGCGAGCTCCTTCTTGACGCTCACATCCCGGGAGACGCTGTAGCTCAGCGGGGCCACGGCGTAGGTGTTGGCAAACGAGACGGGGCCGGACATCTCGGCAGTGAGGTTGCCCTTGCCGTCATCGGTCACGGTGACGGAGAAGCTCTTGGCAGAGTCGTTGGTGACGCCGGGCTTGGAGCCGCTCTCGGAGATGGTGTAGTCGAACGTCTTGCTCATCTCGTCGCCGAGCATGGCCTTGGCGAAGGTCATGGGGCCAAAGGAGACGTTGCCGCCCCGGTTGGTGACGGTGGTCTCGTCGGGCAGGGGCGCACCCTCGGTGTCGGCAGAGATCGTGAACGAGAAGTCACCGTCATTAAGGGTCGGCGCCTCAAGACCGTTCGCAACGATGGCCTTGGTGGCGTTCACGGAGACGACGGCGTCATTGGTGCCGTACTCGTTCACGAAGGAGAGACCGCCCTCGGGGACCTTGACGCTGGCGACGAGTTCGCCAGCCTCGTTCACGGTGACGTCGACCTCAACGCGCTCGGCGCCCTGGGTCACGGCCTTGACGCCCGCCGGGAGCGCGGAGGTGTCCTCGGCCACGTCATAGAGGTAGGTGCCCGTCTTGGCGAACGCGATGTCACCAAAGTGGAACGAGCCGTCCGCATTGTTGGAGACGGTCGTCTCGGCAGGAAGCGGGGTGTCGGTGACGGAGCCATCGGCCGCGGAGATGGTGAAGCTAAACTCGCCGACAGCAAGGTCGCGGCCGTTGAGCGTCTTGGTTCCGGCAAGGTCGGCGGCGCCGTCGACCGTGACGGGGGCGGGCGCCGCAAGGGTGATCTGCGGTTCCTCGTAGGGGGCCGTCTTGGCGGCGGAGATGACGTCGTCCTGGCCGGTCTGCTTCTGGACGGTCTTGTACTCGACGTGGGTGGCCGAGCCGTCGTTGGTGGGATAGGTCTGCTCAGAGCCCTTGGCGGCAACGTCCGCACGCGCGGCGGCGTTGGGGCGCACGGTGAACGTCATGGAGTAGGTGACGCCCTTCTCGAGCTCACCTGCGCTCGAGAGGTCCCAGGCGACGGCACCAGCGGTGACGGTGGCCTGCGGGGCAGTGGCCCAGGCCTGTCCGTCCTTGGCGTAGCGAACGTTCTCGACGGTGCCATCCACGGCCGTGCCCTCGACCCACTGCGAGAGCGCGTCGACGATCTTGACGTCCTTGTAGCCAGCAGTCTTGGTGATGACCTGGCCGATCTGCGAGAACGCAGAGGCGAGGTTGTCAGCTGTGGTGCCGTCGAGGAAGGTGCCGGTAGTGTCAGTCGCGAAGGAGGTCATCTTATCGGCGTCCTTGGCGACGCTCACGACGAACAGGTTAGCGCCGTTGCGGTTATTGGCCTCGGCCTTGGCGGCGGCGTAGCAGCGTCCGTCATTGGTGTCGCTGTCACCAAAACCGTAGAGGTTGTCGCCTTCCTTGTGGTCGACCTGTGGATGGAAGAGGCCACCCTCATCCCACCACGTATAGCCCATAGCGCTCACGCGGTACGTCGGGTTGCCGTCGGAGAGGAACACGATGTGCTTCTCGGCACCCTCGCGGCCACTCGTCTGGGCGTTCGCGAGCTTGAGGCCGCCCTCCCAGTTCGTGCCCTGGTTCCTCTCGGCAGCCGTCGGGACAGCGTTGGCGACGACGCTCGGATCGCTCGTGAAGCCCGTGGCAACCTGGGCGTTCGTGCCAAACGTCACGACGGAGACCTGAATCTGCTTGTTGGCGTTCTCGCCGGTGAGCAGGTTGTTCGCAAGGGTGGCAGCGGCATCGTGCGCGGCCTTCATGCGGCTCTTGCCGAACCAGCCGTCCACCTTGTCGTTCATGCTCGACGACACGTCGACGACGAACACGACGTCCACCGGCTTGGCGGACGAGGACTGCTCGGTGTCGCCGGTGACGGACAGCGTGAGGTCGTAGGTTCCGTCCCCGTTGTCCTTGATGGTCTTGTGGTGCTCGGGTACGCGGTCAACGATGCCGCTCCCCGAGTCCGCGAGCGCGACAGACGGCACGGCAACGCCAAGCGCAAGCAGCGCGGCAGCGGCTACGCCAAGCAATCGCCTGGACCAGGCGCTCGCGGCCCATTTCCTCTTCCCCATGATGGCTCCTCTCCCCCACGCAGGTGCGTGGCTCTAGCGGAGCCGTCGGGCTTCGATTGTGTGGGCCATGCGGCCCTGATGTAGACAGCTCCATGCTCAATCCTGCAAAAAATAGCTATCTACCTGCGAAAATATCGCTTATATGCATATTAGGGTGGGATAGTAAGCGCCAGACAAGCGCCGGCACGCCGAAGCATAAAAAAGCCCGGCAGGGAGTTCCTGCCGGGCCGACCTTCGCATCTTGTGGACTCGCGAGCCTACTTCACGCGGCTCTCGGTGTTCCACCACTCGCCGAGCTGGGCGATGTTGCCGCGAATGTGTTCGCAGCTGGCACGGAACGCGGCCTGCTCGCGCTCGTTGAGCGGCAGCTCGAAGGTCTCCTCGATACCGTTGGCGCCCACGACGCACGGAATGGACGAGAAGATGCCCTCCTCGCCGTGCTCGCCGGTGAGCAGCGTGGAACAGCAGGTCACATAGTGCTCGTTGCCGAGAATCGCCTGGACGAGGCGAACGGCCGCCTGGGCCACGGCGTACTCGGTGCAGCCCTTGCCGGCATACGTCACGTAGCCGCCGTGACGCGCCTCCTCCTCGCACTCGAGTTGGTCGAAGCCAAAGCGCTCGGGCTGCTCGGCCACAAGGTCCGCAAGCGTCTTGCAGCCAAAGCTCACGCAGGACATGGCCGCAAACTGCGAGGCGCCGTGCTCGCCGAGCATGTAGGCGTTGATGGAGTGCTGGTCCAGGCCCGTGCGCTTGGAGATGGCGTTGCGCAGGCGCGCGGAGTCAAGCGCGGTGCCCGAGCCCACGATGCGCTTGGGGTCGCAGCCGGAGAGGCGCCAGATCTCCGTGCAGATGACGTCGCAGGGGTTGGAGATGGAGACCCAAACGCCCTTGAAGCCGGCGTCAGTCACGCGGGCGATGAAGGTGCGGGCGATCTCTGAGGTCACGAACAGCTCGCCGTCACGATCCTTGGCGGCGCTCGCAACGTCGCCGGCAGCGTTCACGATGACGTCGCAGCCGGCGAGCTTCTCGTACTCGTCACCGCAGTTCACGATCTTGCAGTTGTGCGGGTAGAACGACAGCGCATCCGTGAAGTCCTGGGTCTCGCTCGTGAGCTTCTGGGCGTTGATGTCGCACAGGTACAGCTCGTCGACGAGCCCCTGGACGAGAAGCGAGTTCGCAACGTGAGCGCCTACGTGGCCCTGGCCAAGGACGCCAACCTTACGGATGTAAGCCATGTCGTATCCTTTCGTAGAGGGCGCGGCTGCGCCCAAGTTAGGGAGCTACGGTAACACTCCCGTTTTGCCAAAATGTAACCACTTCGCCATCAGGGCGAATTGCAAGATGAGGAGACGCATGGGGTTCAAGACGTACACCTGCCCGATCGCCAAGAGTTGCGGCGGATGCGAGTGGCTGGCAGTGCCCTACCCCATCCAGCTCAAGCGCAAGCGCGATGCCGTGCTCCAGCTGTTCGCAGACGTGCTGCCCTCCGGCGCCACAGTCCAGCAGCGCGAGGAGCTCGTTCCCATCTACGGCATGGACACGGATGGCATGGAGCCCACCGGCTACCGCCACAAGGCGGCCACGCCGTTCGCGCCGGGCAAGCGCGGCAGCATCCGCTCGGGCTTCTATACGCGGGGAACGCACAGGATCGTGCCGTGCGCGAGCTGCGTCGTGGAGGCACCGCACGCGCGCGAGGCGCTCCTCGCCGTTGCCCGCGCCGCCGAGGAGCTCCGCATCCCCGCCTATGACGAGGACCACGGCCGTGGCCTTTTGCGCCACGCCATCGTGCGCATGGGGTATGCCACCGACGAGGCGCTGCTCACCGTGGTCACGAACGGCGGTCAGATTGCGCGCGAGCGACAGTTCGTCGAGCGCATCCGCGCCCGCGCCCCATTCGTGACGGCCATCGCCCAGAACGTGAACCAGCGCCACACGAACGCCATTCTCGGCCACGAGACCCGTGCTCTGTACGGCGGCGGGCACATGGTGGACGGGCTCCTTGACTGCGAGTTCGAGATTGGCCCCACGTCGTTCTACCAGACGAATCCCGCTCAGACCGAGGTGCTCTACTCGCTCGCCATCGAGGGCGCAAGGCTTGAGCGCGGCATGCGCGTGCTCGACGCCTACTGCGGCATCGGCACGATTGGCATGTGCGCGGCCAAGCAGGTCGACGGCCTTGCGGTCGTGGGCGTGGAGCAGGTCGAGGGCGCCGTTGCGAACGCGCGCGCCAACGCTCGCCGCAACGGGTTGGCCGATCGCTGCAAGTTCGTCTGCGCGGATGCGACGTCCTACATGAGGGACGTTGCCCGAGCCGGGCGCGAGGGTTTCGACGCCGTCATCATGGACCCGCCGCGCGCGGGGTCCACGCCCACGTTCATCAATGGCGTGCTGGGCCTTGCCCCGGAACGCGTGGTCTACGTGAGCTGCAACCCCGCCACGCAGCGCCGCGACCTTCAGCTGTTCCTCGACGGCGGCTACGACATCGAGAGTCTCGAGGTCGTGGACATGTTCCCGCACACAAAGCACGCCGAGACCGTCCTGGTTCTGCGCCGTCGCTAGGCCCGCGGCGCAACAACGAAGTCGCGAGCGTAGCTTTTGAGACACTATGACGGCCTTTTTCGGGCCGATAGTGACCAAGTAGCTACACTCGCGACTCTCGCTTCACGTGATTCTCGCGCGGCGCCTTCTGACTACGCCGGGTCAACCGTCACGCGCAGGTCATCGCCCACGTGGACGCGGCCGTCCGCAAGCCAGCCGATGACCTCGGGATACAGCTCGTGCTCGATCTCGTGGATGTGGGCCTCGAGCTCATCGACGTCCCAGCTCTCCTCCACCGCGAGCGCGCGCTGGGCGATGATGGGCCCCTTGTCATACTCCTCGTTGGCAAAGTGAACCGTGACGCCCGTGACCTTGACGCCGCGCTCGTAGGCGTCGGCGATGGCGTGGGCGCCGCGGAAGCTCGGCAGCAGCGCCGGGTGCAGGTTCACCACGCGGTTGGGATAGGCGGCCAGCAGCGGCGCGTGGACCATGCGCATGTAGCCGGCCATGATGACATATTCGCACCCATGGCTCTTGAGCTCGGCGGCGATGATCTCGTCGGCCTGCTCGGGGTCTGCGTACATCTCCTTGGAGAGCGTGAGGGTCTGCAGGCCCGCAGCCTCGGCGCGCTTGAGGCCGTAAGCGCTCGGGCGGCTCGACACCACGAGCTCGATGCTCGCGTTGAGGCTGCCGTCCGCGATGCGGTCGATGATGGCCTGCAGGTTCGTGCCGGATCCGGAGAGCAGCACACCGATCTTGAGGGGTTCGCTCATCTTGGCCCCCTACTCGGCGTCGTCGCGATACTGGACGCAGCCCGTGCCCGGGATGCACTCGCCCATGAGGAACGGGTCGAGACCCTCGGCCTTGAGGGCGGCCGTCACGGCATCGACGTCCTCGGGCGCGCAGATGATACTCATGCCCACGCCCATGTTGAACGTCTTGTACGCCTCGGTGAGCGTGAGGCCCGCCAGGCGGCTCACGTAGGTGATGATGGGTGGGATGCTCCACGCGGGACCGGCCTCGCCGCCGCGATAGACGAGCGCGTCAACGTCTGCGGGCAGGGCGCGGTTGAGGTTCTCGGTGATGCCGCCGCCCGTGATGTGGGCCATGGCGTGGATGGGCGCGCCGGCGTGGAGCGCACGGATGAGCTGGCCGGCGTAGATGGTGGTGGGGCGCATCACGGCGTCGGCCACGGACTCGCCAAGCTCCTCGTTGTAGGCCTCGAGCTCCTCGACGCTCCTGCCCTCGATGGCAACCTTGCGCACGAGCGAGTAGCCGTTGGAGTGGATGCCGGAGCTCGCGAGGCCCAGGATGACGTCGCCGGCCTTGACCTTCTCGGGACCGATCATCTTCGGGCGGTCGACGACGCCCACCACGAAGCCGGCGAGGTCGTAGTCGTCCGGGTTCATGACGCCGGGGTGCTCGGCCATCTCGCCGCCCACGAGGGCGCAGCCGCTCTTCTTGCAGCCGTTGGCGATGCCCTTGACGATCTGCGCCACGTGCTCGGCGCGCAGCTTGCCGATGGCAACGTAGTCAAGGAAGAACAGGGGCTCGGCGCCGATGGGCACCACGTCGTCCACGCACATGGCCACGAGGTCCTCGCCCACCGTGTCGTGACGGTCCAGCAGCTGGGCGATGGCAAGCTTGGTGCCCACGCCGTCGGTGCCAGATACCATCACGGGGTCTTCCATGTCCTTGAACGCTGCGGCCGAGAAGCACCCGCCAAAGCCGCCGAGGCCACCGATGACCTCGGGACGGTTCGTCTCCTTCACGGCGGCCTTGATGGCATCCACCGCGCGGGCGCCCTCGGCGGTATCGACGCCGGCGTCCTCGTAGGTCACGTGCTTGTCGTTGCTCATGAGAGGTCCTTTCGTGGGTTGGACAGTCGAGCGGATCTGCGCCGGGCGCTCCGGCGCTGCGGCGAGTGCGGACATACCGAGGGCATGGCAGCGCTCGCAGGTGAAACCGAATCTATGCCTCGGCGTTTGCCACGTCGCCCACGCTCATGTGGGACGCGGCGCTGGCACGGGCAAGGTTGCGGGGCTTGTAGCCGTCAAGGAACTTGCCGGCCGAGAAGCTCGGCGGGATCTCCACCGGATACTCGCCCGTGAAGCACGCCTCGCAGTAGCCGCTGCGGCCAGACGGGCAGTCGTCGCAGTGGGAGAGGTTGGGGACGCAGGCACGAAGCCCCTCGGGAGAGAGGAAGGCGAGCGAGTCTGCCCCGATGTACTCGCAGATCTCCTCCACGGTCTTGCTCGCTGAGATGAGCTGGTCCTGCGTGTCCGTGTCGATGCCATAGAAGCACGGCCACGTGACCTCGGGGGAGTTGATGCGCATGTGGACCTCGGTGGCACCGGCGTCCTTGAGCATGCGCACGATCTGCTTGGAGGTGGTGCCACGCACGATGGAGTCGTCGACGACCACGAGACGCTTGCCGGCCACGTTGTCGATGAGAGCGTTGAGCTTGAGGCGAACGCCCATCTCGCGCAGCTCCTGCGTGGGCTGGATGAACGTGCGGGCCACGTAGCGGTTCTTGATGAGACCCTCGCCAAACGGCAGCCCCAGCTCGTGGGCAAAGCCCTCGGCGGGCGGCATGCCGGAGTCTGGCACGCCGATGACGAGGTCGACGTCGGCCGGGGCCTCCTGCGCCAGGCGCTGGCCCATGGCGTAGCGCATCGAGTAGACGCTCTTGCCATGGAAACGGGAGTCCGGACGGGCGAAGTAGACGTGCTCGAAGATGCACTCGGCGCGGGCCTCGGGGTCGAGCGCCTGGGTGGAGGAGATGCCGTCGTCCGAGACGCGAATGATCTCGCCGGGGCGCACGTCTCGCACGTACTCGGCGCCCACGATGTCGAGGGCGCACGTCTCGCTGGCAACGACCCATCCCTGGTCGTCCGCGAGCTTGCCCAGGCACAGCGGGCGGATGCCATGGGGGTCGCGGAAGGCGTAGAGCGCGTTCTCGCGGATGAGGGCCATAGCGTAGCCACCCTCCATCATGGCCATCGCGTGGGCGATGCCTGCGCGCAGTTGGTGCTTCTTCTCGGTGAAGAAGCCGATGAGGCGGGCTGCCACCTCGGAGTCCGTGTGTGTGCGGAACGGCACGCCGTTGTTGATGAGCTCCACGCGCAGCTGGTCGAAGTTCACGAGCGTGCCGTTGTGGGCAAGGGCGATGAGCACGTCGTTGATGGCCGAGAGGTGCGGCTGGGCGCTCTCCCAGCCCTTGGACCCGGCCGTGCCATAGCGCACGTGGCCGATGGCGACCTTGCCGGGAAGGGCCGAGAGGTCAGAGTCAGTGAAGGCCTGGGTCACGAGGCCAAGGTCCTTCGTGGCCATGACGGTGGCACCATCTCCCACGGCGATGCCCGCGCTCTCCTGGCCGCGGTGCTGCAGCGCATGGAGGGCGAAGTACGTCATGCGCGCGACGTCTCGCTCCGGGGCCCAGATTCCGAACACTCCGCACTCGTCATGAAGCGAGTCCGAGTCGTTGGCGGCATTCTCGTTCACAGGACGGTCAGACATGCGGTTCCCCTCCGCTAGCTGGCTGATACGTTTGCGTCGTTGCCGGAGACCTCGCTCTTGAGCGCGCACACGAGCAGGCCTCGGCCATTGCCCTTTCCAAAGTCGTTCTCATAGTCGCAGGTGCAAAGCGTCAGCACACGAGAGACGCTCGACACGGCACCATCTGCGGACGAGCTCTTGGCCGTGGCCTGGGAGAGCGCGTTCGCAAGGTAGTTGTGGAAGTCGTTGTCATCCGAGAACACGATCTGGCGGGCGGCGCCGTTCGTGGCGGCAGACTTGTAGAAGAACAGCGGCTCGAGCTCGTAGCTGGCGTCCTCCGTGAGGTACCAAACGGTGTCGATGCCGTTGAAGTAATCCTGGCTGGCGAACTCGTCCACGTCGGTGAACATGGCCCCGTTGTTGAGGTGGTGGCCATAGACGAGCGTCTGGCGATCGACGAGGCCAGGGCGGGAGTTCTCGTAGTCCATGAAGATCTGGCCGCCCACGGAGTACTCGCCCTCCGCGCTCGTGCGCAGGTACTCGTCGTTGGAGTCTCCCTGGTAGACGGGGAAGTCCACGTGCGTGCCGGGGATGTAGATCCATCCCACGACGTCCGCGTTCACGGCCTTGAGGCCCGCCCAGTCGATGGTGGGGGGCTGGGCGGCGTCATCGGAGACCGTGGCGTAGGCGGCGAGCTTTGCGTTGTTCTCGTCCTGGACGTGGTACTGGTACTGGGCGTACCCCCACATGCCGCCGGCAACGAGCAGAAGCGCCACGCCCACGACCATGAGCAGCGTGGACAGGACGTTGCGACGGCGCCTGCGCTTGCCCTCGCGTGCCGGATGGCGGCGCGCGGAACGAGAGGAGGGCGCTGCCGCACCCTTGCGGTCCGTGCGCGAGTAGGCGCCGGCAGAGGCCGGAACGTAGCCGGTCGTCGCGGGGCGCGGAGACGGCGCGCCGTCCTGCTTGAAGTGCTTGCCGTTCGACTTCTGAGCCATTCGCCCGACCTAGCCCTGCGCCATGGAGCGCTTGAACTCGACGATCTTCTCGCGATACTCGGGAAGCGTTGCTCCCAGGATCTGCGTGGCGTAGATGGCGGCGTTCTTGGCGCCGTTGATGGCGACGCAGGCCACGGGCACGCCACTGGGCATCTGAACCATGGAGAGCAGCGAGTCCATGCCACCGAGGTCGCTCGTCTTCATCGGCACGCCAATGATGGGAAGCGGCGTGTAGGCGGCAACGACACCGCCGAGGTGCGCGGCCTTGCCAGCAGCCGCGATGATGACCTTGAGGCCACGGTCCGCGGCGGTGGCGGCCCACTCGTGGACCTTGTCCGGCGTGCGGTGGGCGCTCGCGATGACGAGCTCGTAGGGAACCCCAAGCTCGTCGAGCTGACTCATGCATGCCTCCATGGTGGGCATGTCAGACTTGGAACCCATGATGATGCCAACGAGCGGCTGATCTGCCATGTTCGCTCCTCAGGTTTGTGCCTGTGCGTCTGTGCTGCGCGGCTTTCGCGCAAGCTCTCAGTATACGCCGCGCGAGCCGGCTTAGGCGAGGAGCGCCGTTACGTCTCCGAGAACAGACTGGAAGCTGACGCCGCGCAGCTCATAGCCCGGCTGGTCGCATGAGACCGCCATGGCATCGCTCACGAGCGTGCCCGCAAACGAGACGGCGTCGAGAAGTGACCTGCCGCAGTAGATGGCCGCGGTGAGGCCGCTGGCAAACAGGTCTCCCGTGCCATGGAGCATGTAGGGCAGAAGCTCGTCGCTCGTGGACTCGAGCCCGCCTGCCGTGGCTGCGTAGTTGCGGATGACCCCCTCGTCCGCGCGCACGATGCCCTTGAGCACCACCGACTTCGCTCCCATGGCGAGAAGCGCATCAGCCATGCGCCGGACGTAGGCCTCGTCGACGTCTGCGCCCTCGTAGGGAATTCCCGTGAGGATGGATGCCTCCGTGAGGTTGGGGGTGAGAACGTCCGCCCCCTCGACGAGACCGCGGGTGGCCTCGCACATCTCGTCGGTGTAGGTGGGATAGCGACTGCCGTTGTCCCCCATGACGGGGTCCACGATGCGCAGGGCATGGGGGTACTCGTCATACAGGCGCCGGATCGCAGCCACTTGCTCCGCCGACCCCAGGAATCCCGAGTAGACGCCGTCCAGGTCCACGCCGTGCTGGCGCCAGGCATCAAGGTAGGCGCCCAGCATGGGAGTGGTGTCGAGCATGTAGAAGCCGGGGAACTTCGTGTGGGCCGAGAACAGCGAGGTGGGGACCGAGCACACGTCTATGCCCGCGCAGCTCAGCACCGGGATGGCAACGCCGAGCGAGCAGTTGCCGTAGCCGCACAGGTCGTGCACGGCCGCAACCCGCGGCAGGTAGCTGCCCTCGCGTTGGTACAGGTACAGGTCGCTTGCCACGGGCATGGATGCTCCTCTAAACAGAAAAGGGCGGCCCTCCTCGTGGGTGGGCCGCCCGGACGTGCGTTTCCTACTCCGCTGCCGCCTCGGTCGCAGCCTCAGCCGTGACCGCGTCAGCCGTGCTCGCGGCCTCAGTCGTGGCCGCGGAGTCGCCAATGACGGCATCGAGGATGTTGGTTGGCAGCGTCACCTTCTCGCGCAGGTTCTCGGACGCCGTGGCATCGAGGTCGGTGATCATGCAGTTGAAGTTGAAGCCGCCGTTCACGCCGGTGCTCTTCGTCCAGACAAACGTGGCAAAGCGCTTCATCGTGCCCGTGGGCTTGAGGAAGCCAAACAGCGAGGACTGCTGGATGTCGCCGTTGTCGTCAACGTGGACGTCAACGTGGTAGATGACCTGGTTGATGTTGGGGTTGAGCAGGGCGTTGACCGAGAGGGCCGCAGCCTGGATCTGAGATCCCGCCAAGCACTCGAGCTCGTTTTTGGAGGAGGTGTCCACAACGCTGACCTCGATGGTGCCGGACTTTTCGTTGGCCTCGAGGACCGTGTAGTCCTCGGGGAACTGCGTGAAGCCATCGCCCCACTCGACGCCGTTGCGCAGCGCGGTGTTGACGCTGGCCGCATCGACGTGCTCGGCGAGCTGGGCCGTGCCCGCCCTGCGCACGAGACCGCAGGCAACCTGCGACACGACAACGGCCACGAGCAGCACGATGAGCACGACGACCGCCGCGCGCGTCATCGTCTTGCCAACGTTTGAGCCGGAAGGGTCGTCGCCGGACAGCGGGTCAACCTCGACGGCCGCCTTGCGGGCGCGACGACGCGTGCGCTCCTTGCGGGCCTTGGAGGCGTTCGTGTGTCCCGTCTCATCCACATCGGAGAAAATGGCCTCCACCTCGTCGGGCGTGGGGGCCTTTGCGCTCTTGTCCTTCTTGGCCATGCTCTTCCTCATAGTGTCATTCGCAGCCATGTGGCCGCTCGTGGGTCAAAACAGTCGGGATTCAGTATAGGCAGGCAGCTTGGGCTTTCCTTAAGGTCGGCTGGCATTCCGCCCAAGCTACACACGCGAGGATGGCGCGGGGATGCCCCGCCACACCTAGGCGTGATGGCCAAACTGCATGCGGTAGTAGGTGGCATAGGTGCCGCCAAGCGCCATGAGCTCGTCGTGCGTGCCACGCTCCACCACGCGACCGCCGTCCACGGTCACGATCTCGTCCGCGTCGCGGATGGTCGAGAGACGGTGGGCGATCACAAGCGTCGTGCGGCCGGCCGCCAGGCGAGAGAGCGACTCCTGGACGGCAGCCTCGCTCTCGTTGTCGAGTGCGCTCGTGGCCTCGTCGAGCACGAGGATCTTCGGGTTCTTGAGGAACACGCGTGCGATTGCGATGCGCTGCTTCTGGCCACCGGAGAGCCTGGCCCCGCGCTCGCCCACCTGCGTCTCGTAACCCTCGGGCAGGCCGTCGATGAATGCGTCGATGTTGGCGGCCCGAGCCGCCGCTCGGATCTCCTCGAGCGTCGCGGACGGGCGGCCATATGCGATGTTCTCGCCTATCGTGCCGTCGAACAGGTAGACGTCCTGCTGAACGAGGCCAATCGCCTCGCGCAGGCTCTTCTGCGTGACGCCGCGCACGTCCTGGCCGTCGATGGTGATAGAGCCCTCGCGCACGTCATAGAAGCGCGGCAGCAGGCTGCACGTGGTGGACTTGCCACCTCCGGAGGGACCAACGAGCGCAATCGTCTCCCCCGGCTTGATGTCCAAATCCAGCCCGCGCACGACGTCCGTCTCGCCGTCATAGGAGAATCGGACGCCCGAGTAGACCACATGGCCCTCGGTGATATCGATGTCGGGCGCGCCGGGGGCGTCGAGGATGTCGGGCTTCGTGGCGAGGATCTCGTCAAAGCGCCTGAACCCGGCCTCGGCCTTCTGGAACGTCTCGGTGAAGTTGAGCAGCTGCTCGATGGCGGCGGTGAACGTGGTGATGTAGAGCGCGTAGGTGGAGAGGTCCACCGGCGCCATCTCGCCCATCGCGATGAGGTAGCCGCCATAGACGATGACGACGGTGAACAGCGCGCCCATGAGCGCCGCGATCATGGCCTGGTAACCACCCATGACGTGGTACATGCGCTGCTTGCTCTCGAGGTAGGCCTCGTTCGAGCGAGCGAACTTCTCGCGCTCCACGTCCTCGGCCGCAAAGCCCTTCACGATGCGCATGCCGCCAAGCGAGTCCTCGAGCTGCGAGTTTATGCCCGAGATGCGCTTGCGGTTCTCCATGAACACGGCGCGCATGCGCTTGTTGGCACGCGAGTTGTACGCCCACAGGACCGCTGTGATGACGGCAAGGACGGCGGAGAGCTTCCAGTTGATGGTTGCGAGAATCGCAAACGAGCCCACTATCTTGATGCCGCAGATGATGGCGTACTCAGGGCCGTGGTGGGCCGCCTCGCAGATGTCAAAGAGGTCGGAGACCACGCGGCTCATGAGGTCGCCGGTGTTGTGCCGGTCAAAGTAGGAGAAGCTGAAGCGCTCGTACTGGTCAAACAGGTCCTGACGCATGTGGCTCTCCATGCGCGCGCCCATGACGTGGCCCCAGTAGCCCACGAAGTAGCGGCAGACATAGCGAACGGCATACATGACGACAAGACCAAGCGCGAGGGTGCCCAGCGCGCCCATGATGGCGCCAGTCCCCTCGGTGAACAGGCCACCGGTCAGGTTGCGCAGGACGATGGGAAACGCCAGGTCAACCGCCGTCATGACAACAGCGGCAATGGTGTCGATGGCAAACAGGTGCCACTGCGAGCGGTAGTAGGAGATGAACTTGCGGTACAGCGCGCCCGCAGCATGCGGGGCCGACCCGCCACGGGGACGGCTGTTGGTACTGGTATCTGACATAGGGCTAGTCCTCGGTTGATACGTCCGGAGCAAGGCGGCGGGCCACGGCATCGCAGGCAAGGGCGCCCACGACGGTCTTGGCATCCTCGACGCGGCCATCGAGGACCGCATCGACGAGTTCGGTGAGCTCGACAAGGTCGACGTTGATGAACTCGTCGTCATCGGGGTTCGAGCTCGTGAACGTGAGCCCCGTGGCCATGTAGAGGTGGATGACCTCGTCCGTGAAGCCGTCCGAGCTCGCAATGGACGTAAGGTAGGCCATCTTGTCGGCCGTGAAGCCCGTCTCTTCCTCGAGCTCGCGATGTGCGGCGGCCAGCGGGTCCTCCCCCGGCTCGAGCTTGCCGGCCGGAATCTCCACCGTCACGCGATCGAGCGCCGTACGGTACTGGCGCACGAGGCAGATGTGGCCGTCGTCCGTGAGGGCAACGATCGCAACGGCACCGGGGTGGCGCACGACATCGCGCACGGCCTCGCGGCCGTCCGGCATCTGCACGTGCAGGCGACTCACCGAGAAGATCCTGCCCGTCCAGGCCGTCTCCTCGGTGAGCGGGCGCTCGGCGAGGGCGGCGTCACGTGGATCGTCATTGCCGCGGACGAATCCGCGACGCTCGGGCTCGCCGCTCTTGTGATCGTGGTTCACGCGGTCGCCGTCATAGGTGAACGCCTCGACGGTGTCCATGAGCTCGCCCGTATCCTTTTGCGTCATGCGAATCTAGACCTCCCAGGCATCGCGGCCACGCAGCGCTCGCGCGCCAATGTCGCGGCGAAGCGTCTTGCCGTCGAACTCGATGCGGTCGCAGGCGCGATACGCCTGCTCGCGGGCATGCTCGAACGTGTCGGCCACGGCCGTGACGTTGAGGACGCGCCCGCCGTTGGTCACGAGCTCGCCGGCAATGGTCTTGGTTCCGGCGTGGTAGACCGTGACACCCTCGAGCTCCTCGGCCTGCTCGATGCCGGTGATGGGCTTGCCCTTCTCGTAGGAGCCGGGGTAGCCCGCGCTCGTGAGCACGACGGAGACGGCCCAGTCGTCGTCCCAGCTCACGTCGGCCCCATCAAGCGTGCCGTTGTCGCAGCGCAGGAACACGTCAAGGAGGTCTGCCTTCATGCGCGGCAGCACGACCTGCGTCTCCGGGTCACCGAAGCGCGCGTTGAACTCGAGGACCTTCGGGCCATCCTTCGTGAGCATGAAGCCGCCGTACAGGCAACCGGAGTACGGAATGCCGTCCGCGGCGAGCTGGGCCACGACCTTGCGCTCGATCTCGACCATGGCCTCGTGCTCCTCAGGAGTCACGAAGGGCACCGGCGAGTAGACGCCCATGCCGCCCGTGTTGGGGCCGAGGTCGCCCTCGAGCGCGCGCTTGTGGTCCTGCGACGTCGCGAGGGGAATCACCGTCTTACCGTCCGTGAGCGCGAGAAGCGAGCACTCCGGGCCCTTGAGCATCTCCTCGACGACGACGGTCTGGCCCGCCTCGCCGAACGTGCCCGAGAAGCACTCGCGCACGCCGGCGAGCGCCTCCTCGGTGGTCTGGGCAACGATGACGCCCTTGCCGGCGGCAAGGCCGTCGGCCTTCACGACGCACGGGCCCGCGAGCTCGCGGACATAGGCCTCGGCGGGAGCCGCCTCGGTGAAGCTCTGGTAGCGGGCCGTGGGAACGCCAGCGCGCTCCATGACCTGCTTGGCAAAGAGCTTGGAGCCCTCCATCTGGGCGGCCTGGCCACTCGGGCCAAAGCAGGCGATGCCCGCGGCACGCACGGCATCGGCGACGCCCGCGACGAGCGGGGCCTCGGGGCCGATGACGACGAGCCCCACGCCATGCTCGGCGGCAAAGTGCGCGACCTCGACGGGGTTTTCCTGGTCAATGTCTGCGAGCTCAGCCTCGGCGAGGATGCCGCCGTTGCCCGGCGCCGCCCAGACCTTGCCCGCGCGAGGGCTCTCGAGAAGCTTGCGAAGCAGCGCGTGCTCGCGCCCGCCAGCGCCCAGAAGAAGGATGTCGATCGTCTCGATTTCGTCCATGGATGCTCCCGTTCTCGGCTCTACGTTCCAACGTGTCTATCCTAGCCCCCACCCACCGGATGAGACAAAGGGACAGTCCCCTTGTCTCATCGCAACAATGGCCCGAGGGCGCAAAACCAAAGGCGGGCCCGGCATGTTGCCGAGCCCGCCGGGTGTGTCTGCGCTTACTTCCAGAAGCGATTGATCGTCTGCTCGCGGTCAGGACCCACGGCAACGAAGGAGACCTTCACGCCGCTGAGCTTCTCGATGAGCTCGATGTAGTCCTGCGCAGCCTTGGGCAGCTCGTCAAAGCTCCTGCAGCCGGTGATGTCTTCCTTCCAGCCCGGGACCTCGACGTACTTGGGCTTGGCGTGGTCAAAGACCGAGCGGTGCTCGGGAACCGTCGTGTACTCCACGCCATCGCACTCGTAGGCGGTGCAGACCTTGATGGTGTCAAGGCCCGTGAGCACGTCGAGCTTGGTGATGGCGAGGTCGGTGAGGCCGTTGACCTGCGCGGCGTACTTGATGACCACGGCGTCATACCAGCCGCAGCGGCGCTCGCGGCCCGTCGTAACACCATACTCGTGGCCGGTCTCAAGCAGGAACTTGCCCACACCCTCGTCAAGGTTCAGCTCTGTGGGGAACGGGCCCGAGCCCACGCGCGTGAGGTAGGCCTTCGCGATACCCAGCACGCGGTCGATGTTGGTGGGGCCAACGCCGGAGCCGGTAACCGCGCCGCCGGCCGTGCAGTTGGAGGAGGTCACGAACGGGTAGGTGCCGTGGTCGATGTCGAGCATCGTGGCCTGGGCACCCTCGAACAGGACCTTCTTGCCCTCGGCAAGCTCCTCGTTGAGCAGCTTGCCGCTCTCGATAATGTAGGGACGCAGCTGCTCGGCATAGCCGAGGAACTCCTCGCACACGGCGTCCACGTCATAGGTGGGCAGCTCGTAGACCTTCTCGAGGATGGGGTTCTGGTAGGCGAGCGACGCCTCGACCTTCTCGCGGAAGGTGTCGTCGTCGAGCATGTCCTGCATGCGAATGCCCGTGCGGTTCATCTTGTCCATGTAGCACGGACCGATGCCGCGCTTCGTGGTGCCGATGTTGTTCTTGCCGAGCTTCTGCTCGTGAGCGCCGTCGAGAACCTTGTGCCAGGGCATGACGATGTGAGCGTTGCCCGAGATGCGCAGGCCCTTGCAGGAAAGGCCCTCGCCCTTGAGGTGCTCGAGCTCCTCGAGAACGACCACGGGATCGACGATGCAGCCGTTGCCGATGATGGAAAGGACGTCCTCGTGGACGATGCCAGACGGAATCTGGTGAAGTGCGAGGTTGTGACCATTGGCGACAACCGAGTGGCCGGCGTTGGCACCGCCGCCATAGCGACAGACCACATCGAAGTCACCAGAGATGAGGTCGGTGATCTTACCCTTGCCCTCGTCGCCCCACTGGGTTCCCACCAGAACAGATGCCGGCATGAAGAGCTCCTTCTCTTACGGCTTAGCAAACCATTTGAGTATACGCCAACGACCGCACCGTAACCGCATCGTCGCGGGTGAGGACGGAATGCGAGGGGCCGCCACCCGCATGGGATGGCGGCCCCGGTCCTAGACGTCGTCGTGGTGCATGTCGACTTCCATGAACTTGGTCTTCTCGGCAAAGAACGCCATGTCAATGATGCCCAGCGGGCCCGAACGGTTCTTTGCGACGACAAACTCCGTGATGCCGTAGTCCGGCCTGTCCTCGCGGGACCCCTCCTCCTCCGTCATGGAACGGTCGAGCAGAATGACGATATCTGCGTCCTGCTCGATGGAGCCCGACTCGCGCAGGTCGGACAGCTGGGGGCGCTTGCCGCGCTGACCGGTGCGTTCCTCGTTCTTACGGGAGAGCTGGGACAGGGCGATGACGGGGATGCCGAGATCCTTCGCCATGATCTTGATGCCACGGCTCATCTCGGAGACCTCGGTGGCGCGGGAGTCTGCACGCTTGCTGGGCGGCGGGGAGACGAGCTGCAGGTAGTCGAGGATAACCACGCCCTTCTCCTTGTTGCGAAGCATTCGGCGCGCCTTTGCGCGAATCTCGGTCACAGTGGTTCCCGGCGTGTCGTCGATGAGGATGTCGAGGTTGGAGAGGTCCTGCGTGGCAGAGAGAATCTGGTCCCAGCTCTCGGGCGCGATCTTACCGGAGCGAATGGTCTGCAGGGGAACCATCGAGTACGTCGACAACAGTCGCTGCGCCACCTCCTCGACGCTCATCTCGAGCGAGAAGAAGCACACCGTGGCGCCGGACTGCGCCATCTGAACGGCGAGGTTCAGGGCAAACGACGTCTTGCCGACGCCAGGTCGGGCGCCGACGACGATCATCTGGCCTGCGCGCAGGCCGAGGAACATGCGGTCCATGGCCGGGAAGCCCGTCTGGATGCCGACGGTCTCGCCATCCTGCTGGGCAAGACGGCCAAGCTCGTCATAGAGCGTCACCATGGCATCCTCGAGCCGGACGTAGGACGTCTTGATGTCTCGGTTCGTAACGTCGAGAAGCATCTTCTCGGCCGTCTCGACAACTTCCTTGGTGTCCTCTGGGGCATTCGCCGCAAGGTTGGCGATCTTTGCGGAGGCATCGATCATGAGGCGCAGGGTTGCGTCTCGGTGCAGCATGTCGGCATGATGCTTCCAGCTGGCGATGGCAAACGAGTCCTCACCAAGGCGAGCGAGGGACTGGATGCCTCCGGCGCGCTCGAGCTGCTCGTTTGAGGTGAGGTAGTCTGCGAGCGAGATGGGGTCCAGCGCGATGCCGCGCTCGAACATCGTGCGCATGGCCGCGAACACGATGCGATTGGCATCCACGAAGAAGTCAACCTCTGAGAGCTCGACGAGAGCGCTCTCGAGAACCTCCGGGGAGAGCATCATCGCAGAGAGAACCGAGCGCTCCGCATCTGGATGAGAGGGCATCGACTTGATGGAGGCGAGGGCCATCGGGGACGGCGCGGCGTCATATACGATCTCGTCCAAGGGGCCTCCCATGAGTGCGTGATTCGGTGCGACTGACTATCTTAGCCCATAACGTCAGAGGGCCTTGTTGCGGACGTCCATCCACGGCAAGGCCCATGCACTCACAGAATCGCACCAAGCACAAGGACGAATCTACCTGCACGTTTTCAAAAGCCCATGCGTCCTACCACGCAAAACGTGAGTTTTCACACTTTTCAACAAATTCTGGAAATCTGGTAAACGGTTTTCAACATTTACCTTACAAGCCCAGGTTTGGCAGCAGTAGCCCAAACGAATTGTCTTGCGGTTTGGACGCCAATATTCATTCAGTGCGAAACACCAGGTAGAAGTCTAAATTCATAGCTAACAGGCAGTTAGGCTCGCCCCAGCATGACGAGAGGGCGCCCTTGCGCTCACGCTTGGAAACCGCCGGTTGGCACAGAGCTCCTCACGGATTGTCGATTGTAAACAGATGAAAAAGGGACCCGCGACTCTAGGTCACGGGTCCCATGCGCTCACAGTGCTTGTTCCGCAGATGCGGACATGAGCGAAAGCCTACTCGGCAGCCTCGGTGGTCTCCTCGGTAGCCTCGGTCTCGGCGACCTCAGCCTCGGGAGCCTCCTCGACAACCTCCTCGACGGCCGGCTTGCCGACCTGGAGGTGAAGCTCGGCGGCGATCTCGCGGTACAGGCTCACCTTGACGGTGTGCAGACCGGAGGTCTTGATGGCGCGGTTGAGCTCGATGCGCTTGCGCTCGACCTCGACGCCCAGCTCGTTCTTGATGGCGTCGGCGACCATGGTGTTGGTCACGGAGCCGAAGAGCTGGCCCTCGTCGCCGACCTTGGCGTCGATGAGGACGGTCTTGCCATCGATGACGGCCTTCAGAGCCTCGGCATCGGCGATGCGCTTAGCCTCGCGCTTCTCGATGTTGTGACGACGCTCCTCGAGCTGCTTGATGTTGCCCTTGGTGGCCGGCAGGGCCATGCGGTTGGGGAACAGGAAGTTCTCAGCGAACCCCTGGGCGACCTCGACGACGTCGCCCTCTCCGCCCTTGCCCTTGAGCTCACCCAGAAGGATGACTTTCATGGACACTCCTTACTTAGCTGCGGTCGCGACGGCCACCACGGCTGGACACCACGGGAACGGTGTACGGCAGAAGGGCCATCTCACGGGCGCGCTTGATGGCGTTGGCGATGTCATGCTGGTGCTGCGTGCAGGCGCCAGTGACGCGACGGGGCTTGATCTTGCCACGGTCGGTCATGTACTTGCGAAGGAGCTGAGTATCCTTGTAGTCGATGAACTCAGTGTCCTCCTTGCAGAACTGGCAGAACTTGCGACGCGGCTGACGCTGGTACTCAGTAGCCATGTCTCAATACCTTTCTGTTGGCGTGCGGCCGGCTTTCGGCCGGACGCCGGTTCTCTCGGAGACGCTGCCCGCGAGCGGGCAGGCCAGCCACCGTAATCTGGACAGACCCAGACGTAGGTGGCCTAGAACGGGATGTCCTCGTCGTAGACGTCCGCGGCGGGCGGTGCGGCGACGGGGGCAGGGGCGGGCGCCTGAGGGGCGTTCGCCTGGTAGTTGGCCTGCGGGGCAGGGGCAGCGTAGCCGCCCTGCTGCTGGCCATAGCCGCCGGAGTTGCCGCCCTGACGAGAGCTCATGAACTCGATCTCGTCAATGACGACCTCGATCTTGGACCGCTTCTGACCGTCACGCTCCCAGGAGCTGTAACGGAGGCGACCCTCGATGGCGACCTTGGTTCCCTTCGAAAGGTAGCGCTGGATCGCCTCGGCACGAGTGCCGAACATCACGCAGTCGATGAAGTTGGGGTAGTCCTCCCAGTTACCGGTCTGCGGGTTGCGACGACGGTCGTTGACCGCCACGCCAAGATGCAGCACCTGCGTGCCGCTCTGCGTGGCCCTCAGCTCGGGATCCCTGGTCAGGTTGCCCGTAATGTTCACTCGGTTGATGCTCACGATGCTCACTACCTTTCACTTGCGCAGCGTCCGCAATCGAGCTTGGTCGATGCCTGGCAGCTGCGTCTAGGGCCTCTCGGCCCACTTCCATGACTACTTACTCGTGATCCGGACGGCGCACGATCATGTGGCGCTTCACGGCATCGTTGATGCGGAGAACGCGATCGAGCTCGGCGATCTGAGTGGGGTCAGCGTGGAAGTTGACGAGGGTGTAGTCACCCTCCGTGAGCTTGTCGATCTCGTAGGCGAGCTTGCGCTTGCCCCAGTTGTCGACGTTGTCGACCTGGCCACCGTTCTCGGTGAGAGCGACTTCGATGCGCTTCATAACGCCAGCGCGCGCCTCATCGGTGATCGTGGGATCGACAAAAAACAGCAGTTCATAAGCCTTCATGTGGTCACCTCCTCTGGGCATGTGGCCTCGGGTCGTGAAGGTTTGCGCCCGAGACAGGAAAGGTCGGTTGAGAATCTTACCACGAATGCATGTGCCGGAGCAGCCGCAATACCTCACCGCACACCCCAACCTGCACAGAGCCACCACATGCGAAGAATTCCACGCTGACCCTTACCCGCCTCGAGCCTAGCGCCCGCACCTGACAGAAATCCGCAAGCAGCCAAACGCAAACCCAACACGCGAGCTAGTGGGTAGTGAAGGCATCATGGCGGATGATGCTGCGCCCATGCGCCAGCCGCTCGCGGGTGCATGGGCGTCGTTCATGGCAAATGGGTGCCCGCGCACTCTTGCGCGAACACCCATTCTTCACAGATGGATTTCGATTGTCCTACTCCTTGTCCGTGCCCTGCCCGAGCTCATCAGTGGCAGCCCGATGAGGCGTAAGAGGCACGACGGTCTCCCCGTCAGGAGAGGTCGAGCGTTCCCGTGGCTGAGGAGCAACCGCAGGAGCCGGATCCGTCCTTGGCTGCGCGGGCGCGGGCGCGGGCGTGACAGGCTCGGCTGCCGAGTGAGGTTGGGGCTGCGACTGGGGCGCCGGCGTTGGCACCGAAGAGACCGGAGGCAGAGGGGCAGGCGTCACGGGCAGGGGATCGCTCGGCGAGCCCCACGCCCCCACGTTGAACTGACGCATCCACAGGCCGATGCTGTTGGCGAGCAGAAGGTTTCCCGCAACGGAGAACACGAGGCTCACATAGCCGATGAGCACCGATGCCGGCATGACCGTGCGCAGAATCGACCCCACGATGGCGAGGAGGTCGCTCGGGTCAGAGCCAGACGTCGCACTCAGGTACTCAACCTCATACACGAGGCGCAGGATGTCCGGCATGGCGAGGGACATGACCAGCAAACCGCTCACAGTGCAGATGCCGCCAACAATCAACATCGTCACAAGTGGGATCGCAACGTTCTTGAACAGGCCGGCGGCATCATGCGAGACCATCTCGTAGATGCGCGCGAACGACAGGCCGGCGCCAATCTTCTGATAGATGGCCGCACGAAGGGCCGCCACCATCACCACGAGCGAGAGAAGCAGGTTTGCCGTCGTGATGGCAAGCGAGAGCAGCGAACTCAGGAGCCTGATGCGCAAGGCCGCAATAATCGCCGTGACAACGGAGGTTGCCACACTCCACAGGAGCATCCACACGAGAATGACCACGAAGGCACGCCAGCCGGCAACCAGGCAGCCGCCGATTTTGACGCCACGCTGCTTTGGCGCGGCATCGACGCCCCACGCGCTCAGCCTCGCCCACTCAAGTGCATAGCCAAGGACGGCGAGCGGCCCCACGATGGGCACGAACATGGCAATGGCAAGCACGAGGATGGGCTTGACCCACCCCTTGTCTCTCGTGAGCAGCTTCCACGAGTGCGAGAAATACTTGGCGTCCTGCATTGGTCCTCCCGATGCCGTTGGTATGTGTCGAGTGTAGACAATCCTTCAAGGCAGCGGCGTCCGGAGGCAGATTGCAGTCTCTGGTCGCCGATGACATTAGACCGCATCCACAAGCGACGAAACAAAAAGGACCCGGCTCGCCAGGCGAACCGGGTCCTGCGTACTCTGGCGGAGAGGGAGGGATTTGAACCCTCGTAACCACAAAGTGGTTAAACGGTTTTCGAGACCGCCGCATTCAGCCGCTCTGCCACCTCTCCAGAGATATGAGAGCGGCGCCGCAAAGGGCGCCGCGGAAGACTCTGGCGGAGAGTCGGGGATTTGAACCCCGGAGACGCTTGAGACGCCTACACGATTTCCAATCGTGCGCCTTCGACCACTCGGCCAACTCTCCAGTAAAGTGCGTTGATTATTCTAGCCTAAAGTTCTTGCAAAACACAAGAGGAATTTCTTTGATTCTCAAAGGCAATTCGCAACGCGAGAAAAAACGGTCCAAACCAAGCACCGTGAGGTTTCCAAGCACCATAATGCTCTTCACGCGACGCGTCCCGAGAGGAGCTTCCGTGCCAGATTTCTCCGCCTTTCTCGGCCAGGGCACCCATGCCCTGATGCTGCCCGCATGGCTCGAGCTCACCGCCATCGTGGTCGGCTCTCTTTCGGGATCCCTCGTCGCCATCGACCGCAAACTCGACATGACGGGTTGCGTGGCCCTCTCACTCATCTGCGGCTTGGGCGGCGGCCTTCTGAGGGACGTCTGCCTGGGAGATGTCCCTCGCATCTTCCAGACGTCAAACCTCTACGCCTTGTGTGCGCTCGGAGGCTCGCTCACCTACTTTGCGCTCCATGACCTCGCCCACGTCATGAATCCCTGGCTCGCCATCGCCTGCACGCTCGTCACCGTGGCCCTCAGGCGCGCAAGCCTGCGCTGGGGCATAGTCTCTTCCACGAGCCGGGACCACACGGACATGGTGCTCGCCCCCGTACGGCGCGCCGCAGAGCGCGCCCGGGGTCATGCCAAGAGGCACGGCGAATAAACAAAAAGGGAGGGACGCGCCGGCAGCCGGCCATCCCTCCCTTGGTCTCTCTCGAGAAAAAACTTACTTGTTGACGAGACCAGCGCGGACGTTGGCCTTCTTGCGCTCGATGGCGTTGAGGATGCGCTTGCGCATGCGGACGCTCTTGGGCGTCACCTCGACGAGCTCGTCGTCCATGATGTACTCGAGTGCCTCCTCGAGCGTGAACGTGCGCGGCGGGGTGAGCTGGACGGCAATGTCTGCCGTGGAGCTGCGCTGGTTGCCAAGCTGCTTGGTGCGTGCGATGTTGACGACCATGTCGCCGGGCTTGGAGCGCTCGCCCACGAGCATACCCTCGTAGCACTCGTCGCCAGGGCCGACGAAGAGCTGGCCGCGCTCCTGCAGCGTGCCGAGCGCGTAGGCAACGGCCTTCTCGGTGGTCATGGAGATCATGGCACCGTTGTTGCGCACGCCAAGCTCGCCGGCGAAGGGGCCGTACTCGAGGAACGTGTGATAGAAGACGCCCTCACCGTGCGTGACGTTGAGGATGCGGTTCTTGAGGCCCATGATGCCGCGCGTCGGGATCTTGAACTCGATGTGGCAGATGGTCTCGCCCTGCTCCATGTTCGTCATGGTGCCGGAGGCGTTGCCGAACAGCTCGATGACCTTGCCGGAGTACTCGCCCGGGCACTCGACGACGGCCTGCTCGATCGGCTCGATGCGGTTGCCGTTCTCGTCCTTCTTGATGAGGACGCGGGGACGGCCAACCTGGAACTCGAAGCCCTCGCGACGCATGGACTCCATGAGGACGGACAGGTGCAGGATGCCTCGGCCGGCAACCTCGACGCCGGACTTGTCGGGGAGCTCCTCGATGCGCATCGTCACGTTGTTCTCGGCCTCGGTCATGAGGCGCTCCTTGAGCTGGCGGGCACCCACGATGTCACCCTCGCGACCCACAAGCGGGCTCGTGCTGGCCTCGAAGACGATGGCCAGGGTCGGCGGGTCGATCTCGATGGGCTCGAGCTCGACGGGATTCTCGGGGTCGGTGTAGACGTCGCCGATGTCGGTGCGGTCGATGCCCACGACGGCGGCGATGTCGCCGGCGCCGACCTCGCCGCACTCCTTGCGGCCGAGGTAGTCGAACGTGAAGAGCTGCTTGACGGTGGCGTTGGCGCGCGAGCCGTCGTTCTTCACGACGAGGATCTTGTCGCCGTCGTGGATGGTGCCGGAGTAGATGCGACCGATGCCGATGCGACCCACGTACTCGGAGTGGTCGATCGTGACGCACTGCATGGCAAGCGGGCCGTCAGGGTCAACCTCGGGCGCAGGCATGTCCTCGACGATCATGTCGAGCAGCGGGTACATGTTGTCGTTGTCGTCGCTGGGGTCGAGGCGGGCAAAGCCGTTCATGGCGCTCGCGTAGACAACGTGCTCCATGGCGAACTCGAGCTGCTCGTCGGTGGCGCCAAGGTCTGCCATGAGGTCGAGGCAGTCGTTGTAGGCCTTCTCGGGGTCGGCACCCGGGCGGTCGATCTTGTTGACGACGATCATGATGGACAGGCCGGCGTCGATGGCGTGGCGCAGGACGAAGCGCGTCTGGGGCATGGGGCCCTCGAACGCGTCAACGAGCAGCAGGGCGCCGTCGGCCATCTTGAGCACGCGCTCGACCTCGCCGCCGAAGTCGGCGTGGCCCGGGGTGTCGATGACGTTGATCTTGACGTCCTTGTACTCGATGGAGATGTTCTTGGCCAGAATGGTGATGCCACGCTCGCGCTCCTGGTCGTTGGAGTCAAGGACGCGCTCCTCGACCTGCTGGTTTGCGCGGAAGGCGTCCGTGGCGCGCAGGAGCTTGTCCACAAGCGTGGTCTTGCCGTGGTCGACGTGGGCGATGATGGCGATGTTGCGTAGGTTCTCCTGGCGCATATGTCCCTCTCAATTCTGCAATGCCTGTGTTTTCGGCAACTGAGGGATTATACAGCGCAAACGGTAGCTCTTGATGGCATGCGCTCACGCATCACGCCATCTACAGCTAGCAACGGTGACGGCTTGGCCCGCCCCAGGTGTCGTCGTGTGCGCTCGGAGCTACAGCAGGCAGGAGAGCTCGCCGGCGGGAGCGGGATCGGTGTAGCGGAAGCGCTTACCCGAGCCAATGCCCTCGACGAGCGAGAAGGCGGAGTAGCCGCACTCGGCACCACGCTCGCCAAACTCGAGGATAAGGGCGTCCTGGAAGGCCTCATCCTCATCCGCAACGGCACCAAGGTACGCGATGGCGTAGCAGGCGGGCTTACCAATGACGCGAGCGTTATCCTCGCCACGAGCGCCGTTGCGAACCCACGTGCGGGCCGCCTCGAGGCACTGCTCGGCGGAATCATCGTCGAACTCGCAGGTCATACGCTGGCCCTGGGAATCCGCGGCGGTGGCGACGACGGAGAAGTCCTCGCCGGCGGCGAGGCGATCGAGGGCCTCGCCCATGAGGGTGCTGCCGAGCTCGTCGGTCTGAGCGGAAACGCCGCCGTCGCCGTGATTATCCGCCATGTGTCACCCTCCGCGTTCGCCGTGATATCGAAAAGATGGTAACGCATCCTCGCACGAGGTTGCGTGCTCCGTGCCAAAAGAGAAGGGAGCCGAGGCCAATTGACCTCGGCTCCCAGAGCACCGGACGGGAATTGCGAAAGGAGAACGGGAGAAGCTCGACGAACCCGCCCGGTGGAAAGGAGCAGACCCTCGCCGGCGCGGCAATGGGAGGAGCCGCGCCGGCTTAGGCTTTCTTAGTCCCCTAGCTCCTCTTTCACCTCTTGTTCACAATGAGGGCAACAGCGAGGATGGCGACGCCGAGAACCGCGCTAACCACGATGGGTGCGGACTCGATGGGGCCGCCCGTCTGCGGGACGAACTTCGTGGGCGTCGCCGGGGTCGTGGGCTTCGCAGGTTCCTCGGGATTGGTGTACGTGTTGCGGAACACGCAAGCCGCGAGCTCCTCCTGGTTCACGCTCGCGATGAGGTTGCCCTGACGATCGTCTTTGACCGTGACAGTGACCTTGCGCTCCGGCTCGTCATACGTGACGCCCTGCTGGCCATCGTTCACCTCGGAGATGGTAAACGTGTAGGTGCCGACCTGCGTGAAGGAGAGATCGGAGAACGTAACCTGACCGTTCGCGTCATTCGTCGCGGTGAGCTCCACACCGCCACCGGAGAGCTTGAAGGTGAACTGGTCGGCCTTGAGGACTGCGCCCTCGAGCACCTTGGCTGCGGTGAGCGCGAGCTTCGTGGGCTTGGCGGTGTAGACGTTTTCGAACTCGGCCTCATCCGCATCCACAAGCTTGTGGGTAACGCCGAGGGTTCCGTCCCCGTTGTCCACGACGGTCGTCGTCACACGGTAGGTTGCATCGCTATACGTAACGCCATTCGCGGTGGTCCCGTAGCCATGCTCGCGAATCGTGTAGTTGTGGACGCCAGGAGCGGTGTACTCGATGGTGCTCAGAGCCACATTGCCCGATGCGTCATTCGTGCCCGTGGCAACAACGCGCCCATCCTCGATAAGCTCAAAGGTGAACTCGTTCGCATCGAGGGTGCGCCCGGTCAGGGTCTTGTGGACCCTGATCTGATCAGTGACGCTCGAAGTGGTGGACGTGACGCTGTAGGAGTTCGTGAAGGTGAAGGCGGGACCGGAGAGCACGTTGCCGTGCTCGTCGACGATGGCTGCGGTGAGGCTGCCACGGCCGTTGTCCGTGACCTTGACATACACGGTACGCGTGGACTGTGTGTCGTTCGTGACGCCATCTGCCGAACCGCTCTCGGTGATGTCGTAGCGATAAGTGTGGGAGCGCTCGCGGACGGGCTCGGAACCCGCCTCGTCGGCTCCGTCCGTCTCAGCGGTGTCGGAGACGACGCGCATCGCCCTACGGGACCTACGCCAGGATGCCGTGGCGGTGGCATCCCCCTCGACGTCATGGTTGGCGAGGGCCTCGAGCGCAGGCTCGGCTGCGGGCGCGGACTCGGTGGCGTCGGGTGCTACGGGAGCCTCTCCCTCGGCCTCAGGGGCCGCCTTGGGAGCAGCGTCTTCGGGCTCGGCCCCGTCAGAGAAGTTCTCCGCGGCGGAGGCGGGCTCTCCGGTCTGGACATCGGGCGTGGCCTCAGGGGCGTTCGTCGTCGGGGCGTCCAGCGCCTCGGCAGCCTCGTCCGTAGTGCCAGGAGTCTCGCCCAGGGCCTTCAGAAGGTCGTCGAACGTGAACGTGATCAAGCCGAAGCCGACGTTGCCGTTCGCGCCGTTCGTGGCGGTGGTGCGCTCGGGCATGGGAGCGCCGTCATAGCCCGTCACGGTGAACTTGAACTTACCGGCGATATCTGCCCCGGCAAGGCCATCGTCGACGTTGAGGAGCTTGGAGCCCGCAAGCTCGATGGAGACGGATTCGCCCGTCGCGTACGTGTTGCGGAACGCGGGGCCACCCGTGGGCAGGTTCGTCGTGCAGGTCAGCGTTCCTTTTCCGTTGTCCGTGACGGTCACGTTGAAGGGGAAGCTCGACGCCGTGGGCGTCACGCCCCGGTCGCCCAGGCCATCGGTGACCTCGTAGGCAACGTACGGAATCGTCCAGGTGCTGCCCGTGCGAGTAGCGAGACCCTTGCCAACAAGGCCCTCGAGTATTTTGCTGTCGTAGGACAGGGTCCCGAAGTCCACCTTGCCGTTGACATTCGTAGCGTTAGAGACGACCGCACGGTCACCCGCGCCATAGGCGAGGCGGAACTTAAAGTCGTTGTCAAACATGAGGCCGTTCGTCATGGACTTCGTGCCAACGATGGAAGTCGTCGTCCTCGCGGCGGCATAGGAGTTCTCGAAGGAGACCTTAGCAGCGGCGTTCGCATCGGAACCGGCAACGTAGGTGTACGTGTTGTCGATACCAGACGTGCTCGTAACGCGCGTCGTCACCGTGAGCCTGGCGTTGGAAGCGTCATCATCCGTGGTGATCTCGACGTTGTAGCTCGTTGCGTCATAGCTGACGCCACCAAGATTGCCGCCCTTCTCGGTAATGGTGTAGGAGTAGACCTTCCCTACGTCTTCCTGGGTAAACGTGACGCCCGTGGGCGAGCTCACCACAAGAGCCTCGTCC
Source organism: Parolsenella catena (assembly GCF_003966955.1). Classification (GTDB taxonomy): domain Bacteria; phylum Actinomycetota; class Coriobacteriia; order Coriobacteriales; family Atopobiaceae; genus Parolsenella; species Parolsenella catena. The sequence continues at coordinate 17,721 of NZ_AP019367.1, read as the reverse complement.
CCGTCAGGGGCTGCGGAGCTGGCGTGCTCGCCGGCAATCCCGAGCTTGTCGCCATCGCCGTTGGCGACAACGTCAAACCTAAACTCTCCCGCGCTCATGGCTCGGCCGTTCATCGTCTTCGTGACGCTCAGGCCACCAGCGGCGGTGTAGTCGAGGCGAGAGCTGTAGGTGTTCTTGAAGACGTTGTTCTCGTTCTTCACGACGGCACTCATCGTTCCGTTGCCCCGGTCAGCAACCGTCACGGTCACCGTCGCGACGTGGGGGTCGTCAGAGATTCCGGAGATGCCGGAGGCTTTCTCGCGAACCTCGTAGACGAACGTGCGGGCGCCATCGCGCACCATGTCATAGGTGAACGGGATGGTGCCAAACGTGAAGTCCGCCGCCTCGGTGGCGTCGTGGACGGTCACGCTGGTGACTTCCTCGCCGTTGGCATTGACGGGAAGAGGCGCTCCGTCCTTGGCGATGATCGTGAAGGTGAACTTGTCTCCCTCGCGCCACTCGCGACCCTCGAGAACCTTGGAGAAGTGGGGACTCACGAGCTGATCGGACGGGATGCTCGAGTCATAGGTGTTGACGAACTCCCCGTCACCGGACACGCGCTCGACGGAAGCCTCGAGCTTGCCAGTCTCGGTGTTATCGCGGACGGTAATGCGGAGGACAGCGACGTTGTCAGAGTAGGTCATACCACCGGCGCTTCCGCGCTTTTCGGTGACCTTGTACTCGTACTGACCAGGCTGCGTGTACACGATGGAGCCAAAGTCGATCTCCGCCACCCCGTCGGTGGCATCATTGGAGCTAACGGCAACCTCCGTAGAGGGCGCGCCGTCATCACCCATGGGGACGGGAGCGCCGTTGACGCCCTCGAGCAGGAAGGTGAAGCTGTCGCCATTCTGCCAGTCGCGGCCTTCGAGGACCTTCGTCAGGCCAAAGTCAGCCGTTGCGACCGTGGCATCCTCGGCATGGTACGTGTTCTCGAACAGGACCCTACGGCTGTCGTCGCTCACGACCTGGCCGTCGATCTTCGTCGTGACCGTCAGCGTGCCGTCGAGGTTATCGATGACGGAGACGACTACCTCGTGCGTGCAGTTGTCATAGCTAACGCCAGGGATCTTATCCCTATCGGCGGGGATGACCTCTGCCACATCGAACGCATAGGTCTTGTTGGCGTTCTCCGCACTAAAGACCACGTCAGACAGCTTCGCCATGTCCTCGGCGATGCCGCTTGCGCGCCTCTGGGTGTTGGAGAAGCTCTTGTCGGAATCGGCGAGCAAGGCATTTGCCTCGTCAGCCGTCGCAGCAGTGGTTCCGGTCTCGGCGGTAGCATCCTTGCCCTTGATGGTGAAGGAGAACATGCCCATATCCATGGAGCGGCCGGTGAGGACCTTGCTCACGGTAAGACCGGGATAGTAGGCGACCTCGGTGGGCGCGTAGACGTTCGTGAAGGCCGCGTAATCGGTAATGCCCTTGTCCTTATCGATCGCAGAGGTCGTGTTGTCGTAGGAGACGTTCCTAAGGGCGAGCGTGCCATTGTTGTCAACGATAGTGACGGTTGCGGTGGCGACGTGGCGGTCCCACGTGATGCCCGCGCCATCCTCGGCAGGGGCGTTCTCGCGAATGCCGAAGACGTACTCGCCAGGCTTGGTGAAGGTCATCTCGCCAGACTCAAGGTTGACCACGTTGCCGTTGGTCACACGATTGAGAGGCATGTCAGAGACGACACCATTCTCGGGGCCAGAGACGAGGCTCAGGGAGAAGTTGAAGTTATCCGTATCGAGCATGTCTCGGCCAACAAGCTGCTTCTCGCCCTTGATGATTCCGGATTCAGCGAACGCCTCGGGCGTATAGGAGTTCTCGAACGCAGCCTCCCCATGGCCCTCGCTCTCGCCCTCACGGGCATACGTGGCGGAGACCTTGACGAGGTTCTCGCCGTCGACGGTCTCGTGGGTCACAGTCACGGTCGCGATCCAGACCGCGTCGTCATATGTCATGCCGGGACGAGGATCGGCGGGGACCTTCTCGGAAATCCTGTACTGGTAGGTCTTGCCCACGTCCTCGCTCGTGAAGGTGATCCCCTCGAAGACCACGACGCCATGGGCGTTGTTGTTGCCAACGAGCTCGGTCGCGTCGGCGGGCATGGGAGCGCCGGGCATGGGCGTCAGCGAGAACTCGAACATATCGGGCTGGAGAGACAGCGCGCCAGACGCGTCGTGCAGCGTCTTCGTGGCGATGGGTGCCCACTCCTGCGAAGTGGCGTCGAAGGTGTTCGTGAACCTCGCGACGTTCGTCGCGGCGGCCTCTGCGGCGACTTCGGCACCGAGGTCGTCGCGGTCGCACGTGATCCCGGCAGAGGCGGCGAGCGTTCCGTCGTGGTTGTCCTCGGCCGTGACGGTCACGGTGTAGAGGGCGAGTGAGGTCGACACACCGGGCGTCGCGGCTTCCTCGGCGGGCTCGTAAATCTGATAGGTGTAGGTGCCAGGCGCGTTGTAGGCGATGTCACCAAAGTTGAAGGCAACAGGCGTTCCGGAGGGCGTGCCTTCGGGGCTCGTCACGACAATCCTGGAGATGTTTCCCTCGGCACCCTCCGGCATGGGTGCACCGTCGAGACCCTGGAGGATGAACGTGAAGCTATCGTTTGCGAGCCAATCGCGGCCATCGAGGATCTTCTCTCCGGCGAGGTTCTCTCTGCCGGAGAGCGTTCCCTTAGCGGAGTAGGTGTTCCTGAATTCTGCCTTAGCCTCAAGGCCGGCCTCGATCGTGCCTTCCTGCGGCACGGTGGGCGAAGTCACAAAGCCGTTCGCGGCTTCCTCGGTCACGGTGTAGGCAGTTCCCCGAGGAAGGCCATACACGTAGAGCGTCTCTCCGTGCTTGAGCGTGTGCGTGGCATTGCCGTGGGCGTCGAGCGTGAGGTCCCAGGACGCGTCACCGTGGGCCGTCCCGTCCTTACCCTTGACGGTGGCCTTGAACGTCTTGCCGGCAGCATCGGGAATCGAGATGTTGAACGTGAAGTTAAGGTCGTTGTAGTAACCCTCGTCGAAGCCAGCGGGAACAGCGACCGTCTTGGAAATCGCGAGCGTTCCGGGCTGCTCGAGCGAGATGCGACCGTTGTTGCCAAGGGCAACGTTGATTGTCCTGCCGCTCCAGTGGGGGTTGATGATGGAAGAGGCGGTACCCGTGGCGTTGGCATCCTTATCGGTGTGCATCTCGTTGATGTAGGTGAGGCGGCGGGAGCCCTTCCTCAGGATGAGATATCCGGACTCATCAGTGGCGATTGCGCCCGTAACACCCTCGGCAACGCTGCCGGGGAAGGAGGCCACGCTCGAAGACTTGGTGGCCTTTCTGTCAGCAATGTCATACCAGGAACGCTTGTAGTAATACGTCGCAGAGCTGCTCAGCGGACCACGAGCGCGCTGCGTGCACTCAGCATCACGGTAAAGGGGCGTGTCTTCGGTGATGTAGTAGTAGCTGTTACCCGTCGCGGGAGTGAATGCAGACGTCGTGTCGCCATCCACCACCCCACCGGAGTACGCGTTCGCGAGGAAATAAACCTTCCCATCTTCATCCGTGTGGCTGGCAATGTAGTCCGCCATGGCCTCGTCGGGATTCGCGAGGAGGTCAATCGCCTCTTCCTTAAGGCTTGACCCATAGAACACGCGAATGGGGAATGTCAGCGTCACGTCGCCGGTTCCCGCATCCTCGTCGATGTTGAAATGACGAAGCGGAATGAGGGACGCCGGAATGGAGACGGTCACCTTGTCACCGGTCCGGGCATCATCGGAGCGCTCGACGCGAATAACGATATCGGCAAGGTCGCCCGTGGGATAGAGCACGTTACCGGCCGTGCCATGGAACGTGTAGGTATCGACATTGTCAGATCGGGAGACATCGGGGGCGGAGAAGACCCGCCTGGCAAAAACGATGCTCTTGAAGCTGTCGACCTTCATGTAGTCGCCCAGTTGATCAGTAAACGTCACGTAACCAGACGTGTTCTCGGCACCCTCGACGACATCAGTGGGATGACCGGCCGCACTCACGATGTCCTGCGAGATTCCACTGAAGACATCCTTGAGGTCGTCGGCATTCGTCGCCGTCTTATAGAAGTCAGAGTCAGTCGCGCGCGCACCAAGCTCGTCATACTCCGTTGCGGCGGGATAGTTGCTGGACACGGCGTGCAGGAACTTGTTCTCCTTCGTAGCTCCCCAGCTGTCGGGGTCAACGGAAGGATTGGCGCCATTCTGGATGCCAACGGTGTAGATGGTAGTTCCACCATCCTTAAGGGCCTTAGCGGTGGAAACGGCGCGGTTGGCGACGCTCTCGCTGAATTCATTGCTCGTAGTCGGCGTACCGTCCGTGAAGAACACGACAACCTTCTTTGCACCAGGGCGCGGGTTGTCATCGAGTGCCTTTTTGGCTTGGCTCATACCCTCGTCGGCGCGGGTGGCGCCGGCAGGCTCGATCGCGTTGATGCGGGAGGTAATGGTCCCCTTGCCGTCCTGCGTGCAAGCGGTGAGCCCAAGCATGCGCTGACTGTAGTTGTATTTGTAGCCTCCAGACCAGTAGGTATCGTTGCCGATGCGCTCCGTGCCGTTGCCGGCAAACTTCACCACGGCGACGCGATGTTGCTGGTTTGCGTCCGAGACACCCTCGTTTGCCTTCGCGATTTCGTCGACGAAGGCGTTGGCGGCAGCCTTGAGCGCATCGATGCGCTTGGTGGAGTCACGGTTGCCCATCGAATCGTCCATCGAGCCAGAGGCGTCGAGAACGAGGACGATATCCAACGGCGTCGAGGACGTCATCGTCAGGTTCGACGTCGAGGAGATGGCGGAGAGTGACGTCAGGAAGTCCGAGTCACCCTTCTCGGTCGTCATGGTGCCGCCGGCACCCGTGAGGTCGATGTTGTCATCCGAGACGGTCTTATCGGTCCAAATGCGGCCGACGTTCTCCGTCGAGTTTTCGAGGTCCCAGTTGCGCCACGTTGACGCAGACGAGGGGTCGGCGACCGTGGTAGCGCCAGCCGTGGCGGCGAAGGCCGAGACAGGTGCCAACGTAAGGAATATCGCAAACAACAACAGAAGCCTTAGTCGCCTCATGGTGACCTCCTCCGACGAAAGCTAGATAACCGAGCTTATCTTATCGTCAGTAAATCGAGGTCAATTCAATAGGTCACATGTGTGCCAAATTTGAGAACTCGCAGGTAGATTAGCTTGTTCTAAAAATCACCGTTTCCACGAACGGTAAGGGAAAACAAAGCCGCGCGATGGTTGAAGAGGCACATATCTATCGATACGGAAGAGCGATTAAACGCCTCTGGCCTCTCTCGCCCTAGCCCCTCTCGCGAGTCTTGAATTCGTCGAACCAGGCGTCGAATTCTCGATAGAGACCAACGCGCGTGGTAACTCTCGCCTTCTCGTAGATGGCGGAGATATGCCTCTGTGCCACGCGGCGTGAGATGAACAGGCCATCGGCAATCTCTTGAACACCGAGGTCCGTCGTCAGGAGGGCCATATACACTTCCCCCTCCCTCGCAGTGAGACCAATCTTCTCGGCGTATAGGACGAGCGCTTCTTCGCGGGATGGAAGGGCAGACACCTGGATGGGATTTTCGCCGGCCCCCTCTTTCTTCTCGTCCAGGTTCTCCGTAATTCCCCACGCGATGTCGCGAACAAGGACGAGAAGGCAGACGACCGAAAGCAAGCATGACAAGGTCACCGTCACGACCACGCCCAGCGATTCAAAGAGGAAGCGTGCGAACAGTGCGCCCAAAGCGCCCACGAGACAGCTGATGGCCCTTCCCATACTTGCAACGATCTCCGGGCAAGACGTCTTGGGCGCGACCCTCATGAAGCTCGCGCTGAGATACATGAGATAGAAAGAGCCATATATTCCCGCGATAAAGGCAGCGGCGGGCATTCCCTCCGGCGTTTCCGCCGCAGGCACCGCCGCAGCGACGAGGAACATCGCGCATATTGTGATGAGGGAGCGAAGACGGCCTTTCTTCAGGTCAAACAGCACGCCGACGAACGGAAGCGAAAGCGAGTAGGCGATCTTGGAGAGACCGATGCTGAGGATATTCCCATTTGCATAGTTCCAGACGAGGACGCCGTCGAGAAGGCCGTAGTCGAGGGTCATGGCGGCGGCAGCAACTGCAAGAAGGACGATCGACCCCCTGCTCACGCCGGATACCTGCTGCGGTGATGGCCGATGATCGTATAGCCACCGCCTAGCGGGACGACCGTCAAGCCACAAAATGGCAAGCGCGCTCAGAATTACGCAGACCACAAAGACCGCGGGGGTCATCCCGAGGGTTTCGACTAGATACTCGAGCAGGGAGGCTACGCCCATGCCAATCCCAAGCGCTCGTCCAGAGACCTCGCTCTCGTACGACACGAGGCTAAATCCATAATGGACGGCGGCGCCAAGGTAGCCAAGAGCCAGAATCGTCGTGCTGCTCGCGATAAGGAAGCCGGGCAGGCGAAGGGTTGCCACCATCCCAATGGCTCCGGTAACACAAAGAGACATTGCGGCAGCGGCAGCGGTCCTTTTCTCCATCGAGCCGGGAAGATAGGCTCCCGCGACCCAGAATAGGACGTAACCAAGCCCCGTAAAGGCGAGCAGAATCGCGTATACGTTCCCTATGACGCCGGGATCCGCAAGGCGAGGAGTACGCCCCAGCGTTACGGACATGCAGAGCTTCCAGGTGAAGAAGTAGAGGGAGAAAGAGGCGACCTCAATGATTAGCGACGGGGAGAGATAACGGGAGGGGGGGCAATATGTTGAAGCTTTCTAGTTGCGCGCACGAGTCGCCTCCCTTCGTCACACCATGTATCTTCGCACGATATTCGAGAGGGGGAGATAATAAAAGTCTCAACAGAGTCCAAAATATTCAACGCTTTTGAAGCAGACGGCAGAGTCCGGAGAAACGATAACGATTACACCTTTTCACGCTTCGCGGGCATTCAGAGATGTCTTGAGAATGCGGGCGTCGGGCAAGGGATGTCAGCATAAAAAAACGCCGGAGAAGCACTCCGGCGAAACAGACTGGTGGAGACGATGGGGATCGAACCCACGACCTCAGGCTTGCAAAGCCCGCGCTCTCCCAACTGAGCTACGTCCCCTTTTAGTAATAAACGCCCCAGCGGCGACTCGGCTCACGCTGGGGCGTTTATTGGCGAAAAGGTGGTGGGCCCGACAAGGTTCGAACTTGTGACCTCCCGGTTATCAGCCGGACGCTCTGACCAACTGAGCTACGGGCCCACATGCGGTGTGTTCGCCACAACGCGCTTCGCTATAATAAAACATCGCCCAAACGAAGGTCAACCACTTTTTTCAAAAAAGTTTTTGCGCCGCCAAATTCGATGACAACGGGTAGCATATCGCTACCTAAGGGACGGGCAGTGACTCTGGCGATGACGCCCCTGTCACATCAAGACGAGAAGGGATGGTCCACGTGGTCAAGATGACGTTGAAGAACCTCATCGTGGGAGGTGGCCCCATTCCCTCCGCCATCATCCTGCAGCCCGATCAGGAGCACTCAGAAGACGAGACGGAGCGCGAGCAGAGCGAGCTCGTGCTGCCCATCAGCGTTGGCACCGTCGACGCCGCCAACGTTGCGCGCGCCACGAATGCCGATGACCACAAGCGACCGGCAACCCATGCCCTGCTCGTCGATGTCATCGACGCGCTGGGAGCCGATCTTGAGAGCGTAAGCATCACGCGCGTCGAGGGTGCCACCTTCTTCGCGACGCTTGACATCCGCTCGGCCACTGGAGAGCAGCATCACATCGATGCACGGCCGTCGGACGCCATCTCCGCCGCCATCGAGGCTGACGCCCCCGTGCTTGCCAGCGAGGAGGTCCTCCGGTGCGCCGGGCTGCCCGACTTCGCTGCCGTGAAGAGAGACGAGCAGGAGCGCGAGGCCGCCGAGTTCCATGACTTCGTCGAGAGCCTCACCCCGGATGACTTCAAGGCGCCAAGGCAGAACTAGAAAAGCGGGACCAAGGCCATCTGACGGTCTTGGTCCCGCTTCATATCCGTTCAAAGAGAGGGCCCGAGAGTCTTTGACACTTTCGGGCCCTCTTGGTTACTCGTCTTCGACGGGTGTCTCGCCGGCGTCAGGCTCGTCGGCGTCCTCGGAGACCTCCATGCGGGCAAGCGCGCACACCGAGTCCTTCTCGTCCACGTCCATGACCTTTACACCCTGCGTGGAGCGTCCAAGCTCGGAGATGTCCTCGACCCTCACACGGATGACGACGCCGGTGGTGCTCACGATCATGAGCTCGTGGCTCGGGTCCACGACGCGGCAGGCCGCGAGCTGGCCCTTCTTGTCAGTCATCGTGATCGTGAAGACACCCTGGCCGCCGCGCTTGTGCTCGGGGTACTCAGAGACCGGGGTGCGCTTGCCGTAGCCCTTCTCCGTGATGACGAACAAGTCGCCGGTGCCGTTCGTGATCTCCATGCCAAGCATCTTCGCGTCGCCCTTGAGCGTGATGCCACGCACGCCGCTCGTGTCACGGCCCATCGGGCGCACGTCGCTCTCGGGGAACATGATGGCCTTGCCGTCCGTGGAGACGAGGATGACCTTCTCGCCCTCGCGCACGCGACGGACGTTCACAAGCTCGTCGCCTTCACGCAGGTTAATGGCGATAAGACCGTCGCGACGGGTGCGGTCGTAGGCACTCATGGCCGTCTTCTTCACGGTTCCGGCGGCCGTGGCGAACATAAGGTACTCGTCGGCGGGGAAGTCGCGGCACGTGATGACGGCCGTGGCGTGCTCACCCTCGGAGAACGGCACGAGGTTCACGATGGCGGTGCCGCGGGCCGTGCGCTGGCCAATCGGCAGCTCGTGGACCTTCAGGCGATACGCCTTGCCCTTGTTCGAGAAGAACATCACGTAGTCGTGCGTGCTCGCCACGAACAGGTCCTCGACGAAGTCATCGTCCTTGAGGTTGACGCCCTGGACGCCCTTGCCGCCACGCCTCTGCGCACGATAGGTGTCAACCGGCGTGCGCTTCACGTAGCCGGAGTGCGTCACCGTGATGACCATGTCCTCCTCGGCGATGAGGTCCTCGACGTTGAGCTCGCGCGTGCCCATGGGGTTGATCTTGGTGCGGCGCTTGTCGGCGAACTTGCGCTCGATCTCTCGCATCTCGTCCTTGATGACGCCCAGGATCTTCTCGGGGTTGGCGAGCAGGTCCTCGTAGTAGGCGATGGCCTGGCGAAGCCCATTGAGCTCCTCCTGGATCTGGTCGCGCGAGAGGCCCGTCAGGCGGCGCAGGCGCATCTCGAGGATGGCCGTGGTCTGCTCGGACGTGAAGCCGAAGCGCTCGATGAGGCGCTCGGAGGCCTCGGAGTCGGTGCGGCTCGAGCGGATGATGCTGATGACCTCGTCGATGTGATCGAGGGCCATGAGGTAGCCCTCGAGGATGTGGGCGCGGGCCTGGGCCTTCTTGAGGTCGAAGCGCGTGCGGCGGGTCACCACGTCAACCTGGTGGTCGATGTAGTGCTGGAGCATCTCGCGCAGCGTCAGCAGCTTTGGCGTGCCGTTGACGAGGGCCAGGTTGATGACGCCGAACGTTGTCTGGAGCTGGGTGTACTTGTACAGGTTGTTGAGCACGACCTGCGGAATGACATCCTTCTTGAGCTCGATGACGAGACGGATGCCCTTCTGGTTGGACTCGTCGCGCAGGTCAGAGATGCCCTCGATGCGCTTCTCGTTCACGAGCTGGGCGATCTTCTCCTGCAGGGAGCCCTTGTTGACCTGGTAGGGCATCTCGGTGAAGACGAGGCGGGAGCGGCCGCTCTTCATGTCCTCGACATGGGCCTTCGCGCGCACGGTGAGCGAGCCGCGGCCGGTCTCGTAGGCCTCCCTGATGCCGTCCATGCCCATGATGACGGCGCCCGTCGGGAAGTCGGGGCCGGGCATGACCTGCATGAGCTCGTCGGTCGTGGCGTCCGGGTTGTCGATGAGCATGCACGCAGCCTCGATGGCCTCACCGAGGTTGTGCGGCGGGATGTTCGTGGCCATGCCGACGGCGATGCCGTTGCAGCCGTTCACGAGCAGGTTGGGGAAGCGGGCCGGCAGCACGGAGGGCTCGGAGAGCGACTCGTCGTAGTTGGGCTGCCAGTCGACCGTGTCCTTCTGCAGGTCTCGCAGCAGCTCCATCGCGGGCTTTGCGAGGCGGCTCTCCGTGTAACGCATGGCCGCCGCGCCGTCGCCGTCGATGTTGCCAAAGTTGCCGTGACCGTCGACAAGGGGCACGCGCATGGAGAACCACTGTGCGAGACGAACCATCGTCTCGTAGACCGCGAAGTCGCCGTGCGGGTGGTACTTGCCGATGACCTCGCCGACCGTCCACGCACTCTTCTTGTGCGGGCGGTTGGGGAAGATGCCGCTCTCATTCATCGCGTAAAGGATGCGGCGGTGCACCGGCTTCAGGCCGTCTCGGACGTCCGGCAGCGCGCGGGCGGTAATGACCGACATCGAGTACTCGATGAAGCTCTGGCGCATCTCGTGGCCAAACTCGGAGAGTTGTAGGGCGCCACCATGCTCGTCCGTCTCGCCGGAGTCGGTGCCGCGACCGGCGTCGCCGAACTCCTCCTCGAGCTCGCCGTCGTCGTCGCTGTCCTCGTCCTCATCGGACTCGACGTAGACGTCGGTGCCCTCGTCCTCGGCCGAGGCGCGGTCGAGCAGCCTCCTGAGGTCCTCGGGCAGGTCGGCGCCGTTCTCGCCACCCGTGATGTTGGTATCGTCTGCCATGTATGGCCTTTCTATCTAAGTCGGCAGGTCTCTTTACGCGTCGAGGAAGCGGGCGTCATGGGCATGGCGCTCGATGTAGTCGCGGCGATAGCCCACCTCGCTGCCCATGAGCTCGCGGACGGCACGGTCTGCGGCCGCGGCGTCCTCGATGGTCACGCGCTGCAGGATGCGTGTCTTGGGGTCCATCGTCGTGGAGGCAAGCTGCTTGGGGTCCATCTCGCCCAGGCCCTTGTAGCGTTGGACGTCGTAGCCCCTCTTCTTTTTCTTGAGCTTGCCGGAGTCGTCCTTGGTGTCACCGTCGTCGTCGGGCGAGAAGCCGAGCGAGCGGATGGTGTCGCGAAGGATCTCCTCCTCGGTCTGGCGACCGTTGGGGTAGACGTAGTGAATCTTCTTGCGAACCTTGACGCCAAAGATCGGCGGGCAGGCGACGTAGATGTAGCCGGCGTCGATGAGCGGGCGCATGTACTTGTAGAAGAACGTCATGAGCAGAATGCGGATGTGGGCGCCGTCAACGTCTGCATCGGTCATGATGATGATCTTGTGGTAGCGGGCCTTGGTGATGTCGAAGTCGCCACCGTCGCCGGCAGCCGTCGTGACGCCGGTGCCGATGGCGGTGATGAGCGACTGGATCGTGTCGGACGAGAAGGCGCGGTGGTCACCGACGCGCTCGACGTTCAGGATCTTTCCTCGCAGCGGCAGGATCGCCTGGATGTCTCGGCGGCGTCCGTCCTTGGCAGACCCTCCTGCCGAGTCGCCCTCCACGATGAAGAGCTCGGTGAGCTCGGCGTCGCGCACGGAGCAGTCGGCAAGCTTGCCGGGCAGGCTCGCGCTCTCGAGCAGACTCTTGCGGCGCGTGGCCTCGCGGGCCTTGCGGGCGGCCGTGCGGGCCTTGCACGCCTGCTGGGCCTTGCTCACGATCGTGCGGGCCTGCTTGGGGTGCTCCTCGAGATACTCGGCCAGGCCGTCTGAGACGACCTTGTTCGTGAGGGTGCGCATGTAGGAGCTGCCGAGCTTTGCCTTGGTCTGGCCCTCGAACTGCGGGTCGGGAAGCTTGACGGAGATGACGGCAGACAAGCCCTCGCGGACGTCATCACCCGTGAGGTTGGCCTCCTTCTCCTTGAGAAGCCCCTGCTTGCGGGCATAGTCGTTGACCACTCGCGTAAGTGCCGTGCGGAAGCCCTCGAGGTGCATGCCTCCCTCGGGCGTGTAGATGTCGTTGGCAAACGACATGACGTTCTCGCCGTAGCCGCTGTTCCACTGCAGGGCTACCTCGACCTCGCCCATCTTGTCCAGAGGCGTCTCAGGGCCGGTCTTGCCCTCGATGTAGATGGGATCCTTGAGGCCCTCGGGAACGTCCTTGCCGTCATTGAGGAACCTCACGAAGTCGATGATGCCGCCGGCATAGCAGAACTCCTCGACGCGCGGGGTGGCCTCGCGCTCGTCAGTGAGGGAGATCTTGAGGTTCTTGTTGAGGAACGCCGTCTCCTGCAGGCGGTTGTGCAGGGTGTCGAAGTCGTAGACACAGGTCTCGAAGATCTCATCGTCGGGCCAGAAGGTCACCGTGGTGCCGGTCTGCTCGGACTGACCCACGACCTTCATCTTCTCGGTGGTCTTGCCGCGGGCAAACTGCATCTCATAGACGTTGCCGTCACGCTTGACCTGGACAACGACCTTCTTGGAGAGGGCATTCACGACGGAGATACCCACGCCGTGAAGGCCGCCGGACACCTTGTAGGCGCTGTTGTCGAACTTGCCGCCCGCGTGCAGGATCGTCATGACGACCTCGAGCGTCGGAATCTTCTTCACCGGGTGCAGGTCGACGGGGATGCCGCGGCCGTTGTCGACGACCGTGATGGAGTTGTCGGCATGCACCGTGACGGAGATCTCGGTGCAGAAGCCGGCCATGGCCTCGTCGACGGAGTTGTCCACGATCTCCCATACGAGGTGGTGCAGACCGCTGGCGGACGTCGAGCCGATGTACATGCCAGGGCGCTTGCGGACGGCCTCGAGGCCCTCGAGGATCTTGATCTCTCCGCCATCGTATTCGGAATTCTTGGGAGTCTCTGCCACGCGACAGTCCTTTCCCTAGGGTTAACGTCAATCTTTCCTAGTTTAGAACATATCGCGGATATCTCTAGGCCCAAACCTATAGACACCATGCAAGGGGCATCGCTTATACGGCAGCGCGGCTCTCACGGGTTCTGAGGGCTGGTTTGCGATTCTCTCGTGGTCTTGAGCTTCGCGCGGCGAAGCGACATTTCCATCGCCTTAGACGCGTTCGCGCGAATCTTGGGCGAAAGCTGAGCCGTCGCGGCGTCAACATGGGCCCGCTCCAGGGGCGTGAGGGGAGGCAGGTCTCGCGCAACACTACGGTCTTCACGCGTCTCTCCGCGTTCCTCGCGCCGCTGACCTGCCTTCTTCGAGAGCTTGAAGCACACGTGCCCCACCTCGAGGCCAGCGTGCGCAAGGCGGTCCACGTACAGCTCGGCATTCGTCGTGAGGTCAACCATGAGGGCGTGTCCGTCAAGGTAGACGACGAGGTCGGGAAGGGAGGCCCTTCCCCTGGGCTCGCTGAGCCACACCGCCACCGTGTGCTTCGCCGCGCGGCGGCCGGCCACGCGGCGCCACGTCGTGAGTGCCAGGCTTGCCGCCGAGGCACCCGCGAGCAGGTTCTTGTCGACAAACGAGGACACGAGCTCGCCGGCGGTCTGGGGCTGATGCTGCTTCGACGGATCGAGGGGATCGTACTCGAGCCGCTCTAGGCGACGCTTACGACTCTGGGCCATAGGGCACCACCAGCATGCTCTCGAGAAGCTCGTCGTCAAAGTACGAGAGGTTCGTTGTCGTGATGATCGTCTGGATGCCACCCTCGACAAAGCGCGTGACGCAGGCGCGGCGACTCGCGTCGAGCTCGCTCATGACGTCGTCGAGCAGAAGCAGCGGACGCTCGCCGAGGAGGTCCTCGCACAGGCGCACCTCAGCCATCTTCCAGGCCAGGGCCACGGAGCGCTGCTGGCCCTGACTCCCGTACGCACGGGCGTCGCGGCCGTCTATCTCGAATACGACGTCGTCTCGGTGCGGACCCGTGAGCGTCTGGGCACGGCGGAGGTCGTCTGCGCGACGGGCGCGCATCTGCTCGAGCATGAGGCCGACAAGCTCGTCACGGCCCATGCCCACCTCGGCTCCCTCGACGCTCGGGGCATAGCGGCACGCAAGCCGCTCCGATCCGGCGACCTCCGCGTAGACCTCGGACACGAGCGAGGAGAGCCTCCCAAAGAGGTTCAGCCTGTGGTGGAGCAGCGTGGCACCGCCCAGGGCCACCGACTCGTCCCAGGCATCAAGGAGGGCGGCGTCGCACCCATCCTTGAGAAGGCGGTTTCTCTGCTCGACCGAGCGCGTGTAGGTGGAGAGGACCTTGCGGTAGCCCACGTTTGCCTGGGCTCCGAACGAGTCGAGCTCTCCCCTGCGCCGAGATGCCGACCCCTTCACGAGAGAGAGGTCGTCCGGGCAGAACAGGATGGACAACAGCGTCCCGGAGAGATCCTGCCCACGGCAGGGCTTGCCGTTGCGCAGAAACCGACGCTTGTCGGGCGTGGCCACAAGCTCCACGTCCACGACGCGCCCGTCCCCCTCGAGCCTGGCCGAGACGTGCGCCTCGGCCGCGCCGGGGGCGAGCAGCTCTGACGGCGAAGGCCTGCGGAAGGACTGTCCGCTCGTGACGTACTGTAGGGCCTCGACCGTGTTCGTCTTGCCCACGGCGTTGGGCCCCACGAGCACCGTGACGCCCTCAGACGGCTCGAGCACGCGGCCGGCGAGGTTGCGGTAGTCCCTGAATGATATGCGCGAGACGGTAAGAGACACGGGCTACATCCGCACGGGCATGAGCAGGTACAGGTAGTTGATCTTGCCGTAGCTCTTGAACACACCTGGGCGCATGCTCTGCTGCAGCTCGAGCGTGACCTCGCTGTCCTGCGACAGGGCACCCACGCAGTCGCCAACGTAGCGGTAGTTCATGCAGATGGAGTTTGCCTCGCCCTCAACCTCGACGTTCACCTGTTCGCGGGCATCTCCCTGGTCGGGAGAGGTCGAGGAGAGCGTGACGAGGCCGGCGTCCGGGTCCACGTCGAAGCGAACGGCCGAGTTGGACGTGGCGATGGAGCTCACGCGGCGCAGGGCACCGGCGAGGTCGGCAACCTTCGTCCTCATCGTGGTAAGGCAGCTCGAGGGCAGCAGCTGCTTATAGTTGGGGAACGTCCCCTCGATGCGGCGCGAGACATAGGTGGTGTTGCCCGAGACGAAGATGACCTGGTTGGTCGTGGCGCCGATGATGACCGTTGCCGAGTCGCTCGGCAGGCTCAGGACGTCATGGAAGGCGGTTCCGGGGATGATCATCTCGAACGTGCCCTCGAGCGAGGAGGTCTCGACGTTCGTGTCACACACGACGAGGCGGTAGGAGTCGGTTGCGACGAGGCGCACGCAGTTCTCCTCCACGTTCAGCAGGATGCCGGCCAGCACGGGGCGGCTTGTGTCGCGTGACGTGACCTTGTAGACCTTGTCGACCATCTCCGACAGGGCGTCGCAGGGGAGCTCCACCGAGCGCTCCATGGCAATCTCCGGGAAGCTCGGGAACTCGGAGGCGTTGAGCGTGTTGAGGTGGAAGGAGCTCTTGTCGCACGTGACGTTGATCGTGCCCTCGCCACCGTCAAAGGTGACGGCTGCGTCTTGAAGGTTCTTCACGACGTTAGAGAGCATGCGGCCAGAGATGACCGTCTCGCCCTCCTCCTCGACGTTGGCCGCTATCTTGTGCCTGATCGAGGTGTCGAGGTCAGACGTCTGCATCTCGAGGGTTCCGTTCGAGGCGCGCATGAGGATGCCACCGAGAACGGGAATGGTTGAGTGCGAGGCTATGCCCTTCGAGACCACTGAGAGCGCCTTGGCGAGCGAGGACTGGCTGACGGTGAAGCGCATGTGTCTCTCCTTGTCTATCTATGTATGTATATATAGATATATAGCTAGTGGATGTAGTAAAGCGTGTTCAAATGTGAACAAGTTTGCAAAGTACCAGTTCAGCGCCTTGTTCGTGGCCTTTTCCCTTGTTGAGAAACAGCCTCTCTTTTGAACGTTGAAGGCATGTGCAAAACTCTTTCAACGCGACGTGGGCGGTTTTCAACGGTTTTCACCCGACTTTTCACAGGCAACGAAGAAAGCCCTAGGCGCCGGCCATGAGGTCCTCCTTCATCCGCGCGATCTTGTCGTGCACCACGCGGTCCTCGTGACGACGGTCCTCGACCCACTTGATGCTGTGCTTCACGGTGGCATGGGTGCGCCCGCCGAACCGCTCGCCGATCTGGGCAAGCGTTGAGTCCGTGAGCTCCCTCGCGAGCCAGACCGCGACGTGGCGTGGCTCCATGAGACCCTTGTTGCGCTTGTTGCTGATGAGGTCTGCGTGGGATACCGAGTAGCGCTGCTCGACGAACTTCTGGATCTGCTCGATCGTGAACGTGCGCGTGTCCGCGCCCCACTTCTTGGTGGCTATCTGCGAGATGTCCTCGCGCGTGAACTCCTCGCCCCTGGCCTGGCGGCTCGTGGCCTCGAGGAGGCACAGCTGACAGAAAGACTTGATGGTGCGGATGGAGGCGCCGGCCCTCTGGGCCATGAACTCGAGGGAGGCGTCGTCGAGCGCGCCGTCGTAGTCGTGCTGGCCGTTCTCGATGGCGTCCGCCTTCATGCGCTCGTAGAACGCCTTGATGAGCCCGAGCTTGAGCTCATAGTTCGGCACCTGGATCGAGAGCGTGACGCCGGAGTCCAGGCGGGTGGTCACGCGCTCCTCCAGGCCGAGCTCGGCCGGGCTCTCGTCTGCCGCGAGCACGATCTGCTTGCCGTTGCTCGTGAGGTAGTTGAAGGTGTCGAAGAAGAAGTTGATGGACTTCGCCGCGCCGCGGAACCCCTGGATGTCGTCGATGATGAGGACATCGATGTCATGGTAGTTCTGCTCGAGCGCCCGCTTGACGTCCCTGGACGTGTCGACCATGGCGTCCGTGTAGTCGCTCACGAATTCGCGGGCGTTGCGATAGACGCAGATGCGGTCGGGGTCATTGACGGCGAGGTAGTTCTGGATGGCCTTGAGCAGGTGGGTCTTGCCCATGCCCGGCCCGCCGTAGATGAACAACGGGTTATAGCCGTTGCTTCCGTTGGCCACGGCCTTTGCGGCCTGGAAGGCCAGCTGGTTCTCCTCGCCCTCGACGAAGGTGTCAAACGTCAACTGCGAGTCTGCCGGGGCGATGTCTTGCACGAGTGGGTTCTTGCGGCGCCTGGCAAGGGCGTCTTGCTCGGCCTCCGGCTCCCTCTCAGCCTCGGCCGTGGGGTTGAGCAGGCGCTCGAGGTCCTCGCGCGAGATGGTTGTCTGGTTTGTGACGGGGGCGTGGGCCGCCGGCGCCGGATTCGCCTGTGGCATGTGTGCCGGCATGGAGACGGTCGGCGTGGACGCGGGTGCGGTGGCCGCTGGGATGGGCTGCGCGGGCCGTGGCTGTGCGATGGCGGCCGGTGCGCTGACGCTTGATGCCGCCGCGCTTCCCCTGTTGAGGTCGACCGCGAGCTGCATGGGCTGAAACGCCGCTCGCTCGATTGCTCCCCTGATGAGGTCTGCGTTCCTCTCGACGTTTCTGCGCACGAATCCGCTCTTTGCCGAGATGGTCAACGTGTCATCCGTGAGTCCGATTGCCTCGCAGCTCTGCAGCATCGCGAGGGTCGACGGCGCCAGTCCGTCCTCGGTGAGTATTGCGACGACGTCCTCCCACAGAATCTGGGCGTCTGACTCCTGGTTGTTGAACTCGGCCATGTGCTTCCCGTCGGTCTGAGTGCCGCGCATGCGGCAAGATAACTCCCGCCAGTCCCTCGCGTTGCACATGCTACGCATGGGATTGATGAAAACTCATTATATGGGACGAGTAGTTTTCAACGTCTGCAAA